>JAAHFN010000044.1:0-14026 GCA_010672965.1 Oscillatoria sp. SIO1A7
TCCGACCTCCTAAACCCTAACCCCCACACCCCTCACCCCACCCCCCAAACCCCCAACACCCCACACCCCACCCCACACCCCACACCCCCCACCCCCCACACCCCACACCCCACACCCCACACCCCACACCCCACACCCCACGCCCTACACCCTATAAGGCGCTGATTGTCGCAGGGGAATCTCCAATCTGAACTCCGTTCCCCGCCCCGGCGCAGAGATACAATCTATCTGACCGCCATGTTTCTCCACTACAATCTGGTAACTAATCGACAACCCCAAGCCCGTGCCCTTACCTACATTTTTAGTTGTAAAAAAGGGCTCGAATAGCCGGTTTCTAACCTTCTCCCCCATCCCCGGACCGTTATCGGCAATCCGAATAACAATAAACTCTTCTGAGTTCTGAGTCTTAAGTTTTGAGTTTTGAGTTTTAAGTTTTGAGTTAGTTTCAACTTCTGAGTTCTTAGCTTCAAGTCGTAAGTCTTGAGTTCTTAGCTTCGAGTTATCTGCCAAGTCCTCCTTGTCCCACGCACCGGAAACTCCCCATGTCCCCAATTCCCCATGCCCAATTTTATCCTGAGCGAAGTCGTAGGCGAAGCCTGCCCGGAGAGCATAGGGTCCCAATTCCCCATGCCCGATGCCCGATGCCCGATGCCCAATTCCCAATTCCCCATGCCCAATTGAAGTATGAATTAAAATAGCCCTTTGCCCCAATTGGTTTTCGAGGACATCTAGGGCATTAGTGAGAATATTGATAAATACTTGATTGAGCAGGCCGGGATAGCACTCTACTAATGGCAACTTGCCGTATTCTTTAATTACCTTAATTTGACTATTTTCTAAGTTTGCTTCGCCCAGACGATGCTGAAGGATAAGTAACGTGCTTTCGATACCTTCGTGAATGTCAACCTCCTTCATTTCTGATTCGTCCAAGCGGGAGAAGTTGCGCAAGGAGAGAACTATAGAGCGGATGCGATCGGCTCCAATGCGCATCGAGTTGAGGATTTTCGCCAAATCTACAATCATAAAATCCAGATCCATATCTTGGATTTCCTGGCTTATTTCTTCCTCCGGTTCGGGATAATGTTCGCGGAAGAGTACAACCAAATCGATGATTTCATTAATGTATTGATTGGCATGGGCGAGATTGCCATAGATAAAATTAACTGGATTGTTGATTTCGTGGGCAATTCCAGCGACTAGCTGCCCCAATGATGACATTTTTTCCGCCTGTATGAGTTGCATTTGAGTGGCATGGAGCTTATGTAGGGTTTTTTCCAGTTGCTCGGCTTGCGATCGCGATTGTGCTTCCGACTCTCGCAAAGCCGCCTCCACCTGCTCTCGACGTACTATATCTTTTTTGAGCAGCCTGTTAGCTTTTTGTAGTTTGGCAGTGCGTTCTTCCACCTTTTTTTGTAACTCGTCGTGGGCTTTTTGCAGGGCTGCCTCTGCTTTGCGTCGCTCTTCAACTTCGCCCTTAAGCTGCTGGTTCGCCTCTTTTAATTCCTTGGTTCTATCCTCAACCACTCGCTGCAATAGCTCGATGACACTATACATTTCCGTAGGTTCTAGGGCTTGCAGTAAGTTGGTTTGGGACACTATACCCAGCAATTCCCCCGCTGCCCCAACTACTACTAAGCGTCTCACCCGCCGCCGCTGCATCTCTTCGTGAGCGAACCATAAAGTATCTTCTGGCTTGAGACAAAATAAGGGAGCGCTCATCACATCTGAAGAGCGCATTTTTCCTAAGTCCAGACCCAAAGCCTGAAACTGGACAATATCTCTCTCGGTTACTATGCCTACGGGGATTACTTTTTGGTATTTTTCTGCTTCTGAAATGCGATGCGAATTGGCGGATAACTCAGTTTGTAATCTTCTCGTTTCTGTAATAATAACACAACTAATTTTATGCAGAGCCATTGCTCGGGCTAAGTCTAGCACTGAGTCCGATGCTGGCGCGCATACTACATTCCTCATCATTACGTCTTTTACATACCGCAACTTAGTGACAATGTTGGCTGGTTGGAGGGCTCTGCGAATAGTTTGCGGAGTGACAATCCCCAAGAGCCTTCCATCTGGATGCATGATTGGTAGATGGCGAATTCGATGCTGCCGCAACATCGATAAGGCTGTAAAGATATCTTCCCTCTCCGATAGAGTTAGGGTGATTACCCTAGGAGTCATTATTTCTGCTACGGTGAGGTTTTTTAGGTTTTTTCCAGCCGCAGCTAGCCTGACTATATCTCGCTCGGTGAATATTCCCAGTAACTTTGGCGATCGCGAACTTTGCGCCGAAATTTGCGCCGAACTTTGCGCCGAAATTTGCGCCGACCTTTGCACCGACCTTTGTGCCGACTTTTGTGCCGACTTTTGCGCCGACTTTTGCGCCGACCTTTGCCCCGACCTTTGTGCCGACTTTTGCGCCGACCTTTGCGCTGACCTTTGTGCCGACTTTTGCGCCGAAACTTGCGCCGAAACTTGCGCCGAAATTTGCGCCGACATTTGCCCCGACATTTGCCCCGACATTTGCCCCGACCTTTGCGCCGACTTTTGCCCGGATATTTGCGCCGACTTTTGCGAAGCTTCCCCAGATAGTTCTGCCGGTTTTTCCAGCACCAAAGCACAACTGGCTCGGATTGCTTGCAGAAATTCCAGGTCTTCTAAGCTATCGTCATTTTCCCCAGGCAAGCGGCAACTGCTTCTTAACTGGCTCATCATGGCCAGCACTTCTTCTACGAGCATGTCAGAAGTAACGACTAGGGGTTCGGGATCGATCGCTTCTTTTAGGGCAGATGAATAAATAGCTGATTGTTTTAGTGACATATTTTTCTGTTCAAAGTGGGCTTTCCAGAATATTACATTTGGACCATTCACCCTGGAACCAGATCGGGCTAGCCACCCTTAATTGGGGGTTAGGCGCCGCATTCTCTCTGTAAATTAAAAGGATTTAACTTTTTTTTAAACATTATAGAACTTTTCGTCCCTAATGTTAAGGCGCGCTCTTAGGTATAGCACTACGCAAAGTACGCGCTTGACATTTATAAATGCTCGTTCCTTGGTCAGAGATTACTTTTGACTTATTACCTTGAGACTTTTGACTTGCGCCTTGGGGGTGTTTCCCTACAGCAGGCACCCGAAAGGCTATGGCCGATCCGACAAGCCACAGCCCAGCTAGAGCCGGAACTACAGCCCAGTTCTGGCCTCGGGTAGTGCTATCTACACTTACCGATCGCAGTTGCCGATTACAATGGGGATTAAGTAGAGACCCCCCATATTGTTATAGCAAAGTTCTAAAATGCCTGAAACTTATACTCAAGAAGACGTACAACAAATTCTCCAGTTGGCGATCGCCCAGCAACCTACCGACGGCGACCTATCCCGCGTCGAGCTGCTGGAAATGGCTTCGGAACTCGGCATCCCTACAGAAAATCTCCAGGAAGCTGAAAACCAATGGTTGAGCAAACAAAACGATTTTAAAGAACGCCAGCAGTTTGATGCCTACCGCAGCAATGCCTTAAAACAGAATTTTATCAGATATGCGATCGTTAATACTTTTTTGCTGCTTTTGAACTTAGTTTTGTTCAAATCTGCCGGTCTCGCTCTATCTATCGCCCTAATTTGGGGCCTATTTCTGGCTCTCAAGGCTTGGAAAAACTATGAGATGGACGAAGAAGAATACGAGCAGTCTTTCCAGAAATGGCGCTTTAAGAAACAAATCGGACAATCCATCAATACGGTTGTTGACAAAATCTTCAAACCTTAAATACAGAAGGAATTTTGAGTTTTGAGTTTTGAGTTTTAAATTATTGGCAATATTAAATTGTTGCTATATACTTAAACAAAAAACTTGTAACCGCCCGTAGGACAGGGGTTGCGAAAATTCCCATAGCTCTTGTTTGTCCTAAATATCAAATCCGCCTAAACAATTACAATATTTGTAGGGGTTCCCCGTGCCCGCGCCCCAGACCAACCGGAGCGGCCGGGGCGGGCACGGGGAACCCCTACGGGATTTATGGGCACTTAACCGGATTTGCCGGATTTGATATAAGTCGTCTTAGTAGTGCTTTGGCAAAGCTAAGATTATTTGTAAATGTAGGGAGCGGTTTAACGGAGTGTTGGCGAACGCGCCCCGCCTGCCCAAGGAGGGCTAACGCCAACTCGTGCGAGTAACCCAACTATACCAATCGTTTCGCCCTTGTTTCACTCCGTTCAACCCTTCCCTACAATTTTAAGCTGGACGCGCCAGTAGTGCAATAACTCAAAATTCAAAACTTAAAACTCAGAACTCTCCCCAATACAAAACAGCCCCTAGCTATAAAGCTAAGGGCTGTTTTTCTAATTTAGTGGAGCCGAGCGGAGTCGAACCGCTTTCCAAAGAGGTTATTGGCTTTCCGTTCCTTCACAGGCTTAGCCCCTCTAATCCTCAGGGCGAGAATCATCCATTATCCCGGATGATGGGATGCTCTGGTTAAGTCTTAGCTAGCACTCTACCAGAGAAATCGCGCTAGGGCATCCGTTGGGGGTTGGTCTGTGGTCCTTAACGGAGTCGGACTACAGACGCTCGCGCCTCAAGTTAGAGGGTTATTAAGCAACAGCAGCTGCTTTGCGAGCAAAAGGAACGATGTTGTTCGCATTTACTTTTTGTTTTGAGCCCGGTATTTACGAGAGAAGACTCACTCTCGGCCTGAATCACGGGGTAGTTTTCACCCCCCTGTCGAAACCGTGACGGCCCCGCGTTTGCGTTCCTAAGACTCTATTATATATGCAAAATTTGGCAACTGTCAAGTCTTGCTGGATTTTTTTATAGCAGTAAGCTATCAGCAGTCACTGCTCAGCAGTCAGCTAAAGTCCTGCCATAAGCATATATGCGCGTTTTGTAACTGTCCTAACCTTAGTCCGTAGTGGCTTGGCAAATCTAAAATTGTGTGTAAATGTAGGGAGCGGTTGAACGGAGTGTTGGCGTTGGCGAACGCGCCCCGCCTGCCCAAGGAGGGCTAACGCCAACTCGTGCGAGTAACCCAACTATACCAATCGTTGCGCCCTTGTTTCGTTCCCGGGCCGCTCCCTACAATTTCAAGCTAGACAGTCCAGTAGTGCTATAGGTTTTGAATTTTGGTCTTTGGATAGGGGCAGTCCATTTTGGGCCTAGAAAATTTGGGCATTGGGCATTGGGCATTGGGCATTGGGGCATTGGGAAGAGCGGAAGAGCGGAATTGGGCATTGGGCATGGAGAATTGGGAAGAGCGGAATTGGGATTTGATATTAATATTAGCTTGAGAGTTTTGAGTTTTGAGTTGGGCGCCACACCTGCCCATTGGGAAGAGCGGAATTGGTTGGGCGATCGCTCCCTAAAATTTAAGTTGGATCGTAAGCCCGGTTTCGCAAACAAACCGGGCTTCTGGCGAATAGCTATAGAGAGCGGTTTAGGAGTCTTTAAAAAAAACGCAACTCTTTTGTTCTGTTATTTTTCTAGATTAGCTCGGTTAGCTACAGTGCCATAGCCGGAACTGCAGCAATAAACTCTTCTAGAGAACTGACTTTTATCCCTACGCCCACCAATTCTTCTAATTGCTTGGCGCTCAACTGAGCCAGGTCAGATTCTACGGAAGAAGGCAGCTCGCCAAACCGTTCCCGGAGCAAGCGCTGTAGCATCTCTAGCTTTGCTTGTTGCATAAACTGTTTGCCCCAGGGGGATTCTCGCAGGGCTTCTGATTCTAAACTCATAATCCGTTCCACCAAATTAGTTCCCAGTACAAATGTAGCAAAGATTCCCAAAATCCTTTTCAAATCCTGGGGCTGCTCGGAAGTGGGCAGCTCTTCTACGGCTTCTACGGCCCGCCGCAATACCGATTCGCTGTCGCCACCTTTCATCACCGGCGCTAATGGCAGCAGGGCGATTCCTTGCGGTTTAAAGGCTTCTGCTACATCGACTTCCCAAAGATTAATAACTCGGTAGTCTTGGCGCGCTTTTATGTTCATCAAGTCGGATTCGTAGCGGCTGCGAATTTTCCGAGGGGGTTCTGGAGGCAAGATGTTGACTACTACTGGATAGACTAACAAATTGTACTTTTCTTCTGCCAAAGCTGCATAAGCCCGTATCCGCTTGGGCATCCGAGGATCCGGACGCATTTGTATTTCGGTCAGAAGCAAAAAATCCAAGCCTTGACCATTGGAGGCTTTTAGCAATACATCGTTTTCCCGGCTGACCCATTGGAATTCCGAACCGAGAATTTCTCGCGCTACCGCGTTGGGCAAATTCGTCACCCATTTTACCCAGGCATCCGGTGCTAAGCTAATTAAACGTTTGCTGCCAATATCTGCTTGAGCCATTGATATTTTTAGGTATTTACTGTTCTATAGCGTTTCTCAAATTGATGTGAGGTTTCTGGGGCGAAGCATCCCAGGACGAGAGTTACCGTTATACAGCCGAGATAGTCGCTCGCGATGCTGTCGCCCCTAGGTTTCCCAAGGCGAGAAGCCCGGTTTTTTGGACAATACCTTCGCTAAGGTTTATGACTGGTGTCCAATGGATCGCGATATGAAATCGTTTGATAAGCTAAAACTTAAAAAAAATAGCTAGCTAGTTTCCGCTCAAAGTTATGGCTGGCCGCAATTCAAAAGTAAAAGGTAAAAAGTCAAAAGTAAAAATGCAGGGAGCATTTCAATTTTGTAGTCCGAGCTTTTTGGTTGCGTAGGTTGGGCGCAATTCAAAAGTAAAAGGTAAAAAGTCAAAAGTAAAAATGCAAAATGCACCCATTCAAGATGCTTTTGCCTCAAGTCTCCAAAGGAATTTTGAATGCATGACTTTTGACTTTTTACTTCACGGGGGGGGGCCATGTGTCTCTGTCGGTATGCGAGGGCATCCAAAAGCGAGTCATTGTAGAATCTACAAAAAGCTTGGAGGTGCTACCCCTAGTTCTCTCCCTGGTGCAAATAGCCGCGTTGGCGCGATCGCTCCGCAACTGTTCCTTGCGGAGCTAGCTCTATCGCGATCGCCTGGAGAGCGATCGCGATCGCCGAAGCTCGGGCTCGTTTGCGACAATCCCTCGATCTGTCGCCGGGCTCCCGGACTTCCAGGCTAATTGAGACCAGTGGTGAAAGCTAGGGCGAATTTTCTCCCAAAGGAAACCCACCCGCTGCCGCCTTACGAATCAGTCAGCGGTGTTTTTGGGCGGGTTCCCACCCAGCAATGCTATTGGAGGCAAGCCAATGTGCTACTTGCCCAGAGTCATTGGCTTGTCTCTAGCAGGCTGGGTTTTTGAGAGAATTTTTTTTGACTGAAAACACCTCCTTTGCTTATGTTTTTGTTTTCCTGTGTTAAAGGGTCGCGGCTAGCCGTGGCCCCTTTTTTTTGCCTCTCTTTGAGGCTATGAACTTATAGTAGCACAGTTTTTCTAGAATTTCAACGTTCGAGGCATTTTCTGAAATTTCTCAAGTTTCCGTATTTTCTCAGCCCGGACTTACGGATGGGCTCTATGCATAGGGGCGATCGCGGGGAGACTGCCCCCTACAAATACTAGATATAGACATTTTGCGTAAGTCCTGTCAGCCTAAAAGATGGGGGTTATTGTAGAAACCTGTGGTATCTGGAGAGGTGTGGGAGTGAAGCTATTGTGTCTGAGCAACGGTCATGGGGAGGATATTGTCGCGGTTCGCATCTTGCGATCGCTGCAGAAACAGCCTGCTGCGCCAGAGATAGCGGCTCTGCCTTTGGTGGGTCTGGGGCAAGCTTATACCAAGTTGGATAACGTGCCAATTGTCGGGCCAGTTCAAGCTATGCCCTCTGGCGGCTTCGTATATATGGATGGGGGGCAACTCTGGCAAGACCTGCGCAGCGGCTTGGTGCGATTGACTTGGCAGCAATTTAAGGTAATACGCGATCGCGCCAGATGCGGCTGGACTATCTTGGCGGTTGGGGATATTTTGCCCTTGTTGTTGGCTTGGCTCAGCGGTGCGGACTACGCTTTTGTCGGAACTTCTAGATCGGAATACTATATACGCGATGAAAGCGGGGTGCTGGAGCGGCGGAATTGGCGGGAAAGATTCGAGAGTTTCTGGGGGTCGGTCTATTTGCCTTGGGAACGGGCTCTGTTACGGAGCCGACGCTGCAAAGCAGTTTTTGTCAGAGACGAGCTAACGGCGGAGAAGCTAGAGGAGTTTTCGATATCGGCGTTGAATCCGGGGAATCCGATGATGGACGATTTGGATGTCGAAAATCCAGCGCCGCTATTCAATCGCGCCGATGCAGAGTTAGAGGAAATGCAAAGACGGCTGACTTTCGTACTTCTGCCCGGTTCGCGAACTCCCGAGGCTTATGCAAATTGGCAGAAAATTATTGTGGCGATCGCCGGTTTGGTGGAGAGCTATCGAGAAAAGTCGCCGGTCTTTCTCGGCGCTATTGCTCCCGGCCTGAGTCTGGAGCTTCTTAGGGAAACTCTGGAAAAATATGGCTGGCAAGCAAATAGCAGAATCGATGCGACTGCCGATGCCAATGCCGATGCAAATACTTTTGGGCTTCGAGACTCTGGAGCGATCGCTTTTACTCTGGATAGCGCGACTCTAATTTTGAGCCAAAAGTCTTTCGTGCAATGCTTGCAAAAAGCGGACTTGGCGATCGCAATGGCAGGGACGGCTACGGAGCAGTTTGTGGGTTTGGGCAAACCGGCGATCGCTATCCCGGGCAAAGGTCCTCAGTTTACCCCCGCTTTTGCCGAAGCCCAAAGCCGCTTGCTCGGTCCGTCTCTGATTCTGGCAAAGCGACCCCGCGATATCCCTGCGATCGTCGGGCAACTCCTCGGCGACCCCGACCGATTGCAACTTATTGCCGAAAATGGCGATCGGCGCATGGGGAAACCGGGCGCTTCCAATCGTATTGCCGCTTGTTTGATAGAACGGCTGGAATAAGCTTTGAGCGATCGGCTTTCAGCGACTCTTATCCGTTCGGGCGATCGCGGAGTCGAAGCCCAACCTACAGTCGCTGGAATATTTCAGCGACCCTTACCCGCCGTTCGGGCGATCGCGGAGTCGAAGCCCAGCCTACAGCCGCTGGAATACAATCTGCAATAACAGGAGTTACGCAAATTGTCAGATATAATAGTAGGTTTGGTGCTTGACGCGGATTGCACCCCCTACAAATAGAGTGTTGCATAAATTTTGAATAAAGTACGGAATAGTAAAGGTACGGCGAGGATCTAAATTAAGAAAGGCTCCAGGCTTAGGCAGGCTTTCTTATGTAGGACTTATGCAAATACTCAGCTCTAAATCTGTGTATTGCGCCACTAAGACAGCTTAGGAAAAGGGCAAGCTTTTGAGGCGATCGCTTTCTTCGCTTTATCGCCCCAAAGGCTTGCTATAAATAGACATGCGTATGTGTAAATATTGGTGCGCAAGGCGCGGCCTACATTTGGGTTCAATGCGTAAGTCCTGGTATGGTGCCGAATTTAAACCCCTAAATTGCATAAAATCTACCGGGAGAGGCGTGATGTTACCAAAGCAAAATCGATTTTTATTTTATCTTTTATTGGCGACCCTGGGAGTTTTGGGTTCTTACTTTGTAAGCCAAATTCCGGCGTTAAAAGACCTTATCTCACCAGGCTCACAAAGGGAATGGGCGTGGGCTATTTTTATGCTTGTCGTAGCCGTGGCGATCGCCGCAATTGCCCAGGTATTCCTGGAGCGTTTAGGCCCAGAGGAAGCGTCTTACGAGGAGTTGCGGCGCAAATTTTGGGCAGAGAATCAGAAGATCGTCGAGCAACGCCTCAAAGGCTCTCTCGACCAAGACAACGATATTAATATAGATGCTGTAGATTCTCCGCACTACTTGGGGCGAAGCCAAGCGGCTCCAGCTTCTGGCCAGTCAAAGGACTCAGAAAATAAATCGTTCTTGGAGGTTCGCTTGGAGGAATTTTGGGACTCCTTTAGGGATGGAAAAATCCCCTCCGCCACAGAAGTAGCCGCCTTGATGACCGAAATATTTACGGATCGTCAGGATCTGAATAATTTACAAACAGGGGAAACGAGGCTGCTAGAAGCCAGCAAGCCAATTTTGGAGATATTCGAGGAAGCCAGCAGGCACTTATTGATTTTGGGAGAACCGGGCAGCGGCAAAACGACGGAGTTGCTGAAGCTGGCTAAGGCATTGGGAAAGGCAGCAAAGAATAACAGCGAAGAGCCCATCCCCGTTATCTTCGAGTTGTCCGCTTGGCGAGGAGAGCCGATGCTGGAGTGGATGGCGGAACAAATGGCGGCGCGCTATGGCTTGGATCTTCAGACTGGTCGAGAATGGCTGGAGGGCAACAAAATCGTGCCTTTGCTCGACGGTCTGGACGAGCTGGGTCGGGGCAAGAATGGAATTAAAGAGGCAATAAGAGCAATCGAGGTGCTGCAAGAAAATTATGGAGAACAGCTAAAAGCGATCGCTATCTGCTGTCGAATTGAGGACTACAAAAATGCCGTAGCAGAGGGTGCGACCAAAAGGGCGGGCAAAAATAGCGCAGGCCCAGCCCAAGGCCGCATTCGTTTCCAAAAAATCGACCGAGCGGTAAGGCTTCGAGAATTAACCGATAGTCAAATTGAGGATTATTTAAGGAAACGCAAGGCCGCATATCTCTGGCGGCAGTTAAAATCTCAGCCCGGATTTATGGAACTGGCGCGGAGTCCGATGTTATTAAATCTGATGCCCACTGCCTACCCCGAGGGACTGCCCCAATATCCGCCGCAAGACCGGGAAGCTTGCCAAGAGCAACTTTTTGAGGAATTTTTGCATCGCAAGCTCGACCCGGCCACATGGAATCTCGATAGGCGGCTAAAGGACTGCGACCATAAGAAGGCAAGGCATTATCTGGCTTGGTTGGCCGCGAGCATGGAGCGAGAAGAGATTAAGCAACGAGAGTTTTTGATAGAAGGATTGCAACCAACCTGGCTTGAAAACGACAAACAGCGAAAACAATATAATCTGATTTTTGGGCTGATTTTCGGGCTGATTTTCGGGCTGTTTGTCGGGCTGTTTGTATGTTTTTTTGTAGAGCCAACTGTAGGGCTGACTGTAGGGCTGACTGTAGGGCTGTTTGTAGCGCTAATTGTCTGGCTGATTGGACTCCTGATTGTCGGGCTAATTTATGATGAAAACGACTCAATTGAACTGACAGAAGCTCTTGAACTCTCTTGGCATGGCATTAAGCGGGCTTTGTCTTCAGGATTGAACTATGCGCTGATTGTAGGTCCTATATTCGGCCTGGTTGTCGGCCTGGTTGTCGGGGTGATTTTCGGGGAAAAGTTCGGGCGGGTTGTCGGGCTAAAGTTCGGGCTGATTGTCGGTCTTATTGTCGGGCTGATTGAAGGTTTAAAAGCAGATTTAAAAGTAAGAGAAAGACCCAATCAAGGAATTAGGGAAACTGGCATAATAACCATGATGACTATGGGCTTAGCTATATTATTAAGTCCGCTAGCATATGTTGTACCTCGTTGGGCAACGGGACAGGAAATTAATTTCCTAGAACTCTCAGCTCAAGCATCTTTACAAGGAATATTTTTGGGACTTTGGTTGGGAGGTGGCCTTGCTCTCATTCAGCATTTTTCTTTGCGCTGGATCTTGTCGCGTCGGGGTAGGATGCCTTGGAACTATGCTGCCTTTCTGGAAGAGGCGAGGCGAAGTGGCATTTTAAAACAGTCGGGGGGAAGCTTTCGCTTTTATCACGATAAACTGCGCGAGCATTTGGCCGCTAGCATTGCCTTTGACTTCCAGCCCAAGAGAAAAAAGACCAAAGTAGAAATTTACCGCCGATATGCAGCCCAGTCTTTTTCATTGGTTGCTCTTCTATTGCTACTAGCGATCGGCTCTAGCACTAATGTTTTTAACTCGGATTCCGTAGCGGCAATGAGTCCGGTGCTTCTAGAGAGCGATCTCGTTTTGGCTGACCGCATTGCTTATCCCCAATGGCGATCGCCCCAGCGCAACGACGTTGTTATCTTCTCAACTAGCGACTTAAAAGCCGAGTTTCCCTACCCATTTGTATCCCGCCGCATCCTGGCTCTTCCCGGCGAAACTGTGGCTGTTAAAGAAGGTCGCATCCTTATCAACGATCGACCTTTTGAAAATAGCGAGCTAAAACTTCCTGCGGATTTCGTGCAGCAGTGCACTACCCTCGGTGCCGACGAATATTGCGTTATTGGCGATAATCCCGACTACCCCGACCCGAAAACCTTCGCTGCAGTCGTTCCCCGCCAGAAGATTTACGGCCAGATTATTTTGCGCCTGTATCCTTTGAGCCGCTTTGGTCTTGTGGATTAGGGTGTCGGGTGTCGGGTGTGGGGTGTCGGGTGTGGGGTGTCGGGTGTCGGGTGTCGGGTATCGGGCCCAAGATAAAGTATAGTCCCATGAGGGGAACTGAGAAAAAAGCCCAGCGTCTCTTATATATAAGACGGATTAAGATGCTCGGCTCGTCTATTAGGGTATATCCGATTTCCCAAGGGAAGCGAAATAGCTCATCAGGGATTTCCAAATAAATATTTTTTCTTCGTATCGCCGTAGGAGAGGCGGGACGCCCCCTATAGCTGGAGAGGCGTCCCGCCCGTTGGCTTGGGCTTAGCTAACGGGATGTTCTCGTTTGCAACCTCTAATAATTAGGAATAGTGATATCAAATCCGCTTAATTACCCATAAATCCGCTCCGGGGCAATCCCCCCGCGATTCTCAGGAGCGCAGACGCTATGCGAACGCCCAGATTGGCTTGGGGCGGGCACGGGGGCACCGCCCCTACAGATACTGTGACTGTTTAACCGGATTTGATATGAGGAGAAAAGTAAGACGAAGCTGGGGGATTTTTCAGTAGCGATCGCTACAATTAACCCATTATTATAGCGTTTTTTTATCGCATTTTCTTCCGACAGTTCCCACACCAGACCATCCCACACCCCGGGCTCTTTAGGCTTATGAGCGCAAACCCTAAATACTGAATGACAACGCTAACTACAACCCGTTGATAAAGGACTCCAGTTTTAAGGAGGGTGACAGCCTGCATGGGTGTCACCCCTCTACCTAGAGATTCCTCGAAGTGCAATAATTTTTCTCAAAGAACATCTACCAACCTAAATTATCCTGTAACTTCAGTTATGAGTGGAGAATTGGCGAACAGAAATAGGGCGGCGAAAACCCTCGTTTTTATCGACTCCGGGGTAGATAAAAACGAATTTCTCGCTGCAGGACTGATAGAAGGGGTGGAAGCTCGCACCCTAGATAGCTCTCGGGATGGCATGGAGCAAATTGCGACAGAACTGCAAAACTATACTGCCCTCGAAGGCTCCCCCGATGCAGTTCACATCATTTCTCATGGCAGCCCGGGTCGCCTGTACCTGGGAAATACAATCCTCTCTGGGGAGACTCTGGAGAGATACCGCAGCCAGTTGGAAAAGTGGCAAGTTGCAGAGATTGTACTTTATGGCTGTCGAGTGGCAGCAGGTATTGGCGCTGCTTTTCTAGAAAGACTAAGTGCCTTAACTGGGGCGGCGATCGCGGCTTCGGCGAGCATAACCGGCTCGGCAGCAAAAGGCGGTAACTGGAATTTAGAATTTAGCACGGGCACCGCAAAGACAGCCCCAACTTTGGCATTGAAGTCGGAGGCGATCGCGGCATACAGCGGAACTTTCAATGTGCTCGTCGTAACGAGTACGGCGAACAGCGGGATTGGGTCGTTACGAGAAGCGATCGCCAATGCCGAGGAAGGGTTTCAGATAATATTCGACTCCAGCCTTGCCAATAGAACCATAGTTCTCAGCCAACAACTGGAAATCGACAAAGACCTCACTATTGACGGATCCAGCGCACCCGGACTCACGATTAGCGGCAATAACAGTACCCGCATCATTAGTCTCTTGGCGCGCAATGACTTGACGCTTAGGAATCTCACCTTTATCAATGGCAGAACCAGTCAGCGAGGCGAGGCGGGAGCAGGGGGTGCGATTCTCACGGGGAGGCTGAGCAATTTAACCGTAGAAAATAGCGAATTTAACAATAACGTCGCCTTCGGAGAGGG
>JAAHFN010000044.1:14126-55149 GCA_010672965.1 Oscillatoria sp. SIO1A7
CCTTTATCAATGGCAGAACCAGTCAGCGAGGCGAGGCGGGAGCAGGGGGTGCGATTCTCACGGGGAGGCTGAGCAATTTAACCGTAGAAAATAGCGAATTTAACAATAACGTCGCCTTCGGAGAGGGAGGAGGAGGTATTTTTGGGGGATTCCAGAGTACCACGACGGTAATTAACTCGAAATTTGACAACAATGACGGGACGCCCAATGAAAGAGAGCGAGGGGGCGGCGCGATTTCGACTAAAAGCCAAAGCACTCTGACGGTCAGGGATAGCGAGTTTACCAACAATAAAGGTGTCAACGGCGGAGCAATTAACAGCTTGCATACCAGGCTGACGGTAGAAAATTCAATCTTTATCAATAACGAAGCGATCGCTCAAAGGTCAAATTCGGGAATATTTGGCGATGGCGGTGGAGTTTTCACCGATGGAGCTACGGACAGCCGCCTGCCGGACGGAGGCACGATTCTAATTCGGAATAGTCGCTTCGAGGGCAATCGGAGTCTAACTGGAGGAGGAGCCCATCTGTTTTCCTATCCCGAGGACCGAGTAGCCGTTGAAGATAGCACATTTATTAACAACGAGGCCATCAACACTCCGTCAGGGGGTGGCACTGGAGGGGGACTTAGGCAAGACAACAGTCCCATATCGATTGTTAACACAACTTTTGCGAATAATACGGCGGCAGAACAGGGGGGTGGTTTGTGGCTAGGCAGGTTTTCCAGCGGCAGCATTAACAACAGTTTGTTTGATGGCAACAGAACCGAGGGATTAGGTGGAGCTACCTTCATTTTAGGGGACATCAGCATCAACCAAACCACGATCGCCAACAATGAAGCTGGGTTTCAGGCTGGGGCTATTTTTAGCAATGACAATAGTACCGTCAGGCTCTCGAATACCATCTTTAGCAACAACACTGCCGAGAATGAGGCCCAGTTCAATCAGAATACGACTCAGGAATTAATTAACAGTGGCAACAACGTTCAATATCCCGATAAATTGACGGATGAAGATGGGGACGTAAATGCAACGGCCAATATTAGGATCGTCGATCCGCAACTCGGCTCATTCCAAGACAATGGTACGGCTCTACAATCGCCGCCTCAGCCCGGTAACTCTGACGTTACTGCTGGCGCTACGCCTGTTAACACGGTAGCAGAACCGCTAGGCGCCAACATAAACAACACCAATACCGGAACTAATACAGGAACCGATAGCGGCACCGATAGCGGAACTGATAGCGATACAGATAGCGATACAGATAGCGATACAGATAGCGGCACAGATAGCAACGCCGATAGCGGAACTGATAGCGGAACTGATAGCGGAACTGATAGCGGAACTGATAGCGGTACAGATAGCGGTACAGATAGCAACACCGATAGCGGTACAGATAGCAACACCGATAGCGGTACAGATAGCAACACCGATAGCGGAACTGATAGCGGTACTGATAGCGGTACTGATAGCAACACCGATAGCGGAACTGATAGCAACGCCGATAGCGGTACTGATAGCAACGCCGATAGCGGTACTGATAGCAACGCCGATAGCGGTACTGATAGCAACGCCGATAGCGGTACTGATAGCAACGCCGATAGCGGTACTGATAGCGGTACTGATGGTGAAAGTGCGATCGAAGGTAGCGAGAACAATGATAGCCTGACAGGGACGGATGGTAACGATTCCATCTTTGGCAACCGGGGCGATGACATTATATTTGGCAATAATGAAAACGATTTTCTCAACGGAAATCAGGGGACAGACGTAATAGATGGTGGCAGCGGAAACGATACTCTCCACGGTGGTCAAAATAATGACAGCCTGATAGGGGTGGGTGGCGATGATTTCCTGTTTGGGGATCTCGACAACGATACCCTCTTTGGGGATGACGGCAATGACTTTCTCAATGGCAATCGGGGTAATGACCTGTTAAATGCAGGTTTGGGCAACGATACTCTCCACGGGGGCAAAGACGATGACAGGCTTTTTGCATCTGATGGTGAAGATTCCCTGCGTGGGGATATAGGTAACGACACGCTTTTTGGAGAAGAAGGCAACGACTTCCTCAGTGGCAATCAGGGTAATGATATCCTCGATGGCGGGACTGGGGACGATACCTTCCACGGGGGCCAAGATGATGACTCCCTGATTGGTGGTAGTGGTAATGATTTCCTCAGCGGCGATTTTGGCAACGATACTATCATTGGCGGCGAGAACAGCGATTTATTTATCTTCCAAGAAGGTCACGGTTCCGATACTGTGCTTGATTTTGAAGTCGGCACCGATTTAGTGGGACTAGACAATGGTTTAACTTTCTCCGATTTGACCATTACGGGTAATGACACGGTAGCTAACCTAAATATAGGAAATGTGCTTTTGGCCACCTTTGAGGGTGTAGATGTCGCAGCACTTGACAATGCTGAAAATTTCCTGGAACTTTAATAGGCCAAGATGAGTAAATGTCATTTGTTTGAGGCTTCTTTATCCGGGACTCAGGCATAGATGCTGCAAGATTTAGCGTGGGGTGCGCGCCGGCGCGCACCCCACGCTCTACTATATAAGTTCCTATATGACAAGCAAGAAGGGCAATACGACGGAATTTGCCACAAAGAAGTTGAACCGGATTTGATATTAGAGAAATTTTAAAAAAAATTGGGTATAATCCTGTTGTTTTAAAGTTTGGTTGTATCTATAGTTAAGAGCAACTGGGAGCATTTTAATTTTGTAATATCAAGTCCGCGTAGTTGTTCCACAAAAAAAATTGGAATCTTCCGTAGGACGGGCTTCCGAAAAGTCCCCTTGGACTGGTACGGACAGGCGGGACGCCCGTCCTACGCAGGACTTGACTTTTTTTGGGGGATTCAAACCGACATGATATAATAGGATCTTGTCGGTCGTGTAGGTTGGGTTGAGGAACGGAAACCAAAAAATACTCTCTCGCCCTTGTTTCGTTCTTAAAACCGACCTACTATAGCGGTTCTCAAATTGATGCGATGTTTCTGGGCCGAAGCATCCCAAGTACGGAAATTACCCTTCTAGAGCGGAGATAATTGCGGGGATGCTGTCGCCCCTAAATTACATTTGAAAACCGCTATACCTGCAAAATTAAAATGCTGCCAATTGTATTAGATATCCTAAGGCAATAAGTAATTTTAAAAAAAAATAAGACGATGGCTATTTTAACAGTAACTAGCAATGCCGATAGCGGTTCGGGGTCGCTAAGGGAGGCGATCGCTCGCGCCTCCTCGGGAGATACTATCGTTTTCGACTCCAGCCTAGCCAATCAGACCATAACTCTAACGAGCGGGCAGCTAGAAATAGACAAAAACCTGATTATAGATGGAGGAGCTGCCTCGGGATTAACTATCAGCGGCAATCAAGCCCATCGGGTAATTGAGGTCAAAAACGATTCCAGTTTTAATGGGGTAAACTTTACCTTGCGGAATCTCATTGTCGCCGATGGGAAAACTACAGCAACAGGTGAAGACGGAGCTGGCGCAGGTATTCTCACCGCTAGCAGGACTACATTAATAGTAGAGAATGCTGTATTTAAAAATAACAGTGCCAATGGCGAAGGAGGGGGGGCTATTTTTGCCGGATTCCGCAGCACCAATACCATAGAGGGCAGCCAGTTTGAAGGCAATGTCTCCTTGGGTAATGGAACTTCCGGTAAGAGCGAGCGAGGGGGTGGCGCGATCGCAGTCAAAAGCGAAAGCACGACTGCAGTCAAGGGCAGCCAATTTACCAATAACCAAGGTATTAACGGCGGCGCAATTAATATTCTTTTAGGCGGCCTGACCGTAGAAAATTCTACTTTCACTAATAACGACTCAACCCCGGGGGGAGTATTTAGCCCCCATACAATGGGCTACGGTGGCGCGATTTATACCGATGGGGCTTCGGCAACCACCGATGCTAGCACCTCTGGGCAGATCGTTATTCGCCAAAGTCGGTTTGACGGCAATAAAGGTGCAGGACAAGGGGGCGGACTATTTTTATTTCTGTATCCTCCCGATGAAGCGATTATTGAAGACAGCACTATTATCAACAATGAAGTAATCCAGAGTGTTAATGGAGACTCCCTGGGAGGTGGGCTTCGACATGGTAACGGCTCTCTGAAGATTACCAATACCACTTTTGCTAATAATAAAGCGCTACAACAAGGAGGTGGCTTGTGGGTAGGAGAAATTTCTCCAACGACCATAAGCAATAGTACCTTTATTGAAAATAGAGCAGAATCTGCCGATGGCAATGGCGGGTTGGGGGGAGCGATCGTACTGAACAATGGCTCTAATCTTACGAACATCTCCGGTTCGACTATTGCCAATAATTACGCTGGCTTTCAGGGAGGAGGCTTTTGGGGCGGCGTTTCTAACACTACTCTGAGCAACAGTGTTGTCGCTAATAATATCGCTAACAATGGCGGCAATCCTTGGGATATTAAGCATCATACTCAAAATCAGTTTAACGATGGGGGAGGTAATGTTCAATATCCAGCCAGAAACCTCAACGACTCTCAGGATGTGGATATTACTGCCAATGTAACCGTAGTAGATCCCCAACTTAGCTCGTTCCAAGATAATGGCACTGCAGTGCAAGCGCCACCATTAGCGGGGAACTCGAATATTACTGCTGGAGCGACAGCACCAGGAGGGACATCCCAGGGAGGGACAAGCTTACCATCCGAACCGGGCAGTTTGAGTGCTGTTGCGGCGAGCGCTACGGATATCAATCTTTCTTGGACGGATAATAGCGATAACGAGACGGGATTTAAAATAGAGCGATCGCTCGATAATCTTAATTGGCAGCTAATTCAGACAGTCGCCGCCGATGTAACTAGCTATGCAGACTCGGGGCTCGTAGAAAACACTCAATACTACTATCGCCTCAGCGCTACTAATTCCCAGGGAGACTCGGCAACTACAAGTACCAATACTACCACCGCTGCTGCAACTCCAGATAACTCGACGAATAATCCCACTCCAGATAACTCAGCAAATAATCCTACTCCAGCCAATAATCCCACTCCAGATAACTCAGCAAATAATCCTACTCCAGCCAATAATCCCACTCCAGATAACTCAGCAAATAATCCCAGTCTAGATAATTCAGAAAATAATCCAATTCCAGATAACCGAGCAAATAATCCAACTGTAGATAATCCAGAAAATAATCCAATTACGGCCAGCTCTAATAACAATAGTATTCCTGTCAGTTCGCTTGAGATTCCCATATTGCCAGTTCAATCCTTTGAACTGGAGAATATTTCTGACTCTGTTCCCGCTAACAATGTCTCTGTAGTTACTGAAACCTTCGAGCTTTTCGACGCTGAATTGGCGGTTAACTTCAGTGGCAATACGGTAGATTTCACCGGAAATGGCGGCGAAACTAACGATACGATGACGGGTAGCGAAGTCGGGGAAGCCATTCAAGGGATGGGGGGCGATGACTTTTTGCGAGGAATGAGCGGCAACGATAATCTCTATGGGGGCGAAGGGAATGACCTCTTGCATGGCAATCGAGGTCAAGACTTCCTAGATGGAGGCAACGGTAACGATACCATTCACGGCGGCAAAAATAATGATACTCTCTTCGGCGCAGATGGCAATGACTATCTTTATGGAGACTTTGACGACGATACTATCTATGGTGGAGAGGGTAATGACTTTCTTAATGGCAATCGGGGTAACGATTTGCTGAATGGGGGCATCGGTAACGATACCCTGCACGGCGGTAAGAATAATGACACTCTGACTGGCAACAGTGGCGATGATTTCCTCAGCGGCGATTTAGGCGAAGATACTCTCGTCGGGGGGACTGGCAGGGATGTTTTTGTGTTATCTCAAGGTGGCGGTAGCGATACTATAGTTGATTTTGAAGATGGCATTGATTCCCTCAGACTCGCTTTTGGGCTGAATTTCAATGACTTGGCGATCGCCGGTAACGATCGTACTACTTTTATCCGTGAGGGCGAGGAAATTCTGGCCGTTCTGGAAAATGTAGATTTTAATCTCATTGGGATTAATGATTTTACTGGACTATAGGTCTTGTCGTGGGACGGGCGTCTGAAAAATTAGCAAAATTTTGGTAGTAATTGTATTTGCTATTTTCTTTGTTTGTAGTTAAGCGGATTCGAGCTAAGGCTGAGCGTAGAACTAATAAAAGCATAGCCTGTCTATAGCAAGCAGGAGGGACAGGCGAGACGCTTTTCCTACGGGCTGTCTTAGAGGGAGTTGCAAATTATGTAGGGAATTAACCCTAATATCAAATCCGGTTAAACAGTCACAGTTTGTAGGGGTTCCCCGTGCCCGCCCCGGGAGCGTCTGGGCTTTCAAGGGTATGTTTTTTAGATTTGGCATTTTTAAGAGGTATCGAGTATCGACCCGGGGCGTAGGGGCGACAGCATTCCCGAGACAGCTTGTGCTATTAAAGAAAAACTATTGTCTTGGAATGCTTCGCCCTAGAAATACATGTAACCCACCGATCTCGCTCCTGCCAGGAAGATTATAAAAAACATCCCTTGAAAGGAGCGTCTGGGGCGGCCGGGGCGGGCACGGGGAACCCTACGGTATTTATTTACTATCTATTAACCGAATTAAATTTAATTTCATTAGATAGATAGATTTTGAATTTTAAGAAAAACCGCGCTTGCCGCGATTAATGGTTTTGGGCGATGCTTTTATCTCCGATCGCCGGGGTGTATCTAATTCTCCGGTTGTATCAAGAGGAAGAAATCGCAATGTTTTTAAAAGAAGAAAAGGCAAAATCTCTGGTTTTCATCGATTCTAGTTTGTCCGAGTATCAAGTGCTAGAAGCGGGAGTGACTGAGGGTGTAGAAGCGATCGCCCTAGACCGCTCCCGAGATGGCATCGAGCAAATCGCCGCAATAGTTAGGGACTATACTGCGGTTCGCGGTTCCCTGGAAGCGATTCATATTTTGTCTCACGCTAGCCCGGGTCGCTTGTACTTGGGGAATACTATTTTCTCTGCGGATACAATAGAAGCTTACCGCAGTCAGTTGCAGCAATGGCAGGTGGGAGAAATCCTACTTTATGGCTGCGACTTGGCCGCCGGTGCTGGTGCTGCTTTTGTAGAGAAACTAAGCCGACTAACTGGGGCGGCGATCGCGGCTTCGGCGAGCATAACCGGCTCGGCGGCAAAGGGCGGTAACTGGAATTTAGAATTTAGCACCGGAAAAATAACATCGACTTTGGCTCTCTTGCCCGAGACGATGGAGGCTTACGGTGGAGTTTTCGCTACCCTAACGGTAACTAGCAATGCCGATAGCGGCTCGGGGTCGCTAAGGGAGGCGATCGCTACTGCCTCCTCGGGAGATACTATCGTTTTCGACTCCAGCCTTGCCAATAGAACCATAGTTCTCAGCCAACAACTGGAAATTGACAAAGACCTCACTATTGATGCTGCAGCTACTCCTGGCCTCACGATTAGCGGCAATAATAGTACCCGCATCATTAGTCTCTTGGCGCGCAATGACTTGACGCTTAGGAATCTCGCCTTTATCAATGGCAGAACCAGTCAGCGAGGCGAGGCGGGAGCAGGGGGTGCGATTCTCACGGGGAGGCTGAGCAATTTAACCGTAGAAAATAGCGAATTTAACAATAACGTCGCCTTCGGAGAGGGAGGAGGAGGTATTTTTGGGGGATTCCAGAGTACCACGACGGTAATTAACTCGAAATTTGACAACAATGACGGGACGCCCAATGAAAGAGAGCGAGGGGGCGGCGCGATTTCGACTAAAAGCCAAAGCACTCTGACGGTCAGGGATAGCGAGTTTACCAACAATAAAGGTGTCAACGGCGGAGCAATTAACAGCTTGCATACCAGGCTGACGGTAGAAAATTCAATCTTTATCAATAACGAAGCGATCGCTCAAAGGTCAAATTCGGGAATATTTGGCGATGGCGGTGGAGTTTTCACCGATGGAGCTACGGACAGCCGCCTGCCGGACGGAGGCACGATTCTAATTCGGAATAGTCGCTTCGAGGGCAATCGGAGTCTAACTGGAGGAGGAGCCCATCTGTTTTCCTATCCCGAGGACCGAGTAGCCGTTGAAGATAGCACATTTATTAACAACGAGGCCATCAACACTCCGTCAGGGGGTGGCACTGGAGGGGGACTTAGGCAAGACAACAGTCCCATATCGATTGTTAACACAACTTTTGCGAATAATACGGCGGCAGAACAGGGGGGTGGTTTGTGGCTAGGCAGGTTTTCCTCCGGCAGCATTAACAACAATTTGTTTGATGACAACAGAGCTGAGGGATTAGGTGGGGGGCTGTTCATTTTAGGGGACATCAGCATCAACCAAACCACGATCGCCAACAATGAAGCTGGGTCTCAGGCTGGGGGTATTTTTAGCAACGACAATAGTAATGTCAGGGTCTCCAATACTATCTTTGCCAACAACACTGCCGGGAATAACGCTCAGTTCAATCAACATACGGCTCGGGAATTAATAGACGATGGCAATAACGTTCAATATCCCGATAAGTTGACGAATAACAGCGCGGACGTGAATGCAACGGCAAGTATTACCATCGCCGACCCGCAACTCGGCTCGTTTCAAGATAACGGTGCGGCTCTGCAAGCGCTGCCTTTGTCTGGGAACCCTGCCATTACAGCGGGTGCGATGTCCTTGTTGATGGTTCCCGATGCACCGAGCAATTTGATGGCCACAGCGCTTAGCGCGACAGAAGTGAATCTGGCTTGGGCGGATAATAGCGACAACGAGACGGGGTTTAAAATAGAGCGATCGCTCGATAATGTTAATTGGCAACTAATTCAGACCGCCGCCGCCGATGTAACTAGCTATGCAGACTCGGGTCTGCTAGAAAATAACCAGTATTACTACCGCATCAGCGCTACCAATTCTGACGGAGAATCGACAACTACAGGCACCAATATCGTTACCCCTGCTGCTAACCCGACGGGTAATCCAGCTACAGGTAATCCAACTACAGGTAATCCAACTACAGGTAATCCAACGACGGGTAATCCAACTACGGGCAATCCAATTACAGGTAATCCAACTACAGGTAATCCAACTACAGGTAATCCAACGACAGGTAATCCAACGACAGGTAATCCAACGACAGGTAATCCAACTACGGGGAATCCAACTACAGGTAATCCAACTACGGATAACTCCACTACGGATAACCTAAATAATTTTCTATTGCCATTGCAGGCTATTGGCTCGGGTAATAGCTCAGAACCGCTTAGCTCTAGTAATAGTAGTAATCCAGTAGATTTCAACAGACATGGCGGCGTGGCTAACGATACGCTAACGGGTAGCGAAGTGGCAGAAGGCTTACATGGAATGGAAGGCAATGACTTCCTGCAAGGACTGAGCGGCAACGACAATCTCTATGGGGGTCAAGGCAACGATCTCTTGCACGGCAATAGGGGCACGGACTTCTTGGATGGAGGCAGCGGAAACGATACCCTCCACGGCGGTCGGGATAATGACACGCTCTTTGGGTCTGGCGGCCAGGACTCGCTGTTCGGGGACATAGGCAACGACACGATATTTGGGGATGAGGGCAATGATTTTCTCAATGGCAATACTGGCGCTGACTTCCTGGATGGGGGCAGCGGAAACGATACCCTCCACGGCGGTCGGGATAATGACATTCTGACTGGCAATAGCGGCAATGACTTACTCAGCGGCGACTTAGGCGATGACGTTCTCACCGGCGGAACTGGGAACGATGTCTTTGTTATATCTCAAGGTCGCGGTAGCGATACGATAGTTGATTTTGAAGATGGCATTGATTCCCTCGGACTCGCTCTTGGTCTCAGTTTCAGCGACCTGACGATCGCAGGGGATAGCAGCAGAGCATTTATCCGTGCGGGGGACGAACTCTTAGCCACCCTATCGGGGGTAGATGTCAGCGCGATCGCTCCCGATGATTTTATTTCTATCTAAAAGTTCGGCATTGGGGAATGCTTGTCGGGGGAACGCTTATCAGACATCAGAAGGTTGCCCTCTCCTGAGATTTCCAAATAAGTATTTCTCTCCATAGGACAGGCGGGATGCTTGTCCTGGCCCGGATAGGCATCCCGCCCGTCCTACTTTTTTGATTTATTTCTTGGAATCCCCTAACAATTAGGTTGACAGTCTAGCAGGGCAGTTCGTGACGAACTGCCCTGCTATTTTAGAAGTCACTTTAGAAATTACAGTATCTGGCATTCGCCCATCCGGGGCATGGATAGGAAATAACTGTTGGTTATTTGGCGATCGCCTCCCTTACCGCCGAATAACCAGTACTGGGTTACAAATAATACTGTGGATAATGTTGTGGTTTATTGGCATAGATTGAGATGCTGCCTCTGCCGAGGCTGCATTACTATACGGAATAGCACTGAGCTAGGAAAATGTGGTGGCATAAAATAAGCTATTGCCACTGCTTCTTGGCAAAGCCGCTCTTTCCTCGAAATATTCCTTCTACAAGGCGGGGCTAATTTCAAGAGGTCTTGCCTACCAAGAGCCCGACCCTGGATCGGAAGCAAGCGAAGGGACCTAGTTGTACCTCAACCCCGAGGAGCTTTAAACTTGAAGTTGGATTACCTGAATATTTAAGTGGGGAAAGGTAGGAAATCGTACTGCTGTGGGGGATCTGTGTTCTCCAAGTTGTTGAGTCAGATTAAAAAGGCCGTGCCAGACTGGACGGGCCCAAGGGTCGTAGCGATCGCCACCCTATTCGCAAGCGGCTTATTGCTGGGGATTCGGCATTGGGGCGGACTACAACCGTTGGAACTAATGGCGTTCGATCGGATGATGCAGTTTCGCGTTGATTCTGGTCCTGACTCCAGACTCCTGGTGGTGGGTATCACCGAGGAGGACATTGAAGCGTCTGGATGGCCCCTCTCCGATCGCGTACTAGCGCAACTCTTAGCAAAATTACAATCCTATCAACCCCAACTCATTGGTCTGGACTTATATCGCAATGTACCCCAAGAGCCCGGACACCAGGAGCTTTTGAAGCAACTAGAGGCTGACAATATTGTTGGCATTCGCGACGATGCAGCGGAGATTGGGCCGCCACCAAACATCCCCCCCGAGCGGATTGGCTTTAATGACTTGGTGACGGATCCAGATGGACCAATTCGCCGCAACTTGATGACATTTAAAACTGAGGAAGGAACCCAAGTTTCCTTTTCCCTGCGTTTAACTCTACTCTATCTAGGGTCAAAAAATCTCTCCCCCAAAGCCGGCCCACAACCTACTCAAATACTCTGGGGCAAAGCATTGTTCGAGCCCCTCGTTCCCGATTCCGGAGGCTATAAAAATATTGATGCTGGGGGTTACCAAATTTTGCTGAATTATCGTTCTCGAACCCCCGTAGCGCGACAAGTAAGCGTCACAGAAGTCTTGGAGGGAAAGCTAAACCCCGACTCGATAAAAGATAAAATTGTACTTATTGGCAGTATTGCTCCAAGTCTCAAAGACGTTCACTTTACTCCTTATAGTTCTGGAGAAGACGAAAATCCGACCATGCCTGGGGTTTTCATTCACGGGCAGATGCTCAGCCAAATGCTAAGCGCCGTGACAGAGGGGAGACCTTTGTTTTGGTTTTGGCCGGAATGGGCAGAGATCTGTTGGACTATTGCCTGGATAAGTGCTGGGGGAACTTTGTCTTGGATTTGCCGACATCCGCTGTTTTTGGGAGTCTCCAGTACCGCTCTTATCGGCATATTGGTGGCAAGCAGTTGGGGCATTTTTACATATGTTGGATGGGTGCCCTTTTTTACTCCCCTAATAGGCTGTCTCTTTACCGGCGCTTCTGTAGTGGCTTATCGGGCATACCAAGCAGGAAGACAGCAACAAGCAGTTATGAAGTTGTTGGGGCAAAATACGTCTCCAGAAATTGCCGATGCCCTCTGGAACAGTCGCGATCGCTTGCTCAAAGATGGCAAGCTTCCCGGGCAAAAGCTAACCGCTACGATGTTATTTACCGACCTCAAAAATTTCAGCACTATTTCAGAACAAATGACGCCGGAAATTTTGATGGAATGGTTGAACGAGTATCTCAGCGCCCTTGCGGAAACCGTGCAAGCCCATGACGGCATTATCAATAAGTTTACCGGCGATGGCATTATGGCAGCTTTTGGGGTGCCAATGGCTCGCCAGTCGGAGGAGGACATAGCTCAGGATGCCCGCAATGGAGTGGCTTGCGGTTTGGAAATGGGCGATCGTCTCCAAAAACTAAACGAACAATGGAAACCCCGAGGCTTGCCGGTGGTGCAAATGCGCGTCGGCATTTTTACTGGACCTGTTGTAGCCGGTAGCTTAGGGGGCAAAGAGCGCTTGGAATACGGTATTATCGGCGACAGCGTTAATATTGCTTCCCGCCTCGAAAGTTGCGAGAAAGATAGGCAATCCAGTATCTGTCGAGTTTTGATTGCTTACGAAACTCTCGTATATATTAAAGATGAGTTTTTTGTAGAAGAATGGGGACCTTTGGCACTCAAGGGCAAACAGCAAACCGTTGATGTTTATCGTGTAGTTGCTCGCAAGCAGAATTCTTAAAAGTCAAAAGTTAAAAGTCAAAAGTCAAAAGTTAAAAGTTAAAAGTCAAAAGTTAAAAGTTAAAAGTCAAAAGTTAAAAGTCAAAATTCAAAAGTTAAAAGTTAAAAGTCAAAAGTCAAAGGTCAAAATTCAAAAGTCAAAAGCCTCTATAAAGTCAAAAAGCAAAAGTTATAGCGGTTTTCAAATAAGTGTAATAAACGATCGTATCCTAGAAACGTAGGGCGACAGCATCCCCGCTCTGGACTCTGCTGTATAACGGGGATTCTCATATTGGGATGCTTCGCCCCAGACACCTCACATCAATTTGAGAATCGCTATAAAAGTCAAAAGTCAAAAGTTAAAAGCCTCTATAAAGTCAAAAGTCAAAAGTTAAAAGTTAAAAGCCTCCATAAAGTCAAAAGTCAAAAGTCAAAAGTTAAAAGTTAAAAGTTAAAAGTTAAAAGTTAAAAAGAACGTACTTATAAATTCGCGTCTTTTGACTTGTAACTTTTGGCTTGGGGAAAGATTGCCCTATCCCAAAACTGACTTGAGTTACGAATTTGTACTTATAAATTCGCGTCTTTTGACTTTTGACTTTTGACTTGTAACTTTTGACCCGCTCCTACTCCTAGTCTCCGTCAAAGGAACAGAAACCCACTTCCTGGGCCTCTTCGTCGAAGGCCGGCAGGACCGACGCCGACGCCAGTGCTTCCTCACTCAGTTCGGCGAGGGCGCTGGGCAGTTGGCCTGCGGGCACGCGATCGACAGGTTGTTGGGGGTTGGGGGAGATGTTTTTCTTGTTCATTTTGAGAAAACCTCTTTTTTGGTTTACATATCTTGGGCTTTTAATGCCCATCAAGCCAATCTATACAAGTCAAAAGTTACAAGTCAAAAGTCAAAGGTAAGAATTTATTAAGTCAAAGGTCAGAAGTGACAAGTACGTTCTTTTTAACTTTTGACTTTAACTTTTGACTTTTGACTTTTGACTTGTAACTTTTGACCCGCTCCTACTCCTCGTCTCCGTCAAAGGAACACCAACCCGGTAAACAGAAACCTGGACCCGAGGTACGGAGGACTTCCCCCGCCAGTGCTTCCTCACTCAGTTCGGCGAGGGCGCTGGGCAGTTGGCCTGCGGGCACGCGATCGACAGGTTGTTGGGGGTTGGGGGAGATGTTTTTCTTTTTGTTCATTTTTGAGAAAACCTCTTTTTTGCTTTACATACCTTGGGCATGAAAAGCCCATCAAGCCAATCTATACAAGTCAAAAGTTACAAGTCAAAAGTCAAAGGTAAGAATTTATTAAGTCAAAAGTCAGAAGTGACAAGTACGTTCTTTTTAACTTTTGACTTTAACTTTTGACTTTTGACTTTTGACTTGTATAGATTGGCTCCTACTCGTCGTCTCCGTCAAAGGAACAACAAACGAACGGGAAGCCGTTCGCCTGGACCGACCCCCCCGCCAGCGCTTCCTCACTCAGTTCGGCGAGGGTGCTGGGCAGTTGGCCTGCGGGCACGCGATCGACAGGTTGTTGGGGGTTGGGGGAGATGTTTTTCTTGTTCATTTTGAGAAAACCTCTTTTTTGCTTTACATATCTTGGGCATCAAAAGCCCATCAAGCAAATATTATCTTCATCTTGGCTTTTGACTTTCGATCTTTTATATTATCTTAATCTTGATTTATTACCTTGAGACTTTTGACTTCTCCCACGGTCCCTCATAGACCTTTGACTTATTACCTTGAGACTTTTGACTTCTCCCACGGTCCCTCAGTTACCTTTTTGACTTTTGACTTATTACCTTGAGACTTTTGACTTCTCCCACGGTCCCCCAGTTACCTTTTTGACTTTTGACTTATTACCTTGAGACTTTTAGTCGTCGCAGTGTTATAATTAGAGCCAAAAAGAGCAAGTCCTCACAGGCGTTTTCCTTATTTTTTCAGTCACAATTTCAAGGCATGGTGCTTTGGGTAGATCTGGAAACAGGATCGACCCACAATCGTCATCCGACCATACCAAAGCTATCTGCCCAACCCGATGTTGTATTTGTGGAAGCGCTTCCGGGGGCGAGGAGCGAGTGGTGGGTGTGACAACCTTCTCGGTCGCGCCCCAAACAAACGTGGTGGGAGGACATCACATATAAGCAATAGGATTACCTTTATGCACTGGAAAAATTCTCGTAAAGCGATCGTAACTGCTGGTTTAGCAGTTTTTCTCCCCCTGTTGAACTGCGGATTGCCCGCCGCAGTTGGCCTAGAGTTTACTACTCCTGATATGGAACCCCCAGGAAGGCGGGTTGGGGGTGCCTCGCGAGCAACCAATCCGTTCCCAAATACTTCTCCAGGGCAGAATGACGGCGGGCTCTTTGAGTCATCGGATCCCAGTGCCCCAGGACGGCGGGTCGGAGGGGCTACCCGTGGAGGTTCTTCTGTTCGGTGCGTGGCGGACCGAGAACTGCCAGAAAAAGAGTATCTAAGTGCCCTGGTGCCAGCAACAAATCTGGGATTGACGGCACAAGGCTATCCCGAGTTTCACTGGTATATGCCGAAAACTTCTGCGCCAGAAGTCGAGTTTGTATTGACAGATGCCGACAATAAGGAAACAATCTACGAGACTTCCCTGAAGACCAACGGGCAGGCCGGGATTGTCAGCATCAGCCTTCCAGAGAATGCAACCCTGCCACCCCTGGAAGCAAATAAGGATTATCATTGGTCTGTGTTTCTCGTCTGCGACCGTGGCGATCGCGGTGCCGATGTATTCGTAGATGGCTGGCTCCGAAGGGTAGAACCCAGCGCCACCCTGGCACAGCGCTTAAGGAAGGAAACGCCCCTCGGTCGCGCCGCCCTATATGCCCAAGAGGGTTTGTGGCACGAAACCGTATCCTATCTGGCTAAGCTGCGTCAGTCCAATCCAGAGAATTCCGAACTGATCGATGAGTGGCAAGAACTGTTGCAATCAGTGGGTCTTGAGGATGTTGCTGATGCGCCTCTGCTCGGCGGCAACTAAGGCCAATTTTCGAGGCAGCAGGAGCCGTTCTCCTAGGAGCAAGCTGGCGCGACTCGACAAAAAAACTGGCCAAAACAAAAAACTGGCCAAGCTGCGATTTTGAGACTTCTTCGATTGACCGATAATAATAACTCGTACAACTCCACCGACAAGAGAGCGATCGTTCTTTTGTCGGTGGTATTTTGTTTATAGCACTACGGATTAATTAGGGTTAGGATGTCACAATCTCATATTTGCAGTCTCTGCCCTTTATAGAGCGGCGCACCCTGCAACTGGTTCTAGCAGAAGAGTTTTCGGCCAGACCCATCAGTAGGCGATTTGAGGCCAGCGATAAATGGGAAGGCTGTCTCGTAACCTCAACCAAACAAAGATTGAGCGCAACGATTACCGATCCTATCTTGGTCAGGTTGCTGGAAATTGGATATCGCTCGGAAACTCCTTGCTTCGTTATAGCACTACGCAAATGAGTTAAGACATTTATAAACGCTCGCTCCTTAGTCAGATTATACTTTTGACTTATTACGTTGAGACTTTTGACTTGCGCGTAGCGCTATACCGTCAGTTTGAGCATGCCTTGGCGACCTTCTGACTGGGAAGGAGATGACCCCTGCTGGAAGCTGATAGCAGGGATTGTAGAACTGCCATTTTAAAAAAATTTGAGTTTTGAGGTTTGAATTTTAAGTTAGATCGAATCCAATTAACAATTCCAGTATTTGTAACGGCAGCTCCCTGCAGCTCGGGGCAACCACGGGGGGATTGCCCCTACGGCTCGGGGCGGGCACGGGGAAACCCCTACGGGATTTATATATATATGTGTAATTGACGTAATTAACTGGATAACCGGATTCGATATTAAATATTTTTCACTCAAAACTCAAAACTCAAAACTCAAAACTCAAAACTACCAAGGACTGCCAATCATAGTAAAAGCTGCCCAATAATAAGGATGAGAAAGATTTTCCCTTCCCGACTGTCTCAATTCCGGCGGTAGGGGCAAGCTGCCTCGACTCCCGCGCAGCTCGCCATTTTCTAAAGAAACTTCCTCTCGAATCAGAGCCAGTTGTGCCTGTCTGAGCGCCTCTGCTTTAATTGGCGCTGTCTGCAAGTTCCGGTAAAACTGAGCCATTAGCGCCAAAGTACCGGAATCGCTGACATACCAAAGACTGGCTAAAGCAGACTTAACGCCGCTATTAACTGCTAAACCGCCAAAGCCTAACTCCGCTTCTTTATCGCCGATCGCCGTTTTGCAAGCACTGAGAACCAGCAGCTCTAGGGGGGGGTCGCCCAGATCCAGTTCTCCCATTCGATTCATCGTTAGCTTGCTATCCCAAAGCTGGATATAAGAGCTATCGGGGTCGCCAGAGAGAAATTCGGCATGAGTTGCTAGGTGAACTATCTGAAATTTTTGTTCGTCGAGTAGCGATTTGAGATGCTCTAAAGTAAATCCTTGGTTTAAGAATCTTTGACCCTGCCAAAAAGGACAGGGCCGGGACTGGTTTTTACAGACAATCGCCGATAGCTCTACTGGCACTGCTGGCAAAGGAGGAAGTTCTTGAAACTCTGATGCTCCCATTGCCAAAACCTGCGAATTGCGAACATCTCCATAAAGCGTATCGACGAGTTTGAATGCGGGAATCTGTCCCATACTATATTTTTCAACTAAAAATTCCTCTCCATCGTGCAAGGCAGCAAAGGGAATACTGCGCAAGCCAGACCCCACACAAAAGACCAAGGTTTCTATGCCTTGCTCTTCCAAGGCAGATTCTATAGGAGCGATCGCCCACTGATAAAGTTGCTGGGCATTTTCCAGATACGATCGCGTATGTCTTTTTCTAGGATTGGTGATGTCTCCTCGAAACTTCTTGGCCACCTCTAGCAAAGTCTCGCGGTTCGCTTCTGGTATCTGCCGATGAATTGGGCCGTCCTCGGTAACCAAGATTACCTTTAGTCCATCGGGACTAGGCAGCATATAAAGGAGCGCTGGTTTTTTGCCGGTTTCTCGCCCTAGTGCCAAGAGCGTTCTGGCAATACTATCTACGGTTGTGGTTTCATCGGCTAAATTTCTGCCAAAATATTCCTCATATTCCTCTTCCCAGCTTTGCTCTATATGCTTGACTGCCTCAATCAAATCTCCTTGGTTGAGTATCTCTCCGACTTCATGGCTTTTGGCAATGGATGGAGTCGGTCGCAAAGCCAGGTAAAGCGCAGGAAGCACGGGCCAAAAGATTCCCAGGCATATTCTCGTCATACGCCTCAGCTTACCAACCTTTTCTTTTGCCTGGGACGGAGCTAAAATATTTGCCTTATTCGCTTGAGTCGCTTTAGTCACCTTTTCTGTTGCAGGCGATTCTGTTGTATGCGAATTATTTGCTGCTAATTTCATAGGCTTTTTTCCAAATATCTTCCCAAATCAATCCTAGAATGATTATAACCTTTTCTTAATCTTGATTATAGGGAGATTAAGATTTAGGTTAAGAGCGATAGGGCTCGGGATGCCACTCCCGCAACAGTTATATTTAGCTAGCTCTGTAGAAATCTTAATTTATTATTTGGTTCCCTTTATAAAAACTATAAGCTATAAGCGGTCAGCTATAACAATTCTCAATCATTCGTAATATAGCAAGTCGATTCTACGTTTAATCGCCCCTAAAAAAATCGAGCTTCCTGTAGGACAAGCTTGAGAAAAGTCCTTTGCATAGGGGACAAGTGGGACGCCTGTCCTACGGGCTGTCCTACGGGGTTCCCAATTGTATGGGTAATTAACCGGATTCGAGCTAAAATAGATAGAGCGTGGTTTTCACCGAGAGTTTATGCTATATATCTTGCACCGTTATAAAGCCCAAACCAACGCTCGATGGTCGCTGTCAAAAGGTTTAGGGGTATCTCGCTATTGGCTAGGGTGTTGACTCCGAGGCTTTTTCGTCGTTTTGACGCCCAAGGAGGAGCGATAGGGCGTGCCTTTTGACTTATTACCTTGAGACTTCCGCGCAGCGGCACTAGCCATTGGCCCATTGACGATTCGGATTGTAGCTTGGGAGCAGTGGAGTCATTTATGGTTGATAAAACCCTCGAAAAGGTAAAGCCGTCTTTTTTATGGATGTTAGGGACTGTTATATTGGCGATCGCATCAGCGATAGTCGGAGGCTATTGGGGTTATTTGAAGGGCCGTAGTTTTAGCGCTCCTAAATCCGCAGAGGAATATGCACCGGTGGCTGTATCTGTATCGACTGCGCCGGTTCAAACTACAGTCGAAGCGGGGATTTTGTTACAAGAAGCTTTCGACCAAGCGGAATCAGCTAGGCAATTAAAGCGATCGGCCAAGACTGAGGAGGAATGGGACTCAGTGGCGTCTTTATGGGAAGAGGCCATTACCTTAATGAAAAAAATTCCCCAATATAGCAATAAATATGACTTGGCTCAACAAGAAATAGCTAGTTATCAGCAGGAGCTACAAGCTGCTCGGGAAGCAAGGATGCGATCGGGGGCTTTTCGACAGGCAGTAAATAATGCTATGCAAGCGGCAAAACTAGCGCAAGCAGCCAAGACAGAATCTGAATGGAATTTAGTAGCTAGTCTCTGGGAAAAGGCGAGCGAACTGATGAAGATAGTGCCCTCATCTAGCTCAAAGTATAGAGTAGCTCGGGAGAAGGTCTCCGAGTACGAGAGAAATCTTAACTATGCTAAGGAACAGGTAGCCAAGCGATCGCCGGCTGTAGCTTCTGAAAATGAGATTCTTGCCTTTAGCTCGACCTATATTCCCTCGTCGGTGAAACAAAAAGCTCCCGAGCGAGGAGAAATTTATTTGCAGGATTTATTCGCTCCAGTTTCCATTGGCTTCTTGACCGGAGAGACAAAAGAGCCGGAAGTTGTCAAGCCCGGAACATATCTGATTCGCTATCAAGTAGCTTACAGAAAGCATCAAACCGAACAAGTTGCCAAAGTTGCCGTATTTTTTGACCAAGATGCGAATGCTATAGAGCATCAGATAGTTGCTAAGGAATTTTGAATTTTGAATTTTGAATTTTGAATTTTGAATTTTGAATTTTGAATTGGGCATTGATAGCGGTCAGCGGTCAGCGGTCAGGCGATCGGCTAAAGGCACAGAGCAGCAGAGCGGCAGAGCTTTCTGAAAGCTGACTGCTGAAAGCTGATATAGCGGTTCTCAAATTGATGTAAGGTTTCTGGGAGATGCAATATCCCAATACCGAAATTACCGTTATACAGCAAAATGGTCAAGGGGGATGCTGTCGCCCCTATCCTATCGTTTATTACACTTATTTGAGAAACGCTATAGCTTACTGTTATAATCATAATTATTTTGATTAAATTGCTGAAAAATGATTGGGATTAGAAATTTTGTAGCGGGTATGGCTGGGGTTGCGATCGCTCTTTTCCCTAGCTATCCAGCAAGGCCAGAACCAGACAACTGTGCGGCAGTGGAACGCTTTGTTGGCAATTGGAATATTGTCTCAATTCGTCGAGGTGACGAAACCGACAATAATGGTGGGCAGATTCAGTTAGAATGTAGCGACGGACGAATTATTGGCGCTTTCGCTTCAGTTGGCGGAGGATTCCTGGAATTTGTCGCCACAGATAGAGGGCAACTAGAAGGTAGTTTGTGGCTATTTGGACTGGCAGAAAAGCCTTTTCGGATTCCCCTTACTGCTGAAATGCAGGAAAGCCAGGAGTTAACCTTATTATTGATGATGAGCGATCTCGAAGCAGATTCGCTACCAGCCGAATTTCAAGAGGAATTTCAAGAAGACTTGACGATTGTCGCAAAACTTTTGACCGAGGAAGAGCGATCGCAGCAACTAGCGGAGCGAGGGAATAAAGCTCGCCAAGCCGAAGCAAGAAATTACCTCGGAGCTATGAATCGAGCCCAACAGGCTTACCACTTAGAGCAGAATCGCTTTACGAATAGCTTAAGCGAGTTGGGGATTGGCATTCGACAGGAAACCGAAAATTACAGCTACGGTCTAAGGCTGCTGGACGAAACAACGGTTCAGCATACGGCGACTCCTAAAAAAGAAGGTATCGAGAGCTATACGGGAATTGTTTATCTAACAGAGGTTACCTCTGGAGGAATTACAGAAGAGGTAACGAGGGCTATCCTTTGCGAAAGCGAAAGTCCCGATCGAAGCGAACCGCCTCCGCCACAGATGAGAGAAGCAGAACCGAGCTGTCCTGCTGGTTTCCGCGACCTAGCTCGTTAGGAAATAGGAGTATGTTCTGGTATATGGTCACTTCAGCGAAAAAAGTACCCTCGCCCCGGAAGCGACGAAGAAGTTAAAGTTCCCATCCCAGGAGGAGCTTACCTCCGATTCCTTCCCCTCCTGCGGGCGGTGTGGGTGGGTTGCGGGCGTGGGTGGGTCTATTACAGATAATTTTTACTGAACGAATAGTCCCTGCTCTCAGGAGGGGAATCGCTTGGGATGTCCGCATCGGGTATCTTTGCGCTAGGGAATTACCTAATCTTTACCAGATTCGTCTGAGAACGATCTACTAGAAATAAATATAGCAATTTTTTTCTAAGATCGAGTCTAGTTAAATAGAGCAAAAAATTTATAATCTCCCGTAGAACAGCGTCTCGCCTTTACCTAGATCGGGTAAGGACCTAGCCAAAGCATTCGCATATCTTGACAGCAACTGACAAATCATGGTATAAGTAGTCGAGTTGCAGGATTTTTTTAGGTATTTCTTCTTAAGAGCCCTATATCCATAAATCTGTGAAAAAAACAAGCAAAATGTTGTTTTTTAACAAACCAATAAAACAGAGCTACAGCAGCAGGGATTGGAAAAAAATAGTCAAGCTGGGTGGATGTTGCCTGCTGCTGGGGGGTAATTTTTTGTTGGCCTCCGAAAAGGCGATCGCTCAAGTAGTGCCAGATGTAAGCCTGCCTAACAATAGTATAGTTACCCCCAATGGCAATAGCATTACTATTACTGGTGGCACCAAAGCTGGAGCTAACTTGTTTCATAGTTTTAAAGAATTTTCTATTCTTCGGGAAGGAGAAGTTTTTTTTAACAATGCCCTAAATATTGAAAATGTAATCGCCAGAGTTACTGGGGGAAAGATATCCCAAATTGATGGAATACTTGGCGCTAGGGGAAGTGCTAACCTATTTCTGCTCAATCCCTCGGGAATTGTGTTTGGGGCGGGAGCTAGATTAAATGTAGGCGGCTCGTTTCTGGCCAGTACCGCCGATAGTCTGACTTTTTCCGATGGCAGTCTCTACAGCGCGACGCAACAGAACGCGCCTCCTTTGCTAACCATAAATGTACCAGTTGGCCTCCAGTACGGAGCGAATCCGGGAGCAATTATGGTAGAAGGTACGGGAAATCCAGGCATATTTCCCAGCAACGATATCGGTTTGGCAGTTCCAGCGGGTAAAACTATCGCTCTGGTGGGAGGAGACGTAACTTTGAGGGGTGGAGTGGTAAGCGCTGCCGACGGGCGAATCGAAATCGGTAGCGTTGCTAATGGTTCTGTCGGCCTAATCCCAATTGAAGTAGGTTGGCGTTTGGACTACAGCGCGATCGACGAAGCAACCCAAGCAAGCCAAGCAAGCCAAGCAACCCAAGCAAGCCAAGCAACCCAAGCAACCCAAGCAACCCAAGCAACCCAAGCAAATGCGATCGGCGAAGCAAATGAAATCGGCGAAGCAAATGCAATTGCTGTAAATTCTTCTCAACTTGTAGAATTAGGAGAAATTAAGTTGCGCGATCGCTCTTTATTATGGAATCCCAATTCGAGCGACAATCCTGAAGGGGGCATCCAGGTGAAGGGGGGAAGGGCGATTGTAGAGCGATCGCAAATTGCCGCTACAACTGAAGGCAGTTTTGAGGGAGCAGATATAGCGATTGATGTCGCCGAATCTCTAGAAATTAGCGGAATAACTGAAGAGGGCAGCAGTTCCTGGGTAGTCAATCAAGTATTGGCAGGAGCCAGCGGTAATGGTGGCGATATTCTAGTCGCTGCCCCGCAGCTAAATATCCGAGATGGGGGAAGCATCCAAACTCTCAGCTTCGGTTCCGGGGCGGCCGGGAAGGTAACGGTAAATACCGATGAAATCGCGATCGGTGGGTTTGCTCCTCCCGGCAGCGAATTCGATCCATTGCAGCAAAACTCTAACAGTCGCATAGCAAGCGAAAATTTTGGGGCGGGAGCCGGGGGAAATCTGGAGATATCTGCCAGAGCGATAAGCCTCAGCGATGGAGGGCAAATCGGAACCCTAGTCGGGCCGACGGCAACCGGCAAAGGTGGCAATGTTGCGGTGAATGCTGCCGATTCAATTACAGTAATTGGCTTCAATCCCTTTAATCCAATTCAATTTAGCAAGATTGGCAGCGACAGTCTGGGTGCCGGTGCTGGGGGAGACATTGAGGTATCGACTTCAACGTTAATGCTATCGGATGGAGGAAGCATTCAATCGGCTAACCAAGGAAGCGGAATAGGCGGAGATATCGCGGTGAATATCTCTGAATCTTTAGTAGCTATAGGAGTCAATCTCTTAATTCCGAGTCTTGCCAGCAACATCTTAACTTTAACTGGAGGACCGGCACCGGCAGGAAATGTTGGGGTCTCCACAGGGCGGTTGCAGTTGCGCGATGGAGCAACCATAGGGTCGTTTTCGGTCGTAGAGCAAGGTTTGGGAGAGCTAGTTCCGGGAGCGGGAACTGGCAAAAGCGGAGATGTGACCGTTTTTGCCCGGGAGTTGGTGGAGGCGATCGGAGTCAGCCCCTTAGCCCCCGATAATCTCAGCGGTTTGGCAAGTACCACTTTTGGGTCTGGAGATGCGGGGAATGTTAGCGTCTCGACCGAGCGCTTGATCGTCAGGGATGGGGCAACCGTAGCATCCTCAGTTGTGCCCTCTTTTTCTAGCTTCGGAGAACCCCTACCGGGAGCTGGAACTGGTAACGGGGGAAATTTGACGGTAAATGCTTCCGAATCCATAGAAGTTATTGGCGCGAATCAATTCAATTTTTTGCCCAGTTCTTTGATTACGGCGACTGGCGGAGCTGGTAATGCGGGTAATGCGATCGTCAATACTCAAACCTTGTTGGTTCTAGATGGAGGAAGTGTTAATTCTGTCACTGTTGCTGCGGGGAATGCAGGCCGGATGACGATCGATGCCGAGTCGATTATCGTGAGTGGTAGGGAGCCCATTTCTGGCATTCCCGCCGAAGTTTCTGCTAATGCTTTACTTGTAAATCAAGCTATTCAAGAGGCTTTTTTCCTGGTGCCCGCTCCTACGGGGGATACGGGACAATTAACTATTAACGCCGATCGCCTGACGGTAAGAGATGGGGGGCGCGTAGGGGTCCAGCACGATGGGACTGGCAATGCCGGAAGCCTGGAGCTAAAGGCGTCGGATGTTTTTCTGGAGAGCGGCGGAAGCATCGTCGCTACTACGGCTTCTGGGTTTGGGGGCAATGTCACTCTAGAGGTACAAAACCTCCAGTTGCGATCGGGCAGTCCCATAACCGTGCAAGCTTTGGCCGGGATAGGAGATGGAGGCAATTTGAGAATTGAAGCCGATACTATAGTAGCTCTGGAAAATAGCGGCATTATGGCTAGTGCCGTTGGAGGCAATGGAGGTAATATCCAAATTCTCTCTCAAGGATTATTTCTATCTCCCGATAGCAACATTACTGCTAGCTCGGAGCGGGGAATTGATGGAACTATAGAAATCCACACTCCAGATGTCGAGCCCAGCGCGGGATTAGTCGAGTTGAACCAGGAGGCAATAAACCTGTCGGGATTGATTTCTCGGGGTTGCGAAGATTACCAGGGCAGTAGCTTTGCGATCGCCGGACGCGGCGGTTTGCCTTACGACCCGACTCAATCCCTAGAAAGTCAAGAAACTTGGCAGGATTTGCGGTTTTTGACGCGAGCAGTTAATGGCAAAGGGTCGGAACGCCCGAGGAGCAGGGAAGAACCTTTCCCAGAAAGAAGGGCAATTGTCGAGGCGACGGGCTGGATTGTTAGGGAGTCAGGGGAGATAGAATTGGTGGCGGCAGTACGGGATAAAGAATCCCAAGCCTCCTGGCATCAAGGGGTTGATTGTAGCGATTTGCCCCAATAGGCTTGGGAGCATTTCAATTGGTTGCATTCATTGAAATGCTCCCAATAGACCTTGCTTCAAAAACAATAAAAAAATAATAATGAACCGGAATAAAACACTGTCTTTCTTCGGTCTTGCCTGGGTGTGGTCAAAACCCGTTGATAAAAATGGGATACCCCAGTCTGACGATCCCCCCAAACCCCCCTTAAAAACGCCATCGGCAAGGAAGCCCCCCCTTGTAAAAGGGGGGGTTTGGGGGGGATCCTCTGCAACTACCTTGCCCAGTATATTTGTACGGGACTTGGGCATACGCTCTAGGTTTTGCTTAAGGTGTGCAAGTAGCACCTTACATACAGCTTTATATGTGACAACTGGGCTAAGTTCTGTTTTAGTAACGGCGGTTTGTCAAGAAGTTGCCCAAGGGAGTCAGGCGGCTCTGGAGCGCCAGTCAAACTTGCCAAGATTTAGCGATTTTGTGCTATTTGGCGATCTTGTGCCGCCAAATGGGGTGTGGTCAAAACCCGTCGATCGTCATGGGATACCCCAGTCGGAATATCCCCCCAAACCCCCTTTAAAAACGCCATCGGCTTCTTTGCCCCCCCTTGCAAAAGGGGGGGTTTGGGGGGGATCCTATGCAACTACTTTCGATCGCACCGCGCCAAATATGCCGCCAAATGTTGAAGAGATTATTACCACCCGGTTGGCTTTAGATGAAGGATTGCAGCTTGCGGAGGCAAAACCCCTGCTCGAACGTGGAAAAACTTTATTTGCGGCGGAACGGTTTGTGGCAGCGGCTCGGGCTTGGCAAAGGGCGTCGGAAATTTACGAGCAAGAGGGGGCAAGTCTCGGGCAAGCCCAAGCCCTAGTCTATCTCTCTCTAGCTTACCAAAAATTAGAAAGTTGGGATAGAGCCAATCTAGCGGTTAGCCAAAGTATTGTTCTTTTAAAGGCACAAGCAGAAAAGGCACAAGCAGAAGCGGCACAAGCAGAAACAGAAACAAACTTAGATTCAGAGGCTGCTATTTTTGCCCGAGCCTTAAATGCCCAAGGGAATATACAGTTGAAGCTGGGACAAAGCGCGATCGCTCTAGATACCTGGGAGCGAGCTACTAGAGCATACAGTAGAGCGGGAGATGAGGTGGGAATGCTGGGCAGCCAGATTAACCAAGCTATTGCCTTGCAAACTTTGGGGCTGTATCGGCGATCGCAAACTATTTTAGAGCAAGCTTTGAGCCAACTCCAATCCCAGTCCGATGCTTCCCTTAAAGCGACGGGCTTGAGACAAGTTGGCGTTGCCCTGCGCCTGACGGGCAGCTTGGCACAATCCCGGGATGTTCTAGAGGAAACCTTAATAATTAGCCAAAAGCTGAAGGATTCTGCGCCGAGAGAAACTAGCGCGACGCTTCTGAGTTTGGGCAATACTCTCCGAGATTTACAAGAATACGAACTTGCACTGCGGCGCTATGAAGAAGCGGCGATCGCGGCAAAAAGCGCAACTACTAAACTCAAAGCTAAGCTCAACCAAATAGACCTCCTTATCGAAAGCAAACAGCTAGGCAAAGTTAGAGATTTGCTTCACGACATACCATCGGAATTAAGGAATTTACCCCCAAGCCGTTTTGCGGTTTACGCTCGGGTCAATTTCGCCAATAGTTGGATGGAGCTGGATGCCAGCAACTCGGAGATAGAACGTAGGGCGATACCCATGCCCCCAACCCCGGGAGATTTGTGGGGGTTCGGATCTCGAAAAGCCTCTGGAAAAGCCAGTAAGAATGCCCATGTCCTTGACAGGGCTGGGCGGGTACGGGATATTGGACAAATTTTAGCAAGCGCAATAGAGCAAGCCAGAATGCTAGAAGATACCCGCGCCGAATCCCATGCTTTGGGAACTCTGGGTAAGTTGTACGAACACAACGAACAGTGGAGCGATGCTCTGGAGCTGACGCGAAAAGCCCTGTCTATTGCCGAAGGTATGAAAGTAGCGGATCTGGCAGCTCGATGGGAATGGCAACTGGGACGGTTGCTGGCGCGAGAAGGAGAAATAGATGAGGCGATCGCGGCTTACTCTGAAGCGGTCGAAAGCCTGCAATCCCTTCGGACTGACTTGGTGGCTATCAATCCGGAAGTGCAGTTTTCTTTTCGGGAAACTGTAGAACCAGTTTATCGGGAGCTAGCCAGATTGCTGCTATCCTCCCCGAGTCAAAGCAACCTTCAGCAAGTCCGGGAAGTTATTGAAGCCTTGCGACTGGCAGAGCTGGATAATTTTTTCCGGGAAGCCTGTTTGCAGGCAAAACGGCAATTGATTGACCAAATCGATCCCACAGCCGCCGTAGTTTATCCAATTATTCTACCTGACAGGCTGGCGGTGATTCTCTCCCGAGCTGGCCAGCCTTTGTTTTATTACGAAACTAAACTCGACCGGGCGGAAATAGAAAAAGCGATAGAAGAGTTTCGGCTGTACTTAAATCCTGCTTTTTTTGAGGAAGATCGCTTGCGCGCTTCCCAAGTTCTTTATGATTGGCTGCTTCGACCTGCGGAAACAGAGTTAGCCAAGAGCGGCATTGAAACTCTGGTTTTTGTCTTAGATGGCTCCTTACGAAATTTGCCAATTGCTGCTCTCCACGATGGCGATCGCTATCTAGTCGAGCAATACAGCATCGCCTTAACCCCTAGCCTGCGGTTGTTAGAACCGCAGTCCCTCGTCCGGGACAAGTTAAGCGTTTTAGTCGCAGGGCTAAGCGAAGCCCGAGAAGATTTTAACGCTTTGCCGGGGGTAGAAGCAGAAGTCAATCAAATTGCTTCTTTGGTAAAATCTGAAATCATCCTCAATCGAGATTTCACAGAAACCCGCCTCAGAGATAAAACTAAATCCTCCCCGTTACCAGTAGTGCATATTGCCACTCACGGCCAGTTTAGCTCTAAAGCAGAAGAGACATTTTTGGTAACTTGGGACGGAAGAATTAATATTAAAGAATTTAACGAGCTGCTCCGCTCCAGAGAACCAAATCCATCCGCTCCTTTAGAGTTGCTGGTTCTTAGTGCCTGCCAAACTGCAGCGGGAGATAAGCGAGCCGCTCTGGGATTGGCTGGTTTTGCCGTGCGTTCGGGAGCCCGAAGCACTTTGGCAACTTTGTGGCAAGTTAATGATGATTCTACTGCGATCGCAATGGCACAGTTTTACCAAGAACTAATCCAGAAGCCAAATACCTCAAAAGCCAAAGCCCTCCGCGCCGCTCAGCTCGCCCTGCTCGATAATTCTAAGTTCCAGCATCCTTTTTACTGGGCACCTTTTGTATTAGTTGGCAATTGGCTCTAAGAGCCTCTAAGAGCTAAGAGCAGTCAGCGGTTAGGCGTCAGCCCCGAGCTAAGAGCAAACCCTGCCGCGCCAAAAGCTTCCCTTGGATAGGAGTCACTCTCTATCGCTCCCTGGGGAAGTTCTCAGCTAATTGCTGCCCAAGGGATAAGCACAAATTGTTGAGAGCTTACCTATACTAGATAGATATATGTAGCAAATCTTTACAAAAAAGTAAGAAATGTCACGATTTTTTATTTTAGTTGATACATAAGAAGCAGGTTGGTTTTATAAGCAAAAAACTGGGGCACAATAACGCTATAGTGGGGCTTTAGGAGTTGCGATCGCCGACTCAAGGAATACATGTAGTAGCTTTCGTAAACTCAATAGAAATGCTATTTTAGAAAAAAGGAAACAAGAGATTAAACATGGATTTAGAGAAAATTACTTATCGGATGAAATTGGCCCTATGCTGTGGGGCGATCGCGATTTCTAGCTGGTCTGGGATGAGAGCCCAAGCAGAGTCAGAGCCCAACTATCGGGAAGCAGTCCTGAGTCAAATTCCAACCCAGATTGTTTTTGAACCTCCTACCGATGAAAAAGCGGAAGATACCAGAGGAGGGGCCTCCCGTCCCGCTGCAGTCAAATGTAGCTCAGATGAAGCCACGGACTTGCCGCTGACCTCTTTGATGCCAGAGAGCAACCAGGGCTTGACCGCACGGGGTCATCCCACCTTTTATGTATATGTGCCGCCAACCGCTGCCAAAAGACTATATTTTAGTCTCAAGGATGAAAATAATAAGGGCATTTACCAGTCGATTATTGCCGGACCAAACGCGGCCGGAATCGCAAGGGTCAGCCTTCCAGAAGATCGACCGCCCCTAGAAATTGGCAAGACCTACACATGGTCTGTAGGGATAATGTGCGAGCCAACCCAAACAGATATGCCTTGGGTGCAGGGACAAGTGCGGCGGATAGAAGTAAACTTGGGTCCAAGCAACGGATATTCCTCGGCGACCAAGCTAGAAGCGGCAGCCTCATACGGAAAAGCAGGAATTTGGTACGATGCCTTGAGCGTTATAGCCGAATTGAGGCGATCGCAGCCGGAAGACAGCTCCTTGGCAGAAATATGGACCAATTTCTTAAACTCGGCAGGACTTGAGGCTATATCTACTGAGCCGCTATTAGAATAGTTAGATGGTGGTGGAATAGCTATAGTCCTGACAAGCGGGTGTAGGGTGTGGGGTGTGGGATGTTTCGGGATGTTCGTCGTGACGTAAAGAGCGCTGTCACACTCTCGAGTGAAAAAGCCGAGCGAATCAACACCCTAGTCCTGACCCGCAAGGACTAAACTGCCTTTTCCGCCACCTGACCCTCTTTTGCTAGAGTTAAGTGCCAAAGAACCAGCCAAAACTTACGGCATTGCGAAAAAAGTGGCAAACGATATTAATGGTCGCGCCTGCGGTGGCGTGCTGCACGATCGCGCTCGAATTGACTGGATTGTTGCAGCTTCTAGAATGGGCAGCCTTGGATAGATTGTTTGTCCTGCGTCCCCTAGAATCTGTTGACAATCGCCTGCTCGTTGTCACGGTGGAAGAGTCAGACATTGAGAATATCGGTCAATGGCCGCTTTCTGATGCCACTATAGCCGAAGCTATTAAAGCTTTAAGCCTATACAACCCCGCTTCTATTGGCTTGCTAATTTATCGAGACTTGCCCGTACAACCGGGTCATCAAGCTTTAGTAGAGACGATGAAATCCACGCCCAATCTAATTGGTGCGGAAAAAGCGATCGGGGAAACAATAGACCCACCCCCCACCCTGAACGAACTGGATCGAGTAGGTATCGTCGATTTTGTCTTAGATGGGGACGGCAAAGTGCGACGCGCCCTCATGTCTCATGCCGACCCAAAAGGGAAAATAAAATCGAGCATGGCGGTAAAGCTAGCCTCCATGTATCTTGAAGAAAGAGGTATAAACTTAGAAACAATAGACGATCGCAAAAAGCACGTTCGCTTGGGGAAAGCAGTATTTGTCCCATTTAAAAAGAACGATGGTGCCTACTCTAACGCCAATGCGGGCGGTTATCAAATATTGGTGAACTACAGAGGGCAAAAAGATAGGTTTACCCGCGTATCTATCAGCAAAATACTAGAAAACAAGGTAAGCCGGGATCTAATAGAGGGACGAATTATCTTAATTGGCTCTACCGCTGCCAGTCTGAACGAATTATTTTATACCCCATACAGCGGCAAGATTAGCGGAGGGCTAGAGCCTACTTCTGGCGTTATTATTCATGCCAATATTATCAGTCATATTTTAAGTGCAGCTTTGCAGGGGCGTCCAACAGTCAAAGTCTTGGCAAAACCTTGGCACTGGGTGTGGATTTTGGTTTGGTCTTTTCTAGGAGCATTTGCCTCGGAGTCTCTAAACGCACTTTCAGGAAAACGTAACGCACTCTTACAGTTAGGAGCGACGAGTGCCAGCATTATTCTACTGGGCAGTATTGTTTTTGGCGGCTGCTATCTGTTCTTTCTAAAGGGCTGGTGGCTGCCGGTTGTTTCCCCGTTGCTGGCTCTAGCAGGAACGACCGTAACTCTAGAAGTTTATCAATCCCTAACAGCCCAGCGCGAGAGCTACAAGCGGCTGATTCAATTTTTAGAAGCAGTTCCCGTCGGAATAGCCGTCCACGAATCTGACGGTACGGTTTCCTATATCAATCAGGCGGGAGAACGGTTTCTAGGCCAAGGGGCTAAACCGGAAGTATTTAGAGAAACATTAGCCTCAACCTATCAAATATACATTGCCGGAACCGATCGCCTCTATCCCACAGAGAAACTGCCCGCTTTGCGAGCTTTGCGGGGCGAAAATGCGACCGTTGAAGATTTGGAAGTTCGTCAAGGCAGCCAGAAGATTCCCCTGGAGGCGCGAGCTACGCCTATTTTCGACGAGCGAGGCAATGTTACCCACGCTATAGTCGCTTTTCAAGATATTACCGAGCGTAAAAAAGCCGAGAAGGTCTTAGCAGACTACAATCGCACTTTAGAACTCCAAGTGGCTTCTCGGACGGCGGCATTGCAGGAAAGCAAGGAAAGATTTAGAAATGCCTTCGAGTCAGCAGCAATAGGTATGGCGATGGTTTCGCCAGAAGGTCTTTTTTTATCAGTAAATAAACCGTTTTTTCAAATATTTGGCTATGAAGAAGAAGAATTAGTGGGTCTGAGTTTCAGGGAATTAAGTCATCCAAACGATCTGGAAATAAGCCTGAGCAAAATGGGACAATTACTTGCTGGAAAAATGCCCTATTTTCATTTAGAAAAGCGCTATTTCCACAAAAATGGCCATATAATTTGGGCATCTATTGGAGTTTCCCTAGTTCGCGACCCGCAGCAAAAGCCGCTGTATTTTATTGCCCAAATTCAAGATATTAGCTACCGCAAGCGAGCGGAACAGACCTTACGCTGGCAGGAAGCCCTACTGCGGTCAATGGCCGATTCTTCTCCTTTAGCCTTTTATGTGGTAGATAACCGCACTGATGAGATTCTCTACTTTAACCATCGTTTCTGCGAAATTTGGGAAATAGAACATTTAATCGATCGCCTTAAACTGGGTTTAATTCAACATAATCAACTAATTTTAGAATTAGAAAAAAGCATCTCAAATTTCACTTTATTTTTAGAGTCATGTAAACCTTTGGAAAGCGAAAGAAATACCTTGGTATTTGACGAGGAAATTCCTTGTGTCGATGGGCGTATTATTCGCCGTTTTTCCTCCCAAGTACGCGACATAGAAAATAGATACTTTGGTCGTCTCTATATTTTTGAGGACATAACCTATCGCAAGCAAGCAGAAGAGGCGCTCCGCCAAAGCGAAAACCGCTACGAGCTGGCAACCCGGGCGGCAAAAGTTGGCGTATGGGACTGGAACCTACAGACGGACGAATTTTACCTAGACCCCAATATAAAAGCCATTCTCGGTTATAGAGACAAGGAAATTGCCAACGACCTCCAGACTTGGATAAGCTGCATTCATCCCGACGACCGAGAGGCCGCGATGAGAGCGGCTCGAACTTATATAAACGGTCAAACTCCCGAGTACGTCTGCGAACACCGTACCCTTCATAAGGATGGCTCGATTCGCTGGCTGCTCGTTCGCGGTACTGCCTTTCACGATAAGGATGGCAATGCCATTCGCATGGTAGGAACCGATACGGATATTACAGAACTCAAGCAAACAGAAATTGCTCTGGAAGCTGCCAAGGAAGCCGCCGAAGTAGCTAATCGCGCCAAGAGTGAATTTTTGGCCAGTATGAGCCACGAACTGCGCACCCCCTTGAATGCTATTCTCGGTTTTTCTCAATTGATGAGTCGCAGCCAGAGTATGCCTAAAGAACATCGCGACAATATCGATATCGTGCGGCGCAGCGGCGAACATCTGTTGGCGCTGATTAATGACGTTCTCGATTTGTCTAAAATTGAGGCCGGTCGCACTACTTTCAACGAAAAAGACTTCGACCTGTATCGCCTCCTAGATGATTTGGCAGATATGTTTCGCCTCAGAGCTAAGGATAAGGGATTGCAGTTTATTATGCAGCGATCGCCCCTAGTTCCTCAATACATCCGCACTGACGAAATAAAATTACGCCAAGTCTTGATTAACCTACTCGGTAATGCCATTAAGTTTACCCAAAAAGGTACTGTTAGGGTCCGCTCGATTGTGGGAGCAGGGGGGCAGGGTGCAAGGGAGCAGGGTGCAGGGGAGCAGGGTGCAAGGGAGCAGGGTGCAAGGGAGCAGGGTGCAGGGGAAGACTCAGAACTCAAAATTCAAAATTCAAAATTCAAAATTCAAAATTCAAAATTCAAAACTCAAAACTCAAAACTCTTTAAAATAAGCTTCGAGGTTGCAGACACGGGTCCAGGAATTGCCCCAGAAGATGTCGAGAGTATTTTTGAAGCTTTTGTCCAAACCAAAACAGGGAAAGAATCGCAGGAGGGGACCGGCTTAGGTCTGCCGATTAGTCGCTCGTTTGTAGAATTGATGGGTGGCAAGATGACAGTTAGCAGTAGAGGCGAAGGATTTGCCTACGGCTCTTATGCCTATGGCTCTTATAATAATGACCTAGAAGATAAGGAGGCTTTTGCTTCCCCCGGACAACTGACCCCAGGATACGATAGCGGTACTAGCTTTCAGTTTGATATTCAATGCCAGGTAGTTCAGGAGCTTGACAGCGAAAGACTTTCAGTGGTGGCAACTGCGATCGCCCTGGAACCAAACCAACAGCCTTGGAGAATTATGGTTGCCGATGACAATCAGAGCAATCGCCAACTGTTAATTAAAATCCTGTCCCCTCTGGGCTTTCAACTGCAGGAAGCTAGGGATGGTCAAGAGGCAGTGGCTTTGTGGGAAAGCTGGCAGCCTCATCTAATCTGGATGGATCTGCGGATGCCCGTCTGTGATGGCTATGAGGCTGTCAAGTCCATTAGGATCCGGGAAAGAAAAGTCAAAAGAGCTAAAATTCAGAACTTCGGCGATCGCACCGCAATTATTGCTTTAACCGCCAATAGCTTAGAGGAAGAGCGGACGGCGGCCCGAGAAGCAGGTTGCGATGATTTTATCCGCAAGCCTTTTCGAGAAGCAGAAATTTTTGATACGATAAATAAACATCTGAGGGTGCGCTATTCATACGAAAAATCAGCCGACGGGCTCGATTCAACCGAAACCGAGCAAACTGAGGCGGCTATTGTCCCGAGTTCGGAAATCCTTGCATCTTTCTCCCCTGATTGGTTGGCTTCCTTGCACCAAGCAACGATCGAGGGGGATCTAGATGTGATGCTTAGTCTGATTGATGAAATCCGCACTCAAGATAATCCACTAGCCAATGCTCTCGCTGCTTTGGCAAAAAGGTTTCAGTTCGAGCAAATCTTAACGCTAACCCAAAAGGCGAGCAAATAATCCATGAGCAAGGCAAATACAACTACCCCTGCCAAAGGGAACATTTTAGTGGTTGACGATACCCCGGCAAATTTGCAACTTTTAACTGGGTTGCTGTCCGAGCAAGGGTATAAGGTGCGCATTGCGCCCAATGGAACCCTTGCACTCGGGTCGGCGCGCTCCGCGTCCCCCGATTTAATTTTGCTGGATATTATGATGCCAGATCTTGATGGCTATGAAGTATGCGCCCAATTAAAGGCAGATGAAAAAACTCGGGATATTCCCATTATTTTTCTGAGCGCCCTGGGAGAGGTATTCGATAAAGTAAAAGCTTTTGAAGCGGGTGGGGTTGATTATATTACCAAGCCATTTGAGGTGGCAGAAGTGGCGGTTCGGATTGAGAATCAACTCAAACTCGGGCGATTGCAAAAGCAACTGGCTCGGGAAAATATAAGGCTGCAAAAAGAAATAAGCGATCGCATCGCCGCAGAAGAAACTCTGCGCGATCGGGCAATAAGACTGGGCAATCAAAACGCAGTTTTAACAGAACTGGCAAAAAAAGAGGCGCTCAATCGAGGAAATTTTAAGGCAGCGCTCCAGGATATTACCCAAGCAACTGCCCGGGAAATGGGGGTGGAACGAGCCAGCGTATGGCTCTATGACACCACGGGCAAGAAAATTCAATGTCTCGATCTGTACGAACGAGAGAGCAATAAACATAGTGCGGGATTAGAACTGCTCGAAGAGAATTATCCTGCTTATTTCCAAGCTTTGGCATCCGAGGCAATTATAGTGGCACAAGACGCCCAAGCCGACCCCAGAACTAAAGAATTTTCCGAGTCATATTTGACGCCATTTGGCATTGAGTCTATGCTGGATGCGCCAATTAGGCTGGGGGGCAAAACGGTGGGAGTTTTATGTTTGGAAAATGTTGGGGCTGTTCGTCATTGGACCCCAGAAGACCAAAATTTCGCTCGCTCCATTGCCGATATCGTCTCTTTGGGACTGGAGGCACGGGAACGCCAACGCTCGGAAGCCGCGAGGCGCTCTTCAGAAGCAAAGTTGGCATCGGCGTTTCGAGCTTCTCCGGATCCAATAGCTATTAAAACTTTGGCAGAAGGACGCTACATTGAAGTAAATGAAAGCTTTTTGCGTATTTTTGGCTATTTTAGAGAGGAAATAATTAATTGCGCCAGTCTAGATATTAATATATGGGTCAGTCTAGAAGAGCGGGAACAATTTAGGAAGCAATTGTACGCATCTGGTGTTGTGGGCAATCAGGAAGTCCGTTTGCGGACTCGCTCTGGGGATGAGAAAACTATGCTAGTCTCGGGAGAAGTAATCGAGCTGGAAGGAGTAGATTGCGTGGTTTGGGTAAGCAACGATATTAGCGATCGCAAGCAAGCAGAGTCAGAACTGAAGCGAGCCAAAGAAGCAGCAGAAGTAGCGAACCGCGCTAAGAGCGAGTTCTTAGCAAAAATGAGCCACGAACTGCGCACCCCCCTCAATGCTATTATTGGCTTCACCCAAGTTATCGATAGAAACTTGAGAAGGGCTATAGATCGTAACGTAAAATTGCCCCTAGCCGAGATGCTGGAACATATAGGTATCGTCGGTCGTGCGGGAGAGCATTTACTAGAATTAATTAATGATATTCTAGAAATGTCTAAAATAGAAGCCGGTCGGCTCTCTCTAAACGAAAAAAGCTTCGATCTCTACCGATTGCTGGACAGTTTGGAAGAAATGCTCTCCCTCAAAGCAGCTAATAAAGCTTTAGAACTAAGCTTCGATATGGCTGGCAATGTCCCCCAATATATCAAAACGGACCAGAGCAAATTGCGCCAGATTTTAATTAATCTCTTAGGCAACGCAATTAAATACACGGAAGTGGGGGGAGTAAGGCTGCGAGTGAAGGTGGGACAAGGGGACCGGGAGGCCGGGGGACAAGGGGACCGGGGGAGGAGAGATGGGGAAGGGGACTGGGGTAGGGAAAGTCACCAAGTCCCCAAGTCCCCAAGTCCCCAAGTCTCTCCTCCCCCGGTCCCCTTGTCCCCCGGCCTCCCGGTCCCCTTGTCCCCGATCTCCCTGTCTCCGGGTCCCCGGGTCTCCCAGTTCCACCTCCTCTTTGAGGTAGAAGACACTGGCTCTGGTATTGCCCCTGAAGAGACGCATCTTGTTTTTGAGGCTTTTGGACAAACGGAAACAGGTCGAAAGTCTCAGCAAGGAACGGGTCTGGGTTTATCGATTAGCCGCAAATTCGTGGAACTAATGGGAGGGAATATTACCGTTAGTTCTCATTTGGGACGAGGAACGACATTTGCTTTTGATATTCCCCTTTGTCTGGGAGAGGTGCCGGCAACTCACAAGGCTAAGCGCTCTGGCTCGGTTATCGGTTTGGTTGAGGGCCAACCGGAATATCGCATCTTAGTGGTTGAGGATGTGCGAGTCAATCGCCTGCTGATGGTTAAGCTCCTCACTAAAGTAGGCTTCAAAGTGCAGGAAGCCGTTAACGGTCAAGAAGCCCTAGAGTTGTGGTCGAGCTGGTCTCCGCACCTGATCTGGATGGATATACAAATGCCCGTGATGAACGGGTATGAGGCTACGAAACGAATTAAGGCAGATCCAAAAGGTCAAAAGACAGTTATTATTGCCCTGACTGCTAATGCTTTTGAGGAGGAGCGAGTGGCGATCTTGGCTGCTGGCTGCGATGATTATGCTAGCAAACCTTTTCAGGAGGAGATAATTTTTAGCAAGATGAGCGATCGCCTGGGAGTGCGCTATATATATGACTTGGATCCCGAAAAGGACAGAAGCCTTTCAGGAGAGAAAAACGATTATTATTCGGACTCGGATGGTTCTAGCTCTCTGTCTGCCTCGGATCTGGCGATAATGCCCCCCGAATGGCTCGCTCAGCTCAATCGGGCGGCTAGCGAACTCAATGAAAAGGCGGTTTTTAGATTAATAGAGGAAGTGGGCGATAACAATAGCTCCCTCAAAAGCGCTTTAGCCGATTTGGTCAATAACTTTCGTCTGGATACGATAGTCGATTTAACCGAACAAGCTGGGGTGGGGAATGAATAACGATCCAAAATCGGCATCCGCAGAAGAGTTGGCCACTAAAGGCAATCTTCTTATTGTTGACGATACGCCTGACAATCTGCGCTTGTTATCGGCGATGCTTGCCGAACAGGGCTATGAAGTTCGTAAGGCGATTAACGGCAAGATGGCACTGATCGCTGTCCAGGCAGATCCGCCGGAGCTGATTTTACTGGATATTATGATGCCAGGGATGAATGGTTATCAAGTCTGCGAAAAGCTCAAGGCTTCAAAGAAAACTGCAGAAATTCCCGTTATTTTTTTGAGCGCTCTAGACGACGCGAACGATAAGGTAAAGGCTTTTGCCGTTGGTGGGGTAGATTACATTACCAAACCATTTCAGTTTTCAGAAGTCTTGGCAAGGGTGGAAAATCACCTGACTATTATAAGATTGCAAAAGCAACTTCAGGAAAAAAATCTACTCCTAGAACAATTGAATGGGGAGCTGGAACGGTCGAACTCAGATCTGGAACAGTTTGCCTATATCGTATCCCACGACCTCCAGGCTCCTCTGCAAGGAATTGTTGGCAGCGCCGATATGCTGTCTTGGAAATACGAGAACGTTCTCGGTGCCGATGGCGATCGCTATGTTAATCAGATTGTCGATGCTGCCTTCCGAATGAAGAATCTCATTCAGGATTTGCTAGCCTATTCCCGAGTAGGAAAAGGTTCTCTAGATTTTCAACCCAACGATTGCCAAGAAATATTAGAAGAAGTGCTGAGCAATTTGCAAGCCGATATTGATGCCAGCGGTGCTACTATCTCCTATGAAGATATGCCAGATATGCCGATCGCGATTGGGAATAAGACCCAACTGATACAGCTTTTTCAAAATACCCTCAGCAATGCTATCAAGTTTCGACGGCCCGAAGTTACCCCGGAAATAAAAATTTTGGCAACTCTGCAAAGCGATCGCTCTTGGCTTTTCAGTATCAGCGACAATGGCATCGGGATCGCCTCCCAAAACCTCGAACTTATTTTTGAGATTTTCCAGCGCCTGCACAAGTCAGACGACTATCCCGGCACTGGCATAGGGATGACTATCTGTAAAAAAATTGTCGAGCTGCATGGGGGAAAGATTTGGGTGGAATCCAAACTAGACCGGGGTACCACAGTTTTCTTCACTCTTCCTTCGGAGCTGTCTTAAGTTTTTAGTTTTTAGTTCTTAGTTTTTTATAGGGTTTTATTGTAGGTAGTCTCCTGCATTTGGGTAGCGCTTAGTCAGAGACTAATTTTGACTTATTACCTTGAGACTTTTGACTTGCGCGTAGCGCTATAATATTTGCTCTGGTGTCAAATCCTCAAGCAATCCCGAGTTAGGCTCTAGCTGCTCTAGCTCTATCTCCCCCAGAATTTCCTCCATTAGATCGCTATCGGCCATGTCTCCGAATTCGTCTGGGGAAAAATTACTTTCTTTTGAAGGAATTACAACGTCGATCGCCTCCCCTGGGTCTAGGCTTTCCAAGACCGGATTTCCTTTAATTATATTTTCGATAAGAGGCGAAGAGCCTTTTGTACCCTTTTTACTTTTTTTAAGTTTTTTAAGCTTTTTAAGTTTTTTAATTGCCTTTTGGTAACTGGTAACTTTTCGCATGACATTCTCCAAAGCTGTATTCGTTCTTTTATTGTAGGATATTTACAGATCGATCGCGATCGGTTTAATTTATAAAAAGATCTGGCATTAGCCTGGATGTATTGATTTTATTAAACGGATGGGTTGGCAACGGATGGGTAACCGATGTAACGGATGGGCTGGCAACGGATGGCTTGGCAACGGATGGGTAACTGATGTAACGGATGGGCTGGCAACAGATGGCTTGGCAACGGATGGGTAACCGATGGATCGGATGTAACGGATGGCTTGGCAACGGATGGGTAACCGATGGATCGGATGTAACGGATGGATTGGCAACGGATGGGTAACCGATGGATCGGATGTAACGGATGGATTGGCAACGGATGGGTAACCGATGGATCGGATGTAACGGATGGATTGGCAACGGATGGGTAACCGATGGATCGGATGTAACGGATGGATTGGCAACGGATGGGTAACCGATGGATCGGATGTAACGGATGGATTGACAACAGATGGCTTGGCAACGGATGGGTTGGCAACGGATGGGTAACCGATGGATCGGATGGGTTGGCAACGGATGGGTAACTGATGTAACGGATGGGTTGGCAAGACTTACGCAGGAACATCCCTGGGACGCGCCCTCCTTTCAAAGGAATTACATATCGCGAGCTGCATAGTATAAGTAGCTCTTTTGGGCTTCTTGCAGATTCGCCGCTCTCTCTGACTCTCCCCCATCTCCCCCCTATCCCCCATCTCCCCACACCCCACACCCTACACCGTAGGCGGCCCTACACTGTAGGCGGCCCTACACCGTAGGCGGCCCTACACCCTACACCCTAATTTTTATATGCAAACTCTTCCCGAAGCGTATAACAGCGCAATTCAACATCAGGAAAAAGGCAATCTCCAAGAAGCAGAGCGGATTTATCGTCTGATTCTGCAACAAAAATTGGACTATGCTGAGGCCAATAAGCTTTATGCCGAAGTCTATACGCGACTGGGGCGCATCTATTATCAACAGGAAAAATTAGAGGAAGCTCTCGCTGCTTGCCGCCAAGCTATCCAGAACGACCCGGGTTTGGCGGAAACCTATGCGACTCTGGGAGATATTCTGGAAGCAAAGGGAGAGATTCCTGCTGCAGTTCGCAGCTATGAAAAAGCGATCGCTCTTAAACCGGATTTTGCCCAAGTCCATTTCAACCACGGCGACTTGCTGACTCGTCAAGGCCAAAAAGATGCCGCTACAAAAAGCTACTATACTGCTGCGATCGCGACTTATCCTAATTTGGCAATAGATCTGCATTTCAACTCGACTTTAACCTACGGCCACAATATCATGTGGGATCCTTGGCTGCTCCAGGATGGCGATCTCTATCACCTTTGCTATTTAACTGGGCAGCGACATGTCCAGCCTTTTTGGAAACAAGGGGAAGTCAGCGCCGCAGTTTCTTCAGACTTAAAAAACTGGCAATATCAAGGCAATATTCTCAAGCCCGGTCAGAACCATTACTGGCAAGCAGACAATATCTGCGCCGGAAGCCTTTATAAAGATAATCAAACCTACTATCTTTTTTACTCGACTTCAGTCTATAAAGAAGATGGGGTAGAGCAGACCGTAGGCTTGGCCTCATCTCCAGATGGAGTTAACTGGAATTTTCGCCCCACTCCGCTGCTGAAACCAGAACCCCGCTGGTATGGCGCGTCAACTCGCCCGGGCTGCGAACCGAGCGATCCGCTCAATAATATTATTCAGTTTCGGGATCCTTATGTGGTGAAAGACCCGGAAAGCGGCAAGTATTATATGTATATCACCGCAGTCGCCGCCAGAGATGTATCTACTTCTTTGTCATATAAAGGATGTATCGGTCTGGCAGTGGCAGATAAAATCGACGGACCTTATCAATGCTTGCCTCCAGCAGCGGAGGCTCTTTTGGCAGGAACGGAAGAGTCTATTTATTACGAGCTGGAACGACCGCAGGTTATTTTTCAAAATGGCCGCTATTATTTATTTTTCTCGTCCTGGGCGCGATGGGTAAATCGCAAATGGATTGAGCGAGTCGGCTCCGATGGGATTAGCGATTCTTCTATTTATTGCTATGTCAGCGATCGCATTGCCGGTCCGTTTAAGCCTTTAAGCGAAAAACCAATAGTATTGGGCAGCGATCGCACGGGCTTGTATGGAACGCAATTTATCGCCAACCCGCAAAAAAATGGCTGGCTCGCCTATGGCTGGAATTATAAAAGTAAAACCCTGGAAGTTTCAGACCGCTTTCCCGTCATTTGGGAAGGCGATCGGATTGAAATTTTAGTTTAGGGAATTGGGCAAAAACTAGGGTGTGGGGTGTAGGGTGTGGGGTGTAGGGAGAAGAGAGATGGGGGAGGGTGGAGAGACTTGTAACCCACATTTCGCACGACAAATGTAGTACAAAAACTACATTTGTCTTTCTCAGCTTCTTAATGCCTCAAAAAAAGCATCCGTATTGAAAATTTTTGTTGAATAACTCCCATTAATCTCAACTTGGT
>JAAHFN010000045.1 GCA_010672965.1 Oscillatoria sp. SIO1A7
TAGAGTTGTGTTTTTGTTGTTTAGGGTGTGGGGTTTAGGGTTGAGGATGTGGGGTTTAGTGTGTGGGGTGTGGGGTGTGGGGTGTGGGGTTGAGGGTGTGGGGTGTGGGGTGTGGGGTGTGGGGTTTAGGGTGTGGGGTTTAGGGTGTGGGGTGTGGGGTGTGGGGTGTGGGAATAAGAAGAGCGGAATAAGAAGAGCGGAATAAGAAGAGCGGAATTGTCCTTTTATCCCCGAATTCTTGCCCTACACCTTACACCCCACACCCTAATCTCCCGAATTCTTGCCCTACACCCCACACCCTACACCCCACACCCTAATCTCTCGAATTCTTGCCCTACACCCTACACCCCACACCCTAATCTCCCGAATTCTTGCCCTACACCCCACACCCTACACCCCACACCCTAATTTTAGCTATTTTCCAAAGCGCCAAAAGCGATCGCTCCTAGGATGGCGATACCAAAGGCCAAGCGATACCAGACAAAAACCCAAGTATTCTGGGTTTGCAGGAAGCGAATTAACCAGGCGATCGCTGCATAAGAAAATATGACTGTAGAAATGAGTCCGCCAATCAAGGGCACGATTCCGATGCCGCTCATGCCGGAGTCTAATAAATCTTTTAGTTCTACTAAGCCGGCGATGGTGATGGCGGGTATGCCAAGTAAAAAAGAAAACCGTGCCGCTGTTGCCCGATCCAAGCCGATAAATAAGCCAGCAGTGATGGTGGAACCGGAGCGAGAAACTCCGGGAATCAATGCCATTGCTTGAGCCAAGCCGACCATGATTCCGTCCTGAAGAGTGAGTTGGTCGAAGCAGCGGTAGCGGTTGCCGGAGCGTTCGGCTACTCCGAGGAGCAAGCCCATGACAATAGAGACAATTGCGATCGCCATCAAGGAACGCAGGGTAGTATCGTAGAATTCTGAAATAACAAATTTAACGATTAAGCCCAAAAAGATAATAGGCAGAGTTCCCAAACCGATTCCCATAACTACGCGCAAGTCTCTATCCTCGTAGTCCCGCTTCTTGATGGCCCTTATGGCTCCAACTGCTAAATTGGTCAAGTCGGTCCAGAAGTACCACAAGACTGCGGCAATACTGCCCAACTGAATAGCTGCAGTAAAAGAGATTCCCGGGTCTCCCCAACCCAAAACTACTGGTACTACTTTTAGATGGGCGGTACTGCTGATGGGCAAAAACTCTGTCATGCCCTGAACCATGCCTAGAGCGATCGCCTGAAACAGATTTAACTGAACCTCTGCTGCTGGGGATGCTGTTGCCTCCGCAGCCCCGGCACCAAAAGCCTTTTGGCTGCAGGCGATCGCAGAAACGGCCCCGCTAGCAGCCAAGAGCATAAAAAATCGAAATCGCGAAAATACCATAAGTTTTGACTATAAAAAATTGGGCATGGGGCATGGGGCATTGGGCATTGGGCATGGGGCATGGGGCATTGGGCATTGGGCATTGGGCATGAGGGAAAGAGACAAGCAGACCCCAAATAGGATCTTAAGGGAGTGGGGAGACGTATCCAGGACTTACGCAAAGACGCTATTCGTAGGGTGCGAACTGCGCACCAGAGTCTATATATAGAGTTCGATCTGACTATTTGCGTAGTCCCCCCTTGCCCCAATGCCCAATGCCCAATGCCCAATGCCCCGTGCCCCATGCCCAATGCCCAATTCCCTTGTGCTATTTTAGTTTCCATCGTTAGGGTGTCAAGAATGGAGCGATTCCGAGTCGAAGTTATTAGCCAAACGCCAAACCCGAATCAAACAGTTTATGCAGCTCTCCATCAGGATTATAATGAGGGATTTGTGTTTGACCAGCGCTCGAACTGGCCTGATGAAAAGACCTGCGGGGAAATTGCCGTTCAGCGGCTGCTAGCAGGCGATCGGGGTCATTTTGGTCCATACGAACATCCCTCAATTGTCTTCAATTGCGGTTACTTTCCCCACAGCACGATGCAGCAGGTCCGCACTCATCGCGTGGGATGTTGCTTGTCAGGGGATACCCTTGTAAGCTTTGGGCACAAGTCCTTACACTCAGGGGAAAAATATCAACAACAAACATTAGGGCACCTTGCGGATCTTTGGCACAACGGACGCAAGCATCAGCAGACTGAGGCAGATGCCGCGTATATGCGCGAGCAAATATCTAAACGATCTGTATTGAGTTTGGATTTAGAAGCCAACATGCTAGTGCGTTCGCACATTACGAATATTTACTGTAATGGGCCCAAGGAACTCTATCTGCTTACGACCGCTGACGGTCAAAGCATAAAAGCGACTATGTGCCATCAATTTTGGACAAACCAAGGCTGGAAACGGTTAAAAGAGTTTAACTCTGACACCAAGGTTTGTGTACCCTCCCCTGGAGGACGATCGGTTAGCCCAAAGCTAGTAAATTACAGCAACCAAGAACTCTCTTCTGAGGTTTGGAAGGCTGTCCCAGATTACCCTTGGTATGAAATTTCCAACCTTGGCAGGCTGCGTAGTTATATGCCTCGCGGTGGCAGAGGCAACAGATCCAAGGAAAAACGCCAGACTCCTATAGCAAAAAAACTGTCTAAGGCTAAAAATTACCTATTTGCCTCTTTTAGCGAAGGGGTCGGTACTGGCAGGAGTGCGAGGCTAAATATTCACCGCTTAGTGTGTGAGGCATTTAATTCGGGGAGCGATCGCGCCATAGGTTTAGATAATCTTGAGGTTAGACACTTAAACGGTAACTCCTTTGATAATCGTGCTAACAATTTAGCGTGGGGGACTTCTAAAGATAACAGCCTAGACTTACTAGAGGCAAATGCCGAGATACGCAATCGAGGGGTATTTGTGGATGTTGATGAAATTGTTTACGCAGGCATCGAAGAGACCTATGATTTAGAGGTATCGCACCCCGACCACAACTTTGTAGCGAACGGTATCATCGTTCATAACTCTTTTGACGTGCAATCTAATAGGTACACGGGCCAGAGAATAGCGGAAGCCGCTGCAGGAAAAAGAGATATTGAAGATATTTTTTATCTGCGTCCGGTGGGATACTATAGCGATCGCCAAGGAAAGCGCTATCACTACACCCAAGAAATGCGCGATCGCGATTTAGCTTGGTGCGCAGAAGCAGCGAGACGCTACCAACAACTTCTGTCAGAAGGACTTGCCGAAGAACACGCTCGCGGCATCATTCCTTTTGACGTCCGACAGCACTGGGTTATGTCGCTAAATCCTCGTTCTTTAATGCACTTATTAGACTTGCGAGCGAAACCGGACGCGCAGCTAGAAATCCAAAAACTCTGCGAGCTAATTTGGCCTCATTTTGAGGCATGGATGCCAGAGCTGGCCGCCTGGTACGAGAAAAAACGACTTAGAAAAGCACGGCTATCTCCTTAAATTAGGAAGGGTGTAGGGTGTAGGGTGTAGGGTGTAGGGGAAGAATAGGGGTGTAGGCGGTGTAGGCGGTGTAGGCGAGGTGTAGGCGATCGCACGAAAATGCAATCTTAGGACTTACGCTTTCTTGTGGAGATGCGCCCCTTTGTGTAGGGGTACTCCGGCCGTTGACCCCTACCAGATATAGAGCCCATGCGTAAGTCCTGAATCTTCAATCTCTTCTGCCTACACCCCACACCCTACACCCTACACCCTTGCTTACACTTTTGCCAAAGTCACGCTTTCCGATTGGTCTTGATACTTACCTTGTCGGGCGGCATAGCTGACTTCGCAGGGTTCTCCTTCTAAAAAGAGCAATTGTACTACTCCTTCATTGGCATAAATCCTGGCATCCGCTGGGGAAGCATTAGAAAATTCTAAGGTAAGATGACCCCGCCAGCCGGATTCAGCGGGAGAGAGATTGGCGATAATTCCGCAACGGCAGTAAGTGCTTTTGCCGATGCAGAGAACGGTAATATTATCGGGCACTTCTAGATATTCTAGCGCCACCCCCAAACCATAACTATGTCCCGGCAGGATGAAGTATTCTCCATCCTTGTCTCTATGCAAGCGGGCAGGTTCTAGGTTTTCTGGGTTGAAATCCTTGGGATTGATAATCGTGCCGGGAATATGGCGAAAAGTGCGAAAGTCTTTGGGGGATAGTCGGATATCATAGCCGAAGGAGCTAAGACCGTATGAGATAACGGAAAAGTTTTCTACTTTACGGATGAGGTGAGGCGCGAAGGGTTTAATCATCCCTTCCTCAGCAATCCGAGCAATCCAAGCGTCATTCTTAATCATATCTTTATCTTTGAAAGGCGCGATCGCTTTAGTATAAGGAGAATGGGAGGCAAACGAGTAGGAGAGGAACAGGAAAACAGGCCCTAAGACAAAGGACACCTAGAATTGGCAGCTAATTGCCTGCGATCGCCGATGCAATTCACTTAGAATCGATCTATAATGTAGTCTAAGCAAAAAAATCTGACCTCTCCGGTAGCCCCGACCCTCGTCGGCCCTCTTACCATAGTCCAGGAACAAGTCAGGAGTCTCCAAGTAAAAAGTCAGAAGGCAGAACAACCTCTAATTTCTAAACTCTTCAAACCAATTAGAGCTATTCATAGATAAAGATTTTCAGATTTCGTCCATCGGGGGGGCATTGCGCCCCCTCTTTTCTTTATGGCACTACATATTAAGGTGTTTGACAGGATAGGACTTACGCATAGAATCTAGTCATAGGGGCAACCACGGGGGGATTGCCCCTACAAATACTAGATATGGACAGTTTGCGTAAGCCCTGACAGGAATCAAAATGCGCCTTTGACTAAAAGCTGACCGCTGACTGCTGACCGCTGACTGCTATAATCATTAATTAATCCGAACCAGACGAATTTCGGTCCGCTGCTGGCGCGTATCTTCTGGAGGAATGCCAGAAAGCGGCACGCTGAATCCTTTGCCTTCGGCCTGAAAAAGGCGATTATTCTGCCCAGACCCTGCGCGATCGCCAACCTTACCGCGCAGATAGTCAACCACAACCTGCGCCCGTTGTTCGCTCAGAGTTTGATTAAAATCCGCCGTACCCGTGCTAGAGGTATGGCCAATAACGCGCACGGCAACGGTTTGAGGGTTGAATTCGCCAATTTCCTTAGCGAGAGCTTCTAGAGTTTTTTGGCTTTTGGGGGTTAGCTGGGCAGAGTTCTTGCTAAATTTCACCTCGCCGCGTACCTGCAAATTGCCAATACTGGGGGCTTGTTCGATATTAGTAGCGTTTGGGGAATTTGTCTGGGCGATCGCCTTTTGTTTCCCTGCCAGTCGGTCGGCTAGCTCTGGAGCCAAGCTTTGCATTTTCTTAATTAAGGATGCGCTATTTCGAGCTGCTGTGGCGATCGCAGTGCCATCGGATAACTCGACTTTATTTTCAGGCACTTGATTGAGGCGTCCCGCCAGAACTAAAACGGCAGCAGTTGAATCGATCCGCTGCTCTAACCTGCCCGAGTCCAACCAGGCTTTCGCTTCTGCAGCAGTAAAAAAATTAATGCCAGGGATGGCGGCGGCTGCCTCTGTATTGGTCGATCTTCCTTCGGCGGCCTCCCCCTGTAGCTTAGACGAATTGATAAACTGGCTATCTATGCGTCGATAGTAGGCTTGCAAAAATTGGGATAGGATTTCCGGTCGGGATTTAATCAAATCCTCGGAAGCGACGAGAACGTCAACAATAGTGTTAGGGGTATCTTGACTGGAGAGAACGACAGTATAGCCAGCTTCTCTCGCTTTTGCGACCAATGGTTCCCAAAGAACCGCTATAGCTACGTTCTGGCTCGGCTCTTGCAACAAATTCCAGGCTTCCCTAGCATTGGCAACCCGAACTATCTCAAGATTAGCTAGATTAAAAGCCTCAAATTTAGTATCCAGTAGTAATGCCAAATACTCGCTCCTAGTCTCCCCAGCAAAAACTATGCTGAGCTGCCTCCCCCCAGCTAGCTCCTGTTTAACTAACTGGTTTAAATCGAGCAATGACTTTAGCTGAGGATATTTTTTTGTATTTAAAATTGCTGCGTCTGCACCGTTGCTGCGATCGATTAGCCCGACAATTTTTCCTTCCGGCCGATCTTGTACGAAGCGATCTAGAGTCGTTGCAATTAAGTCCGCTTCTCCCCGAATCAGACTTGCGGCTCGTTTTTCGCGATCGAATTCATCGTCATAAAGCAGATCTATTCCCACTTTTTGCAGGGCTTCCTTAAAAGCTGCACTGCGCAAGACGCCATAACCGCTAAAAGTATCTCCGAGAATTTTTATCTGCCCGGACTCTTTGCGTTTGGCTATTGCTGCATATTCTCGATTTTTGGCCAGCAATCCGGGAGATAGCACAGTCAATAACCATAATCCTCCGCCAAAAAGTACGCTCGCAATTAGTAGAGTGGCCAGAAATATCGCTGGATTATTGCGCTTGCTCATGGCAGATTGCTAATGGGATTTATGTCTAGTAGTTTGTATTGGGCATTGGGCATCGGGAGTGTGGGAAGGGTGGGAAGGGTGGGAGCAGGGGAGAGGGTATAGCGCTACGCGCAAGTCAAAAGTCATGGATTCAAAAGTCAAAAGTATAATCTGACGAAGGAACGAGAATTTATAAATGTCAAGCGCGTACTTTGCGTAGTGCTATATAGCGATTCTCGCTCTTGATGTGAGTTGTCTGGGGGATGCAATATCCCAATATGATAATCCCCGTTTTACAGCCGAGATCCAGAGCGGGGATGCTGTCGCCCCTACATTTCCCAACCCGATCGCTTATTACACTTATTTGAGAAACGCTATATTTCGAGGATATTTTCCCCTTGCCCCCCTTGCCCCCTTGCTCCTGTACCTCTTCCTTTCCGGGAGTAGGGCACCCCAAACAAGAGGCAAATTTATCCCAACACTCCACACCCCACACCTCACATCCTAGCGTCATGCCAAGCCTAATGCCCAATGCCCCGTTCCCTATAAACTTAATATAGGTAAAGTAAAGATTCGGGTAACTGCTAGGAAAAACTGTTAAATTATTGATGAATTCTACTAATTCAACTGGTCCTAAATCGATTAACTATCCCTCAGCTACTATAGAACGCGCTTCTCGGGCAATGAGTTGTTCCCCATTTCAGCTCGAATTATTCGCGACCATGCAGTATAAAAGCGTTGCCCTACAGGAGATTGCTGGGGAGGCAGGGGTCCACAACCAATACTCGCGTAGTCTCCTGTCCGAAGCAGCCGCCGAAAATGCCCTTATGTGGCAGATTCAAGTGGGTTTGCTGCGCCGAGAAGTTGATGGTCAGGGCATTACCGATAGCTTTCGCCTCACCCCAATGGGAAGGCAACTTGTGGAACAATGTCGGGTTTCTGGGGAGATTGCTGCGCCGACTTGGTGCGATCGCCTTTATAATGCCCGAGATCGCCTGTTACAACTGCCGACTTTCTAAGTTTTTTGATTCTGGGTCATCCGTCCCTGGGTTCGGCTTCCATCCGATGGGCAATATGTAATATTTGAAGTTTTTTGATTCTGGGTCATCTGCCGCTGGGCTCGGCTTCCATCTGATGAGTAATATGTAATATTCGAGCGGTTTGACATACTCAAGGGCTGGGGTTTGCGCTCCGCAGCGCTCCTTGCTGCGGAGCGATCGCGTAGCACCTTACCCTCCCCTGCCCTCGTTTCCATGCCCTCGCATCTGTCTATTTTGATGGTAAATTTGAAACCAGATTTGAAAGCAAATCGAGGATTTCTTTTTATCGATTGCCCCCTAAATACCCTCAATCTAAATTATTTATACCTATGCCTATCAAATCTATAATGGTAGTGGGAACTACATCCCATGCAGGGAAATCGCTAATAGCTGCAGCTATTTGTCGCATTCTATCGCGGCAGGGTTTGCGAGTGACCCCTTTTAAAGGACAAAACATGGCGCTCAATGCCTATGTAACCTCGAAAGGCGGTGAAATTGGCCACGCCCAGGCAGTGCAAGCTTGGGCTGCTGGAATCGAACCGCAGGTGGAAATGAATCCAATTTTATTGAAACCTCAAGGGGATATGACTTCCCAGGTGATTCTCAATGGCAAAGCCGTTGGTAAAGTAGGAGCGGCAGAATATTACGAACAATATTTCGAGCGAGGATGGCAAGCGATAAAAGAATCCATGCAATGGTTGGGCTCGCAGTTCGATATACTGGTCTGCGAAGGAGCGGGCAGCCCTGCGGAGATTAATCTCAAACACCGCGACTTAACCAATATGCGGGTGGCCAAATATTTGAATGCCTCCACATTGCTGGTAGTAGATATAGATCGAGGCGGTGCTTTTGCTCATGTGGTCGGTACTCTAGAGTTACTAGAACCGGAAGAGCGATCGCTGATTCGCGGGGTAGTTATTAATAAATTCCGAGGGCAGCGCAGTCTGCTAGAATCGGGCATTACCTGGTTGGAAAGCTATACAGGAATTCCCGTATTAGGAGTGATTCCCTGGATAGACGAAGTATTCCCATCAGAAGATTCTCTTAGTTTATTAGACCGTCGCTATAATAAACCTCAGTCAGAAGTCACAATCGCTGTAATTCGCTTGCCTCGCATTGCTAATTTTACTGATTTTGACCCCTTAGAAGCAGAACCGAGCGTTACCGTAAAATACATCGATCCTCAAGATTCTTTAGGTTATCCCGATGCAGTTATTATTCCCGGTTCCAAAACGACTATTGCCGATTTGCTAGTTTTGCAAAAAACTGGCATGGCCGAGCGAATAGAGCAGTATGTGATTGGCGGAGGTACGGTGATGGGTATCTGTGGCGGCTTTCAGATGCTAGGGAAAATGCTAGCCGATACAGAAGGAATTGAAGGGAAAGAAGGACGATATAAAGGGCTGAATCTTTTGCCTATCCAAACGGTTATCGCCGGGAGGAAAATTACGCGGCAGCGCCAAGTGACCTCGCACTATCCTCAAACAGGCTTGCCCGTGTCGGGTTATGAAATTCATCAGGGCGTTACCAAGGTCACCGATCCGGATGCCACTAATGCTCTATTTGACGACCCCAAACTAGGGATTGTCGATAGCTATCAATCGATCTGGGGTACTTATCTGCACGGACTTTTTGATAATAGCCCTTGGCGGCGGGCTTGGTTGAATCGCCTCCGCAATCAACGAGGGCTGATTTCTTTGCCGACGGGAATTCCTAACTATCAAGATCGACGCGAACAGCTTTTGAATTCTCTGGCGGATGTTGTAGAGTCTAACCTAGACTTGGAGCCACTTTTGTCGCCACTTAATCTGGCCAAGTGAAAGCCTGACATTATTGTCTGCGGAGAAGAATACCAAAAATCAATTAGCTAGTATAGCACTAGGCAAATAAGCGCTTGACATTTGCCTAGTGCTCGTTCCTTAGTCAGAGACTACTTCCTGGATCGGTCAATCCAGACGAATCCAGACGGTGGGGCAAATTTCTATAGTTTTGTTATGATTGAGCCAAAGTCCTGTTAGATAGATCCAAACAGGGGCGCCAATCAGGGGGCGCTAACCAGGGGCGGGTATCTGTAATTTTGCTGCGATCGAGCAAGAGTTCGATCGAATTGACCAATCCAGACAAGGGCCTTATGTCATTTCGTTGCCACCGAGCTGGAGCATTGTCAGATTAGTCAATCCAAACAGAAGGCCGATCTCTGGAATTTTTTTTTCAGAGAGCCTTTAGTCAGATTGCCGGAGCGCCCAGGGAAAACGCATCTTATTTTTCAAATGCTTATAGGGCAAGGGTTTTAGGTAGAGACAGTATTTATACTTATCAAAACCTATAACGCTTACTGGGAAAGGCTTCCATGTATGGGGTACAAAATCCCCAGCGGGAGCATTTCAATGCCATCTAATATCTAATCCGCGCTACTTACTGCTGTAGGACCGACGTCCGATAAGTTCCAAAAAAAATGGACTTTTCGGAAGCTCGTCCTGTGGGGGTTTCGATTTTTTAGTTGACCGGATTTAGTTTAACGAGTCAGCGCTAGCGGGCAATGTTGCCGTAGGTGCAGGCTTTGCCCTCCCCGCGCCCAAACCCAAAAGAGAAATGCTTCCTTCCCCGAGGAGATCGCCTGCGTGCTGTATTGGGCAGTAGGGGAAAAGAGCGATCGCGCCGAAATAGCTCGTCGCCCAAATAGCTCGCCCAAATTGCTTGCGTCCAAATTGCTCGCCCAAATTGCTTGCGTCCAAATAAGGCGTCCAAATAAGGCGTCCAAATAACAATCGCTCATTCACGGGCGCTCCCAGGGCGATCGCGCTAATAACGAGCGAAAACTGCACGATAATCAGGATAGCAAATTGAAACCACCTCAAAAACATAGCGCCAGATTACCATTAATCATCGGCACCAGACTATTACTCATCTTGGTTGTCGCTCTGGGTATTGCTGGAGCCCCGCTAAAAATTTTAGCGAGCGGGGAGCCGCCCTCTATGGCAAATGGGAAAAATGGGGAAAATGGGGAAAACGGAGAAAATGGGAAACATGGGGAAAATGGGAAACACCGGGAAGATAGCGAACTGGGGATGCAGAAATTTGAAGAGGCTGTCAAAGGAACGGAAAAAATAGAAGGGCTATTTACCCTTTACTATAATAGAAAAAAAGATAAGTTATACCTAGAATTAAAACCAGAACAACTGGAAAAAAATTTTTTGTGCGTCGTAACCCTGTCTTCTGGAATTGGCGAGGGCAGTCTGCTCCGGGGAATGCCTTTACAATCTTTATTATTTAATTTTGAAAGAGTTAGAGATAATTTGCACTTTGTGGTGCGCAATGTTTATTTTAGAACAAAGCCAGACGACCCTCTAAAGCGATCGCTAGAAGAGTCTTTTAGCGATTCTGTTTTGTACTCGATGCCGATTAAAAGCATTCATAGCGATCGCCAAACCCTACTCGTAGATATCGGGGAAATCCTGATGACCGAGCAAGACCCGAGCGGGATTGTTCGCTCCTTGCCTGGGATTTTAGGCTCCAGCTACTCGAAAGATCCTGATAAATCTTACTTCGGCAGTATCAAAGCCTTTCCCCTAAACCTAGAAATCGAATCTGTTTATGGATTTAATGCCACAAACGAAAGATTAAACTCAATACCTAGCCTACCAGATAGTCGCGCATTTACTCTTCGCGTTAACTACAGCTTTTTGGCACTGCCCGAAAACAACGGTTATCGTCCCAGGTTTGCCGACCAGCGCGTAGGTTATTTTCTCACCGCTTATCGAGATTTTTCCGAGACCAGAAGAGATGAATTTACCCGCTATATCAACAGGTGGCACCTAGAAAAAGCCAATCCCTCAGCTCCTTTGTCTCTTCCCAAAGAGCCTATAGTTTTCTGGATTGAAAACACCGTGCCCCTAGAGTACCGCCAAGCTGTCCGCGAAGGAGTTTTGATGTGGAATAAGGCATTTGAACAAGCGGGATTTATCAATGCTATAGAAGTGCGCCAAATGCCGGACAATGCCGATTGGGATCCGTCAGACGTGCGCTACAATACGATTCGCTGGTCGGCTTCTTTTGACTCTTGGTTTTTGGGTATTGGTCCGTCCCGAGTTAACCCTCTCACGGGACAAATCTTGGATGCAGATATAATTATAGATGCCTCAATTATTCGCACTATCAAAGGCGACTATCGCAATTTAGTACAACAGCATTCAGCACTGACCCCCTCATATTCGTCTTCGCAACAGATGGGGCAAGGGGGAGTGGCTTTCCCATACCCTTCCTCCCGGCAGGGGGAAAATCTCTCCCAGTTAGCGATGTCTGGACATCCCATCTGTCCCCGGGGCGGTATGGAATGGCTGCTACCAGAAGAACGCTTAAGCTCTGAGGGTCAGTTCTTAAATTCGCCGTTAAATTCGCAAGTTGCTACGTTTGGGCTGAGGGCAACTGAAGTCGCAGCTAGAAGATCGCCAATCGCTAATTCCCAATTCTCCGGTCTTTGCTATGCTCTAGAAGCTCGGGAACAACTGGCAGTTGCGTCGCTCGGGGCATCTCTGTTACAGAATGTCTTACCGGGCAGCGAGGAAATGGAGGAATTTACGAATCAATATTTACGCTTTATTATTGCTCACGAAGTGGGACATACTTTGGGACTGCGACATAATTTTCACGGCAGTACAATGCTGACTACAGATGAATTGCACGATCGCTCTGTTACCCGCGAGCGCAGTCTGAGCGCGTCGGTAATGGATTATCTGCCAGCGAATTTGGCACCGCCAGGGATGGAACAGGGAGACTATTTTCCCGTAGTAGTCGGTCCTTACGATACCTGGGCGATCGAGTATGGCTACAAGCCCATTAATGCTTTTAGTTCGGAAGGGGAATTGCCACAACTGGCGGATATTGCTCGGCAATCTGGTTTGAGCGAATTGAGCTATTCTCCCGATGAAGATTCTCTGGATTTCCTCGACCCGGCAGCCAATGCCTTTGACCTGAGCAAGGATACTCTGCAATATTCCCGCTGGCAGTTGGAAAATGCTAGGGAAATGTGGCGACGGCTTGATACGCGCTACCCGGTCAGCGGCGAGAGTTATGCCGAAGTGCGCCAAAAGTTTAATGTGGTCTTTTCTTACTACACGCGCCAGCTTGGCAATGCGATGCTATATGTGGCCGGTCAGTCGTTTAACCGCAATCATGCTGGAGATGTAAATGGCAAATTGCCTTTTGAGGTGATTCCGGTGGAGCAACAGCGCGAGGCTTTGAAGATTTTGCGGGAATATGTGTTTGACGATCGCGCTTTTGAGTTTCCGCCGGAGTTGCTCAATAAGTTGGCACCGGAACGCTGGTATCATTGGGGCACCTATCCAAGGGTTTTTCCTCTGGATTATCCGATTGGCGATCGCATTTTTGTCCTGCAACGAGTTGTTTTGAATTCTCTCCTTTCTCCCGGTCGCCTCGCCAGACTTCGCGACCTAGAGTTAAAAGCAAATTCCGATAGTGTTTTTACCATTGCCGAATTGTTCGACGCTCTCTATGCCGATATCTGGATGGAAGTGCTGGCCAACCGGGATAATCTGGAGAGCATCTCGGTAATTCGTCGCTCTCTTCAGCGCCAATATCTCAGATTTTTTTCTAATATGGTTTTGCGCAAAAGACGGGCACCGGAAGACGCTCGCACTCTCGCCTGGTATCACTTGCGCCAGTTAGAAGAGGCTATAGCAAAAGCTCTGAAAAAACGCGATCGGCATCTCGACCTCGCGACTAAAGCTCATTTAGAAGAAACCCGGGCTCGAATTATTAAGGTTTTGCAAGCACCTCTGGAATCTTATTAAAAATTAGGGAATTGGGCATTGGGCATTGGGAATTGGGCATTGGGCATTGGGCAATAACTGGGTTGTGGGGTGTGGCGGTAGGGTGTAGGGAAAGGCAGAAAATTTAACGCTTGCCTCCTTCTTCCCGATGGCGGCCCCACACCCTACCGCCACACCCTAATCTTGGGAATTGGGGGCATATGGCATTCGCCGATTGTCCTAACCCGAATCCGTATGGCTATAGCGTTTCTCAAATAAGTGTAATAAACGAAAATGTAGGGGCGACAGCATCCTGCAACTATCTCCGCGCTCCGAACGGGAATCTCTGTATTGGGATGCAACGCCGGCGGTATCTCACATCAATTTGAGAAACGCTATATATAAGGAAGCAAGGATAAGTGAGATTGCCAGAATAGCAGATCGGTTTACAGTCAAATTTTAGGCTCAAGGGGTTCAAGGGACAAAGGCTAAAACGCAAGAAGTTATCTGAAGCACCGCAGAAGAGCAGATCTCCGGGCAAGGCTAAAAGCTGACTGCTTATGTCGATACCTTCGCCAAAACAGAAAAGTACCTTATTTGTAGGGAGCAGCTCTAGGACGAAACCCAACAAATACCCGATTGTTAACCAATGCCGGATCCCCCCAACCCCCCGATAAATTGGGGGGCTTAAGACCCTTTTGGCTATTGCCCCCCAATTTATCGGGGGGTTGGGGGGATCGTGCCGGTGGTAAAAATGGCGAAGGTATTGTTATATCAAATCCGGTTAAACACCCGCACAAAAAAATTGGAACGTCCTATGCCCCTCCGGGGCAGGCTAAGCCCCAGAGGGCAGGCTACGCCAACGCCAACGCCTAGACTCAGCCTCGGGACGAACGGATTGTTTTTTAGGTTAATTAAGCGGAGCTGATATTATATCGAGCGTTTGGAAGTCCGACACCTGCCTCGGCTCCAGATTCCCGAGCGCGTGCAAGACAAAGCAAGTCGTTGTAGAATCTAGGAAAAAGCAAGGAGGTCCTCGCCCAGCTTGCGAATGCAAATACACCCGCACGATCGCGATCGTCGGTCAAAAACAGACGATTGCGGAAGTTTCCGCTATCTGCGACAGGGTTACTTCGTCGCCCCCTCCTGACTTGAAGCCAATTTAAAGTCAGAGGAAAAAATTAGCGTGAATTTCCCCAAAGGAAACCCACCCGCTGCCGCTATATCACTTTCGTCAGCGGGGTTTTGGGGTGGGCTATCTTACCCACCCGGGCTAGCTATTGGAGTATGGCAAGGACTACTTGCCCGAAATCCCCAAAGTCCAAGGGCTATACCCCTCTAGCAACCAGGGTTTTCAAGGGTGTTTTGAGTGAGAATACCTCCCTGCTAGGGTTTACTTTGGCTTGGCGTGACAAGGGGTCGCGGTTAAACGCGGCCTTTATTTGTGCCCCCGATCGGGAGCCATAAAAGTATATTAACAGAGTCTTGCTCGGATTTCAACATTAAATTTAAAAAATTTCTGCAACTTCTGCACCTTCTGCAATTTCTGCACTTTCGCATAGCCAAAGGTCTATAACAGCCTCGATCGCTATTACCGCTATACCACACCGTAGGCGGCCCCACACCCCACACCCCACACCCTACACCCCACACCCCACACCCCACACCACACACCCTACACCCCACACCCCACACCCCACACCCCACACCCTACCCTACACCCTAATTTTTAGTTTCGTCGGACAAATTTTCCATTGGTAAATAAAGTTGGCGGGGAGGCTCTACTATTCTTTCTATGCTGGTTTTGTGACTCTCTCGCTGGGTTTGCATTTCGACAGCGATCGCCTCTAGCTCTATTTCCAGAGTTCCATAAGGAATAGCAACTTCAATTTTTCCTTCCATATCGCCCATGCCAGTCGGCCAAAATTCGACTATCCAATGAGGACCGTCAATAAGGCTGCGACTTTGGCGATCGTTCATCCAAAACTTGACATAAATACGAGGTTTTATATGGGGCAGTCGCGCCACTAAAGTCACCTTTTGCCCAGCAACAGTTTCATTCCCAGACAGCTCTAGCTCGGGAGTTGGCACTGGTTCGTCCCGGGGCAAAATCAATCCCATTGCATTAAACTGACTTGCTCCAGGGTTAGATGGGGTACTAGCAGCAACCGGAGGATTTGGCGAGAATTCCATCGGCTCGTCATCCACGACAATTTCCAGGGCTTCCCAGTCAATCGGTTCCGGTTGCGATCGCTCGGCAACTTCTTTTTCCTCTTCCTCGGCTAATTCATTGGTTTCTGATTCTGATTCTGATTCTTCGGGAGCGGGGGCTACATTTACCTGCAACCATTCCAACAGTTCCGTATCCCGCGCCAAATCCGAGAGTCGGGAGAAAAATCGCCCTTGCAGATTTAGCTCCCGAAAAGCCATATCTACAGGATCTGACTCCCGAAGGGCTGTTTCCTCGGCAACTCCAGCAGGTCTTTCCTCTTCGATCGCCTGTTGTTCTAGTTCTCCCTCAATACCGGCGGCCTCGGCAGACTCAAGGGAGGAAGTATCGGCCTCTTGGCTTGAGGTAATATCCTCCTCTGCAAATTCTTCTGCAAATTCCTCTGCAACTGTTTCCGAGGAATCTGCTGCATCTGGCTCGGCTTTAGTCTGGGCTTTAGTCTGGGATTTTTTAGTCTGGGATTTTTTGGGCTCGGCTTGTCGGCTTGGAAAGGTCGGCAAATCTAGGGGCTTAGGGCTCCCTTGCTCCTCTGGAGTTTTTTGGTAAAGTTGCGGCGGTAGGGTTTGCTGTCCGGCTTTTTGGAACTGAGCGGGTTGATTGGTTTTCAGAGTTTCCGAGAGCTGGATAAAAGATTCGTTGAAAGCTCTTGCCTCTATCTCTCTGGTGTCTTCTCGGGAGAGTGCCAGGAGATCTTCTTCGCTCATACCAGAGGCTATAGCTCCGAGCAAGTTGTCCACATCGGCGGCGATCGTAAAAGATTTTCTGTCCAAAACAGACAAAGCCTCGCCACTAGGAGAGATCTGCTGGAGCGTCGCCTCTCCTAAGATTAGATGCGTATTGCATTCCTTCGTAATTTCTACCGGACAGGCAAAGGAAAAGGGCGACACTTCCCCAGACAGAGTATGTCGTACTTCTGCCAGAAGTTCGCCGCTCTGAGGATCTCGCAGATTCAGATACAATTCCACTCCTAATATCATGCCCTTTTCTGGATTGCCAGGAATCTCGACTCGTCCAGACAGAGTAAAACTCTCTCCCCAGGCAACCATATAAGTATCTCGGTCGAGAATCAGTTGCAGGGATTTCAGGTTTTCCAGAACTTGGAGATCTGTTGCCGTTAAAACATTCCCGATTACTTCTTCGCTCGGGGCAGGACTGGCAAAAGTCGCAGGAAAGCTGGCGAGAGTTTCGGCAGTTGGCTCCCCTGTCTGGGCTTGGCTTTCAGCTTGAATCGGAATTTCAGCAGTTGGCTCCCCTGTCTGACTTGGAATTTCCTCAACTATCTCGGCTCCGGTTTCTGCAACTATCTCCGCTTCAGTCGCAGTTTTAGTTTCCGCAACTATCTCCGCTTGAGCTTCTGCAACTATCTCCGCTTCAGTCGCAGTTGGACTTTCCGCAACTATCTCCGCTTGAGCTTCCGCAACTATCTCCGCTTCAGTCGCAGTTGGACTTTCCGCAACTATCTCCGCTTGAGCTTCCGCAACTATCTCCGCTTCAGTCAGAATTTCGGCAGTTAGCTCTTGACTTGGAATTTCGGCAGTTGGCTCCCCTGTCTGAGTTGGACTTTCCGCAACTATTATCTCGGCCCCGGTTTCCGCAACTATTATCTCGGCCCCGGTTTCCGCAACTATTATCTCGGCTTGACTTTCCGCAACTATCTCGGCTTCAGTCAGAATTTTAGTTTCCGCAACTATTATCTCGGCCCCGGTTTCCGCAACTATCTCGGCCCCGGTTTCCGCAACTATTATCTCGGCTTGACTTTCCGCAACTATCTCGGCTTCAGTCAGAATTTTAGTTTCCGCAACTATTATCTCGGCCCCGGTTTCCGCAACTATTATCTCGGCCCCGGTTTCCGCAACTATTATCTCGGCCCCGGTTTCCGCAACTATCTCGGCCCCGGTTTCCGCAACTATTATCTCGGCCCCGGTTTCCGCAACTATCTCGGCCCCGGTTTCCGCAACTATCTCGGCTTGAGTCAGAATTTTAGTTTCAGCTTGAATCTCGCCTAGAGTTTCCGCAACTATCTCGGCTTCAGTCGGAATTTGACTTTCGCCTTGAGTCTCGGCTAGAGTCGGAGTTTGACTTTCGCCTTGAGTTGGAGTTTGTAACTCGGCTTGGATATCGGCTAGAGTCGGAGCTTGACTTTCGCCTTGAGTCTGGGCCCCGGTTTCCGCAACTATCTCGGCTTCAGTCGCAGTTTTACTTTCGCCTTGAGTTGGAGCTTGACTTTCGCCTTGAGTTGGAGCTTGGAAGTAGGCTTGGATCTCGGCTAGAGTCGCAGTTAGACTTTGAGCTTGAGCCTCGGCTTGACTTTGAGCTTGAGTCTGGGCTTGACTTTGAGCTTCAATCGCAGTTTGTAACTCGGCTTGGATCTCGGCTAGAGAGAGACTTTCGCCGGTATTGTCCTGGCTTGTTGTCTGAGGTATTGGCCAAAGCGGCGGCGCGGAAACAATATCCCCAGGGGCGATCGCTTCGGAATCTGGCGGCTCAGAATCCGGCGCTTCGGAATCTGGCGGCTCAGAATCCGGCGCTTCGGAATCCGGCAGCTCGGAATCTGGCGGCTCGGAATCTGGCGGCTCGGAATCTGGCGGCTCGGCTAGCGGTGCAGTCTCCTCCTCCGGTGCTAGGTCTAGCTCCTCTTCCGCTTCTTCTTCTATGGGCAAGACTTGCAGCCGGATTGACTGCTGCCAGATTTGTCCTTGGTTGTCCGCTGTCGGCTCGCCCACAATCCGCAGTTCCCAGAGACCGGGCTTCAGGCGAGTAAAGGGAAAGAGCGCGATCGCCCCTTGCGGGCTTATTCGTCCAGACCGCTTCATAACCCGTCGCTTGGGAGGAAATTCTTCTGTTGACTGATGGGTGATGCGAATTTCCACCGGCTCGTTGACACGGCTAGAGCGGGCGATGACTCGATAGCGACCTTCTAGAATTTCCACGTCGGGGGATTCTAGGGGCAGCCAAGAGCGATCGCCCTCCTTCTGTAGCCGAAACTCCCAGTTTTCCATTGCTTGCCCCCCGGATAATGCTTGCGTAAGATAGAGCCAAACTGTATTAGCCAGTTTACCCCAGACCGAACCCAAAATTTTTAGCCTCTCAAAATTTGTTGCTACCTTTGTGGCTCCGGCAATCCTGGAATATAGCAGTCAGCTCTCAGCTCTCAGCTTATATATAGCGGTTCTCAAATAAGTGTAAATTAGAAGTGTAGGGGCGACAGCATCCCCAAGACCATCTCTGCTGTAAAATGGGGATTATCGTATTGGGATGCTTCGCCCTAGACACCTCACATCAATTTGAGAAACGCTATATACAATCGCATTTATAGCAAACAACTCATATCGAAACAGACTCGGGGAAAGTGAATCGGCGATCGGCTGAATCGGCGAACAGCTCAATAGTAAGAAAACCAATGACTTTTCACTTTTATCCTTTTGGGGCATTGGGCAGAGTGAATAGTGAATCGGCGAACAGCTCAATAGTAAGAAGAAAAATAACTTTTCACTTTTCACTTCACTATCGCACCCACACCATAACCCGTATAGGGTCGCTTGTAGGGCGGCTGTAACCCTAAAACAATATCTTGCTGAGGCACTCCCATTGCCACCAACTCTTCACCCACATCACTATCCGTCGCGTTATGCTGTAACCAGATTTGCCCGTCTCGAATGTCAAAATGCAATACTGTATAATAAACCCGCGTCAAGTGTTGCCAACCCACTCGTATAAGCTGGTAGCGATCGCGCTCTACATCGAAACAGAGCAAACTCTCCACATTTCCAGTATTATTGCTGTAATGACTGTAGTCCCTCAGGAGTTTTTGAATACAGGTTCGATAGCGAGCTACCTTATCCATTGGACAACCTCCTCATAAACTGGATCGTAAACCAACAGGCATTGGGCATTGGGCATTGGGCATTGGGAATTGGGAATTGGGAATTGGGAATTGGGCATTGGGCATTGGGCATTGGGCATTGGGCATTGGGACTCAGGAGCTACGGCAGGGATTTTCGGTGGTGAATCGCTTTTTAAATTACAGCGTGCCCGCGATCGCTCCTTTTTTCAATTTGATGCTGAGATTACAACCGACGCGATCGCCCCTTGCGGGCTTATTCGTCCAGACCGCTTCATAACCCGTCGCTTGGGAGGAAATTCTTCTGTTGACTGATGGGTGATGCGAATTTCCACCGGCTCGTTGACACGGCTAGAGCGGGCGATGACTCGATAGCGACCTTCTAGAATTTCCACGTCGGGGGATTCTAGGGGCAGCCAAGAGCGATCGCCCTCCTTCTGTAGCCGAAACTCCCAGTTTTCCATTGCTTGCCCCCCGGATAATGCTTGCCTAACTTAGAGCCAAACTGTATTAGCCAGTTTAACCCAGACCGAACCCAAAAATTTTAGCCTCTCAAAATTTGTTGCTACCTTTGTGGTTCCTGGAATATAGCAGTCAGCTCTCAGCGTTCAGCTTTCAGCTTATAGCGTTTCTCAAATAAGTGGTAACGAACGATCGGGCAACTGTAGGGGCGTAGGCGGAGCAGGCTCCGCCTGCCCGGAGGGAACACTGCGCAAACCTGTCGCTTTGGTGCGCAAACTTAGGGCAACTTCAAAAATGGACAAGACCTGACCGGGGCGTTTCTTAGCTTACCCTAAAAACTGTGCGGACTATTTATGTATTGGGCGAAGTGCAAGCGACAATTCTTTGAGTTATACTATTACCAGTTGCTCGATCGGCAGTCCCCCACGGGGCTAACCCCCAGTCCGGCCTCTGAAACCCCAAACGTTGGATTAAGAGCAGCAGGTTTAGAGACCGGCGAAGTAGCCCCCCTGTCCCCCACTATTAAATATTAATTGTCTGAAACGGATCTCCTCTGGGTCTATACCGACCTAACCCTTAGCTCTAGAAAATGCTAACCAGGTGGGATCGCTTCGGAATTGTTGAGCGATCGCCTGGACGAGCTGGTGAAAATGGCTCAGGCCAATGACAGTTGGGGCAGCATTGGGGCTTGCGGGAACGGGTTTTAGCGAATCTGCACCCCAAGCTGGACTATCGGGCGGTTTTGCGCAAGTAAAAAATACTTAATTAACTTACAAATTATGGTTAGTCGGAGACAGGTTATAAAGTATGGTGGACTGGGGCTCGCAGCTGCAGCATCTACATCTAGTTGTAAGGTCTTAACACCGGTCTTAACACCCCCTGTGAGAGATCAAGCAACACGCGAAGTAACACGCATTGTGGTAACTAACGTGTTCGAGCTTCTTACTGAGTTCATTGGAAACCTTGACATAAATTACGATCGAGATTTTGGTAGCTGGTTCGGTGGACTAAGAAGTAACGATAGAGTTGCTGTTGACAAAATTGAAAAAAAGCTACGACAAAACGGATTTAATGGCCGTAGAACTGCTGTTCTAAAGACTCCTGAAGGTACTTGTATTTATGGAGTTGAGAATCAAAATGGTTTTGATTCATGTGCCCCTTGCTACACCCCAGGTAAACAAGCAAGAACTCCAATGGTTGAAGGAAACGCACTTGTAGGATTATTAGTGGCCTCGAAATCTCCAAAACTAAAGCAACTTGTTAGAGCTTCAGGAACTTCTCTTGCCAGAGTGTTAGTTCCAGTCCAAGCAGATGAAGAGCCTACCTGTAGTCTTAATCCGAATAGCACTGAGATGTTTATCTTTAAATATCGCTCGTCTGCGGCAAGTATTCAAATATCATATGAATACGATCCTTCAAAAAACCGGGGATTCACTGCTATTTTAGTCGAAAATTCTAGGTTGGAGTTTGAAGATTATGCAGAAGTTTATTTATGAGGGGCAATCGTCGATATAGCGTTTCTCAAATTAGTGTAATTAACGAAAACGTAGGGGCGACAGCATCCCCGCAACCATCTCGGCTGTATAACGGGAATTTCCGTACTGGGATGCTTCGCCCGTTTCGCCCCAGAAAGCTCACATCAATTTGAGAAACGCTATATCCTCAGACTCATACTCACCACTAACCTTGTCATAATTTAAGGTATTTACCTGCTGCGATCGCAGACATTTTGTTTTGCGATCGCTTGCTATATTTCCATCAAAGACACCGATCGCGATCGCATTACCTTACTTCGTCAAACATTGCCTCTAAATCTCGATAACCACTGACAAATCGCAGTGCTACCCCTACAAATAGAGTCTCTGCGTAAGTCCTGCCTCTTGTCACTCTAACTGCTGACTGCTGACCGCTGAACGCTGACCGCTTTCCAGGAAATCAATCATTATCCGCATGGCGGAACTCATATCGGTAGAAAAGACCCTTTAGTTTCTGGAGGCCATAGCCGCTCGCACCTAAAATTGCGGCAATACTGAGGAAAATCCAGGTAGTCGTAGGTGGCATCTGCCAAATATCGGACTGAGTTGAAGCTGTCAGTGCATAGAACCGCGCATCCAGCATAATAGCCACAAATAAAGATAAGAAAGCGCCCAACCAAACCCCCCTTGTTAAAAGGATAATTCTCTCTAGGGCTCGCTGACACACCTGGCAATGCTTCGTGTGAGTTTCCCAAACATCAAAAAGAGATATGGGTTTCTCCGTTGCCAGGGTTTCCCTGCAATCTTCCGGCCAAGGAACCCCTCCTCCCGCTCGGTTTTCCAACCATTGACGAAATGTGATGACCATTTTGTCTTGAGGATTGGGAGTATAGACTTTTTGCAGCCAACGTTCCTGGCGTTTCGCAAGTCTTTTTTCCTGGTAGTGGAGAAAGACCAAATCCTGATGGAGGAAGAGGCTGGCTAAAATATGACCCAACCAAGTTGGCAGTGGCAGGGCAAAAAACGCTAGTCCGCGAGGGGTTTTACCCGCTTCATTCTTAATCAGTATCTGACAACCGATATGACGGCACCATCCCGGACGTGTGGGAGTCGCGTACAGGACTAATATCAAGCTACCGCCATCGACAAAGGTACTCTCTATCCTCATCAAGCAGGGAGGTTGGAAGTCGTGGATAGCGCGCTCGACCGTGGAAGGTGTAGGCTCGATTGCAAAGGAAAAACCTTCCTGGGTAGAAATCGATCGCACCTCGGGCATATCGTAATACTTGGCATCTTGATAGCGACTGCCCATTAACCCGTGATGGGAGACGGGGACATGTGCCGGGTCGGCGACATTTTCCATGAAAAAATCCCAACCATAAGGCAGGTCGCGGAAATTCCAAGATAATTTGACGACCCGTTCCGATGAGTCGTTTAATTCAGGAGCTAGGCGAGGAGAGCGCTCCTGGCTTTCTCGTTCTGCTTCGGCACCGGACTCCGGCCAGACCCAAACCAGTCCCTGTTGTTCTTGGGTGGGATAGGCGATCGCTCGGGCTTTTGGATTAGAACAGCGATCGGCTTCCGTTCCTGGCTTAGATTGAGGTATGCTAACGCAGTCTCCCGCACTGTTGAAGCGCCAAGCATGATAAGCACATAAGATAGTTCCATCCGCTTCAACCCGACCCTCGGATAGCGGTGCCAGTCGGTGAGGACAGACATCTTCAAAACACCGCCAAGATTTTGAACTATCTCGCCAAAGTACCATATCTATCCCTAACACTTGGATAGAGTGAGGTCTATCGACGGCTAGAAACTCAACAACGGCGACTGGATACCATTGTTTCGTCCATTGAAAGCGATCGGCTGAGCTAGATGCTGGATTGACGGTATTTGCCTGGTAGGAGGAAATCACTTGGCTTACAATACGAACGTTTGGTATAACTATAGCAATCCTAAATTAAATTATAGCGTTTCTCAAATTGATGTGAGGTACCACCGGCGTTGCATCCCAATACGATCGTCCCCGTTTTACAGCAGAGATAGTCAAAGGGGATGCTGTCGCCCCTACATTTCCCACCTCAATCGTTTATTACACTTATTGGAGAAACGCTATATTCGCAATACCAGAGAAACCCGGCACCCATGAACAATACCCTCGCCATTTTCCCGCAGGGAACGATCCGGCGTTGGTCAACGATCGGGCATTTGTTGGGTTTCGTCGATGGCGGACTCAACCCGCTGGGAGCCAGAAACCCGGAGCCAGAAACCTGGAGCCAGAAACCCGGTACGCATGAAAAAACCGGGGTTCTCATATTCAGATCGCATATCGCAAATGCTGGTGAGACCAATTCTTTATGAAGATGCAACAAATACGCCGTTCGGGCTGAGCGCTTCGTTGCCCAGCTGGGCTACGTTAGCTGGGCAACGAAGCGCTCAGCCCGAACGGCAGATAAAGGTCGTTATTTGTTACAGCTTCATACAGAAATGGTATGAGGCGATCGCAAGCGTCTCGATGGGAGCATTTCAATTTCTGCGATCGTGCTAAAATATGTGCCATGACTTATATTTAACACAGTAAAAAATATGAGATTTATCAGCCCCAAAGTTGATTTGGCCTTTAAGAAAATATTTGGTTCCGAGCAAAGCACGGAAATCTTAATCAGTTTTCTCAATGCCATAGTTTATGGAGGGAAAAATACAATTAAATCTCTGACTATTATCAATCCCTATAATCCCGGTAAGATTGCAAGCTTAAAAGAGACTTATCTGGATGTAAAGGCAGTTCTGGTTGACGGGTCGAACGTCGTAATAGAAATGCAAGTAGGCCGGACGACTGCTTTTAGCAAGCGGATAATCTACAATTTGAGTAAAGCTTATGCCAACCAGTTGAAAATAGCAGACAACTATCCAAGGCTAAGACCGGCAATAGCCGTGACAATTGTCGATTTTCTCCTTTTTAAGGATAAGAAGGCTAAAAATGTCATCAGCCAATTCGTATTTAGGGAAAAAAACAAAGATTTTGAGTATCCCGACGCGGAATTGCAGCTATTTTTTGTCGAGTTACCAAAATTCAAGAAAGACTTAGCAGAATTAAGCAGCTCGATAGATAAGTGTATTTATTTCCTGAAAGAGGCGGCGGAATTGGAGGAAATACCGGCAATTTTAGGGGAAGTGTCCGAGATAGAATCGGCTTTACATATCGCCAACCAAGCTGGCATGACTGAGGAGGAGTTAGAGCTAGTGGATCGCCGCAGTATGATGCTGCAAGATGAGAAAGGCCGCATAACTTATGCAAAAGAAGAGGGACGGCTTCAAGGGTCTGTCGCTCTGCTCATGCGTCAACTCAAAAAGCGCTTTGGAGAAATACCCGAGATTCTCAGCAGCCAAGTTGAAAATTTGCTTTTAGAGGATTTGGAGAGTTTAACAGAGGATATTTTTGATTTCAATAGCCTAGAGGATTTGTCTGTTTGGCTCCAGGAGCGCAAGCCTTCTTGAGCGATCGGGTCGCTTACCGATCTGAAAAAGCGATAGGGTGCGCCGCCGCACACCCTACATATAATTTTCCCAGACTTAATAAGCGTCTTGCAGCTCGTAAAAATCTGGAGAAATATAATCCTTGCGCAAAGGCCAGCCAACCCAATCTTCATTCATCAAAATGCGCTTCAAATTGGGATGGCCTTCATAAACGATACCAAACATATCGTAAGACTCCCGCTCTTGGAAATCTGCCCCCTTCCAAATCCAGTAAACCGAGGCCACTCTAGGATCTTCCCGAGGCAAGAACACCTTAAGGCGGATTTCCTCTGGCTCCACCACATCGTCGGCGATTTTGATTAAGTGGTACATGCTCACCAACTCTTCTCCAGGGCCGGCATCGTAGCCGCACTGGCACTGCAGGCAGTTAAACCCGTAGGCATAGAGAGCGGTGGCTAGAGGAACCAGGAATTCTCGGTCAACCTTAATAATTTCGACCCCTTGATGGTCTGCTGCCAGAGCATCATGTTGGAAGCCATTTTCCGTCAACCACTTAGAAACCTTCCCCGCTGGTACTATTTGGGTTTCTGCTGCTTGCGTCTCTGACTTATTTTCCTCAGCCACGAGCTACCTCCTGTGTTTGAGCAGTCTTCAGAGCCGGGGGTACGGGCATACCGATCGCCTCCGTTAGTTCCTTCGGCGGAGTCACCCGGCTTTCGGACACCAAATACTCACCCGTCAAGATTGGTTCTACTACTTTCATCTTGTGGGTAGTAGTGTGATAGCGGTGGGTTTGCTTGAGGTTGCCCCGTTCTTGGATAGAATCGTTAGCCACTTTTTTGCGCAGCTTGACGATCGCATCCATAATTGCTTCCGGGCGAGGGGGGCAGCCGGGAATATAGACATCCACCGGAATTAGTTTATCCACACCTCGCACTGCAGTGGGAGAATCGACGCTAAACATCCCGCCAGTAATAGTGCAGGCTCCCATCGCAATCACATACTTTGGTTCCGGCATCTGCTCGTAAAGACGAACCAGAGTCGGAGCGTACTTCATCGTAATCGTGCCCGCCGTAATAATCAGGTCTGCTTGGCGCGGGCTCGATCGCGGCACTAGACCGAAGCGATCGAAGTCAAACCGGGAACCAATCATCGCCGCAAACTCGATGAAGCAGCAAGCCGTGCCGTACATCAGGGGCCACAAGCTAGACAGCCGCGCCCAATTATAAAGGTCGTCGAGGCTAGTCAGGACGACATTTTCTGAAAGTTCTTGAGTGACCTGGGGTCGCTCAATGGGATTGATAATTTGTCGATCTGGGGTTTTGCTTATAGAACTCATGACCACTCCAAAGCTCCTTTTCGCCATGCGTAAACCAGAGCAATAATTAGGATTGCTATAAAAATCAATGCTTCAATAAAAGCCAAAAGTCCGAGCTTGTGGAATGCTACGGCCCAGGGATAGAGAAAAACAGTCTCCACATCAAAGATGACGAAGACCAGGGCGAACATATAGTAACGAATGTTGAATTGAATCCAGGCTCCGCCAATCGGTTCCACACCAGACTCGTAGGTGGTGACCCGCTCTGGGTCCCCTCCCTTGGGGCGCAGGAGCTTGGACGCACCTAGAGCGATCGCTGGGACTAAGCTACAGACGAGCAAAAAGCCCAGAAAAGATTCATAGCCGCTAAGGACAAACACAATAAGTAACTAGATGGACTCGGGTAAACGATCGGTTACATTTTGACATAATTTTGCTGTGTTGGGCATTGGGCATTGGGCATTGGAGAGTTTTGAGTTCGAGCGCCCCGGAGTTTTGAATTCGCGTTAGGGTCCCTGCTTAGAGGCCCAATGCTCAATGGGCAGGTATGGCGCCCAATGCCCAATGCCCTAATGCCCTAGAAAGCAGTCAGCAGTCAGCGGTCAGCAGTTAGCGGTCAGCAGTCAGCGGTCATGCTGACCGCTGACCGCTTTTTTGCCCAATGCCCAATGCCCAATGCCCAATGCCCAATGCCCTAGAAAGCAGTCAGCAGTCAGCGGTCAGCAGTTAGCGGTCAGCAGTCAGCGGTCATGCTGACCGCTGACCGCTTTTTTGCCCAATGCCCAATGCCCAATGCCCAATGCCCAATGCCCAATGCCCAATGCCCTTGCCCCCTTGTCTCGGATTTGTCATAATCTGTAACGTATGTTTTAAGATTTGCCATCTTGCCAGTATTCTGGAGTAGCCATGAGTATCGAAGAAGCCGTAGAACCGCAGCTAGATCGGCATGAATGTCTTGCTTGCGGCTATATATACGAACCGGACGAGGGCGACGCCCGGGCCAAAATCCCGCCGGGAACGCCATTTGAAGAGTTGCCAGTGACTTGGCGCTGCCCTGTATGCGGAGCGAGGATTAAACTTTTTAGCAATATTGGCCCCAAAGGTGGCGCTTCTGGATTTAAAGAAAATTATGGTTACGGCTTTGGGGTAAACAGCCTAACCCCAGGCCAAAAAAGCTTGCTCATTTTTGGCGGCTTGTTGCTCGGAGCGTTATTTTTGCTGAGCTTCTATGGATTGCAGTGAGCAAGGGAAGGGTGGGAAGTGTGGGGAGTGTGGGGAGTGTGGGGAGCCGCGTAGTCCGTTCTCCAATTCCTCCCACCCTTCCCACTCTTCCTTCTTCTCCCACCCTTCCCACTCTTCCTTCTTCTCCCACCCTTCCCAATTAACAGTTACTATCGACGCTCAAAGATGAAGTATTGGAAAAAATTTGTTGGCTTACTGGCGGTTTTACTGCTATGCGTGGGTTGTAGCAAAATACCAACCCTCGATCGCAACCCTTGGCAAATTATCGAATTGCCGACGGATGTTAATTTGTTGGACATCGCCTTCACTGAGGATGGCCAACATGGATGGTTGGTGGGCAGCAAAGCGACAGTATTGGAAACCGTCGATGGCGGCCAGACATGGCAAAACAAACAAGTTGACCTAGAGTCAGACACATATCGCTTTACCTCTGTGAGCTTTGCGGGTAAAGAAGGATGGTTGGTCGGAGAACCGCCAGTCTTGCTGCATACCGAGGACGAGGGCAATACTTGGTATCGCATTCCCTTGGACAAAAAGCTGCCGGGGAATCCCCTAGAAATTGTGGCAACCGGACCCGAGCAAGCAGAAATGCTCACGGATTTGGGCGCTATCTATCGCACCGAAGATGGAGCCAAAAGCTGGCAAGCAATGGTGGAGCAAGCTCTTGGGGTAGTGCGGAATGTGGAGCGATCGCCTGATGGAAAATACATTGCCGTCTCTTCCAAAGGAAACTTTTACTCAACTTGGGAACCAGGCCAGGTAGCTTGGGTCGGCCACAATCGGACCAGCTCTCGACGCCTCCAAAATATGGGATTTGGCGCAGACGGACGACTATGGCTCCTAGCTCGCGGCGGCCTGATTCAGTTTAGCGACCCAGAAGCAGAAGACCTTGAAACCTGGGAAGAAGCTAGCAGTCCCAAGTTAGCGGCAAGTTGGGGGCTCTTGGACTTGGCCTACCGTACCCCTGAAGAAATTTGGGTAGCTGGCGGCAGCGGCAATTTGCTCTGTAGCTTTGACGGCGGCAAGACCTGGCAAAAAGACCTCGAAGTAGAAAACGTCCCTTCCAATCTATACAAAATTGTCTTTTTGAACCCAGAGGAAGGATTCATTCTGGGCCAACGCGGCATTTTGCTCAAATACGCAGCATAGGGAATGGGGGATGGGAGTGTGGGGAGTGTGGGGAGTGTGGGGAGTGTGGGGAGTGTGGGGAGAGGGGGGAGTTCCCCAAGTCCCCAAGTCTCCCAAGTCCCCAAGTATGTCCTGAGCTTGGTCGAAGGGTCCCAAAGTCACCCAAGTCCCCAAGCATGTCCTGAGCTTGGTTGAAGGGTCCCAAAGTCACCCAAGTTCCCAAGCATGTCCTGAGCTTGGTCGAAGGGTCCCAAAGTACCCCAATGCCCCATGCCCAATGCCCCATGCCCCATGCCCAAATTAATTAGAATTCCCTTGTGAATGTTTCTTAATTTTTGTATCATATTCTCAGGATTCAAGCGGCAAGCGGAGCAAGGGCTAGGAAAAATTACCTAGATAATAAGCGCCAACCGAGAACTGGGTAATGAGGCAAGCAGGTTGGGTTAGAACCCAAGCCCAAGCAAACGCGGTCCCCAAAGAACCATCTATCCAAGAACTTTAAAGGAGGAAGATCTTAATGTCAGGAGGAAGCACTGGAGAGCGCCCATTCTCGGATATTATTACCAGTATTCGTTATTGGGTGATTCATAGCGTCACTATTCCAGCCCTGTTTATCGCGGGTTGGTTGTTTGTAAGCACGGGGCTGGCCTACGATACTTTTGGCACCCCTCGTCCCAACGAGTATTTCACCCAAGAGCGCCAAGAAGTACCTGTTGTAACGGGCCGTTTCGACTCGAAACAACAAATTGAAGATTTTGTTGGTAAATAACTATTAGAGGAGTTTGAAAAAATGACGAGCCCTAACGAGCCAATTTCTTATCCTATTTTTACCGTTCGCTGGCTGGCAGTGCATACTCTAGCAGTTCCTACGGTATTCTTTTTGGGAGCGATCGCCGCTATGCAATTCATTCAACGCTAGGAGGATTCAATGCCTAGAACTCGCAATATAAATCCCAATAAGCAGCCGGTAGAACTAAACCGGACTTCTCTATACCTGGGCCTGCTATTGGTTTTTGTAACAGGACTTCTGTTTTCCAGTTATTTCTTTAACTAAAAGGCAGATTCGAGAAATCCGCTCTCAAGGATTTCTAAGAAATAGCAACTAGGTGGGTTTTTGAGCCCACCTAAGATCGCTTTTACCAATAATAAGGAAGCGATCGCATAAAAAATAAGTAAAATTTGTTTTTGATGGAGAGGTAAAAACTATGTCTGAACCAGGAAAAATTCCTTTGTGGCTTATCGCAACTGTCGCCGGTCTGGGCGTAATCGTAGTAGTGGGTCTTTTCTTCTACGGTGCCTACGCTGGCGTAGGTTCGTCTATCTAATTCAGCTCAACATAAATGCTACGGAAATAAGGAGCCAGAGAGGCAGATATTTATCTGATGTGATTTGGATAAATTACTCTCCTTAGCCCCTTAATAATTCTGCTTGCCACTTTCATTATGGAGAGATGCATTATGGGGAGATGCGTAGAGAATTTCCGTGCATCTCCCCATAATTATGGAAAAATGCTCTCCCGTTTAATAGCGAATGCGCGGGTCTATATAAGCATTGAGAATATCGATAACAATACTAGCAGCTACAACAATGGCGGCGAAAAAGACCACAATTCCCTGCACGGTGGGATAATCCCGCAAAGAAATTGCCTCATAAAGCCGTCCCCCCAGACCCGGCCAAGAGAAAGTCACCTCAGTTAAAATAGCTCCACCCAAGAGAGCTGCCAAAGTCAATCCCAGCACGGTAATCACGGGAATTAAAGCATTCTTGAGAGCGTGGGCGAAAACTATTCGCCTTTCCTGGATACCTCTTGCTCGGGCAGCTTCCACATAATCCGCTTGCAAGGTTTGCTTCAGATTCACCCGCACGATGCGCTCGAAAATACCGCTAATCAGAATTCCTAAAGTTATACAAGGAAGAGCTAGGTGATAAATAGTGGCGAAAAACTGACCGAAATTGAGACTGAGGAGGCTATCGACAGTATAAAGCCCGGTCGGGCCGACGGGCGGATCTCGATCGATAGGAAAGCGAGTTCCCAAAGGAAACCACCTCAGTTGCACGGCAAAAACTAATTGCATCAGCATTCCAACCCAAAAAGGCGGTAGGGAATAAGTGAAAATGCCAAACAATCTTCCTCCGGCATCCCAGGCTGTGTTGGGTCGCGAAGCAGACATAACGCCGACGCTAATACCGACAATTAGCGCCACTAACATACTACCTACGGCAACTTCGACGGTAGCGGGAAAATATTGCTGAATAATTTCCCAGACTTTTTGTCCCCGAGTAGTGAGGGAAGTGCCGAGGTCGAACTGGAGCAATTCGCCCATGTAATTGAGATATTGCTGCCACAAGGGAGCGCCCAAACCTAGTCGTTCTCGCAGGGCGTCTTTTACTTCTTGCGGGGCTTTCGGTCCTAAGATGGCATCTACTGGGTCTCCGGGAGTAGCGCGCAGGAGCAAAAATACTACGCTGGTAATCGTCCAGAGCATTAGCGGCGCTAGGAGAAGGCGAATAATAATGTATGACTGTAGGGCTTTTGAACGAGACATAATATTCTGTTGGGCATGGGGCATGGGGCATGGGGCATTGGGCATTGGGAATTGGGGAAAGGTGTAAATTTTGAGTTTTGAGTTTTGAGTTAAATTGAATTTAAAACTGAAAACTCAAGACTGAAAAATCTCTCCAATGCCCGATGCCCCATGCCCCATGCCCCATGCCCGATTTCCTAAATTAATTTTTACTTATCGGCCAGAAGGCAAATCTCTGACTGGGTTCTAGGGTAGTGCCTTGGATGTTGTTTTGAGAAAAAATGTATCCTTTCCCTTGCCAGAGAGGGATGAAAGGAATATCGCGAGCGAGGATGTTTTGCAATTCAACGAAGATTTGCTGGCGCTTTTGTGGATCTTGTTCTTGGCGCTGTTGCTTGATGAGCTGGTTAACGCGATCGCTGTAATAAAACGACCCCCACAGTTGGCTTTCCCCAGATTCGCATCCTTTTTCCTCCGAGCCTTTCTCGCAATCCAGGAAAGGCTGGATGTAGTTATCGGGATCTAAGAAGTCGGGACTCCAGTCCAGGATAAACAAAGGATAAACGCCTTTATCTAAATTTTCGTAGGCGGTGGCGGCTTCTACAGAATTTAGTTCTATAACCATCGCCCCTTCCAGTTCCTTTTCCACCGAGGCTTTTATGGTGGTAGCAACCAGACCGTCGTTGGTAGCATTCGAGCGATACCACAGCTCCAGTTTGACAGGATTGGCTGTGGAATATCCAGCGCGAGCCAGGGCTTCTTTGGCTTTGGCGGTATTGCCATCGCCGTATTCTGTTTGAAAAACTGGCTGGGAAAATTCGGCTAGGCTGATGGGAATTAAACTGTAGAGCGGTTCCATTTGGCCGCGAAAGACTCGGGATTCGAGCAAATTGCGATCGACGATCGCCGCTAGTGCTTCTCGCACATCGGGATTGCTCAAAGCCGTATCTCTGAGGTTGATGCTCAAGACATTAATCCCGGCGCTGCCCTGAGAGATCGCTTGCCACTTGTTAGATTTGGCTTCTCGCTCCAAACTGGTAATTTGCTCCAGACCCAAGCTACCTAAACTTACGTCAACGGCTTTGGTGCGAAAAGCATTATATAAATTGACGGGGCTGGAAAACCTTTGCAAGTCAATGCCTTTGTTGGCCGGAGGCGAACCCCAGTAGTCTTCAAAGACTTCTAACTTAATCGAGTCGGTGCCGTAGTTGGCTAGTTTATACGGTCCGGTGCCTACGAAGCGATCGCTTTGGAATTTTCCTTCGCCAATTTCATAAGCTGCCGGGGATACCGCGCAGATACCGGGAAAAGTCAGCAAGGAAGTAAAAGCAGCAAAAGGTTGTTTGAGAACTATTTTTAGCTCGTACTCGCCGATCGCTTCCACCGACTCGACAATATTAGCTAGTAGGGAAGAGGGGTTGCCGCCATTTTCCATAAATCGCCGCAGGGAAAAAACCATTGCTTCGGCGTTGAAGGGAGTGCCGTCGTGGAAAACAACTCCTTCGCGCAAGGGCATTGTGTAGGTTATACCGTCGGCACTTATCGTCGGTAACTCTGTGGCTAGTTGGGGTTTGAGGTTGAGGGTGCCGCTCTCAAAGGTATAGAGGCGATCGCCCATGTTATAGAGCAGAGTCCCCGATTGCACTTCGTAGGAATCTGCCGGATCGATTGTCCGAATCTTAGCTGTGGTGCCGATAATAATCCGATTTGGGTCGCCGCCAGCATTGGGGTTGTTGGCTGCTGGACCGCCACAACTTACCGCCAAAAAGCAGCATAGAGAAAATAGTCCTAGGAATTGGACGACTTTCCGCCATCGGCTCCAGAGCGAAATTCGCCCTGGGGCAAAAAGGGTATTTATATTTGATAACACGGACCCGCATAATCTACGGGTAATAAATCTGGGACGGGACTTACGCATTGGGCCAAGCCATAAAATTTTTAGACATTAGCAATAAGCGTTCAGCGTTCAGCTTTCAGCTATCGGCCAAAGTCTTGCCTTTCTCTATGGGCATTTTGTAACCGCCCTAATATGCGCGTCCTGCTATATATAGCACTACCAATTAAGGTAACGGACTGTTTCAAAACGCGCATATATGCATATGGCGGGACTTTAGCTGACTGCTGACTGCTGACTGCTGATAGCCTACTGCTATATAGTGCTGGTTTTTGAGCCGGAATCTGCCAAAATCAAAGCCCGCAGGTTGTAATTGGAACCTGCGGGCTTTTTGGGTTTTGTGACTTGCCTACAAAATAGAGTCAGGACTTACGCATTAACTCTATATGTGGTAGGGGTCAACGGCCGTTGACCCCAAGAGAGTGGTATTGGACGATCTCTTTTGCGTAAGTCCTGAGAGTCTCAAAAGAAAAGATCGTCAGGGCGCGAAAATAGCTGCAAATTTCCCTACACCCTACACCCCAAGCCCTACACCCTATTAGATATGCATTCCACATTCAGTTTTTTGGGAGCCCCGCCAGCGACCGGCCCGTTCGTCTTCTCCAGCGATAATTGGAGTAGTTAGAGGTTCGTCGCCAATGCTGCCATAGCCTTGGTCGAGCAAAGGGTTATAGATAACGCCATGCTTGAATACATAACTCCAAGTTTCTTTGCGAGTCCAGTGAGCTAGGGGGTTAACTTTGAGTCGGCCGTTTTTATCCAGTTCAAAGATCGGCATTTCAGTGCGAGTTTTCGCTTGGTCCCGGCGGCGTCCGGTAATCCAGGCGATCGCATTCAATTCTTCCATGCCCCGCTGCAACGGCTCGACTTTCGTAACTTGGTGGAATTTCTCAATATCGCTATGCCACAGAGCAATGCCGTAGCGAGAGGCAAACTCCTTGCGGTTGTTGGCTTCGAGATTTTTATAAATTCGCAAGTCTAAGTTATAGGTAGCTCTGGCCTTCTCTACCAGTTCCATTGTCTCGGCAAAATGGTGTAGGGTGTCGAGGAACAGAACCGGCACCGGGGTATTGGGCTGCAACTCCCGATAGAGAATATCCATAATTACCATCCCGCTGACACCAAAGGCCGTGCTTTGGACCAGTCCATTAGGGATATTGTTAATACACCAAGCCAAAATCTCCCGAGGATGGACCTCTCGCATCCGTTCGTTGAGTTCGTCCAGGTCAAAGCCGATTATTTGTTCTTTTTGTACCTTTGGCGCTTCTAGGATAGATACCATAACGTCGTTACTCTAAACTTTCTTAAATCCCAAGCATAAGACAATACTACAGGATAAAGACCCATAACTCGATCGGGAAACGGGATTTTATTTGCGGGTTTGCCGACAATTTCCAATTGGGAATTGAGAATTGGGCAAAAAAGCGGTCAGCTATCAGCTATCAGCTATCAGCCTTTAGCTGACCGCTGACCGCTGACCGCTTTTTTGGGCATTGGGGCATTGGGCATCGGGAATTGGGCAAAAAATCTATCAGCTATCAGCTATCAGCCTTTAGCTGACCGCTGACCGCTGACCGCTTTTTTGGGCATTGGGAATTGGGAATTGGGATTGGGCAAAAAATCTATCAGCTATCAGCTATCAGCCTTTAGCTGACCGCTGACCGCTGACCGCTTTTCTGGGCATTGGGCATTGGGCATCGGGCATTGGGCAAAAAATCTATCAGCTATCAGCTATCAGCCTTTAGCTGACCGCTGACCGCTGACCGCTTTTTTGGGCATTGGGAATTGGGAATTGGGATTGGGCAAAAAATCTATCAGCTATCAGCTATCAGCCTTTAGCTGACCGCTGACTGCTGACCGCTTTTCTGGGCATTGGGCATTGGGCATCGGGCATTGGGCAAAAAAGCTATCAGCCTTTAGCTGACCGCTGACTGCTGACCGCTGACCGCTTTTCTAGATCGAATCTAAAAAACATACCCTTCCCCCCTGCCTCAATCTGGAGGTAGCATTGCCCGAATCTGAGTGATAAAAGCTTTGTGGTCGGTAATTGGTTTGGGAATATAGTCATCGGCGCCGCTCTGTTCTAGAAAAAACTCGCGATCGCTCTTTCCCCCATTAGCAGTCACTAGGATAACTGGCAGCTTGGCGGTTTCGGGATTGGCCTTAATAGTGCGGGTAATCTCGATGCCATTGACGGGTTTGCCCCGATAGTGGCTGTTGCGTAGAGAAATATCCATTAAAATAAGATCTGCTTGGCCGGACTGGGCAAGAGCTATTATCTCTTCCACATCTTCGGAATGCTTGACTGCCATGCCCCCGTGCTTGGTGACAATTTTAGAGAATATCAAGACGTTGACCGGTTCGTCTTCCACAATCAGAATAGTTTTCATCGCCAATCTCCCCATTAGACTCATTAATAAATACAACGTATTTCAGCATAACCCCGGCATGTTTGCACAATGTTTGCGCAATGTTTGCGGGATGCTTGCGGGATGCTTGCGGGATGCTTGCGAACGGTTAAGTTTGCGAAATTTTGCATAAAACTTTACAAAAATTTAAAAGATGGCGAGAGGAGTACGATCGGACAAAGAAAGGCGAGCGATGATAGACTATCCCAAGAGTTACCCAAGCAAGAGGGGTACTTGAGAGCTACTTGAGATGAAAACAAAGCGATCGTCGGCAACTAATAGCAATCGAGGAGATCGGGGATGATAAGGCGATCGCGCTCGGGCATCAGAGGAGGGCATCCGCAAGGCGTCGCGAGCATTCGATAGCACGGAATTGAATCAGGAATAGCTGGCAGCAGAATTGGATCTAAATACAATCTAAAAAAAAATCAACAATGAAAACGCCTCAAATAGAATTAATACCTCTGCGTCCTGCAGTTAGCTCCGAGTCCAGCACCGTGCTGGAAGTATTAGTGAGAATAGTCCCTGCCGAGGTAACGCTAGATTTCAAAAGACCGGCGCTGAATCTTGGCTTAGTAATTGACCGCTCTGGCTCGATGGCGGACAGCCGCAAGATCGACTACGCTCGTCAAGCAGCGAGCTATGCAGTGCAGCAACTGCTGGCTACAGACCGAGTTAGCGTAACCATTTTTGACGATAAAATCGAAACCATCGTGCCCAGCAAGCTGGCTGCGGATAAAACGAATATTATTAGAAAAATTGATAGCGTCGAACCTCGCAATGCGACTAACCTACATGGAGGCTGGGCGGAGGGAGGCAAACAAGTGCGGAAAAACCTCAATCCCGAATGGCTGAATAGGGTGATTCTCCTCTCCGACGGTTTGGCCAATCAGGGACAGACCAATCCAGATCTTATTGCCACTGACGTTCATAATCTGGCGCAAAAAGGTATAAGTACCAGCACGATGGGTCTTGGTAACGATTTCAATGAAGACTTGATGGCGGCAATGGCCAATAGCGGCGATGGCAATTACTATTATATTGAGTCGCCGCAACAGCTACCGGATATTTTCCAAACGGAATTGCAAGGCTTAATGGCGACAACGGGCAATACAGTCAGCTTGGGTATCGAGCCGCAAGCGGGGGTAGAAGTTAAAGAAATTATCAATAAACTGGAGACGAATAACAAGGGTCGGTTTAAGTTGCCGAATCTGGTCGCGGGCAATCCGATTGAAATAGTGGTGCGGCTAGAGCTGCCGCCTATGGAGCGAGAAATTATTCTTTGTTATTTCCGCTTGGCCTGGAACGACCCGAAACAGAGCGATCGCCAAAAAATGCGCGTGGGGCTGCAGTTGCCAGTAGCGACCGATGCCGAGCTAGCCGAGTTGCCCGCAAACTCCGAGGTACTCCAGGTTGCCATGCAATTGCAATTGGCAAATGCCAAACAGAAAATTATCCAATATATCGATAGTGGTGACTATGAGGCGGCTAAAGAAACATTGCGATCGGCTAAGGAACAGCTCGTGGCTTCTCCAGAGTTAGAACTGCTCCAACAGGAGTTGGAAGATGTGGAAAAAATAGAAGCTTCTTTGTCTCATGGGAATATGAAGTTTAGTCGCAAGATGTCTCAAGCTCAGAGCTATGCCAGCTCTCGCGGTTATACGCAGAAAAAGCGCAAGCTAAAGTAATATCAAATCCGTTGGTCGTCGTAAAAAATAAAGTCTTGCGTAATAGGACAGGCGTCCCGCCTGTCCTACGGTGTCCTACGGTACGGTATTTATATCAAATCCGGTTAAATACCATGCAAATTATCTCTAATATTCCGTAGGACGGGCGTCCCGCCCGTCCTACGGAGGACTTGACTTTTTTTAGGGCGATTAAACGGATCCGATCTTACAAATTCTGTAAGCAGTCAGCTTTAAGCTGACTGCTTTTGCTGAAAACTCAAAACTCCGGGGCGCTCGAACTAGGATTGCGATTGCTGGAGCCAAGTTAGGACTGCAGTGCGAAACTCTGGAAGAGGAACGGTTTCTATTGGGCGGCTTTCATCGACGATATCCTCAATAGATGCACCACGGGCAGATAGCTCTAGGTGAAAAGCATTGCCGGTACGCTCCCAATAAGACAGTTTGCCGGACATGACAGCTTCGATTTTGTCAGCTAAATCCCGCGCCCATTCCGGGCTGCACTGAATATCTGTAACTAAAAACTCGCCAACCCGATGATGGGCGGGATTGCTTGCGGAGCGACCGGGCCAGTCAAAAGGAACTCGATCCATTTATATATATATATAGATGTTAGGTTTGGGAATTGGGCATTGGGCATTGCGGAGTGTGGGGAGTGTGGGAGGTGTGGGAGGTGTGGGAAGAATTAAATAAATTTGTCTCCTCTCCCCCACACTTCCCCCTCTCTCCACACTCCCCCCTCCCACACTCCCGATGCCCCATGCCCAATGCTTGACAGAATACTAGCGTAAGGGAAATGCCGTATTAATGTTGCCATTTCTCAAGGACGCCCCAGCAATGCTAAAAACGCTACCATTGTTGCCGTTGCAATAGCGCTGGGCTTTTGGGGCGGGGGCGCTCGGCCCGCACCAAGCCCAATTGGGGGCACTACTAGGACAGCTTTGCCGATGGGCGGCGGCGTAGAGAATTGATTTTAGGACTTGCTGCTGGCTGCAGCGATCGGGAAACATGGTCGAGAATTTTGTTTTTCCCGATTGTCCCGCATAGCTCCAAGTTGCACCGTAGATGCCTTGGGAATTGGCTCGCTGAGTAATCCGAAAATTGGCGACGGTTCGCGGATTGATGCCATTGGGTCGCGAGTGAAACCCTTTGGGTCTGCTGCGTCGGCTGTCCCACTCGCCGCAAAAGATATGAGTTTGACTCACTGGCGGATTGCTGCCCGACCAGTGGGAAAGTCGGGAGCAGTTGACCTGGGGTCGGGCAGTGGAAGTAAAAAAGAGAACCATGCCGATCGCAGCGGCTAGGGCAAGGCCGAGAAATTTTATTTTACTTTTCACGGTTGCGCTCTTTCCTGAAAAATATTTTGGTTATTTATTTTATAGCACTTAGCAGTCAGCAGTCAGCCTTCAGCTTTCAGCTCCCAATTCAGCACTTAGCAGTCAGCAGTCAGCCTTCAGCTTTCAGCTCCCAATTCTGGGGAGTGCTAGATCGATCGTCTTCTGGGGCGAATGGCCATTCGCCCCCATTCGCTCCAGAAAATGTTGGTATCCGTAGGGGCGAATGGCATTCGCCCGCATTCGCCCCTACTGGACTGTCTGCCTTAAAATTGTAGGGAGCGGTTGAACGGAGTGAAACAAGGGCGCACTAATTGGTATAGTTGGGTTTCGTTCCTCAACCCAACCTACAGCTACACACAATTTTAGATTTGCCAAAGCACTACAGATTTTTTCGAGGTTCTGTCAATTTTACCGAACCGACGCTCTAGATCGCGTTATCTTTGCTCTGGGCAACCGGAGGCGGATCTATTTGTGCCAGTTCTATGGCTGATTTAGTGCCAGAAATCAAGAAAGTAGAAATTAGCGCGATCGCCACTGTTGCGGCAAACAAGTCCCAGGGGGAAGTCTGACCCCAAGGCAGGATAATTTGAGGATTGCCCAGAAAATAGATAGCGGTATTTAAGGCAATTAGAATTAACCGCACTTCAGTCGGACCGATTTTAGCGTAGGAAATCTGGAATACGCCTTCGACATAGGTGCGGACATAAACCAAAATCGAAATCATAAAATAGCCGATTAATCCCATGCAGGCGATCGAGAAGCTGAAGTATGGAGAAAGCCCCAAACCCATCACGATCGAGAACTGGCAGAAGGCATCGACGGTATGGTCGAGAAAAAAGCCGTATTTTGGCCGCTGGATTTTTCTATAGCGTGCCAGAGTCCCGTCCAAAGAATCCCCAAACCAGTTAAGGATAAAGCCGAAACTGGCTAACCAGAGAAAGCGATCGTCCCAATTGGTCGAGCAATAGGCAGCAAAAATAATGACTGCTCCGACGACTCCGATCGCGGTGAGAGCGTCGGGAAAAATCCAACTCGGCATCCGAGCGGCGAGCCATTGCAATAAAGGTTTTTCTAGAGGAGCGAGTAAAATATCGTTGATTCGCTTGTGGGATTTAATCTCCATAGTTTGGCTTAGATCTTATATAGCGTTAAGCAGTCAGCGATCGGCGCTCAGCTTATGCGCACAAGCATTGCCTGTAGGGTAGTTTGTTGTATTTCTGCAAGAGGTCTAATATTAATCTATTTCCCTAATACTATAGACTTTAAATCCACCGCCTCTAGGCAAGGGTCGCCCTTCTATGTCTATGGGATATTGCTCTAAAGGGCTGGACGGTTCATAGGGTTCCGGCTCGATAAACTCGCCTTCGACTTCTACCCGCAAACCCTGATAGTCGGCGAAAGTTTCCCAAGGTACTTCGTCGGAGCCCCGCAGGATGGGGCTCGGATCGTCTTCGCTTTCTGCGAGAGATTCTTCGTCTAATTCCAAAACGAAATAATCTCCACCGCCAGCCATCCAAGACTCGACGGTTTTGCTCCAAGGTTTTTGAATCAACTCGCCAGAGAGGATGATGAGAGAGCGATCGCTCTCTATTGTTTCATCTATGCTTGAGTCGTTTATTGCATCAATAGTTGATTCAGTTGTTTGGTTTTGTGTTTGCCCCGGTGCTGGCAAAACGCAACCAGCAGTAATTGCCAAGCTAATTATAGCGATGGTTTTCGTGAGAAAGGGAGCGATGTTTTGGATGTTTTTATTTGCCCTTTTCTTTGATTTCATCGTTCTGCCTTGATTAATTGCAGCTTAGACTCAATGCCCGATGCCCAAGGAAGGGTGTGGGGTGTAGGGTGTAGGGTGTAGGGAATTAATAATTTCTCCCAAGTCTTCCCCTTATCCCAAGTCTTCCCCTTATCCCTTATCCCTTATCCCTACACCCTAATTCGCGAGCCCAATTCCGCTCTTCCCAATGCCCTATGCCCCTAAACTGTTCTGCTTAGGCGGCGTATGTTCAGGATATCGCTCATTTGCTTGACTTGAGTAAAAACACGTTCGAGCTGTTGGCGATCGAGGATGTCGATACCCAGTTCGATAATTGCTGGTTTGCCCGGATGGGTAGTTACTTGGGCGCTGCGCACGTTAACATTATTGTCTTTTAAGCGAGATAAGACATCGTTAAGCACCCCAACGCGGTCAATAGCTTCAATGGAAATATCTATCGGATAAGTTTGGTGGCTGCCGTTATCTTCTTCGGCGAAATTCCAGCTTACGGGCACTAAGCGATCGCCGGGAATATTATCTGCATTAGGACAGCCTTGCCGATGAATAGAAATGCCGCGACTCCCCATAGTTACAATCCCTACAATAGATTCTCCCGGTACGGGCTTGCAGCAGCCGGCAATATGATAGACAAGCCCTTCGACTCCAGCAATCGGCGATTTCTTGGCATTGGGATTTTTTTTGAATTGGTTGCGAAGGTTAGAGGGAGCAACTACCGCCTCTATTGGCTGTATCTCTTCTATAGCTTGCGCTGTCTTGACAATATCCCGCAGGCGGTTGACAACCTGATTTAGGGTTACTTCTCCATAGCCCAAGCCAGCCAATAAGTCCTCGACATTTTGGTAATTATTCCGCTGGGCTACTGTTTGCATTGGTTCCGACTTCAGGCAAGACTCGAAGCCATTTTTGCCCAGTTCTTTTTCCAGGAGATCTCGACCTCGGGCGATATTTTCGTCGCGGTGCGATCGCTTATACCACTGACGAATCCGATTTCTCGCGGTGTTTGTGGCCACGAAGTTCAGCCAGTCCAAACTGGGACGGCTATTTTTCTGGGTCATAATTTCGACAATATCCCCATTTTTTAGGGTTGCAGAAAGAGGAACCATGCGATCGTTGACCTTAGCTCCCGCACAATGGTTGCCCACTTCTGTATGGATTCGGTAAGCAAAATCTATAGGAGTCGCGCCGCGCTTGAGGGGCATCACATCCCCTTGGGGCGTAAATACATAGACATCTTCGTCAAACAAATTATCCTTGATATTGTCCAAATATTCTTGGGCATCTTTCAGGTCGCTTTGCCATTCCAACAACTGGCGCAGCCAAGTAAACTTTTCATCAGATCCGCTAAGTTGGGTATAGCCGGAACCTTTTTCTTTATATTTCCAATGAGCGGCAATCCCATACTCGGCCACATGGTGCATTTCCAGGGTACGGATCTGGACTTCAATCGGACGACCCTTGTTCCCGATTACTCCAGTGTGCAAAGACTGGTAGCGGTTGGGTTTGGGCAGACCGATATAGTCTTTAAAGCGACCGGGGATGGGACGGAAAGCATCGTGAACTATTGCCAAAGCCCGATAGCATTCTTCATTAGTAGTTACAACTAGCCGCATTGCAGCCACATCGTAGATTTCGTGGAATTGCTTTTGCTGGCGCTGCATTTTTTGATAAATTCCGTAGAGATGCTTGGGACGGCCGCTGATATCGAAGCAATTGATTTTCGCAGCTTTTAGGCGATCGCGCAGAGTTTCCGTAACCTTGGCCAGTCTCGCTTCGCGGTCTGCCCGCTTTTCAGCTACTAATTCCTGCATTTCGCGATAGGCTTCCGGTTCCAGATACTTAAATGACAAATCTTCCAATTCCCACTTAAAGCGCCCGATACCCAAGCGATTGGCCAGAGGTGCGAAAATATCTAAAGTTTCCTGAGCTATTCTGCGACGCTTAATATCTTTTAGGTGTTCTAGGGTACGCATATTGTGGAGCCGATCTGCCAGCTTGACGACAATAACCCGTATATCCCGGGCCATTGCTAAAAACATCCGGCGGAAGTTTTCGGCTTGGTGTTCGGTTTTACTGGAAAAGTTAAACTTAGAAAGTTTAGTAACCCCTTCCACCAACTGACGTACCTCAGCACCAAAAAGCTTTTCGAGTTCTTCTGGGGTTACTTCCGTATCCTCGATAACGTCGTGGAGAAAGCCTGCGGCAATCATGGAACTACCGCCGCCGAGGTCGCGCAGCAAACCGGCAACGGCAATGGGATGACAGATATATGGTTCTCCAGATGCCCGCCGCTGGCATTCATGGAGCCGATAGCCAAATTCAAACGCCCGACAGACTAAACTATTGTCTGCGGGGGACATTCCGGTAACTTCAAACGATGATTCTTGCCCATCGGCGAGCAAGCAAGTTTGCAGCCACTCGGGAATTTCTACATCAAACGAGCAACTGGGGGCAACAGTTTCCATAATAGTTATACTTAATAGTTGGTTCGATCTTAATGGGAGTCAAAACATCCTACCTCTGTTGCGGTCTAAAAATTAAGTTAATAATTTTAGCCCTAGGTAGGGTCTGCTGAATAAATCTAAAAAGCCGGGGTGTGGGAGGCCGCCTACGAGGCCGCCTACGAGGTGTGGGAAGAATTAAATAAAATTGTCCTCTCCCCCTCTCCCCTCTCCCCACACTTCCCCCTCTCCCCACACTCCCCACACTCTGCCTTTTTCAGCAAGCCCTAGGTAGTTTTGCTCCCTTTGACCCTTCCTAGCTCAGGCCATGCCCTATACTAATTAAGAGATATTCACGCAATTCTTTCATTCAAAATTCAAAATGCCTTTGGATCTGGGCTACCGGCCACAAGGATCGCGCTGGTGGACTATTTCTGCCGCGCTGCCCTAGGTAGTCTTGCTCCCTTTGACCCTTCCCAAGGCTTGCCCTACCCCACACCCCACACCCCACACCCTTGGCAGGAAAGACGACGAGTCGAGAGATGCCCAGTCTTTCGGTGCGATCGCTCGCGTTTTTTTGTTTAATATTTCTGAAAACATCCCTAGTAGCCCGTCAAGGTAGTTTTGAATAGTTGAGCAATTTTTTCCGTAGGCGTAGCCGCCCCTACGCCCCGGAGGGCGGGCTACGCCTACGGGACTTGCCCGATGCCCAATCCAGGGTGCCCAATGCGAACATGCCCAATGCGAACATGCTCAATTATTTCTTGACAGACTACTAGGGATAATCCTATCATATATATCGGGTTATGAAGGCACTAGAACTTCCAGAAGCTCATCGCCAGCGATATCAAGAATTTCAGCAAGCTTTGGAGCAACTGGCGATCGCGGCCAAAGCAGGGGAGCCCGATGGAGCTAAACTGGCAAAGTCATCTGAAGACTTACAACAGTTTTTCCAGCTCAAGATTTTGAGCTTGCCCTCGGAAGATTTGGCCCCATCTGCTCTCCCCTCGGTTCGCTCTTACCAGACAGAAATGCACAAGCAACTGCGACTCTTGGCCACAGACATGATGTTTGTTCGCGCTTCCCGACAAACTGCTACTCTAGAGGAGCGCCTCTCCCAAGTAAGAGCGCGCCTGCAAACTCTCATTGGTTACTGCGAAAAATTAATAATTCACAATTAACAATTTATGAAATCTCCTAAAAATAGAAATGTAGAGCTAGTCGAAACAGTTTTGTCAGATAATCTGCCTGCTTACCATTGCCCTGATTGTCAAGGAAATTGGATTCCAGGCGACAACTATGATGCTTGGAGAGCCCATAAACCTCAAGAAACGGTAGATCCGAGACTCATAAGAGGGGCTTGGGCTGAGGATTTTGTCCCCTCGGAGTACGATAAAAAAGCGGGGTTGTGCCCGACATGCGGTCGCTACTTAACCAGAGCAAAAGTGATGGTTAAGAATCCTTTTTATGTAGAGCGCTGTCACAGTTGCGGCGGCGGCGGCGGTATCTGGTGCGACGAGGGGGAGTGGGAAGTGCTGGAGTCTCTGGGATTGCACGATAAGGTGGAACTACTCTTTTCCGCTCAGTGGCAGGCAGAAGTGCGATCGGTGCAATACGCCGAAAAAGAGCGCGAGGCTTTGATTGAAAAACTCGGAGCGCAATTGGCCGAGCATATTTTTGAACTCGCAGAAGTTTTGGAGAGCCACCCTAACGGAGATTTTGGCGTATCTTATCTGATGCGACGCTTTGACAAGCCCCAGTAGGCGATATGGCAGTAAGCGGTCAGCTCTCAGCTCTCAGCTCGAACGTCAAAGTCTTGCAATTTTAAGCAAAAGGCGCGTTTTGATTCCTGTCAAACACCTTAATCCGTCGTGCGATATTTTCCGGCCTTATAGAACTACGCATTAAAGTTAGGACTAATACGACTATCGCTTTGCACGGGGATTTGGCAATGCTGCGATAGAGCTGACTGCTGACCGCTGATTGCTGACTGCTATAACCGCCTAAATTACGGAAGTAAAGCTCCGGCGCTGCCCAAGACTTGGCGCTGGGCGGCGAGCAATTCACCAATTCCTTTTTCTGCCACATCTAAAATGCTATTGAGCTGGCTGCGGCTAAAGCTTTCTTCTTCTGCAGTTCCCTGGATTTCGATCGCCTCCAAATTCTCGTTCATTACTATGTTAAAATCCACTGTAGCGGCTACATCTTCGGTGTAGTTTAAATCCAAAAAAGCTTCATTTTCTAAAAGTCCCACGGACACGGCTGCTATTTGGTGGCGGATGGGCGATCGCTCTAGTTCTCCTTGCTGTAGCAGCTTCTCGATCGCCATGACCAGAGCAACAAAACCGCCAGTAATTGAAGTAGTCCGAGTTCCCGCATCTGCCTGGAGCGCGTCCGCATCTACGATAATCGTGCGTTCTCCCAAAGCCTTCAAATCCAAAGCTGCCCGCAAGCTGCGCCCAATTAGCCTCTGGATTTCCTGGGTACGTCCCGATAACTTCATCAATTCCCGGGCCCCTCGAACTGGAGTGGCTCCCGGAAGCATTCGGTATTCTGCCGTGAGCCATCCCTGGCCGCTTTCTGCTAAAAATTTAGGCACTCCCGGCTGGATAGTTACATTACAAAGAATCTGAGTATCGCCGCAGCGCGTTAGAACCGACGCGGCGGCAAATCGAGTGAAGTCTTTCTCGAAACTAATCGGACGCAATCTATCGGGGGGTCTGCCATCAGGACGCTGCCAAGTCATAAGTCGTCAATTGTCTCCTGGATTTCGCTTGCTGGTTAAATCGCTTGCTGGATTAAACGACGCTGTTTAAATAACTCGTTGTTTAAATCGCTGATTATAGCACTACGCATATTTGCTTAGAGTAACTTAAAGTTTGCCAAAGCTACATCCGGGCAATGCTGCTCAGAGGCTGATAGCTGAGAGGCTGACAGCTTACTGCTGTAAATGCCGCCTATCCTTTAGCGGGATCGACCCCTTGCAAAATTTCCTGTAAAACTCGATCTGGCGGTCCGGCTGCATCGATCGTAAGGAGGCGATCGCGATAGTCATAATATTCCAGGATTGGGATAGTGCGATCGTTAAATAAATCAATTCGGCGCTGGACTATTTCCTCTCTATCGTCCAGACGGCCATCTTGGCGATTGAGGCAGCGTTCCATCAGAACCGAGTCGGGCAATTTCAAGTAAATCGCCCAACGCAAGCGCTGGCCCAGCTCGTCTAGCAAAAAATCAAGCTCTTCCGCTTGAAAAGCCGTGCGAGGATAGCCATCGAGCAACCACCCCTTAGCGGTATCCGGTTGTACCAGTCGCTTGCGGATGAAAGAAATTATCGTCGGATCTGGCACCAGTTCTCCTTCTTCTACATAAGATTCTGCCTTTTTACCCAAATCTGTTTGAGCGGCGATTTCTTCTCGCAGAATCTCCCCGGTCGAAACCAAAGGGATACCCAACTTGCTGCATAGCAAAGCCGCTTGCGTTCCCTTACCGGCTCCCGGTCCTCCAAGAATTACCAGTTTCACAAAACTCAACTCCTACTAGCACCCATTCAAGACTGTACTACTATTGCTCCTTTGCGCAAGGCGACTTGGTTTTAAGTTATGACTTTTAAGTTATGAATTTTAAGTTATGAGTTTTAAGTTATGAGTCTCGATCTATAAAGTTATGTTATTGGCAATTAGTAATATTTTGTTCGACTCCCATTTTCTCTAACTCAATATTCAAAACTAAAAACTTATAAGTTGCTTTAGTTCCTATTTTCTGAAACTCAAAATTCTAAACTAAAAACTCATAGCTCGCTTTGGCTCCGATTCTCTGAAACAAAGCACTTTCAAAACTCATAATTGATAACTAACTTTGGCTCTATTGGTAACCCATAACATATAAATAATAAGGTACTTAAATTACATATAGCGTATTATTTTGTTAAAAATACCACAAAACACCAGATATTGTTGTATTATGATTATCGCACCCTATGGGTTTAGCCCAAGTAGATCTGGTATCAATATCCATTACGGCTTAAATTTTTGTTTATGGTTGCACAGCTCGAAATTCCGACTCTCAAAAGTTCTAGTCCAGTTCCCTACGCAGTTAAAGGGCTAATCCAAGTTTTCACTGGACCCCAGCGCTGCTTTTTCACTAATGTCATGGCCGAAGCGCTTAGAATAGCAGGTCAGGGGACTCAAGTGCTAGCGATCCAGTTCCTCAAAGGGGGAAATAACCAGGGCCACGACCAGCCCGTTCGCCTCGGGCAAAATTTGGACTGGATTCGCTGCAACGTACCCCGCTGCATTGACACTCCCGAGCTAGACGAAGTAGAAACAAGCTCTTTGCAGCAATTGTGGCAATTTACTCAAAGGGTCGTCTTTGAAGGTAAATATTCTCTCATAGTTCTGGATGAGTTAAGCTTGGCTATTAACTTCGGCCTCATTTCAGAAGCGGAAGTGCTGGCGCTTCTAGAAAAACGCCCCTCCCACCTGGATCTGATCTTAACTGGGCCAGATATGCCGCAAGCGTTGCTCGATATTGCCGACCAAATTACGGAAATCCGCCGCAGTTATAGGCCCTAGGGAAAGTTTTAAGTTTTGAGTTTTGAGTTTTGAGTTAAATATTTGAGGACTTAGGCACTGATATAATCTGTAGGGGCAGTGCCCCCGGGAGAGCCCCGGTCTAGCACCAAATATAGAGACAATGCCTAAGTCCTGTATTGGTAATACAATGCGCCAAGGTGCAATTTGTGTTTTTTTTCGGCAGCGGTCGATAAGGCAAAACCCTTTTCAGTCTTGGTCTGGACGCTAAAAAGCCCCGCTCAAAAACCTAAATTATTTCCCTATCGCAGCATATAAACTCAAAACTCCGGTTAGCTCGAACTCAAAACTTAAAACTTAAAACTCAAAACTCTGCCAGAGTCTTGCTCTTTTCTACCAATTCAATAAACTCCCCTCGGTAGCCATCTAAATCTGTGCCTTTCGATTGGTTGGCGAGCTGCAAGACTTGCTCGAAGCTGGCGTTTTCTTTGAATTGGGAATCCCTCAGTAGCATTACCAATTCTGCAACTGCCGCTGCGAACTTGAAGTGATTCGAGGCGTTTTCCAGTTTTGTAGCTCGGTCGAGTAGGGGGCTGCTGGATTAGCTGCGACTCAGTTGCATCGGGAGCTTTGTAGCGCAATTTCACCAGCATCAATTCGTTGTTATTGTTATTCTCGTTACTATTGTAGGCAGCCGGCTCTGCTGGATTTTGTTGATATCTTAAGGAATTAAGGAATCGACTGCCGGCAATTGCACCGAGCTTTCTACGCCGACTGGAATAATCTCGTAGAGAGCGGTTAAGGAATGTCCGGCTCCTAGCTCCCCTGCATCTTTGCTGTCGTCGTTAAAGTCTTGCGATCGCAGCAGTCGGTTTTCATAACCAATCAAACGATAGGCTAGAACCTTGGCTGGATTGAATTATACTTGGATTTTGACATCTTTGGCAATAGTTAGCAAAGTAGCGCCCATTTCCAAGACCTAGACTTTTTTCGCTTCTAGGGGGCGATCTATTATATAGGGAGGTAGCTGCCTACGCCGAAGAGTTTAGGACAGTTCAAAAGTGCCAAAGCTAGGCTCCGGAGCAATGCTGCGATCGAGCTGACTGCTGACCCGCTGCTTACTGCTATATATTAGCGATCGGTCAAAAGCTTAGATCGAGTCCGCAGGACCGTTATGAGGTTGCCTGAACTTTTAATGTAAAGTTTTGTTACAAATTTAACCCCATATCGCAAAATACGAATATAATCAAACTGTTCGCAACGAAAATATTGGCTTATGGATGTTGCATTGTATTTTAGTAGCAAAGCTATTGACAATGTTAAGGTATCGAGACTATTGCCTTTTAAGGCTCTCCCAGGTTTGTAGGTAAGTGTTATATCGCTGGCGTCAAAACGGCGAACGGTTCTAGGGCAGACTGAGGACTGACCCTAGGTCTAATGTGGGTCCGTATAAAGGCTATTCTAGAGAGAGTTTCGGGGGTCGGTTTGCGAGCCCATATTTCTTGAAATGGCGTTAATACGATCCAAAATAACACGATATTCTGCTCGGTAAATCCTTGAATATGAAGAGATTGAAGAGATTGAATCTAATTGAAACGCCAGGACCAGTTTGAGTCTTTTTAGTTATAGCACTACGCAAATGAGTTAAGACATTTATAAATGGTCGTTCCTTAGTCAGATTATACCTTTGACTTTTGAATGCATGACCTTTGACTTGCGCGTAGGGCTATGCTACGTCTGGATGCCAACAGCCAAAGCCAATTGAAAATTGCCAATTCCTTTACTTATAGAGAGGTATTACTTATGACCTTCAAAGCAAAGACAGCCAGTGCATTAGATGAAGCAAGAAAAGAATACCAATACAACTACACCCACATAGAACCGATCGCGATGGTAAATGAACTACCTTTGGGAGAATATCCTTCTCTAAGGTGGGTTATTTTGAATTTAAAAGAGGCTATTAAACTAGCAGTTAACTCTTTGAAAAACGATGAACAAGAGATAGTTACTTTTTTCAAAGGAATCGAAGAAGTAGTAAAAGAAGACTTAAAGAAACTTGGAAATAATATTAATGATGGTCAGATTTTTGAATTGCTAAATTTCCTAAAAAGCGCGGGTCTTGAGTTGCTTGAAGAGAAGTTGCCTAAGGACTTAAATCAGATTCAATTAATGTTACTTGTGTACCAAAAGATTGCAGGAGGAACTAACAAGATAGGTATTGCCCAGGAAGAAACTAGCGACCAAACCAGCAATCTTGATAAATACAACAACCTCTTCGTTACTATAGATTTACCGGCGATCGCAGACAACTTTCAGGAAGATGAAACCTTCGCTTATATGCGAGTTGCCGGACCAAATCCCTTAACGATCGAACGGATGACCGAGCCCAATTCTAAGTTTCCGGTCACAGAGGAACAGTATAAGTCAGTAATGGGAGACGACGACTCCCTGGAGGTTGCTTTAGGGGAAGGTCGGGTCTATATAGCCGACTATGCAATCCTTGACGGAGCTATTGACGGCACTTTCCCAGAGTATCAGAAGTACCTCTACGCGCCCTTGGCCATGTTTGCAGTGCCCAAAGGCACCGACAACAATCGAATGCTCAAGCCCGTGGCCATCCAGTGCCAACAAGAGCCCGGACCCGACAACCCGATCCTGACTCCGAAGAGCAATCCCAATTCCTGGATGTTCGCCAAAACCGTCGTGCAGATTGCGGATGGCAATTTCCACGAAGCCGTTAGCCACCTAGCACGCACTCACCTATTTATCGAACCCTTCGTTATCGCCACCCACCGACAGTTATCAGACACACACCCCCTCAGCGTGCTGCTGCGCCCTCACTTTGAAGGCACTTTATTCATTAACAACGGCGCCCAAAAATCTCTGATTGCCAAGGAGGGCGGGGTAAACGGATTGCTAGCAGCAAGTATTGATTCCTCTCGGATTTTTACAGTCACAGGCTTGAAAACATATCCTTTCAACGAGCAGATGTTAAGGGCTCAACTCGAACGCCGGGGCGTACTAGATACTAGCAAGTTGCCAGTCTATCCTTACCGCGACGATGCCCTTCTTCTCTGGGATGCTATCTATGAGTGGGTATCGGGTTACCTGAAGATTTATTACAAATCCGACCTAGATGTGCAGGGAGATACAGAACTTCAGGCATGGGGGGCAGATGTAATAGGCTTTAAAGGCGGACGAGCTAACGGCTTCGGCTATGAAGGTACGGGCTCTATTACAACTCTGAGCTATCTAATTGAAGCTACGACTCTAATTATCTTCACTGCCAGCGCCCAACATGCTGCTGTCAATTTTCCACAAAAAGACATAATGAGCTATGCACCGGCAATGCCTTTGGCAGGCTATGCTGCCGCTAGCTCTGTCAAGGAGGCGAGCGAACAAGATTTCCTCAAATTGTTACCCCCACTGCCTCAGGCACGGGGGCAATTGAATTTGGGGTGTTTGCTTGGTTCCGTGTATTACACTCAATTAGGTAAATACAAGGACGATGATTTTGAGAAGGAAGACGTGAAACAACTCTTAAACCAGTTCAAAGCAAAACTTGACGAAATACAAGACAAAATTAATCAACGCAATCAAGAGGCAAGTTATCTGCCTTATGCTTACGAATATTTGCTACCGACGAATATACCCCAGAGCATCAATGTTTAGTTAAGGTAGAGGATGGAGAAGCGCAACGGGAGTTCGGCTTTTGCAGCCAACCCGCAAGCTTCTCCTTATAGCGTTTCTCAAATTGTAATGAATGAAAAGGGGCTAAGAAATAACAAGAGCAACTATATATCTCTTAGCTCCGAATGGGAATTTCCGTACCCTCGTTGTGCGGGCTCCAGAAACCTCACATCAATTTGAGAAACGCTATGTCACTATAACACCAGCAAGCAATTGGCTAAATGACAATTATATGAAAAAACAACAAGAGAAATACCAATACAACTATACCTACATCGAACCGCTAGCGATGGTAGATAAAGTCCCGAAAGGACAGAATTTCTCTTTATGGTGGCTAGTTTTGGCTATAGTCCAGGTTTTAAAACTCGGGATAAATTATATAATTGCCAGAATTTGCAACGGAGACGAAAAAGAAGAAATAAAGGCTGATATCGAGCGTTTATTTATAGAAAGTGCAAGGCAAGCAGAAGGAAGAAACGAGAGAAAAGAGAAAAGAAAAGAAACAGGTTACACCATAGGCATTAAATTATTTGGATATGTTTTAGATTTACTGCCGGATAGAAAGAATGATAATTTCTTTTTAAATTTGGCTGGAAAGGCTTTACTAATTTTCAAACAAAAAATTAGCGATAGAACCGATATTAACCTTGAAAAATACGAAAAACTCTTCGTTTCCCCTTTCTTGAAGTTACCGGCGATCGCAAACAACTTTCAGGAAGACGAAACCTTCGCCTATATGCGAGTTGCCGGACCAAATCCGGTAGTAATCGAAAGGATGACCGAACCCAATCCTCGCTTTCCGGTCACCGAGGAACAGTACAAGCAAGTGATGGGATCTGACGACTCCCTGGAAGTCGCTCTAGGGGAAGGTCGGGTCTATATAGCAGACTATGCAATCCTTGCCGAAGCTATTGACGGCACTTTCCCACAGTATCAAAAATACCTCTACGCGCCCTTGGCCATGTTTGCAGTGCCCAAAGGTACTGGGGACAATCGAACGCTCAAACCCGTGGCCATCCAGTGCCAGCAAGAGCCAGGACCGGATAACCCGGTTGTGACTCCGAAGAGCAATCCCTATTCTTGGATGTTTGCCAAAACTGTCGTACAGGTTGCCGATGGCAACTACCACGAAGCCGTTACCCATCTAGCACGGACTCACCTATTTATCGAACCGTTCGTTATCGCCACCCACCGACAGTTACCGGACAAACACCCCGTCAGCCTGTTGCTGCGCCCTCACTTTAAAGGTACTTTAGCAATTAACAATGCCGCCCAAGCTCGTCTTATTGCACCTGGTGGCCCAGTAAATAAATTATTAGCAGCAACTATTGATAGCTCTCTGGCTTTTGCGGTAAAAGGCGTGCAAACATATCCTTTTAACAAGCAGATGTTAAGGGCTCAACTCGAACGCCGGGGCGTGCTAGATGCAAAGAATTTGCCAGTCTATCCTTACCGCGATGATGCCCTCAGAATTTGGGATGCTATCCATCAGTGGGTATCGAGTTACCTTAATATCTGTTATAACTCAGATTTAGAAGTGCAGGGAGATACAGAACTGCAAGCATGGGTCGCGGATTTAACAAGTTTTAACGGCGGACGAGTTATCGATTTCGGCGATCGTAAGGGTTCTATTCAAACCCTCGACTATCTTATCGAAGCTGCAACTCTAATTATCTTCACCTCTAGCGCCCAACATGCTGCTGTCAATTTCCCCCAGAAAAGCATAATGAGCTATGCGCCAGCAATGCCTTTGGCAGGTTACGTTCCTGCTAGTTCTGTAAAAAATGGGACGGAGGAAGATTTTTTAAACTTGTTACCGCCAGTTACCCAGGCAAAGTGGCAGTTGTTGGTGACCTATTTGCTTGGTTCCGTGTATTACACTCAATTGGGTAAGTACGGCCTCTTGCATTTTCGCAAGTTAGGAGTGCAAACACCCCTGCGAGAGTTCCAAGAAAAACTTCGGGAGATAGAAACTGAAATAGAGCAGCGTAATGCGGCGGCAAGTTATCTTCCTTATGCTTATGAGTATCTACTACCGTCGAAGATTCCCCAGAGTATCAATATTTAGGCGATCGCAGTAAGCAGTCAGCTCTCAGCAGCCAGCGGTCAGCACGAGTAAGGCAGAACAAGCTTTGGCTAACTTTGAATTATCCGAAGCTTATAGCGGTTCTCAAATTGATGTAAGGTGCCTGGGGGATGCAATATCCCAATATGAGGGTTGCCGTTAGGAGCCCCGAGATTGTCTCAGGGATGCTGTCGCCCCTACGTTTCTAGGGTCCGATCGTTTATTACACTTATTTGAGAAACGCTATAATGCTTATATTTATATCAAATCCGGTTAAACAATTACAGTATTTGTAGGGGTTCCCTGCCCGCCCCCGGGAGCGCCTGATACCGTAGGGGCAATCCCTCCGTGGTTGCCCCTACGGTATTTATTTGATATCGCCAAAGAACAACTCCAGTTGGGACTTTTCCGCCCAACGCTTTTGGGCTGTACGATCTCCCAGGCAATGTCTGGGAATGGTGTCAGGATACTTGGGGACTTGCAAGTTAATAATGTACCGGCTATGCCCTCCTTGGGCAGGCTTTCGCCTACGACAGGCTTTCGCCCGAACGGTGGCGGTCAAAGAACGTTCTTGGACTGGTACTAAATTTGCAGTCGCTTGTCCCTTGGCATGACAATTACCTCCTTTATTTTGAGAACTTGTCGCGATCTTTAAGGAGCTTGCGAATGTTTTTGCCTCCTACAGTTTCTGCTTTAAGAGCCTCCTCCACAGACGCTCCACAGATGGAGTTCTTGCCTCTGCTGGCAGAAATAGAATAATGCGGCCCATTAAAAAATGGCAATATATTCCGGATCTAGTAGTCGATTGAGGATAAATTGATTAGATTGATTAGTTTCCTCTTTATAAAAGGAACAAGCAAGGATTACTTTCAATCATCAAAACTACCTTGACAATTACTAGGGAGCAGGGCGGGTCTTACAAGGGTATGTTTTTTAGATTTGATGTTTTCTAGGCGAATCGACGGCGTAGGGGCGACAGCATTCCAGAGACAACTTATTTTTTAAAAAAATCCTTTATCCTGGAATGCTTCGCCCCAGAAAGCCATGAAACCCACCGACAAGATCGAACAAGAGGAGTAACGCTCTAGTGCCGCTGCGCACGAGATTCAAAATTCTTTCATTCAAAATTCAAAATGCTTTTGGAGCCAGGCTCCCGGCCACAATTCTCGCGCTCGCTTATTACTTCTGCCGCGCTGCACTAGGTTTAGGGTGTAGAAATATAGCGGTTCTCAAATTGATGTCAGGTGTCTGGGGGATGCAATATTCCAATATGAGAATCCTCGTTTTCTAGCACTACGCAAATAAGGAACGGACATTTATAAATGCTCGTTCCTTAGTCAGAGGCTACTTTTTACTTTTTATATTAAATCCGGTTAAACAGTCACAGTTTGTAGGGGTTCCCCGTGCCCGCCCCGGTTGGTCTGGGGCGGCCGGGGCGGGCACGGGGAACCC
>JAAHFN010000046.1 GCA_010672965.1 Oscillatoria sp. SIO1A7
GATGTGGCTTACAAGTTGTTTTTCGATGTTTTCCTTCGGGTCGTTTTTTTTTTCGGGTGTGGGGTGTGGGGTATAGGGTGTGGGGTGTGGGGTGTGGGGTGTAGGGGGTGTGGTGTGGGGTGTGGGGTGTAGGGTGTGGGGTGTGGGGTGTGGGGTGTAGGGTGTGGGGGAATTGGGAATTGGGAATTGGGAATTGAAAAGAGTTTTGAGTTTTAGATTTTCAATTAAAGATTGGCAATTATCATGTCTTCAAACTCTCAAGCTAAGAACTCAAAACTCTCAAGCTAAGAACTTAAAACTTAAAAGTCCCCAAGCATGTCCTGAGCTTGGTCGTTGCGGTCCCCAAGTTCCCAAGCATGTCGTGAGCTTGGTCGTTGCGGTCCCCAAGTCTTCCCCCACACCCCACACCCCACACCCCACACCCCACACCCTCAATTATTTTAAGGATTGCTCGATCGCTCTAACGGCCATTTTTGCCCCATTAACGGTGGAGACCCGGGTCTGGGGCAGGAGCAAGAGTTCCCTAACTGCCTCAACGGCCGCTTCCAGGGTATCCACAAGCCTGACTTGAGGCGATCGCTGCTGGCGGAGCAAACGGCGAACTCGGATTTCCTGGCGATCGTATTGCCTTGGAAAGGCAAACGCCACCAATGGTATGCCAACGGCCAGACATTCGTAAAAGGTATTGTACCCCGCACCGCCCACGGCAACATCAACTCCGGGCAAGCATTCTATTCCGGGCCAATGAAAACTCCATAATTCCGGAGGACAGTCGGGGGGTCGCTCTGCGGACAAGCAGCGGGCTACAACATCCAAGCTCCGAGCAATAGCCTGAATTAGCTGGCCGTAAAACCATAGCTCCTCAGCGCGGCCGGCGGCTAAAACCAAGACTATTTTCTTACTCTCGGCCGGATTTATTCCCAATAGTTGGCGGGCTGCAGTGCGGGAGGGTAGTTCGTCCCCAGAGCGAACTAGCCAGGGAGAGGTATGTTTGACTTGGGGCAGATGGGCTAGGGGAATTTCCTCTGTTTCTCCGGGTACGAGTATTAAATCAAAATTCTCGGTGACGAAAGGTTCTAAGTTTTTAGCGCGAACGTAGTCGGGACTGATGTCGCGATGTACCAAAATTTTGGTTATCCCTTGCATCTGGGGCAAGATATCTGCGAGTTCTCCCCCCAATCCTTTAGGGAATGTATCTACAATTAAGCATTCGTAGTCTTGAGTGGCGATCGCTTCTAAAATGCGATTGGCTGTTTGCTCCGAAGAAGCCGTAGCGGGGATAGTATAGATATAGCAACCCAAGACTATGGGCAAAGCTTCGTCATCCGCAGCATAGATTAGTATGTCTGCAATGTAGGGACTATTGCAAACCACGATAATAGGGCGATCGCTCGCCGCCATCCGACCCAATGCCAGGGAGCGCATTAGATGACCCCAGCCGCCCCCCAAGGCATAAATTAACCAGGGAGAATTGGAGGGAATTGTTTTTAAAGGAAGCTCGGCGTTTTCTCTAGTCATAATAGAGCGCTAAGCTGCCAAAACATATTATATTTCACGGGACTGATGCACCCTCTAAGGTAAATGGAAATAGCTATTTATGTCAACAGGACTTACGCATAGAAGCTATTTGTATTGTGCGCGTTCGCACCAAGCGCTAAATATACTCTTAGATCTGACAATTTGCGTAAGTCCTAATCAAATATGTTTAATCGCTTTAAAAAAATCGAGCTTCCCGTAGGACGGGCTTCCCGCCTGTCCCAGGCGGAGATATTGAGACCAATTCTTTATGAAGCTGCACGCAATAACGATCTTATCCATCGTTCGGCCACCGTTCGGGCGCTCGTCCTGAGCCTGTCGAAACTTACCCAAAGTTGGACAAATCCAGGTGCCGCACCGCGCACCAAACCCTATATCTATAATTAATCGTGCAATTTGCGTAAGTCCTGTCCCTCGATAGTACCGTTTTATCCTCAGAGAGCAGTCATGCGATCGGCACAAGCCTTGCCGTTACTAGCCAGGAGCGAGATTTGAACTTTCCGTTCCCTGAGTGCGTAGTGGCAATAATCGCCACTCTGTTTAGAAACGAATCCATGCCGATCTGCATTTTTAAGTCTCATGCAAGGTTTTGAAGACGACGAGCCTTCACTTCATGGTGACTTAGTTCGATCGTTAGCCATCGATTCTTCGAGCAACTTTGTAACTTTCTCCACCGGAAGGGGGGGGCTAAAGAGATAACCCTGCATTTCTTTGCAGTGGAGGTCGCGCAATACTTCCAATTGTTCTAAAGTTTCCACCCCTTCAGCGACAACTCGCAGTTCCAGACCTCGACCGAGAGTAATAACTGCAGTAGCGATCGCCAAATCGTGCTGGTCAACTGTCAGCTCCCGCACGAATGCTCTATCCAATTTCAAAGTATGCAGGGGAAAAGTCTTCAGATAATTCAAAGAAGAATAGCCCGTACCAAAGTCATCCATCGACAATTGAACGCCCATTTCCTTCAAGCGGCCTAGCACTTCTTTAGCCAACTGTACGTCTCGCATGGCAATAGTTTCGGTAATCTCCAGTTCCAAAAACTCCGGCCGCAGCCCCGTCTGGGCTAAAGTTTGGGCGATCGTTTCTACTAGATTGGGTTCCTGAAACTGACGGGCAGAAAGATTGACGCCTATGCGTATCGCTGGCAAACCGGAATTTTGCCAGTTCTTAGCCTGCTGGCAGGCGGTTCGCAGCACCCATTCGCCAATAGGTACGATTAGGCCGGTTTCTTCTGCTAGGGGAATAAACCTATTCGGCGACACCATACCCAATTGCGGATGCTGCCAGCGCACTAAGGCTTCTACCCCAATAATATTCTTAGTATTAATATCCACCTGCGGCTGGTAGTAAAGAATAAATTCTTTTCGCTCCAAGGCATAGTGCAGGCTATTTTCTAAAGCAAATAGCTCGGTGGCTTGAGAATTGAGATCCGGTGCGTAGAGCCGGTAGGTACAGCGCTGTTCTTTGGCACGATATAAAGCTGCATCGGCATTTTTGAGCAAAGTTTGCGAGTCTTTGCCATCGGTGGGATAGAGGGCAATGCCAATACTAGCGGCAATATGAATTTGGTGCCCGTCTATATGAAACTCTGGCTTGAGACTGGCGAGAATTCTCTCGGCAATTGCCATTACATGCTGGTGACTATGGAGCTTAGGCAGGAGCAGGGTGAATTCGTCTCCACCCCAGCGGGCTATCGTATCGCCTTCGCGCAGGCAATTGGTGAGGCGATCGCCAACCTGTTTTAACAATCGATCTCCAATAGTATGACCCAGAGTATCGTTAATGGTTTTGAATCGGTCTAGATCCAAAAACATCACTGCTATCTTATTTTTAGTCGGGATACTATGGGCTAAAGCTTGGGAAAGTCTCTTCTGGTATAGGTCGCGGTTCGGCAGTCCGGTCAGCAGGTCGTGCCAAGCTTGGTATTCGATAGCTTCTTGGACGCGCCAAGGTGCCGTCGCATCCCGAAAGCTGTATGTCCTGCCAACAATTTGCATTTCCATCCGCAGGGGTTGGGAATAGCATTGGAATACTCGCCCGTCTTTTAATTCCAGAAAATCGTTGCTTTCTAAATCCGGATTTTCGGACAGTTCCTTTTCTTTTGCCAGAAATATATCGGGTATTTTTAAGCTATCGACTAGAAAATCCAGCACCGCATGCCAATCCCGAGATGCCATAATTTCTTCGGGAATCCGCCACAGATTAACTAAGTTTTGATTGTAGATTTTTATGTTGGACTCGGGAGCGATCGCAATAATGCCATCAGCCGCTGATTCTAGCACTGCCTGAATTAGGGAGAGGGATAGTTCGAGTGGTTCTCGCACTGGCTTAGACTCTATGACGTCTATTTTTTCATAATTTACCACTTTGTCCGTCGCGGGGAGTCGGGCGAATTGCTCGATTTTGCCGGGAGTTCCCAGATTTCGGGTGTAGCAGAACCTGGGTCTTATGGCCCGCTCGGTCGAAACCAATTTTCTATTCTGCATTTTTAATTCCTATTTAAAGTTATTTTTTCATCGCTTGAAATTTTCGAGCCTTCTGGTTTGCCAATACGATCGTTTTTTGCCGCGACCTTTCCCTAAAGTCCCCGAGCCAGAGAAACAGGCACAATAGAGATCGAGCGAGATATGCCCTACCTATCCTATGCCATGCTTTACTGATTTTTTTTAGGGTTACCGACGTTACCGAGAACCTTTTTTATAAGTAGCATAAGATACATTATCCTAAAAACGACGGGATTATTAGAGACTAATTTACCAGGTTTCACCCATTTATATAGAGGCAAATCTAGTTAAGAAATTATAAAAGTTATCTTAAACAATCGGTCAGTACCCCGGAAATGCCTATTGGCGTCGCCATAATTTCTAAAATAATCATTATCTGTCCTAAAGCAATAGGCGCTATCTTGGAAGTCCCTTATAGAATTACACATTGAATCGGGCTAATCTCTCTAAAAAAAGCTCCCCGGGCATATGGACAGGCGTCTCCGCCTACGGGAAATTCTAAACTCTGCGAGCAATTAATCGGATTTGAGATGATTTTAAATTGCTATATAGCCCGTAATACCTGTCGTAGGGGTCGTAGGTAAAAGTGGGAAACTTTACTGTTCGGTAACGGATTTGATATAATTTGGTATGACGTGGGATTTTAGATAAGTATAGAGAGGTTGACGATGGTAGCAATCCAAGACCCAAAATACATGAGCCCCCAGGAATACCTAGACTGGGAAGAACTACAGCCTATTAAATATGAATATATAAATGGTGAAGTTTTTGCCATGATGGCTGGAGGGACCATTCCCCACAATGCCATTGCAGTTAATCTAACAACTGCCCTAAGAAATCATACTAAAGGTGGTCCTTGCCGGGTTTATATGGCCGATGCCAAGGTTGGCATATCTGAAAAAGGCCCCTTTCACTATCCCGACGTGATGGTTACTTGTGACCGGGGGGACAAAAAAGCCCGCAAAGTTATTTATCACCCCTGTCTGATTGCTGAAGTGCTATCTCCCAGTACGGAAAGATACGATCGCGGCCAAAAATTCCAACAATACCGGCGCATATCCAGTTTGCGAGAATATCTTCTGATTAGTGCCGAACAAATGACCGTTGAATGCTTCCGCCTCAACGAGCAAGGGATTTGGGAATTGCATAGCTACGCTGATGGGGAGGAACTTCACTTAACGAGCCTCGACTTTCGCTGCCCCATCGAGCTTTTGTACGAAGATGTAGTCTTAGAAGAAGAAGACCAAGAGCAAGAATGAGCCGACCCTGGCACGCCAGGGCGCGCTACGAGACTTCCGCAGAAATTACCTTGCAAGTCCCCAGGGTCGGCAGGGATTTTAGAAAACCAAATCGAGTTTTATTCTGGTGTCGAGACCGCACTATCCTCCGATGCACCTTCCTCCGCTGGGGTTGCTTGTTGCTGGCGCAACAGCTCCAACTGCCTGGCTCGGAAATCAGTTGCAGCATCGTTCAGGTTTTGGTCCTGCTCGATGATAAACTCTTCCATGCTGCGGAGGCCGCCGAGGTTGGCGCGGTGGATCAGATCTAGGGGATTGAACTGTTCTGGATCTCCCCCTGCCCCGTAAAAAGGATCTTCCAAGTCTTGGATTTGCGGATCGAGGAGATCTGCAGCCCTATTCGTAGGTTCGCTGCTTTCTTCATCAGCCCGAGTTGGCTGGCACAGCAGCAAGGGGGAGAAGCCAATGGCGATCGCGATAGTCGCTAGAGATAGATTTAGTTTCATATGCATCGGCTAAAATCTTTATGCTTATTTTAACCATTCTACTCTATTATATAGCAATTTTTTTAGAGCATTACGATCCTACCCAGAGCCAGAAACCCGGTTTTTCCAAAAAAAACCGGGTTTCTATCTAGACTCAAGCAAAAGTGCGTCTGAGCAGAGGTTGTATGCTCAATAGTGCGAAGAGAGCAAAACTGGCCAAGACTAGCAGAGAACCGATAAAACTGACATTGCCCCAAGGGGCTACCATGACAATGCTGCCCAGCCCCCAGTCGCTATGGATATACAAATAGCGAATGGGCTCTATCGCATAGCTGAGGGGATTTAAGGTAGCAACCCATGCCAGCCACTGAGGCATGAAGGACAGGGGAGCCAGAGCCGTACTGGCAAATAGCAGGGGCAGATTGGTGAGGAAGATAGCGGCAATCAGCTCGACATGCCCGGGGAGAGAAAAGGCCAGACCCAGGCTCAATCCAGTCACGCCCAAGACTAGGAGGAAGACAATCGTAGCGATCGCCACAAGGCCGGCCAATCCGGGCAGACCGGCACCCAGAAAAGCTCCAGCGGCGACAATGACGCTAGTTTGGATAAGGCTCAGGGTAACAATATAGATGGCACAGGCAAAAACAATCGAAAACCGGGAAGCTAGGGGAGCGACTAGCAGGCGATTTAGAAAGCCAAATTCTCTATCGAACATCACGGGCAAGCCAGCATTGAGGGCTCCGGAAAAGGCAGTAAAGACAATCACTCCAGCGCCGAGGAACTGAGCGTAATTCTGGCTTTCGCCAAACATACCTTCCGGTACGTTCTCAAACAGGGCTCCAAATAAGATTAACCACATTAACGGCTGGATAATCCCGGCAACCAGAGTCGTCGGACGTCTTTGTAACTGAATGAATAGGCGCTTGGTAAGGGCGAGGGTTTCTTGAGTTAATTCCCCGACTAACTTGTCGGCAGACACCTTCGCGTTTGCTCCTTGCGAAAAGCTAAAATCTATTTCAGAATTGGTGACGGTTTTACGCATGTTTGTACTGGAGTTGTGTTTATAGCAATAAGCTCTCAGCTCTCAGCTCTCAGCTCTCAGCTCTCAGCTCTCAGCAGTCAACGGGGTCAATGGTCAATTTTGAGTTCGAGCTAACCGGAGTTCGAGTTAACCGGAGTTTTGAGTTGAAAGCTTATTGCTCAGAGCTAACCGCTTATTGCTGACCGCTGAGAGCTGACCGCTGAGAGCTAACCGGAGTTTTGAGTCGAGAGCTTCAGGACTTACGCAAATTGTCAGATCTAATTCTGTATATAGTTTCTTGTGCCACTGCGCACGCTACAAATAGAGTCGTTGCGTAAGTCCTGAGCTGAAAGCTGAAAGCTGAAAGCTGAAAGCTGAAAGCTGACCGCTAATAGCTGAAAGCTGAAAGCTGACCGCTAATAGCTTTCTTAACGCATATTCTGCTTGCGTTCGGCTTTGGGGTCGCGAGTGCCCGCTACTGCGAGTTCTGCATCCATAAGGGTTCGACCTGTTGCCGCTAAATATACGTCATCTAAACTGGGTCGCGATTGGGCGATGCCGAACAGGGGCAAGCCAGCATCGCTGAGGGAATTTTGGATGCTCAGCAGGGAGTTGCTCCCTGCGCCGACTACCAAATTGAGGGAGTTCCCTTGGGCATTGTTGATGACGATATCTTGGACTGATTGCAGCGCCGAGAGTAGGGATTTGGCTTTTTCGGCTTCTTCGATGGGGGTAAACTCCCGCAAGCGCACGGTTATGCGATCGCCTCCTACTTTATCCTTGAGTTCTGAAGGGGTGCCCTCGTTTATAACCGAGCCCCGGTCTATAATTGCCACCCGGTCTGCCAGCAGATCTATCTCTTCGAGATAGTGGCTGGTAATCAGTACGGTGGTTCCTTGCGATCGCAACTGACGCAAGAAATCCCACACAGCAAGACGGCTTTCTATATCCAGTCCCACCGTCGGCTCGTCCAACACCAAGACATCCGGTTGATGCAGCAAGCCTGCCGCTAGGTCCAGACGCTTTCTAATTCCTCCAGAATAGGTGCCGGTACGCTTATCTGCCCAGTCTTCCAAGCCCAGCAGATTCAGAGTGCGATCGATTCGTTTTTTTGATAATTTCTTCGGTAAATGGTATAAGGACGCTTGCAGTTGCAGCAATTCCCGACCCGTCAATACCTTATCCAAAGCCACTTCCTGAGCCACATAGCCCAAACGCTGTCTAGCCACTCTCGGGTTAGCCACTACATCGATGCCAGACAGTTCAATTTTGCCCGCATCTGGAGTAGTTAGGGTACATAAACAGCGAATAGCGGTGGTTTTCCCAGCCCCATTGGGACCGAGCAAGCCAAATATTTCCCCGGGTTCTATCGTAAAGGATACGTCTGTAAGGGCTTCAACTGAGCCATAACGTTTCTGGAGCTTCTCTATTAAAATGGCAGGAGCCATAGTTTTATCCGCTTGCTTGGGTTTGATACAAAACTAAATAATCTTAGTTTTTATTTTACGCCGAGTTTCGGGTAAACATTTGATTATGGCCCGTCTAAATGGGGACCCAAAGCCCCGGAGGGCGGGCTACGCCTACGACAGGCTCAGGATAAAATTGGGAATTAGGAAAGTTTTGAGCTTTAAGTTTTGAGCTTTAAGTTTTGAGCTTTAAGTTAAAGATTTGCAATTCAAAACTCAAAACTCAAAACTCAAAATTAAAAACTCTTTCGGTCCCCTTGTCCCCCCCACACCCCACACCCCACACCCGACACCTGACACCCCACACCCGACACCCCACACCCCACACCCGACACCTGACACCCGACACCCCACACCCGACACCCCACACCCGACACCCGACACCCGACACCCGACACCCGACACCCGACACCCCACACCCCACACCCGACACCCGACACCCCACACCCCACACCCCACCGCCACACCCCACCGCCACACCCGACACCCCACACCCCACACCCCACACCCCACACCCTAATTGTGTTACGATACTTAAGTATCCAATTAACTATCGAATAGTGGAGCTAGATAATGAACGAACCAAGAGATCGAGCTAACCTTGATTCCGATTCGGTAGAGCCGGAAGTGGAAATCCCCTCATCTCAAAAAGTTAGAGTAGAAGAGTTTAATATTAGCGGCGATACCCTATTGGATAAGATTAAAGAGCTGGTTCATCAAGGGAATATTCGCCGAATTGTTATCAAAAATGAAACCGGAAGTACCTTGCTGGAAATTCCGATGACTGTGGGTTTAGTTGGCGGGGCGATAGGCGTTACCCTGTTTCCTTTCTTCGCTGCGATCGGAGCTATAGGGGCGCTCGTCGCTCGTCTGAAAATAGTAATCGAGAGAATGGAATAAGGGAAGAGCGGAATGGGGAATTGGGAAGAGCGGAATTGGGAATTGGGGAATAGTTCTTAGTTTGAGAGTTTTGAGTTTTAAGTAGAATGTGGGTAAAACGCGAACAGGTTAAAACGCGAACGGCTTGTAAGTGAAGAGAACCAAATTCCCAATTCCGCTCTTCCCAATGCGAACATACCCAATTCCACCCACCCCAAGGGCACCCTCCAACCCACCCCTAGCCCCTCCCCTCCTGGGAGGGGGAGGTTCTCACCTCGGGGTAGGTTTTTCGGGGAGGCCGACTAAAAGCGTTCCCGTGGAGCTTGAAGACCCTAATTTTTCCGTTGTGGAGGCAGTGGCTGTCAATCTCTGAAACCCGCATTCTTTCGTGCCGTCGTAAAAAACCTACTGGCCTGTCTGGCTTAAAATTGTAGGGAGCGGCCCGGGAACGAAACAAGGGCGCAACGATTGGTATAGTTGGGTTTCACTCCGTTCAACCCAACCTACATTTACACTGAAACCCGCATTCTTTCGTACCGTCGTAAAAAACCTACCCCGAGGTGAGAGGGGGAGGTTGCCCAATGCCCAATGCCCAACAATTCCCAATTCCCAATGCCCAATGCCCAATTCCGCTCTTCCCCTAGTTTAGGCATTTTCGCAATAAGAGCCGTTTGGGTTTGGGAAAAAGCCCAAGCATCAAAATTGGTTCGGCTCGATGCAATCTATAGCCGGCTTTGAAATAGAGACGCCGTCCCTCTCGGTTATTTTCTAAAACATGTAGGTAAAGTTCTGAAAAACCCCAGTTAGCCGCGTATTCTTCGCAAGCTAGCAGTAATTGGCTGGCAACTCCCTGTCGGCGGTAGGGGGGAGAAACTGCCAAATTAGATAAATAGAGGTATTGGGAGCAAGAGGTAGTCCAAGAGCTGTGGGGACGCAGGGACATTTCTACCACCCCCACAGCCGGACTGGAAACCTCTTGTGAAGATTCTGATGTAGGGAGAGCGATCGCTACCAAGCAAATATAATACGAGCCGCTCGCACGCAGCCTTGCCCGAAGATCTTCGTAAATCCCTAGGCGAAATAGCGGGTGCATCCAGCGACAGAGTCCGTTTGAGGAGTGAAAGCTATCGGTCAAGACATGGGCGATGCCTGCCAGTTCCTTCGGTCGGGCAGTACGAATTAGAAAGCGGGAGGAACCGGCGGAGGGTTCCGGCGCTAGTGGAGCAGGTCTAGTGGAAATAAAAGATTCCTTCACGACTAGGGAGGATACTAGGCTCAGACAATCCTAACTCATTGTACTGTGGGCTACTGTGGGCTACGGCGCAATTTCCGCTACATCTATAATTATATACTGTAGTTTATATAAGTTCTACTAATATAAGTTGATTTGGTTTTTTGGAAGTCGCGATCGCCGGATCGGGAAAGCAAGCACAACCTATAGTGGATTGTCTGGCTGGAAATTGTAGGCAGAGGCCCGGGAACTAACCCAACAATTTTCGCAATTTTAGCAGGACTTACGCAAAATATCCATATCTAGGAGGACTGTGGGGAGAGGGGACTGTGGGAAGAGGGTATGTTTTTTAGATTTGGCATTATTGTGTATCGACCCGGGGCGTAGGGGCGACAGCGTTCCCGAGATAGCTTTTGCTTTTAAATCTAAATTATTGTATTGGAATGCTTCGCCCCAGAAAACCCTACAGCCCACAGCCCACACCCCATACCCTAGAGTGTGGGTCGCATGGGGCGATCGCTTTAGGGAACTCCTTGAAATAAATTATCCTTCTTCGTAGGACGGGCGTCCGAGAAGTCTCTGGGCTCCGGACAGGCGGGACGCCCGTTCTGCGGGGAAGCGAGGGAGAAATTTTTATTTGGAAATCCTTTACCCGATCCTTAGTACAGTTCCAGGCCACAACATCCCATGCCGCCCTTCCCATAGGGTAGCATTCTGGTATAATTGTGCTGTAGCTATCTGTAAGATTCAGGGAAATGGAAGATCGCCTTCAGCCGGGAGATATGTCCGGTTGTTTGTAAAATATATGTATCAATAATAGATAGTTTTTTTCCAACGATCTCTGGGTGGATGCGATCGCAAATGCCTATTATAGCAGTCAGCAGTCAGCACAAGCTTTGCCTGTAGGGGCGATTTCACCACTTGCCCTACAGGCAGACAATGAGATTGCCCTAAACCGCGTAGTGCTATAAAACGATATCAAATCTAACTCCCAAAAGTCGCAGGAGAGCGGTGCATGAGCCTCCAAAACAAAAAGCCGAAAATTCTGCTAGTCGATGACGAACAAGACAATCTCGACTTGCTTTACCGAACCTTCTATCGGGATTATAAAGTGCGCAAGGCAGAAAATGCACCGCAGGCACTAGATATCCTGGCAGCGGAGGGTGATATAGCGGTGATTATATCGGATCAGCGGATGCCGAGGATGAGTGGAACGGAGTTGCTGAGCGTCACGGCAACTCGATATCCCGATACGATTCGGATTATTCTCACCGCTTACACGGATGTAGAAGACTTAGTAGATGCCATAAATGCTGGTAAGGTTTTCAAATACGTCACGAAGCCTTGGGCTCCAAAAGATCTCAAGGAAGTGGTGAAGCAAGCTGTAGATACTCACAACGTCCTCAAGGCCAGAACAGAGGAATTATGCCGCAGCTTGCGCCAAGAATCCCTCCTCAATGCAATTACCAATACTATCCGCTCGCGCAATAGTGTGGAAGAGGTTCTCCAGACTATAGTGGAGACTCTCGGCCATATGTTTGAGACGAGCTATTGTATTTTGCGACCGTTCCAAGATGGCAAATTAACAGAAAAATGGTTTATCTACGATAAGTCCGAGAATAGCGACGGCCGACCTACGATCGCACTGCCCGGTCTTGACCTGTCGAGGGAAGAAATTCTGGCGCAAACGGTTTGGGAAACTACAACTATCGAAACTATTAATGATGTAGAAACGGACGATCGCTTGCAGGGTTCGACGCCGGAATTGCAAGAACGCTCCTCGGCTTATCGAGCGGCTAATATTCGCTCTAGCTTGGTGGTGCCTTTGATTTTCCGCATGGAACTAATGGCAGTGCTGGCGCTACACCAGTGCGATCGCCAACGGGACTGGCAGGATGACGAAACACAGTTAGTCTTCATGGTGGCAGACCAAGCGGCTTTGTCTCTATCTCAGGCAAGGGCTTACGAGCAGGCACAGTCTCTAGCTCGGCAACAGTCTCTGATTAATACAATTACGGCGGCAATTCGTTCCAGCCTCAATCCCAAAGATATTTTTGCCGCGATTACCCAGCAGCTAGGCGTTGCATTGCAAGTAGATGGCTGTGCTTTATCTTTGTGGACTCAGGAGAACGAGTACGTTCAATGCGTGGGTTTATACGATCGCGGCGAGTCGGTCTTAGTTGATTGCGAGTTGGATTCTGTTGGAGGTTGCAACAGCGAAAACCAAGAAACCGATAGCCAAGAATCGATAACCTCTCCTTTGCCTCGGTCGGTGGTGATGATTAGCAATAACCCGGTCTTGCAGCAACTGCTCGCTACCCAAAAACCAGCAGTTATTGCCGATTTGCAGGAAACGCCAGAATTGAATGTAGCGGATTTGCCTCTGAGGTCTCCGGCGCGATCGCTGATGGTAGTTCCCCTGGTATCCGATGGCAATATTATTGGCAGCATTTCCCTGCGCCAAACCGATAGACCTCGCCAGTGGCAGCAATCGGAAATAGATTTGGCTGTTGCCGTAGCAGCTCAAGCAGCGATCGCCGTCCAACAATCGAGACTTTACCAAAAAACCCGGGAACAGGCGGAAAGATTGCTGGAACTAGATAGGCTCAAAACCGAGTTTTTCCAAAATATTTCTCACGAATTCCGCACCCCTCTAACCCTAATGATGGGTCCGCTAGAGACGGCGGTAGAACGCCAAAAGGATTTGCCCAACTCTCAAGCCGAGATTGCTCTGCGCAACAGCCGTCGCCTCTTACGACTGGTGAATCAACTCCTAGATTTGCAGCGTCTTGATGCCAGTCGGATGCAGCCGACTTTCCGCCCCTGCGATTTGGCGGTTTTCGTCGAGCAAACTGTAGAAGCATTTCGCCCCTACTGCGAGAAAAAAGGTATCTTGGTCGAAACAGAAATTGACCCCTGTCCTCGGCTCTATTTGGATTTGGAAAAATTTGACAAGGTTCTCTACAATCTCCTGTCCAATGGGATGAAGTTTACCAAGAGCGGCGGTAAAATTGCTGTCTCCATTAGCAATGCTGGGGATTACTGTCTGCTGAAGGTAAGCGATACGGGGATTGGCATTCGCACCGACCAGATTCCCCACCTATTCGATCGCTTCCGTCAAGCAGAAGGTTCCGCCAATCGCTCTTATGAAGGCAGCGGTTTGGGGCTAGCTCTGGTGAAAGAAATGGTGGAACTGCATCGAGGTCAAATTACGGTGGATTCCACTTATGGGGAGGGCACGACTTTCACAGTCTGGCTGCAAACTGGGACTGCTCACCTACCTCCAGACTATATTATAGAAGTGCCCACCGGAGTCATGCCAAACCGCGCTGAGGTAGAGTTGGCCGATGTAGAGTTGGCCGATGTGGAGTTAGCCAATGTGAAGTTGGCCGATGCCCAATTGGCTCAGGCGCAGTTGGCTCGGGCTCAGGGGCAATTGGCTCAGTTAGCCGATACGCTCTTGCCTGCGGAAGAGCTGGGTTTGGCAATGTCGGATTTGTCAATAGTATCCAATGCCGAAAATAACGCACCGGCCAGACTCGACCCAAGCCAAGGCGATCGCACTATTTTGGTCGTGGATGACAATGTGGATCTGCGCGTCTATCTGTCGGAGATTCTCAGGAACGATGGCTATCGGGTACTTTTCGCCCGCAATGGAGCCGAGGGCTTGGAGATGGCCAGCAACTATGCCCCGAATCTGATTGTCACGGATTTAATGATGCCTATGGTTTCCGGTCTGGATCTGATTCGCAAGATTCGACAAGAACCAAAGTTAAAGGGAACTCCGATTATTCTGCTTACTGCGAAGACTAATTCGGAAACCCGCATAGAAGGGGCAGAGGTGGGAGCCGATGCTTATTTGGCTAAGCCATTTAACGATAGGGAGCTGCTGGCAGAGGTACGGAATCTTCTAGCGCTTAAGGATAACGAGCGCCAGGTTATCGAACTGAATAGATATTTAACTGAGTCGGTACTGAGGCGGTTTTTGCCCGAGGCAATGGTGGCCAAGGCGGCGGCGGGTGCTTTAGAGCTGAACTTGAGTCCCGAACCGCATTTGATTACTATTTTATTTAGCGATATTGTTGGCTTTACTCAATTGTCTAATAATTTGCGATCGCGCCGGGTAGCAGAGATACTCAATGAGTATTTGACGGAAATGACTCGGGCAGCTTTTGAGAACTCCGGCACTGTAGATAAGTTTGTCGGCGATGCGATTATGGTTCTGTTTGGCGCGCCGCAGGAATGCAGTCCCAACGAGCAAGTTCGTCGCGCAGTCGCTACGGCCAGACAAATGCTGCGATCGCTCGACCGACTTAACGCGAAATGGCAAAGTATCGGTCTTCCGAGAGTTAGCTTCCGCTGTGGCATCCATCAGGGCACTGCTGTGGTGGGGATGTTTGGCGGCGAACAGCGATCGGATTATACTGCCGTCGGGCCTTCTATTAATATCGCCGCCCGCCTGCAAGAGGCCGCCGACCCGGGTACTATTTTGGTTTCTGCTGCGATCGCGGATTATCTCGAAGATGACGGAATTACTAAGTTCAAACCTTTGCAACTTAAAGGAATTGATGAAACGGTGTTGACTTTTGTCCTGAGTCCAGAATGAGTTATCTATTCCGGGCTACATAGGTTTCTGGGGCCGGCGCATTCCAATATAATTGTTGCGATCGCGAGGGCGAAGCATTCCAATGCAATAATTTTCTTTAAGAGCACAAGCTGTCTCGGGAATGCTGTCGCCCCTACATCTTATTGAGAGGGCCTATCTGCCAACGGTAAAATCTAAAAAAACCCTTGAAAGCATTCCAATATAATTGTTGCGCAAGTGAGGGCGAAGCATTCCAATGCAATAATTTTTTTTAAAGCAAAGGCTGTCTCGGGAATGCTGTCGCCCCTACACCTACGCCTCTTGCGCCCTCTACCACCCTCAATTGATACTCGATATCGGGCATTGAATGCCAAATCTAAAAAACATCGCCCCAGAAAGGTATAGGGGAGTGTAGGGGCTGTAGGGGCTGTAGGGGCGACAGCATTCCCGAGACAGCTTTTGCTCCATAGCAGAAATTATCGTACTGGAATGCTTCGCCCCAGAAAGGTATAGGGGAGCGTATGGGCTGTAGGGGCGACAGCATTCCCGAGACAGCCTTTGCTCTTAAAGAAAATTATGGCATTGGAATGCTTCGCCCTCGCCTCAAAAAGAAGGATTATAAAAAACATACCCTTGAAACGAGTCACTTACACCCCTATTTAGCAATGGCCAAAGACCTACTAGCATACCGAGAGGCAGAGCGGCGCATCGAGCAGGCGCGGCGATCGCACGCAATAGAACTCGACCTTGCGAACATACGCCTGACGGAATTGCCAGAAGAGATCGCAAACCTTACCCAGTTGCAGGTGCTTTACCTCAGCGGAAACAAACTACAGTATCTGCCAGATGCGATCGCAAATCTTGCTCAGTTGCAGGTGCTTTACCTCCACAACAACCAAATAACTCTACTGCCAGGTGCGCTCGGAAGTCTTACCCAGTTGCAGTATCTTGACCTCAGCGACAACCAAATAACTCTACTGCCAGATGCGATAGGAAGTCTTACCCAGTTGCAGTATCTTGACCTCAGCGACAACCAAATAACTCTACTGCCAGATGCGATAGGAAACCTTACCCAGTTGCAGAAGCTTTACCTCAGTGAAAACGAACTGACGCTACTGCCAGATGCGATCGGAAATCTTACCCAGTTGCAGAAGCTTTACCTCAGAAACGACAAACTAACGGAGCTGCCAGATGCAATTGCAAACCTCACCCAGTTGCAAATCTTTGACCTCAGATATAACCAAATAACTCTACTGCCAGATGCGATCGGAAATCTTACCCAGTTGCAGGTGTTTTACCTCATCGACAATAAACTGACTCTACTGCCAGATGCGATCGGAAATCTTACCGAGTTGCAGGAGCTTTACCTCATCGACAATAAACTAGCTCTACTGCCAGATGCGATCGGAAATCTTACCGGGTTGCAGAAGCTTTACCTCAGTGAAAACGAACTAACTCTACTGCCAGATAGGATCGCAAGTCTTACCCAGTTGCAGGGGCTTTACCTCGGCTCTAACCAACTAACGGAGCTGCCAGACGGGCTGGGAAAGTTGGCGGAACTGGGGGGACTCTGGCTACAAAACAATCGCCTTACCGACTTGCCCGCATCCTTGGGAGGACCCCCCAAACTCAAGGAACTAAGACTTGATAATAATCCCCTCAATCCCGACCTAGCCGCCGCCTACGAACAAGGCACCAAGGCAGTTTTGAAATATTTGCGAGCCAAGGCTGAAGAGACAGTGGAGCTTTACGAGGCCAAGCTCATCCTCGTAGGGGAAGGGGGAACGGGCAAGAGTTCCCTGCTGGCGGCCCTGCGAGGAGATGCCTGGATTGACGACAGAGAGACCACCCACGGAGTGGAGATAAAGCAAGTTGCGGTTGCGAAACCGGACGCTAGTAGAAAAAAAATAACCTTAAACGCTTGGGACTTCGGCGGCCAAAAGGTCTATCGCCCCACCCACCAATTATTTTTCAGCGCCCCGGCAGTTTACCTAGCGGTCTGGAACTCAAGAGACGGCCAGCAGCAGGGGGCCTTGGAAGAATGGCTGACTGCGGTCAAGCATAGAACCCCAGAAGCTAAGGTGCTGGTGGTAGCCACCCACGGTCGGGAGCGCCAGCAGCATATCGATCGCCAGTACCTTCGCGAACTCTTTGGCAGCGATATGCTCCTGGACTTTCTCCAGATCGACAGCAAGCCCGACCCCGCCACCGGCAAACCCACCGGCATCGAGGAGCTGAAAGTAAAAATAGCCGAGGTTGCCGCCGCCCTGCCAGAGATGGGCCGCGAAGTCCCCGGCAAATGGCAGCGAGCCCGAGAGGCATTGCGAGCAAAAGAGCAAGCCTATATCTCCTACCAACAAGCCCTGGACTTATGTAGCGACTACGGCCTGACAGAATACCAAGCAGAATTATTCCTGAAAATTTCCCACGTTCTCGGCCATTTAATCCATTACGACCAAGACTCAATTCTACAAAACTACGTCATTCTCAAACCGGACTGGTTGGCCAAAGCGATTAGCTTCGTTCTCGAAGACCCAGAAACTTGTAAAAGCAACGGCCTTGTCACCCTAGAGCGCCTCGGCTACTTGTGGAACAATCCCGACAAAAAAGAGGAAGAACGCTACCCGCCAGAGCTGCACCCAATCTTTCTGCGACTGATGGAGCGCTTTGACATTTCCTATAAAGTCGTCTTTGATGCCCAGAAGCCCAGCAATACCAGTCTCATCGCCCAACTCGTTCCCGGCGAGCGTCCTTCACTGCCGGACTGGGGCGAAGTACCGCAGCCGGGAGATTCGGAGCAGGTGCGAATATGCAAAATAGTTGATGCTCAGGGCGACCCTGCCACAGCCGAAGGTATTTTTTATCAGCTCATCGTCCGCCTGCATAAATACTCCCTAGGTCGGGACAACTATCCAGACAGCAGGCATTGGCAGCGGGGCTTGATGCTGGACAACGGCTACAACGGTCGCGCCCTCCTAGAGCATGTCAATACGAATATACGCATTACCGTCCGCGCCGCCTATCCCGATTATTTTCTCTCGGTGCTAACTGAAGAAGTCAAATGGCTGATAGATAATTTCTGGCAAGGCTTGAACTGCGAAATTATGGTGCCCTGCATAGCCCCCTGTGGCAAAAACAAACCGGGCTACGGACAGTTCGAGCTAGAGATGCTAGTTGACAGCAAAAGGGAGGGAATCGATCGAGTTCGCTGCAACATTCCCGGCTGCAAAAAATGGCAAAATGTTAATGAACTGCTGAATAAGATTGCTAAGAGCGATCGCGATTTAAAAGAAACCTTAGCAAGCCTGCAAAAAGAAATGGCTCGGGAATTTGCCGCTGGAAAACTTCGCGACCAAAACCTGATAGAGCTGAACACAGAACAGAAAGCGATCGCCAGCCGCACCGAAGAGCTAGTGGAATCTTTCGCTAAAGCATTTAACGACGAAGCCAAGGACGGCCCGCGCTATTTCACCTTTAAGCCCGTTGACCCCGGATTCTTAGATAAACCCAAATGGATGAGCGTCAAATTCCGACTGACTCTCTGGTGCGAGCATTCCCGCCTGCCCCTGCCAGCTCTCAATCTCGACGACCCAGACTTAGGAGTTTACGAGTTCGAGAAGCCCAGCGCGTGGCTGGCCAAAACTGCCCCCTACCTGAAAACGGCAACCAGCGTTTTGGGTCTATCTCTCCCCTTTATTGGTTTCCCTTTTGTTAGTCCCGTGGGTAAGTTGATTTTTGACGAGGAAAAGTTAGAGCTTGCTCAACAAACCCTCGACTTTGCCAAGGAAAGCAGCGAAGTGGCAAAAGCAATCACCGAAGCAACCGAAGTAATGACCGAAGATGACGCTCCTAACTGGGGGGGCGATCGGGCTATCCGGGCCGAGGGTGCGATGTTGCGAGAACTTCATGCCTTGCTCGGGGAAAAAGATCCTCAATCCAAGTTCGGCGGTTTAGTTCGGGTTCAGAACCGCCGCCGCGAGTTTCTCTGGGTACATAAACGGTTTGTAGATTTGTATTAGTATTCTGTCAAGACAGAATTGGGCATGGGGCATGGGGCATTGGGCATTGGGCATTGGGCATAGGGCATGGGGCATGGGGCATTGGGAATTGGGCATTGGGCATTAGAAAAAAATGAATGGCAGAAAGCCCGTTCGTCCTGAGCCCCTTCGTTGGACCCGCCGAAGTAGTAAATGTAGGTTGGGTTGAACGGAGTGAAACAAGGGCGCAACGATTGGTATAGTTGGGTTGAACGGAGTGAAACCCAACCTACAATTTTCTTGCCAGACAATCCACTACACTTGCGCGATCGCTCTTTGAACCGGGATTCTCATATTGGGATGCTTCGCCCCAGTCAGCAAGAGAGCAGTAGTGGCGATCGCAGCAGTCAGTCAGAAGATATACGAGTTGCCAAGGAATACTGGAATGACTACTGCTATATATATAACAGCACTTACGCATTAGCTCTATATCTGGTAGGGGTCAACGGCCGTTGACCCCTACACTTAGGGGACATCTCTACAATTTGCGTAAGTCCTATATAGCACTACCGGTTAAGGTTAGGACAGTTACAAACGCTCTATTGCAATGATTGCAGGACTTTTGCTGACTGCTGACTGCTGATAGCTTACTGCTATATAAGCTTTTCTGGCGATCGCGGCTGGCTGGAGGTCCTTTTGAGTGTTTGGCCGCGAATATTTTTGGTGCAGCGCAAATCTGTTGGCCGGGGATGGGGCAATGGCGACCGAGACTGTCGCATTAGGCGATAGGAAATTGGAGAGGGTGAGACTGTGCAGAAGCAGCAAAAAAATTTTTGCATTTGATGTTGTTTTTCGACCAAAGCCGTGCTAATATAGTTATTAAGCTCCGAAGAGGAGCAAAAAAAAGGACCACGCCTAACCGTGACCCTTTACAACCTCAAACGAAGCAAACCTAGCAAGGAGGTTATTCTCAATCAAGAAAAAAAACTTCTCCCTTAAAGACCGAGCTGGCATCGGGTAAACCTAGGACTTTGGGAAAGCTGTCCATTGGCTTGTCTCCAATAGCTAGCTCGGATGGGAAGATGACCCACCCCAAGCCCCCCGCCGATCTCTCCTACAGATCGCGGCAGGGGGTGGGTTTCCCTTGGGAGAAATTAGTCTTCTTTTTTAGCACTGGCCTGAGAGAGAGAGGGGGAAGTGTGGGGAGTGTGGGGAGCATTTCAATTTCGTAGCCGGACGCCTAACGCCTATAGGCGCAAGCCGCTCCTTTTAGGAGCCTGGCGCGGCTACACAAACAAAGCCCAAGAGGGCTACCGATTGCATTCATTGAAATGCTCCCGGAGTGGGGGGAGAGAGGGGAGAACTTTCAGCAGTCCTTTCCACACCTCGTAGGCGGCCTCCCACACTCCCCCCTCTCCCCGGTCTCCCATTCCCCAGGTTCCGAAGGTCCCCTAGCTAGGTTCTAGAAAAAATTGTAGCAGTAAGACGGTTTCTGCCCAGTCGATAGAGCGCTGCGGCTTGTAGGGGCGAGAGCGCGAAACGCCCCTACCGCAAAGCGATCGCCGGAACGGGCTATGCCCTCCTTGGGCAGGCTACGCCTAGGGTGATTATCTTGTGGGCTTTTTCACCACTACGAGTAGGGGCAACCACGGGGGGACTGCCCCTACAAACATCAGATATGGATATTTTGCGTAAGTCCTAATTCAAAATTCTTAGCCAACCTCTTGACAGTTTTGTAGTATGAGTGTAGTATGTATTGAAAGACAGAAAAATATATCAAGAGGGACCAACATGCAACCTATTAGACAAGGCGACGTACTCCTAAGCCCTGCGGGGAGCATACAAGGATATCCTTTAGCTCACCTAACCCTGGCAGAGGGGGAGGTTACGGGACATTCTCACCGAATTGCCGACGGACAAGCAGAACTATACGAGCAAAATGGCACTCTATATCTGCGCGTTCTTTCAAAAAAGGCAACCTTGACCCACGAAGAGCATAACGATATCCAAGTTCCTAAAGGTAACTGGATGGTACGAATTCAACGCGAATACGAGCCCGAGGGATGGCGGTATGTTGCGGACTAGAATTAATATAGCAGTAAGCGGTCAGCTATAAGCAGTCAGCTCGATCGCCAAAGTCTTGCCACGTTCGAGCAAAAGAGCATTTGTAATATCAAGTCAGGTTAAATACCCACAGAAAAAATTTAGAATCTCCCGTAGGACGGGCGGGACGCCCGTTCTACGGGAGGGCGGGACCTTCGTGTCGCCCGTCCTACGCAGAAGCTTTTTTTGGGGCATTCAAACCGACATGATATAACTGTCCGCTCCCGAGCGTCGGTAATGCTATACAAATTAACGCTCAGCCACAAATTACCCCAAAGGCTCTAACCTCACTACTCTATGAAATCTGGCGAAATTTAGCATTATTTACAGTGCTGATTTCGCCTACAAGAGGCTAGAAGAAAATGGTGGCACAAATAATTACTACAAATCGCGACAAGCTGATAGCAGAATATCGGCAAAAGTGGTGCGAGCTAGCTCTGTCAACGAAACCAATAGATCGCTCTCGCGCTACTTCGGCAATAAACGCAGCCTACGCTTTTGCAGGTCGCTGCCCGCCGGAAATTCTCTTTTGCGATAGTCCTTATACAGCCTTGGAGGCTATTTTCAATCGCTCCAAGCTTCAATTGGGCAAAAAACAATTGTGGAGCGAAATGGACGAACAAATCTCCGTGCTTTGCTACCAATTTGCCTCTAAAGATAGGCAGCTAGAGAGTCGAGTAAAAGGTCTCGGCTTGGCGCTGACCGGCCAAATACAAGAGCAGTCCTGGAAGCAAGGGCAGCGGAAAAGCCAGGAGAAATTGAAGGCAATCTTCGAGCATTGCATTCGTCCGGAGCTATTGGCATGTAATGGGGCTTGGCTTGATTTTCAGATTTCTGTTAACGATCGCTACTGCGAAGCCTGGGAAGTATTTGAGAATATAGTTCGCCATTGTGGCTGGATATTTGCTTTTACAAAAACAGCTATAGTCTGCGATCGCCCGAGGATACTTGAGTTTGACAGGGACAATCTCCTCCATGCTATTGGCAAACCAGCTATTAAATTTGCCGATGGCGTACTGGCTTACTACTATCACGGTATAGAATTGCCCAAGAAATATGGCAAAACTGACCCCAGCCGCTGGAGACCGCAGTGGGTAATAGAAGAAAATAATGCCGAAATTCGCCGGGTGCTGATTCAAGAAATTGGCTACGATCGCATTTGCCAGGAGTTGCAAGCGACTGAAGTAGATGAGTGGGAAGAATATACCCTCTTGAAAATCAAGAATTTTATCGACAATATCGATTGGGAGCCCATATATCTTTTGAAGATGACTTGCCCCAGCACCAGATTTATCCATGCCTTGCGAGTGCCGCCGAATATGCGATCGGCTTATGATGCCATTTGCTGGGTCAATTGGGGCATAGACCCAAGGCGTTTTTCGGTACAAACGTAAAAAGCAGTCAGCGGTCAGCGGTCAGCTATAAGCGGTCAGCTATAGCGTTTCTCAAATAAGTGTAATATGTGAAACGTAGGGGCGACAGCATCAGAGCAACTATCTCCGTTGTATAACTGTAATTTCCGTACTCTCGTTGCTTCGCCCCAGACACCTTACATCAAGAGCGAGAAACGCTATAACCTATAGCGTTTCTCAAATAAGTGCAATAAACGATAGGACCTTAGAAACGTAGGGGCGACAGCATCCCCCAAGACCATCTCTGCTGTATAACGGGGATTCTCATATTGGGATATTGCATCCCCCAGACACCTTACATCAAGCGCGAGAAACGCTATATAAGCGTTCAACCGATTGCTTATCGCTCCAAAGCTTATCGCTCCAAAGCTTATTGCTGAACGCTGACCGCTGAACGCTAGTTGCTGATAGCTTTTTTCTATGAATAATTATTTACAGATTACCTCTGGTCGCGGGCCGGAAGAATGTTGCTGGGTGGTGGCTCGCTTGCTGGATATTCTGACTCGGGAAGCGACAGAAGCAGGAATAAAGGTGCGACTCCTCGAAGCAATTCCCTCAGAAACGCCGGAAACTCTAAAATCGGCATTGCTGGCTTTAGAAGGAGAAAAGTCAGAGTTAGAAAATTTTCTAGCAGGGTGGACGGGAACTGTTCAATGGATAGGTAGCAGTCCTTTTCGACCCAAGCATAAGCGTAAAAACTGGTTTGTTGGGGTCGAGTCCTTGGCGGCTCCCGAACAAATAGAAAAGATAGAGCGATCGCAAAAAGATTTAGAATGGCAAACTGTACGCGGCTCTGGACCGGGAGGTCAGCATCGCAATAAAACTGAAACCGCCGTCCGGGTCGTTCATAAACCCACGGGCTTAAGTGCGATCGCCCAAGAAGAACGCTCCCAATCCCTCAACCGCAAGCTAGCTTTAGCGCGCTTACTCCAGCGCTTGCAACAGCGGCAAACAGAAAAAGAAAACGCCAATCGCCAGCAGCGCTGGGACTTACATAATAATTTAGAACGAGGCAACCCAACGCGGATCTATATTGGGCAAAAATTTGACTTAAAGTAGGGCATTGGGCATTGGGCATTGGGTATTGGAGAAAGTTTTAAGTTCTTAGCTTAAGAGTTATAAGTTATAGTCATTTCAAATAAAAACGAGACAATCTGGTTGGTGCGATTCGCGAATCGCACCTACAATAAGGGAGATCCAGGACTTACGCACGGGCTCTATATCTGGTAGGGGTCAACCGCCGGAGTACCCCTACATTTAGGTTGACAGAAGACAATTTGCGTAAGTCCTGAGATCGTAACTGTCTCATCCTTAATTGAAATGGCTATAAGTACCTGCAACTGAAAGAATAAAAAAATTCACAACTATTATGGTCCCCAGATTTCTTCTGCCCAATGCCCATGCTCCATGCCCAAGGAAGCGATCGACGGTCGGTGCCGCAGTAAGCTAAAGGCTCAGAGCTGAGAGCTTCTTTGCCCAATGCCCATGCTCCATGCCCAAGAAAGCGATCGACGGTCGGTGCCGCAGTAAGCTAAAGGCTCAGAGCTGAGAGCTTCTTTGCCCAATGCCCATGCTCCATGCCCAAGAAAGCGATCGACGGTCGGTGCCGCAGTAAGCTAAAGGCTCAGAGCTGAGAGCTTCTTTGCCCAATGCCCAATGCCCAATTTTATCCTGAGCCTGTCGAAGGGGCCCAATGCCCTAATATAACTATGTCCGATCTAGCCATTCGCACTGAAAACCTAACCCGAGATTTTAAAAAAACTCGCGCCCTGGACAATCTATGCCTGGAAGTGCCCCGAGGAATAGTTTTTGGTTTTCTCGGACCCAATGGCTCTGGCAAAACTAGCACGATTCACCTGCTGCTGGGGTTGCTAGAACCTACCCTAGGTCGAGCAAGCGTTCTCGGCTTCGATACAAAAACCAAAGGCGATCGCATTCGCCAAAATTGCGGCGCGCTCCTAGAACACCACGGGCTATACGAGCGCTTGAATGCCCAAGACAATCTAGACTTTTACGGGCGCATCTGGGGTTTGCCAACTCCAGATAGAAAAGCGCGCATTAAAGAATTACTAATGAATCTGGGCTTGTGGCAGCGGCGTCGGGAAATCGTCGGGAAATGGAGCCGAGGCATGAAGCAAAAATTGGCAGTTGCCCGGGCGCTGCTGCACCGACCCGAGTTAGTCTTTCTCGACGAGCCTACGGACGGTCTCGATCCCATATCTGCTGCTGCTTTGCGAGACGAATTAGCAGAATTGGTGATAAGAGAAGGGGTAACGGTATTTTTGACCACCCACAATCTGGCAGAAGCGGAGAAACTTTGCCATCAAGTGGGTATTATTCGTAACGGCAACTTGTTAGCTGCAGGAAATTTAGATGACTTGCGCGCCAGTGCTGGAGGAGCGCGAGTCGAAATCGTTGGCTCTGGTTTTACCGCCGAGGTGCTGGATAAATTACAAGCTAGAGCCGAAGTCGCTAGGTTGCAACATAGTCAAGACAATCAAAACCATCTGACTATTCATTTGCAAAATACCGTTAGCGTTGCGCCCCTAGTTAGCCTGCTGGTGGGCGAGGGAGTAGAGATAGAAGAAGTGCGCAAGGGCAAGGCCAGTTTGGAAGAAGCTTTCTTGAGTTTTGTGGAGGATAACAATAAATAGATTGGGGACTTGCGCAAAAATAAAGTACCAGTCCAAAAGACCACTACCGTTCGGGCTGAGCGCTTCGTTGCCCTTGAATTGGTACATTATTAACTTGCAAGTCCCTTGCCCCGTAGGGCGGGCGTCTCGCCTGCCTCTGAGTCTGGGCAGGCGGGACGCCCGCCCTACGAAAAGGGAATGATGGGAATGATAAGGGTTTGGCGGCAGGCGGGACGCCCGCCCTACGAAAAGGTAATGATGGGAATGATAAGGGTTTGGCATGAAGGGGATTACAATCAATAAATTTGCCCCGTAGGGCGGGCGTCTCGCCTGACCAGATCCGGAGGCAGGCGGGACGCCCGCCCTACGAAAAGGGAATGATGGGAATGATAAGGGTTTGGCGGCAGGCGGGACGCCCGCCCTACGAAAAGGGAATGATAAGGTTTGGCAAATACCCAAACAATTCAAAACTCAAAACTCAAAACTAGAAACTCTCAAGCTAAGAACTCTCAAGCTAAGAACTCAAAACTTTTAAAAATATGCTAGCGGATATTTGGACGGTGATGGCGAAGGAGCTGCGCGAAATATTTGTGGCCGGGGGCTATGGCAAGCGGGGCTTAATTGGTTTGTTAATTTTTATCGGCATTTTCGGAGTCTTGATTCCTCTGATGGATGGACGCCAATGGGTAGAGTCGCCGATGAATATTCCGAGTATGTCGCTGTTGGCATTTGTTATAGTTCCCAGGATGGTGGCCGATTCCTTCGCCGGGGAACGAGAGCGCCATACTTTGGAAACTCTGCTGGCTAGCCGATTGTCTGACTTAGGAATTGTCTTGGGCAAGATAGGGGCTGCGATCGCCTATGGCTGTGGCTTAACCTGGCTCGTCGTCTGCGTCGGATGGCTTACTGTTAATATTGCTTATGGAAGCTCTGGACTTCTGTTCATTTCTCCTATGGCCTTTATCGGCATAGTTGGCTTCACGATACTAATTTGCGGAGCCGTTGCCAGCGCAGGAGTTCTCATTTCCTTGCGATCGCCTACAGTCCGCGAGGCACAACAAACCTTTAGCTTGTTCTGGTTTTTAATATTTATCTCTATTATCGCCTCTCCCTTTCTGCCCCCAGAATGGACGGCTCCCATTACCCGATGGCTGCTGTTCGCCAGCTCGGAACAAAAGATGCTCGCAGCTGCAGGGATTCTAATCGGACTCAATCTTATCTTCATAACTATAACAATCTTGCGTTTCCGACGTTCCCGCTTGCTTTTGGATTGATAAAAGCGATCGGCAAGAGAGCTTTTAGGAGACTTCTGAGAAAGAACCCACCCCCAACCCCCTCCCGAGAGGGGGCATTGCGCTAAGGTGATTTCTGGTACTTTTATTACCAGAAATTACCTTAGCGCTCAGCAGTCAGCTTAAAATGAAAGGGGCGAATGACCCCATTCACCCTGCTATATCCGTTTGCTTTTAGACAAGATGAAAACAGACAAGCTATTTTACAGGATTTTCTTAACTAGGCCCAGCCTAATTTCAGAAATCCTACCGGGGATTCCCCCCGACTGCCAATTTGACTATAGCGCCCCAGTCGTGAAGGAAAAAGAGATAAGACTCGATGGCCTGTTAACCCCAGTACCCGACGACATCAGTTTGCCGTTGGTTTTCCTGGAAGCGCAAATGAACAAGGATACTGGATTCTTCGGACGCTACTTTGCGGGAATATTTAATTATTTACAGCAACATGAAATTGCCAGACCCTGGCAGGGCTTGCTAATCGTAAGGCGTCGCAGCCTAGAGTTAGGCTCGGAGATTCCCTATAAAATGCTGCTATCCGATACCGTAAAGCGCTTGTATCTCGAAGACCTGTTATTGGCAAAGAACCTCAGTCCGAACAAGGCATTGCTAAAGTTGGTTGTGACTCCTCAAAAGAAAGTATCTAAGGTAGTAGAGTCGATATTAGAAGGTGCAGAAACTCCCGAAGAATTAGAAAAATACTTAGATGTAGTAGAGGCTATACTGGTAAATAAATTTCCAAAATTAAGTATAGAAGAGGTAAGGAAGATGCTCAATCTAAGGGAAGCAGACGTGACTCAAACCCGTTTTTATCAGGAAGTTCGAGAAATTGGACGCCTGGAAGGAATCCAAGAGGGACGGCTTGAGGGACGTCGAGAGGGACGCCGAGAAGGACGCCTTGAGGGACTCCAGCTTGGAAAGGAAGAGGGACTCCAACTTGGAAAGCAAGAAGGACGCCTTGAGGGACGGCAACAAGGACGCCTTGAGGGAGAAGCCAGTCTGATTGTGCGTCAACTTTCGCGCCGTTTTGGTTCTATGAGTACCGAGCTAATTGAAGCAGTGCGTAAGCTTTCTATCCCAGAACTAGAATCTCTAGGGGAGAGCCTTCTAGATTTCCAAACAATTGCAGATCTAGAGGCTTGGTTGAGCGATCGCCGGCCACAGCAATAAAGATCCCATCTAGAAAAATGCTGTGGTTCTGGAGAGACTGAGGGCGAATACCCCAAATTGCAAAATTGAAATGCTCCCAGACGGGAGCATTTCAATGAAAGTACGCTGCCGCCTAACGCCTATAGGCGTAAGCCCCGCCTCCCAGGCGGCTGGCGCGGCTACACAAACAAAGCCCAAGAGGGCTATTGGTTGCAAAAGTGAAGTGTTCCCTCCCAGACTGACTTATATCAAATCCGGTTAATTACTAACAAATCCCGTAGGGGCAATCCCCCCGCGATTGCCCCGGTTGGTATGGCGGTTGGTATGGGGCGGGCATGGGGGCACCGCCCCTACAGATACTGTGACTGTTTAACCGGACTCGATCTTACTGGCCATCCCAAGAGTTACTTCCTATTACGGTACTTTCTCCCAGTCCCAGCAAAAAGCTAAAATCAATAACCTCCCGAACCTCCCCTAACTGCTGATAGCTAATTGCTTTTCAATCAAACAATTAGTAATAATCCGCTTGACGCCTATATCGGTCAAGCGTTGAAAATCTTGGGGGCTATCCACAGTCCAAGCCACCACATCGATTCCTTGATTTCTGGCGCTTTCAACTAGAGAAGGCTCTTTGAGGAAGACGCGATACTGGCTAATTATCGCCGCCTTTTTCGCGTTAGCTGCTTTGGCCAGTTGGGTTTTGTAGTCTTTGCTGTTGCCAACTATATAACCTATTGTAAAATCTGAGGATAGCTCTAGTAGCTGCCGGACAAACTTGTCGCTAAAAGACGAAACGATACATCTATCTTGCCAGCCTTCCTCGGTCAGCATTTCCAGGAGATACTGCACCTGCTCCATTGTCCAATCGCAGTGCTTTTTGACATCTAGATAGATATACTTGGGAATCGCTTGAACGGCCAGTAAGGTTTCCTTCAAAGTGGGAATTCTTTCTCCAGCAAACTCAGGACTAAACCAGCTTCCGGCGTCAAGAGCTTTGATTTGTTCTAAAGTTTTCTGGGCGACGTTGCCCCAGGTGCCGGTGGTGCGGTTTAATGTTGGATCGTGGATAACCACGGGCAGGCCACCTGCAGCGAGTTGGATGTCAAATTCAATGGAATCGGCTCCCCGTGCGATCGCCAGGGAGAAAGCGGCGAGGGTGTTTTCCGGCGATTTCGCAGAGAAACCCCGATGAGCAATAATTTCTAACTCCATAACTTATAGAATGTCTATTTTTTACGTCTTTTACCGATCGCGCCCGGTTTAAAACAGTCTGCTGCCTGCGTAATCCCAGGGCAATTTTTATTACTATCAGGACTTACGCAAATTGTCGGGTCGTTCGCTATATATAGCGTTTGGTGCGCATTGCACACCCTACAAATGAGTCTATGCGTAAGTCCGGGCTATTGCTACAGTTAGTATATTCCTACATAAAGGTATCGAAATTATAAGGCACCGCAATTAGAGCATACCGTTTTTTTGTCGATAATTCTATATAGGTGATGAAATTAACTAGCGCCACAATTAGATCCTTCGGTTAGCTTATACTCTAAATTATAGAGTCTTATCCCAAGTCAGGGCAAATGAAAAAGCATCAAAAATATGAAGATAAATCGTTAGATACTGTCAGGGAAGCGTTGCGCCGCATCTGGGGATATGAAGATTTTCGATCGCCCCAAGGAGAAATAGTGCAAAGCTTGTTAAGAAGACAAGACGCCCTGATTGTTTTGCCTACCGGCGGCGGCAAGTCGATTTGCTTTCAGTTGCCCGCCCTATTGCAATCGGGCTTAACTCTGGTGGTGTCGCCGTTGGTGGCATTGATGGAAAATCAGGTGCAAGAACTGCGCGATCGCCGTCAGCGAGGGGCTCTGCTCCACAGTCAAATGGACAAGCAAGAGCGCAAAAAAACCCTTCTCGCCCTAGAGCGAAACCAGTTGCGCTTGCTCTATTTATCTCCAGAGACCTTGCTGAGCGAGTCAGTTTGGCAGCGCCTCTGCCAACCTGAAGTACAAATTAACGGTTTAATCTTAGATGAAGCCCATTGCTTAGTCCAATGGGGAGATACTTTTCGACCGGCTTATCGGCGCTTGGGGGCGGCGCGCAAGAGCCTGCAACAGTCGAAGCCAGGAAAAACAAAGATAGCGATCGCTGCTTTCACTGCCACCGCAGACCCAGCAGCCCAACGAACTATCCAGAATGTTTTACAACTGCAAAAGCCGAAAAGATTTTTATTGAGCCCCTATCGAGCCAACTTGGATCTGAATGTCAAGATTGCTTGGACGCCGCGATCGCGCCGCCAACAGTTATTAAACTTTATCCGCAAACAAAAATACACTACTGGCTTAGTTTACGTCCGCAGTCGGGCATATAGCGAACGACTCGCAGCATGGCTCGGGGAATGCGGCTATGCCACCAGCGCCTATCACGCGGGATTAAGTGCCGAAGAGCGACGCTTAATCGAAAGCGCGTGGCTCAGCGGAAAAATGCAGTTTGTGGTTTGTACCAGTGGCTTTGGCATGGGGATTAATAAGCCAGACGTGCGCTGGGTTATTCACTTCCAAGTGCCGGCGTTGCTCTCAGAATACATTCAAGAAGTAGGGCGGGCGGGGCGAGATGGCAAGCCTGCATTAGCTTTAAGTTTGGTGAGCGAATGTACCGGCTGGCTCGATCCAGAGGACAAACAGCGGCGGCAGCTTTTGGTAAGTAAGCAGCGATCGCTCTATCGGCAAGCCCAGGGGCTGGCGAAAAAACTACCCCAGCAAGGGTCGGTGCAGGAAGTCGCCGAGCAATTCCGAGATGGAGCTATCGCCCTGTCTGTACTGCACCGCGCCGGTCAGCTCCAATGGAAAGATCCCTTTCACTACGCCATCCAACCTTCGCGATCGCTCGTTAAGGCCAATTTCGATGCGATCGAGCAAATGACTCAGTACCTCAAAACGCGCCGGTGCCGTTGGCAATTTTTATTGGAGGCGTTCGGCTTCCCCCAAGAAGCCAAAACTCTGCCCTGCGGACATTGCGATAATTGCCGCTCGGGGTTTGGCCTTGGTCGGCAGGCGCGATCGCCTGTCTCTGTGGAAACCAAGGGATAATTCCTATCCTCACGATTTCAATTTAACAGGACTTACGCATTATCTCTATATTTGGTGCTAGGCCGGGGCAACTCCGGAGGGCACTGCCCCTACAGATTATGTGCGTAAGTCCTATTGAAATTTAATTTCAATAAATTTTCCGCTAAATTGCCATCAAAATGCTAAGATAACTTTCTTATGGGTGCCTTGGATAAATGAAACCGCTTAAAATCCTGTCTCTATGCTGCCTGCGTTACTGCGTTTTAATGCCGGTTGCGCTCGCGATCGCAAATCAACCCCCCGTTATAGAGGTCCCTTCTCGTTCTGCGTCCTTAGTTTAAATTGGAGAGGCTAGCGGTTTTACAAATAGCTTTGCTCTTGTAGAGAATTTATTGCCAAGATGCTGCTTTTATAAGCAGGCAACTTGGCTATCTTCCAAGAGCGATCGCATATACCCAATCGTAACTGTGTTACAGTTGGTGATTTTTGACGATCGTAGCAGAGGGAGGCAAAACAGGGATTATATGAGCGAGACGGTTAGTTCTGCCTAGTTGAGAATTTATTTCTGTGTAATTTGTTGCAAAATAATAGTAGCATTTTGAGGTAACCTAGGGATTGGAACTGGGTTAAGAATAAATTTTTTGTCGGTTAAATATTATAGGTGGATAAAGATGTGGGCCAGAAAATGAAGTCTGTGAATATCTCGATAGCAGACATGACAAAATGCTCGGGTGCTGACGAGATGGAAGAAGATGAAGCGCAGTTTTGGCCGGTATTGGAAGAGTCTTCCGACGGCATATTTGTCGTGACAGTGGAAGCGAATGAAGTTTCCTCGACCCTAGGTGCTAATTTTCGATTGGAGATCGCCAACCAAGCGGCTCTAGCAATGCTATGGTGCCGGACCGATAAGGTGAAGGGGCTGCTGCTGCGGGAATGCCTGCCTTTAAGCGTCGCAGGCCAGCTTTGGCTGCATCTGAATCGTTGCCTTCAGCAAGGTAAGCCTATCGATTTTGAACTGTTTTGGGATATTGCTTCAGAAACAACAGGACATAGCTCAGCTTTGAAAGAAAACAAAATAAATAACCGAAGTTTAGTAGGAAATACCCGAATAAGGGGCAAAATGGCTCCGAAAATGACAGGAACTGGCAAGATTGAAAAGATAGTAGGCATATTGCCAAAGCCGAAAAATGGAGAAGTGGAAACAGAAGCCCGACTATTAGCCCGGATTACCCAGGCGATCGCTTCCTGCGACCATTTTGAAGAAGCAATTGGGATAGCTTTGGAGGGAGTTTGCGAAACCAGCGGCTGGGATTATGGGGAAGCCTGGATTCCCAGTCGGGATGGCCTCCATCTCCAATGCGTTGGTGCTGGTTACAGCAGTTCGGAGCGGCTAGACCAATTCAAAACCCTGAGCCAAGAATTTATCTTTGCCCCCGATGTAGGTATTCCCGGGCGGGTCTGGGTATCGAAACGGGCAGAATGGTATCAAGATGTTTATAAAGTATGGGACAAAGATTTCCTGAGAGTAGAACTGGCCAAAAATGCCGGAATTAAAGCGAGCCTAGCAGTGCCGATTATGGCAGGCGATCGCGTATTGGCGGTGCTGGTTTTCTTTATGACAGAAAAGCGATCGCAAGACCGGGGCATGGTAGATATAGTTCTAACCATTGCCGCCCAGCTAGGTTCGGCGATGCAGCACAAGCAGGTAGAAGAAGCCTTGCGAGCAGCAGAACAGAAATATCGCAGCATATTTGAAAATGCCGTAGAAGGGATTTTTCAAACCACTGTCGAAGGTCGCTATCTGACAGTTAACCCCATGCTGGCTCGCATCTATGGCTACGATTCCCCCGAAGAACTGACAGAGTCCCTGACTGACATAGAGCATCAGCTTTACTTTGAACCAAAGCGCCGATTCGAGTTCCGGCGGTTGCTACAAGCAAACGATGCAGTCTGGGGATTTGAGTCAGAAGTTTATCGCAAAGACGGCAGCACTATCTGGATTTCTGAAAATGCCCGCGCTATTAGGGATGAGAGCGGAAACCTAGTCGGTTATGAAGGCACGGTAGTCGATATCACCAAACGCAAGCAAGCAGAAAGAGAACTACAGAAACGGGATAGCTTGCTGCAAGGGGTAGCGGAAGCTATGAATCATCTATTGATAGACTCCGATCGCGGCGAAGCAGTTAAAAAAGCTTTGGCAACTCTGGGAATGGCGGCTGAAGTCGGTAGAGTTTATATTTGCATTAAAACAAACAATAGGATTAGCGGCCAACCGACTTTGGTAATGGAGTTTGACTGGACTGAGGTCGAGCCAGCTCTTCAGAGAAGTCCAAATCCTTTAAACCTATATGCCGAATCTAAGCTTTTGGCTCCTTTGCTAGAGGGAAAGCCAGTAGCCATTATAACTACAGAAAGAAGTTACAAAGAAAGAAGTCTGTTTGGCTGGGACGAAGCAGCATCAATTTTGATGGTGCCGATTATGGTTAATAATGACTTTTGGGGCTATGTGGGATTTGAGGAAGCCCGGGAACCCCGAAAGTGGTCGAAAAGCGAAGAATCAATTTTAGTAGCGATCGCCGCCAGCATTGGCGGAGCCCTTCAACGCTATCGCCAGGAAGAACAGATTCGCCACCAAGCATTCCACGACCTGCTCACCGGCTTGCCCAACAGAAAACAGCTAGACTTCCGCCTGCCCGTTGCTTTAGAACTGGCTCAGCAGGGCAAACAAAAATTGGCCGTAATGTTTCTGGACTTAGACCGATTTAAAATAATCAACGATACCCTAGGTCATCCTGTAGGCGACGAGCTATTGCGCCAAGCCACCGAGCGCCTGCAAGCCTGCCTGCGAGAAAACGACACCATCGTGCGCTGGGGAGGGGATGAGTTTATCCTCATTCTAGAAAGAATTACTCACAGCGAAGATGCAGCTCAACTTGCCCAGCGCCTTCTCGAATCCTTGCGTCCTGCTTTTGACATCGACGGAAACCAACTTTATATTAGCGGCAGTATCGGTATTTCTCTATATCCCGATGATGGATCCGATGCCAATACTTTAATAAAAAATGCCGATATTGCCTTATACCGGGTTAAAGAACAGGGGCGCAATAACTACAAACTATACAAGCCCGGTATGGACTCCGAAGCATCGGAGTTACTCGCCTTGGACAACGACCTCCACGGAGCCCTAGAGCGGCAGGAGTTTTTGATTCACTACCAGCCCCAGGTGAATGCGGAAACCGGGCAGATTATTGGTATGGAAGCACTGCTGCGCTGGCAACACCCTAAACTGGGAATAGTGCCGCCCAAGACTTTTATTCCTCTAGCTGAAGAAAATGGCATTATTGTGGAATTGGGTAAGTGGGTTCTGCATTCTGCTGTAGCTCAAAATAAAATCTGGCAAGACGCCGGACTGCCAAAAACGCGGGCTATAGTAAATCTCTCTACCAGACAGTTTCATCAACCGGACTTGATTGAGATGGTCTTGGAAGCATTGTCTGCAGCGCAAATGGAACCGCAGTGGTTGGAACTGGAAATTAACGAAACTACGGCGATGAAAGATGTCGAGTTTACCAGTGCAACCCTCGATAAGCTACAGGAAATAGGCGTATCAATTTCCATCGATGACTTTGGCGTTGGCTACGCTTCTCTGAGCTATCTGAAAAAGTTTTCTTTTCAGACGATTAAGATTCATCAATCTTTTGTCCAAGATCTAGCGACGAACCCCAAAGAAGCAGCGATAGTGACGGCGATGATTACTCTCGGACAACAGCTAAATCTGAGCGTGGTGGCAGAAGGAGTGGAAACAGAGGAACAGCGCGACTTGCTCCGCACTCTAGGTTGTCGCGAAATGCAGGGTTATCTATTTGGCAAACCCGTCGCTGCCAAAACAGCAACTCGTTTATTAGCCAGAGAGTAAGAGATCGGGAGTGTGGGGAGTATGGGGAGTGTGGGAAGTGTGGGAAGTGTGGGAAGTGTGGGAAGAGAGGGGAGTGCGGGAAAGACTCTGCTGAAAATTATCCCCAATCCTCCCAATCCTCCCAATCCTCCCCTCTTCCCCCTCTTCCCCCTCTTCCCACACACCCCACACCCCACACCCCACACCCCACACCCTAACTTAACCGCCAAGAATTTTTTTCAACATTCCCAGTTTTCCCGAGTAAGGGGGATAGCGCAAGTCTAGGTCAAAGAGAAAATATCGTTTTAATACACTCTTATAATTAGAGAAAGTGTCAAAGCTGGCCCGACCGTGGTAGCGACCGATGCCGCTGTTACCGACGCCACCAAAGGGTAATTCCGGGACGCTAAAATGAACCACCGTTTCGTTCAGACAGAGGCCCCCGGATGAGGTTTGCTCTAAGACTTGCTTTTGCTTGGCCCTGTCTTGGGAAAATAGGTAAAGGGCTAGGGGTTTGGGGCGGCTATTTATAATAGAGATCGCCTCCGATAATTCTGAATGTGAAAGCACCGGCAGAATTGGCCCAAATATTTCTTCCTGCATTACCCGGGCATCTAGGGAAACATTCTCCATAACCGTCGGCGCAATATAGCGTTCTGCCGGATTGGTTTGTCCCCCGGCAACAATATCGCCATCCTGGAGCAAGGCCGAGATTCTAGAAAAATGCTTATCGCTAATAATCCTGGCATAGTCCGGGCTGGCGGCGGGGTCCTCCCCATAGAATTCTCTAATCGAGCGTTGGATAGCCGCTACTAGGTCTTTTTTTACTGCCCGATGTACTAAGAGATAATCCGGTGCGATGCAGGTTTGGCCCGCATTGAGAAACTTGCCCCAAGCAATGCGTCTGGCCGCTACTTCTATATCTATGTCGGGCTCTACGATACAGGGGCTTTTGCCGCCGAGTTCCAGAGTAACGGGGGTCAGGGTTTTGGCCGCAGCTTCCATGACGATTTTGCCAATATGGGTGCTGCCGGTAAAAAAAATATAATCGAATTTTTCCGCGAGGAGTTTTTGGCTGGTTTCTATGCTACCCTCAATAGCGGCGATATAGGCTGGGTCGAAGCTGTTATGGATTAGTTCGGTAACTAGATGAGAAGTGTGAGGGGCCATTTCTGAGGGTTTGACGATCGCGCAGTTGCCAGCGGCGATCGCTCCTATCAATGGCCCCATTACCAGAGACAGGGGGTAATTCCAAGCACCGATTATTAAAACGACTCCCAGGGGTTCGGGATAAATTCGAGCCGAGGCCGGGAATTGGTCGATGGGGATTTTCGCTCTCTTTGGCTTGACCCAAGTCTTAATCTGTTTTAGAGCTATGTCGATTTCTCGGCTAACGATTACTTCAAAATATGCTTCAACCTCTGGCTTATGCAGGTCTGCTTGAAGGGCCTTAAAAATTTCCCCTTCATTTTCTTTAATTGTCCTTTTGAGGCGTTCGAGCTGGGCGATGCGAAAAGCAACATCTTTAGTCTTGCCCGTGGCAAAAAATTGGCGCTGTTGGCGGACTGCCTCCTCAACCGCGACTGGAGTTAACATCCCTATTTATCCCCATACCATCTTCCATATTGTACGGGATATGTACGGGACTTAGGCACAAACTCTTTATGTAGCGTACCGACATAGCACGTTGCGCTATAGATGGGCGCGCTCGAAATTGCAAATAATTACCCAGTTTCTTGACATTTATCTTATAAATTAGATTTGATTGGTTTGTCAGGTAGTTTTGAAAATTCAGAGATTCTTTAAAATCTCAACATTTTCCCCTAAAAGGCCATTGCCCTTAATTTTTTTTACACAAACGATTTAGACGCAATTCTCTTAAGCCTCCCCTTTTTGAAGCTTGGAAAGGGGCTTGGAACTGTGGCAGCCAAAAAGCAAAATGGCTAGAGACCTTGGCCAGAGACCTTGGCCAGAGACCTTGGCCTTAGAGTTTTGCTAGAAATTATTTTTTTTGTAAATAACTCATCAAGTCTCTGTAAAGATTGCATGAATTACTCAATACTTTCTGGAACTTCCAGGAAAAAAATGATACTTTAATACTAGATTCGCGAAGTCCACCTAACCATTGCGTCTGAGTGAATTGAAAAATTCTCTACGGGGCAGTCCCCCGGTAATGCCATAGAGGGGGGTCTGACCCCTTTGACAAAAACAATTTAGACGTGCTAAAGTAGTCTGTAAAGAAAGGGTTCGATGTTGGACAGAACGCCTACCCAGAGGGAGTCGGTGTTGGGCATAGGGTAAAGGAGTTGCAACCTAAAGTTTGTTTTATAGTCCAGTAAAAAATAAATGTTTGTTTTGCAACAATGTGGGTTTAAAGCCCTATATGCACCCTAGCGAATATACCCAAGAATAATGCTGGAATTAGGCTAGAAGTCCGTAAAATTACCCGAAAATAAAAAAAAGCGATCGCATCTGTTAAGATTGGTGTAAGATAGGGTAAGATATATGAAGAAGCGGTAGCGAACGCTTAAGTTAAATAGGACAGCGTTCGATCCGGTTTTAATATAATACAAAAATAGAGTCGGTGTAGGGGATTATATTCATCAGAATCATCAGGAAGCAAGCATCAACTATGAAAGAACAACTTCAGAACGCATACGGCAAAGTAGATCTGGGTATTAGCCAAAAACAAGATAAGGTAAATCCAAATATGCCGAGTCAGAAAGCTGGGGGTTGGCGTAAGATGGTGACACCCCTGGCACTGGTTTCTGCTACAGTAATTGGCCTCAGCATACCGGCAGTCAATTCGATCGGGACAGTATCGCAAAGCCTCAGTCTCGACGATCTAAAACAGGAGGCAAAAGAGCAGGCGATCAAAGCTGTATTCGGAGATGGTTTTGAAGATAACGGCAGCAACACCTATGCATCATTGTACCACGGTTGGCCGTGGCATTTTTAATTATGAGACAACACCACCCCTAACCTAGGATGTGGCGGTAGGCTGTAGAACTTAGGGTGAAGAATGTAGGGAAAAATCTAGCTCTTGTTGTACTCTCTTCTTAAGCCTAGGAAACCATACTGTTAGGGTCGTAGGGAGTTCAGGGAACGATCGTCGAAAAGTCACGATAGGGCGAGAAAAAGCCTCAGAATCAACAGCCTACCTCTAGGGTGTGGCGGTAGGCTGTAGCGGTAGGATGTAGGGTAAACTTCATGCATTCTACTGCCATATAACAATAAACATTTTGGTGAGGACAATTTTAGGGCTGTAGGGGCGCAGGCAGCGCAGAAGCCCCTACAAACAATGGTCAAAAGTTTTTATTGGGCCTCTCCAATAGAACGAATAATATAGCACTACGCAAATGAGCTAAGACATTTATAAATGCTCGCTCCTGAGTAAGAGACTACCTTTGACTTATTACCTTGAGACTTTTGACTTGCGCGTAGCGCTATAGACCTATTGCATAATTAAGGTACGATACCCCCAACCCCCCCCCAACTCCCTGATGGATTGCCTGATGGATTGGGGGGCTTTCTCGTACAATTAAGGTACGATACCCCTAACCCCCCAGTCCATCGGGGGCTAGGGGTATTTATGCATAAATACCCCTTTACGCAGTTAAAGGATCTGTAGGAGCAGTGCCCCCGTGCCTGCTTTCACCTCGGGGTAGTGCCCAATTTTGGCTTTTCTGCGGTTTCCATAGATGTCTGGGGCGAAGCATTCAAAAAATTAAAATTATGTTATTAGCAAAGATTGTTTCAGAATGCTGTCGCCCCTACACCATCAACCGATATTCGCTTTTCTCTCAAAACCCTATGTAAAAAACCTATAGCGTTTCTCGCTCTTGATGTGAGATGCCACCGGCGTTGCATCCCAATACAGAGATTGCCGTTCCGAGCGCGCGAGATAGTAGCGGGGATGCTGTCGCCCCTACGTTTCTAGGGTCCGATCGTTTATTACACTTATTTGAGAAACGCTATACCTCTGTGAGCCTTGCCTGCCCCGGTCTAGATTAATGCGTAAGTCCTGAAGAAGTCTAATCCTTGGCCTTCTTAATATTAAGGGGATAACATATAGGGCCTTAATCGAAAGGCATTTAATTATGAGAGATCTTGTTAAGGAAGATAGGATCGGTCAGGAGCGATCGCTCCGCCTGACGCCTATAGGAGCGATTACACAAACAAAGCCCTTAAGGGCTGTTGTTTCCAAAATTGAAATGCTCCCATCGCTCCTGCCAATCACAGGTAGTATTTTACTTTGCTTTCTAATGGCGACGGGAGCAAGAGGCCAAATTACGCCGGATGGCAGCCTGCCCGATAATTCCATAGTGACCCCAGTTACCCCAGCATTGGCAGGGTCTGGAGAAGTTACTATTACTGGCGGCACCATAAGAGATAGCTATTTATTTCACAGCTTCGAGGAATTTTCCATTCCCACCGGAGGCGCAGCTTTCTTCGACAATCCCGTGGCGATTGAAAATATTGTTAGCCGGGTGACAGGGCAGTCGATTTCAGAAATTGATGGTTTAATCCGTGCCAACGGCGGGGCAAACCTATTTTTGCTCAATCCCAACGGCATTGTCATTGGAGCGAATGCAAGTTTAGATATTGGCGGTTCTTTTGTCGGCACTACTGCCAATAGCATCGAGTTTGCTGATGGCAGCATTTTCGGCGCTTCGCCTGGTGAAGTCCCGGGAGCCCCACCCTTACTAACCATAAACGTTCCCCTTGGCTTGCAGTTTGGCGACTCCACTCCTCCAGGCCAGATAAGAGTGCGGGGGTCTGGAAACAATCTGATGACCAATCCGCAGACTTTTGAAACCATTAGAGATTCCAGACCTTCCGGATTTGAGGTCAATCCCGGTAAAACCTTGGCTCTGCTGGGAGGCGAAGTTACCCTCGTTGGGGGCAATATAACGGCACCAGGAGGAAGAATCGAACTCTGGTCTGTAGCGAACGGCGAGCTATCGCTTGTTCCCGAACTGTCCCCGGCGGGCGGTTCCCGGTTGAAGGTAGAGAGCCAGTTCCAGAGCCAAGCATCCCAGAGCCAAGCATTCCAGAGCCAAGCATCCCAAAGCATTGGGGCTATAGAACTGGGCAATATTAATCTGTTCCAAGGGGCTTCGGCGGATGCTAGCGGCAGGGGCAGTGGCGAGATCCGAGTCCGGGGCAGGCGGGTGGAACTGCGGGATGGTTCGGCAATTTTGACAGATACCCTAGGCACGGAGGCCGGGGGAAGCCTGACGGTCAGCGCCTCGGAATCCGTGGAAATCCAAGGCACCTCAGCGGACGGCATGTTTTCGACTAGGTTGCTCGCAGTGGTAGCACCAGAATCTAGCGGCCCTGGAGGCAATTTGACCGTAGAGGCAGGATCCTTGCGCATAGCTGATGGGGCTCAGATCGTTGCAGCTACGTTAGGCTTTGGGGATGCTGGAGATGTAACCTTAAGAGCTAGCTCCGTGGAGATTGTTGGTTCTGCTGGCCGAGTTCCCAGCGCCTTATTAACTTCATCAGTAGCCATTGCTTCGGCAGGCAATATAACTATAGAAAGCGATCGCTTACTTGTAAGAGATGGAGGCCAGGTAGTGGCGGCTGCCTTGAACTCTGGGAATGCTGGTTCCCTGACCGTAAGAGCGGGTTCGGTGGAAATCCTGGGCATATCTGCTGATGGGTTTCCCAGTACCTTATCAGCTTCAACGGCAGCCACGGGTGCGGGGGGCAATTTAACCGTAAATGCGGAATCCTTGCGGATAGCCGGTGGAGCCCAGGTATCCGCCGGTACCTTTGGCTCTGGCAATGCCGGCAACTTAACGATTACTGCTGAAGAAATAGAACTGGCGGGCACCTCCCCAAATGGTTTATTTTCTAGCGGCTTATTTGCTAGTGCGGTGGTAGGGTCTGGAAATGGGGGCGATACAAGGATATCCGCCAATCAACTAATCGTCCGGGACGGGGCGATTGTTAGTGCCAGCAATTTCCCCAGTCTGAATCCGAATATTCTCCCGGGAACTGGGGCGGCGGGCAATATTAATATAGAAGCGAATTCTATCGAGCTGGATAACGGAGGAACTCTCAGTGCCGATAGTGGAGGGGGCGACAGAGGTAATATTAACCTGCGATCTCCCGATATTCGCCTGCGTCGGGGCAGCCAGATCAGGACGAATGCCCAAGGGGAGGCCACTGGCGGCAATATTACGATCGATACGGATAATTTAGTAGCTGTCCCTATGGAAAATAGCGATATTACTGCTAATGCCCAGCAGAGCTTTGGCGGTCGAGTTATCGTCAATGCCCAAGGCATCTTCGGCACGGAGTTCCGGCCAGCGCTCACTCCCGAGAGCGATATCACTGCCAGCTCGGAGCTAGGGGCTGAGTTCAATGGTGTTGTCGAAATCAATACTCCCGATGCGGACCCCAGTTCTGGTTTGATTGAGTTGCAGGGAAAGGCAAATACAGAAAGATTGGTAATCCAAGACCTCTGTGCCCCGGAACGTTTAGCAGCCAATTCTTTTACTATTGTCGGACGCGGTGGCTTGCCCCCGAGTCCCGTCGATCTTTTAACGGATGAAACTGTGGCCCTGGAGTGGTCTCGACCGGAAGTAATGGATAGCAGGAGCTATAGTCCTGCTACAAGTATTGCTTCTGCTACTGGGAATGTTGCTATTGCGCAGAATCCCCTGCAGAGTTCGGGGAGCGGCGGTTTTTCCGAGTCTAATCCGCCGTTAACAATTCGCGAAGCCCAAGGATGGATAGTTGCGCCCGATGGGACTGTTATACTTACCGCAGAACCGAGCGTCGTTACTCCTGCTAATCCAATGTTAGCTTTGCCTGGGTGCGCGGATTTGTTGGATTTTTGAGTTTTCAGTTCGAGCGCTTGAGAGTGTTGAGTTGGGGTCACGGGCATTAAGCCTACAAGCATCGGATGTAGGGTCTAAAGGCAATTATTGAGGGTCTAAAAGGAGCGGGATAGAGCATTGGGCCTACAAGTAGGGTGTGGGGTGTGGAGCGTCTTTCAAGGGTATGTTTTTTATAATCTTCCTAATCTTCCTAAATAAGCGCGATTGGCGGGCGGCATGGGTTTCTAGGGCGAAGCATTCCAATACATAAATTTTCTCTAAGAGAAAAGGATATCTCGGGAATGCTGTCGCCCCTACGCGCCGGGTCGATACACAATATAGCGATTCTCGCTCTTGATGTGAGTTGTCTGGGGGATGCAATATCCCAATATGAGAATCCCCGTTTTACAGCCGAGATCCAGAGCGGGGATGCTGTCGCCCCTACGTTTCTAGGGTCCGATCGTTTATTACACTTATTTGAGAAACGCTATAAGGGACTTGCGCAGAAATAAAGTACCAGTCCAAGAGCGTTCTTTAAGTTCGGTATAATTTAAAAATCAGGGTCAATAGCATCTTTTCGATAATAGGTCTTACGCTTTCCTACAGGATTTGATTATGGATATAGCGTAGGGTGTGCAGTGCGGCACCCTACCAATAGTTTCTCTGCGTAAGTCCTGAATCCAGAATCTTTACTGAAATCTCCGTACTGGTATGGGGGTGATTTCACTTTTGCCAAAATTGCTCGCCCCGGCGAGAGTTTCTGTAGTCGCGCCCGGGTGCGGCTGCCTGCAAAATTGAAATACTCCTACTGGCTTGGCGACGGTTAAAATTGTGGGTTCGATCCGCGACAGCGCACCTATCCCCCCAAACCCCCCGATAAATTGGGGGGCTATTGAGGTAGTTTGCCACAATTTTAAGCTGGACGCGCCACTACTGGTATGCTTCGCCCCATTAGGTGTCGCCCGATCGCTGCAAGATGGGGCGGTAAAAATATCCTGTAAAAGCAGAAATTTATGAAAAATCAACCAGTTATTACTGCTATTGTTGTTTTGTCGGTAAGCAGTGGCATTTTGGGAGCGATCGCGCCCAAAGCCCTAGGTGGCGATGCTCCCCCCTTGGCGAGCGAAGCAGATTGGCAAAGCGGCTGTACCGACGGGCAAAATTCCCTGCCGTGCTACTCGAATAACTACCAAACAGATAATCTCAAAAATTCCTTAGCTACCTCTACTACCGCTCCTAGCTCCAGTACCGCTGCATCTATAAATAAGGAGCAACAAGCGGAGCAACTCTATGCGATCGGAAGGTTGGCAGAAGCGGCGCAACTTTTGCAAGAGATAAGGGGAGAATACGCGAATCTAGGAGATGACTTAGGTCTAGCCAGAGTTTTGCGCAATCTGGCGTTAGTTTATTTGGAAACAGGACCCAGGTCAGAGGCTGCGGAGATAATTGCCCAGAGCCTTAGCCTGCTTTGTGGAGATATTGCTTGTGACATTTCTCAAAAAAACGGGCGCAAGTTTAAAAAACTAATCGCCGAAGTTTTAGAGGTACAAGGGAAGTTGCAGTTTTCTGCGGGTAATGCGGAAGCCGCTTTAGATACTTGGAAGCAAGCGGCTTTGTTTTACGAAAAAATAGAGGATATAACTGGGGTGACTCGCAGTGAGATTCACCAGACCCAAGCTTTGCGACGTTTGGGATTGTACCGGCAGGCGATCGATACTTTGAGGGCAATAGATGAGAGTTTGGCGGAGCAACCGGATAGCCTGCTGAAAGCGCAAGCTTTGCACAGGTTAGGGGATGCATTGCGCTTGGTGGGTCGCGAGCAAGAATCGAAGAAAATATTGGAGAAAAGTCTGGCGATTCTGATGCAGAAACGCTATGCCTATAGAGCAGCCTCCGCCAACGCGATCGCTGAAAAATTGCCCTATGCTTCCTCGATAGCTTCGGTGATGCTGAGTTTGGGCAATACGGCGCGAGAATCGGGGCAAGACCGAAAAAGCGCTTTGGATTTTTATGAGCAAGCTGCATTAGATTCTCCCTCTCTCGACCTTCGGCTTAAAGCACAACTAAATATACTGAGCTTGTTGGTAGAAGACCAAGATTTTTCTGAAATGCAGAAGTTAATTTCTGAAATCCAGTCGAACCTGACCCAGTTGCCTTTATCTCGTACTGCAGTCAATGCCAGGATTAACCTGGCGAGCAGATTAATGGATGTTGCTATGGCGGATGGCCAATGCCCTGTAAGTGGGGTGTGGTCAAAATCCGTTAATAAAAATGGAATACCCAAGTCGGAGGATCTCCCCAAACCCCCCTTAAAAACGCCATCGGCAAAGAAACCCACCCTTTTGCAAGGGGGGGTTTGGGGGAGATCCTCTGCAACTACTTTTGACCACACCCCTGTAAGTGCGAAGCATTTGAAGGATCGGTTGTCGGCTAAAGCCGATCTTTTTCTAGAAATGCTTCGCCCCGATAAGATTGAAAGTCAAAAGTCAAACCTTGAAGCTAAGAACTCTTTTTGCAATGTTGCTAATGCCGAATTATTAGCTACGGCGGTTAAGATGGCTCGGGCTTTGGAGGACAAGAGAGCAGAATCTTATTCCCTAGGAGTTTTGGGGCGGCTGTACGAGCAGAACCAACAATGGGATAATGCGCGATCGCTGACGGAGCAAGCGTTATTTTTGGCGCAAGGGATGAATGCGGGGGATATTGCCTATCAATGGCAATGGCAATTGGGGCGGATTATGAGGGTGCAAGGAAATAGAGAAGGCGCGATCGCTGCCTATAGTCAGTCAGTCGATACCCTTAAGTCTCTGCGCGGCGACTTAGTGGCGATTAGCTCGAAAGTCCAGTTTAATTTTAAAGAAACTGTCGAACCGGTATATCGAGAGCTAGTGGCGCTTCTGTTGGAACCGAGCAAAACTAAGCATGGAAAGGGGGCACCGTCGCAAGCAGAGATTATGAAAGCGAGGGAAACTATTGAAGCGCTTCAGCTAGCAGAGCTAGATAACTTTTTTCGAGATGCCTGTTTGGAGGTTCAGGCAAATCAAATCGACGATATCGATCCGAAAGCAGCAGTTGTCTATACAATTATTTTGCCAAATAGACTAGAGGCGATCGTGACCTTGCCCGGAAAGTCCCTACGCCACTACAGCATCCCGTTACCCCAAAAGGAAGTAGAAAGAACGATTCAGAAAATGCGGCTGGCTCTTACTAACATACGACTGCGAAGAGCGGTTCGCAACTTTTTGCCTCATTCACAAGAGGTTTATAATTGGTTAATCCGCCCCATCGAAACCGATTTAGCAGCTAGTGAGATTGACACTTTAGTTTTTGTCTTGGATGGTGCTTTTCGCAATATTCCCATCGCGGCTCTCCATGACGGAGAAAAATATTTAACCGAGAAATACAATCTCGCTCTAACCCCCGGCCTACAATTGCTCGACTCCCGAAACCTAGTAGCGGAGGAACTCCAAACTCTCAGTGCAGGACTGACTGAAGCCCGCCAAGGTTTTGCAGAGCTGCCCGGTGTTGGCCTGGAATTGCAGAGCATTGCCTCCTCGCTTCCGGCAGAGATACTGCTGAATCGGTATTTTACTAAATCAAATTTTCAAGCAACTCTCAATAGTTTTGCTTTTCCATTGATTCACATTGCCACTCACGGTCAATTTAGCTCCCGAGCGGCGGATACTTTTATTCTGACCTGGGACGATCGCATTAATGTGGTGGAACTCGATACTATTCTCCGTGCTGACGAGCGAAAGAAAAACCCAATCGAATTGCTCGTCCTCAGTGCTTGCCAAACGGCAGTGGGCGATCGTCGTGCGGCTTTGGGATTGGCCGGAGTTGCCGTGCGAGCGGGAGCGCGCAGTACCGTAGGTTCTTTATGGTATGTGAGCGATGAATCTACAACTATGTTGATGTCTGAATTTTATCAACAACTAGCCCAACCCAACGCAAAGAAAGCCGAATCCCTGCGTCGCGCCCAAATAGCTATTTTGCAAGATCATAAATTTTCTCATCCCTATTTCTGGTCGGCCTTCGTGTTAGTGGGCAATTGGCAGTAATAGGCAGTATAGCAGTCAGCTATTAGCAGCAGGATTGCTGTTTGTAGCTTTGAAAAATCTTAAGTTATCCTAAGCAAATATTCGTAATCCTATAATAGGATTATGCAGTCAGCTCCGATTTACGATCGCTCAGCTTATTACCTATAGCTGACTGGCGATCGGCGAAGCCCTTCCCGCCGGCCGAGCTTATTAGTTTCTCCTCTTCTTCATCCTTATTGTCGGGATTTGGACTAAAACCGCGATACCAGGATGTTAAGATTCCATCTTGTCTTATGACTTTGACTATTTCCCACAACGGAGGCTCTTTGCCAACCATAATTTCTAGGATAGTTTCTCCGTAAATCTGTCGGTCAATATCAGTTTTTTCAATTAATCTATTTTTACCATTATTCCAAAAACGCTCGACAATATAAGACTTTGCTTTCGAGGCATTGTCAGTCAAGATAATTTTGGTGCCGCTGAGGCGATCGCGTTCCAGGTTGAGATATTCAAAGGCATGGTTATATTTAGGTGAAGAACGCAATTGACTTTTTTCATTTTGCTCCAAACGAAAATACCGATCTGGAGTCAATTCTAGAAGATGCCAAACAGCACTATCGGTTAACTGATATGCAATAGAGATTTTCAAGGATGCTTTAGATTCCATTTTAGATTACTCCCAAGCTACCCAATCCCGGCCAAAAGTAAGTCGCTAGAGAACAAGTCGAGGAATAGCGCTTTACAGGACATGAAATGGTAAGGCCAAGTCCGGTTAAATACCCACATAAAAAATTTGTAATCCCGTAGGATGGGCTTCCGAAAAGTCCCTGACTGGTATGGCGGACAGGCGGGACGCCCTGTCCTTGCGCAGAAGCTTTTTTTGGGGCATTCAAACCGACATGATATAAGGCCACTTTCCAAGTAGCTCCCTCGATAGCGATCTGGGGGGAGCGACCAATCGTTTGACCGACTACTATAGATTTACTTAACCTTACCATGAGAGTGGGAAAATTGGCATCAGTAAAGGTATGCGATCGCTAGAGGAGTAATTTGTCGCGATCGCCTCAATTTTTTGCGTGCTTTCGCGGTGGCTTTGCCCCTGATGGCTCTTGACCCACGGGCAGATTTACAGAATCCTAAGCGATTAAAGCGATCGCCGTCCATAATAAGACAGACAAAGGAATTCCGAACAAAAGTCCGGCGATCGTCCAGCCCCGTTGATGGTCTTTGAATTGCTGAATGCTCCGCCAGCGCCTACTTTTCCAAGCCCATTCATTGCCCTTGAGCCCGAGCAGAAAGCACATAAACCAGCCGACATAAGGAACCCAAGTTAATAGTCCAATCCAAACCTTATTGCTGAGCGGCCAGAAGTAAGGAAAGAGAAAAGCACCCCAATTCCAACCCTTAATTTCATCGGGAACCGGGACGGAAGGATTAAACAAACCTCCTCGACCGGAATTATTAAGCAAGGCGGGGGCAATTTTTAGGGTAGGGGTAACCATGCCGTTTTCCAGAGCATTTCGAGCTTCCTCTGCCGAAGTAAAGCGTTGTGCTAGAGAAGGCTCGGTTAGCTTTTCAATCCATTCTAAAAAGTCAGGACTTGCATTGGTTAAGTGGCGAAACTGAAGGCGAGCGTCGTATTGGGGCAAATCCGCAGGAGGGGTGCCGGTCAGCAAATGAGTCAGAGTCGCGCCGAGGGCATACAGGTCTGAGGCCGGCACGGTTCGCCCGCCAAATTGCTCCATCGGCGTATAGCCATAGGTGCCGACTACAGTAAAAGAAGCTCCCTCTCTTGGCGATCGCTCTTGCACCGCGCCAAAGTCAATCAAATAAACCCGCTCGCGATCGTCCAAAATCAAATTACCGGGCTTAATGTCTCGATGCAGTACCGGCGGATTGAGATTATGGAGATAAATGAGAATTTTTAAAATATCGGCGGCGATATGGCGGGCTTCCACTTCGCCAAAACGCTTCCCCTGCTCTTGCAATTCTTTGAGAGAGAAGCCGGGGATATATTCCTGGACTAATGCAAACCAAAGAGTAGAGGCTTCGATATGAAAGTAATCGCGATATTTGGGAATGCGAGAATGGTTTAGCTGTTTGAGAATTTTTGCTTCCCGCTCGAACAGCTTTAAGTCGTCCCATTGGACTGGCCCTCCAAAAGGTAGAAATTTAACTACGACTTGGGAGCGATCGGGGTTGGGGTTTTGGAGATCGATTGCCAGCCAAGTCTGGCGCACTGGATTATCCCCTAATTTTTGTTTCAGTTGATAGCGTTCTTGTAAGATTCGATTGGTTTCGAGCATGGCCTCTCTATTACCTCTTGCCCTATCTTCTCTAATTTAACGCTAATAGAATTGGGCAATAACTAGGGTGTAGCGGTAGGGTGTTGACTCTGACGGGTTGTCACCAAAAATGGTGACAACCGGGATCGTTCCCAATTGAAACCTGAATCCAAAGTTCCCTTCAGACTTTTCGGCTCCTGAAAGCGGTTGGGAAATAGTATGAAGTTTCCCTACACAAGAACACCCCACACAAGAGCACCCGCTTGTGTAGGGTGTTGTTGGGTGTTGGGTGTAGGGCAAAAACAACTCAGTTTAGGATGTGGAAAAATTAATTATTTCCTTTTATTTTCTTCTGCCTACACCCTACCGCCACACCCCACCGCCACACCCCACCGCCATACCCTAATTAAAGCGCTTGGACATCCAGCTAATGAGTCCGCTCAGGAGCGCGCCCAGCATAAGAATGCCGATCGCCGGGTTAAAGACGGGCTGCCAGAGTCCATACCAGATATCGAGGCCGAGGGGTACGCCAAGGGAACGACCTAAAATGGCGATCGCGAACCAAGCGAATGCCAATAAAACAAAAAATACATCTGCCACTAAAAACAGATTCAGACTATTGATTAGTTTATCTTTCATTATTTTTAGCCTTCCTCCCATATCCAATCAGTTCAAACAATCCCAGCATTTTTAGGGTCTAACTCTATATCTAGGGTCTGGTACGCACTGCGCACCCGCAGAAATATTATCTGCACAATTATTTTCTCAGTAAAATCTAGTTATTGCCTTTTATATTTTATAGCACTACTGATTAAGATTAGGACAATTACAAAACGCTCTTTTCCTTATAGCGGTTCTCAAATTGATGTGATATTTCTCGGGCGAAGCGGGCCCGCGCATCCCATTACGGAAATTTCCGTTATACAGCCGAGATGGTTGCTCTGATGCTGTCGCCCCTACGTTTTTCTTCGTTACACTAATTTGAGAAACGCTATAGACTGGCAAGACTTTGACGCGCCAGGGTGACTGTAGAAGAGCTACGCCTGCGCGCCGTGGAGCTAAAAGCTGACTGCTTACTGCAATATTGCTAATTGCCAATATTGTTGTAAATGCAGCGATCGCAGGCGTCAGACTGGAAGTCAGATTGGTGGAAAGCTGCGATTTAAAATTTTTTTAACATTTCGTAATAAAATTAATCTAAAGTAAGATTAAGAACCCAAGGCGAGCAACCCCCATAAGCGGAGTCTGCCAATTTTTGCATTTGCATTTGGGACCAATTGGGACGTAGAGCCAAGCTTTGGTCCAGTATTGAGAACGCTAGCAAGGAGCGCAAGATGGCGGCAGTTGCGATCGCCCTGGGAAAAAAAACGTCCATCAACAACGAGGAAAGGAATTAGCAATGGCCAACATCTATTTTGTTAATGAAGAGAAAGAAGTATTTGTTGCTGATGGTGCAAATTTACGGCTCAAAACCATAGAAAACGGCGTTGACCTCTATAAGTTTGTCGGCAAGATGATGAACTGTGGGGGCTACGGTCAATGCGGCACTTGCATTGTGGAAATTGTATCGGGTATGGAAAATCTCTCTCCTCGGACTCCGGTGGAACAAAGGAAATTCCGCAAAAAGCCCGAAACCTATAGACTAGCCTGTCAAACCCAAGTCAATGGGCCAGTAAGCGTCAAGACCAAGCCTTAGTTAGGGCTTGCTGAATAAATTTAAAAAGCCGGGGTGTGGGGAGTGTGGGAAGTGTGGGAAGTGTGGGAAGAATTAAATAAAATTGTCCTCTCCCCTCTCCCCACACCTTTCAAGGGTATGTTTTTTAGATTTGATGTTGTCTGGCCACGATCGACCCTCGAAATAAAACGTAGGGGCGACAGCATTCCCGAGATAACCTTTGCTTTCAAATAAATTTATGAAATGGAATGCTTCGCCCCAGACATTTATGCCGCTCGCTGGCAACTCCAAAAAGGGGAATTATAAAAAACATACCCCGAGGAAAGTCTCCCCACACTCCCCCCTCTCCCCACACTCCCCTCTCCCGACCCTCTGCCTTTTTCAGCAAGCCCTAGTTATTAGGGAATTGGGGGTGGGAGAGTTTTAAATTTTCAGTTTTGAGTTCTCAGTTGCAGTTCTTTAATTTAAAATTTAAAACTCAAAACTCAAAACTCCCGGTTTTTTGGTCCCCATCTCACCTTGTCCCCCAGTCCCCCGGTCCCCCGGTATCCCCTGCCCCTGCTCCAAAAGCTTCCGGATAAAGAATTCAAAATAGACGAACCAAAACAGCGGATAACTGATATTCTATTTTTACTATAGTTCAAGCTTTGAATAAAGGTGTGGTTATATGCAAGTTAATGACCTGGGTTTTGTAGCAACCATCCTGTTTGTGCTAGTGCCAACTGTTTTTCTGTTGATTCTGTATATTCAGACCTCCAAACAAGGCACAGAAGATAGCTAAAGTCCAAGGTATCCAGACTCTCGTTTTGGAGCCGTCAGGTGTATTTTGTTTTAGTTTATTGTGGCTCAATTTATTGTAGCTTTTAACTAAAAAAGTTGCCTAGATAACATTGTAGCGATAATAGCGATAATAGCGATCGCATTATCGCGAGCCTCTTACCCTCCCTTGAAGGTAGGGAGCGAATCGATAGCAATATCTGACGGCAATATCTGACGGCAATAAGCCGATAGGGTTGCTAATTATCAAACTGGAGTGGTTGGTAATTGGTAAGGGGCTATGCGCTAGTATTGCCCATTACCAACTGCCAACCTCTATTTTTTAGCGACGGACGAGCAATACGGGGCAGTCTGCTTTAACCCGCACATAATCGGAGACGGAGCCACCGAGGAGCCGGTCTAAATCTACTAGGCTCTTGGCGATGGAGGGACGGCGATCGGGAGAACCAACAATCAACAAGTTCGCATTCAAGTCATATGCCAGCTCGCAGATTATGGGTCCTGCTTTGCCGCTCTTGAGGATACAGCGATACTTAATGCGGTACTTTTTCACCTCTTTGATTGCCTCTGCCAATACCGGATCGTCTTCAGGCTTATCCGGCAGCTTCGATCCAATGCGAGTCATAATTATCTCGCAGCCGCTAATATCTCGGGCCATATAAATTGCCATTTCCAAGGCTTGTTTGGCTTCATCAGAAGAATCCATCGCCACCATAATCCGCTTGATCCGCTTGACATTGACATCGTCCTTGACCAGCAACATGGGTCGGCTCGCCAGTTGGAAAACATACTGGCTGACTGAGTTTTGTAAGATAGCTTGCAAGCGGCCTAGGGCACGAGAACCCATAATAATCAGGTCGGCATTTTCTTCCTTAGCGACTTCGGGGACAATGGTTTTTGGGTCTCCCTGTTTGAGCCTAGGATTAACCTTGCTGGGGTCTATCTTCATAGACTTGACTGCTTCGGCAAGAATTTTGCCCCCCTCTTCTAATTGGTTAGCCATGTCGCCGGCGATAACTTGTGGAGAGACAACATGCAAGACGGTAACCGATGCCCGTTGCATGGAAGGAATTTCCATCAACATATTGACCATCTGTTCGCATAAACCCCGTCCGGCAACGGCAACTAATATTTTTTCAATCATGGAGCATCTCTGGATTGTTTATGGTTTTTCGCTTGCCATCTGGCAAGCCGATCGCATTCGAGGCAGGGTAACTGGGGTTGTTTCATAAAACAGGACTTACGCAAAGGCTCTGTATGTAGGGTGCCGCACCGCGCACCAAGCGCTAAATATACTGTTATATCTGGCAATTTGCCTAAGTCCTAATAAAAACTACTCACGCCTTGCCCTCTTTGGTAGGGATGGGGCTAATAGCAGATCGCCCAAACGATCGCGCCATTTAGTCCCACAACCTTCTAAAATTTAAGGATATGACTTATTACTTCCTCAAAAATTTTAGAAATGTAGAGTTTTGAAACGATTTGTAACATGAGCGAGGAAAACCAGAAGCAAGCGCAACTACCAGAGACTGGGGCGATCGCTCCCCTACCGCAAAAAAAATCCGGTAACTGGTTCGAGTATCCAGTGCAAGCCTATCCCCACCAAACCGACTATGCCGGGATTGTCTGGCACGGGACATATATAACCTGGCTCGAAGAGGCACGGATAGAATCCTTGCGATCGATTGGCGTTGACTTTAGCGAGCTAGTGGCCCTTGGTTGCGACTTGCCCGTGGTCGAGCTTTCAATCCGCTACCATAAGGCATTGCGAATGGGGATGAATGCTACGGTCAAAACCAGAATGTCCCCAATCGATGGAGTGCGGCTCAATTGGGAATATCGGATAGAGTCTCCAGACGGCCGGGATTTGTACTTGACTGGTGTCGTCACTTTAGTCGCGCTTGACATGGAAAAGGGCAAGATTATGCGGCAATTACCTCCGTCTGTTAAGGATGTTTTCGCAAGACTAACCCGTCTTGGGGAATAAAAGTAGGGTGTGGGGTGTGGGGTGTAGGGTGTAGGGTAGGGTGTTGACTCTGTGGAATTTTTGCCTTCTTATTTTCATACAGTTTTTCTGTCACCCTTAACTTTTAGTTAGTTATAGCTCTCCTTTTAGAAAGCATGGATGGACCAAGAACTTTATTAGCCCAATCGTCAACGTCACAATTGCGAATCTTCTCCATTGCTTGTTTT
>JAAHFN010000047.1 GCA_010672965.1 Oscillatoria sp. SIO1A7
CTTGCTCAGGGCTCACCCTCATACTCTCTCTCAGTTATCTGCCTCCGGGGTTGTGTATCGGATTAGGATACGCCCTTATTGGAGGTCTAGACTCTAGCCTATGTATTTAGCTAGAAACGAGTCGCACTTACACTTCTCGCCAATCGGCGCAAGGGCAAAAGGGAGCAAAAGGTTATGTCATCAGTAGCGATTGAAAATTTGGTGGAGATAGTAGAGGCTTTACCGACGGAGCTGCAGGAGCGAGTGGTAGAGCATTTGCGCGAGTATATTGCCGATTTACAAGACGACCAGAGATGGGACGCATCGTTTAGTCGAACCCAATCGGCTTTGGAGGCGGCGGCGCGACGAGCAAAACAGGAACGGGTTGAAGGAAAGGCAACTGCGATGGATTACGAGCGGCTATGAAATCTGAGGTCCTTCCTTCGTTTAAAGTCCCAGTTTTTTCAGCGCATCTTCTGCAGCATGCTTTTGAGCATCCTGTTTGCGGCCGCCTTTGCCCGTGCCGTAGGCTTTGCCCTTTACCCGCACTTCGGCGGTAAACTCTTTGGAATGCTCCGGCCCAGATTCGCCAACGATCGCATATTCTGGGTTTTCGAGAAACATCTTTAATGCCCATTGCTGGAAGCGATTTTTCGGATCCACCAGATTTTTCGGTTTCTCCTTAGTTCTATTCACCATAGTATCAGCCTCGGGCTCAAACAGCCGTTTCACATATGCGCGCACGGATTCAATATTACTGTCCAGAAGGTACGCGCCGATCAGGGCTTCAAAAGTATCGCAAAGCAAAGACGGGTTTTCTCGCCCGCCATCTTTTATCGCTCCCTTGCCCAGGCGCATTTGCTCGCCCAAGTCGAGCTGTCTGGCGAAGCTTGCCAACTGCTTCTCATCTACTAAGGCAGAACGCAGGCGGGTTAGTTGGGCTTCGCTCATCTGCGGGTAGCGACTGTAGAGAAGCTCCCCGACTAAAAAACCCAACACGGCATCCCCCAAGAATTCTAGTCTTTCGTTATCTTCTCCTTCCTGCGGATTTTCATTTATGTAAGAGCGGTGGGTAAGGGCGCGAAGCTTGAGTTCTCGATCGCTAATCCTTGGAAGTTTTTGCAGGTTATTTTTACTCTGGATATCCATAGTTATGACACTCACATCAAACAGCTATCTGTTAGTAGCTGCAAGGTGTAAGCTGATGTCTCGCGTGCAGTAGGTATAATTTGGAGCCGCACGCCCATACCATGACTCAATACATTAACTCGCTGTTTGGTCAAACATTTAGTCTGGCTTGCTGCTAGTTTGACCAAACAGGGAGGCAATTTATCGCTCGTATCGGCGTGCAGATACACATATATATACTGCACGGGAGACAGCAGCCCACTGTTTAAGGGTATAGAGTCGATGCTGTCGAAACCGAGTATAGCAAGCGGGCTAGTCCCCTGTCAAGGTTACATGGGGACCGGGGCAAAGGGTCATATGGGGACCAGGAGAGATGGGGAATTGCTAATTGGGGCTCAACGAATGGCTCAGGAGAGCATTGGGAATTGGGTACATTAGAGGTCCCTCTTGATTTAGTAATTACGCGATCTAGGTCAGATTTTTGGTAGCGCAGTATTGACATTTATTGCGATCGCTTACGTTTGTAGGGGTTGCGTTTGTACAAAAAAGCGATCGCTATGGTTAATTTCCCGGCATTCTAGCCCTGCTTTCATTACGCGACTAATTTATATTTGCTATAAACTATGTTAAATATTTAAGTATTTATTTTTATTTTAAATAAATAGCTACTTAATAATTAGCGTAAATTCTTGGACTGAGAAAATTAAAGGAATGAGGACAGGAGAATAGGTTTGTTTTTATTCAATTTATAAATTTTTGTTTACACTTATCAATCATTGTTAATAAATCGAGGCTATAGCTACCCATAACGTTATGGGTAAAAAAAATCACTAGCGTATAATGTCTGTGTGATTGAGTCCAAATTCAGGCGACAGACAGATGCCAGATAAGAAAACCCAGGTAAAGGCTGCATTCTTGCCCTTTGAAGCCATTCAGTTCCCCAGCCAACAGCCGAGGCGATACTTCGACCCGGACAAAATGGCACAACTTATCGAATCGGTGAAGCATCATGGAATTTTAGAGCCGCTCTTGGTTCGACCCGTCAGCGATACCAAATATGAATTAGTGGCGGGGGAACGGCGCTATCGTGCTGCTGTGCAAGCAGGCTTGGCTGAAGTTCCCGTCACCATAAAAAAGTTGACCGACGAAGAGGCACTCCAGATTTCTCTGACTGAAAACTTGCAACGGGAAGACTTGAACCCAGTTGACGAAACAGAAGGAATTTTGTCTTTACTGTCAGTGCGACTGGGTTTAGCGGTGCAACCGGTGGTTTCCCTTCTGTACCAGCTTCAAAATCAGTCCAAGAAGAAGGCAGCGAAAAATGTCAATCCCCATTCTTTGAGAACCGTGATCCAGGTGTTTCAAGAGCTAGGGTTGATGAGTTGGGAGTCTTTCGTCAGCAATCGCCTTCCTTTGCTCAAGTTGCCTCCGGATATCTTGGAGGTTTTGCGTCAGGGGAAGATTGCTTACACAAAGGCAAAAGCTCTCTCATTGGTTAAGGATGAAGAGACCAGAAAAAGGTTGCTGCAAGAAGCTCTAGATAAAAACCTTTCCTTGAAGGCAATTAAGGAAAAGATTGCTCGATTGAAAATCCAACCGGAGACTGCCGATCCTGACTTTCAAATCAAGGAGATTGGTCGTCGCTTGAAGAAAGCTAAGCCCTGGAAGCGAAACCCAAGGCAGTGGCATAAAGTGCGGGAGTATCTTGACAAAATTGAAGCTCTTTTAAATGAAGTGGAAGGCGATTCTCCTAGCCCCGAGGGGACGGCTACGCTTGCGGAAACGCTACGCTAGCGCGACGGTTATATATAAGCTCTGAAGGGCGCTCTGAAGGGCTCATACCATTTTGGATGCCCGGATGCAAGGATTTTGCATTGGGGACGCTCTTCGTCCGGGACTTCTCTAGCTTTCCTCTTGGTAACAATCTTTTTTCAAAATGGTATCGTGCCAGAGCAAAAGCGCCGTTTTCCTGCCATGCATGGCAGGAAAACGGCGCTTTTGCCTCCAGGGGCAATCGGGCTAAATATGCGGGGAATACCATTTTGGATGCCCGGATGCAAGGATTTTGGATTGAGGAAACCCTCTCTGTGCGAAGCTTATAGCCTTCCCCTTGGTAACAATCTTTTTTCAGAATGGTATCATCTCCAATTGGCATAACATTACCAAGCCAGTATCTATAGAGCGACATTGCCAAAAGAATCTGGTTAGCGAGCCACAATCTTTATAAAAACTGGCCAAAAATCTTGTTTGCTTACGCTAAAATTTTGACATTTTAGGCTGTCTGATCCTCTCCGATTCGGACAATTGTTTGCAGTATTTACCTTTTTTTGTTTTTCAATGTAAACAAATATTAAAATTTTGATGAATAAGAGTTTTTATGTTAGATTGTGTCTATACTCTTAGGAAGAGTTGAATAGGTCTAAAAAACAAGTCGATTAGAAATGAAATCTTATCGGCTATCGCCTATAACGTTGGTTCAGTAAAAAGAGTTGATAGAACGTGCAGAATGTGTAAGGCACTAGAGAGCCCGTGCATTATTGCTTTCTACCAACCTTGTAGGGGCGTCTGGCCAAACGCCCCTACCCCAAAATAACTAGATTCGGGTAATACTGTACCGATGCTCTAGAAGACCTAGTGATTGTAAAACCGGAGAATATAGATGAAGAAAATAGCTCAAGCATTGTGCGCTTGCATGCTCATCCTGCTGATGTCTATGACTGTGGCAATGAGTCCTGCACTGGCAGGGCTCACTTGTTACGATGTAAATGGAATTGAATTCCCCTCAGAGGATTGCAGTGTGGGTAGTTCACAATGTACACAGTGTGTGTATGTTCCAGAAGGACAGGATCCTAAAGACAAACCAGTGTGTCTAGAGTACGCGAGTTCAGAACGCGATCAGCAGACAGTGACGGAGAGGTGGAATTGTTGCGACCCATTACCGCAAAAACACAATCTATTAGGGGGAGGCATCGTTACAGACACGGTAGTATATCACACAACGTGTGAGTCGTTGAGTAATCAGGTGGAGCTATTTACAACGTTTTATAGCAATCCAGACATTGAGGTACGACGAGTGGCATGTCCAGGAACTGCAACTTCAACTAAACGTGCGTCAACTGAACTTGCATTGAGTGACAAAAAAGTGCGAAAGGTCAAGCGATTCTCTTTGACAGCAACTCGGCCGACATACAGTCTACAGTTAGACTCAAATCTACCGAACAAAAGGTTAACTTGCCGGAATTTGGACAACAAGTATGAAACATCGGTAAACGAGTATAATTGTGGATTCAATTTAGACGACATCGGCTCTGGCGAGATCGCAGTCCAAAAAGATTATTGTATGTCCCCAGCAATAACCGCATTCTCAATGCTACCTTTCGTGAACGAAGTGAAATGTAAGCTAATAGAGAAAAGTTTTGACTTAGGAATCAACCCCTAACTGCTTTTTCTTCCTAACTCAACCCTCTCGACTTCACTCCTAACCCAAATCAACCAACGGCGAGTCGTATTCATCAATACGACTCGCCGTTGCATTTTGCTTGTAAATAGCGAATGGCTTGCTAAGAGATTTACAAATACAGGACTTACGCAACGACAAAGAGCGATTCTCCTTGCGGAGACGCTTCGCGAACGGGGCAACCACGGGGGGATTGCCCCTACAAATACTAGATATAGACAGGCAAGCGTAAGTCCTGAAATAAATATTTCTCCCTCGCTTCCCCTTAGGACAGACAACGGAAAAGTCTCTCGGCACCGGACAGGCGCTCCGCCCGTCCTACGAATTGGATAATTTGTTTTTTTAATTCCCTAAGTCGGCGGCACCCAGAAAAGCCTCTAAGGCTCCGGGCATCGATCGCACTTATACGATGACAATTCACATCGATCGCCGTATATATAGTAGAGTGCTAGACTACTACCGGGCTTGTCCCCGGTCCCATGCTCCCTGTTCCCCTCCGGTTCCTCGATCTCCCATTCTCCTGCCAATCGGGTAAATTAAATCTGGGGAACTGCCAAAAATTATTGCTAAATGCCGGAGCAGCAGACTCAATGGCAAATCTTGCCACCAGTGGAGCCACCGGCGTGGGTCGTCAGCGAAGTGCGACGCCACGCGCCGGACCTTTCTGGTTTCGATGCGGCGCAACTTCTCTGGCAGAGGGGAATCCGAGACCGGGAAGAGTTGGCTCGCTTTCTGAATCCAGAACTATATCAACCGGCCAGTCCCTTTGAATTTGACTGGGAGATGCAGTGGGCCGTAGAGCGGATCTTGGAGGCGGGGGATAAGGGAGAAAAAGTAGCTATCTGGGGCGACTTCGATGCGGACGGCGTGACAGCTACTGCGGTTCTTTGGGACGGATTGAGTCAGTTTTTAGAAAACCTAACCTACTACATTCCCAATCGCCTGACGGAATCCCACGGTCTCAACCTGCCGGGGATTGATGCTTTAGCGGAGTCGGGCATTAATTTAATTGTCACTTGCGACACCGGAAGTACCAATCTGCCAGAATTAGAACGGGCTCGCGACTTGGGTATGGATGTCATTATTACCGACCACCATACCCTCCCGCCCGATCGCCCGCCAGCGGTAGCAATAGTCAACCCTCGCTATCTGCCTGGGGACCATCCTTTGGCCCATCTGTCTGGGGTGGCGGTGGCCTATAAACTGGTGGAAGCGCTCTACATGACTCTGCCAGAAGTGCCGGAGCGGCCTTTAGAGGAATTATTGGATTTGGTGGCGATCGGTTTAATTGCCGATTTGGTCGAGTTAAAGGGGGATTGCCGCTATCTGGCTCAACTAGGTATTGCACGGCTGCAACAGGAGGCTCGCAAGCCCAAAGCCCAGCGCCGTCGCCCGGGAGTCGGCTATTTGTTGGAGTTTTGCCGCAAAACCGGCGATCGCCCCACGGATATTTCCTTCGGCATCGGTCCGAGAATTAACGCCGTCAGCCGCATTCACGGGGATGCCTCTTTCTGCGTTCAATTGCTCTCCAGCCAAGACGATCGCCTCTGCAAAAGACTGGCTCTAGAAACCGAACTGGCCAATACCCGCCGCCAATCTCTGCAAAAAGATGTTGCTGCCGATGTCAAAACCAAACTAGAAACACTCGACCTTTCTACTACTAGCGTCATTGTTCTCGTTGACCCCCAATGGCCTGTAGGGGTTTTGGGTTTAGTCGCCGGTCAAGTAGCTCGGGAATACGGTCGGCCGACTATTTTGCTCAGTACCGAAGGGAGTGTCGGGGCAGGGGAGCAGGGGAGCAGGGGAGCAGGGGAGCAGGGGAGACAAGGGGACCCAACGACCGGCTCAGGACGGACAAGGGGACCCAACGACCGGCTCAGGACGGACAAGGAGCAGGGAGCAGGGGAGCAGCAAACTTCCCCCTTGCCCCCCGCTCGTCCTGAGCCGGTCGTTGGGCTCCCTGTATCCGCTCGTCCTGAGCCGGTCGTTGGGCTCCCTGTATCCGCTCGTCCTGAGCCGGTCGAAGGACCCCATGTATCCGCTCGTCCTGAGCCGGTCGTTGGGCTCCCTGTATCCGCTCGTCCTGAGCCGGTCGAAAGACCCCCTGTATCCGCTCGTCCTGAGCCGGTCGAAGGACCCCCTGTATCCGCTCGTCCTGAGCCGGTCGAAGGACCCCCTGTATCCGCTCGTCCTGAGCCGGTCGAAGGACCCCCCTTACCCTCCAAGGTCGCCCGGGGCTCGGCTCGTTCGGTTAACCAAATCGATCTCTATCAGTTAGTCAAAGACCAGGCTCATTTATTGCATCGGTTTGGAGGACATCCGATGGCGGCGGGCTTAAGCCTGCGCGAGGAAAATATCCCTATTTTTATTGAGGGAATTAACCGGCAATTGCGACAGCAACAGGCGGGAATCTTAGGAGCGCCAACCCTGCAAGCAGACCTGGTTGTCTCCGTGGACAAGTTGGGTCAAATGCTTTTCCGAGAATTGAAGCTACTCGAACCCTGCGGCATGGGCAATCCAGTCCCCCAATTGCTGATTGAAAACTGCTGGTTTGCAGATGTTCGCCATCGGAACATTGAAGATTTTTCCGGTCGCAAAGTCCGCTATATTAAAACGACATTTAACATTTGCGATGAGTCGGCAGAGCAGGGGTTTCCGGGAGTATGGTGGGGACATTATCAGGATGAAATTCCCCAAGACCGGCGCTGCGATGCGATTGTCGAACTGGATTACAATAGCTACAAAAAGCGCTATGAGTTACGCTTGACTGCCGTGCGGGCTCTAGCATCCGCAAGCGATTCTCCCGGAGAGAAGCTAAGCGATCGCCCGACAGCCAAAAGCTTGCCAATTCTGGACTGGCGCAATAGTCAGGGCGATCGTCATGGGATGCCTCTCGCCGGATCCCCCCAAACCCCCCTTAAAAACGCCATCGGCAACGAAGCCCCCCCTTTCGCTCTTGGGGGGTTTGGGGGGGATACCGGTGCAACTACTGTTGACCAAACCCTTGACAATCTAGCGGAAAATTGCCTAGTTATCCGCAAGAGCCCGAGTAGTTGGGATGAGGTAAAAGAGTGGTATCGAGCTGCCGCTGCCTCGTCGAAGCAGTTGGCGATCGCTTATGAAGCTCCCCAACTAGAGCCACCCGTGCGAGTTTGGGAAAAATTGGTCGGTATTGCCAAGTATCTGAGCCGGACGGGCAAATCTTGCCAGCGCAGCCAAATTGTCGAAAAATTGGCCATAGGCGATCGCTCCCTCGATTTGGGATTGCAAACTCTGGCAGCTCTTGGCTTCGAGATTTCTTCAGAAGAGCAAGAACTGCGAGCGACCTGGCAGCAACCCCCGGCAGCAGAACCATCAGCGGCGATCGAGCAGTTTCTGCTTGCTATTACTGAGGAGCAATTTCGCCGTCAATATTTTTCTACCGTTTCCTTAGATACAATTCAAGCAATGGCAATTAGTAATAGTTCTGAGTTTTGAGTTATTAAATTGAGAGTTATATAAAACTTAATAAATTATAAAAAATAGCGTTTTATATTGCTTACTATTTATATGCAATAATTAGTATATCTGATTGCTTTCTTGTTGTAGGGCTACAGAAAAATGGTCTATTCTAGAAGTAACAACTAAATGAGATCGCCTCTTTGGGTCCATTAAAATTTTGGCAGATAGGGTTGATTGCTTTAATGGGATACAGATAACTCTATAAGTGGTTTGGGGTAGTAATAAGGAACTATAAAAAACGAAAGTTTTCGGTGCGGCATTTACTGCAATAGTAAAAAAAACTTCACCTAAAAATAAAACCCATCTGCCAGGTTTAGAAATGGGAAAATAGCCCAAATTTTCCGGGAGAGGAAAATATAGCAAAGAAGATCTAAAAAGACCTAAAACCTGCAAGCTCAACCTATCAAAAAGGCCATGTCAATTCCCTGTAAAACCTATTTGTTTGGGGCATTGTTGGGATTGGGGATTGCGGGTATCGCAGCCTATAATCCCCTAGAAAACAGAGCGAACGATACTTGTCTGCTCCCAAAAAAAATGAGCAGACAATCTTGTCCGGCAAAAGTCCCCAAGGATGTCTCGGAATTTGCTTGGGGGCAAGTAGGCGCGATCGCCTATCAAGCATCAGCTCAATTAATGGCAGTCAATAATGAAAACTTACATCACTTAGATGAAACCCAGAAGCGATACTTGCGACCTTATTTTGGCGATTTAGTAGATCGGGTAGTAGTAGCATACAATGCCACTTTGATGGAAGATTGGATTGCTGCAAGTTTAAAAATAGATGTAGGAGAGTCTAATGCTCAAGTCTATGGCAATAAGATTTTTATTAAAGATGTTTATAAACCGGGCGACTTCGAGCAAATAGTCCTGTTAGCTCACGAATTGGTTCACTGCGAACAGTATGAAAGATTGGGCAATCTCGGCAATTTTGGCTACCATTATTTTAAACAATACAAGCGAGCGGGAGAAAGCTACCAAGATAATTTGTTCGAGCAAGAAGCTTTTTATTTTGAAGCTCAATTTTCTAAGTGGCTGGCGGCTGAAATGGCCAAGGATCGGGAAAGTGTTGAGTTTTGAGTTTTGAGTTTTAATTTCTTAGGCTGAAAGCTTTGAGAACCCCAAAAAAAACCTGTTTTTCCAACAATACCTTCGCCATTTTCTCTCTCCGGGAACGATCCCCCCAACCCCCCTTAAAAAGCTTAAAAAGGGGGGCTATTGAGCTTAGCCCGCTTAGCCCCTCTTTTTAAGGAGGGTTGGGGGGATCCGGCGTTGAGAAAAAAACAGGTATTTGTTGGGTTTGGTTCCTGGACTTAAACTACAAATGGCGGTTTTTTGCGTTTTGGCGAAGGTAAAGTCCTAAAAACCTGGTTTCTGGCGGATCGTTACAAACCAAAGAAACCCGGTTTTGCAGGAATTACCGGGTTTCTGGCCGCTCGTTGGCTATAATAAAAGTGAACCGTACCCAAGAGCGCTTATGAAAAGAGAAAGATTATCTCCAACTCCAAGCTTAACTATAACTCTGGCGATCGCCTCAGTGCTTGGTGCCGCCCAAAGCAGTCTGGCCGCTCCTGTAGTTAGGACTCAAGCTGCCGAGAGTACCCCCGAGATTTCTTCCCAAGTCCGTGTCGTTCCTTCCCTGTCTCAGGTGAGCGGCGATATTGCGGAACTTTGGACGCACCACGGGCAATTTACCAGCGCGAACTTCAAGCCTCTTAAGGATCTGCCTCGATGCGGTTGCCCTGCATGTAGTGGCATCCTTCCCGATCGCAGTGAAATTTAAATGACATTGGGGCATGGGGAAAGTTTTGAGTTTTGAGTTTTGAGTTTTAAATTAATTGTTTGTAAATTCACAACTTAAAACTTAAAACTCAAAACTTAAAATACTGCCATATTGGGATGAGATTGGCAGAAGGCAGCGATAGCCTCTTCTACTGCCTCGGAAAGAATATTTTGCACTTCGGGGTTAATTAGTTCCCACTTATAAGGATCGGTATCGTTGTATTCCGGTTCGAGCAGCATTACCAGCGCGATATTCGGTACTTGGTATAACCTCAAGTTCTGTTAGAGCAATTCCTCTCTCATATTTTTGGCTGGATGTCTTGCCCTCTCGCCAAACTGTTATTTTGACCCATTCTGATAGAGCATTGACTACAGCAAGACCAAAACCATTCCAGCCTCCTGTGACTTTGTACCGCTCGTTGCTACCGCAATCCCGAGCGAACATTGTTGTCATTACGCTTTCTAAAAACGATTTCTCTGTTTTGGGATAGAGTTCGGTCGAAATACCCCTGCCATTATCTGTAACGGCAATGGAACCATCATAGTTTAAATCAACATCAATTTGGTTGCAGTAACCGGCTAGCGCTTCTTCAATCGAATTGTGGATTAATTCGCAAACTAAGTAAAGAATTCCTTGCCCATTGGTGGCACCAACGTACATTCTGGGTCGCTTGCGAATGGCTTCCCTAGCTGTGAGCTTTTGAATTATTTCTGCTCGGTAACTTACATTCATAGTTGGCTATATAAATAATTAGGGAATGGGGAATTGGGCAACCTCCCCCTCTTGGGAGGGGGTCGGGGGGTGGGTGGCATTGGGCATTGGAGCTTAAAACTTCAGGACTTACGCATTATACCTATATCTGGTAGGTTTGATTCGCGAACTACCCCTACATTGAGGGTTGCATAAGACAGGCAAGCGTAAGTCCCGAACTCAAAACTCAAAACTTAAAACTTAAAACTTAAAACTTGGATCTTATGGCTCGATTAACTGATGCTCCGATTGGCGGTATTTTACGATCGCCCGCTTGCGCTGCCAGACGGGATAAACTATCCTAGCTAAAGCGATAATCGTTCCCAGGAAGACTAAGAACAACCAAAGATGCCAGCCGAATTGTAAAAGCCCGCCCGCAGTAAGACCGAGGCCCAATATTAAGGCGCAAAAGGCAATTGCAAAACGTTCTGAAAACTCCTTGGCTTCGACTTCGACAATGACTATCCCTGCGGCTATACCAGCGAGGATGACTGTGGCCAACCAGACTGCAAATGCCATACCGGAATTTATTAAATTTAGTCTTATTATTAGGGGGCAAATTCCTACTAAAGCGCCAGCTAATTGTCCTGCTATTTTCTTTTGCTTTTCTTCCGCGCCCCAGCCCATCACTTTCCAAGCCAAGACCTCAGTTCCGGCACTGGCCAAAGCGCCAGTGCTGGAACCGAAGCCAGCTCCACCTAAAGCGGCGACTACAATAGCACTGGGGTCAGTATAATAAGTATAAAAAACTACCCCTAGTCCGGCGATCGCACCTATAATAGCTCCGCTCTTTACCCCAGCCATGCCGCCTATTTTCGCCGATTCGTCCTCAGATTGCAACAGCTTCCAAGCCCCTACTCCTGCCAGAACAAATAAGAAAGCACCGAATAGAGAATTAAGATCGTTCAGAAATGCCAGAACCCCGCCGACTTTATTCGCGACTTCAGTCCAAACGGTTGCAGCGATTAGAGCAAAGAGAATGGCCAGCCAATTATAGGGTAACTCGCTTCTTTCTGTCGGCAGGGGTGCGGTTTGCACTTGTAGAGGAATTATATAAGGAGCCTTGGCAGCATTAGAATGTAATAAAAGCTGGCGATCGTAAGTTTTCCCAGCCTTGAGCTTCCTCGTCGCTACCACGATTTTGCACTCTATTTTATTACCTTTAAACCGTCTTGGTAGAGGGGCAATCCAGGCATGGCCGGGGGGCTTGACTCGCGGATCTTTCGGATGGCGCGCTATTTTTAGCCGCCCGCTCAGGATAGTTCCGGGGGAGGGATTGCGAATCTTCAGAGTTGCCGTGAGTTGCTCCCCCAAACTTGTTGCTTTCAGGCGGACAACCCTAGGACTGCATTTGACCTTGGGAAAGCTCAGAATTTCAAGGGGCTTGAGAGCTTCTAGGGCTGCAGCGGCGTCGGCAAAGCGGTCTTTCGGCTTCGGTTCCACCATTTTTTCCAGCCAGCGAATCCATTCTTGACTCAGCTTCGAGAGCAGGGATTGGAAATGAATCCGATAGTTGGAGTCGATTAAATTACCGATATCAATAGATTTGGTGCCGGTTAGCAAGCAAATCAGAGTCGCGCCGACGCCGTATAGATCCGATGCCGCATTTAAATCTCGATTAAAAAGTTGCTCTGGAGGCATAAATCCCAGAGTACCTTTGACGATGCTACTCGCAGCTACTTCTCCCTCGCCAATTCGCGCAAAACCAAAATCAATTAGGTATAGGTCTATTTGTTCGGGATTCTTGGTGGGATTCTTAGGAGGACTCTTGCCCGGATTTTCTGCGCGATTCTTGCCCGGATTTTCTGCGAGATTTTCTCCAGACTCCCTATAGGCTACTAAAATATTTTCCGGTTTAATGTCCCGGTGGATGACCGGCGGAATGCGATTTTGTAAATAGACTAAAATCTCTAGGAGAGATATGGCGATTTGCTTGACTTGTTCCGGCTGCCACTGGCGGGCTACAGCCAGGGATTCCGCTTCTTTATATTCTTGGACTAGGCAAAAGCCGGTGGGAGTTTGGAAGGAGTCTAGGTAACTGGGAATGCCCGGGCAGTCGAGACCTTGCAGCACTTGGATTTCTCGTTGATAGGCATCGTAAGCCGCCCAGCTTGCGCCACTGCTGGCAAATTGAAACATTTTAATCGCTACTTGCTTTTGGCTCTCAGTGCTGGTGGCAAGGTAGGTGACTCTTCCCCCGGCCAGATTGCTACCGAGTTCCCGGATGACTTGATAGCCGCGATCGCTAAAATCCCGATAGATCGTAGTTTTAAGTTTTGAGTTCTTAGCTTGAGAGTTCATTTAGATAGTTGTTAGTTTTTTCTGGATCGTACATTGCACGCATTTATATTGATTTTGTTTAGGTTTTCGCTCTAACGGGTTAATTACCCACACAAATAATTTATAACATACTGTAGGACGGACGTGCCTATCTGCTTGTTGGGACAGGCGCTCCGCCGGTTTTGCGGGACTTGCAAGTTAATAATATCAAATACGGTTAAATACCCATACAAAAAAATATGTAACCCCCGCCGCCCTATGCCCTCCTTGGGCAGGCTTTCGCCTACGACAAGCGATCGCCCGAACGGTGACGGTCAAAGAACGCTCTTGGACTGGTACTTTATTTCTGCGCAAGTCCCTACGGCAAAATTCTGTCCCTATCCGCTTGTTGGGACTTTTCGGAAGCCCGTCCTACGGGAAAGTTGACTTAACTCAAAACTCAAAACTCAAAACTTAAAACTCAAAACTCAAAATTCAAAATTCAAAATTATCAAACCTCAAAACTCAATTAAGTGTTTCTCTTGTTGGCGATAGCGAGCCAGACGCCTCTGTTGTAAAATCGGCAAAGTTACGGAGAAAGCGAGGACGGGTATGCCAGAGATCGCAGCCAAGACGAGCAAGGAGGCCGGCCATCCGAGGGAAAGTCCGATTCCGAGACAAATGCCGCTGGTTGCTGCCAGCAGGGGAATTGCGATCGCCGCTTTCAAGTCGAAGTTTTGTTTGACTTTAATAGCTGTAGCCAGCCAAGAGAGTCCAGTTGCCGAGGTTGCCACCGATAGGACGGCGGTTGCCCAGGCTCCAGTTACGGTTGCCCCGGCGATCGCGCCCATTGTAAAACCGGCGATCGCAGCCACTAATGCAGTGGCTGCGGCAGTAAGAGTTATTTTGAGCAAATTGTTCCGGGCTCCGAGCCGATTCGAGAGACCGACCCAAGTGGAAAATCCGCTTAAAGCAACTGCTACAAAAGTTGCTACCGTGGCTCCGGCGGCGATCGCTCCGGCTAGGGAAACTAAAAATAAACAGCCGAGCCAACTGTATGGCAACTTTCGGATTGCGATGGGAATCGGAGCTGTCTCCACATTCAGCAGCACTCGCTCGATTTCCGGCACCCCATTGCCCCGCAACAATATTTCCCGCTCGTAGATTTTTCCGGCCCTGAGCTGGCGGGTATCCACAATTATTTCGCATTCCACCCCATTGCCCTCAAACTGGGTCGGACTCAGAGCAATCCAAGGATGGGTTTTATTAATATGCTTGGTTTGCTTGGATTCCCCAGCACCAATCTCCGCCGGGAGGGCAGCATCGCCTAAATGGGCCGCCACTTGCCAAATCCCTTTTAAAGTCGTATCCGGCACGCGATTGCTGGCACCAACCTTGGCTCTGAGTTGTTCGCCGACTTCAGATGCTTTCAGTTCTACAACCGAGCGAGTCAGTTTCACCTCCGGAGTGCGCTTCACATATATAGGTGTTAGAGCTTCTAGGGCCGTGGCCGCATCGGCAAAGCGCTCCTCGGTTCCTCGGGCCACCATTTTTTCCAGCCATTCTATCCAGCGCAGACTTAAGCGAGGAACCAGATGGCGGAATTGGATGCGATAGTCTTCGTCGAGCAAATCGGCAATATTGATGGATTTAGTGCCGGTGGCCAAGCAAATTAGGGTCGCGCCCAGACCGTATAAGTCCGATGCCAAGACGAGCTGGCGGTTGAACAACTGCTCTGGGGGCATGAAGCCGAGGGTGCCTTTGACCATACTGCTGGCGGTAAGTTCTCCTTCGCCGAACTGGGCAAAGCCAAAGTCTATGAGATAAACTTCTAGCTTTTTGTTGGTGCTTTGCGAATTGGTGCCAACTAAAATATTTTCCGGTTTAATATCTCGGTGGATGACCGGCGGGCTCTGAGCCTGTAGATAAGTCAAAATTTCTAGAACAGAAACGGCCACTTGCTTGATTTGCTCTGGCTCGAAGCTGCGCGTAACGGCGAGAGATGGGGCATCTTTGTATTCCTGGACCATACAGAAGCCGTTGGCCGTCTCGAAGGAATCCAGATAGCGCGGGATGTCTGGGTGAGAAAGTCGCTGCAAAACTTGAATTTCCCGTTCGTGGGCTTTGTATGCCGACCAGTCAGCGCCGGTACTGGCAAATTGAAATTGTTTGATTGCAACTGAATCTCCTGAGCGATCGCTCGTTAGGCTTCCAGACTCGCTGGCGATTTTGCTCGCCAAGTAGGTAACTCTACCGCCAGCGAGATTGTGGCCGAGTTCTGCTTGGACTCGGTAGCCCTGTTTTGTGAAGTCGGGAAAGGAATTGGGCATTGGAATTGGGGCATTGGGAATTGGGCATTGGGCAAGGGTGGGAAGGGTGGGAAGGGTGGGAGTGTGGGAAGGGTGGGAAGGGTGGGAGGTCTGGTAAGAGGGCGTAAGTCCTATTCTTATTATGCTTGAGAGGGTTTGGGGATTCGCTCTTTTGAGGTCCCCTCAGAGGCGAGGGATGGCGCGGAGATGGCGGAGGTAGGAGACAAGGCGATTTTTGTAGGGGCGATCGCCTCTACAAAAAAATCCCATCCTTTTTTATAGACAGGAGGGGAAACGATCCTGTAAGATCCTAAAGACGACTGATATCCTAAAGTTGCGGCAACGCTCGAAAGGATTGAAACCAAAGGGTATTTCAGGGTTTCTGAGTTTCTGTATTCAGAATTTTGGATCGCATTAAAACATTTTGATAATAAAGTCAAGAGAATAATCCAAGATAACAAGTGACGATATAGATGAAAACATTCTGGATGCCTCGGCTCAGACGCCAAAAGACACGCTCGCCTTGCCTGGGTTTCAAGAACGATACCCATTGTTAGTTAAATAAAAAAGCCTATCTAAGTAAACAGGACTTACGCAAAGATATTATTTGTAGGGTGCCGCACCGCGCACCGGGAACTACATATAGCTTTAGAGCCGACAGATAAGCGTAAGTCCAGGTCAAGATAGAGAAAAGAGAAGAAAGCATTGATTATTGGAGCGATAGATGTTTAAAGACGGTTGGTTGGAAAACCTTTGTTTTTCATGGTTGCATCAAAACCATCTAATCTATGTCACCTGCTGGGAAGACCCGAGGCTGGACAGGATAGCAATGGAACTCAAGGAGAGCGATACAGTTCTCGCGATCGCTTCCGCAGGGTGTAATGTACTGGACTATGCCTTAGAGCGACCGAAACATATTTATGCAGTGGATGCTAATTTTCGCCAAAATGCCCTGCTAGAACTGAAGATAGCCGGAATCCGCGCCCTAGATTTTGAATCGTTTTTCAAGCTTTTTGGCGAGGGACGCTTGGCCAATTTTGAAGGTATTTATCGCCAAAAGCTGCGATCGTTGCTTTCGCCGCTATCGCAGCAATACTGGGATCGCCACGGGGCTCGCTTGTTCGATAGCAATCGTTCTTTTTATTTTCGCGGGACTACAGGCAACTTCGCTCTGGCCATTAATTACTACATTGACAAGGTGGTCAAGCTGCGAAGTGCTTTTGACGCCCTGTTGGAAGCGAAAAACTTAGAAGAGCAGCAAGAGATTTACGAGCGAGAGTTGCGCGACAATTTCTGGAGAAACTTTTTGCGCAAGTTCGCAGACAGCGATATAGCACTTTGGCTGCTGGGGGTTCCCCTGCAACAGCGCCAGCAAATTGAACGCTACATAGAAGGTGGAGTTGGCGAATTTATCCAGGGCTGCTGCGAGAAGGTAGTTACCCAAATTCCCATCCAAGAAAACTATTTTTGGCGCGTCTTTATGAGGGGCAAGTATTCTCGGTCTTGCTGTCCCGAATATCTGAAGCCGGAAAACTTTGAAGCCCTCAAGTCCGGTTTGGTCGATAGGATTTCCGTTAGCACCGAGACCGTCACCCAGTTTCTAGAGCAAAATGATGTCTCGATTTCTCACTTCGTGCTGCTGGATCACATGGATTGGCTCAGCAATTATAGCTATGCCGAGCTAGAAAGAGAATGGCAGGCTATTGTCTCTCGGGCTAGCGAAAAAGCCCGGGTGCTATTTCGCAGCGGCGGGCTCAAGGTTGAATATGTAGATCCAATTAGCGTTAAGCTCCAAGGGCGCGATCGCCGCGTCGGCGATTTGCTGGTTTACAATAACCAGCTTGCTGAAGAGCTTCATAAGCAAGATCGCGTCCAGACCTACGGCAGCTTTTATATCGCCGACTTAGCGATCGCTTAGTAGCGCTAATTGCAAAGCCTTCCCCCTGGGTTGGCCGCCGCTCCCTCGGGCGGCGCTATCGAGAAAAGCGATCGCTCCCTCAAACAACTTCGTCATCAGGAGAAAAATAATGCCGCCTTTTGCCTCGCTCGTCCGAGATCTAAAAACCGTTTATCACCTAGCCAAGCCAGTCCGAGGCAATACCCACCAAGAAAGATTAGAAAATTTTTACGGCGATCAGGCAGAAAACTACGACCTGTTTCGCAAGCGTCTTCTCCAAGGGCGAGAAACTCTATACCAATCTCTATCAAACAATGACGGAGAAGTCTGGGTAGATTTCGGCGGCGGCACCGGGGCTAATTTTGAAGCGATCGCCGATAGTCTGAGCAAATTCCAGAAAATCTACGTTGTCGATCTATGTCCTTCCCTGCTTGAGATGGCCGAACGGCGAAAGGCAGACCGAGGCTGGACTAATATGGAACTGGTCGAAAGCGACGTAACTCAATTCGTTCCCACGGAAGGCAAAGCAGACCTAGTGACATTTTCCTATTCTCTGACTATGATTCCCAACTGGTTTGCGGCGATAGATCGAGCCTATCGACTGCTAAAGCCAGGGGGGGTCGTTGGCGTAGTCGATTTCTACGCACCGCGCAAGCATCCTCCATCCGGCTGGCGCTCTTATCCTTTTTTAATGAGCAGCTTTTGGCAACTTTGGTTTGGAACCGATAATGTCTTTCTGTCCCGAGACCATGCCCCTTATCTTCATCACTATTTCGAGGCGGTCTCTTTTTCGGAAAATATGGCAACCGTACCTTTTTTATTGGGTTTGCAGGTTCCTTATTATCAGTTTATCGGCAAAAAGCGAAATGAGGAATAGGGCATGGGGCGGCATTGGGCATGTTCGCATTGGACGCTGGTGTTGGAATTGCAAACAGATGGCAAACGCCCAAACCCAGAAAAAGCGATCGCGCTCTTTGCTGCGATCGCTAAGATAGGATGGTATAGCACTACCGATTAAGGTATTTGACAGGAATCAAAACGCTCATGTGTGCGCTTGTTGGCAGGACTTTAGCTGACTGCTGAGCAGTGACAGCCGATAGCTTACTGCTACAATAGCGTCTAAATCGTCTCTCAAAGAGCGATATGACTCTCGCCGAACTACTACCCACGGTCAACAAACTGTCGCACCTAGTTTCCCTTGGCAGAACGAGCTACTGCCCCGTAACTGTGCGATAGAACTTTTCGATAAGATTTGGATTTGAACGGCCAGCTGATGCAATTATCATTTCATTAATCTCAATACACCTCATTTTATATGGTATGTCTGCCAAGCTATAGTCATTTCAAATAAAAATGAGACATAAATGTAAGGGCGAGAGCGCGAAATCGCCCCTACATTTATGGCGATCGTAACTGTCTCATCCTTAGTTGAAATGACTATATATTCCTTGCCAAGCTTGGCTTACAGCTTGCTTTTCACTCTGTCAGACTGCCCCGTAACCGAGCCAAGTAATCTTGCCAAAAGATCTTGATTTGAACGGCTAGCTGATTCAATTATCTTTTCGTTTATTTGATCCTCATTAAAGTTCGGATATTTTTGTTGATATTTGTTGTATAATTCCTCATACTCTAATCCCTTCTTTTTCATAAAAGACGATATCAATTGGGCAAGTTTGGATATTTTTCCCCTTACCTCATCCATTTGGTTATTCCTTGCTATTACTGCACCCTCCGCAAGGATTCTTTTCATCTCTGAGGTGGACCCCCCCGCATCCTCTGCGTCTTTCAGGATTTTGTTACAAATCGGTTCAATATTGGCTATCACTTTGGTGTAGTCGGTTTCCCTGATTTGATAATCCATCGACAATGTTCTCATTGTTCTCATGATATATAGAGCCGCTATGCTGCCAAAACTCACTAGGGCAGTACCATACCCATTCATTTGTATCGTTTTACCTACCGCCGTTTCCCGGTGCTGCTGCTCGTTCGCCCTCGACCTCATCTGCAAAGCCTTCTGACCCATCACATCCGCCTCTCGCTCCAAACCCCGATCGCCATTCACCTCATACCCATTCACCTTCATCGTCGGTCTCACCCGCCCCTGCATTTGCTGCACCACATGCCACGCTTCGTGCGGCAAATGTCGCTCCTGTCCCGGTGCCACCTCGATCGCATCCCCTTTGGTATAGGCATGGGCATTGAGTTGCGCTGGTTTGGCAGAGTTGTAGTTAACCCGCACGCCAGAGAGGTCTAAGCCTGATATGCCTTCTATTCCTTCCTTGAGGCGATCGGGCAGCCCTGTCTTGTTTTCTGCTTTCGGTTCTACCTCCTGGCGCTGCACTGGGGAAGAGCGATCGCTCCCTCCTCCTCCAAGTCCCGAGATTAATTCACTGGACAATCCCCGGAACTCTGGTAAAGCCTGTCGCTCCTGCTGGCGATAAGCCTCTCTTTCCTTGCCTGCCATCGGCTTTGGCTGAACTACTGGCCTATCCTGGTTGCTGACCGAGCGATCGCTCCCTCCTCCTCCAAGTCCCGAGATTAATTCACTGGACAATCCCCGGAACTCTGGTAAAGCCTGTCGCTCCTGCTGGCGATAAGTCTCCCCTAAGTGCGGCTCGCCAAATGCTTGGGATCCACGAAGCACTTGGGGTGCCTTTTCTCTAGCTGGTATAGAAGGCACCGCAGCCCGTTGCAGCATCGAGCTGTCGTTGTCCTTCTGGCCGGACTGGTCAGTTCTCCTAACATATTGACGCATTTATACTGTTCTCCTTTTTTCTTTCCACCAAAAGGATTGTCACTGCCATTCCTGTTGGCTGCCCTTCTCGGGCGATCGGGCATTAATTCCTTTACCTTATAGCCTCATTCCTCTACTGTCAACTCTATATCCCACCACTTCTCTTGTCTTCAAGTTCCTGCTGAACTTCCGCTCGCGAGGCCAGTTCTGCGTAAATTGATTGGACCAGTAACTAGACCCACTCTGCCAAAATCTAGAAAAGCGCCAATTAGCTGCGATCGCTAAAGTAGGACAATAATAGCGTTTAAATAGTCTCTAATTGCCCTAAAAAAAGCTTTCCTGTAAGACGGGCGTCCGAAAAGTCCGCCATACCAGTGAGGAATGGGAAGCCTGTGCTACGGGAGATTACAATTGGGTTACTTTCAATACTTTTTATTGTCTTATAATTAAACGATCGCTAAGACAATGAATTGTAAATATTTGAAAAAATAAGTGAGATGGCAATAAAAGATTGTTTCCAATCAATTTTTAGGTTGAAGCTACAAGGGCTGAGGGGTGATAATATAAATTATCTATATGCTTGGCTTTTATAGCATTACGCAGTAAGATTAGGACAGTTAAAGTCTGCCTGTAGGGCAAATGGTGAAATCGCCCCTACGCAAAGAGCAGTGCTTGTGCCGATCGCTCCCGAGCATTTCAATGAATGCAATCGGTAGCCCTCTTTGGGCTTTGTTTCTGTAGCCGCGCCAGGCTCCTAAAAGGAGCGGCTTGCGCCTACAGGCGTTAGGCGGCAGCGTACAAAATAGAAGGCGATCGCGGATTTGATACTACTCAGAACTTACGCATGCCCGGAAAGCCAATACCGCCTGTAGGGGTCAACGGCTAGGGCGTTGATTCTGAGGCTTCGTCGTCGTTTTGGTTACTTTCGGGGATCGTTCCCAATCTCGTTACCCCGTACACCCGGTTCAGCCCGGTTTTCATTGCCAAAAGAGCGGGCGCGAAAATAGGAGGAAATTTCCCTACACCCCACATCCCACGGGAGCATTTCAAAGAAAGTACCCTGCCGCCTGACGCCTAAAGGCGCGGCTACACAAACTCTCGCCCTTGCGGGCTACTTGCAAAAGTGAAATGCTCCCCATCCCACACCCTAGTCAACGGCCGTTGACGTGCAAAACAAGGCAAGTCGTTGTAAAATCCAAAAAAAAAGCAGGAGGTCTCGCCCAGTTCCCTCCCTGGTGCAAATACGCCCATTGGTTCAGAAGCTAGAGCGATCGGCGACGCTCCCTATTTCGTCGCGCCCGCTCAGAGACTTCCGGCCTAATTTTGGTTTGTAGGGGCGTTTTGCTGTCGCGGCATAAAACGCGCAGCACCCCCGGAGGACTTAGGGCCCTTCGCCCTAGCCTTAATGGGTATTGCTATAGAAACAAAGGCGAATTTCCCCCAAGGGAACCCACCCGCTGCCCCGAGATTGTGCAAGATCGGCGGGTTTTAGGTGGGCTTATATTCCCCCCCGGCTAGCTATTGGAGCATGCCAAAGGACTTTGTTGCCCACGAGTCCTTTGCTCTACTCCATTGCTGCCGGGGTTTTTTGAGGGAAACACTCCTTTGAGTGAAAATACCTCCCTGCGAGATTTTACTTTTTTTGCTTGATCGGGGTCGCGGCTAGCCGTGACCCTTTATTTCTAACCCCTCTAAGGAGCTATAAATCCATCTTAGCACTGTTTTGCTTGAATTTTAACATTGGACGCAAAAATTTTTTGGAATTTCTGGATTTTCTGGACCTTCTGTACTGTATGTAGCCTAATATTACAGAAAGCGTCGCTTTTACCCCGTCCCCGGCCAACAGATAAGGGACTTGCGCAGCAAATTTAGTACCAGTCCTTATTCGATCGCCGTTCGGGCGCTCGCGGAGTCGAAGCCTGCCCAACACACTATTAACTTGCAAGTCCCTAAACAACCTTGCTGGCACCACAAGGGTTGGCGGAAAAACAGCCTACCCGGTCCTTGGCTCCACCCCCTCTAGCACATCTGCCCAATCCTTCAAAGCCTCTATGGCCGGTTCGCGAGTCTCCATAGGTCCTTCATCTAACTTCATGGTTTTCAAGCGATCGGCAAGTTGTCTTGCCAGGGAGGCAAACTCTTGTCTTTCTTCAAGGCTCCAAGAGGAAATAAATATGTCAGATAAGTGTTGTGTCAATAATTCCTTTGTTTCAGTCAAGGTCTCCCAAAAAACACCTTCTACGTTGAGCAAAGCAGAGAATGCTTGACGCAAGGATGCCTTAAAACTCTTTAAGCTGGACTCGCTCCATTCTCTGCCTGCTAGCCCTATCAAGGCAATTTCTGCTTGAGAATAATAATTCATATCGTAATCAAAATGAGGACCCTTTGAGCGATATAAATCCGCATTTGCTGCTATCTCTAGTAGGGTTTCATCTGGAGCCAACCTATGGAGAAGGTGAACCAGTTCTGAACGCTGAAAAGGAGTCATGCTCTGCCATTTCTGAAGTCGCTTTGCTAGAGGCTTGACTTCTAGAAAGTCTTTATTTTTTGACAGCCAGTGATGGGATTCACTGAGTCCTATGCAGTTTTGAATGGTGCCGACTAGCCTATTGGCAATGGGCGCAACTTCTTCCTGTGGAAATCGGCTTAACGATACTGGTGGCAATTCAGCAACTGGCGCGATCGCTACTCGTTCCAAGACTCGCTGCCGCAGTTCCTTATCACGAGCTAACTCGGAACCAGCAGAGAGATAGGCTTCTGTCAACACTTCACCTAAAGACTCCGTATCTGGCTGGGCAATTAACAGTTCGATTAAATCCCGGACTGTAGGTGTAGTTGCCAGACCGCAGTAGAGGGCGATAACTTCCTTCCAGCGTCCGTCGTCATGTTCCGGTGCCAACTGGCTGGCATTAATGCCAAGGCCGTTTCCTTCGTGGATTGCCCTTGCTGCCAGATATTCCTGAAAAGTCAGATGGGCAAAGCCAAAAACATTGGGGCGACGCTCCAACAAAAGCCCGGTGCGATAGCGAATATGTTCCAAAAGTTGGGAGGCACGCCCCGAATCGTCCAAAACCCTGGCAAAAATTTCTCGCACCCGCTCCGCTTCCCATTCCGCCCGATCTTCTGCCTGCATTGCCAGTGCCACCTCGCGGCAGGCTTGCAGTTTTTCCTGAAAACCAAATTCAGAGCGAATCCCCCGTCGCAAGTCCCAATTATGCAGCAATCCCTCAACGCAAAGTCGGTATAGCAAGGCGCGATCTTCCGGCAAGCGACCGCCTTCAAAATAGTTGACCAGGCAGATAGCCGAGAGCATCAGGGGATTTTTAGCCAAATTGCTAATATAGGGATGTTCTTCAAAGCCCGCAACAATTCTATCCCCGTCCTCTTCTCCTTCTTGTCGAGCTTCGGTTTCAGACTCATTTCTGGCTAGGCGCACGGCGGTACACCAGTGGCGGGCATAGTCGCGTATTTGTGCTGCGTCGAAGTCCAGCAAATCGCATTCGCTAAATCCTTGCTGTGTTAGCAAGCCACGAGGATAGCCAACCGGACGGGAGGAAATCAGATAGTGACAATTAGGATATTGTTCTAAAAGCTCAAACAACCAGGGAAGCAAATATTTCTCTAGGTTCTCCGGTTCCGCTTCGTCTAAGCCATCTAGCATGAACAGCACCTTGCCTGCTTTCATCTGCCGAGCCAGCCAATCCTGCGGCATTAAATCGGCTCGTTCCTTACTAGCAGTTGCCTTTTGAATTAAAGCGGCACCTTTGGGCAGATTCTGCAAGTCCAGTTGGCGCACCCGCAGCAGCAAGGGAATAGCCTGCTGTCCTCCCAAGACAAGCTGTTCTTCAACCGATGCCAATTTGACTTGCAACCATTCCAAGAAAGTAGATTTGCCCATACCGGGCAACCCAACTACAACCATCCGCGCCGAGCCCTTTGCTTGCTCTAATGCTGTCGGAAATAGTTTTTCCTTTGCTTCGCTATCTTCAAGCGCCTCTTCCTGGATCTTTCTACTCCGGTTTTCATACAGCCTGCGCGCCGCCGCTAAATTCATAAGAGACGCTAAGGCATGTCGCTCTCCGCTCTCAAGGTCTTGAGAAGATTGCCGCACCGCCACCCGGGGCATAACAAAAAGCTCTCGCAGATCCACATTTAAATTGGTGGTCATGCGCACGGTTCCCGCTTCGACTTGATAGAAGCGTTGCAGTAGATAGTCCCGATGCATAATTTCGTAGCTCTCGTCTGACCCAGCTCGACCCGATCGCCCTTGAGCGTCGATTTGGCTGCTAATTTCATTGAGCCGATTGACTACTTTTCGGGGCAATTCAAAGGTGCTGGAGAAATTGAGCTTCTGCCATTCCGCCATCACTGGCCCAACCTGCATCAAGACCTGGACGACGGTATAGAGTGCCAAACGATAGACGGCATTCTGGCTCTCCCGACCGGCTCCGGCACTGGCTAGATCCGCGAGCAAGTCTTCTACGATCGCCTCAGTAGTAAAGTTAGAGTTAGAAATATTTTCTAATTGCAGCAGGTTGGCCATTGCTGCAAAGCTGCCTAGAATCTCTTCAACTCTTGCCTCGCCCAAATTCTGGCTTAACAAAAAGCGAGTCAACGACGAAGAAGCTGCATCCGCCGCCGCCTCAACCTGACGGATTACCCGATTGCACTTTCGTCTATCGGCAATGCTTGTGCGGAAAGGTTTCGAGAACAGGCTCTCAAATAGATAGCCGTAAAAATCCAAAACGCGATCGTCAATGGATTGCATGGTAGGTTTTGTCTTTTTCTGCTCGGTTGCTCGTCAAGTCGCCATTATAGCAGCAGCACTTATAGTAAGTCAGCGAAATTGGCTAACTATAGCGTTTCTCAAACAAGTGTAATAAACGATAGGGTAGGGGCGACAGCATCCCCCTTGACCATTTTTGCTGTATAACGGAAATTTCGGTATTGGGATGCTTCGCCCAGAAACCTTACATCAATTTGAGAACCGCTATAAGCAAATAAAATCTCCCGTAGGACGGGCTTCCCGCCTGTCCTGCCAATTTCAGCGGACAGGGATCGTAGGGCTGTTCTGCCAATTTAGCCCGACGCGATCGCCAAGGATAGCGGCTTTACAAGACCCATGCATGCAAGGATATGGGGTAACAGCTTATATAGCACTACGCAAATGAGTTAAGACATTTATAAACGCTCGCTCCTTAGTCAGTTCCTACTTTTGACTTATTACCTTTTGACTTTTGACTTGCGCGTAGCGCTATATATCATTGGTGGCGGGAAGCCGTGGACGGTTAATTATGGTTAATTAACCGGATTCGAGCTGATTCTTTTTCTTCTGGAACCATTCTTCTATCTCTAAAAAATCTCCATCGTTTACCTTGTATGATTCATTGTCTTTGAGAATATCTTGGTAAGTAATCTTTTCAAGAGTAAATGGATAATTTGTATCATCTTCTGTTTCTTCTTTTTTTGCTGTTTTTTCTTTTCCTTTTTCTACTATCGATAACCCCGTTTTTGTGCGCCAGTGGTCTTGAAGGCGTTTGTTTAGTAAAGTAAACCGACGACGCTTTGGAAGTCTTCTTATGAAGTCATTAAAGTCTGATATCGCTTCCTCTACCTTTTTTTTATTCTTGTCAAACTTCTCTTCTTGTTGCTCTTTCCGCTCCTTATCTGCTAATTTCTTAGCTTCTGCACTCTCTTCTGCTGCTTTCCTTGCGGCTTCTATTTCATCCTCACTCCAGGATGCAGTAATGCTGGGATCGTCAAAATTTATACTAGGATAAATAGATTCAGCGACATAGGGAATGTGGACATGTCCGGTCCAATTTCCTTTCTTCTTAAGGATGTGCCCAAGACTTTTGGATGCTGTAATATCTACCAATGCATAATTGCCTGACTTTAGTTTTATAGCAACGTCAGGTCTAGTTCCCTTGAGAAGATCGGTATTTTGAGTGTCAAATTCAGGACCCAATGCTTTGATTCCCACGTTTGCTTTTCCTTCAATCACATAACCGGCTGCGGTCGAGGGATGCATATGGTTATCTCCGTCATTATATGCTTGCTGGAGCTTCAAATAAAGTAGCTTCTGATCTTCCGATGCACCACCATAATTACCTGCTTTAAATTCCTCAAACGCTTTTTCGACTAGATCGTCTACTTTTTTAGCTTTTTCTTTTCCTTCTTTTTCGTCAGCAGTGTAAGCTGATTCTTCTTTAGATTTTGGAGGCTTAAAAGGAATAAGTTCTCGTTGTACTACACCCCTATCGAATCCTTGACTTTCTGCTTGTTGCTGTACTTGCACCGGCATCCCTTGCAACCCCGAGCGATTCTGTTTGCCACTATCGCCCGATACCTCACTTAGCTGACTTTCGGAGATTAATTCACTGGACAATCCCCGGAACTCTGGTTTAGCTGGTCGCTCCTGCTGGCGATAAGCCTTACCTACCATCAGCCTTCGCTGAACCACTGGCCTATCCTGCTTGCTGACCGGGCGATCGCTCCCTCCTCCTCCAAGTTGGGAGATTAATTCACTGGACAATCCCCGGAACTCTGGTCGCTCCTGCTGGCGATAAGTCTCCCCTAAGCGCGGCTCGCCAAATGCTTGGGACCCATGACGAGGCATTTGGGGTGTCTTTTCTCTAGCTGGTAGAGAAGGCACCGCAGCCCGTTGCAGCATCGAGCTATCGTTGTCCTTCTGGCCGGACTGGTCAGTTCTCCTAGCATATTGACGCATTTATACTGTTCTCCTTTTTTCTTTCCACCAAAAGGGTTCCACTGCCATTCCTATTGGCTGCCCTTCCCGGGCGATCGGGCACTAATATCAAATCCGGTTAAACAGTTACAATATCTGTAGGGGCGGTGCCCCCGTGGTTGCCCCTTTTCCTACGGGGCAACCACGGGGGGATTGCCCCTACGGGATTTATGGGGAATTAACCGGATTTGATATAATTCCTTTACCTTATAGCCTCATTCCTCTACTGTCAACTTTATATCCCGCCACTTCTCTTGCCTTCAAGTTCCTGCTGAACTTCCGATCGCGAGGCCAGTTCAAGCAAAAAAAACGCCCCCTCTACGGCGGCATCAATCCTCAAGACCCTAGAATCTATTGATAAATGGGAAGGGGATGACTTTGATGAATGCTTGTAATTAGTTTATGCATCTCGTAGTAATATTTATGTCGCAACCGATCGAAGCGAAACTGAATATTTGAGAGCAGACTAACAAAAGTAATTGGTAATCCTCTTCGCCGCCGGTTATATCTATACTGCGAGCTTGACCAAACACGATCGTTTTTATGACTAAGCTGTCGCGCATTTAGATTGGGAGAGAAAGAAACCTCACCGGGCGTGCTAGCTCTTGTTGGTTGCAGGCGTCGCGTCGCGGTATGGGTCACCAACTTAAATGCGTAATAGCTTATCTAATCAGGACTTATATCATGTCGGTTTGAATGCCCCAAAAAAAGCTTCTGCGTAGGACGGGCGTCCCGCCTGGGAGCTTGGGCTCCTTGGGACAGGCGGGACGCCCGTCCTACGGGAGATTCTAATTTTTCTGTGGGTATTTAACCCGACTTGATATTACGCACAGAGTCTATTTGTAGGGTGCGCAATGCGCACCAGACACTATATAAAGAGTTATAACTGACAATTTGCGTAAGTCTTATCTAATTTTTGGTGTTTTTAGCTCTAACTTGTGCAAAATGGAAATTGAGGCGATCGGCAACGCCATGTCTCAGGAAAATTTTTGTGACATCTTTAACTTCTACTTCAACCTCAAATCCCTTATCTTCTAGAAGAGTGACAATTCGATCTAGATTGTTGATATCATTATTCTTGGTTGTCCCGTGAAACTCTAATTCTATTTGACGTACTAGAGGTAGTTTATTTGCTGCCTCTTGGAGTACCTGTTCTTCAGAACCTTCAATATCCATTTTAAGAAAATCAACTTCATCTTGTAGGTAGGACGAGAGTAATGTAGTCTCTACGGGAACCACTTCTGCCTCTTCAGGCTCCTTCGGGATAGCAATAGAATTTCCCCAAGTAGAAATTCCCATATTGTCACGCCAGAAATCTACAGTTTTTTCAACCGATGCTAAGGCTTTTGGGACAATTACTACATCCTCGAAGCCGTTATTTTTAAGGTTCTCCTTAAGAAAATAGAGGTTGTCTGGGTCTGGTTCAAATCCTATAATTTTTGCCTTGGGAAACCTGCTCTTAAAGTAAATAATCGAAAGACCTACATGACTTCCGCAGTCTATAATTAAGGGTCTCTCCTTGATGCTTTGAAACTGGTAAGCGTTATCTACAATTAGTTCGCTTTTTATCTTTTCAAAATCTGCTTTGTAAGGAGCATAGAGCTTACGATAGCAAAATTCACCTATATGAAATTGATTCATTATCTTACTAACTTGCTTGCTAATTAGACCAATTAAAATCGCTCCAGCTCTCTCTGGATCTGCGCCACCCGCTCCATATCTTGCAAGGCAATATATCCATACAAAGCTTGCTGCCAATGGCGACGGGCTTTTTCATCTTCGCGGCTGCTGTAATACAGTTGCCCCAGTCGAGCATAAAGGGCGGCTCTGGCGGCAAAATCTCGCTCGGTCGTGCCCTGCTCTATTCCTCGCAAATAACTCTGCTCTGCAAATGAAGTTAATCCCACCTGACAGTAAAGATCGCCCAGCAAATAGTAGCTGGCAGTATTTTCAATGCCTCGGGAAATCGCCGCTTCCAAAATAGAAATAGCTTCAGCGCGCAAGTTGTAGCGAGAATCGTTATAAACCCGAGCCAGGGCTAGACTTTTAGCAGTTTCGGTCAGCTCTTGTTCTTGAAGTAGAGCCAAAGCATCTTTTACTTCTGCGGCCTTTTGCTCCGACAAAACCTCAAAGGCAAATCCAGATAACCGGCCATTGCCCGGATGGCTTTCCGATCGCGAAGAAGCGCCGCTCCGGGAAGCGTTCGCTCCAAACTTCGCTTCAACTGTTAGCTCGTATTGCACTCCCGGTTCCAGGGGCAACTCTCCGTTATAGGCCAATTCAGTATCGCTGGCCGTAGTTTGCCAGAGAATCTCCCCAGATTTTTTGCTAACAGACACTATATATAAGGTGGCATCGGCTACTGGATTCCAGCGCAAAATTGGTTTGGCCGAGAGCAAGAAGGTGCTGCGAGGACTAATAATATAAGGAAGGCTAGCAGGCTGAGGGGAGCTGCAAATGCCGCCGGCGTTTCTAGTGGCGTCCGGTCTTTGTCCCAGAGGAGGACAGCCGTTGCCAACTCCAGAGGGAACTCCGCTGGGGACGAGCCAGTAAGTGCGGCGATCGGCGCAGAGAATTTTGACCGACATTGTAGATGTCGGAAAAATAATCGTTCCCCTTGCTAGAGGAGTTCCCACGGAAACGCGATAGTAATCCCGCGCACCTCTGGGCTTGATGGGGACATTTCCCGTCGCTTCCAGAATCCAGCCGACAGGGGTAGCCCGATGGGGATTGGCTGTAATTGGCTTGGCCGTAGCGAATATTAAAGATAAGCCAAGGGCGATCGCTCCACCAGTTTTGAGGCGATCGCTCTTCAGGCCGCCACTTTTCCTGCCATAAACTGTCATGCCATAACCTCTCATGGCTGTTTTACCCTTGATAAGATCCTGTCTCTGGCCATTGCTATCCACTCATCTTCTTCTGGGGTTCTATGGCTCGATGCGTCCCCCAAACAATATTCCCATTCTATCAGGGACGCTTCCTCGCGGCCGGTTTGCTCCCAAACTTGGGCCAATAGGCAGTGAGCCGCCGCCTTAGTCTGACTGTTATCTAGTCTAATCGCTTCAAGCAGATGTACTGTAGCATCTTCATATCGTCTTTGCTTCAGTCTCGCCCAGCCCATATTTTTATGTAGAGAATACTTCACCTCATCCCCCCGAGCTAGTTGCAATCCCCGTAACAAGCGATCGACCGCATTTTCATAGTTCCCCTCCTTTATATCCAAGCGACTCAGATTGTTGTATGCCTCGGCCATTCCTCTTTGGATGGCTTGCTCGTAGGCATCGCGGGCTTTTTCCCAATCGTAGCGCTCTTCATAAAGAACTCCTAAATTATAATAGGCTCTCGGCTCGACTCCACCGAGACCCAAAAAATCTAAGCGCAGCGACCATTGATACATCAACTCTGCGGATGCCAGTTGTTTCGCTTCGTGCTTTTGTAAAGCCCATTTACTGCAAGCCACTGCCAGAGGTCCAGATAGCATTGAAGCGAGTATTATGCTTGCCCCCAAAAATCCTGCGGCAATAAGTCGAGAACGAATAGCCGGCAAGTTTGGCAAAGGATGGCACAAATCCTGCCAGGTAGGAGGAGTCGCGGCGGGGTTTTGGCAAATTACTGGCAGCCAGCTTGCTTTGGGAAATTCTCCTTCTAGCTTTTCCAATCTTTCTCTAGCATCCCGCACTGCCAGATATAGAGGCACGCCTTTGGAAAACCCTTGTAGAAAAAATTTCAAAAATTCCTGTGCTACCTTGTCGGGGACTGGCTCTCGCATGACAATAATTTGCGGCATCTGGCAGTCCGCCAATTCCCTGGCCAATCCCAAACCGTCGCAAGAGTTAAATATGGCTAAGCTCAGTCCTCGTTCTATAGCTTTTTGCAGCCCTTTCCTTAATTCTTTGATAGTTAAGCTGTCGGTTTTATTGATATAAATTCGACCTTTTTCGCCGACGGTCTGACTGTGACCGGCGAAAAAAAGAATATTCCAGGGCTGCTCCCAGAGCTTGTCGTTTACTTCCTCCCGGGAAGGCTCGACTAGAAAAGTAATATCTGCTTGGGGCAATTCCTCCAGCAGCGCCCGGTCTTTTTCGATGTTAATTCCTTCGCTATTACCGAGAATAGCGAGAATTTTAACTTTTTTGCCTCGGGGAGCCGGTGGCGGTTCTTGGTTTTCCAGAGGGCTTAAGGCAATTTCTGCTTTGGTAAAGCGCTCTAAAACATCCCAAGAATGCCAAGGGAGTTGGTGCAATTTGATATCGTTGGCTTTGATTAAGATGCGGGTGGTGTCGGCAGGTGCGAGCTGTTCGAGTAGTTTTTCCCGAACTGTGAGAAACTCGCTGGATTTGAGCCAGGTATTGAGGCGATCGCCTAACTCAGTTGCCGACTTCAGGCATTCTTCGAGCAAGTCATTAATAGAGCCGCCATAATCAATCCCTTGGGGTTTGATGCGAGTGCCCACCCCAAGGCTGCGATAAGTTGAGAGCCAATGGCGATACTGGGTTGCCATATCCGGTGCTGGCGGCAGATAGCCACAATTTTCCGCTTTCGGGCGATCGCCATCTGGCCCTATTTCTAGAGTTACTTTTACCCCTCTATCTAGATTGCCATCGAGCCTCAATACCGCTAATTTATTCATCCCTAATTAACCCCCCTGCCAACGCCGATTTTTTGCAGATTTTTTGCAGATATAGCACTACGCATTACAGCTACGACAATCCAAAGATAGCGATTGCGCTTGTTCGCCCCTATGTTGGCGCAGCTCCGCATAATATCAAGTCCGGTTAAATACCCATAGAAAAAATTTGGAATCTCCCGTAGGACGGGCTTCCGAAAAGTCCGGTTGGGCTCTTTGGGACTTTTCGGAAGCCCTGTCCTTGCGCAGAAGCTTTTTTTGGGGCATTCAAACCGACAGGATATAAGCAGAAGAGCGCAGCCTGCGCATAAGCTGTTGGGCGCCAGCCCGCTCCGTTGGCTAAGCTGAAAGCAGAAGAGCGTAGCCTGCGCGCGAGCGCATAAGCTGAAAGCTGATTGCTATATTTTTTCAGATAATAAAGTTCTCCGTGACGCTTAGCTCTCCCCATTCTACTCTAATGGCAAAGTCTTCCCCGGGTTCGGCGCTAAACTTCAAAGTCATATAGCGGTTGGCGCTGCCAGAGTGAGCCTCCATGACGGCAACTCCTTGTTGGTTGAGAGCTTTGAGGACTAGATTGTCTGGTAAATGGGGGCGATCGCCAATCGGATGCACCCCTACCTTAATATCGATTTCCTCCTTGGTTTTTGGATTCAGATTCACCACTAAAGCCACGGACTCCGGATTCTCCTCGCCCACCTCAATCAGCTTTGCCCGACTTATACTGCCTTCGGGCAAGTCTATTTCCCGAGTGGCAATCCTACTAGCTCCTCTAAAACTCGGCGCTAATACCAGATTCGCAGGCTGCCAGTCTCCTTCAAAGAGTCCTTGCAACCATTGCTGTAAATCGATAAATGGCTTTTCGGGACGATAGCGCAACTGTCCCAATAAATCTTCGAGAGATTGCAACTGACCCAGGGACAATACTCCTCGCCCCGCTGTTTTAGAAAATCCCAATAGAGTTGCTGCCCGCAAAGACTCGTCCAACTGCACTGCCACATAGCCAATCCGGTCTTCTCGTACTTCTGGAGCAATCGATATTGCCGAGGCACCGGGCAATACCGGCAAACATTCTAGCTTGCCGTTATGTTTCACTTCCAAATCTGCAATATTTAGCAGCAGTTGCATTGCCGGACTGGCACTATCGCTGGCGTTCCAGTCAGTTTCATAGCCCAGGCACTGCAAGTAATAGTCCACTGCATATACCGCCAACCCGTTCAGATAGACCTGCTTGGCCTTACCAGTATTGCTCGCTCTGCGCCTAAACTCTTTTGCTCTAGAGTGGGCTGCCAATCCTAGGTTTACAGTAAAAGTCAAAGATTCCATTTGCTCGCTCATCATCATCGCTTGGTGAAAATAAAGTCAAAAGTTACAAGTCAAAAGTTATAAGTCAAAAGTTATAAGTCAAAAGTCAAAAGTTATAAGTCAAAAGTCAAAAGTTATAAGTCAAAAGTCAAAAGTCTAATTCCCTGTTTCCAATGCCCAATGCCACCCACCCCAAGGGCACCCTCCCGAGAAGGGGAGATTTCCCATAGTTAGGGTGTAGAGTGTAGGCAGAAACCCAGGCTTTTAGCTTATTCTCCAAAGTTTCCTTCTTATCCCTACACCCTACACCCTACACCCTAGTTTTTAGCCCAATTCCGCTCTTCCCAATTCCCCCTTAATAAATTTGATTTTCTAAATATTCTTTGAATTGACTGGAAAATTTTTGACAGCTACGCCGGAAGAAGCTACTCAAGGTCGGTACTTGAATGCCGAAGTCTGCGGAAATATGCTCCCAGGTTTTGCCGGAGCAAATCGCCAGAGCTATAGCTCTAAAGTTTGCTTCGGGACTATTGCGTATGTGTTTTTGGCGAAAAATACCTTCTTCATCTTTTTCTATATATTCGCGAATGGTTTCATGGAGGGAAGGGGGGCTTTCTGGCTGGGGCAGATTTTCCAGCTCCGCTAGGGAGGGCAACTGCTGCAAGTTCGGCGGGCTGAACTCTCGACGACATTCTATGACTAGCTTATCGAGTCGGAAGTTAACCCAAGTCATAAATTTATTAGTTCTGCTCGGGTCGTATTTGTCGATTTTTTGACAAACATAGGTTAAAGTCCGGTTGACGGCTTCTTCATAAATTAGTTCGTAAAAGTCAGGAGAGAATTTGCCTTGGTGGGGTCGGCAGAGTTTGCCCGACAATCGAATCGCTTCTAGCAATTCGGCGATCGCTCTTTGTCGCTCTCTAGTCTGGGGGGGATGTCCTTGGGCTTCTAGGGCGATTTTCTCGATATTTTCATCTTTAAGAATTTGTCTAAAAGCCTCATCTCGCAGGGCTGCCCATCCTTTAAAGGCAATAGATCGAGCTTTTCGGAGCTTTTTGGAATCATCGCTTGGCAGGGAAACCGCATTATTAGCCGTACTATTATCTATTGCCTGGAAAACTAGATGGAAAAGCTGCTCCCTTGCTTGCAGATAAAGTTCTAGATAGATGCCATCGAGAGACTGGCCTTTGGGGGCGCGGCAGATACGGCGCGATCGCAGAATTTCATCCACCAACAGGTTACAAGCCCGCAATCTGTCCATTCCCTGTTGGGCGATCGCCTCTCGAACTAGCCGCTCTAGTCGCTCCTCCATTGTCTCGGTCGCACCGGGAGTCATAGGACCCCTTAATACAGCAAAAGCCATTGGTCTTTTCTATCCTTTATCTGTATTGCCACTTTCCAGCTTGCCCACTGACCGCTAACCGCTGACCGCTTGCCCGCGCTCCGCACTGACCGCTGACCGCTGACCGCTGACCGCTTGCCCTATACCCAATTCCTCTACTGATTACTCTGCTCTAGGGCTGAGATTTATGCGTTTTGTTACAAAACTTAATATTTGGCCAGTTTTGCATAAAACTGTAGCCTTGGCTCTGAGTAAGAGATAGAGGGAGAGCTAAGCGGCTCGACCTCTACCAACACCGACTCTTTCTAAAAACCAGAGGTCAGGCGGGAAAGGTCCGGTACCAAGATAAGCTGCCAAGGCAAACCATTGCTTCTCCAAGCTGGTATCCGACAAGCCTTTCCCGAAAACCTCTTCCTTATCTAGTTTTGACAAAAGAGTTACACAGGGCCTATAACAAAGATTTTTAGCTATATAGCACTACGGACTAAGGTCAGGTTACAAAATGTCCATAGCTTAAGCTGGCCGGCCGTTCGCGCAGGGTCTCCGCAGGAGAATCGCCTGAGAGCTGAGAGCTCAGAGCTGAGAGCTGAGAGCTATATTGCCAATTTTTGGAGGCGGGCATAAGTCCTCAAATCCAGATTAAAAGCGACTTTCAAGGCTATTGCCGGTTCCCCGTCGCCGATTCGCTAAAAGAATTTCTGAGAATTTTGCATAAAACGCCACTTTTGGATATGAGTAAGGGGTAGAGGGAGGTCAATAGACCAGACCTCAGCGAGAGGATCGAAATACGAAACAACAGAGGAAGAGGATAGAAGGCTAGGCAACTGCAGGGTCTTCTATCAAATATTAAAACCGCGTAGCGCAGGGTGTGGGGTGTGGGGTGTAGGGAAACTTTCTAGAAGTAACGATACCCAATTTTCACTCTTCACGGTGAAAAAGCCTCGTCACCAACACCCTAGGCGTAGCGCTTACCCCAAAATAACGATTTCAGTGTGTGACTGTAGGTTGGGTTGAGGAACGAAACCCAACTATACCAATCTTTGCGCCGGGAGCATTTCAATTTCGCACGCAGACGCCTGACGCCTATAGGCGTAAGCCCCGCCTCCCAGGCGGCTGGCGGGGCTACACAAAACGCCCAAAAGGGCTATCGATTGCAAAAATGAAATGCTCCCTTTGCGCCCTTGTTTCGTTCCTCAACCCAACCTACAACTTATTAAAACCGCAGGACGGGCGTAGTGCCCAACTTGTATTAGGGGCATATGGCATTCGCCCTACCCCAAAATAACGATGTTGTAGGGGCATATGGCCGTTCGCCCCTACCCCAAAACAATTTATATATAATTGACCGATGCCAAAGCGTACTAAAAAGGGCACTAAGTCTCGGGTCTCGGTTTCGGAGGTGTTTTCCTCGAACCGCAGCAATGCCCTAGAAAACCAAACCCCAGTCAAGGCAACTCTAGCCAACGAAAGGCTAGAAAACCAAGAACAAGAGATAACGGCGATCGCTTTTATCGACCCAGCCGTTAAAGACTACCAATATCTAGCCTCCGCTGCATTGCCGGGAACGGAGGTCATTATTCTCGATGGCAGAAGAGATGGCATAGACCAAATTAGCGAAGCGATTAGCTGGCGCTACAAACTCCGAGCTATCCATATTATTTGTTCCGGCAGTCCCGGATGCTTGCAGGTCGGCTCCTCGGAAGTCAGTTTAGAGGATTTAGAAGAATACACCGGCGTCCGTTCCGGCCTGCCGACTCTTAGAGATTGGTCGGATTCTCTAGCTAAAGGCGCTCCTATTTTTATTTACGGCAGTAGCGTTGCTGCTAGCAAAATCGGTACTAAGTTTATCAAGCGATTTGCGAAGCTGACTGGCGCTAGCGTTGTTGCTTCTGCCAATCCTACGGGTAGCCCTGCTTTAGGCGCTGATTGGGATTTAGAAGTTGCTACTAAAAAATTTACCGCTCCCCCTTTGGCTTTCGATGCCAAGATGCTCGCTTCTTACAAGCATTCTTTGGATCTAGAAGTTTGGTCGTATGCCGCTAGTTAACAGATATATAGCTTTCAGCAGTCAGCAGTCAGCAGTCAGCAGGAGAGCATGAGCGCTCGGGTAGGTTGGGTTCGCCATCAACGAAACCCAACTACAAAACACTCTCGTCCTAAGCCTGTCGAAGGACGAACTTCCCGTTTGGGAGCCAGCCTGGATAAGGACAGGTGGGACGTTCGTCCTGAGCTTGTCGAAGGACGAGAGGTAACAATTTTTTCTGTATATATTTAACCGTATTCGAGCTGACTAATTCGATGACAAATTGGGATTAATATCAAATCCGATTAAACAATTACAATATTTGTAGGGGTTCCCCGTGCCCGCCCCGGTTGGTCTGGAGCGGCCGGGGCGGGCACGGGGAACCCCTACAATTAACCCGGATTTGATATAATAATTCTTTTTGCACCCAGGAAACGTTGGGAGAAATAGGGATCGTCTAGGGAGTCATAACTGACACCTTTACCTTTGGAAGCTGAATGGACGAAAATGCGATCGCCAACAGATTTGCCAGCGATCGACGAACTCGCTTAACCACGTTGCTCTCCTCCGGTTTAGACCTGCTCGCTTCTTTCTACCTCTCGATTATATAGCAGAGAACGGCTGCTGTGGGCCTAGCGTAAGATACTGTGAGGTGTAAAATACTGTGAAGTATAATAGATATGCCTTTCATGGAGGACTGCTAATTTGTTAAATAGGAGCCAATTACAGAAATTAGCACTCATTAGACTGAAAGAAGCAAAGGTGCTGCTCGATAACGATCTATATTCTGGGGCTTATTACCTAAGCGGTTATGTCATTGAATGCGCCTTAAAGGCTTGCATCGCCAAACGAACTCGGGAATTTGACTTTCCCGATAAAAAAACTGTTTTAGACAGTTACAGCCATGACCTAGAAAAGCTTGTTAAGACCGCTCGCATCGAAGTTCTATTAAAGGAACACCTAGAAAACGAACCAGAGTTTGAGAAGAACTGGTCGTGCGTCAAGGACTGGTCAGAAGAAAGCCGTTACAAGGAGTATAACCCAGAAAAAGCCAACGATATTTATTTAGCAGTAAACGATACTAATTACGGAGTTTTGCAATGGGTCCAGCAATATTGGTAAGTCAAGAGATAGAAGAGGGGAGAAGATTCATAGATGCTCTCAATGCTGGGGGCATATCGGGGGATTCGGCTCTCTGGATCTATTCGTCAGAAAAGGAGGCATGGCAGCTAATGCTGACCTCAACTTTGTACGATAGCCAAGGACCGCTTAAGGCTTATGGGGAGATATTGTCAGTTTTTCGCCAAGTTAAACCGGAATTGAAGATTGATAGAACTGCGCTTGTAGCAGTCAGTCCGCAGAATGAAATAATTAAGGGTCTAAGAGAGGTACAAGAAAATTATAATTTAAACTTAGCGGGTAGAAAAATGTTCGTCGGTCAGGTGGCGATCGATGATGCTTACATTTATCAAATAAAGTAAGTAATTAGGAATTGGGCATTGGGCATTGGGCATTGGGCATTGGGCAATAACTGGGGCGTGGCGGTAGGGTGTAGGGTGTAGGGAAAGGCAGAAGATTTGACGGTTGCTCCCTCTTACCTCACACCCCACACCCTTTTCGCTTTTCACTTTTCGCTTTTCACTTTTCGCTTGGAATTAGGAATTTAGGGAACGGCGGAATGCTTTGACTGCTTCTAATTGACTGGGATAGCGAACGTATTCTGCTAAAGCGTTTAAGTCTAGATTGGCAAGGAGTTCGCTGCGGGCGATCGCGAAGCGTCTCCCTAGGAGAATCGCCTGATATCTATCCCCTTGCAGTCGGAAAACAGACAAGCGATCGCCCCGCCAAAACCATACTTCTCTCACTTGCAGTCGGCGATATAGCGGTTCTCAAATTGATGTGAGGTGTCTGGGGCGAAGCATCCCAATATGAGGGTTTCCGTTAGGAGCTAAGAGATAGTCTCAGGGATGCTGTCGCCCCTACGTTTCCCAAACCGCTCGTTTATTACACTTATTTGAGAAACGCTATAGATCTCTAGCTTGTCGGTGCCGCCGCTGCTGACAACCACTTCAATAACTAAATCGGGAAACTCCTTGTTCTCTCCAATGCAGTAACTTTCATCCGGTTCCGCACCGCCGCGCCGCTCTTGTTTGCGAAAGGTATAGCGTTTCTCAAATTGATGTGAGATAATACCTGGGCGAAGCATCCCAATACAAAAACTCTCGTATCTATTGCCCAGACAGTCTCGGGGATGCTGTCGCCCCTACCAGATCGTTTATTACACTTATTTGAGAAATGCTATAGTAGAACCCAAAGGAAAGTATTCTGTATCTTTTTCCTCGAAGTAAACTTCCAATAAAGTTGCAATTCTTTTTTTCTCGCCTTCATGTCGGCGGCTGGGAGACCTAATTTCTAAAGTTACATCTAAATAAGCGACTCGATAGAGCCAGAGCGATTCTCTCACGGAGACGCTTCGCTAACACCCATTTTAGCTAGCAGTGTTTCGTAAGTTTGCCAGCTCGTGCCAGTGGTAATGTACAATTCTTCGCGATCGCCTTAGTGCAGCCTTCGCGGAGCGAATAGGGTCTCGGTAGCAGAATCGCCTTCTTCTTCCCATTCGTCTCCCCGTATTTCTTCTAAAAGTTCTGTAGCAAGCATGGGCAGGAATCCTCTAGCTCGTTTTATTTATGATATAGCATCCCATCCCGGGAATTGGGAATTGGGATTTATCTGTGCTTATTTCCTCCGATCCTTCCCACAGTCCCCACAGACCCTGGCTGAATTTATAGGCTTGAGGTCTCAGCAAAAAAATATTATAGCGAATATAACATATTAGTCATATGTTGAAGAGCTTGCAAAATGTGGGTTATAATCGCTACGAACGTGAAATAAACTTGAATCGAGAGGGAAGCGACAATGGCTGTCGGCGGTACCTCAATGGGTATGTTGGGTTCGATCTTAAAAAAATACTTGGGCGACCTGGAATATACTATCGAGGTGTCCGGAGACGACGGGAAAAAGTACGAGCAAACAATCGAGACTTTTCAATTGCTGAAAAAAACGGTCGAGGGGAAATATTATCTACAGGTCAAGATTGGCGATTACGAACTCAAATCGCGTCTGGCAATATCGCCGCATTTCTCCTATGCAACGAATTTTGAGACGCAAGTACGCCTCTCGGAGGATGCCTGGAAAGTATTTCAAAAAGATTTCCCGGCGGATGCTGAGGTGCTGCGCGAGAAAGATCGCGTGCAAGACAATGATTGGAATGATATTGTGCCGATCCAGATCGGCGGACGCGATGACGAAATTAAGAAGCAGATAAGCTCGTATGGCTGGGCTTTTCTAATGGCCTATTTTTACGACCCGATTGAAATGCTGGCTGAAGTCCTAAAGCAGGAGTATGATGAGGGTAACATAAGCTATAACAAGGATTTTAACCGACTAGATCGCGCTGCTGGCAGCTGCCATTTTTGCGTGAATGATGATTGGACTTTCCCAGAGAAGTGTCCCTACAAGAAGAACGAGGAACCCGCACCAAAACCAGGTTATTTAGAAGAAATTGTCAAGACCGTGCTTTCAGGAAACAGTTAATATTGAAGGCTAACAAAGGGATGGACGATCTTTATCCATCCCTTTGTTAGCCTTTCTATGGTTTGAGCCAAAGGATGTGGGGCGATCGCGTTATTTGCCATTTGCGATCTACAAAAAATTCGTCTAGGAGGTTGAAGACCCTCGCCGTCGCTTTTGCTCAAAATCCAAGGTTCAAAATCTAAAATCGTATCAATATATCGGGGAGGCGCGATGTTCCGAAAGCAAAATCGATGGCGGTATGTGCGCTGGGAGCATTTCAATTTTGCAAGGGATACATAGCAATGTAGGTTGGGTTTCGTTCCCGGGCCCTGCCGTCGTTCCCCGCAAGAAAATTCGCGCCCAGATTGTCTTGCGATTGTATCCCTTGGATCGTTTTGGTTTTGTGGATTAGTCTTTTGGATTTGGAATTGTTAGAAGCCCGGGTTGCTAAACAATACCGCCGGATCCCCCCAACCCCCCTAGCTTTTTAAGGGGGGTTGGGGGGATAGCAACGCTCTCCCTGCGGTGCGGGCGTTGGCCAACGATCGGGCATTTGTTGGGTTACTCGCACGAGTTGGCTGCGCCAAAGTTCCCGAGTTCAACCTACAAATAAGACTAATTCTTTATGAAGCTGCAACAAATTCGCCGTTCGGGCTGAGCGCTTCGTTGCCCACCAACGGGCTGGGCAACGAAGCGCTCAGCCCGAACGGCGAATAAAGGTCGTTATATTATTTGTTGCAGCTTCATACAGAAATGGTATAAGGTGTTTTTGCGTTTTGCCGAAGGTATAGCACTACCGGTTAAGGTCAGGACAGTTACAAACGCTCTATTGCAATGATTGCAGGACTTTTGCTGACTGCTGACTGCTGATAGCTGATAGCTTACTGCTATATTGTTGGAAAAACCGGGTTTCTGGGCTATCTGGGCTATCTGACTACCAGCCAAGCAATAATAGATTCAACGAGCTGAGGATCTTGGGGCGAAAAAGTCTGCAGCCCCGAGGCAGATACATCGCCGACAACGCAAATCGCCCCGTCAAAGCGAGTCAAAGCTTTGAGGAAAACATCGCTAAAACCTTGGGGCTCGGGAGGTCTCGGGTCTTCATAGAAGATGAGGGCTAGAGAATACTCGCTCTCTTCGACTAAATCTTCCCAATAGTCTTGCAAACCTGCCATACTTTCCGGTTTGCCATCCTCGCTTTTGGGGCAACCTTGTTTGGTCATTTGGCGATAGATATTTTTGGCCGGATTGTCCCGGTCAATGAATTTGCTGCCATCGATCCAGAGGACTTGTTTGACCCCCACCGTTCGGGCTGAGCGGAGTCGTTGGCGTAGCCTGCCCGGAGGGCTTAGCCTATTCCGAGCGGAGTCTAAAGACCCTTGAACTGGTACGTTATTAACTTGCAGGTTTTCCGCCAGACTGCTTTCCCTAGCCTTAAGTCGCTCTTCCAGAAGTTCGGGCAGTTCTGCCAAATTGATGGGGGAGGTTTTATTTTCGTTTGACCCGTGCCATGCGCGGTAGAACTCGGGGTAGGGCAGGTCTTGGGCAATCTTCCAGAGAAGTCCGTAGCAATTCTCAAAGAGATTGAAGTTATGTTCGTAGGTTTCATTGCCGAGCTGGCCTCGCAGGGCAGAAACAATATCTCTTTGTTGCTCTGGCGTAGCGATAACGTCTTCTAAACTCTCGGCAGCCAGCATACGAGTATATTCATCTTCAGTGTTTTTAAGAAGTTCTGCTAAAACAGCGATCGCCTCCTTATTCCCTTTTCCGATTTTCCCTAAACTCTCGGCAGCCTGCCTACGGATATTTTCATCTTCGGTGGTTTCGATAAGTTTGACTAAGGCAGCGATCGCCTTCTTGTTGCCCTGTCCAATTTTCCCTAAACTCTCGGCAGCCCGCCTACGGATATTTTCGTTTTCGGTGGTTTCGATAACTTGGACTAAAGCAGCGATCGCCTTCTTGTTGCCCGGGTCGATTTGCCCCAAACTATCGGCAGCCCGCCAACTGATATCTTCATTATCGGTGTTTTCAATAACTTCGACCAAAGCAGCGATCGCCTTCTTGTTGCCCTGTCCTATTTCCCCCAAACTCCAGGCAGCCTCCTCACGGTTATTGTCATCTTCGGCGGTTTTAATAAGTTCGAGTAAAACAGCGATCGCCTCCTTGTTGCCCGGGTCTATTTTCCCCAAACTCCAGGCAGCCTGCCTACGGATATCTTGGTTTTCGGTGGTTTCGATAAGTTTGACTAAAGCGGCGATCGCCTTCTTGTTGCCCTGTCCTATTTCCCCCAAAACCAAAGCAGCTAGCAAACAGATACCTTTATCTTCGGTGGTTTTCATAAGTTCGAGCAAAGCAGCGATCGCCTCCTTGTTGCCCTGTCCTATTTCCCTCAAACTCAAGGCAGCCTGCCAACGGATATCTTCGTTTTCGGTGGTTTCGATAAGTTTGACTAAAGCAGCGATCGCCTCCTTGTTGCCCGGGTCGATTTGCCCCAAAATGAAGGCAGCGTGCCAACGGATATTTTCCTTTTCGGCGGTTTTAATAAGTTCGAGCAAAGCAGCGATCGCCTCCTTGTTGCCCGGGTCGATTTGCCCCAAACTCTCGGCAGCCAGACTACGGATATTTTCATCTTCGGTGGTTTCAATAACTTCGACCAAAGCAGCGATCTCCTCCTTGTTGCCCGGGTCTATTTGCCCCAAACTCCAGGCAGCCTGCCTACGGATATATTCATCTTCGGTCGGTTCAATAAGTTCGAGCAAAGCAGCGATCGCCTCCTTGTTGCCCTGTCCGATTTGCCCTAAAGTCTCGGCAACCAGCCCACGGGTATATTCAGGATATTGGGGAGATTTGAGGAGCTGGGAAAGTTCCCGAATGGCGCGATCGCGGTCAGTTTGCTTTAGAGTCTCCCTGGCAGCATTGGCAGTACGATAGGCATAGCTTAGCCATTCTTGTTTTTCCTCGTTGAAATAACCAAAACTCCACTTTACTATCTGCTCTACGATGCGATCTGCCAGCAAACAGTTTTTAAACTCGCTAATCCCTGCGGCGGCGAGGAAGTAGGCGCGATATTCATAAAATCCTCTATCTACTTTATCGTAGTGCCAGTCTCCGCAGCGGTCGTCAAAATTTAGCAATGCCTCGATAAAGCTCTCTTTCTCCTCCTCCGCAACCCCGCTCTCTCGCCCGAGCCACAATAAAATGACCTGCCGCCACTGGGGGGAGAAAATCCGATATTCTTTGTCCGAGACTGGGAAGTTCCGATGCTGCTTGGGTAAAAAATAATCCCAGTCATCCACGGCCAAGGCGGCAAAATATTCCTGAAAAGTGGGGTGATAAAACACGCAAATAGCCTCTGGAGGCCGTTCCACCCGATTTAACCAGCCCAACTGCTTCGCCGCCTCAAAAGTAGAGCGACTTGCCAAGGTTTCGCGCACCCAGCTTTCCCGCAAGCGGAACCGCGATGACTCTTCTTTTTCTGCCATTGCGGCTAATGCCAACTGCGCCAAAGCCTTATCGATTACCTCACGTTTCTCTAAAATTTCCTCGTTTGCTTTCCAACTATACACCCAATCCACAAACTGCCCGTATAACGCCGCCTGCGTTTCCGGTAACCCGCCCGCCTTCGATTGCCAAATTTGACACAACATCCACAGTCGCAAGGGATTGCGAACCAGTTCCTTGAGACGAGAGTTTTCCGACTCTGCCAGCCTCGCCTCTAAACTCTCCCCCTTCGCAGCATCGCCTATCTCGGCAAACCAACTTTTAATATAGCCTGCCACCTGTTCGGGGTCAAATTCCAAATTTCTAAAAATGTCAAAACCGGAAAAAGCATTCCTATCCGCATCCCAGACGTTCACCCGACAAGTAACGATAACCCGCGCCGCCTGCACCCATCCTTTCAAAAGTTGCTCCACATGGCGATCCTCAATCCTGGCGGTCATCTCGTCCAACCCATCCAACAACAGCCAAATCCGATCCTTATATTGAGTGAGGTCATCAATAGAAAGGCTTTGCCCCGTTGGTTTGAGCCACATTTCCTCAATATGGTGAGTAATCGTCGCTTCGGTTAAGTCTGCCAAGGATACCCAAATCGGCAATCCCAACTTTTCCTCTAAAATCCAAAAGGCAATTTTTTGCAGCCGCGTGGTTTTGCCGGAACCGGGTTCGCCGATAATGGCAATTCGGCGACCTTGGCTCTTTTCGCTTTGCCCCTTTCGCAACACTTCCTCAAAAAAACTATCTTCGGCAATCGGGGTGAGTCTTTCTTCTTGTTTTTGTTCTGACTGTCCCATCCCTTGAGGTTTGCCCGACTTGCGTTCCACGATCGCCAAGGGAACATAAACCCGATCTAGATCCGGTGTCACCCCGTCGGCGTTGTGAAAATCGCTAGTTGTCGGTTTACTTTGTGCTACCAAGTTCTGGTGACAGATATCCAGCAACTGCTCCAGGGTCAAGGATTTGGGCATAAGGCCAGCGCGAATATCGCTGACTGTTTCGTTTAGCTCCAGTAACGGTTCCCTGACGTTCGTCTCGAACATTTGCGAGAATTCAGTAAAACGGGAATCTATCTGTTGGGAAATTTGCTCGAACAATTCCTGCTGCTGAGTCGCCGTTCCCTCCAACTTTCTTTCTAAATGCTGGAAATGCTCTAAAGCTTCGGGCAGCCAAGGGGTATTTTCTCCTATATTTCGCAGTTCTGCTTTCATCTCCAAGACTAGCCGCAACATTAACGGCGCAAAAACCGTGCCATCGCTGGCAAAATCTTCCTTGAGTATTTTGCTCAATGCTTGAGGAAATTTTTCATGCAGTAACTCGGCTACTTGTTGATGGACTTGGCCAGGAAGCTCAAACCCGCCCCCCTTGCGAGCATCCATGTTTAAGCTGGCGAAAATATCTCCCCATCCTTCGGGGTCGAGATTGCCTGTTTGGGTTAGGCCGAACTCTTCCGGGGTCAGGAATTCTTCGATTTTTCCTTCTGTTAATTTTTGGTACGGTTCCTCGGCGAGTCTTCGTCGATAAATTTCCACCCAGTTATCCCTGGCACGGGCGGCGATTTTCTTTAAGTCGCGGCGGACTTGGCGTTCTTGCTTTTCTGCGGCCAGGTCTATGACAGCAGCGATCGCCCTCCCCACTGCCTTGCTTAAATGCTCGTTCTCCGAAGAAAAGCGATCGCTATCTCTCCAGTCAAGCAAGGCATCAATAGCATTGGCAGTATTGCCAGCAGCCACGCTACTTAAAGCAGTTGCCAAAGTTGCATTCAAGACAATTCCCGCCTCGGTCAGTATGGGGGCACAAACCAAGCCGACCAACATACAGATGCTTGCAAACCCTAACTTAACGAGCGATCGCCCTCGCCCTTCATTCTTCATCTCCGTAACTCCAACCCTACCTTTATTATATGGCGATCGCTTTTACCCTTGATGTTATATCAATACCTTCGCCAAAACGCAAAAACACCTTATATGAAATCCGGTTAATTACTCATAAATAAATCCCGTAGGGGTTCCCCGGGAGCGCCCCGGCCGCCCCAGACGCTCCCGGGGCGCTCCCGGGGAACCCCTACAGATACTGTGACTGTTTAACCGGATTTGATATTACCTACTGTAGTGGTCTGTCTGGCTTAAAATTGTAGGGAGCGGCCCGGGAACGAAACAAGGGCGCAACGATTGGTATAGTTGGGTTACTCGCACGAGTTGGCTCCGCCAACACTCCGTTCAACCCAACCTACATTTACACACAATTTTAACCGTCGCCAAGCCAGTAGTGCTTTGGCAAATCTAAAATTGTGTGTAGCTGTAGTAGCTGTAGGTTGGGCCCGGGAACGAAACCCAACTATACCAATTAGTGCGCCCTTGTTTCGTTCCGTTCAACCGCTCCCTACAATTTTAAGGCAGACAGTCCAGTAAGGGGGATTCGCGAATCCCTCCTACAATTGCGATCGCCCTTACTGGTTTGGTTGGATCCTACGGGAAACCCACCCCTAGCCCCTCCCAGGAGGGGAAGCTTTTTTTAGGTAGGACTTACGCAACAACGCTATGGCTCGGGGCAATCGCGGGGGGACTGCCCTACAAACAACTAAATCTGGACATTTTGCGTAAGTCCTGTTAGGGCAATTAACCGGATTCGATCTAACTTTTTTAAGGCGAACTCTCAAAAAATCAGTGAAATCGCAATAACAGGTTTACAGTCAATAGGCTTAAGGGACAAAAGTTAAAATGCGATCGCGTTATCTATAGCGTTTCTCAAGTAAGTGTAATAAAGGATCGGACCCTAGAAACGTAGGGGCGACAGCATCCCTTCGACAATCTCCGGGCTCCTAACGGCAACTCTCATATTGGGATGCAACGCCGGTGATTATTCACATCAATTTGAGAAACGCTATAGTGCAGGGCGGCAGACTTATTACCTTGAGACTTCCGCACAGGGGCACCTAGCGCCCCTGTGCGGGTTCGCCGCGATCGCTTCTTCCTGGATTTTGGACCTGTGTTAGTCGCGATCGCTCCTTCGAGCTTTCTTAAAGCCAGCGATCGCTTGCTACAGTGAATTTCCCAAAGAAAACCCACCCGCTGCCGCAATTCCAGACTTTCGTCAGCGGGGGTCTTGGGGTGGGCTGTCTTCCCCACCCGGGCTAGCTATTGGAGCATGGCAAAGGACTTCTTGCCCTAAATCCTCAAAGTCCAAGGGCTATACCCCTCTAGCAACCAGGGTTTTCAAGGGTGTTTGAGTGAAAAATACCTCCCTGCGAAGGTTTACATCCTGTGTGTGTCGGGTCGCGGTTAGCCGCGATCCTTATTTTTGCCCCTTTCTAAGGGGCTATAAAAGTATCTTAGCAGGGTTTTGCTCGAATTCCAACATTGGAAGCAGAAATTTTCTGAACTTTCCGCATTTTCTGCACCCCCTGCATTTTTGTATAGCCTAATGTTACAGCAGGTCGCTCGCCAAGCCTGCGGGTATGACTTGTGAGCCTGCGATCGCCCCGGAGCCTTGCCATAGGCAAAGAGGCAGGACGCCGCCTGCTAAACTATTGAAAATTGGGCATATCCCAATTGAAGGCCCCGCATCCGGCAAGGATTTATACTTCTATCTATGTCTCTACCCTCTGCTGTCTTTGACGTTCTGGCGCAATTGGCTAAAGAATCTTCCCAGGCTTTGGCAGAAAAACTGACAGAAACTTGCGGCCATTCTCCTTCGACACCCACAGAGCTATCGAGCGCTCCGGCTCTGGTGGATTCCGTCAGGGAGGATCCGGCCTATATCCAAGCAATGGTCAACTACTGGGAGCAGAGAGCTAATCGAGAGGAGGACTCCTCAGTTAGCAGGGAGCGTGCCGAAGAGCTGCAAGAACTAGAACTGTTTTTGCGACGGGAATGCTCCGGGGAGCTTCTGGAACTGTTGCGCAAGTGGCAGGCGAATCGAATCGAAGTCAAGCTAGCGGAAATTCAGCCCCTTTGGGACCAAGACCCTTGGTTTGCGAAGTTAAGTCGCCTGGAAACAGTACAGATTTTGCGAGCGGCGAGACTGCAACATTGCCTGCCAATTTTGGCTGCCCCTCCAAAAATCAGCCGCTCTTGTCCCGAGACCTTTCGCGAAGACCTGGCTATCGAGTTGCCGGATAAATTAGGGAGATTCCTCAACTTACATTATCCCCTAGTGGCCATGCGATCGCACATGCCTCTATGTCCCGTTGAATTTTACGACGACTATTTTAAAGAAGCTATTTCCGGCAGCGATGTCAGAATGTTGCAGGAAGTCCTAGGACTGGTTCCCACGGCGATTCTTTATACGAACATCACCGATTATGAAGTAAATTTCCATCTTGGTTTTTGGGGTCAGAAGAATAGTAACGTCGCCCTATATCCCATGCCCTCCTGGGATTGGGATGCAGCAGAGCAGGAGCTGGAAAAAGAAGGGCGAGATAGAATCCAATCCCTGCGGGCAATTAGGCAAATAATAGTTAAAGTCCACCAACTGCTAGCGGCTTTTGTTGCCGATTGGTATTACCTCAATACCAATCCAATCCACGAAGCGCAGCTTTGCAGTAAAGCTATGAGCGAGACTCTGGGGGGAGCGCCATTTTCTCCAGAACAACTCTCAGCTTGGATCCAACCTTATATCGATGTTCTACAAGAGATTAAAGACAAACAGCAGCAAGCCTACGAAAGAGAAGTAGTTCCCTTGCTAGCGGTTAATCGAGCTAAGTCTTTGCAATGCACCGATACTCTAACGGGGCATACGGATTGGGTCTATTCAGTGGCGATCGCTCCCAACAACCAAACTCTTGCTAGCGGCGGTGCGGACAAGAATATTAATATTTGGAATCTAGAAAAAGCTAAATTAACTCTCACTCTGACCTGGCATTCTCAAACTGTTGAGTCTGTGGCGATTAGCCCGGACGGGGAAACTCTTGTCAGCGGCAGTGCGGACAACACTATCAATGTTTGGCATCTGACCACCGGGGAGCTGCTCTATACCCTAACCGGCCATACCAAAAAAGTCAGCTCTGTAGCGATTAGCCCGGACGGAAAGACTATTGTCAGCGGCAGTTATGACAGCATTATCAAACTTTGGAATCTAGAGACTGGAGAATTAATCCGCAGTCTAACTGGCCATAAAGATTCCGTCAGTTGCGTGGCAATCTGTCCCGCTAGCCAAAATATTGCTAGCGGGAGCTTCGACAATACGATTAAGATCTGGAGTCTTCGCAGCGGGAAATTAATGCATACCCTGAGCGGCCACGCCCATACGATTGAGGCTCTAGCAATGAGCCCCGACGGTAAAACTATGGCTAGTGGCAGTACCGACGAGGCGATTAAGATTTGGGATATCCATAGCGGGAAATTAATCCGCACTCTGAGCGGGCATTCTAACTGGATTCTCTGCCTCGCTTTTAGCCCGGACGGCCATACTCTTGCTAGCGGCGATCGCGCAACTTATCCCGGTAGCTATAAAGATGGCGTTATTAAGCTGTGGCATTTGCCAGCGGGGGAACTGGTACAAACCCTTGCGGATCATTCCAATTCAATTTATTCTCTAGCCTTCAGTCCCGACGGCACAAAACTGATTAGCGGCAGCGTTGATAATACCATCAAAATTTGGCAGGGATAATATAGCAGTAAGCAGTCAGCCATCAGCAGTCAGCTGTCAGCACAAGCATTGCTAGTGGTCTGTCAATAAATAATTGGGCATTGGGCATTGGAAAAAATTGCTCGACTATTCAAAACTACCTTGACGGGCTACTAGAGTGTAGCTTTGGCAAACTTTAAGTGCTATAGCTTTGCGTTTGGGTCTCGATCTAGCACTACGCATCTTTGGGAGCGGATAATTCTTATAGTCATTTCAAATAAAAACGAGACTTTCTGGTTGGGGCGATTTCGCGCGATCGCCCCCACAACAAGGGCGAGAGCAACGGGAGCATTTCACTTTTGCAAGCAGTAGATTGGGTTTCGTTCCCGGGCCCAACCTACGCAACCAAAAAGCTCGGATTACAAAATTGAAATGCTCCCAACGCAACTGTCTCATTCTTAATTGAAATGACTATAACTCCGGAGCGGAGCTAATAGGCTCAAAGCTGACGGCTGAAAGCTGACAGCTATAGAGCTAAATAGAACGCAATCGAGTGGAGGGTTGCCAAGCCGGGCTGCAAGTCCCGCCGGTGCAGTCTAGATGCAGTTCGTGCCAATATAATGTAGGCAGCGCCCAGCCGCGATCGCCCGCTCGTTCGTTTTGCAGAAAGCGGTTTTCCAGATAATCGTTTGGCGACTCATAGCGCTTTTGATGCCAGTAGGGCACCGTATAGGAGCCAAACTTCTTGCGATACTCGTCCGAGTCAATGATTGCCGATACCATTGCCCCTACTCCGTTGCGGATCAGAATATTATGCCAACCGCGAATTTCCGCTTCGTTGCGAGGCGATCGCCCCAAAAAATGCTTCAAAGCGTTTTCAATAAACTTGACATTAGAGCTATTTTCGTAGAAAGACTCCAAATATAGGCTCGAAACCGCCAGACTCTTAAGAAAATGGCGAATTCCTATTTTGCCTTTGAGAAATTCTTTTTCTAACCTAGCCAAATGGTTGCGTTCGGACTCATAGGGCTGACGCTCTAGAACCTGGTTGTAGATTGCAGATAGTACAAATTCGCGCTCTTCCTTGGATGCTTTCTGGCTGCTTATCACCGGTTCTATTGTTGGCATTTTTTCCTCCTGACCCAACTCAAAACTAACAACTAAAAACTCTCAAGCTAACAACTCAAAGCTCTCAAGCTAATAACTCAACAGTCTCAAGCTAATAACTCAAAGCTCTCAAGCTAATAACTCAACAGTCTCAAGCTAATAACTCAACAGTCTCAAGCTAATAACTCAACACTCTTAAGCTAACAACTCAACACTCAAAACTTAAAACTCAAGACTTAAAACTAGGCTCGCTCGACTGTCGCCATCAGTTTCGGCTGTAAGTCTAAAGGCTGCAAGATCATATCCATATAGGGTTCTATCAACCTATTGGCTGACGTGGGCAAATGCTCTTTGAAAGTTTCCTGCAGGTGACCGTAAGCATCCAAGCAAGCTTTTTGCTGTCGGTAAGCAGTTAAAACATTTGCTTGCCATAGAACTATGACTTCATTAAAAAAGCGCCTATCGTCTCGGAGCATAGCCAGAGCCAAGTAGCGCACTAGCAGGCTCATATCATAGTAACAGCGTTTGGCATGTTTTTTGACAGCGTCTGGATGGACTGACATCAGCTTTTTCAGGGAGTGACGTACTAGCAAATCGGATTTTTCTTGTAACAGCAGATAAGTTTTTGACCTTTCCGGGAGTGTCTTCACATACTGTTTTAGCGGCTGGAGTTCCCGATCCGTCATATAGCGGCCCTCGCTTTTGCCGATCAGCTCTTCTAGTTGGCTATTTATCGCTTGCATTTTAACGCCTTACCTTTACCTTGCCGTTACTCTATTTTATTCTGATACACCTGCCTATAAATGACAAGGTTTTGATGAAAAATTTAATATTTTGTTTCGTTCTGTCATCTTTTATCTATAGCAAATATGGTTGAAAATACGGAAATTGTAAATTTGGGCATGTTCGCATTGGGTATTGGGCATGTTCGCATTGGGCATTGGGCATGTTCGCATTGGGTGTAGGCTTTGGCTAATTTGCTATATGAGCAGAATTGCTTACTACTTAAAACTTGCTTTGAATATCTAATTTGCCGGTTGTTAATAGCAGAAACGACTGCTATAACTGGATTTCTTAAAAAATGAATTTTTAATTTATATGCCCGAGCGTTAGCAGTCAGCGGTCAGCTATCAGCAGTCAGCTTGAGCATCAAGTTCTACTACAGCTAGCAAGACTTTGGGTCAAGGCTGAGAGCTCTCAGCTGAAAGCTGACTGCTATAACTAAATAAACGGTCAGCTATCAGCAGTCAGCTTGAGCATCAAGTTCTACTACAACTAGCAAGACTTTGGGTCAAGGCTGAGAGCTGATAGCTGAAAGCTGACTGCTATAACTCAATAAACGGTCAGCTATCAGCAGTCAGCTTGAGCATCAAGTTCTACTACAGCTAGCAAGACTTTGGGTCAAGGCTGAGAGCTGATAGCTGAAAGCTGACTGCTATAACTAAATAAACGGTCAGCTATCAGCTGAGAGCTTGAGCATCAAGTTCTACTACAACTAGCAAGACTTTGGGTCAAGGCTGAGAGCTGATAGCTGAAAGCTGACTGCTATAACTAAATAAACGGTCAGCTATCAGCAGTCAGCTTGAGCATCAAGTTCTACTACAACTAGCAAGACTTTGGGTCAAGGCTGAGAGCTGATAGCTGAAAGCTGACTGCTATAACTAAATAAACGGTCAGCTATCAGCTGAGAGCTTGAGCATCAAGTTCTACTACAACTAGCAAGACTTTGGGTCAAGGCTGAGAGCTCTCAGCTGAAAGCTGACTGCTATAACTAAATAAAGTGATAGGGGGGCAGGGGTTCGCTCAGGTGTAGCTGCCAGGTAGGGCAGGCTTGTTGCCAATCCGCAAGGCGCTGATGGAGTAAGGGCTCTTCTGCTTGGGGAGCGAGAAAATAAACGCGCTTGTCCTTGGCGGAGCTTGCGTTGCCAGAGGGGGAGGCCAGAATGGCATCGGTATAGGAGGCAGCGATCGCCTCCGAGACTTTTTCCCAGTCGGCGGCCTGAGATTCTTGAAAATTCTGCCGAGCTTGATAGCGCTGCTTTTTGGCCAATAAATACTCTTTTCCTTTGCTCTGGACTGGGGATGAGGCCGGTGCCTGCAAGGGAATTGCGCGTAAACTGTATTCTGCCAACCCAGCTAAGCGAGCCAGTTTTTGCAGGTATTCGCTCTCGCAAGAGGATATATGCTCTAACAAAGCGGAGCTAGAGCGAAAGACCGTGCCAAATCTAAGGGGCAAAATAGGGGTTTGACGAAACAGCTCGCAAATAGCGCGATCGTGAGCTACTACCGCCCGCATCAATCGCTCTTCATCGGACTTTAGCTCTTCTAGAGAAATATTTTTTTCCACCAGGGCACAAAGGCGATCGCCCTCGAACAGCTCTACTTGACCGGCAATTCCCCAAGGCAGTTCGAGCTTTGATGTTAGCTTATGCACAAAACCGTAACCGTACATTATTGTCTGCTTATATTAAATCCGGTTAATTACCCATAAATACCGTAGGGGCGGTGCCCCCGTGCCCGCCCCGGTTGGTCTGGGGCGGCCGGGGCGGGCACGGGGGCACCG
>JAAHFN010000048.1 GCA_010672965.1 Oscillatoria sp. SIO1A7
CCAGCACTCTGGCATTCTTGCTACACCGGGCGATTGGCAACCAGCTCACTTGCATGTTTATAGACCAGGGCTTTATGCGCAAGAGAGAGCCGGAACGGTTGCTAAAACTTTTCAGCGAGCAGTTTCAAGGGGGACCGCCCCTACAGTACGGTATTTATGAGTAATTAACTGGATTTTGGCAGCGGATAGGTAACGGATGTAGCGGATGTAGTGGTGTAGGAGCGATCGCTCCTACTGTTTGAAAATAAAACAAAGGCGGATAAGCGGACCACTTCGCCCCCGGCCTGTTTGAAAATAAAACAGAGGCGGATACAGCGTTTCTCAAATTAGTACATATATCTGAAACGCCTGAAACCCTTGCGGTAACTGAACTTTGAGATGGTGCATCTATTTGAGAACTGCTATAAGCGGACCGCTTCGCCCCCGGCATTTTGAGTTCGAGCGCTTGAGAATTTTGAGTTTTGAATTTTGACTTGGGCATACTGCGTTCGCGCGGCGTGCGCGGAGAGCAATCGGGCTCAGCAAACCGGCAAAAGCAATGGGCTCCGAGCCTTTTTTTTATAGGACTTGAGATCAACTAGCTAATGCTTGAAATGTTTGCCGGAAATAATCTCCATACAACTGACAGCTTATAACTGCTTGATTTTGATGTAATTTAATTAAACCCATATTTTTTAACTGGTGAGCTTGGCTAGGCTCTAGCAATACAGGCTCATTAACGCTCACTACCTTATGCAAAGCGATCGCTAAGCCTGGATTTTGGCAGATATTTTCTTGATGGCGACTTAGGTGATTGGCATAAATTCCTGTAGCTGTACAACCTATTTTTAGCAATTCTGGCAAAGTTATATTCTCCTGACTGAGATGATAAATAGCAAGATGGACTAGAGCGGGATGCCCTCCTACCATCTTTATCAACAGATTTACTTCTTCCCCATCTATCTGCCAACTAAATCCATAACATTTAGCTAATTCTATCACTTCTTGGCAACTAAAATAACCTAGCTGCACCGGCAACCCTACATTAAAGGCTGCATTGAAAGGTGACTGCTTAACCTGCAAAGGCACATGAATTTCAGTTGAGTACGAGATAGCCAAACGCAACTTCTGCCAAACCAAGTTCATTTTAGACTTTTCATGCCACAAACGCAACAATGAAAAGAAGTCCTTGGCTATCTTCGGATATTCAAAAACTCGATCTACTTCATCTATAGCCAGAAACAAAGGTGAATTTATCGATTGTAGCAAATACTCTTGAAAGTATGAATTGCAGCTTGTTTTACATCCAAGATCGTCGTCCCAATATTCGTCTAACTTGCTCTCTAAGCCTAGCTCGCGGACAATAGTAGCACAAAAATAGCGTAAGAATTTGTTACAAGTATCGAATATTTCTATATCTAATTCATGTAAATCTAAATAAACAGTTTGGTAGCCTAGCTGTTTTGCCCGATTGACAAGACGCAGCATTAAAGAAGTTTTGCCCATCTCTTGAGGAGCTCTGATTCTCACTAAAGCTCCTGGCTTTTCCATCTCTGCATATATTTTCTCTTCAGGATCGTGTCTTTTTACATAAAACCGAGATTCTAAAGATATTGCGCCAGCAGGGAACAGAGGCTTTTCTTCCAGAACCAAGCAATATTTTTCCAGCAGTTTTTTACAGTTATTTTTCCTAATCTTTATACTAACAAGACAAGAAAGTTTCTTGAACAAGCTTGGAGCTGCAATGTTGGTAATATAAGCATTACTATAATTATGTTCTAGTGCTATATTGTTGTAAGTTCTATCGCCCCAAATTCCCTTGATAATTTCCGTTTCTATCTTATTTAAAGGAGAAAAAGAAAGTTGGGATAGTCTGACATTGACGATATGCAGAACGCGCTCTAAATCCTTATCTTTGTTTTGAATTTTGCTCATAATTTACCTTGAAAATAGGGCATGGGGGCATGGGGGCACCAAATCGAAAGGTGTAGTTACAGGTCCTATAATCTGCCAAATTTTCCATTGCCCTGTAAATTATAGTTTAACTCATTATTAAGTCTTTTTAGTTATATTTATCATAAAATTATGTTAATTTTTATTATTTTTTGGTAAGTTAAAATAAAATGTTTAAAATTTAGATATGCTTTTTAGTTTAAGTTTTTGATTTATATAACATTTATTAAAAAGAGTTTAATTCGCTTAAAGCCTTGCAGTGCAATGTTTTTAGTCGGTCGAGAGGGGAGCGATTGGCATCAACTGCAGGTTTTTCCCGCGAGACCCCCGGTAAAAACAGGTTATCTAAGAGTCTAAAACTTGTAGCTCTGAATTGCGCGGCCGTATTATTTGTGGAGGGTTACCAGCTTTAGCAAAGATTGAGGCACAAGTTAACGCAACGCAGAGCAAGCCGCCACGAACTATCTTGGGACAAGAGCCAAGGACCCGAGAGAAAGTTTTGAGTTTTGAGTTTTGAGTTCAAAGCTAGTTAGTTATAAGTTGCCAATATTTAACTCAAAACTTAATTCTTGAGTTCAAAGCTAGTTAGTTATAAGTTGCCAATATTTAACTCAAAACTTAATTCTTGAGTTCAAAGCTAGTTATAAGTTGCCAATATTTAACTCAAAACCCTCAAGCTAAGAACTTAAAACTTAAAACTTAAGACTCTTCCCGATGACGTATTAAGACAGCAGTAAATAGCAGTACAAGCCTAAATGGTGGAGCCTACCATGCGTACTTATACTGCTACTTTCTTGCTATCACTTTTATTAACTGTCGGTATGGGATGGAGTTTTTCCAGGGCCGAGTATCAAATCTCGGAGGCTCAGACCGAGAAACATGGAGATCCCAGCCCCTACTCTGGCAATAAGAACCCTCGCCCTTAAAATGGAACTATAGCAGTCAGCAGTCAGCAGCCAGCAGTCAGCTAAAAGCCAGGAGTATTGCCGGCATATAGCTTTGGCAAACCTTAAGTTGCCCTAAGCAAAAATGTGTAGTGCTATAGCAGTAAGCGATTAGCAGTCAGCAGTCAGCAGTCAGCTAAAGTCCTGCCATACGCATTCTTTGCATTTTGATTCCTGTCAAACACCTTAATCGGTAGTGCTATAGCTAATTTTCAAAGGAAAAGCGGATTTCCCCATGCCAGATCGGCTGGCGTCTTATAATTTTTTTCCATAACAACTAATTCTATCGAGACCTTATTGTTAATTTTCTTCAGGCGGAGGAGCGAAGTTCTATCGCTCCTCCGCTGTCTTTTGGGAAGATGGGGACCAGGAGACCGGGAGACCGGGGGACAAGGGGACAAGGGGACCAGGAGAACGGGAGACCCGTAGCGTGGGTGTCCTGCCTGCGCCCGATGCCGAGAGATGACGATCGGAAACCCGTAGCGCGGGCGTCCCGCCTGCGCCCAATGCCGAGAGATGGGGACATGGGGACATGGGGACCAGGTTAAATAGAACCCGTAGCGCGGGCGTCCCGCCTGCGCCCGATGCCCAATGCCCGATGCCCCCATGCCCGATGCCCCCATGCCAATTCCCAATTCCCAATTCCCCATGCCCCCATGCCCCATGCCACAATAGAAGTGTAAATTCGTTATATCTTCTTGGGTTGAGACACCGATGCCTTCTCAGTTGAAATACCTTACAGGCAACCAAATTAGACAACAATTCCTAGACTTCTTTGCGGGGAGAGGACATAAAGTGCTGCCGAGTGCTTCCCTAGTACCGGAAGACCCGACGGTGCTGCTGACGATCGCGGGGATGCTGCCATTTAAACCAATATTTCTGGGACAGCGAGAGCGGGAGTTTCCCCGGGCAACCACCTCCCAAAAATGTATCCGCACCAACGATATCGAAAACGTGGGGCGCACCGCCAGACACCAAACTTTTTTCGAGATGCTGGGGAATTTCAGTTTTGGGGATTATTTCAAACCAGAAGCGATCGCCTGGGGCTGGGAACTATCCACCAATGTTTTCGGCTTGCCTCCCGAACGCCTAATCGTCAGCGTTTTCAGAGAAGACGACGAAGCCTTCGAGATTTGGCGGGACAAAATCGGCATCCCCGCCCATCGCATCGTTCGCATGGGAGAAGAGGATAACTTCTGGGCATCGGGCCCGACAGGTCCTTGCGGTCCTTGCTCGGAAATTTACTACGACTTCCACCCAGAACTAGGAGACGACAGCATCGACCTCGAAGACGATAGCCGTTTTATCGAGTTCTACAATCTGGTGTTTATGCAGTACAACCGGGATGCGGAAGGCAACCTGACTCCCCTGCAAAACAAAAACATAGATACGGGAATGGGCTTGGAGCGGATGGCACAAATCCTCCAAGGGGTTCCCAATAACTATGAAACCGACCTAATTTTACCGATTATCAAGAGCGCTGCAGAAATTTCCGGAATTGACTACGCCAAAAGCGACGAAAAAACGAAAGTCTCTTTCAAGGTAATCGGCGACCACGTTCGCGCCGTCGTTCATCTGATTGCCGATGGGGTGACTGCTTCTAATATAGGTCGCGGTTATGTGCTGCGTCGTTTAATTCGGCGGGTAGTGCGCCACGGACGGCTGATTGGCATTGAGGCAGAATTTACCGATCGCTTAGCAGAAACTGCGATCGCTCTCTCTGAAGCAGACTATCCCAACCTGCGCTACCGAGAAAAAGCAATTAAATCCGAGCTGCAGCGGGAAGAAACTCGCTTCCGGGAAACTTTGGAACGAGGCGAAAAACTTCTGGCAGAAATTCTGGCTGCAAAACCAGAGCAAATTTCTGGAACCGATGCTTTTACTCTCTACGATACTTATGGCTTTCCCCTAGAGTTGACTCAAGAAATTGCTGAAGAAAGCGGCATAACTGTGGATCTCGAAGGCTTCGAGGCAGAAATGGAAAGGCAGCGAGGCCGTTCCCGCGAAGCCCACGAAACTATCGATCTGACAGTACAGGGAAGTTTAGACAAACTGGCAGAGCGCATCGACTCGACGCAATTTTTGGGATATTCTCAAACCAACTCAACCGCTAAAGTAGAAGCGCTTTTGCTGGAAGGGCAGTCGGTGGAATCGGCAGAAGCAGGAGCAGAAGTTCGCATAGTTCTGGACAAAACTCCCTTTTATGCCGAGTCCGGGGGACAAATTGGCGATCGCGGCTATTTAACCGGGGATGCAATAGTAGTAAGAATCGAAGATGTCCAGAAAGAAGCCAATATTTTTGTCCATGTAGGTCGCGTCGAACGAGGCACTCTCGAAGTCGGCCAACAGATAACGGCGAAAATCGACCGGGCTTGTCGCCGTCGAGCCCAGGCTCATCACACTTCAACTCACTTGCTCCAAGCAGCGTTGAAAAAATTTGTCGATGATTCTGTTTCTCAGGCCGGTTCTTTAGTAGCCTTCGACCGACTCCGATTTGACTTCAACTGTCCTCGTTCTGTTACTCCAGATGAACTGCAGCAGATAGAAGACCAAATTAACACCTGGATTGCCGAAGCCCACGACACCGAAACATCCGTTATGTCCCTGGCTCAGGCCAAGACCAAGGGAGCAACCTATATGGCTGGGGAAGATTATGGCAGCGAAGTTCGGGTTATCGATGTTCCGGGAGTATCGATGGAACTATGCGGCGGCACCCATGTGAAAAATACCGCCGAAATAGGGCTGTTTAAAATAGTGTCGGAAATGGGGATTGCTTCGGGGGTGCGTCGGATTGAAGCGGTAGCCGGACCGGCAGTGCTGGAATATCTGAACCTGCGCGATCGCGTAGTTCGGGATTTGAGCGATCGCTTTAAAGTCAAGCCCGAGGATATTCCCGAACGGATTGCAGGCTTGCAGAGCGAACTCAAATCCAGCCAAAAACAACTGGAGACTCTCCAGTCAGAATTAGCAATTCTCAAATCCGAGCGATTGCTCTCCACAGCCGAGTCAGTCGGCGAATTTAAAACAATTGTCGCAAATCTCGGCGAAGGCGTCGCTCCAGAAGCTTTAAAAACTGCAGCGGAGGGTTTGCTAAATAAAATAGGTAACGGCGCTGTGGTTTTGGGGGCTATTCCCGATGCCGAAAAAGTCAGTCTAGTAGCTGCTGTTAGCAAGGATGCCAATAAAAAAGGCTTGCAAGCTGGGAAATTTATCGGTCCGATCGCCAAGCTTTGTGGCGGTGGCGGTGGCGGGCGACCCAATCTCGCTCAAGCCGGCGGTCGCGACCCCAGTAAATTAGATGCTGCTCTAGAAACTGCTCGCACTCAACTGCAGGAAAAATTGCAGTAAATAGACATGGGGGCATGGGGCATTGGGCATTGGGGACATCGAGCAATTCCTTTATAGGATACCAACCGGAGCAAGAAGCCCGGTTTTTTGGAAAAACCGGGCTTCTGCCCCCATCGGTATTACCAAACAGGACTTACGCATTAACTCTATAGACGGGGCAACCACGGGGGGATTGCCCCTACAAAACACTATATTTGGGTATTTTGCGTAAGTCCTACCAAAGAAACCCGAGCAATTTTTTTATAGGATACCAACCGGAGCAAAAAACCCGGTTTATGGGTTTTCTGGCCTTTTTGGCGAAGGTATTATTTTAGAAACCGGGTTTCTTGATTGATTCATAACTGGAGGCAATTAAGGTGACGGACGAGAGATGGCAGGCGATCGCCAAACGGCGGGAGGCCAATGCCGCTGAATTATTAAAAACGCTAGTGAATAAAGAATGGCGTCGGGTACTTTGGGAATTGGAAGCTCTGGATATCGACTCTGGGGATGTAGCTGGCGCTGCGAATCTACTCGGACAATATCAGATTCTCGACAAGCTAATGGCCGCTTTGTCCGAGGGCAGCTTGGCCTCTGATTATGAAATAGAAGCGGTATGGCGTCTAAAGTTGGTCGAGCAAATAGTAGATGCTTTTGAATTAAACAAGACACCTCCTTCACCGCCTCGACGCTACAAAAGTCTGGCGCAACAACTTGCCGCCGAGTGTGGCCTTGAGGTAATTAAAGAATAATAATCTAGTGCCCCTGCGCGCAATTGAAAATTCAAAATTCAAAATAATATCAAATCCGGTTAAACAGTCACAGTTTGTAGGGGCAATCCCCCCGTGGTTGCCCCGGCCGCCCCGGCCGCCCCAGACCAACCGGGGCGGGCACGGGGAACCCCCCTACGCTATTTATGTGTAATTAACCGGATTTGATATAATTTTGAACCTTGGTTTTGAGGCAAGATCCGGCGAAGAAAGATTATTCAGGACTTACGCTTGCCTCTCCATATCTAGTATTCGTAGGGGCAATCCCCCCGTGGTTGCCCCGTTCGCGAAGCGTCTCCGCAAGGAGAATCGCTCTTTGTCGTTGCGTAAGTCCTGATTATTGTCATTTCAAATAAAAATGAGAAAAATCAGACAAAATGTAGGGGCGATTCGCGAATCGCCCCTACATCTATATTTCTGCCGCGCTGCACTGGGGAACTCCCCGCTATAAAAAAAGCCCTGCCGCAGGCAGAGCTTTTCATAATCAATAGGGAGCATTTCACTTTTGTAAAAGTAGCCCAAAGAGGGCGCTTGTTTTGTGTAGCCGCGCCAGCCGCCTGGGAGGCGGGGCTTACGCCTATAGGCGTTAGGCGGCGTCCGCTTCAAAAGTGAAATGCTCCCAATCAATAGCAAAAAAGGGGCTTTCCTCACTATAGATTGCCGACCTTTAGTCCAAGGATTAGAAAGTGAAGGTAGTCCGAAGCGTACCAATCACTAGAGAATCGTTATCGGAGTCGTGGTCGGGAGCGGTCAGCCAAACAAACCCGGGGGTAATGGCAATATTCTCGCTCAGGCGATACTCGTAGAAGCCTTCAATGTGAATCGAGGTATCTTCATCCTCAAAAGCTCCTTCGAGGAACTCACCTTCATAAGACCGAATCACTTTCGGTTCCATACCTACGATCAAACCCAATTGGCTTCCCGGAGGGCCTGCATCTAGACCTAAGGTTACCGCCCAGTTGAGGATACCCTGATCTCCTTTCAAGCCTTCGTCCAAGATCCGAGCATTGGTGTAGCCAACCCAGCCGCCAAATTTAACCGGAACCTCGTCAGACACATAGCTTAACTGAAATCCGTAAGCATTGCTGATAGTGCTGAAACCAAGGGATGCAACTGGCGTGGCAAAGTTACTACCCGTCAGCATATCCTTGTTGTAGGCATTGACATAGGTAAAGCCAAGTTTCAACTCTTCGGTTGGCTTGAGAACCACCTGAGCCATAGCGCTGTAGGGTCCGTTGAAAAGGCCATTACCCGTCGTCGGACTCGGAGCGCTGCTGCTGTTAGCCAAGTAAGCCAGACTTACTTCCGCAGCACCAGCATCGTGCCTCAGGGCAATACCCGTACCGTCGGTCAGGAGGTGATAAATCGGAGCGCGAGTACCGAACCGAGAGATAGCACCACTGCCACCATCACCGTCTAGGGGGTTAATGGTATCTGCTACGTCATTGGCAATGCTATTGTTGGCAATGATAATGAGTTCGGTGTTTTCGCCAATTGGGGTGCTATAGAGCAAGGTATCCAATCGGAAAGTCGAGTCGCCGGATGCATCCAGACCAGCATTAAACTGCAAATCCCCTTCAGGAGTGAAGGTATTGTCCAAGGTCAAGGACGGGATATTGACTACTTGGAGTCGAGTTTGCAGCAAATCGCGCCCTGTGAAACTGGTATTGAAGTTGAGGCGAGTCCGCGTCCCGAAAGCAAATTCTCCATCCGCATCGCTGTTGACTGCGTTACCACCATCTGCTGCTATTAGAGCAAATATAGATTCGCCCTGTAGTTTGGTGGTGGTGGAGAATTGATTGGCTTCTAGTTCTGCCGTCCGTACTTCCAGTTCGTTGACGCGACCGCGCAGGGTTGCCAGTTCGGCGGCGAACTCTTGTTGCAGGCGCTCGATCGCTTCTAACTCGCTTCTATCGAGACCTTGTTCTAGATTTTGCCGAATCAGCTCTTGGATCACTCCCAAGCAAGCATTGAGACCCGCCGCAAATTCATACCTGGTCAGGGCTCGGTTGCCTCGGTAGGTGCCATCGGGAAACCCTGCAATACAACCGTACCGTTCTACCAGGCTTTGCAGGGCTTGGAAGGCCCAGTCCGTCGGTTGAACGTCAGATAGCTGAGACACCGAGGTTACTTGCCCCGCAGAGCTATTGGCCGCCCCTTCGCGACTGTATTGATTTATTTGTCGGAATACATTTGTCGGGTTTGACGAATTTGCTCCCGGAACGGCTTGAGCCAGAGCCGGTGACGAAATTGCTAATGTCGCCCCTAGTAATGCCGGGCTTAGCAATAAAGATTTCCACAATATTTTAGACATATTCCCTCTTCTCCTCACACCTTTTCTAGAGAGACTAACGGGTTACTGAGCTAGATTGTATGCACAGCTAATGATTCGATCGAGCGCTCAATGAAACTTACCCAAAGTTGGACAAATCTAGCTCATTGCTGGATGAGACCAACATTATGGCGTTCCATTCCTGCCGGAAGCGCATTGGACCGCTCCGAGGCAGATCGTTGGTTTGATGCTCCACAGGCCGACGCGAGCGATTTTTGCCGCCTTCTGTAAATTAATTCCCGCGTTCCAATCGCGTGGTCTATAAAGAAGCCCCCCCTATTTCCCAGTCTTGGGCTCGCTATATGGGCCTAATACCGGGTATAGAGCGATCGCCCGTTTATAGAGTCACGGAAACAAGAAACACAAAAACAATATAGTCAAATCCTCCTGAGCTTACCAGAAAATATTAGCGCTTGTCAATCATAGCCGCTCTTATAACAAGGGAGATCGCGCTTTTTTCTTGGCCCCCTTCTCTAAAAATCCATTTTAACCGTCAGCTTCTGCTGGAAATCCGCTGCCAACGGGAAGCCTTTCTGGGTTTTGAAAAGCTCTAATTTTGGTCGATGGGTTACTTTTGGCGAGGAGACTGCAAATCCCGAGTAACAGTTCCGATAGATTCAACGGGGTGTCGTTACGCGGTTTCCAGTTCGGTATCTGACTCTAGAGTATGCCCCAATACAGAAAAAACTTGGCGCTGCTCGAATAATTGCAACAAATCTGGGTTTATTTTATTGTGTCGTGCTTCCTCTCGCAGAATTCTTAAGGCCACTTCCACGGGCAACCCACGCTTGTAGGGGCGATCGCCAGCAGTAAGAGCATCATAGATATCTGCGATCGTCATCATCTGGGTCTGAATGGGAATTTCATCTTCTTGCAAGCCGAAGGGATAACCAGATCCATCGAGCTTTTCGTGATGGCCATAGGCAATCTCGGGCACTTTCTTCAGGTGGCCCGTCCAAGGAATGCGTTTGAGAAAATTGTAGGTGTGGGTAACATGAGCCTCAATAGACAGACGCTCTTCCACAGTCAAGTTACCCTTTCTGACCATCAATTGAGCTATTTCCTCTGAAGTCACCAAAGGTTTAACAAGGCCATCCACATCTTTATAAGTGCAGCCGGCCAGTGCAGCCAGTTTTGCCAAAGGTTCTTCTGCCAAAATACTGGGCTCGTTTGCCTGGAGCAACAGCTCCCAGTATCCGTCGAGTTCCTCTAGTGCCTCCGCCAAAGCTGCATCCATTTGAGCCATCTCTTGGCACTTCGCACAGCCCTCGCGGGGAAGGCGATCGTGCCAGTGAGAAGGATGCTCGACCAAATAACTGTATTTGCTTTGGGCGCATTCCATTTGCAAAGTGCGTTTGGCCAAGGCAAAGCGGTGACGAATTACCTCTAGCTGTTCGGGGTATAGTTTTTTCTGTTTTACTAATATTGCTTCTGGTACGCCTACTTTACCAAAATCGTGTAATAGGGCGGCGTAGCGAATTTCTTGGATTTGGCGATCGCTAAAAGAGATGGAATACAGAGGACCGCTTGTAACGATATTGGCCTCTTCCCCCAAGCGAACTGTAAGCTCGGCCACTCGCTCTGAGTGGCCGTAGGTGCAAGGATCTCGGGCCTCTATCACCTGTACCGATGCCTTGACAAAACCCTCAAAAAGATTTTCAATACTTTCTTGAAGCTGATTTCGTTCTATCGAAATTGCTGCTTGAGAAGCCAGCGATCGCAGGATTCGCTCTTCCCAATCCGAATACGGCTGGGTTACTTCAAGAGCATTTTCTAATGTGAGAATAACTTCTCGACTCACCTTACGATTTATGAGCTGAAGCACCCCCATTATTTCTCCTTCCCGGTTTTGCATCGGCAAAACTAGAACAGACCGAGTACGGTAGCCAATTTCCCTATCGAAACTGCGTTTTAGCTGGTAAGGAACTCCTTGCGGCAGTTCGTAAGCATCTGACAGGTTGAGGCTTTCCCCTGTCATAGCCACATAGCCTGCTAAACTCTGATCGGTTAAAGGAAGGGCAAATTCCCTAAAAGAAACTTTGGGGCGAGAATCGTTCTGCGCTACTTTAAACACCAGCTTCGGCATAGAGTCAGTGCTATCCATCAAATAAAGACTTCCTGCATCGCTACAAGTAATCTCTCTACTTTTGGATAAAATTAGCGTTAACAATCCTGCCAGATCGTAGGTACTAGATAGCGCCGTTCCAATGTCCAAAAGCTGTTCGACTAATTCTGTTTCTGATGTAGCCTCTCGATTGTAGTACGAACTTATAATCCCATTGCCTTGCGGACTATCTACCATCTGACGGCTCTTCACGGCGCTTACCTCAATTTCTCCGGGAACTCCAGTTTTTGCCCCACTGTTGTATTTGCACCTTTTTTTGCGACTCTCTCTTTGATTTAGGGCAGGTGACAGGGAATACCAAATAACTGAGAAGCGAGCCCCTTCACCCAATTATCATTATATATGAGCCTTCTCATCACCACATATCCAAGAGAGCCTCTTTTTGCGCTTAACAGTTCAATGGAACGATCCACCGCTCCGATGAACCTTTACCCTAAATTAGAAATTACCTGGGCTAGGGCAAAGTCCTTCTCCGTTAATCCTCCCGAATCGTGGGTTATCAAGCTAATAATTACTTTGTTATAGGAGATAGAGATATCTGGGTGATGGTTTGCCCGTTCCGCTGGCTCGACCAATTGATTTATAAAAGCGATCGCCTCTACAAAGTTCTTGAATTTTTTTTCTATCTGTAGTGTATTGCCTTCAACGCTCCATCCTGGCAACTGACTCGCTTTTTCCTTAATTTCCGCAACTGATAGCAACTTAGCCATCTAATTTAACCTTATATAATTCCTTACATCTAACAGACAATTTCTCGTTCGGTACTTACGCAAATCATAGGAACGTAAGCGCGAGTGCGCATACGCAATCTCTATATTTAGCGTCTAGTGGGATAGCTTCTGGTACTGGCGCCCTACAAAGAGCCCCCGTGCCTAAGTCCTGTTAATCTCTATATTTCCAGGAACCATTTTTGCAAAACAAATCCCCTTCGAGCGAGCGTCTTTTGCCAATTATAACCTAGAGGCTAGCACAGGGTCTCTCGATCCCTAGTGCAGAGGCAGAAATAATCTACCAGCAGGATCGCGACCCAAAATCAGGGCCCAAAATAATTAATTTTTAATTTTTAATTTTTAATTCCGCGCAGGGGTTCTTACCCAGGAACTGTCTTGCCAGTCACTGCTTAACAATCCATTAAAAATGCAGAAGCGAGCATTTTTAATCAAAAATCTCCAAAAGCTATCCGCTCCCACCCTAGTGCGATCGGGTTGTTACCCTAGCGCGGGGGGTGGGAGCGGTCTAGCGGGTCAATAGGATTGGAACCTGACTGCCGGGAGGAACCCCAAATCAGCCCGGATATTTCTACCCATTAGTCCCTTAGAGGGACTAAGGCTAACTGTTAGAGAACAGCCCCGGCGCGCAGCCGGCATACTCCAACCAAATGACCCATGCAACTACTACTATCCTGCATAGGCATCACCTCCTTTTACCCTAAACGGTTTTATTTACAAACGTTATAGGTCAGCAGCTCTTATAAGGATATCATCTAATTTTAGAATCAGCAACTTATAGTCTTGGACCCAAAATTTTGTTTGGATTGCCCTACTTGAGCTTGCTTACTTATATTATATAGTTTTTTCTGAAAAAAGCAACTATTTTCAAAAAAAACTTTTTCTTTATCCAAAAATAAAAAGCCTGCCAATTGGCAGGCTAAGATAGACGATTTTTTTAACCGAAGCCAGAATCGGGAACAATAGCTCCTAAGTCTTTCTAGCTCTAGCTTCCAGCTTTTTACAGAGCGTTACCGCGAGGCAGAACTTCTTCAGGGAAGATAAAGTTCTGATGCGGCTGGTCTGCTGGAGACATCCAAGCCCGAATCCCTTCGTTGAGCAGAATGTTCTTGGTGTAGAACGTTTCAAACTCTGGGTCTTCGGCAGCTCGCAGCTCTTGGGATACGAAGTCATAGGCCCGCAAGTTTAAGGCCAGACCCACGATTCCTATCGAGCAGAACCACAAGCCGGTTACTGGCACGAACAGCATGAAGAAGTGCAGCCAACGCTTGTTAGAGAAAGCAATCCCAAATATTTGAGACCAGAATCGGTTGGCCGTAACCATCGAGTAGGTCTCTTCTGCTTGGGTCGGTTCAAAGGCGCGGAAGGTATTAGATCCTTCCCCATCCTGGAACAGAGTATTCTCTACCGTAGCGCCGTGAATGGCACAGAGTAGGGCTCCTCCTAGGATTCCTGCTACTCCCATCATGTGGAATGGGTTCAAGGTCCAGTTGTGGAACCCTTGCAAGAAGAGAATGAAGCGGAATATTCCGGCTACCCCGAACGATGGTCCAAAGAACCAGCCTGACTGTCCCAAGGGGTACATCAGGAACACGCTGATGAATACCGCAATCGGTCCAGTGAAGGCTAGGGCGTTATAGGGCCGAATTCCTACCAAACGGGCGATTTCTAGCTGACGCAGGCAGAAGCCAATCAGACCGAATGCACCGTGTAGGGCTAGGAATGTCCATAGACCTCCGAGTTGGCACCAGCGCACGAAATCCCATTGTGCTTCTGGCCCCCATAGAAACAGCAGGGAATGTCCCAAGCTGTTGGCTGGACTCGATACTGCTACGGTTAGGAAGTTGCAGCCTTCGAGGTAGGAGCTGGCCAACCCGTGGGTGTACCAGGATGTTACAAAGGTGGTGCCGGTGAGCCATCCACCTATGGCCAGGTAGGCACAGGGGAAGAGCAATATGCCCGACCAGCCTACGAATACAAAGCGATCGCGCTTCAACCAGTCGTCGAGGACGTCAAACCATCCTCGCTCCTGAGTTAGTCCAATGGCAGCTGTCATTAGAGGAAATCTCCAAATCTTTATGAATGCGTTGCCGCTACTGCCTCTGGCCCTCATTATGTTGGCAATTCCATAGCATAAAACGGCTCAGAAGGCCAGTAGAGTTTACGTTTCTTTACTATGCTTCTCATTATAGGTACTTTTTTTCTAATTTTCAAGCCGATCTCCTCAGAAAATTTTTCTTCTTACCTTCAGACCATTTATGTTACCTAATACATATAAGCAATAAGCAATATAATTGGGGCTTGCTAATTGCTACATAACGAGATTGGCCTCTAAAGTGCTGTAGGATTTTTGTATAGCCTTCCTTATATATATAGATAGGTTGCGCGCTATCCTCTCTTTTGCTCTAAAAGCCTTATGTGCTAAGTATTTCAGTTAGGACTTACACATCTACGCTACTGGCAGGGGCGATAGCAACGCTTTCGCGCCTTGGAGTGCGCTCTTGGGATTGCGCCTACCAAGATCGGGTATGGACAGGCAAGCATAAGTCCTGTAACTGTATGCGATCGCTTGGGAAACGCTATATGTACTTTATTGCTTATTGGTTATTGCTTATTGGTTGCGATCGCAGAACTATAAAATATAAGTATCAACTGTCAAATCTAGCCTTGATGGTGTTAAATAAAGGGTCCCAAGCTTGGCGATCGCACCCGAACCAGATCCGAATCAATAAGGGAGTCTGGAAAAAAACAATCCTCAAAACATGAGAATTAGTTGCTAAAGAAAGGATTTATCTGAATGTTTACAATCGACTTGATGTTAAAGAGAATAGCCTTGCCGGTGTCCGTCCAGCGGAAAACAGAGGAGGATGCCGAAGCGCTATACCAGGAAATTTTAGCCGCGATGCGCTCCGGAAATTCCGAGATTCTAGAACTTAGCTGCGAGAAGGTTCCGGGCAAAAAAGTAGCCGTCTTTAGCAACGAAATAACAGCGGTGCAAATAGCTCAAAAGTCTGGAACCACTGGGGGTGGGAAACCACCCGGTTTTGCTGCTCTCGCTGAAGCCTTAGCAGAATGAACCCAACCCTTAAAGACGAGGCAGATATAGAAGTCGCCATTCGGGCGAGGGATGTCTGGTTTAGCTGGTCTGAGGGAGCGGAGGTTTTAAAATCCTGTTCTTTAGAGGTGCCCAGGGGTCAATTTTGGATGCTCTTGGGTACCAATGGCAGCGGTAAATCTACTCTCTTAAGACTCATAGCTGGCCTGTTAACTCCAAAGCGAGGCAATATTGAGATTTTGCCTCGCTTCGGTTTTGTATTTCAAAATCCCGATCGCCAATTGGTGATGCCTACTGTAGGAGCTGATGTAGCTTTTGGTCTTGTAGAGGAAAAGCTTTCGGCAGCTCGGATTCGCGCCCGAGTTGAAGAAGCTTTAACTGCAGTAAATTTGCTCTCTTTGCAACGACGTCCTATTTATGCTCTGAGCGGAGGACAAAAACAGCGAATCGCGATCGCTGGAGCTTTGGCTCGCCGCTGTCAAGTTTTGTTGCTGGACGAACCGACGGCTCTACTAGATCCCGATACTCAGTTGGATTTAGTGGCGCAAGTGCAGCAGCTAGTCAAAAGTCGGGGATTGACAGCGCTTTGGGTGACTCATCGGTTTGATGAGTTGGATTATTGCGATGGAGCCTTTTTGTTAGAAGGGGGTAAAGTTGTTGCTCGGGGAGAGCCAGAACCACTCAAGAAACGCCTGATGCAAAATAGGTACTAGGCCACTCTAGTATTAAGTATTCCTGGATCGAGCTATAGATAATGGCTAAAGACATCTACCACGACATGGTTCGTAACGCTCTTGAAAATGAAGGTTGGATAGTGACTGACGATCCTTTTACACTAACTGCGGGCAAGCGGGGTGTTTATGTTGATTTAGCTGCAGAAAAGCCTATCTTTGCAAAACGCGAACACCGTAAAATAGCAGTAGAAGTTAAAAGTTTTGTTAGCCCTTCTCCAGTTAAAGATTTTGAGTTGGCTTTGGGACAGTATTTGCTTTATAAGGTTTTATTAGGCAAAAAAGAACCATAACGCAGTCTCTACCTAGCAATTCGAGAAGAAATTTATATAGGCTTTTTTACGGAAGAGATTGTTAAATTTGCACTAGACAGTCATCCTATTCATATAATTTTCGATCCAGAGCAAGGAGGTATGTTGAAATGGATGGACTAGAATGGTATAGAGAAACCCTGACAAAAATCCTCAATAAGTATGCCGCCATTACTTATTCATATGGAGAGATTAACAAGATCGTAATTGTCAGTGGCGATCGCAATCATTTCCTGCTCGTTAATGAAGGCTGGGAAGGCAAAAAACATATTCATCACTGTCTAGTTCATGCTGAAATTAGAGGTGAGAAAATTTGGATATATTACGATGGTATAGAAGACAGTATTACTGAAGAACTCGTTGCCGCAGGCATACCCAAAAGTAAGATTGTATTAGCCTTTCACCCTCCTTATGTTCGGGAGCAAACAGGCTATGCTGTTGCCTGAACGATAGACATTTTTGAAAATGATTTTGGCGTTGCGCAACGCGCACTAGCGCAATAATATTAGGGCTCGTCCTGAATTACTGATTCTCCGTCTGGAGCGATCGCAGAAATTAACGAGCTAAACTCATGTAAAACTTCAGTATACTGCTCCCCAGCTACCCATAAAACATCATTATGTCTAGCTCCTTCAACTCGTAAAAAGCGTTTGGGTTGCTCTGCTACAGCAAACAATTCTTGCCCGTGCCAGAAAGGAATAACCTCATCATCGGTTCCATGTATTATTAGCACCGGGCAATTGACTTGTTTAATATTATTGAGATTAGGAAACTTGTCAAAGGGATAAAGGGGGACATAAGTCACTACCCGAAAGGCGCTGACAAAAGTGCTTTCTAAGACCAAACCGGCAACGGGTTTGCGGCGGGCTAAATACACAGATGGTCCGCCACCGACCGATCGCCCATAGACAATAATCCGAGATGGCGGCACCAATAGAGTTTGGGTTAGATAAGCATAGGCAGTATCAAGATCCTCATAAGTTCCCTTTACGGTTGGTTGACCCTGAGAAGTGCCGTAACCTCGGTAATCATAGGTAAAAATAGAAAACCCGATCGCTCGAATAGCTTGCAGATTAGGTTGTATATCTCCAATATCTTCGGCATTGCCGTGGCTGTATAAAATCGTATATTGCGCTTTGGGATTGGGTAAATACAGGGCAGAAATAGTTGAGCGATCGCTCTTAATCAGTTTAATAATCTGGCGATCGTCCCTATATGTGGCCCCTTGTGGTTTGAAAAGGAGAGCATCGGAGAAGAAATAGGCCCAAACGCCAATCGAAACGTAGATAAAGAGGATAGAACGCACCAAGCGCCAAAAGGAAAATTCTCCCACCAATAGGCGTCGCAAGGTTTTTTTGTCCATTTTGTCGGCCGGTCAGATAGATCTGAGACTTTAGGCAATAATCAGGGCAGAGAGATTTGTAGGGGCGATCGCTCTCAAACCTATGGCGATACCTACCCTCTCAAAAAAACACCCTTCATCTATATTAACGTAAGGAAAAACTAATGGGTCTGGAATATCCTGACGATCTCAAATACCTCGACTCTCACGAGTACGTCCGCCTGGATGGCGAAATTGCTACCGTTGGCATTAGTGCCCATGCGATCGAGCAGTTAGGTGACATAGTATTTTTGGAATTAACCAAAATGAACGAAGTTCTAGAAAAAGGAGGCTCTTTTGGCACCGTTGAATCCGTGAAAGCCGTTGAAGAACTTATCGCTCCTATTTCCGGTACGGTGGTAGAAGTCAACTCAGAAGTAGTTGAATCTCCAGAACTTTTGGCAGAAGACCCCTATGGGGAAGGCTGGCTGCTCAAGCTGCGCGTCAAAGATCCCGACGAACTCACTGAAGCCATGAGTGCTGACGAATATCGAGAACAACTTGGACAGGAATAACTCTGCCAGCATTCGTTCGAGCCTATTTAGCTCTCCAAGAGGAGAGCTTCTTTTTCACAGGCGCCTCAAAATGCCCGATCGCGTCTGGGGCAGAAAATGAAATTTGCTTTATTGGGTCGCTCTGGGGCTCCTTGTTATCCATCGGGACTTAGGCTTATTATATGTAGGGCTTACGTTGCGAACATTGCTCTATATATAGAGTTATGTAGGACGATTTGTGCAATTTCCGGGCGAACTGCAAAATAGAGAAAAGAGGACCCATTTTTGCTAGCCCAGGCCAGCTTGACAAAAATAGTAAAAAGCAATCGATCTATATTGCGAGTCTTGCCTGAAAGGAAAAGCAATAATCGTAGGACTTATATAAGGTGCGCCTTTTAGAACCCTGCGCTACATACAGTGCCCGAACGGTAATTTTTCTGAAGATATTGCACAATAGTAAGACAAACCTTGTACGGGCCAAAATCGGATGCAATGATTACACAAAATAAAGCGGAGACAGCCGCTCAATCTGTTAAGACCTCCAAACACTATCCTGACAAGAGTTCAAGCGACACCACCCTAGAATTTGCCAGACGACATATTGGCCCGGATGCCGATGAAATCCAGCAAATGCTCGATTTATTGGGATTACCAAGCCTCGATGCTCTTGTCGAGAAAACAGTTCCAGAAGCGATACGGCTGGAAAAAACTATAGAATTACCGCCAGCAGGGAGCGAGCTATCGGCACTGGCGACCTTAAAGGAAATAGCTTCTAAAAATCAGATTTTCCGCTCGTTTATTGGTATGGGGTATAGCGACTGCATTACCCCGCCGGTGATTCAGCGCAATATACTGGAAAATCCAGCTTGGTACACGGCCTACACTCCCTATCAAGCGGAAATTGCTCAAGGGCGACTGGAGGCTTTGCTCAACTTCCAGACTATGATTATCGACCTAACGGGTCTCGAAATTGCCAATGCTTCTCTGCTCGACGAGGCTACAGCAGCTGCAGAAGCAATGAGTATGAGCTATGGCCTCTGTAAAAATAAAAAAGCTAATGCCTTTTTTGTGGCGAACGATTGCCATCCCCAAACCATTGAAGTGGTGCAAACCCGTGCTTTACCTCTGGGAATTGAGGTTATAGTCGGCGATCGCAACAGCTTTACTTTTGACCAACCCGTTTTTGGCGTCCTCCTTCAATACCCGGCTACCGACGGTGCTATTTACGATTACAGCGAATTTATAGAGCAAGCCCATGCTGCAGGGGCTCTAGTTACCGTGGCCGCAGACCTGCTTAGTCTTTGTTTGCTGCGATCGCCTGGAGAATTAGGTGCAGATATTGCCGTTGGCAATAGCCAACGCTTCGGAGTACCTCTCGGATACGGAGGACCTCATGCTGCCTATTTTGCCACCCGAGAAGCCTACAAACGCCAAGTACCCGGCCGCATTGTGGGGGTTTCCAAAGACAGGCAAGGACAGCCAGCCCTACGTTTGGCCCTGCAAACCCGCGAGCAGCATATCCGCCGAGAAAAAGCTACTAGCAATATATGTACGGCTCAAGTGCTTCTGGCAGTGATGGCCTCCATGTATGCGGTCTATCACGGACCGAAAGGACTCAAGCAAATTGCCGAAAATACCCATCGGCTTGCTGCGATTCTAGCCGCAGGATTAAAGCGTCTGGGATATGGCATTGCAACGGAGTCTTTCTTCGATACCTTGAAGGTCGAGCTAGTCCCGGGACGAACTCTATCGGCAGATGAAATCCAAGCTCGGTCCATGAAGCAGGGAATTAACTTGCGTCCCTTGGATGAGACCGCTGTGGGGATTGCCCTAGACGAAACAACTACGGAAGGCGACTTAATCGACCTCTGGAAGATTTTTGCAGGAGAAGATTCAATACCTTTTAATCTAAAAGAGTTGGCCGATGGACTTGGGTCGAGCTTAGAGTATCTCAAATCCCATCTGCGAACCAGCAGCTATTTAACCCATCCGGTATTTAGCAGTCACCATTCGGAAACTAAGCTGTTGCGCTATATGCACCAGCTTCAAGCAAAAGATTTGTCCTTGGTTCATTCGATGATTCCCTTGGGGTCTTGCACCATGAAGCTAAATGCAACAGCAGAAATGGTGCCGGTCACTTGGCCTGAATTTGGCAAGATTCATCCTTTTGCGCCCAAAGAGCAAACACGGGGATATCGAGTTTTATTCGAGCAGTTAGAAAAATGGCTGGCTTCAATTACGGGTTTTGCTGGGTTTTCCCTTCAGCCTAATGCAGGTTCCCAGGGAGAGTACGCCGGACTCCAGACGATTCGCCAGTATCACCAAGATCGCGGGGAAGGCGATCGCCAGATTTGTCTGATTCCAACCTCGGCACATGGTACGAATCCCGCTAGTGCTGTGATGTGCGGCATGAAAGTAGTGCCGGTTGCCTGCGATGAGATGGGCAATATAGATGTCGATGACCTCAAGGCGAAAGCAGAAAAGCACAGCCAAAATCTGGCGGCTCTGATGGTTACCTATCCTTCTACCCACGGGGTTTTTGAAGAGCAGATTAAAGAAATCTGCGCTATTGTCCATACCCACGGCGGTCAGGTATATATGGATGGGGCGAATTTGAATGCCCAAGTAGGGCTATGTCTTCCCGGAGAGATTGGCGCTGATGTCTGTCATTTGAATTTGCATAAGACCTTTTGCATACCCCACGGTGGCGGCGGACCGGGAATGGGTCCTATTGGAGTTATGCCTCATTTGGTGCCGTTTTTGCCCGGTCATAAAACTTATAGTAAGGCTGCCGATGATTCTCAGTTGCCAGCCGATCGTTCTCATTTGGGGGCGATCGCTGCAGCACCTTGGGGCAGTGCTAGCATCCTGACTATTTCCTGGATGTATATTGCGATGATGGGCACCGCTGCTTTGACCGAGGCGACGAAAATAGCAATCCTCAATGCTAACTATATGGCCCATCGGCTAGAGCCTTTTTATCCGATTTTGTATAAAGGCAAGTTCGGTCGGGTCGCTCACGAATGTATTGTGGATTTGCGCCCTCTGAAAAAAGTAGCGAATATTGACGTTGATGATATTGCCAAGCGTCTCATGGATTATGGTTTCCACGCGCCGACAGTGTCCTGGCCGGTGGCAGGGACGATTATGGTGGAACCCACTGAAAGCGAATCTAAGGAAGAACTAGACCGTTTTTGCGATGCAATGATTGCTATTCGCAAAGAGATTGAGGCTATTGAGACTGGCAAGTATTCTCTGGAAGATAACCCTCTCAAGAATGCGCCTCACTCTGCCTCTGCTCTGATGACTATGGAGTGGAATCATCCTTATACTCGGGAGGAGGCAGCTTATCCCGCACCCTGGACCCGAACCCATAAGTTTTGGCCACCAGTAGGGCGAATTGATAATGCTTTTGGCGATCGCAATCTGGTCTGCTCTTGCCTGCCAATGGAAGCCTATTCCTGAGAATAAAAACCAACGGCTATCGTTTCCAGCTTCCTAAGTGGGGTTTGGTAGCGATCTTTGTGACTGGTCCCAAATATTCTTTCCGCATTCTGGTAGGATTTCTTTTTTGGGATCTATCTCCAGACCCCCACGATAGGGTAAGAGTTTAGATTGCAGTTGGAAAGCATTTTTACAGCGGTCCCACGAGAGCGGCTCGATCTTTATCTATGTCAGCTCTCAATGCAAGCTCTAGATGCTCGCTCCCAACGGGAAAACCTCTTGATAGAAATAAGACTTGGGGTTTACCTCCGTTGCTGATGTGCTATGATTGAGAGAGTTGCCCGGGACAGGCCAACTCTCTTTCTCCATCCGAGAAACACTCTAGCACAAATCCGGTCGGTCGTATATAGGATCGTCCAGTATTTAACAAAAATTAACATGTGGCACGTTTTTCTCAAGAAAGTAAGAGACGATTTGGGAATCCAAAACCGAGCGATCGCCGAAAAAGTGGGCAGGTCTCCCGCAGGGATGTCCCATTTTTTCAGCACGGGTAGAGGATTCAATCCAGATGCTATCTGGCAAATCGTTCTGGCAATGGAAGAACTCCAGCCAGGAGCGCGGGCATATTTTGGAAAGCTAGTCTCAGGGGTACAAGAAGAAATTCGTCAGAAAACCCTAGATGACTGGATTTTAATGGCCCTGACGCTATCGGATATAGAAGCATCGGACCTACAGATCGCTTTAGGACAACGGACTAAACTGATAGGCACACCGATGGGCCGTAAAATGGCTCTCCGCGAAAAGTTAAGCCAAATAGGATCCTAGAAGATAGTTTCCGGAAGGGGAAAAGATAATTTTTTTTCCCTAGACGAACTAGCCCACACCCAGCAAGGAGCAGGAAGCTTAAAAACTCCCGGTTCGGCGCTAGCTTGCCAAAAAAGCGAGCCCTTTGGGTGTGGGTTTTTAGGACCAAATAAATGGATCTGGTAACAAAAGACACCGCCCGAACTTGCAAAAAATAAGTGAGATCGATAGTGAAAACGCAGGCAAGCATAATCCGCATCATAGACCCGGCGGTTATGAGTTCAAAGGACGTAAAAGGTCTTTTTGAATCTCTTTCAGCAGAAGATAAGCTAAAACTTCTCCAAGAGGTCTTTGCATCCTTGCAAATAGAGCTGAAAACGACCATACTGGAACAGATGCTAAACAGCAAAAACTCGGTAATAAAGGTGATTGCGATGGATGCTGATTCAAGTGAGATGAAAGCCGAGTGGAAAGCTTATATCGATTCAGCCTCAGATACACAGCTAGCAGATATGATGATAGCTTTGGGGGAAAGGATGGCTAAGAAAAATAGCGATCGCTGCTAAGTGAGGACAAAAAAACAGGAAGCTCGAAAACAAGCCGCTAAGCGGGTGTGGAAGTAAAAGCGGCTAGAAAGGTTCGCTCAAAAAAATAGAAAATTAAAAATTGAGAATTTTAATAGCGGTCAGCGAAAAGCGATCGGCTAAGAGCAATAAGCTAAGAGCAATCCGCTAAGAGCGGTCAAGAGGCTAGAATGTTTAAGGTTCTAGCAGCGATCGCAGACTTAGTTGGAAGTTTATTAGCTAAAAGCTATTAGCTGAAAGCTGTTAGCTGGCCGCTAACAATTTGTCATTTGACTAATAAACCAAATTGTAGAAAAATTCAGTAATACTTCAATTCCAATAAATAATTAGGGGTCTGGCCTGTATGGCCTTGCTTGTGCTTAGTTATATATAGCATTAGCTAAAAACAAAGGGCAAAATATATTGATGAGTGCAAAATGACGGTTCAATTTTTCGTTGTGACAAGTTGTGACAAGAAAGATTAAGTCCCGATCGCTCGTCCCGGATTTAGGGCAAACAAATTACATAGGATACTAAATAATTGGTATGCGAGCCCCTAAACAAATTGTTATTTAAAATGGGCCGTACAGTAAATGCAGATCCAAAAAGCCGTTAAGCGGGCGATCGCAGTAAGAGCGCTCGCTCTTACAAGGACTTATATTATCTGCAAAGACTATATATAGAGTTGCATAGGCGAATTAAACTCAACCCGTAGAGTTTATAGCCATAGTTTTGAAAGTGTCGTCTGGCTCTTTTGCTAGATGAGGGATGTAAATATAGCGTTTCTCAAATAAGTATAATAAAGGATTGGACCCTAGAAACGTAGGGGCGACAGCATTATGAGCGACAATCTTTTAGCTCCTAACGGCAACCCTCATATTGGGATATTGCATCCCCCAGACACCTCACATCAATTTGAGAACCGCTATAGAAAAAATAGGTTCTCCTAGATCGCGGGCAGGCATTGCGGGAACTACCAAAGTAATTAGGTCAAAATAATTGGGATAGAGTACCGCAAACCTTGAATTTTTATTAAATTTGAGCTTCCGCACGATCGCAGATCGCGCGAGAGCAAAAATATAAAAGCAGAAAGCTAAAACCTAAAATAAATTGGTCTGGATGATAGAAGTTGAGAATCTGAGCAAAACCTACGGTTCGACACTGGCAATCGAGGATGTTAGCTTTTCGGTGGGAGCTGGAGAAATTTTAGGATTTCTAGGACCTAACGGCGCTGGCAAGACCACGACCATGCGTATTTTGTCGGGATACTTGCCAGCTACCAGGGGCACGGCCAAGATTGCAGGCTATGAGGTACATCAGGATTCGATGGCAGTGCGGCAGCGTATTGGCTACTTGCCCGAGACCTTGCCCTTGTATCCAGATATGACAGTGGAAGGGTACCTACATTTTGTGGCGAGGCTGAAATTAGTAAGTCCGGGCGATCGCTCTCGTCAAGTTTATGAAACGATGCAGCGGTGCAATCTCCTGGAAAAAGATAAAGTCCTAATTCGCAAACTCTCTAGAGGATATCGACAAAGGGTGGGGATTGCTCAAGCAATAGTCCATAACCCGCCGGTGATTATTTTAGACGAACCGACGAGCGCCTTAGATCCTAGGCAAATTATTGAGGTACGCAATCTGATTAAAAGCTTAGCAGGGGACCATACAATCGTACTTTCAACTCATATTTTGTCCGAAGCTAGCGCAACCTGTACTCAGGTGGCGATTATAGATAGGGGCAAAATGGTGGCAATTGATTCCCTGGATAATATGATGGGTCAGCTCTCACAGAGTTCGGGGTACGAACTGGAAATAGATGGGGATCCAGAAAATAGTCTCGGTGTAGTGCAAATCATCCAGGAGTTGAAAGGGGTGCGATCGGTAGAGATAATTTCAAAGGATCCATCCAAGAAACCAGGCACCAAACAGCATAGCTATATTTTGCGAGCCCTGTGCGAGACAGGAGAAGAACTGGCACCGCAGATAGTGGGAGCATTAGCCTCTGCAGGGGTGAACTTGTCTGAGATGCGCCGGACTAGGGCTAGTTTAGAATCCGTCTTTTTAGAACTTACTGGGGAAGCAGAAACCTCTTCGTTACTTAGAGAAAAAGGCGCTCGCGACCGGGCAGATGAGGAAAGGCAGCCGATAGAAGATAGCGAAAATAATTCGCCGGAAGCCAATCCAGTTACTGGAGATCGAGGCGCTGTCTCAGGTGTGCCAGATAAAGAGTCGCCAGAAGCAAGCGAAAAATTAGCGGCAGAACGAGCGGAAGAAATTGAAGAACCAGTCGAAGAAGTAGGCGAAAAACAAATTGAAGAACCAGTCGAAGAAGTAGGCGAAAAACAAATTGAAGAACCAGTCGAAGAAGTAGCCGAGGTGCAAGAAGAGTCAGACCAAGAGCAACAAGCCAAGGCTAAGGGTCGGAGGCGAGGTTTCTTTTCTAGGCCCTGGGGTCGGCCTAAAGATAGAGATAACAATAAGGAATCTTCTGGAAATAGCCAAGAATCAACTTTAGAGAGGGATTCTATGCCGTCGGCTCCTGGATTAGACCCAGAAAGCCAGGCTTCTCCCAATAATCTAGGCGATGAGTCGGCCTCTAGCTCCAAGCGATCGGAACTTGAGGCAACCGCAATAAATCCCGAGGAACCAGCGGCCAAGGTTTCCGACTCTGAGGAAATGGAGGATTTTCTGAAAGAGGATTTATGGAAGAATAGCAGCGGCAGTGCTTCTGGGAATATAGAGCGGAAATCGGAAATAAGCCAAAAGCACCCCGAGTCCGATCTAGCAACTGGGCAGAGGAGCGAGTCAAAAGAAGGTCCAACACCTGTTGGGGAAGATAAGGAAAGTGGCTTGGCTTTCGAGAAGGCTTCCGAGGAAATAGAGGAGGGAAAGGAACAGATAAGCAATTTAAGCTCTAGTTCTCAAGCTCCAAAAGAGGAAGAACAGGGATTATCCTACGAGGAGAGACCATCCCTGGCTACAGACAAAAAAGGCCGGAGTTGGTTTGGATGGTGGCCCTGGGGCCGCCGCAAGGAGACTCTGCCAGAACCTCCAAAGGCTCAGGAGGAACTAGAGTCCGAGACAAGTAGCGAGATAACTAGCGAGACAACTAGCGAGACAAGCAATACAACTAGCGAGACTCCAGAAGAAAGGAAGCCAGCACCGACCCCCCCCTCTCGCGATTAGGGATTTAGGAGGAGTGGGTGCCGCCTCGATTTAGCCAGCATTTTGCCGGTTATTTGAAAGGGAGTCGCTCGTATAGTATTGGAGATGAAAAATAAAGCGATGAACCTTAAGCGGGAAGGAGAAAATTAGGCAAATGCGTGTTGTGATGGGAAACCTAGGGGCAATTTACCGTAAGGAGTTGCATGGTTATTTTACGTCCCCTTTGGCTTATGCGATCGCTGCTATCTTCTGGCTGCTGGCGGGTTTTTTGTTAGTCGTCACTCTAGAAGGAACCATCCTCCAAGCAGCAAGTTGGGATTTTCAAGCCAAAGAAACGGGCATAAGCTTACCTTCCTTAGATGCACCCTATGAATTCCTGAAAACTTTTTTAGGAGGGATGGGTTATCTGTCGCTATTCATACTGCCAATGCTATCTATGGGGCTGTATGCAGAAGAACGCAAACTAGGTACATTAGAACTGTTAGCTACTTCTCCTATAACTAATTGGGCAGTGGCTACGGGTAAATTGTTGGGAGTGGCAACTTTTTTTACTACAATGGTTATGCCTCTGCTATTCTGCGAGGCTATTATCCTCAGCGCTACTTCTCCACCTATCCCACCGGCGGTTCCGCTGATGGCTCATATTGGTTTAATTTTAGTGGCCACCAGCATTCTTTCTTTAGGAATGTTTATTTCCTCTTTAACAGATAGCACTATATTAGCAGCTATTCTCACCTTTACCCTAGCTTTCTCACTATGGATAATTGAGCTGATAGCAAATTATTTGTCAAATTTGAGCGGTAGTAAGTGGCAACTTGTGGGAGAAGCTTTGGAACGTTTATCATTGCTGAGGCATTACTATAACGCCGTTACTGGCATTTTCGATACCAGCAGTCTGATTATGTTGGCCAGCTATATTTTTGTGGGCGTTTTTCTCACCGCTGGGTCTATTGAAGTGTTGCGCTTCGATCGCTCGTAGGTGTGTGTGTGGGGTGTAAGAAGTCAAAAGTCAAAAGTCAAAAGTCAAAAGTTAAGAAACACTCCCTCTGTTCGCCGTAAGCCTATTCACTGTTAACTTTTGACTTTTGACTTTTGACTTCTTACACCTTACGCCCTACACCCTAATTATTAAAAATGACCGAGAACCAATGAGTAAAAAGAATGCAATAAGAAAAATAATAAAATATACTTTTTTTATCGGCCCGATGCTAATCGTTATGGGTCTATCCGCTGGCTTTGTCTCTGGACTTTGGGTGCCAGTACCGGCTGGATTGACGATCGCGGGTCTTGTTGTTTTTGGCCTGTGGCTGATTGCTCGGGAAACGACGGGAGAGGGATTTTGGGGCAAACGCTCTACCGAGGCAGGCACAAACTTTTCTATATCGATGCTGTCAGCTCTGATAATTGTCGGGCTGATTAACTATATGGGCTTGCGCTTTGCGGTGCGATTAGATTTAACTGAAAATCAAAGGTTTAGCTTGGCACCGCAAACCAAACAGTTGGTGCGAAATTTGCCGCAACCTGTTAAGGTCTGGGTTTTCGACGATACAGAACCAAATATAGAAGATTTGCAAATATTGCGCAATTATCGGCGACAAGCTCCGTCTCTATTTAATTTTGAATATATCGATCCTACGAAAGAGGATGCCCTGGCGCTGAAGTTTGATGTTAAGAGCTTCGGAGATGTATATATATCAGACTTAGATGGAGAGGAAAGAAGGTACGTTCAAAATATAAAGCAGCGTTACCTCCGAGAAGCAACTTTGACTGAATCGTTAGTGAAATTAATTAGCGATCGCAAGTTAAAAGTCTATTTTCTGCAAGGTCATGGAGAAAGACCTCTAGGGGCAACAAAAGGAGGTATGTCCCAGGCGATCGCTGCTCTTGAGTCAAAAAACTTTGAAGTCCAACCGCTATTCTTGGCAAAAGTAAAAGAAGTTCCCGACGATGCCTCAGCAGTAGTGGTAGTCTCTCCAAGGCGACCTCTATTCAAACAGGAGATAAGGGCTTTACAAAAGTATCTCAATTCTGGCGGCAGCCTTTTGCTGACTGTAGATTATAAGACGAATCCGGGGTTAAACTCCTTGCTGGAAGAATGGGGAGTAACCCTAGACGATCGCGTGGCGGTGGATATCTCTGGCAAAGGCCAATTCCTGAACTTGGGTCCAACAAGACCTCTGATTACAGACTATGGAGACCATGCGATCGTTCGCTCCTTCACTAACGGCTATTCTTTCTATAATCTAGCGCGACCGATTGAGATCTCAGAAGTAGAGGCAGTTGAGGCCATTCCCCTGTTGAAAACTGACGAACGCAGTTGGGCAGAGACCGACCCAGAACAAAGATTTATGAGCTTTAATGAAGATAAGGATAGCCCCGGTCCATTAACTTTGGCAGTGGCTCTGACCCGAACCACGAGGGCTATAGAAGAGCCAAACCCCGATTCGGAGGCAGAAACAAGCGAATCTGCCCCGAAATCCTCTAGTTCTGAGGAAGGTCAGCAAACAGGCGAATCGGTCTTGGAATCGGGACCAAATAGCGATAATCCAGAAGGTGCTGAATCTGCAGATCCGCAACCAGAGGCTGGAGAATCTGGGGCAGAATCTGGGGCAGAATCTGGGGCAGAATCGGAACAAAAATCAGAGTCAAATGGTGAGAATCCAGAAAGCTCCGAATCTCCCGATGCAGAATTAGAGGAAAGCCAGTCCCCTGAAAAGGAGGTAGAGGCTCGGATGGTGGTATTCGGAACCTCTGAGTTTGCTATAAATGGCCTATTTAATTTGCAACTGAATGGGGATATGTTTCTGAACTCGGTGAGTTGGTTGAGTAGAGAGAATGAAGAAATTATCTCGATTCGCCCCAAACAAGCAACCAATCGACGCATTAGAATGACAGACCGACAAAAAAGGTTCGTCCAGGTAATGGCTTTGGCCATTTTTCCACTGATTGGGCTGGGATTAGCCCTCTTCCGCTGGTTGCAAAGACGCTAGAAAATTAAGATAAGTCAATGAGATTGCAGCGCTCGACTATAATTATATTTTTTCTCGCTCTCAGCATGGTTGGGGGCGTTTATTACTATGAAACTGAGGTTATTCCCCAACAGGAGGCCGAAAAGGATGAAAAGCAACAGCTCTTTGCTTTTAATGAAGATGATGTAGAATTTTTGACTGTGAAAAATCAGGAACAAACTCTACGATTTAAGCGATCGCCCGAGTCTGCCAAGCCACAACCGGGGGATACCATCTGGCGGATGGAAATCGTAGAATATGTTCCCCCTATAGAGGAGTCGATAGATGAGGAGTCGATCGATTATGAAGAATCAACTCCGAGCGAAAACCCAAATTCTGGCAACTTTGGGGAGACAGACCCTAGCGATAACTCGGGAAATATTGGAGAATTAACGCCAAGCGAGCAGCCGGAAAATCCTTGGGAAACAGCCTCTAGCGAAGAGCGGGAAAATCCTTGGGAAACAGCCCCAAGCGAGGAGTCGGGAAATTCCGAAGGAACCCCAGGCGAGAAGTCGGGAGATCCGGAAACAACCCAAGGCGAGGAGTCAGCCAGTTCGGAAGAATTAACTCCTAGGGAAAATCTGGTAAATTCTGGGCAACTAGCTCTTAATGAGGAGTTGGCGAATATTGGAGAATTAAACCCGAGCGAAGAATCGGAAAATTCTGAGGACTCGGAAAATACTCTGGAGTCAGAGTCGCTTGAGGAACTAGAGAAGCTAGTAGGCACAGAGGTTCCGGCCAATGATGCTTATGTGTCTTTTTTGTTGAGTGAATTGGTTAAGGCCAAGAGCGAGCGATCCTTTGTTGCTAGTGAAGATCGGCTTAAGGACTATGGCTTAGAGGAACCGATCGCGACTGTTGAAGTGAGCCTCAAAGATGGGCAAACCCATGAGCTTGTTGTGGGCAAGCGCGACTTTACAGAAAAATCTTTATACGCTAGAGTCGATCCGTCAGAGGCCGAGGCAGAAAAGCCAGAGGTGGTTTTGGTTTCTCTAAACTTTGACTATGGGGTAAATCGCTCGCTGAAAGAATGGAAACAATTAGAGGAAACGCTTGGGGATCTTTCTGATGAAGCTGTAGAAGCAAGTACGGAAGATGCTGCCGAAGAATCGGGCGAAAAACAGGATGAGGATAATTCTTTAGATACTTTTGACGAACCTGCGGAGGAGAATAGCGCCGAAAATAGCGCCGAAGATTCGGAAGCCAGTTATGAAGATGGCGATGGGGAAAGTCCCGAGGAACCGGCAGCCGTTCCAGGTTCCCAATAGCGATCGCCCCGTTTTCGGGGTGCGGGCGATCGCAGGGGTATTTTTTACAGAAATGATTTAGGTGCGCTATACATAATACCAATTCTTTGTGAAAATGAGACAAATCCGCCGTTCGGGCTGAGCTTGTCGAAGCCCTGGGCTACGCCAACTCCCAGGGCTTCGACAAGCTCAGCCCGAACGGCGGATAAAGGAATTGGTCTAAGTTAAAAACAGAAGAGGAAGAGCGATCGCTCTTCCTCTAACTCTAGTCTAACGAGGAAGAGCGATCGCAATTTTATTTGGGTGCCTGTGTTGGTTTCCAAGTATCTAGAGACTCCCGGATTTTTTTCAAGCCTTCCAGATCGGACTTTAAGTATTGCTTTTGCAACTCTAGTGTTTGCCTAATTTTCTCTGCTTGAGCCTCCTTTCTCTGCCGTTCGCTTAGCAAATATTCAAAATCGGCCTGGAACTTATCGATGTACTTGTCGATTTGCTGCTCTGCATTGTTAAAATGTGCCATCACTTGCTTGGCAACAACTCGATCGAGCGTCTTGCGGCTTGCAGTAGCTTGCTTATCTATTGTACCCTGGATTATTTTCGTTGTTTCGCGCAAGTCGATTTCATACAAGTCGCGATGGGCAGTTGTACCAACCCTTTCTGTATAAGCTACTTGAACCGTGTACGGTTTTTGGTAATCTTCATAGTACCCACTTTGACAAAAACCGCCTTCTACCCAACGCTTGTCTTGTTCGTATCGAGTTTCATCCTTGTACTTCTGCACGTCTTTGTATCGCGTATAAGCTTCCTGCTGGCGTTTAATCTGTTCGTCAATGCTGGGAAGCTCAAAGCTAGGAAATTGAATTGGATTTGGGTTCAGCTTTATCTGCAAGGATTCCCTTAAATACTTAGAAAGCTCGTTAGATATTTCTTGCGTCTGCGACTGAATTTGCAACGCCAGCTCTTTTTGAATCCTTGCCCCGTCTCTAACAAGCTGGTCTTGTGCCTCTATCCACCATTCCTTGATTAAAGGTCCACAAAAATCGTTAATTGCCTTCCAGATTTTCTTAGCCTCAGATTGGTTATAAACCTGAATTTTGTACGGATCGGATCCAGATTTTGAGCTATCAAAAACAAAGGGGAATAAGTTCTGAAGAAACGAGTCAATAGACTGTTTGACCACGCCAAACGGGTCGGATAGCAGGCTCTTTTTCCTTCTGGCCTCAGCGAACCGACGAAACTGTTCTCCAATCCTCAGCTTGGCTCTTTCGGAAAACTCGTCGAGTTCTCGTCCGAAACTGTCAGTCAGCTCCCATTCCTTTTTTTTAACTGAGTTCCTGACATATTGCAGCTTTCCCCTGGCGGATTCAGAGCGCCTTTTGTAATCTTTTACCTTGGCCTGAAGCTCATCAATTGCTATTTGCCAGCCCCTTATTTCCACATCTAGCGTATCCTCAATCCCTTTGGCAGCCTTATCCAGCTTTCCACAGACAGCACTGAGAAGATTCCAGCCAGAACTTTGGATAATTGTCTGAATTGCCTTCTCCTCAATATGAGGAATACCGCTGTCTTGTAAAGCTTGGGGGGCAATCTGTGCATTAGGAGGCGTGTAGCTACCACCCTCCTCGTCCTCTACAGCGTAGGCACTACTGAAGAATTTCCTGAAGTCTTTTTTCTGGCTTTGAGTTTCTGTCCCTTGCAAAATCAGTTTTGCCAACAATCCCTTTCTGGCGCTGACGGGGTAAACAACTGGATCGGGGAATCCAAAAGCCCTCAAATCCTTCTCTATACCTGCAATCACTTCTGGAATCGGTCGATCTTTTTCTGACTTCATGTCCACTTTGTTGAGGACGAAGTAAATCTTGCCCGTATTCTCTGCCAAAAACTCTCGGCGACTCTCGATCAATTCCTTAAACAGGTCTGAGGAAGCCTCATCCTTGAAGGAGGTGTAGTCTAAGAGGAATATAATCGCATCGCAGGTTCTTACGGCCTCTAATGTCGTTTCTTTCAGAGCCGTTGCGCTGAAGCCAGCAGACTGCCACTCATTGGGACCAGGAGTGTCAACCAGGGAGAAGCCAGTTAGAGAGGAGTATTTACTAATCGCCTGAATGGGATGCCACAGTTCAAAGTGCGTTACCCGATCGGGGTTGGCCTTCTCGCGAATCTCGCGGGTACGCTCCAAAAATTTTTTTACGATAGTTTGAGCTTCACCCTCAGCAATCTTCTGCCCTTTCTGTTGACCTTCTCGGTGTTCCCACAGTTGGGGCTGTCCGGACTGAATATGTCGAATACCAGTACGACAGACTGTACAGGCCGCCGTTTCGCTGGCTAGAATATCGGCACCAATCAAAGCATTGAGGAATGTGCTTTTGCCAGCTTTCATCGGTGCAATTACAGCAACTTGGTACTTTTGCTCCTGCAAAGCATTCAAAGCATATTCAATATCATTTTCTATGCTTTGCAGCCCCTTGAGCGTAGCATCATCCCCGCCATTACTCAGGCGATCTGCCATTACTCTGTCTCGAAGATACTTTAGTAGATTAGAGCCAGCATTGTAGATACTTTCGTATGTTTCTTGAAACCTCTCTGAAGACATTTGCTTATTACCTCCGTGAAAAGGCTAGACCTAATTTTTCGGCTTTTGTCGGCAACACCAAGTAACTGGTGACTGTTAGCTACAGATAGACAACATTATTTACTTCTGGAGTTGTCCGACTTGATTGGGATTGTCTCCTAATTCAAATATGTTAGCATTGCGCTGGGTAAATGAGCGGCAAAAAAACCTATTGTAATATTTTTCAACAAAACCCAAACACCTCTGCAATGGCCTCTCCCTAAATCACCCAAGTTGCTACCTATAAGTAGCAACTTGAGTTATAGCAGTAAGCAGTCAGCTATCAGCAGTCAGCTATCAGCACAAGCCTTGTCGTTACTAGCAAGGAGCGAGATTTGAATTGTCCTTTCCCCGAGTGCGTAGTGCTATAAATCATCAATTCCTTCATTGGCCCTTGTTAGTCTTGGCACGGCCGATTGGAAGGTATGCCATTAATCTCCTTGTTTTTTGATCTGGTCCCGCAATCTTGCCAATTCTGCCTCGGCCGCTTCGGCCCGCTGGCGTTCGGCTTCGGCTCGTTCGTTTGCGGCTTCGGCCCGCTGGCGTTCTGCTTCGGCCTGCTGGTTTGCGGCTTCGGTTTGCAACTGTTCTTGAATTGCTACTTCATTTGGGGCTGGAACCAGGTCTCCTTCTGGGGTCATAAACCGCAGCTTTTCTGCCACAATCCCCAAATATAGCTCTAATTGCTCGCTCCAGAGCCATCCATATTCATTGGCTTCGATGGGCCGATACTTGCTCTTTTCATTGAGACGAAATCCCTTAAATTCTAGGGTATAGGGGTCGAACCAAAAATATTCCGGAGTTCTAAAAATATTCTGATAGATTCGCTTTTTTTCGGTTCGATCCACGCTCGCAGTTGTAGGCGAAAGGATTTCTACGATCGCATTGGGATATTTGCCGTCTTCTTCCCATACCGTCCAACTCTTGCGCTCTTTGTACTCCGTATCCAAGACTACGAAAAAGTCAGGTCCTCGAAAATACTCCGAGCGGCGCTGGTGTCGGCTGTAATAGACGGTTAGATTGCCAGCGGCATAGAAATTATTGCGTCTGGCCTCGGGAGCATCGGGGCGTTCCTGCCACCACCACCGCAGGCTCAGCAACAAAAGAATAATTTGATTGAGATGGCGTTCTGTTTCCAAAGTCGGCTCGTCACTCAGTAGCTCTGACGGAGGAAATTTTACCGCATTATCGGTTGTACTAATGGAAAGCATGGTTATTTGGGGTAAGCAAGGCTGCTTTTACTCTATCAGTTTGCTTGGGTTATTGCGGTTTTGGGTTTCAGCAGTGAGCATTAATTCTACGACTGGTCCTTGTTTATCTTAGCACTGAGAAGTTGATGCTGAATTCCTCGCACCCAAGCCCAACCCAGAAAGCTGCCGATAAAATAATAAGGAAAATCCGTCCATTGAAAAGTATTGCCAAGTAACAGCCGCCCGAGCAAAGTGGCTCGAATTGCTTGTAAAAAGGGAGGGTGCCATAGTTGCAGGCATTCTAATAGACAGGTTACCAGACAGACTGCGACTGCTGCCCGTACTGCCGCAAGTTGAGGCCAGATAAAAACTACTAGGAGAACGAAGAAAATCTCGTAAGGCACTCCCCCAAAAGAATTATTGAGCCATTCTTGCCCCGGACCTCTATAGAATTTCATTGCTAAACCCAAGGGGACAATAAAGAGGATGCTCGCTAGTAGGGCGAGGCGATAGTTGAAAAAGCGATGGTTGCGAGAAAATGGAGAAGTCATAATATTTTAGTTGGGAATTGGGAATTGGGCATTGGGCATGGGAAACGGGGCAACCACGGGGGGATTGCCCCTACAAAACACGCCGATCTGTATCCTTTGTGTAAGTTGTACTACAATAACTCAAAAATAAAAATAGCAATGGAAGCAATTAAGGAAAAACCCGCTTTTAAGATAAACGGATTTCTGGTGCTGGCGGTAACGATCGCGATCGCCGGTGCGGGATTTTGGCTGATTAGCCAGAACTTATTGGCGATCGCCTCAAGCAATAACTGGCAAGATATCTCTACCAACCAATTTTACGGCGTCGGGTTGCTGGTGTTATCTTTCTTGCTACTGCTGGGCTTTATTCCCGTCCAGCCGAACCAAGCGCGGGTGCTAGTATTTTTCGGCAATTATATCGGTACCGTTCGCAGCCCTGGTTTTTGGTGGGTCAATCCTCTGGCCTCTAAGTCTCTCGTTTCCCTGAGAGTTCGTAACTTCAATAGCGACAAACTCAAAGTCAACGATGCCCAAGGTAGCCCTATCGAGATTGCCGCCGTCGTGGTTTGGCGAGTTATCGATTCTGCCAAAGCCCTATTTGATGTAGATTACTATCAAGAATTTGTGGCTATCCAGAGCGAAACGGCTATTCGCACTCTAGCAATTCGCTATGCTTACGACGCTGAGAATGAAAATGACTCTTCTCTGAGGGGAAGTCCCGACGAAGTGGCGGCGGCATTAAAGGAAGAAGTCCAAGCTCGCCTAGTAGTGGCAGGAGTAGAAGTCATGGAAACTCGGCTATCTCATCTGGCCTATGCTCCCGAGATCGCTCAAGTGATGTTGCGCCGACAGCAGGCGAGAGCGATTATCGCCGCACGCCAACAAATTGTCGAGGGTGCGGTGAGTATGGTGGAAATGGCTATTAATCAGTTGAGCGATCGCCAAATTATCGCCCTAGACGACGAACGCAAAGCCGCGATGATTAATAATCTGTTGGTGGTGCTGACTTCTGAGAATAACACTCAACCAGTGGTTAATGCTGGCGGCCTTCAGGTAGATAATTGATCAAATTGGGAATTGGGAATTGGGAATTGGGAATTGGGAATTGGGAATTGGGAATTGGGAATTGGGAAGGCGTCCTTTTGCCCTTACGCTATACAGAAATGGTCTGAGAAACCCGGGTTTCCAAAAAACCGCGTTTCTGCGGATTCTGCTAAACCCTGTTTTTTGGGTAGAATGATTTAGAATTGCTATATGTCCGATATCTTTATTTCCATCCGAAACCAAGACGATCGCGCCATGACTTCTGTTGGAGGCGTGGCATTCGTAGCCATTGTCAGGCAAGATGGCACCGCGATCGATCGGCAGACTGTCAGCCTGCGGTATGCCGATGCTCAGTTTGCTAATCTACCGCCTGGTAACTATACTGCAATTGCTTTCCACGAGTCGGTCAACCCGTCGGAAGCCTCTCAGGAGGTGACCCTGGCAGCCGACGAAATCTTGGAGGTAAGATTTACATACCTGGAACCCGAGAGGCAATTGCTTCGAGTCTTTGTCCAACACTATCCTTTTGATAGTAGCGCTTTATAAGCTTATGAACTACGCAATAGACCCGGAATCGATAAGAGCTTACCGCAATCGCGTTATGGTTTATGCCAATGACCTTTGGCGAGAAAAAGACCAAGAAAAGAGAGTGACATTAGTTATGTATCTGGCAGATGCGGTTACAACTCTAGCAAGGTTGGAGACTGAAGAACTTGCAAAAGTACCAGAAGATTCTCCAGCGGAAGCTGCACCAGCATCGAGCAAATCTTGATATCTGAGAAGCCCGGGGGTTCCCAAAAAAAAACCAGGCTCCTGGCTCCCAAGATACGAGAAACCCGGTTTTTCCAAAAAACCGGGTTTCTGACTGTTTCTGGATCGCGATCGCTCTTTGTAAGCGCTATGACGAAAGATATCCGATCGACCCATTTTTTTGGATTGGAAAACCCGGGTTGTTAGCTCGCGATCTCATCCCAATGCCCAATGCCCAATGCCCAATTCCCAATGCCCAATTCCCAATTCCCAATTCCCGATCGCAAATCGCCTTTTGCTCTTACCTTATTTCTTTATCCCCTATCCGATGCTATAATAAAAAAACCTGTAAGGCTAACAAGCTTGCAGTTGAAAGCAGTTCAATGCCATGCAATCCATTTGCCCAAAAGGGCTTTGCATCTCTGTGCCGCCGCAAAAAAGTGCTGCGTCCGGGTAAGAAATTGAAATGCTCTCCAATTTTACCATGAATCGTAAAAACAAGCAAAAGTCAGCAAGCATGACAGTATCAAAATTACCAGCAAATACCACTGATGTTAGGAGGGCTCCCAGCCGACAACAATCGGGAAATATTCCCATTATCGACATCAGCAATATTGAAATAGAAGACGGTCAACCTGTGGACAACATTCTTTCGGAAAAACAGCAGCGCTTATTGGTAAGTATTCTCTACGCCTCCTTCTGGCTAAAACCGTTTTTTGCGACGGCAAACGTCGGCCTTTTCTATGCAAGCGGGGTTCCGGCCTTAGTACCGGACGTCATGCTTAGCTTGGGAGTAGAAGTCCCAGCAGACTGGAGCCAAAAGAAAAATCGCTCTTATTTTGTCGGGGAGATTGGCAAACTCCCAGAACTGGCGATAGAAATAGTCTCCAATCGGGAGGGCAAGGAACTGGACAGTAAATTGTCAGACTATGCCAGCGCCGGAGTTATCTATTACGTTGTTTTCGACCCGCTCAACTGTCTCAAAGGGCCAGTGCTGAGGGTTTACGAACTACAGGGCACTCGCTATCGCCAGCGGCCGGATTTTTATATGGGGCGAATCGAGCTGGGATTGACCCTTTGGCAAGGTACTTTTGAAGGGAAAGAAGATACCTGGCTGCGCTGGTGCGACAAGTCGGGCAATCTGCTTTTAACCGGAGACGAGCGTGCTGACGAGCAACAGCAACGCGCCGACGAGCAACAGCAACGCGCCGACGAGCAACAGCAACGCGCCGATCGCCTCGCCGAAATACTAAAATCCCGAGGGATTAACCCCGATGAAATCTTGTAGCATTAGCGGCGAGATACGCCAATCTCGCCGCCGTTCGTTTTGCGTTAGGGAAGGTGAATAGTGAATAGCGAACAGGTGAAGGGCTGCCATCTTTTCACTTTTCACTTTTCACCTTTCACTTCCCATGCCCAATGCCCAATGCCCAATGCCCAATGCCCTATTCCCTATTCCCTATTCCCTAGGATCGGGTACCCCCGAACAGATAGTCTTGACCTCTAGTCCCAGGGTCACATCGTTCGCATCGAACGGCATATCTTCCTCCAACTCACAGGCCACAGACAACCAATCGCGCCAATTCCCACCCCGCCAGAACCGCACCGTAGAGTCCGAACTGCCAGAGATGATAGTCTGACCATCTGGGCTAAACGCCACTGAGGTGACGCCACCCTCATGCCCTCGCAACGGCTCGCTAATGGGCAAGCCGGACTCCTTGTCCCACAGCCGCACCGTTCCGTCGAAGCTGCCAGAGACAATAGTCTCGCCATCCGGGCTAATCGCCACTGAGCTGACAAAACCCTCATGCCCTTGCAAACTCTCGCCAACAGGACTTACGCAATTTGTCGTATCTAAGTGCAATCCAAATTGTCGGTATCCAATGAGACCACTACAAATAGTGTCTCTGCGTAAGCCCTGGGCAATCTGGTTGCCTTCCCTGTCCCACAGCCGCACCGTTTTGTCCGAACTGCCAGAAACAATAGTCCCACCGTCCGAGCTAATCGCCACCGATCTGACAACACTCTTATGCCCTCGCAAAGGCTCGCCAATTTGGTTGCCTTGCAGGTCCCACAGTCGCACCGTTTTGTCGTCACTGCCAGAGACAATAGTCTCGCCATCCGGGCTAATCGCCACCGAGGTTACAGGACCCTCATGCCCTACCAAAGGCTCGCCAATCTGCTTGCCTTGTTTGTCCCACAGCCGTACCGTCTTGTCGAAGCTGCCAGAGACAATAGTCTCACCGTCCGGGCTAAACGCCACTGAAGTGACCGGCTCCTCATGCCCTACCAAAGGCTCGCCAATCTGCTTGCCTTGTTTGTCCCACAGCCGTACCGTTTTGTCGAAGCTGCCAGAAACAATAGTCCCACCGTCCGGGCTAAACGCCACTGAGCTGACCCAATGCTTGTGCCCTCGCAAAGGCTCGCCAATCTGGTTGCCTTGTTTGTCCCACAGCCGTACCGTTTTGTCGTCACTGCCAGAGACAATAGTTCCACCGTCCGGGCTAAACGCCACTGACAAAACATCACGCTCATGCCCTCGCAAAGGCTCGCCAATCTGGTTGCCATCTGTGTCCGTTTTATTGCCAAAGACAATAGTCCTACTGTTCGGGCTAAACACCACGGGGGTGACTTCATCCTCATGCCCTAGCAAAGGCTTGTCCAGAGCGTAGTCGAGGGGCTCGCCAATCTGGTTTTCCTCCAGGCTCCACAGCCGCATCGTCCCGTCAGAGCTGCCAGAAACGACAGTTTTACCATCCGGGCCAATCGCCACTGATAAGACATCATCCTCATGCCCTAGCAACTCGCCAATCTGGTTGCCTTCTTTGTCCCAAAGCCGCATCGTGTTGTCGTAGCTGCTAGAGACGATAGTCCCACCGTCCCGGCTAATCGCCACCGATCGTGCATCATACTCTTTTGGCAACTCGCCAATCTGGTTTCCCTGCCTGTCCCACAGCCGCACCGTCCCGTCATCACTTCTAGAGACAATAGTCTGACCGTCTGGGCTAAACGCCACTGAGCTGACAAAACTGTCATGCCCTCTCAAAGGCTTCTGATTGCCCTCCCTATCCCACAGCCGCACCATCCCGTCATAACCAGAGACGACAGTTTTACCGTCCGGGCTAATCGCCACCGATCTGACAATATCCAGACTTTCTGGCAACTCGCCAATCTGGTTGCCCTCCCTATCCCACAGCCGCACCTTGCTTTTGAAGCTAGAAAAATGGATCGCCTCAGAGCCATAGACGATAGCTAGACCAACGCTCGTCACGGGGAAATAATGCTCGCCCATCTGCTTCCCCTGTTTGTCCCACAGCCGCATCGTTTTGTCTCTACTGCCAGAAACAATAGTCTCACCGTCCGAGCTAAATGCCAAAGAAATGACATAACCCTTATGCCCTCGCAAAGGCTCGCCAATCGGCTCGCCCTGTCTGTCCCACAACCGCACCGTTTTGTCCCTGCTGCCAGAAACAATAGTCTCACCGTCCGGGCTAATTGCCACTGAAGTGATAGAACCTTCATGGCCTCGCAAAGGCTCGCCAATCTGGTTGCCATCTTTGTCCCACAGCCGCACCGTTTTGTCCGAACTACCAGAGACAATAGTCTCGCCATCTGGGCTAATCGCCACTGAAGTCACCCAACTCCCTACTAAAGGCTCGCCAATCTGATTGCCCTGCCTATCCCACAGCCGCATCGTCCCGTCAGAGCTGCTGCTAGAGACGATAGTCCCACCATCCGGGCTAATCGCCACCGAGGTTACATAACCCTTATGCCCTCGCAAAGGCTCGCCAATCTGGTTTCCCTGCCTGTCCCACAGCCGCACCGTTCCGTCATTACTACCAGAGACAATAGTCTGACCGTCCGGGGTAATCGCCATAGATTGTACATTCACTGGCAACTCGCCAACCTGGTTGCCATCTGCGTCCCATAGCCATACCTTGTTGATTCCAGAGAAAAACTCGCCAGAGACAATAGTCTCGCCATCTGGGCTAATCGCCACTGAAGTGACATAATCCTTATGCTCTGGCCACGACAACTCGCCAATTTGGTTACCATCTTTGTCCCACAACTGCACCGTTTTGTCTATAGTGCTAGAGACAATAGTCTGGCCGTCCGGGCTAATAGCCACTGAAGTGACATAATCCTCACGCCCTCGCAAAGGCTCGCTAATCTGGTTGCCCTCCCTATCCCACAGCTGCACCGTCCCGTCATCACTGCCAGAGACAATAGTCTCACCGTCCGGGCTAATCGCCACTGAAGTGACATAATTATTGCTTTTGAGACTGCGCTCTCGGAAAGTGCCAGCGACATCGTATAAAGTAGAGCGAACCTCGGGCAGGACTTCTTGCAACAGGTTTAGGCTTTTATACGTAGCGTGAATCGCCAGAGCCAGAGCCTCCGCTGGCCTTGTGGACAGCAGGTTTTTTGCCACTAGGGCTACTTCCCGCGTCGTCGCTCTTGCGGCCAGCCTTTCTGCCTTAAGCCATTGAGTCGTAGAAAAAACTGCTGCGGTAGTGATAATGCCCACAAAAGCGGCTGCCGCTCCAGTTCTCAACAGGCGGTTTTTGCGTCGCTGCTGGATGCTCTTGCTAACGAACTTCTCGGCTAAGGGAGATAGAGAAACGGTATCGGCACTATTTTTAATAAAGCCTTCGGCCTCGGCCAGCTTGAGCCCTACTAATAAATAGTCCTTGCCCCGATCTTTGCCCAACCATTTCTCGGCATCCGCTTCAATACTGCGTTTTTGTCTCAGGGCAGCGCGGTTTTCATAGAGCCACTGGCGCAGTTGCTGCCAATGGCGAATTAAGGATTCGTGGGCTACGTCGATTGTCGTTAAGCTATCTTCTTTGCCGCGCCCTTGCGCTTGGGATGTGACTACCAAGCGGGCATCTGCTAATTTTTCGACGACCCGATCTACTAGAGCTTGGGGTTGCTGCGGCGTTTCTAACTGAGACTTAATTACCTGTCGTCGCGTATCTTCGGTGCCTTCTCCCAATTGAGTTAGCTCCAAAAAAATCCGCTTGGCCGTGTTTCGCTCCGCCGCAGTCAAAGATTGATAAACTTCATCGGCGCGCTTTTGCAAAGTCCCCGTCACCCCACCCAGTCGGGTATATTCTCCCAGGGTTAACAGATTTACCTGCCGATTGCGCCACAGCTGGGTCAGAGTATATTGCAACAAGGGCAAACTCCCCGGACCGGAGACATCGGCGAGCATCTGCTTTACCAATTCCCGCTGTATTTCCAATCCCACTTGTTTCGCCGGTTCTTGAATCGCCAGCTTCAGCTCTTGCTCGTTCATCGGCGTAACCGTAACCAGATTTTCCTGAATCGATCGCGACAAACCAGCATATTCTCGTTCGGCACATTTGCCAAAAAAGTCAGCCCGCATAGTAATAACCACCGTCAACTGACAACCAGATAATTTATCCGCTGCCACATCCGTTACATCCGCTACCCCATCCGCTGCCAATTCATCCGTTACATCCGTTAACCCATCCGCTGCCACATCCGTTACATCCGTTAACCCATCCGCTGCCACATCCGTTACATCCGTTACCCCATCGGCTGCCGATTCATCCGCTGCCACATCCGTTACCCCATCGGCTGCCACATCCGTTACATCCGTTAACCCATCCGCTGCCACATCCGTTACATCCGTTAACCCATCCGCTGCCACATCCGTTACATCCGTTAACCCATCCGCTGCCACATCCGCCACATCAGCTACCCCATCCGCTGCCAATTCATCCGTTACATCCGTTAACCCATCCGCTGCCACATCCGTTACATCCGTTAACCCATCCGCTGCCACATCCGTTACATCCGTTACCCCATCGGCTGCCACATCCGTTACATCCGTTACCCCATCGGCTGCCACATCCGCCACATCAGCTACCCCATCCGCTGCCAATTCATCCGTTACATCCGTTAACCCATCCGCTGCCACATCCGTTACATCCGTTAACCCATCCGCTGCCACATCCGTTACATCCGCTAACCCATCCGCTGCCACATCCGCTGCCACATCCGCTGCCACATCCGTTGCCAACAAACACTCAAAAAACTGCTCCCGTTCCTCCTCATCCCGACAAAGAGTAAAAACTTCCTCAAACTGATCGACTACCAAAACCAAACGACTGGCATCTGTTCCACTAATCAAATCTTGCAAGCCCATCTTGCCAACTCTTAGCATCGCCTCGGCTTCCGCAAGCTGCCTCGACCATTCCTCCTTGGGCAACTTAGGATCTATAAAAGTTGCCGCTAAACTGCGAACTGGTTTTTCTCCCGGGCGAAAAATGCGAATCGGCCAACTCTCGCTCCCCGACAAGCGCTGCCCCAATTTCAACTGATGCAGCAATCCCGCTTTAACAACGCTGGATTTGCCAGAACCAGAAGCGCCGACAACTGCTAGGAAATTACTAGAGCGGATTTTATCGAGCAGTTTGTCCGTCAGAGCCCTGCGACCGTGGAAGTATTTGGGGTCTTCTTCGTTAAAGCCAAAAGATTCCAGCCCTTTATAAGGACAGACCTCCGACATTAATACCGCTTTGTCTATCTTTTCTTTTTCGCCAGTTAGGACGATCTCGCCGCCGGAATTGTGGAAAACAGGACGCTGGCGCGAGGTCGCCAGCTCTTTTTTAATAAAATCAACCAGGCTGTAGTTGGTCGTCCAATTTGCTTCCTGTTGCGACGGGTCGAGACCTTGCAGTAGGGCAGCGGTGAAGACGCTATGCTCTGCGGCCACATCTTCGTAGGCGGACTCGAAGTCTCGGGAGGCGGCAATAAAGCAGCGATCGCGCTCCTTTCCTTTAGCTCCCGGGTCGGCTTCGTCAAAATTTAGCAAAGCACCGCTATGGCAGCAATCCAGCCAGACTATTTGCTGGCGTACTGGGGAATTCTCCAAAACCTGGCGCAACCAATTGAGAGGTAATCCCCAATTGTTTCTTTTCGGATTGGTATCGCTGGCGGCCAAAAAACCTTCTCTAATTGCACCCTGTTCTTTTAGCAATCCGTGACCGGCAAAAAATAGCAAGGCCGTTTCCGGTACGCTGCTGGGCGGGTTAAATAATAAAGTTATCGCCCTTTCTAGCTGGGCTGCTTTGGGTAGCTGCTTGGGGACTGGCCGAGGATTGACTCGCAAGGCTCCATCCTCTCTCTCCAGAGCGGGAAAGCGCCGAACTCTAAAGCCGCCGTAGGTTTCTAGTAATTGCGCGATCGCCTCGGCGTCATCTGCTGGTTTCAGCAGATGTCGGGCTGGACTGGTGGGCGAATCTTTCAGAAGCGGATAGCGATTAATACCTATAACTAAGGCTTCCCTACTCATGGTGGTTTAGCTAGGATTGGGGCTAGGATTGGGTTATATTATTTATGTTAATCCCAAATTCTCCTCTAGACCCATGAGCGCAACTGCTAACAAATGCGACAATAGTTTGCTGGCTCTGCTGCTAGCCCTTCAGGATTTAGAAACACCTCTGAGCGATCGCGAGCAATCCCGTCTGGCCGAGGTCGCCGAGGGGCTCTCTCTAGAACCGGATACCTGGGAATCGGACATCGAACCCAACTTGCTGGCGACTATCCAGGAAAACGGTAGCTTGAGTCGCCTCTATGAAAACGCTAAGTCTCGACTGGATGCCCTGGGCGAGATCCCTCTGGATTTACTGCCTACCGAAGCCGAACTCGAACAAGCCTCCCCTAATTCCGAAAGGATGGTGGAGCGGGGCTTCGATCCCCCCGAGGAAGACGAATCGGACTCCAGCAGCCATGAAATTACTAATGTCGCGGTCAACGTCCTGTCTGCTGCCAGCCCGACGGAAATGAGTGAAAAGTTAAGTCGCTTCGAGAAGCTCAAACAATTTTTGTTGCAACCCATTGGCTAAGATAAGAGAGTTTTGAGTTTTAAGTTTTGAGTTTTGAGTTTTGAGTTTTGAATTAAGGAGCTTCAAGTAGATTTATATAAAACTCGAAAAAATAGTAGCGGCGCGGTTTGTCAAGACCAGAAACCCGGTTTCTTCAACAATACCTTCGCCATTTTTACCGCCGGCACGATCTCCCCAACTCCCCTTAAAAAGGGGGGCAATAGTCTAAGGGGTCTTAAGCCCCCCTTTTTAAGGGGGGTTTGGGGGGATCTGGCATTGGTTAACGATCGGGTATTTGTTGGGTTTCGTTCCCGAGTCCAACCTACAAACAAGGTATTTTTGCGTTTTGGCGAAGGTATTGTTCAACAAACCGGGTTTCTTAAGCGTTTGTATAAAACCAGAAACCCGGTTTCTCCAACAAACCGGGTTTCTTAACCTAGCAAAGGTTATGATAAGATTGTTGGCCAGACCCGGCTTGTTGGAGAAACCCGGTTTCTCAGCACAACTCAAAGCTCAAACCTCAAAACTCAAAAATTTCCTATGTCCGATATAATCTATCCTACCCTCGATCTATTTCTCTACGACCTGAGAAATGGTTTGGGCGAGAATGAAGAGGAAATCCAAGAAAATAGATACCATTTTCAGAAAAAAAATCCGGCAAGCGTTTGGCCGAGATTGTTTCAACGCGATACGGGATTTGAGGTCGAATATCTAGAACTTCTCGCCAAACCCAAAAACGAACGGTTTGTAGTGGATGGCGAGCCTTACCCCCTGGAAGGCTATTACTATCCCGTGCGGCTCGGGGATACTTATGGGCTGCTCCTAGATTGCTCGGTTAACAATCTAACCAATCCTCAACCAGCCAAGTCTTTTGCCGCTCTCAGAGAGGAAATCGAAACTAGATTGCAGGGGGAAACCGCTAGTATCGGTCAAACTTGGATGATTTCTGGCATTCTTCCTGCTTCGAGCAAAGCTAGTTCGGAGGACGCAACTTCGGGGGACGCAACTTCGGGAGAAGCTAGTTCGGGAGACGCTAGTTCGGGAGAGGGCACTTTAGAGAAAAATACGGCTTGTCCCGAGGTCGAAGAAATTGCCAAAGCCTGCTATCAGCAGTTAATGCCCGATTCCCAATGGGAAAAAGAATTGCAAGGAAAAGGGCAATTGATGGGAGCGACTATTTTTGAGCTATCTCGCTATGAATTGAAGCTGATTGAGGACGGCACTACAGCTCCCACGGATATTCAGAGCATCCAAGAGAATCGCCACATTATTATTATTCTCTATCCCAATCTAGAGCTTGCCAAAAAAGCGGCTCGTTTTTATGGCGACTGGATGCGGCTGTTCTATTACCGCCATAAAATTCTCTGGTCTTACGGTCAGAGCAGACTGCTGAAGCTAAAGCTTAAAGATTATTTAGTCACTATTCAAGGTTGTATTAAGCATATCAGGCAATCTCGCAGCAAGGAACTGGATTTTAAGAAACTCCGGGAAACTCTCGCTAGCGTCCAGGAAACTTTAACCCCTTATTCGATTGAATTAACTTATCTAGATTTTCAAAGTCGCACGATTGATATGAATTCGAGCAACTATCAAAAGCGAGCGTTGCTCTTGGAGCAAAAAGCAGGCTCGGATAGCAATATCGCTTTTGTCGAGCAATTTAGCGACTTGGTCAAGGACAAATACTTGCTGCAAATCGCAAAAGACTACGACAATCTGTCTCTGGGGTTTCAATTGCTAGATACTTCTATTAACACCCTGCGCAGCCGAGTGGAAGTTGACAAAGCCGTGCGCGAAGGAGCATTCCGAAATACTATTTCTGTTTTGGGTCTGGCTATATCAGCCAATTCAGCAGTTGTGATTCATGCTAAAAGTTTTCTTTTTTATAAGAAAGAAGAGAGGGCGCTGGAGCATCCTATCGGTTCTTTTCTCTACAATCGTCTGAACGTTCCCAAAGAATCACTCGGCGGTAGCATAGTGCTGGTTTTGGGTCTTGGCGCTGCTTTAATTGCTGCATCGATCGCTCAGATAGTGATTAGGTGGCGGAGGGAATAGAATAATTCGCAATGACCCAATTTGTAGGGTGCGGCACCATACAAATAATGCGCGGTGCGGCACCCTACAAATAATGCGCGGTGCGGCACCATACAAATAATGCGGTTCTCAAGTTGATGTGAGGTTTCTGGGGCGAAGCATCCCAAAAAGGCAAGTTCCCGTTCGGAGCTAAGAGATTGTCGCTCTTGATGCTGTCGCCCCTACGCCCCTAGGGCGATCGCGCATGACAATTTGAGAAACGCTATAATGAATGGTGCGGCACCCTACAAATAGCGTTTGCTTACGTTAAAGTTCTTCTTGTACTACAGTTGCTATTTGACGGGAGAGAAATGGCAAAATTTCTTCATTATTGCTATGTGCTTTTCCTTCTATAAATACGACGAGCAAATAGGGTTGCAAGTCCGGTAGCTCGATATAGGCGGCATCGTGACGAACTTGGCTTGTCCACCCCGCTTTAGACCAGAGCTTGGCATTTCTGGGTAAGCCCCCACCCAAAAAACCGATTACTTGATTTTCCGGGTCGTTCGCTAAAGACTCAGGGTCCAAGCTCCGCTTCATTAATTTCATCATGGCTTGGGATGCTTCTGAGGAGACCGCCACCCCACCGACAATACTATGCAACAGGCGAGCGGTAGCATCAGTGGTTAACATATTGCGGTTGTCCCACATCTCGCCAAGAAAAGCGCGCTCCCGACCATAAGGACCATCACACCAGGTTTTTTGATTGACATTAATAGATTCCAGTTCCGACCAACCTAGGGATTGGAAGTAACGATTGATGATATTGCGCTGAGACTTCCAGGTGGCAAACGGACTTGGCGGTAATTCTGGGCCGCTAGTAGTGCCGGTTAAAATATCTATCACTAAGCTCGTGGCGTCGTTGCTCGAATCCACGATCGCATCCCTGAGGGCTCGCTCTAATTCTACCGAGAGCTGGACCATACCTCTCTCCAGCCACTCATAGGCGGCAACCATATAAAATAGCTTGACAACGCTAGCGGGATAGATTCGTTCGACGCTCCGATAGCTGAAACCCCTGATGGAATGGTTCCAGAATGCTTCCGGACTGAGAGCGCCGCCAGTATTGACCGGCACTGGAGGATCGTAGGCTATCCAAGTTACGGCAATTTGATTGCGAGCTAGTTGCGGAAATTCTGCCCAAGTCGTCTCTAAAACACGATTGCCTAATTTTTCTAGCTGTTGGTCTTTACGGAAAAATGCCATAGTCCCAAGTATGAGTCTAAGTATGAGCCGCGTAGCACTCAGTTTTCATTCACAGTCTAAAGCTCTTTCGCGCTCTGGGCGATCGCGGGGGACTAGGAGTGGGGAGTGTGGGGAGTGTGGGGAGTGTGGGGAGAATTTCTCCGGTTCTTCCCAATTCCCAATGCCCAATGCCCAATTCCCCAATGCCCAATGCCCAATTCTCAATTCTCAATTCCCAATGATTTTGTTTGCAAACTATATTTGTTAATAAGCATTATGGTATCTGTTGCCGAACTGAAAACAATCCTCGCTGCCGGCAAGGTCACGGAAGTAAGGGGAAATCAAGCGATCGCAGGCGAGTACCAATGCCTTCGCAACCTAAATATCTATGACGATCGCCAGTGCGAGGGTCTAGCAACCCAGGCTGCTGCCGGCCGAAACTTGCGAATTTTACTGCCTCAAGGGGGGACTGAGGGGCTGGGAGACTGGGGGACAAGGGAACAAGGGAACAAGGGGACCCAACGACCGGCTCAGGACGGACAAGGGGACGTGCTTTGTCCAACTCCCTCGGTCCCCCAGTCCCCGGATCTCTCGGTCCCCCAGTCCCCGGGTCTCCCCATCTCCCCCACCCCCGCGATATTTGTCGAGCTATGCGAAGATGACTATCCGGGCTGGCTGCCAATTGGGGATCTAGAACAATTGCAAATTGCTCCAGAGTTTTATAAAGCGCCAGTCCTTTCCCCAGAAGAAATCCAAGACCGGCTTCCCGCCGCGATCGCCTTTGCCAAAGCTGCCATGAAAGTTCCCCACGAATATCTCTGGGGCGGGACCGTAGCACCCAACTACGATTGCTCTGGATTGATGCAAGCCGCTTTTGCCAGCGCCGGGATTCGCTTGCCTAGAGATGCTTATCAGCAGGAAGCTTTTTTGCAAGCAATATCTTTTGAAGAACTGCAACCGGGAGATTTAATTTTCTTTGGGCTTCCCGGCAAAAGAACCAGTCATGTCGCCCTCCATCTTGGAGAAAAACGCTATCTCCACTGTTCTGGCAAACAAGGAGGTCGCAATGGTATCGGCATTGATACTATTTCTCCAGATGAAAGTTCGGTAGGTCAATTTTATTACAAGCAATTGCGTAGCGCCGGTCGGGTGGTAGCGAGCTATCAACCAGGAGACTTAGATAGTTTTGAGTTCTTAGCTTGAGAGTTTTGAGTTCTTAGCTTGAGAGTTTCGAGTTTTGAGTCAGCGGTCATGCTAAAAGCTGAAAGCTGAATGCTGAAAGCTGAATGCTGAATGCCCAATGCCCAATGCCCTATACTTAATAAATAATGTGAGGAATGGAGACTCGGACCGTCATTTAATGAATGCTGCTTTATTATCAAAGAAAGTAACAGAGCCCAATAATGCTGGGGAGGCGATCGCCGATATCTCGGTGGTGGTGCCAATTTATAATGAGGTGGAGAGTTTGCCCCATTTGGTAGAAGCGATCGCTACCGTTCTATTGGAGGCAGGGCTAAGCTATGAAATTATCTGCGTCGATGATGGCTCTACAGATGGCTCGACAAACTGGCTGAAAGAAAAAGCCGCAAATAGTACCGACTTGCGAGCAGTTATTCTGCGTCGCAATTACGGTCAAACTGCTGCTATGTCTGCTGGCTTTCACAATGCCAGAGGTCGGGCGATCGCTACTATAGATGGAGATCTCCAAAATGACCCAATCGATATTCCCCTGCTCTTCGCAAAACTAGAAGAAGGTTACGATCTCGTTAGCGGCTGGCGCAAAAACCGACAAGATGCCAAGCTAACTCGCTTGCTTCCTTCTAAAATTGCTAACTGGTTGATTGGGCGAGTTACGGGAGTAAAGTTGCATGACTACGGTTGTTCCCTAAAAGCCTATCGAGCCGAACTGGTAGCAGATCTGAATCTTTACGGCGAGCTGCATAGGTTTTTGCCAGCTTTGGCTTTTATCGAAGGGGCAAGAATTGCCGAAATGCCGGTTCGCCATCATGCCCGCCGCTATGGTAAAAGCAAATATGGATTGGGTAGAACTTTCCGAGTATTAATGGATTTGTTCGTTATCGTATTTATAAAAAAGTTTTTGACTCGCCCCATGCATGTCTTTGGGCTGCTGGGCTTGCTGTCAATGACCGTGGGAACTGCTTTAGGATTGTATTTAACAGTGCTGAAGCTGGGCTTTGGTCAAAGTATTGGCCAGCGGCCGTTATTGATTTTAGCAGTTTTGCTTTTTTTGACGGGCGTGCAGTCGTTGAGCTTTGGTTTGCTCGCCGAATTGGGAATGCGCACTTATCACGAATCTCAAGGAAGACCTATTTATCGCGTGCGAGAAATAGTCTCGGCAAATCGGTAGGGCAAAGTAGGGCAAATCCGTAGGGCAAATCTGTACTCTCTGGCGCTGACGCCAGAGATAATATCAAGTCTGGTTAAATACAAAAAAAAATTGGAATCTCCCGTAGGACGGGCTTCCGAAAAGTCCGCCTGGGCTCTTTTGAACAGGCGGGACGCCCGTCCTACGCAAGACTTGACTTTTGTTGGGGCATTCAAACCGACAATAAAAGATAATCTAGCAATGGTTGTAGCCCTGGCAACAGCAATGGCGATCGCAAAGCAATTGCAGGAATCGAGCAGTCTGCGGCACACTAGAAGGAGATAAAAACGCGAACGCGCTTCTGCGATCGGGCTCGCAACGATTTTTTTTTATGAAAACGGTAAGCATTTTCCAGACTTTCAACGCCCTCGACCCGCCAATACGCCGCAGCTTGCTAGCTTTATTTATGGCTGGTTTGTCGTTTTGGTGCAGCATCGGCTCCTTATTGCCAACCATACCCATCTATGTAGAAGAGCTAGGTTACACAAAGCAGCAGATTGGTGTGGTCATGGCTTCTTTTGCCATCGGGCTGCTGCTATTCCGTCGGCCGCTAGGAAAACTCGCCGATTTGCGCAGTCGGAAGATTGTCGTACTAATTGGCGCTACAGTGGTGGCGATCGCTCCTTTGGGCTACCCGATTGTCAAATCTCTTCCTTTACTAATATTTTTGCGGGCCTTCCACGGCATTAGTATTGCTGGTTTTACTACAGCTTCCAATGCCCTAATCGCCGATCTAGCCCCTCTACGCCAGCGCGGCGAAATAATTGGCTATATGAGTTTAGTTCAGCCAATTGGGGTAGCATTTGGTCCGGCAATTGGAGCCTTTCTCCAAGCTGAAGTCAGCCATTCCTCCGCCTTTCTATTCTCCTCAGCAACGGGTATTATGGCGTTAGTCTTTGCTTATCAGGTTTGGGAAAGAGATCGCCAACCAGATATCCAAAAGAGCAATTCTCCTGCCCATATACCCTTGCATAGCCCTAGAAATTCGGAGTCATTTTGGCGGATGCTTTTAGCCCCACGCCTGCGAATACCTGCTGTCGTTATGTTAGCAGTAGGTACAGTTCTCGGCGCGATAACAACTTTTGTCCCTTTATCTATTAAAAACGCAGAAATCGACTTAAACCCCGGTCTTTTTTTTACTGCTGCGGCTTTATCCAGTTTTGTCATTCGCTTCTTTCTGGGTCGAGCTATAGATCGCTACGGCCGGGGACTATTTATTAGTATCAGTTTAGGTTGCTATGCGATCTCCATGCTACTCCTGACTCTAGCGAGCGGAGCAGAGAGCATTTTGCTAGCTGGAGCGATCGAAGGTTTTGCGAGCGGGATTGCCATTCCCACAATGGTGACAATAATGGCAGATAGGTCAACATCTAGCGAACGGGCTCAAGTGATGGCTTTGTGCATTGGCGGAGTTGATGTAGGGATTGCTCTTTCTGGCCCCGTTTTAGGATATTTTGCCGACGAATTCAGTTATCAAACCACATTCGGCGTATGTTTCGCCGTGGTTATCTTGGTGCTGACTATCTTCGCTACTTGCTCTAGCAAAGACCCGCGCCATTCCCTTAGATTTGCTCTGGGTCGGCACAAAGATATCTATGCCATAAATGAATAAACTGGCCAAAGGAGAGTTTTAAGTTTTGAGTTTTAAGTTTTGAGTTTTGAGTTTTGAGTTTTTAGCAGGGGAGGGGCGTTTGTAGAGGGCGAATACTATAGGCCCCTACGAACAAGAACTTCCTAAACTGTCGTAGGGGTTCCCCGTGCCCGCCCCCGGCCGCCCCAGACCAACCGGGGCGGGCGCAGGGGGAACCCCTACGGGATTTATGAGTAATTAACCGGATTTGATAAGTAGTTAATCAAAATTAATTACATAAGTTTCTCCTCCAAATTCTCGTAGGATTGTTTCAATAGTGTCAACAAGAATTTCCCAGGTAAAATAATCGTCTATTTTAAGCCATTCATATTTAATTTT
>JAAHFN010000049.1 GCA_010672965.1 Oscillatoria sp. SIO1A7
TAGCGCCCCAGACCAACCAGGGCGGCCGGGGCGCTCCCGGGGGCACCGCCCCTACGGTATTTATGGGCAATTAACCGGATTTGATATAAGTAGGGCTTGCTGAATAAATTTAAAAAGCCGGGGTGTGGGGAGAGGGGGAAGTGTGGGAAGTGTGGGAAGAATTAAATAAAATTGTACTCTCCTCCTCTCCCCACACTCCCCCCTCTCCCCACCCTCTGCCTTTTTCAGCAAGCCCTAAGTAGTGTCTGACTAAGGAGCGAGCGTTTATAAATGTCTTAACTCATTTGCGTAGTGCGATAAACCTAAATCTGCATAGTTGGGATTGAGAGCGATCGCCTGTTCTAAAGCGGCAATAGCTTCTGACAAGCGGCCAATGCTTCCTCATAATTACCCAATCGGTTTAGGTTGGCGCATTGCTCGGTCAAAACTAGGGCAGAAGTAGGACTCGCCTGAGCTGCCCAATTAACATATGCTGCCGCTTCGGCGTGCCGTCCCAAAAGTCCGAGGAGAATACCATGCTGCATCCAGGCGTTGGCATTTTTGGGAGCGATCGCTCCTTGCCCGGTTAGGATTTGGTGCGCTTTCGTAAGCCTCTAAAAAATCTACCCTTGCAATACCTAAGGTCCCGGAGATACTCGCCCTACGCAATTAGGGCTTGCTGAAAAAGGCAGAGTGTGGGGAGGGTGGGGAGAGGGAGTCAGTGGGCAGAGGGGGAGAGGACAATTTTGTTTAATTCTTCCCGCACTTCCCACACTTCCCGCACTTCCCGCACTTCCCGCACTTCCCAATTAGAGGGTCATACCCCCCATGTCAGATACGCAAGGGCTATGATATGGTTGACTAGCTTGTACAATACCAATGTCGTAACTCTAAATTTAAGAGGTCAAAAAATGCCAATACCTGATTCCGTATTATTTAAAGTGTTGGTTCGGGAAATTTGGGAAACAGATAAAAGCATGTCTGCTTTTACGATTCTGGACATGCTGATAGACGGAGAACTAGCAGTACATTGCGATAATTACTACTTTTATTCAGACGACGGTAAGATTAATGAAGTTGAACAGTTCCTGTTAGATTGGATGCCCAGCATGAAGGGGAAAGAAGAGGCACGCAAGACGCTGGGTCTAGTGGCTAGAAAGCTAAGCCAAATCAATAGTCGTTTTTAGTTTTTTGCAGGACTTACACGCGGATGCTGTATGTAGGGTGCGTTCTTAGATTAATTTTGTGTAGCACTTACACGGAGACGCCCTGAGTAGCGTGCTAGGAGCGCATCCTACTCAGCCTTCGTTACCTTCGGGCAGCTAATTTTCTCATCTGCCTGCGCCGCCAAGCAAAATGCAGGATATTAACCCCCAATTCCTGGGCGGTGCGAATGGTTTCTCTCGGCAGTTCCAGATATTCGTCCAATCCCCAAGCCGACGTTCGCCAATTATAATCACTACACCGCCTCCAGTAAAAATTGCAATAGACCGTCCGTTGACCTTGGGAAATGCAGCGAATATAGCGTTTCTCAAATAAGTGTAATTTATATCAAATCCGCTTAATTACCCGTAAATCCGCTCCGGGGCAATCCCCCCGTGGTTGCCCCGTAGGAAAAGGGGCGCTCCCGGGGGCACCGCCCCTACAGATACTGTGACTGTTTAACCGGATTTGGTATTAGAAGGTAGGGGCGATAGCATCCCCGGGACAATGTATTCTATAAACCGAAGTGTTCATAGTGGGATGCGCGGGCTCCAAACAACCTCACATTAATTTGAGAACTGCTATAGAAAAGGCTGCGATCGCAGGGGATGGTTGCGGCTGAGGCGATTGAGATTCTCCAAAGAAATCCCTAGTGCAGCGCGGCAGAAATATGCACTGCTCCTAAATAGCGTACCCCAGAAATCCCCTGCAAAATAGTGACGATATCCGACTTACTCCACGGTAAAGTTAGATGCAGATAGGCTCAGACCCGGAGCCAGAGAGGCAAACTGACCGCCCCCACCAAGTCCAGCGGTATTGCCATCTGGATTGTAGTAAAGCGCGCCGCTATTGCTGTCGTAGGTTATTAGCTCGGCAGAGGCACCCGCTGCAGTTGCATCGGCGACCGTAGCAAAAGAATTTAAAGCGCCGACTGTCAGGGCATTGAAAGTTGACTCAGATAGAGCAATCGTATCTTCGCCGACAACAAAGTCAGCGATCGCATCAGTCCCAAATTCAGCAAAATCAATGTCTCGACCGCCGAACAGCAGTACATCGTTACCAGCGCCGCCGGTCAAACTATCGTCACCGCGATCGCCGCTGAGAATATCGTCGCCAGCGCCGCCGATGAGGGTATCATTCCCCCGACCGCCATAGAGAGAGTCATTCCCCCGACCGCCATCGAGAAAGTCATTGCCTTCATTGCCGTTATTGAAGTCATCTCCAGCACTTCCCGGCAGAGTATCATCTCCCGCGAAGCCTCGTAAATTGTCATTGCCTAGGCCGCCGCTGAGATTATCGTCTCCTGCGCCGCCAGTGTTATTAAGAAAAAAAGCGTTGTCCTGAATCTCCTCGCCAATTCCGCTATTTTTCCGAATAATCTCGGCCAAAGTGGTTTGGCGAATTGCGGCGATTTCCTCCGGAGTAAAGAAGCCGTTGTTTTCATTGTCGTTCCCTCCTGCCTGTCCGGGCTCGCCAGGGTTTTCAAACCAGAAGCGATCGCCATCCCGCAGTTCTTGATACTGAGTCGCCAGCAGAGCTGCTTCAGTAATGCCCACGCTCCCTCCGGGCACATGGTCTTCCGCCATCAAGCCGACCCACAAATCGATATCATCTACCGAGCCGTACAAGTCTTGCAATTGTTGCTGGAGGATGGGGTCGGAAGTAATCTCGGCAAAGCTGCTGACCCCTGGGATACCGATAGTGCGCCGAACCTGGTTGTAGTCGGCCACACCGCGCTCGCGCGCCCGCTGAATATTGCCCGAGAGCAGGTCAAACGCTACTGGATCTATTCCTTCTGGCAAGCCATTGCGCAGGTTATCGCCTACTTGCGTATCCACCTCCTGAGCCACCCCAGCAGTTAGGCCGCGAAGGATTTCATCCACATCCGCCCCTTCGGCGATACTGGGCGCCAGAAAGCTATCTAGAAACTCAATAGGGCCGTCCGCAGACTCACCGTTCGCATCTAGGCGCTGGATTTCCGGACTTACTAAGGTATGGCCAATGCGCAAAGCTGCCGTCACAAAGACATCGGTAGTTTGGGGATCGATATCGGGATCGTACCCTTGGTAAGGCGTCAGAAAGGGATTGTTTTCCCCCAACAGAGCGGGCAGCCACTCGTAGAGAACGACATTCTGGAACTGGGCAATATTAACTTGGCGGGCGCGTTGGAAGATTTGCTCCCCGCTAAAGCCCGGATGTGCCTGGGCTATCTCCGTCGCCAGGCGATTGTGGTTGCGCACCCACAGAGTATGCTGGGAAGCCAAGCTGTCATTTTCATTGACCCGCACGTCTCCAGCTAGGAAGCCGACTCCCTGAAATCTTCCCCCCTCCGTTAGCCCATCAGTATCGACGGGGAGCAAATCGCCGGTGGGACTGTTGAGGACCCTGAGCTGACCCGCGCTCCCTTGCAACTCCCGAGCTAGTTCCGGGTTGGAACCGTAAACCGTAGAGAGGTCTAGCCAGGTGGTTACGGTATTGATTGCCCGCCCGGGTATGTTGTTGAGGGTTGTTCCCGTCCCGGGAGCGAAAGCATCCCGCTCGAACGGGAGTTGTCCGCTGGGGATGGGGTTCGTTCCGTTTGGCCCAAGGTCGGGATCGTCTGCTGGGATGGGAATCGGAAGCTCAATCTCCCTTTCCCCACTCTCATGTAGGATATCTTCTGTTCCTTCCCGAGCTAGGTCAGTGGTGTGGTTGACAAACTGACCGAAGCTCCAGATCATGTCGGTTATGCCCCGAGCGTTCGGGACTATTCGTTCCGCCTGGTCGGCGACAGTATTGCTAATGACCCGAGGATTGGGGCGATCGGGAGGTATCGTGCCATCGGGCAATGGCCGTCGAGTGCCCCCCTCAGGTGCGGTGCCAGCCGGTGCCTGGAGCCCGTCTTCGTACTCTACTGGGGTCACCCGGCGAAACAGATCTCCCACGCCCCCCCGCGTGGGGTCTTCTAAATTATTCCTGGTGCCGTCGAAGCGTCGGTAGTCTCCTTCGGGGGGAATAATGCCACTGGCAAATGGATCGTTATTGACTAATATTTCTTCCATCAGTCCTCTCGTCTTTTACTAAAGTATTTCGGTTTTGTATAGCGTTTCTCAAATAAGTGTTACGACTTACGCAAAGACTCTATTTGTCTGGTGCGCACTGCGCAGCAGACACTATATTTAGCCTTCGGTCCGGCAATTTGCGTAAGTCCTGAAGTTTAACAAAAGAAACCTAGGGGCGATAGCATCGCGAGCGACTATCTCGAATCCGCAGCATACATTCGCGCAGTCGTCCAAAGGAGCGATCGTCCAAATCCGACTTCGGCAAGGCAACAACTCAAAATCTATTGGTATTGTTTGTGATTTTTACCGCTATGTTTTTTTGAAAAATTCGTTTTCTAGCTTTTTTTTAGTATAGCATACCATCTCGATCTAGCACTACCGGTTAAGGTTAGGACAGTTACAAACGCTCTATTGCAATGATTGCAGGACTTTTGCTGACTGCTGACTGCTGATAGCTGATAGCTTACTGCTATATATGTCAAGGCACGGATAGGTACCCAGAGGACTTAGGGACTCGCGCAGCAAATTTAGTACCAGTCCAAAAGCGTTCTTTGACCGCCATCGTTCGGGCGATCGCTTGTCGTAGGCGAAAGCCTGCCCAAGGCGAGGGCATAGCCCATTATTAACTTGCAAGTCTCTTGCGCAAATCGTCAGAGCGATCGCCATATATAGAGCCTAGATCGCGGTACAACCTCTACTAATAGCGCCTAGGCTTAAATTATGACCCAATCTAAAGTCCAAAAGCATCCACAATCGATATAATCTTTGCAGTTTGCCTGAATTATCCAATGGCTGCACTATATCCTGAAAACACATTGCTGGCACTGCTGCTAGCTCTTAGGGGCTTGGAACTGGTACTTTATCTCTGCGCAAGTCCCTTAACTTGTATTTCGCCAACCGAAACCCAACATCCAGCCAAATTTGTGGCCCCAGCAAATAGATTTGTTGGCGGTCGTGCCTGACTACATATATATAAGGTGTAGTTTCTGCACTTTTTGCAAAAAGTCCAGAAAATGCATCCAATCTTGAAATTAGAGCCAATTTGTGCTAATGTAGCTCTATAGCCTCAAAGAAAGGCAAAAAAAAGGGCCACAAACCGCGACCCTTTCCAAGAAGGACAAACGTCAACCAAACGTAAGGAGGTTTTCACTCAAACAATTTCTCCCTCAAAAACCCAGGCTCTTAGGGGCAAGCCTTGGACTCAGGGCAACAAGTCCATTGGCAAGCCTCCAATAGCAGGGCCTGGGTTGGAAGATAGCCCACCCAAAATTACCGCTGACGGTCCAACGAGCGGCAGTACCTGGTTCCCCTCCTGGAAGGGGCTAGGGGTGGGTTCCATTGGGAGAAATTCACTCTAGTTTTCACCACTGTCCTTAATTAGCCTGGAAGTTGGGAGCCCGACGACGATTTGAGCGATCGTCGCCGGCTACCCCGAGCTTCCGAGCCAGCGATCGCGCGATCGCTGGCGGCCTTACGCTGCGCATTCCTTGGGCGTCGCGTACAAAACGCGATCGCGCCAACGCGGCATTTGCACGCCCCGAGGAAACTAGGCGTAGCACCTCCTTACTTTTTGTAGATCCTACAACGACTTGCTTTTGTATGCCCTCGCATAGGGACGGAGGGCAATAGGCCCCTGCGCGTAATTAAAAATTCAAAAGTCATGCATTCAAAAGTCAATTACTTTGTTTTGAAGTTTGCATTTTGAATGCATGACTTTTGAATGCATGACTTTTCAATTGCGGTAAGGGACTTGCGCAGAAATAAAGTACCAGCGTTCGGGAGATCGCTTTACTGGTCTATGCCCTCCGGGCTATGCCCAGGAGCAGCCTACGGATTGGTACATTATTAACTTGCAAGTCCCTAAGCCGAAACTTTGAGTGAAAACTAACTAATTTTTTTTTGGGTTTTAACTTATCAGAATCTGTAGATAGTATCAGATCGCGATCGCGCTAGTTACCAGTTCTAAACCTTTGCCTTTTTGCCAAATTTACCACACCAAGACGCGGGCGGGGTATGTGAGGAAAAAAGCCTGCACTGCCCCGCCCGATATAGCTCGACCTAATTACTTTTTTTTTGCTTCGTATATTTAAACCTGGTCAGTTCGGCAATAGTTTTCATTAGGGCTGGATCGTACTCCCCGTACAAATCCAGCCATTCATAAAAAGTTAGCTCTCCATCCAGATATGCTTCTGGACTATCTGCTCCTTCCAGCATCAAAGTACAAATTACGCTATAGGCATAAATCCAGGCTTTTTCTCTATCTTGCGTCCATTTTTCTCCCAGATATGCTTTAAAAGTTTTTAGCAGAGCATCCCCTACCATTGGATAATACTCTTCTAAAGTCCCCAGTTGATAGTGCCGCGCTCCAAGGCTTTTTAATGCTTCTTGCAGTGCTTCTGGGCTGCGTAAATTTTCAACAATCAAAACCAACGAGGCAATTAGCTTTTTCTCCTGTTTTTCCAGATTTGTTTGAGCGAACAAAGGCTTAGTTTCTGGATAATCTTCAAACAAGCGTTTGTAAAATAGAGATGAAAACTCGCTGGCATTAGGTTTAACTATTTCGAGACTCTCTTCGAGCAATTGGCGTTGTAAATTCATGTTGTAATTTTGAGTTTTTAGTTTTAAATTAAACCCTAGTGGACTGTCTGCCTTAAAATTGTAGAGAGCGGCCCGGGAACGAAACAAGGGCGAAACGATTGGTATAGTTGGGTTACTCTTCGAGAAGGCTATGCCCCAGAGGGCAGGCTATGCCCCGGAGGGCAGGCTACGCCAACGCCAACGCCAACACTCCGTTCAACCCAACCTACATTTACAAATAATCTTAGCTTTGCCAAAGCACTAGGCTCGTCCATGAATGTAAATAATTTATTATTGTAACTATATTATAATTATAAATTTAAACTGATTACTGGTAATAATAGGCCAAGAAGATATGAAAAGCCAGCATAACAAAAAAAGCGCAAACTGTAATAATGTGGGTTGACAGCCAAATATCTCGCAATTGACGAATTAATCTGCCTTTAGAGAAGCTAGGGAAAAATTTTGAAATTTTGCCAGCCCGCTCTGGCACTAGGGTAAAATGCTTGCGAGTAGATTCTAAAACACCCGTTTCCGTGGTCACGCCCACCAAAGCCGAGAGGGTGACGGCAAAAAAGACCCAAAGGAAAATAGCATTAAAATTAAAACCTGTAGCTCCACCGGTATGAACCAGAACGATCGCCAAGAGTCCCACCCCTATAAATATATGCAGCCCTCGCCAGACCAGGATAGATCCCGGTAAAGAAATCTTCCACTGACGACCTCGTTTTCTCAGGGTGAACAGCATTTCTAATGCTACAAAGAATAAAGCTATATAACCAGTGGCGAGTTTATAAGTATCTCCCAAGATAAACTGATGCCAGTCAAAAGCCCGATCGCGCAACACTTCTAGATATACCTTGCTCAGGGCAAAGGGCATCAGCAAGACAACGGTAATAAAAGTCAGGCCGATAAAGGTAGAAAACTTAATTTTGCCCAAGGCTTCGTTGAAGCTTTGTACGAGAGTTTTTGGAACTTCCCGACCTCTTTTGGGCGCAAGAACAATTCGGTATATAGAGCGACCGGCTTTCTCTTGCTGTTGCAGGAAGCCTTTTTTTATTAAGACCTCCAGCATGGCGATCGCTTCTGCCTCATCCCCACCCATCTGAGCCGTCACTTCTCCCAGAGTAGGCGCTTCCTGTCGCCTAATCCAGTTGACTAGCTTTCGCTCTGCTTCCGGAAGAGCGAGGATATCGGCCACCTGAATAGAGCCGCCTGTTCCTGCCTTCTTTGCCGGGGAAAGATTAGATTCCTCTTTACTCATCTTCGTTAGTAAAATTTTGAGGGTTAAATTTTAATTTTTTAGTATTTATAGCGTTTTTCAAATTGATGCGATACCTGGGCGAAGCATCCCAATACGAGAACTCTCGTTCTACAGCCCAGACAGTCGCTCTTGTTATTTCTTAGCCCCTACCAGATCGTTCATTACAATTTGAGCAACGCTATATTTGATATAGCACTAGGCTCCGGCAATGCTTGTGCTGACTGCTAACTGCTGACTGCTAACTGCTGACTGCTGACTGCTGACTGCTATATCTTATATTTTTAAATCTTGAACCTTGAGGGGGTTAAGCATATCCGACTGTTGTCAAAAATATGTCAGTGGCTTGTCAATACTGTAAAAAAACTTATAAAACTGTAATATATAAATGTAGGGGCGACAGCATCCCTGCAATAATCTCGGTTCTCAAACGGGAATCTTCTTATAGGGATGCTTCGCCCCAGACAACCTCACGCTAATTTGAGAAACGCTATAACAATTGAGAAGATAAGCTTATGGCTAGTAGTCTGTTAAGGCAGTTTTGAATAATCTTGCAATTTTTATGCCCAATGCCACCCAACCCAGACCCCTCAACCCACCCCTAGCCCCTCCCAGGAGGGGAGGGGACTGCCCGATGCCCGCGCAATTATTTCTTGACAGACTACCAGATTCTCTTCTCAATTGTTAAATTAAAATTCTCAACTGTCCAAAGGCAGATTAATCACCACGCCTCCCATCACATCTCCGAGCTTGAAGACCTTATCAGGATAGCGCTCTTTATGTATGGGATGATTGTTGTGACAGGTAACGCAAGCTTCCGCTACCGCAACATCGGGATAAATTGCAGAAAAATATTTCTTGCCAGCAATTTCTCGTTCTGCTTTGTAGGGTTGGCTGGTATCTACTACCGTTTTCATCCCCTGTTTTTCAAATTCTCCTCTAGGAGCCTGATTGTCATTAATATTCCAATCGGAAATAAGACCTATAGTAAAGTTACCACTTTCAGAAGCCAGCTCTGCACCCATGCGGAACATCTGGGCTGGGAGAGGTATGCCGTTGCTTTGTTTCCAGGACTCGGTGGCTTCAGCAGGGACGACACCTTTGGGCTTGTCTTCGCCTTCTAGCTTCTTGAGGCGGTTAATGACATGTTTGGTATAGGCAGTGCGATCGGATTCAGCTACTTTGTGGATATAGTCAACGACTATTTCTGGTTTAATACCTACCGTAGCTTGTGGACCTCCACTGCAGGCTACGACAGAAAAGAAAATGGAAATCGAAATTGCCAATAAAATAATAGTTTTTGACTTAACTCTTTTACTCCAATTGTTCGCTAATAACATATTTGGTTCTCCTCTCTCTTATGCGACTACAAATAAGGGTGTTACTGCTGTAAATTCGCTTGATGTCAGAATTACATCTCAATTCTGCTATCAATGGCTTGCCAATATCTTTAAGCTAAGCTAAGGGCGCAGCTTTACAATCCTGCGTCTAAATGCTATTAGCAGGCAAGCATTACTATGAATGCAGGTTTCAACTTTTTAACTCTGTTTTTCCTGCTCTTTAGCAAAGGCATTTTCCATGCGAAAGCCAGTTTGGAACAAAGCTTGCTTGAGAATGCGAACGCGATCTTGATGTATATAGTAGGGCAGGCGGAGCTGCCAGATCGCTTGTTGGGAAGTTATGTCAGGATGGTTTTGGCCAAGGGAACTCTGGCTCGATCGCTTTTCTTTGAGCGTGCGAACCATCTCCAAAGTTTTTAAATCCTGGTTTGGGGGTCTATCGAAATTAGCTTCTACTAATTCATCATCGAAGATGCTGTTATAGGAAAACTCCATACCGTGGCATTGCATGCAGACATCTTTGACCATGCGATCGCGCGGCTTTAGAGTATAGGTATTATTGTGATTTGCCTGAACTTTAGATTCCGCCCCAATTGAAATCGCCTCATAGCGAGGTAGGTGACAAGTAGCACAGGTCACCGATTCTGAAGAAGGTCTAGGCAGCTTTCCTTCTTTTGCTACAAGTTCGGCGTGCTTAGAATTTTTATAATTAAGCGAATGGCGATCGTTATGGCAGCTCAGACAAGAATCAACTGCTGCAGTAAAAGTATCCACCGAATGAACGTCGTGACAAGTATTGCAGGTCATTGATTTAGACAGCGCCGATGCCTTCATCGGCAGACGGGCAAGACTTGGAGTCAAAGGCGTCTCTCCTTCCAGCAACCTAATGCCGTGTTTTCCCAGCAAAAACGTATTCGTTTCTTCCTCGTGACAGGAGCGGCAACTCTCGTAGGTCGGTCGCAAAACCAGCTCTTTCGTTTCCGAATCCTGATGACAGCTAGAGCAGTTCGCTCCTACCATAGCGTGAGCGCTGCCCTGCCAAAGTTCGTTAATCTCAGCTAGTTTTGCTTCGGAAACTTCCCCCCGAGCCACCTCAATATTCCAGGATGCAAGGGCAAGCAACACCAGCAAAAAAGCTAGAAATTTTTTCGTTAATTTTTTCACGACCGACCTCCCAGGAACTCCCGACCCAAATCTGGCTCGGGAACTTTCTCTACAGTTGCCGTCACCGTTCTTTCTGGAACTGCCTGTTTCGGTAACATTGAAGGTTGGTCTAAGTTGTCTCGCAGAAAGCCAGTGGAAATAGAGCGATGGTCGTGAAAATTGTGACAGCCTGCAGCCCAACAGCCACTTGGGTCGAAGCCATCGTGACTCTTCATCTCCCCTTGGATAATTCCTTCATGGCAACTCATGCACATCTCTGGTTTCAGATGAACTCCTCGGGCAAAGATATGGACATGTTCTTGGTGGCAAGCAGTGCAAGTTAAAACGTCCAGCTTGGTTAATAGCTCTGCCCATCTGGGATCTCGGAATTTCTTCGGCCCGTGTGCGTCCTCGACCATTTCCGCTTCGTGACATCGCATACAAGCGTCATTAGTAACGGGTTTGAAGCCCTCATGGCAGGAGACACAGGAAGCCTCAAATAAGGAATGACCAACTGAGGTTGTCCCCGGTAGGAAAATAGTCCGGCGATCGAGGGCAAAGGCGGCAATCAACCAAGCTAGTATCAGTCCTGCGATCGCTATAACTACTATATTTAGATTGAAGAACCGACTCTGACTTCTATTCATTGCCTTCTTTGCCACACTTATAACTCACTTAGCTGCCTTTAGCACCTTCTGCCTCTGCTGCTCCTTTAAGCATTATGTCCGCTATAGTGCCATAGGCCTCTTCCCAAGCCTTTTTTACTTCTGGCGTCCATTTATCGCCTAGGTAAGACTCAAAAGTTTTCAGCAACGCCCCACCCACTAAAGGATAATGTTCTTCCAGGGTTCCATAATTTACATGGCGCGCTCCCAGTTTTTTTAAGGTATCAGTCAATGCGTCCGGCTTGCGCAAATTTTCTACCACCAAAACCAATGAAGCCACTAGCATTTTCTTCTGCTTGGCCATATCCGTCTTTTCAAACAGTTTGTCCGCTCCGGGATTGTCGGCAAACAGAGTTTCATAGAAGCTAGTCGCAAATTCGTCTGCCTTTGGTTTTACAAGCTCGAAACTTTCCTCTAGGTTCTTAACATCAAGAGACATTTGTTCTCCTCTCTTTATATCTTCTCTTTACCTCGCAGCATATTAGCCCGAGGATTCTATCCTATACAATCTTGACTTACTTTTGGCAATCCATCAAAAATATACTCTTTCCGTCGCTATCCGAGTGGCAGGGTGGATAACAACTTTCTTTGCTATTATTAGTCAAATGGAGAGGTTATATTTTTTGACAGTCGATTGCCTGGCGCTTCATGGAGCCATATAGAACTACATTATCTTGGATGGATGGTTGCTATTACGCTACTTTGACTTCTATTTATTTGTTTGCCTATTTATAACTGCACGATTTGCTGTCATCTACAGCATTGCCAACAACGATTGGTTAGCGTCAATCTATGACCATTTATCGGCAAAGTTTGTATAGTTTTTTACCGAACAAAAAATTTTTCGGATTTTTTTGCATGAATTTGATGGCCTTATTACATAGCGTCTCTATTAAGGCCCGAGCGTTGCTCGTTTTGTTTTCGTTTCAATCGGAGATGTGGATTTATGCAGTAAGTCGCCTCAATTTTCACCAGGCATTAAGATATATTGCAGCAGAGTCATCTGGTATCGTTGCGTCCCGCAGAAACACGCTTTATGGCAATACGAAGTGGTGTTAGGACCTTTGTAAAGCGCGTATCTTGGGCCCAGGAATGGTAAGTCAAGAGCTTATTGCTCTTAGCTCTTGACTATCGAATTAGGTCATTGGCCAAAATTTTGGTCCCGCGTTGCGGTTGAACTCCTTGATTAAACAACAGACAGATTTTCGTTTCAACGCTATATGTACCCGAACTGCCCAGCAGCAAGCGATGCATATAGCGTCTATCTGTAAGTCATGTTAAAATAAAACACTTACGCTTTCTTATCGGCTCTAAGGCTATATATGTAGAAAGTGCGGTCGTGCTTCCTACAGATAGCTCCCGCTTGTAAATCCTAAGCCCCTTGACAAGGGGGATCTAGCTTCCAGCTTCCACGGCACAGGATGCAAGAGAGCTATTTATAATACAAGAGGGCACCTTATAGGCAAGCAATACACCATAAAACCTTCCCGCTCGTTCTTATGGTGCAAAAGCATTACCAAGTGTAACAACACTGAAACGATTATCCTGTCCTATCTTGACCTTACCCGATCTATTTGAGAAACGCTAGAAAAAACAATCGTCATTTGTCATAGATTGTTTTTAACTGTAAACTGTCAATTGTCACCTACCCTAAGTTTTCTAGCCCAGGAAAGAAAGCTTAGGTAGGGTAGCAAAGATATACAAGACAAAGAACCTTGAAAATATGACAGAGGTATTTGGAGAATTCATCGAAAATCTGCCCCTGCGCAAGGAATACTTGGTTTTAGGATTTTCCCCTAGTTCTATTCCCCTAAAGCAGCGTTGGCGCAATAATGGTTTGTCCGCTGATTTTTTAGCCGACTATTGTAAAACCTTCTTCCCAGGAGAAGATATACCCGACGGTATTAATAAGCAAGACGAAGTAAGGGGTGCAGTCAGCTATATTGCTAATGAGTTATTGGAAAATGCGATGAAATTTAACGACGAGGAATCGCCTTATCCCATTAGCATACAGCTACATTTGAATAGCGATCGCATTGTCTTTATCGTGACCAATAGCATTAGCCCCAAAGCCAAGCATCAATTTCAGGGGTATATCAAAAAACTATTGACAGAGGAACTGGAAGACTTATATATTCAGCAGTTAGAAAAAAATGCTAAAGAAAATAGCAATAATTCTTCTAGATTGGGGTTTCTTACTATGCTCAATGATTATACGGCTAAATTAGGGTGGAAGTTCGAGACTATCCAAGAAAACCCGGAAGCAATTACAGTCACCACTATGGTACAGCTTATGGTATAAATTACTTATAGATACGATCTCGAACGCTACCCTCCTGCTTTCCTAGGGGGGAGCGCCAGTTTTGTCTTCCCACCATCTCACATTACAGGCTGCCACCAAGGCCAACGCTCTTAACCAATTGAGACATATATCTACCAGCAATTACTAGATATTGATTATTGACTATGGAAATTAGCAATAGCGATCCAAATTATAAAGTATGGAATGATGAAGAAACGGAAATTGTATTCTTCGAGGGTTCTTTGCGGCTGGGTGGTCCAGACGAGTATAAGCCAATTGCAGATTTATTAAAAAGTGTAGGCGAAAGATTAGGAATTGAAAAAGTAATAATAAACTTAGAAAAACTAGAGTTCCTCAATAGTTCGGGAATCAGCATGCTCTCGAAGTTTACAATCTGGGTACGCCAGAAAAAAACTCTCAAACTGGAGATAATAGGTTCAAAGAAAATACCCTGGCAATTAAAATCCTTAAAGAACTTGCAGCGGTTGATGCCTAATGTGGACCTAAAATTTATAGACCCTTCTGAATCTGGGGATAAAACTTAATCGGGACTTAGGCAAATTGTCCGCTCTATTTCTGAAAATTTTGTAGATACGGGACCAATACCTCTCGGTCAAGCTTTAACTGGGGACCAATCGAAAGCTTAAATATGCTATTTTACCGTTTACGATCGATGGCCAATGCTCTTCGACCCAATGCTCGTCCAACTTAACCGAAATGTATTGGCTACGAGACTTACGCTTGCCTGTCCCCTCTAACACTCTTATGTAGCGTAGCAGGCAATTGGCATGGGCAAATAGGACAATATATTGTTCGTGGGTAAGTCTATCGGGAGCGCGATCGCTACCTAAGCGTCTTTGCAGGAGAATCTCCTGCAAGGCGAATTGCCATCAAATATTGCATATAACTTATATGAATAAGGCAGGTAATTAATAGATTATTATGGGTAGTGACTCAAAGATCAAAACTCAAAAAGGTAAACGAGCCATCCATTTTCTGATAAATTAGGCAATCGATCCCATTGGTAGAATACCAAAGTTCTATGCCTCATCCGCTCTACGTTGCTTTCATATGGCATCAACATCAGCCATTATACAAATCCCGCATGGGCAACAAGTATCGATTGCCTTGGGTGCGTCTGCATGGTACTAAAGATTACCTTGACTTGGTACTGATGCTGTCTCGGTATCCCAAGCTACATCAAACGGTGAACTTGGTGCCTTCTTTGATTTTGCAGTTGGAGGATTATGTTGCCGGAACGGCCTTTGACCCTTACCTAACGGCAATGCTCACTCCAACAGACCAGTTAACTTTAGAACAAAAGCATTTTATTGTCGAGCATTTTTTTGATGCCAACCATCATACCTTAATCGACCCCCATCCTCGCTACGCAGAACTGTATAATCAACGACAGAAATTCGGACAGGGTTGGTGCTTGGAAAATTGGGGAGAACAAGACTATAGCGATTTGCTAGCATGGCACAATCTGGCTTGGATTGACCCGATATTTTGGGACGATCCAGAAGTGGCGCGTTGGCTCGCTCGCGGGCGGGATTTTAATTTGAGCGATCGCCAAAGAATCTACTCCAAACAACGAGAAATTCTTGGCTCAATAGTTGCGCAACACCGACAAATGCAAGATGCCGGTCAGCTTGAGGTCATCACTAGCCCCTACACTCACCCGATTTTGCCCCTGCTAGCAGATACCAATGCCGGACAAGTTGCCATTCCCGATATGACTTTGCCCGAGTATCGCTTCCAATGGGAAGAAGATATTCCCCGCCACCTGCGCAAAGCCTGGGATATGTATTTGGAAAGATTCGGACGAACACCTAGGGGTTTATGGCCTTCCGAACAAGCAGTGAGTCCGGCTATTTTACCTTATATTGCCGAGCAAGGATTTGAGTGGATTTGCTCCGACGAATCGATATTGGGTTGGACCCTCGGGCATTTTTTCCATCGCGATGCAGCAGGAAACGTGCTAGAGCCGGAGTTGCTTTATCGCCCCTATCGGTTGGAAACTCCCCACGGAGACTTGGCAATAGTCTTTCGCGACCACCGACTATCAGATCTAATTGGCTTTACTTATGGATCGATGGAGCCACGACAAGCTGCCTCCGATTTGGTAGGTCATTTGGAAACAATTAAGAACACTTTGAGGCAAAGGCAAAACAGCGATAGCACCGAAGAATCGCCCGCTCTTGTCACTATTGCCTTGGATGGGGAAAATTGCTGGGAATTTTATCAACGAGATGGCGAACCATTCCTAGATGCGCTGTATCGAGACCTATCGGATAATCCGGGCATTCAATTGGTGACAGTTGCCGAGTTTCTCGATCGCTTCGGTACGAACGCCACTATCCCGAGCGATCGCCTTCACAGTGGCTCTTGGGTAGATGGCAGCTTAACCACTTGGATTGGCGACCCGGTAAAAAACCGTGCTTGGGACTTATTGACTCCAGCACGTCAAATGCTTGCCAACCATCCCGAAGCCACAGAGGAAAACAATCCCGAAGTCTGGGAAGCCCTATATGCTGCGGAAGGTTCTGACTGGTTTTGGTGGTTTGGGGAAGGTCACTCCTCCAACCAAGATGCCATGTTCGACCAACTATTCCGAGAGCATATCTGTGCTATTTACCGAGCCTTAAACGAGCCCATTCCCAGCAACCTGCTGCAACCTGTAGAAGAAGACAAAATCAGAGGCGATAAAGGACCCGAAAGCTTTATTCATCCCATTATTGATGGTGTTGGCGACGAACAAGACTGGGATCGTGCCGGTCGCTTGGAAATCGGCGGCTCCCGAGGAACCATGCACCGCACCAGTCCCATACAGCGCCTCTGGTATGGGGTAGATCACTTAAATTTTTATTTGCGGGTGGACTTCAAAAGCGGCAGCCAACCAGGAATTGACTTTCCGCCAGAATTGCGCCTGCTGTGGTACTACCCAGAGCAACCCATGTCTAACAGTCCTATTCCCCTGAGCGACGTACCAAACGAAGCACCCGTCAATTATTTTTTCCACAATCATTTGGGAATCAACTTGCTCTCGCGATCTGTTTGGTTCCAGGAAGCCTGGGATAATCACCAATGGCACGTCCGTCCCACCCGAGCCCAGATGGCTTTTAAAAAATGTTTGGAAATAGCAGTTCCCTGGGCCGATTTGCCAACCGAGCCCGATTGGTCATTGCACTTGCTGCTGGTACTTTCCGATGCCGGTCGTTTGCGGGAGCATTTCCCAGAAACTAATTTAGTCTCTATTGATGTTCCCTAAATTTTAGGGACATGGGGCATTGGGCATGGGGCATGGGGCATGGGGCATTGGGCATGGGGCATGGGGCATTGGGCATTGGGGGCATTGGGAGACCCTACCGTTGTGAGATTGGGTGACAAGGGGACCCTTTACCCTGGCTCTTCCTGAGCCCTGAGCGCCCTGAGCCCTATGCGCCCTTGCGATAAGCTCAGGGATATCCCGATCTTGGTCGTTGCGGCTGCGCGTTGGCGCAGCCTGCGCTTAGTGCATGGTTAGCACGGGGAAAAGGGCTGCTTCTTAGAGATAAACATTGTGCCTACATCATACTGGCATTTGCCACTACCCTCAGTAGTGAACTTATACACCGCGCTGATGGCATTTTGGCAACGGTTTATAACTCCCCAGGTTTTGGCCACCTGAGTTCCTGGATCGTCTTCAGCAAATAGTTTTAATTTAATAACGTTGTTGCCTATACCCGATACTTTACCCTTGAAAATGCGATCGGGAAAACATTTTGCGTTGCCCATCACTGAGGTACCGGAAACCTTATTTCCATCTTGGGTTACATTCAACTCAACCGTACCGTTATAGGAGGGAGAATTAAGGCTCGTCCAGGTTCCTGCCCACTCACCAGTGAGAGGTCCCAAATCAGGGGGGTCAGCCGAAGCCGCGCTAACATTAGTGACAAACAGAAACATTGAAAGAACCAACATCATCAATATGCGCATTATTGTCTCCAAAAGGGAAGGTTTATAGAAGCAGGACTTACGCAAATTGTAAGTCTAATGCTATGTGTAGAGTAACGGCGCGCAATGCACGTCCTACAAATAACGTCTATGTGTAAGTCCTGAGAGGATTAGTCCGCCTGCGGTAGAGGGATTTCCAAATAAAAAAGGATCCCTTCTCTCGCGATAGCTTGCGGGCACTCAAGAGCCCAGCTTCCTGGGAGAGCGTCACGGGAAGCGCTTCGGAAATTGTGGATCGTTTGTTTCTTGGAATCCCCTAAAGGGCTTAACTTGGGTTCTACGGCATTTTGGCAGCAGAGCCGACTCGCATCATTCCGAGAGAAATAACGACGCTACTGGTCCATAATGACGCTACCCGTCCGCCATTATAGCAAGCCTAAATCATTTTTCAACCGCTATAGCAAGCCTAAGCACGGTTTTGCAAACATTTTTTGCGGGCGGCCATAAGGCTGAAACGGCTGAAACCCAAGGTATGGTTTACGAATCTTGAATCGGACGCATAGTCGGGAATAGAATAACGTCGCGAATACTTTGGGTGTTCGTTAGCAGCATCGCCAGTCTATCTATGCCAATTCCCATTCCGCCACAGTTGGGCATACCCAAGGATAAGGCTTGGATAAAATCTTCATCCATTGGATGCGCCTCGTCATCCCCTGCATCCTTCTGCGATCGCTGTTGTTCAAAACGCTTTTGCTGCTCCTTAGGGTCGTTTAACTCGGAGAAACCATTGGCATATTCCGTGCCGTGGATAAACAGCTCGAATCTTTCCACAAACCCGGGCTTGCTGCGATGTCCTTTGGCTAAGGGACTTACCTCTACTGGAAAGTCAATAACAAAGGTGGGCTGCACTAAGGTTGGCACTACTACCTTATCGAAAACCGCATAGAGAAGGTAGCCCGCGCTCTGTTTTTCTAAATCCGACAGGGTTAAGCCCAGTTTTTCTGCTTCCTGAATTCCTTGCTCCAAGTCCAAAGTCTCAAAGTCCAGTCCGGTTTCTTCCTTAACGACTTCTACCATTGTTTTCACTTGCCAATGCAAGCCAGCAAAAGTCGGATACTTGCCGCTATGGTCGTATTGGCGCTTTAGACTAATGGTATCTCCCTGGTACTCTATATCGGTCTTGTCTCCCAGCAAAGAAGCGGCGGCGGTACAGATGACTTCTTCTACTACACCGAGAATTCCAAAATAATCTGCATAAGCTTGATAGACTTCTAAAGAGGTGAACTCGGGGTTGTGGGTACTGTCAACGCCTTCATTTCTAAAGACGCGACCTAGCTCGAAGACCCGCTCGAATCCGCCACAGATAGCTCGCTTGAGAAAGAGTTCTGGAGCAATGCGCAAGTATAAATCGACATCTAAAGCATTGTGGTGAGTGACAAAGGGTCGGGCAGCGGCTCCACCATAAATTGCTTGTAAGACGGGGGTTTCAATTTCATCAAATCCCTCGCCGTATAGATAAGAGCGGACAGTCTTAATTATGCTACTGCGGGCTGCGAAGCATTTCAAAGAATCTGGGTTGCCAGCCAAATCCATTTCCCGATAGCGGCGACGAGTTTCGGGATTTTCTACGCCATAATATAAGTCTGGGAAGGGGATAGTAGCTTTTGAGATTACGGTCAGTTCTCGGACTTGCAGCGAGAGTTCGCCGCGATTAGTCCGACAGGCAATCCCTTCGGCACCAATAAAGTCGCCAATATCCAGGAGTTTTTTGATTTGCTTGAAGCTTAGCCCAGGGTCGCCTTGGACTAATTTTTTCTCTATTTTGAGCTGTAGTTTGCCCGTAGCATCGGTTAAGTCAATAAAACCAATGCTGCCACTGTCGCGCTTAGAGGTGATGCGACCGCACAGCCGGATGCTTAATTCTTCAGGGTCGGTTTCGCCATCTTGGAGTTCTTTTTCGGGTTTAGTAAATATAGCGCTAACTTCTTGGGTGGTGTGACTGCGCCGATAAGATTGGCTGGGATAGGGTTCTATACCCAGCGATCGCAACTCTTCCACTTTCTGAGAACGCACTTCTGCTTCATTGCGAGTCATTCGCCGATATCCTCTGTTCCATTAACTATTATTGCCTCGCTCCAGACGCGCTCGCGAGCGGGCGAGCGTGCGCGCCATTTTTGGACTCGCGCGAAGAGCGCGCCACGGAAATGCAAGCAGTAGGGGCTTTCCGGCCGGAAAGCCCCTACATTCCTAGCGATATTATGTCAAACCTTGTAGGCCATTTGGCACGGGCGACATGAAAAGCCCCTACGCAGCAGGCTAGGCTCCTTGGGTCTCAGTTGGCCCGCACTGGTCTGTTTGGGAAGCGAGCAATTCCTACGTTACAGCCAGATCCGGGTTTAATGAAAGCCAATCAAGAGCGATCGTACAAGCCTGGGAGCCTTGGCGCGGATTGCTGTTGGAGGGTGACAGCTTTTTAGAAACGGAAGATTGGTTGTTGCGGGGCTGCCTAGGGCTGCGCCATATTACCGCTGCGGAGCTATTATGACCTGCCAGAATATAGATGCGCGTGCGAGATACCCGAGTTTTTAAAAAGTCGGGTATCTCGGTGATTATACCACTACGCAGCAAGGTTAGGGACTTGCAAGTTAATAATGTACCAATTCAAGGGGCAACGACCAAGCGATCGCCCGAACGGTGGTGGTCAAAGGGACTGGTACTTTATTTCTGCGCAAGTCCCTTAGGGCACTTAAAGTCGCTCCTTGCACTCGCATTGAGCAATGCTTGTACTGATAGCTGACTGCTGACAGCTAACTGCTGATAGCTATATTTAGGCAAAATCCATCGACCAAACCACGTCATCGTAGTCTGCATCGCCCAGACCAAAGAGATCCTCAACGCCAAAAGCATTATCTCCTAAGCTGCGGAAGTGATCGGCTCCATCCGCATTCCCTGAAGCAAAAGGCGTATAAACCTGGTTGGCATTGCCCGTGTTGGAACTGAAGTTTGCCGTATCCGGCGAACCATCTACAATAATGAATGGTGCATAGAGCGACCCACCCGCAAAGTCGTTTGTGAAGGTTTGGAATTCGCTGTTGGTCGCAGACAGAGCAACGTCGGCTAAGCGATTTTGGACAACAGCTTGTAAATAACCTGCGTCGCCAGGGTCCAAGTCAACTACGCCATCGCCATTGGTATCAATGCCACCATTTTCATTTTCCACTTCATAAAATCCAATGAAGTTGTTCAATGCCGCTTCCCGGTTGGTGGTCGTCGTTGCGGTGAAGGTTCCTTCCATTCCACGCAAGTCGAGGAGTTCCCCTTCATCGCTATTTTGCAACTTAGCGATCTCTTGCTCCAAAGTGGTCGAACCTGCCTGAGTTTGGAAGGTTATACCTAGATCTGCGAAGTCCGTATCCCCTTCCAAGCGATCCTCAAAGTTGAGGGTAAAGCTGCCATCGCTGTTAGCAACGCTTTGGAAAGAAGAAAAAGTGACATTAGAAAAGTTACTCGTATCCAAGACTCGATCTGCACTGTTTCCACCAATCAAGTAGAAACCAAAGCGTTGATTGGTTGGCAGTCGCAAAGTGCGAGTGGCCGCACCACTGAGCAACTGCTCTTCGGAAAGAGCTGTGAACAGGATTTCCCCTTGCTCTAACACTGCCTGGAGAAAACCGGCATCCCCGCTATTCAAAGTATTGCCATTGGCATCTGTGATGGAACTATCGCTATTGAGCCGCACCAAGCCAACTTCATTGGCCTGATTCTCCAACTGAGTACCCGTACTGTTGAGGACGGATTGCAGGTTAAGGCTTGTAACAGAGGGGGCCGGGCTACTAAAACTAAAGGTTCCATTACTCCCAGCATCAATCTGGATGCCACTGATGTCGGTGGTCGGATTGACAAACTGCTGTGCCTGTTGCCAAACGGCATCCCCGACCTGACGACCCAGGGCACGACCATTTTGGTCCCCATCATCAAAGTGAATGCCACCATAGAGCCGGGAAATGCCGCCTTCATCCGCCGCCTCAGAGAAAGTATCCCACTGTAAGGTAAGGGTATCGGCGGGAGTAACCCCTTCTTCAAATCGCGATTCTCCGGGAGCAAAAGTGACGGAAGCATTGAATTCGTCACTGCCGGTAAACAGTTGCAAAATTCGTGCCCCCGATGCACTAAAAGCACTGTGACCGGAGGTGTATTCTGCAAAGGGTGGGGAAGGGTCGCCGCCGGGGGTCTGGTAGGTGAGGAAGTTGTCGGCCAAAATGGTTTGGGTGCCCAACCCTGGGCCAGCCCAAGCATCAATGACAAATCCAGTTTCTCCAGTAATGGCGTCGGTGCCGATCGCCCCATTATTTAACAAGCCCAATTTACCCAGTTCTCGAATGGCACGCACCGGACGAGCATAGTCATAAAAGACTTTCGCTTCCCAGGTGGCAACCCCCGCATCAAACACGGCATTGCCTAAAGCCAAAAACAACTCAGCATCTTGGTCTAAGGTATTTTTATCTCGTGCCGAGACTAATTGACCAAAGGTCATCCAGGTGCCGGGGGGGAAAGAAGTGCCGCCGCCATCTTCCCAAAATTCAGCAACCAGCTTTTGTTCGTCAGTCAGATTGGCACTGATATCAACCACCCTTTGGGCTTGGCTGACGAATCCTTGGTTAATGATGGCACCAGCGCTGGGGTCGGTACCGACAATGGCAGGGGTAATTTCGACAACCGAGCCATCCGCTAAAGTAACCGTGCCTGCATCCAAGTCAACTGTTGCGCCATCGACTAGGAGAAACGGTTCGGGAGCGACAGGGCGTGCGGCACTAGAGGACTCCAGACCAAAGGGGGTTACGACAGACCATTGGGGGGTGAGGAATCCTTGTTGCCTTGAGAACTCGGCATCTCCGGGCTGCGAGTCAACGGGGACATATTCTGGAGTCCATTTTTCGATGTCAACAATGTTGTCAGGGTCCGAGTTAACGGGTTGGTAGTTGATGTTGTTGACATAATCATTAAGCTGATTGGAACCATCTTGGCGACGGAACTGCATTAGGGTTTCGGCGGAAACATTGCCAATCCCGGCAGCGGTGGTAGTGTCTGTGGTGGTATTGCTGGGGTCGAAGCCCAACTGTTGCATCAACTGGTCGAAAGTGGCCTGTTCGGTCGGGAACAGTTCTGTTAAAACCCGATAGGCTGCGAAGCTCATGGCTTCGGTTTTGTTGGCCTCTGTATTCTCCCTTGTGGGGCGTTGCAAATTGTCGCCTCCTTGGGAGGCGATCGCATCTGGGTCGTAAGCCGCCCAGGCATCAAACATGGCCGTATGCAGAATACCATAAGCCCTAGAGGCGACAGTGGGCCCTGGAGACGAGTCGATTACGGCTTGCTGTACCGCCCGATCCCATTGCACTGAAACGGTGGGAGACGGGTCATTGACGGTTACAAGTTGTGATTCCGGGTCGAGTTGCAGAGTAATTTCTTCTTCCATTACCGTTAAGACTCCTTGTAGATTAAAGCTTATATTAACACCCTCAATAGTCCCGGACAGTTTTCCGGCCTTACGAACTAGCATTTGGTAAGAGCTGCTGCTTTGCAAGGATGCCACAAGGCTCGCAAACCCCTGCGTTGCGGGCATACTATCGCCCTCGCCCAGATGCCGCAGAGCGATCGCCACTTGACAAGATGCGATCTCAATTTGATAAAATTAATCCGGTTATTCTACAGGGTGTTCTGAGTATAGAGTCTTTAGCGCTCGGTTGCGCGCATCTTTCCAAGTGCAATTTTAAGGCAAGGTGCGGCCTGTCGAGCAGCTATTGCACAAAGCCGCCTATTTTCCCGCACCTTCCCCCAAACAATAAAACTTGCGTACAGCCGAAGTGCCGAATCTATATATACTTTTACGTCCGCACTCTATATATGGATTTGCAGCACAAGGCTTGGGGGAGATGCAAGGACGGGCGTAATGGTCCTATAACTCTATTAATAAGAACCTTCTCTCCCTTGTTAACAACCATGCTTGCACTTCCTGGCTACCAGATTTTTGCCAAAATCTTTGAAAGTGCCAATTCTTTAGTTTATCGCGGCATCAAAGAATCTAGTCGCCAACCTGTCATAATAAAATTACTTAAGGATGACTATCCGGCACCAGCGGAGCTGGCGAGATATCAGCAAGAATATGAAATTACCCACGGGCTCAATATAGAGGGTGCGGTCAAAGCTTTGAGTTTAGAAAAGTTTCAAAATACTCTAGCAATCGTATTTGAAGATTTTCGCGGGGATTCCTTAAAAAACTGGATTAAACAACACAAGCTGACCCTGCGAGAGTTTCTGGCGATCGCCATTGAAATAGCAGAAATTTTAGGCAATATTCACGCTGCCGACGTCATCCACAAAGATATTAACCCATATAATATAGTTTTTAATCCAACAACGGGTCAGCTCAGAATCATTGATTTTGGCATAGCCACCAATTGCTCCCCCAGGCATCGCGCCCTAGACAATCCTCACGTTTTAGAAGGCACTTTAGCCTATATGTCTCCGGAGCAAACCGGACGCATGAACTGCTCCCTAGATTACCGGAGCGATTTCTACTCCCTAGGGGCGACTTTTTATGAAATTCTGGTTGGGACACCTCCTTTTACGGCTACCGATGCAATGGAATTAGTTCACTGTCATATTGCAGGGCAGCCGTTGCCTCCAGATAGAGTCAATCCTATGATTCCCAAGGCCATCTCAAAAATCGTAATTAAGTTGTTGGCGAAAACCGCAGAAGAGCGATACCAAAGTGCCTGGGGAATCAAAGCCGATTTGGAAGAATGTTTGGTTCAGTTGGAAACCTCGGGACAGATATCGGACTTTCCCCTCGGCAGTCAAGACATTTCCGACAAGTTTAAAATTTCCGAAAAACTCTATGGAAGGGATGAAGAAATCGAAACTTTGCTGGCAGCCTACCATCGAGTAGCCGCAGCAGATAGCTCCCGAGAACCCTATGCCCTCAGGGCAGGCAACGCTTACGACTCCGCCTGTCCTGAGCCCTATGCCCTCAGGGCAGGCAACGCCTTCGACCCCGCTCGGGATAGGCAGAGTCGAGGGGATATGCCTGCCCGGGAGCGAGACGGACGGCCATCTACCTCTGCCTTTACTTCTGCCTCCGCGCCCTTGCCTAGAGGCGTTTCGTTCGGCCGTTTCGCCCCTACAAAATCCAAGATTGAAACAATGCTGATATCCGGTTACTCGGGCATCGGCAAATCGGCTCTGGTCAAGGAACTGTACAAGCAGATGACCCAGTATAGAGGTTATTTTATTGCTGGAAGGTTTGAGTTAGCAGAGCGCAATATTCCCTACAGCGCGATCGCTCGTGCTTTTTCCGATTTGGTGCGACAGCTTTTAACGGAAACTGAAGCGCAACTGGCAAGCTGGCGAGAGAAAATATTAGGGGTTCTAGGGGTCAATACCAAGCTGATAGTTGACGTGATTCCAGAGTTGGAACAGATCGTCGGTTCCCCAGCCGCCGGGAGCGAGCTATCCTTCTTGGGCGGAGAACATCGCTTAAAGTTAGTTTTTCAAGATTTGATCGGAATTTTTGGGTCTGCCGGACATCCCTTAGTTTTTTTTCTAGATGACTTACAATGGGCAGATGCCGCCTCTATAAAGCTGGTCGAAAAACTGGCTAGCGACTCCAATAAAAAGCATTTATTTTTAATCGGAGCTTATCGGGGTAAGGATTTGACTGCCGTTAGAGCGTTAAATTTTATGGCCAGGGAAATTGAGGAGGCTGGAGGCTCGGTCAATCGCCTTTCCCTTCAAGGCTTGAAACTGACCGATATAACGGAACTAATTACCGATAGTTTTAATTGCGATTCTGCTAGAGCAGAGCCTCTGGCGGAGTTAGTAAAGGACAAGACTAATGGCAATCCTTTATTCATCCAAGAGTTTTTGCGGTCTCTTTATGACGAGAATCTATTATGGTTCGAGCGCCAAAATAACAATTGGCATTGGAACTTAGAACAAATTAAGGCGGGCGGACTAACTGAGAATGTCGTCAAGCTGATGGCGCACAAGATTCATTCGCAGCCGGGCTCGGGGCAGGTGTTGAAACTGGCCGCTTGTTTGGGCAATCGGTTTAAACTCGATACCTTGGCGATTGTCTATCAAAAATCTCCCTCGGAAACGGCCGCTGCACTCCAAGAAGCGATCGCCGCCTGTCTGGTGTTGCCTGCCCGCCCATCCGACTATAGGGCGATTCCGAGTTTGCCCGACGCCCGTAGAGTAGGGGGGAACGGCCGTTTCGCCCGGACGAATGAAATGCCCCTACAAGGATTGACAAAGGACGATAAGGCGTTTGCGATCGCGGGAGGCCGGGTCGCTACTATAGAATACAAGTTTTCCCACGACCGGATTCAGCAAGCTGCTTATGCTCTAATTCCCGACTACAAAAAACCAGTATTTCACCGCCAACTAGGGAGACTGCTTTTAGCTAGTAGCAGCGCTTCCCAGAGAGAAGAAAGAATTTTTGATATTGTCAAGCAATTCAATTTAGGATTTGAACTGGGCAGTTTTGGTTCTTCGCAATTGACCCGAGGAAGGCGAGGCAGGCGCAAGGGCAATACGGAAAGATTGCCAACGCAGCAGAAGCTACGAGACGAGCTGGCTGTTTTAAATCTGATGGCTGGCAAGAAGGCCAAGGCAGCAGCAGCTTACGAGCAAGCTTTCAATTACCTAAATGTTGCGGTAGAAATGCTGGGGGAGAATGGCTGGAGTAGAGAATACGAACTGACTCTAGAGGTTATGATTGAAGCCGCAGAATCAGCCTATCTCAGTACGAGGTTTGAACGGATGGAGCAATTGGCGGCAACCATATTGCAAAATAAGAATAACCTCTTGGATGCGGTAAGGGTAACGGAGGTAAGGATTCAAGCTTATATCGCCCAGAATAAATTGCTCGAAGCAGTCGATACAGCCCGGGTGTTTCTCAGGGGCTTGGGAGTAAATTTTCCCGAGTCGCCGACCCGTTTTGATACTTGCATGGTTTTCCTGGAAACAAGGTTAACTTTGGCCGGAAGGCAAGTCGAGCGGTTAAGCGACCTGCCAGAAATGACAGACCCGTACAAGAAGGCAGCGATGCGGATTATGAGCCGAGTATTTGCGGCCGTCTCTTTAGCTGCTCCCAAGCTGTTACCCTTGCTCGTATTTCAGCAAGTCACCTTCTCGGTTCAGTACGGTAATACTGAAGTTTCAGCGATAGCTTATGCTGCTTACGGAGCCCGGTTTTGCGGCCTAGCTGCGGATATCGATTATGGCGATCGCTTGGGGCAACTAGCGATCGTTTTAGTCCGCACCGGAAATGCCAAGAACGTTGAAGCCCGGACTTTGGCGGTGGTTTATGGGGCGATCGCGCCTTGGAAGCAACACCTCAACTCAACCTTAGACCCCTTGCTGGAAGCTTATTCTAGGGGGCTGGAGACTGGAGAGTTAGAGGCGGCTGCCTTTTGTGCCCATACATACTGCGCCCATGCTTATTTTGTCGGCAAAGAACTGGGACAGTTAGAAAGGGAGATGGCATCCTATAGCCAAAGTATTGCTTCCCTAAAACAGGCGATCGCTCTTCATCAAAACGAACTATATCGCCAAGCAGTTTTGAATTTGTTAGGCCGCAGCGATGACCCATGCAGATTAAGCGGGGAAGCCTATGACGAGGAGCAAATGCTACCCTTGCATTCCTCAGCGAACGACCAAAGGACGCTTTATCACTTATATTTACAGAAGCTAATTCTTGCGCTTGTGTTCGAGCAATTTAGCCTAGCTCTAGAGAATGCTGCTTTGGCCGCTAAATATTTAGATAAGACGGTGGCAGGTGTCGATTTGGCTCTGTTCTATTTTTACGAGTCTCTGGCTATCACTGCAGCATACTCTGAGGAATCTTACCCAGAGCAAAAGCGCGGCCTGCGCCGGGTTAGAGAGAACCAAAGGAGGATGGAGAAATGGTCCAAAGCTGCCCCGCTCAATTTCGAGCATAAATTTTATCTTGTGGAGGCGGAGCTAGAGCGATCGCGCTTGCAGACTGCTAAGGCAATGGATTGTTACGATCGCGCCATCGGGCTGGCGAAAAAATCTACATATATTAATGAAGAAGCACTGGCCAACGAACTAGCAGCTAAGTTCTATCTGAGTCTCGGCAAAACCACGATAGCTCGGGCATATATGCTGGAGGCCAGGTATTGTTATTTGAAATGGGGGGCTGCCGCTAAGGTTTCCGACTTAGAAGAGAAATATCCCGACTTACTGGCCTCCGCATCTTCGAGAAAGTCCCAAGGCCAGAGCGACAAAATTGTTAGCGAGGGCGAGCCCGGCAGCGGCAGTTCCGGTTCGGCTCTAGACGTGGTGGCCGCTATCAAGGCAACTAGCGCGATCGCTCTTGAAATCGAGCTTGATAAGTTACTGGCCAAGTTGATGAAGATAACCATCGAGAATGCCGGGGCACAATTTGGCTACCTCATTTTGGAATCCAACGGTAAGTTATCTATAGAGGCGGAAGGAGCGGTAGATAGAGCCAGCGTCACGGTCTTGCAATCTAAGCCGCTGGGAGATAATCCCGAGCAAGAGACCGATGGTTTTGACGACTCATTCAAAAGCTTATCAAAGGCGATCGTCAATTATGTCGCCCGCACTAAGGACACTGTGGTATTGAACGATGCGGCAGCGGAGAGTCAGTTTGCAAGCGACCCCTACATAGTCAAACATAAACCGAAATCGATTTTATGCGCTCCTCTTATGAATCAAGGACGGTTGAGCGGCATTCTGTATTTAGAAAATAATTTGACTATTGGAGCTTTTACCCCCGAGAGGTTGGAGGTCTTACAATTGCTATCCTCCCAAGCTGCTATTTCTATCGATTTGGCCAAACTATACTCTAAGTTAAGCCAAAGCGAGCATCGTTTGGCTCAATTCCTGGAAGCCGTGCCAGTGGGGGTCTTCGCTGTGGATAAGCAAGGGAATCCTTACTATGCCAATCAGGCGGCTCAGGAGATTCTAGGTAAAGAAATTCTCTCGGCAACCGGGTCTGAGTCGTTGGCGGAGGTAACCCGGGCTTATCTGGTGGGAACCAATCGCATTTACCCGAGCGATCGCCAGCCGATAATGCGCGCCTTAAAAGGGGAGAGCGCTACGGCCGACGATATCGAAATCCGCCAAGGAGATAAGGTTATTCCCATAGAGGCCAGGGGAACGCCGATTTTTGACGAAAAGGGCAATATTGCCTATGCGATCGTTGCCTTGCAAGACATTACCGAGCGCAAAAAGGCAGAAGCCCAACGGGGGGAGTTTGTCAGAGAACTGTTTGAACTCAACAGCTCTTACGAACGCTTCATCCCCCGTCAGTTTCTCCAGATCTTGGGCAAAAACAGCATTCTCGACGTTCAACTAGGCGACCAGGTTCAGCAAGAAATGTCGGTATTGTTTTCCGATATTCGCTCCTTTACCACTCTGTCGGAAAGCATGACCCCAGCAGAGAACTTTAAATTTATCAATTCTTACTTAAGCTGCATGGAGCCGTTGATTCGCGAAAATCAGGGCTTTATTGACAAGTATATTGGCGATGCAATTATGGCTTTGTTTAGCGGGGAGGCGGATAATTCCGTGCAAGCTGCGATCGCCATGTTGCACCGGCTCAAAGAATACAATCAAGGACGCCGCCGAGCCGGTTACGCACCGATTGCGATCGGTATTGGCATCAATACCGGCTCTTTGATGCTGGGAACGGTGGGGGGATACAACCGTATGGACGGTACGGTTATCAGCGATGCGGTGAATTTGGCCTCTCGCCTGGAAAGCTTAACCAAAAAATATGGGGTTAATCTTTTAATTTCGCACCAGACTTTTGCCAAGTTGGGTAACGCTAATCAGTATAATATCCGCCTAATCGATCGGGTTACTGTCAAGGGCAAGTCCAAACCCGTAGCAGTTTTTGAAGTGTTTGATGGCGACGAAGCCGAAATCCTCGAAGGCAAGTTAGAAACCCAAACCATCTTTGAGGAAGCCTTATTTCTTTATTACGTTCACAATTTCAAGGAAGCGACACAACGCTTTCAAGATTGTCTGACCGTTAACCCGAGGGACAAGGTAGCCCAGATCTATCTGGAACGCTGCCAGCAACATTTGATCTGAATTTTCAGGTAATTGGGATGGATGGAATTGGACAAGGGGACATGGGGACAAGGGGACAAGGGGATATGGGGACTGGGAGACATGGGGACATGGGGACCGGGAGACATGGAGACATGGGGACCAGGATAAGAGGGGAAATGGGACATGGGAAGCGGAGGACCGGGAGACCGGGGGACATGGGGACATGGGGACATGGAGACCGGGAGACCGGGAGACAAGGAGACCGGGGGACATCTTTCAAGGGTATGTTTTTTATAATTCCCCTTTTTGGAGTTGCCGGTGGGTAGCAGAGTTTTTTGGGACCCGCGCATTCCAATACAATAATTTTTCTTTAATAGCACAAGCTGTCTTGGGAATGCTGTCGCCCCTACGCCTTATTTCGAGTGCGATCGACATCAAATCTAAAAAACATACCCTTGAAAGCATGGGGACATGGGGACATGGAGACCGGGAAAAGAGACTGTGGGACTGGGAGGACCATCGAGGGACGCTGAAAATTCTCCCCACTCCCATCTCTCCCATCTCTCCCCTTGTGCCCGAGTCCCCGCTCCCCCGCTCCCCAGGTACTATTTTGCCGTGACATAAGTCACCGACAGGGTTGACTTCAATTATGGAAAGAAGAATTGCTGCATCACCCCTAGAACTGATTTAAGCCACTATTTATTTAGATCGAATTCACAATTTACGATGATTGGTATCACTTAATTTATCTTGCAAAGACCGTATTATTAAAACAGTCATCCCCATACAAAAAACCCATGCAACCCTCTGAGAAAAAAATTCGCTATCAAATCAACTATAATAGCAATAGCAAGTCGCCAATTAACTATAGCGATGTCATTGCAAAGTATAAAAAGGTAATTAATAAGGTTCTAGTAGCGACAGAGAGCGATCGCAAATACACTTCATTTTAAACGCTGGCATGGTAGAGTTATTTAGCAGTGAATTGCTGGTTAAGAACTCTTCATAATAGCCAGCAATTTCACCAAGCTTTCAACAGATATAAATAGGCAAGTGGCAATTTCCCCAATCCTCAGGCAATTTCCCCAATCCTCATGTTCTGTACTCGGCAGAGTTGCCGAGTTTTTTTGTAAATATAAAAATTTAGCTAATAATATCAGATCCGTTTAATCGCCCTAAAAAAGTCAAGTCTTGCGTAGGACGGGCGTCCCGCCTGTCCGCCCTACCAGCGGGACGCCCGTCCTACGGCAGGTTACAAATCTTTTTGTGGGTGTTTTACCGGATTTGATATAATACAGTAAAAGCCAGTATATAGCGGAAATAGCGGAAGCAGTCAGCAGGAGAGCAGTCAGCTTATGCACGCAGGGTAGGCGTAGCTCTTCTGCACGAGTATTGCTATTACTAGCTTTGGCAATTTTTAATTGTCCTAAACTCTTCGGCGTATTGCTTAAGCATACCTTGGAATGCTTGCAGTGAAAGGATCTGCATCTCGCACTATGTGACACTTCAAAAAGTGTAATGTCTAGAGTCTCGCCAAATCAAGACTCTCGCAACAATAGAGTCAAACCTAAAAAAAATTCAGGCTCAAAGAAGACGATGATGGATGCTAGAGAACTTATCCTGCGTTATGCAGATGGAGAAAGAGAATTAAGTAAAGGTGCCGATCTCGAATGTGCGAACCTGGCCGGCGTTAACCTTAGTGGTGCCGATCTGAGCGGCGCGTGGCTGTTTGCCGCGAATCTGGCCGGTGCCAATCTGAGTCGCGTTAACTTGAGGGGGGCTAACTTGGGCCTTGCTGACCTTAGAGGTGCCGACCTCAGTTATGCCAATCTAGAGGGTGCGGATCTGGAAACGGCCAATTTAGAAGGTGCTTCTTTGTGCGGTTGTCTATTGCCCTCGCGCCGGAAATAATAAGACTCTATCATTGCCTTCGGGTCGGAGTGCAAGAGTATCTGAGGATCGGGGGAGTGCAAAAGCATAAATGATGGCATAAATTATGGCATAGCATATAACTATAGTTACTATCCCGATCGTAAAATTGTGACCGGGATCTCACGCCAAACTGGAGCCCGATCGCGCAGACAATTGAACCCGCGCACTGTTGCACTCCTATTGCGATCGCAATTTATTTCGACTTCGATCGCGGCACAACCAAAGTAAATACTCGACTATTGATAATATAAGTCGCTCGTTAAAAATCTTGCGCCGAGCTAAAGCAGAAGCGAAAAATTAAGCAAAATCTTAGGGAATAGGAGCAATTAGGATGCATTTTCTACTAATTATCCCCGCTACAATTACCTGCGTATTTATGGCTCTGCCGGCTAACCCAGATGCCAAAAAAAAGAGTCCTGGCCTGCAATATAGCGATCGCTTGACTCCCGCTGCCAACCATATAGTTACAACTCGATAGCTAGATATCTGTTTAATACGTTTTTTGTTTTACTCCGAACGGACACCAATTATTTTCGTCGATTAAAATTATATATTATTCTTTTTCAATAGAGCATAGAAAAAGCCCGAGCTTCCCGAGAGCATTGTAGCTAGCGGGGAGCATCTTAATTTGGCGATCTAATATGCTGTCTTGTCCCTAAAGTTATATTGGTTCCTAATATCGGGAGTCTGCGTAAAGCTGGCGATCGTCAAATATGGACTATTTGCTGCGCGTGCTAAGTATGTTACGAACGGAAACTAGCGAACAGCATAAAAACTCATAATGAGGGACCCAAGACAATGAGTAAAGAATTCTCGATTCCTTACTCGCCGTATTGCAACCATAGAGCCAGGATAGCTAAAAATTCTTGCAAAATCCAGAAAACATCCTAATATAAAAATTGGACTATAGGCAAAAAACAAAGTTTATTTATTCTAATAAAAAAATATTTAAATATTAAAATTGTCTTTAATTAATCGGAGTAAAACGGCTAATGCGAATTATGTTAAAGTCTAAAATACACAGGGCTACAGTAACAGAGGCTAACCTCAATTATGTCGGGAGTATTACGGTAGATCGAGACCTGATGGAGAAGGCAGATTTGCTACCAGGAGAAAAAGTCTTAGTGGTAGATAACACTAATGGCAATCGTCTGGAAACCTACGTTCTAGAGGGAGAGGCAGGTTCTGGTACGATTTGCATGAATGGTGGCTCTGCCCGTTTAGTGAGTCCAGGGGACATCATTACATTGTTAGCGTTTGAAGTAACAGCAGAAATCAAACCACCGAAAAAAATACTTGTTGATGCAAAAAATAAGTTTGCTCAGTATATATAAGCATCAATGAGACTTGGACGACTAGCTAGTTAGAGTAAGTCCAACGCTTACATTCTTCTATTACAACTAAGCGTTTGGCAACGATACGGCCGTTGGAATGGATGTATGTATTTTCGGTGTAGGGCAGCCGGATTTTCCTACACCAACTCGTATTACCGCGCTCTGCTAAGAAAGCGCTTTTTTGAATTTACAACAATAAAGCTCCCTCTATGCATACAAATCATAAGGAAGCTTTATTGTCTGGAATGAGACTTTTATTATAGTTCTATTTTTTGGCTAAATAGACTCAACTATAGTATCTGCAGCTCGCTTGGGTGTAGGCGTTGACTTGGAAGTGCTGTCCTGTTCTCCCATTTCTAGAAGCTTTGGTAAGGTCACAAATTTATACCCGCGCCTTCTAAGTTCTTTAATAATAGTCGGTAAAGCTTGTACTGTAGTGGAGCGATCGCCTCCTCCATCGTGCATCAGGACAATACCGCCGGGACTGGCGCTGTTGACTACGTTATTAATCAGTCCCTGAACCGAAGGATAAGACGCCTCTTGGGCATCGCTAGACCACATAGTTACTACATAGTTTTGATTTTCAGCGTAACTGACTAAGCCATTGTCCAGTACGCCTCCGGGGGGTCGAAAAATCCTGGTTTTTACCCGGGTTAGCTTATAGATAAGTTCTTCTAAACTTCCCAATTCTTTGGCAGCAGTCTTTTTATCTACATCATGGTAATCATGGTTCCAGGTGTGGTTGGCAATAGCGTGACCGTCAGCAATAACTTTCCGAGCAATATTAGGGAAGTTATTCAGGTGTTCTCCAACCCAATAAAAGGTTGCTTTAACATTATTTTTTCTAAGGACATTCAAGACTCCTTCGGTATGCACTGGCCAAGGCCCGTCATCAAAAGTAAGGGCTATGACTTTTTCCTGGTTGCTAACTAATACCTTATCGATTGTCTTGCCCTGAAAAAACTTCGGCGAGCCAAAAGTCAGATTTTTTTCTAGCTCGGCCATAGAGGATGCGATCGCCCCTTCTATGCTCTCAACCTGCTTGCCTGTTGCCACCTTCATCGGCAATACATAAAGCTTGTGGCTTCGCAGCCCGAACGCCTTTCCTAATGGACTCCAAAAGGGCGGCAGACCCCACAGAGCAGAACCCAGAACAACCATCCCAGTCGCGATAATGCCTGTAGTGGCCGTTCGCCCAAATCTTCTGCTGCTTGGCAAGGATGGGTTAATTTGTACCAATTTCTTTGCTCCTAACTAAATTGCGTTCTTAGAAAGAAAAATCTATGTATTATATTATACAAGGCAAATTTAAAGCTAATGCGATCGCCGCGAAGAAGCGCTCTCATTGCAGGTGCAAGTTACCTTAAGTTAATTCTACGTTCATTTAAGTCAATTGTGCCACCTTCAAGAGGGCGCGAAGTTCCCCGCCGCAGCAGAGCAACAAGAGCCAATTCGTTGCTAGCGTCTGGAATGGAACAATTGCACGATCCGCTCCGTTACCTCCTGTGCAGTCAGTCCATCGGTATCGATCGCGATCGCATCCGCTGCTTTTATCAAAGGGTCTATTTTTCGGTTACTGTCTTGCCAATCCCGCTGGCGAATATTCTCTTCAATCTTCTCCAAACTTATTTCGTCCGATGGCTCTTGCCCAGAATCGCCGCGTAATAGAAAATCTTGCTTGCGCCTCTTAGCTCTTTCTCCAACCGATGCCGTCAAAAAAATCTTCAGTTCCGCATCTGGAAACACCCGAGTACCAATATCTCGCCCTTCCGCAACAATACCACCACCACGTCCGTAGCCTTGCTGCTGTTTTAATAGCGATCGCCGTACTTCTTTTTGAGCAGCAATAGCCGAAACATTTTTAGTCACGGCAGTACCGCGAATTGGCTTAGTTACATCTATGTCATTAATAAAAACGCGACCTGCGCTAACATCGCCGCTAGCATCGCTGGTAACAAATTTAATTTCTGCCCGAGAAGCTATCTCGGCGACAGCAGAAAAATCATCAACTGCTATTCCTTTCTCTAGCACCAACCAAGTTACAGCCCGATACATTGCCCCAGTATCTAGATAAAACAATCCCAGTTTTTCGGCAAGTTGGCGAGCCACAGTAGATTTACCCGCTCCAGCCGGACCGTCAATAGCTATAATCGGCTTGCGCTGCCGCAAAACAATATTATCAATTAATCGGGCAGAACCAACTTTGGCAGCAAGGGCTAATAAACCTGCCTCTTCCACCTTATCTATAGGATTCAAAGTTTCCGGCTCCACCAGTTCCACATATTCCAAATCGATCGCTTTGTTTGCTGCTAAATGACTTTTAACTACTTCGACGATACTTTTACACGAGCGATCGCCTCCGCGAAAAGCCAGCTCTGCTCTTGCTAAACCCTTATATAACTGAGCTGCAAGTTCTTTTTCCGCCTCTGTCAGATATTGATTGCGGGAACTCAAAGCCAATCCCGACTCTTCCCGCACGATAGGACAAGGCACAATTTCCACATTCAGATTCAAATCCAGTACCAGACGCTTAATAATAGCCAACTGCTGAGCATCCTTTTGACCAAAGTAGGCTCGCGTGGGTCTGACCAAGTTGAGAAGTTTGGTAACAATTGTCGCAATGCCCTGGAAAAAATGGAGCCGCGTTTTGCCGCACATAACCGCAGTCATAGAAACCGGAGGAATGACTAAGGTTTGATTTGAAATAAAAGCGATCGCTCCCTCTTCGGACCTTGCTGTATGAATTGACCCGATTCCCATATCCTCCCCATTGGGGGCAAAAATTGCATCAACCCCAGCTTCCGAACATAATTCTTTGTCCCGCTCCCAAGTCCGGGGATAGCTATCCAAATCTTCTTGGGGAGCAAACTGGAGGGGATTGACGAAGATGCTGACAATTACAATATCGTTTTCACTTCTGGCCCTTTCTATCAAACTCAGATGCCCTCGATGCAAAGCGCCCATCGTTGGGACGAGTCCGACCTGCAACGATGACTCCTGTAAATCCAAATAGCAGCGCAAGGCAGCAACTGTTTTTAATAAGCGCATAATTAGGGTGTAGGGTTTAGGGTGTAGGGTGTCGGAAGTGTCGGAAGTGTCGGAAGTGTCGGAAGTGTCGGAAGTGTCGGAAGTGTCGGAGGTGTCGGAAGTGTGGGAAGGACTACTGAAAGTTCTCCCCTCTCTCCCCTCTCTCCCCACACTTCCCCATCTCTCTTCCGCCTACACCCTACACCCTACACCCTAAACCCTAACTAAATTCATGGATTATCGAGACGCAGGTGTAGATATCGAGGCGGGTCGAGCTTTTGTCGAGGGAATTCGCAATCTGGTAGCTAGCACCCATCGAAAGGAAGTATTGGGGGGGCTCGGTGGTTTTAGCGGTTGTTTTGAATTACCCGTTGGTTACCGAGAACCCGTGCTAGTCTCCGGTACTGATGGAGTGGGGACCAAACTTAAACTGGCACAACAATTAAATCGTCACGATACGGTTGGGATTGATTTAGTAGCCATGTGTGTCAATGATGTTCTCACCGTTGGCGCAGAACCGCTATATTTTTTGGATTATTTAGCTTCGGGGAAACTAGAACGGCAACAGCTAACTGAGGTAGTCGCTGGTATCGCCACGGGCTGCAAGCTGGCAGGTTGTGCCCTGCTAGGGGGAGAAACAGCAGAAATGCCCGGTTTTTATCAGCCAGGAGAATATGACCTAGCCGGCTTTTGCGTGGGAATCGCAGAAAAAACTCAAATGTTGGATGGCTCTCAAGTAGAAGCAGGAGATATCGCTATTGGCTTGGGGAGTTCTGGGGTTCATAGCAACGGTTTTAGCCTGGTCAGAAAAATTGTCAGCGACGGCAATTTTAGCTGGGACTACTGCCCGGAGGCTCTTTCAGGAAATAGTCCGGGCATTAACCTGGGCGAAATATTATTGACCCCAACCCAAATCTATGTGAAACCCGTTCTCGCTGCTATTAATGCCGGTCTCTCTATTCGCGGTATGGCCCATATTACCGGCGGTGGTTTGCCAGAAAATCTGCCTCGCTGCCTTCCAGAAGATAAATCTATTTCGATAGACCCGAGCAGTTGGCCGGTTCCTGCTATTTTTGATTGGTTGGCCGAGGCTGGTCGGGTCAGTCTCCCGGAAATGTTTAACACCTTTAATATGGGTATCGGCTTTGTCGTGCTAGTCCCGCCCAACCAAGCCGAACAAACTATAAAATGGTTTGCCTCTCAGGATATGCCTGCTTATGCGATCGGTGAGGTTGTTGAAGGAACCGGCGGTATTTTTGGCCTTCCACAAGGGTAGATTCCGGGAGGATTCGCGAGGAAAAAAAAGTTTTTTACCCTTGACAGGTTTGAAAATATGTCTTATATTGGGTTCATGGGTCGGCAAGGCGGTGTTTGGAGGGTTCCCAAAACTTGGTTGAGTTTTGTAACAATTTTCTCCTTCCACCCTTAGAAATCGGCCTCTGAAACCCTATCGGGGTAAGGGTTTCAAATTGATAGGCTTACAGACCAGCAAATCCCCGCAAGGGGACGGAAACACTGTAGAGTCGAAAAACTCCCAACTGAGGCACTACCTCAAATCCCTAAAATTACGAACCACAAATTCCCCGCAAGGGGACGGAAACAAAACCAAAATAGATATTGACCCGCATAATTTTAGTTAGAGATTGCGCGTTACAGACTACCAATTCTCCGCAAGGGGATGGAGACTCAGAAGAAGGGCATCGGGGCATTGGGCATTGGGCATTGGATTGCAGAGATATCCACCCGCTACAGCCCAATCCGCTAATTGCGACGCTTATTCCTTAAAAAAATAGCAGCCGATTATCGGGACGAAAAGCGATCGCCCCTTGCAGAGAAACCCGGTTTTTTGGATTGGAAAAACCGGGTTTCTGGACTCCTGGTGAATTGCACGGTCAAAGAGCGATCGCGTTACCTCAAAGAAAATAGCCGTGGATTGTCCAGCAGAAAAGCTATCGCGTCTTATCCGAATTTAAAATAAGCCATCTGTTAATCCGTTACTTATCCGCTGCGTTCCCATCCTTTGCGATCGCTATTGCCAAAGAAAATAGCCGTGGATTGCCTAGCAGAAAAGCGATCGCGTCTTATCCGAATTTAAAATAAGCCATCCGTTAATCCGCTAATCCGCTACTTATCTGCTGCGTTCCCATCCGTTGCGATCGCTTTTGCCAAATAAGCCTTTGACGAGGAGGAGGGATCGCCCGTACAGAGAAACCCGGTTTTTTGGAAAAACCGGGTTTCAGGGGTCCCATTGCTTTCTTAAAGTTGCCTTAAAGTAGCGATGCTCTTGTAAAGAGTTGATATCGAGCGAGGGTATGCGGGGAATAATGCTAGACGAATCTCTGGTGGTGCTTGTTATGTTGGATACAGGAGTCTAATTTTTGGCATTTCTCCCGACCCAGAAAAAGAATGCCACTATTTTAATTTTTTAGAGCGAAAGAAGAATCATGGCTAAAATTCAGCAGATCGAGAGAGAAATCGTTTTACCAACTGCAGAGCCCTTGCGAGTTGCAGCTACAGAATTACGACCTTGGGGATCTTTCACGATTTTGGAGGAAGCATCAAAATACAAGATCAAGCGGATTGAGGTTAAACCAGGTCACCGCTTGAGTTTGCAAATGCACCACCACCGGAGCGAGCATTGGATTGTGGTATCGGGAACGGCTAAGGTAACCTGCGGCGATCGCGAGCATATGCTGACCCAAAACCAGTCAACCTATGTTCCTCAATGCACCAAGCATCGGCTGGAAAACCCTGGGGTTATTCCCCTAATTTTGATAGAGGTTCAGAATGGCGAATACTTGGGCGAAGACGATATTATCCGCTTCCAAGATGACTACGCAAGGGTAAAATCATAGGATGTAGGGTGTGGGGCTTAGGGTGTGGGGTGTAGGGTGTAGGGAAAGATGGGGGAGGTGTGGGGAGAGGGGGAGGATGGGGAGGAGAATCCGCATACGCCTTCTTCCCACACTTCCCACCCTTCCCACACCTCCCACACCTCCCTACACCCTACACCCCACACCCTAAGCCCCACACCCGAATATATTGATGATTGATATTACTCCCGCTGCAATCCGTGAAGTGACCCGCTTCTTAAAATCCCAACAGCATTCCCCAGAAGTCGTTTTTCGGCTGGGAGTTGCTCCAGGTGGCTGTTCTGGCTTGTACTACACGATGGAATTTGGTCCCCAGTCCGCTACAGAGGACCAAATATACGATCGCGATGGTATTAAAGTGGCGATCGAAAAGAGTAGTGTCAGCTATCTTAATGGCCTGACTTTAGATTATTCAGAGGATTTGATGGGAGGGGGTTTCCGTTTCAAAAATCCCAACGCTACCAATAGTTGTGGTTGCGGTTACTCCTTTTATATAGAGTCGCTATCTCATAATTATAAGAGCGAGACGAGCGAGACTTGTCTGGGGGAATAGACGAACAGTTGGGCATTGGGCGAAGGCATAGGGCAAACAGGACTGATGCTTTATCGTCAGCTTATACCTACAGATAGCGTCTATTGACTAGATCAAGCACTACATAAAGGATATCTGCGTAAGTCATAAGAAAAAGCTCAAAGCGCGATCGCGCTTTGAGCAAGAAAATTAAAGATTGGCAACTCAAAATTCAAATTCAAACCTATATTGGTCCCATTGTCCAACGCAGTTGCAAGCTCTGAAAAAAAATTTGACAGAACCTAATTTTTAGAGATATACTCTTAGTTTGTTGTCAAGTTAGAAGAGCAAAAAGCTGCATACCCTATAATTCATGCCAACTATTCAGCAACTCATTCGCTCCGAGCGCCAAAAAGCGCGGAAGAAAACTAAATCCCCAGCTCTGAAGAGTTGCCCTCAGCGCCGAGGTGTTTGTACGAGAGTTTATACAACAACGCCGAAAAAACCTAACTCGGCCCTGCGTAAGGTAGCCCGGGTGCGCCTCACATCTGGTTTTGAGGTGACAGCATACATTCCTGGCATCGGTCACAATTTGCAGGAACACTCTGTAGTTCTTATTCGAGGGGGCCGGGTAAAAGATCTCCCGGGGGTTCGCTACCATATCATTCGCGGCACCTTGGATACTGCCGGAGTGAAGGATCGACGGCAAGGTCGCTCTAAGTATGGTGCTAAGCGTCCTAAATAAAGGAAATGTATCGGGTATTGAGGGTCAAAAAAAAAGGCGAGAGCAAAGCCGCTCGTCTTTAACGATCTTGCAAAAAAACGAGCAATGGGCTATTCCCAGAAATAGAGAAGGCTCGCTTTCTTGCAGACCCAGAGAGAATAAGACTTGCCCCAAGCAATAGAACCGTTCGGCCCGAGAAAAAGAGAAATACTCGGCCAAAAAAAGAGGAATACCTGAAAACCTTTAGACTAAGCTAATCATGTCTCGTCGCAGTACAATTCAAAAACGTTCGGTTCCCCCAGATTCGGTCTATAACAGCCGCCTGATTAGTATGTTAGTCCGGCGGGTAATGAAGAGAGGCAAGAAATCCTTGGCTTCTCGGGTTGTCTATAGTGCGATGAAAATTATAGAAGAACGCACGGGAAGCGAAGCACTATCAACATTTGAGAAAGCAGTGAAAAATACTACCCCTCTGGTAGAAGTTAAGGGACGCCGGGTTGGTGGGGCTACCTATCAGGTGCCAATAGAAGTTCGTCCCGATCGGGGAACGGCTTTGGCCCTGCGATGGATTATTCAATATGCCAAAAACAGATCCGGACGCACGATGGCGGGCAAACTGGCAAGCGAGTTGATGGATGCCGCTAACGAAACCGGAGGGGCAATCCGCAAGCGCGATGAAACTCATCGGATGGCAGAGGCCAACAAAGCTTTCGCACATTATCGCTATTGATTGCAGTCAAATAATTACTGCAAGGTCATTTGTCCTGCAAGCAATCGCGAAATTGAACGGGACTTACGCGCCAGTTGCGGTATAGAGCGCTATATATAGCGTAAAGTGCTAAGGTTGCAACCTATATAGCAGAGAAATGCGTAAGTCCTGTAGGACGCTTAGGCCGCGTGATGGGAATGTTTTATAGTTGACAGCTCTTTATGTAAACAAATCTTGCAAAAGATATTAAAATGTAACAAGAAAGGCAGCCAATCGCGAAATTGGAGCTATCCGGCGCTAAGAGCGAAGTCCCCTTAAGAGAAATATGGGGGCAATTGCGCAGTATGAGCGCAGCGGATACGCCCCCCTCTGCCGCCGGAAATAAAAAAGGGTCCGGTGTAGAGATGGGCTGAAATAGCCGATATCGGATATATCGGCAGTTAGTATCAGTTTCTAATGCCAGCTCTTGCGATCGCAGCGCTAGGGCAAGCCATCTTAAATTTGGTCTGCCCGAAAGTCCCTTGCTGGATAATCGGGCAGCTTATATGAGGGAAAGGCGGAGGTTGTCATAAATAAAAGCGTAAAAGTAAAGGAGGAATTGTAGTGGCACGCACTGTACCGCTGGAGAGGGTGCGCAATATCGGAATCGCCGCCCACATTGATGCGGGGAAGACAACAACCACAGAAAGAATTCTGTTCTATTCCGGCGTGGTTCACAAAATTGGGGAGGTCCATGATGGGAATGCCGTTATGGACTGGATGGATCAAGAGCAAGAGCGGGGCATTACCATCACCGCTGCTGCAATTACCACCAACTGGAAGGACCATAAGGTTAACATTATCGACACGCCAGGGCACGTTGACTTCACGATTGAGGTAGAACGTTCAATGCGGGTGCTAGATGGCGTTATTGCGGTGTTCTGTTCGGTGGGAGGAGTGCAGCCACAGTCGGAAACAGTGTGGCGGCAAGCAGATCGCTATAAAGTGCCGCGAATTGCATTCGTCAATAAGATGGATCGCACCGGGGCAAATTTTTTCAGGGTTTACGAGCAACTGCGCGATCGCCTTCGAGCCAACGCCGTTCCGATTCAAATTCCCATAGGCGGTGAAGATGCGTTCGGAGGAATTGTTGACTTGGTGCGGATGCGAGCAAAAATCTACACCAACGACCTCGGTACGGATATCGAAGAAACCGCAATCCCCGAAGAAATTCTGGAGTTAGCAGAAGAGTATCGCGTCAAGCTGGTTGAGTCGGTGGCCGACACCGACGACGAGCTGATGGAAAAATACTTGGAAGGGGAAGAACTAACCGAAGAAGAAATCCGTAAGGCTCTGCGATCGGGCACAATAGACGGCAGCATTGTCCCAGTGTTATGCGGGTCGGCCTTTAAGAATAAAGGCGTACAGCTTTTGTTGGACGCAGTGGTAGATTATCTACCAGCACCGACGGAAGTGCCGGCTATTCAGGGAACCCTGCCAGACGGGAACCCGGTGGAGCGTCAGGCTGACGATAGCCAACCCCTATCAGCTCTGGCCTTCAAGATTATGGCCGATCCCTACGGTCGCTTAACCTTCATTCGGGTCTATTCCGGCGTGCTGACCAAAGGCAGCTACGTCCTCAACTCCAGCAAAAACAAGAAGGAACGGATTTCGCGCTTAATCGTGCTGAAGTCTGACGATCGCATTGAGGTCGATGAATTGCGAGCTGGGGATCTCGGAGCTGCCTTGGGTCTAAAAGACACCTTTACCGGAGACACGATTTGCGATGACAAAAGCCCGGTGATTCTGGAATCCCTATTTATTCCCGAGCCGGTGATATCGGTCGCTGTGGAGCCAAAAACCAAGCAAGATATGGAGAAGCTCTCCAAAGCTCTCCAAGCTCTATCCCAAGAAGACCCTACCTTCCGAGTCAATATCGATTCGGAAACCAATCAAACTGTGATTGCGGGGATGGGAGAACTGCACCTGGAAATTTTGGTGGATCGGATGTTGCGGGAGTACAAGGTGGAAGCAAATGTAGGCGCTCCCCAAGTTGCTTACCGCGAAACAATTCGCAAACCTGTCAAAGCAGAAGGTAAGTTCATCCGCCAGAGCGGTGGTAAAGGTCAGTATGGCCATGTGACCATAGAACTGGAACCCGGAGACCCAGGCAGCGGGTTTGAATTTGTCTCCAAAATCGTTGGTGGGGTCGTACCTAAAGAGTATATCGGCCCAGCGGAGCAAGGGATGAAGGAAGCCTGCGAATCGGGGATAGTGGCTGGCTATCCTTTGATTGATGTTAAGGCCACTCTAGTAGATGGTTCTTACCATGATGTGGACTCTTCGGAAATGGCCTTTAAGATTGCCGGGTCAATGGCTATCAAAGAAGGCGTGATGAAAGCATCGCCGGTTCTATTAGAACCTATGATGAAGGTTGAGGTTGAAGTTCCCGAGGAGTTTCTAGGGGATATAATGGGGGACCTTAATTCACGCCGAGGTCAAATAGAAGGTATGGATACCGAAGGAGGACTTGCCAAGGTCAAGGCTAAGGTTCCATTGGCAGAAATGTTTGGCTATGCCACGGATATACGATCCAAGACCCAAGGCCGGGGTATCTTTACAATGGAGTTCAGCCACTACGATGAAATCCCCCGTAATGTGGCAGAAACCATTATCGCTAAAAGCAAAGGGAACGCTTAAGAGCGATCGCTCTATAAATGAGCCCTCAGTTGTAAAGTATTAGCCCAGACTTGTAGGGGCGTTTCATCTCGCGCTACGCATAGGCTCTGCCTGCGCGTAGCGCATAGCAAAACCGAGGAAGGCCCCGCAAGGATTGGTAGATAAGAACTGAGGTGACTCGCTAGGGAAAGACAGAGGAAAAAGGAAAAAATAATTCATGGCACGCGCAAAGTTTGAAAGGAACAAACCCCACGTCAACATCGGTACGATCGGTCACGTTGACCACGGCAAAACTACGCTGACGGCGGCAATTACATTGGCCTTGGCAGCGCAAGGAAGTGCAGAGGCTAAGAAATACGAGGATATCGACGCGGCTCCCGAGGAAAAAGCTCGGGGCATCACGATTAATACGGCTCATGTGGAGTATGAAACCGAGGAACGCCACTACGCCCATGTTGACTGTCCCGGTCACGCTGACTATGTGAAAAACATGATTACCGGAGCAGCTCAAATGGATGGGGCAATTCTGGTGGTGAGCGCGGCGGATGGACCAATGCCTCAGACACGGGAACATATCCTGCTGGCCAAGCAGGTGGGCGTGCCCAGTCTGGTTGTGTTTCTGAATAAAGAAGACCAGGTAGATGACGAGGAACTGCTCGAACTGGTGGAACTAGAGGTTCAGGAACTGCTCAGCGAATATGATTTCCCGGGGGATGAGATTCCCATTGTGAAGGGGAGTGCTTTAAAGGCTGTCGAAGCCTTAACCGCGAAGGGCGACATACAAAAAGGCGAGGATAATTGGGTCGATAAGATTCACGCGCTAATGGAGCAAGTGGATGGCTATGTACCCCAGCCGGAGCGGGATGTCGATAAGCCTTTCTTGATGGCGGTAGAAGACGTATTCACGATTACGGGTCGGGGAACTGTGGCCACGGGTCGGATCGAGCGCGGCAAGGTCAAGGTGGGCGAAGAAGTGGAATTGGTGGGACTCCGAGATACCCGCAAGACCACTGTCACCGGGGTAGAAATGTTTAAAAAATCCCTGGACGAAGGGATGGCCGGCGATAATGCTGGGGTTCTGCTGCGAGGGATCCAGAAAACGGATGTGGAGCGCGGGATGGTTCTTGCCAAACCGGCTTCGATTACTCCTCACACCGAGTTTGAATCTGAGGTTTATGTGCTGAAAAAAGAGGAAGGCGGCCGGCATACGCCGTTTTTCTCCGGCTATCGTCCTCAGTTCTACGTCCGCACCACTGACGTGACGGGTACTATTGATGCGTTTACGGCTGATGATGGCAGCACTGCGGAAATGGTGATGCCCGGCGATCGCATCAAAATGAAGGTCTCCTTGATTAACCCGATCGCGATCGAACAAGGGATGCGCTTTGCAATTCGCGAAGGCGGTCGTACCATTGGTGCTGGCGTCGTAGCTAAAGTCGTCAAGTAAGATAGACTATAACCATCTTTTGGCCCTCCTAAATTTAGGAGGGCTCTGTGCCTTTCAGAATGGTTTGACCGAAAACCGGCAAACTTAAGATTACTGAAAAATCATAACCTCGAACATCTAGAAGATAGAAAAAATATGAGTACCGCCACAATGCAAGCGCAAAAAATTCGCATTCGCCTGAAAGCCTTCGATCGCCGCATCTTAGACACTTCTTGCGAAAAAATTGTAGATACTGCAAATCGGACAAATGCTTCGGCAGTCGGTCCGATTCCCTTGCCCACCAAGCGCCGTATTTATTGCTTGTTGCGCTCGCCCCACATTGATAAGGATTCCCGAGAACATTTTGAAACCCGCACCCACCGGCGCATTATTGATATTTATCAGCCCTCATCCAAGACTATAGATGCTTTGATGAAACTGGACTTGCCTGCGGGGGTAGATATAGAAGTGAAACTGTAAGATATCGATTGTTGACAATTGTCATATCTAGCAAGGCAATAAGCTGTCAGCAGTCAGCAAATAGCGCGATAGGTGCGCTGTCGCGGATCGGGGAGCGTAGCTCTTTTGCCACGATTATTGCTGTAAGCAAGGAGCAAAGAATAAAAATTGCCCGCTCCCAAATTGCATAGTGCTTTGTGTTGGACGCCTGCCGCGATCTCCCAAATCGGCGTCTCCCCTCGTCGGCTCTTCGTAAAAAAGATAATATGCTATACCCTACTGAAAAAGCCGAAGAATTACTACCTTTGTTTCCCTTGCCAGAAGTGGTGCTATTTCCAGGGAGACCTCTGCCCCTACATATTTTTGAGTTTCGCTACAGAATTATGATGAATACAATTCTGGAGAGCGATCGCCGATTTGGGGTAGTAATGTGGGACCCCGTGCAAGGCCAAGAATCGAAGATTGGTTGCTGTGCAGAAATAATTCAGTACCATCGCCTGCCCGACGATCGCATGAAAATGATGACCTTGGGACAGCAGCGGTTTCGCGTCGTAGATTACGTTCGGGAAAAACCCTATCTGGTAGGCGAAGTAGAATGGATTGAAGACAAGCCGCCAGATAGAGATTTGCGACCATTGGCGGCTAGCGTCGAAGAACTGCTAAAAGACGTAGTACGCCTGTCGGCCAAGTTAATGGATAGGGAAATTGCCCTTCCCGAAGATGTCCCCGAACTGCCCAGAGAATTATCCTATTGGGTGGCAAGCAATCTTTATGGAGTTCCCCGAGAACAGCAAGACCTCTTAGAGATGGACGACACTGTAGCTCGCCTGGAACGAGAAGCGGAAATACTCAGCTCCACTCGAAGTCACTTGGCCGCTCGCACGGTTCTTAAGGATGCCCTTGAAAAGTGAAAAGTTAACAGTGAAAAGTTAATGGTATTTTCACTATTCGCGCATTCACTATTCACTCTTGATTCCGTACCAATTTCGTGCGGCCAACCATGTAACCGAGAGGAGTCCGGCTAAGCTCAGAGTGAGACCGCTGGCGGAAACAATTAGTCCCCAAACGGGCAATACTCCGCCGGCGATCGTGGCAATTTCTACAGCCAGTCGGGAACGGCGTCCCGAGCCAAGTCCCCAAACTAAAGCTAGCAACAATAGAGAAATCCCCGTCCAAGCTAGCTTCACATCTATAAGGCGACTTAGATAAGTCAAGCTCAACAGGCAAGCAAAGAAAATACCCCCTAACATCGCTACATCTTGAAGGCGAAGCGGCACCGATAAATATAAAAGCATTATCCACCACAAAAATAATGCCGGAGCCAGCAAGAGCAGGCGGGGCATAATTCCCGTATTTCGCACCGGGTCGGTTGCAGTAAACACCCCAAAAGGATTGCGAACCGAAACATTATTTTCAAATATCCAAGTAAAACGAGTGCCTGTTCGCTCCTGTTTTGTCTCCGTTGGCAGAATTCCGCTGGCAAAATCTGCTTTGGGAAAATTCGCCAGAGCCGTTAAGCGAAAGTTGGAGAGCAGTTGACCCCCAGGCTCGTAGGTGAAGCGCGGGGCACCCACAGCTTTATAAGCGACTCGAAAACTGGTTTCTGCTCCGGCTTCGAGACTAAATGGAAAGCCGTAATCTCCCGGGTTTATTTGTTCCAGACGCTTGCCATCTTGCTCTACTTGGAAATCTTGGAGCAACCTATAGCCGTAAGGGGGGCGGATTTCAAAGAAAAAATTGCCCTTTTCCTTTAGTTTGTTGACGACGAGGTATTCCGCATCAAAATCGATGCTATAAATCCAAGAGCCCGTGTCCGCTGCGGTGGTTTGGTTGATGGTTACGTCAATTTGACTTTCGGCTAGGGTCAGAAAGCGATTGACTTTTCGGATATCCTCGACCTTTACTTGCTCGCCCTCCACCCACCGAGTGTAACTGTAGGGTTCTTCTACTACATAGCGAATTTTTGGTGCCGGTTGTTCTAGGCGATCGCCAGAAACGCTTTTGGCCACTGTAGCAATTCTGGCTTGTTCCCAATTGTGGTATCGATTGGCCAAGGTAGAGCAGAGAAAGAATCCTCCCACTAAGAAAAAGACCACCAGCAAAATATGTGGTAGTTTTTGCAAGAATAAGAAGTAACCCTCCACCCAGCCAGAAAGACCCCTATTTGGTGTATTGTCGCCTTGCACGCTTAAAGGCTTTTTGGATAAAGACCAGTTGAGTAGTGCAATAACGATTCCCAAGAACAGTACAAAAATCGCTATTTGCCCCAATCGATCTATAATCTCCGAGCCAAACTCTATAAGCTCGTTGACATGGGTTAGGTCTGGTAAGTTGGGTATGCCTTGGAAGGTTTGGTACATGACGATTTTCCTCTACCGACAATAAATTGATTTTCAGAAATTATAGCGTTTCTCAAATTAGTAGGTAGATACAAAACGGCTGAAACTTTTATGGTGACTGCACTTTAAAATCGTACATCTATTTGAGAAACGCTGTATAGCGATTAGACCAACCAAAAGCTGTTTTTCTAGCTAATTTTGCCAAGGTAGATTTAACTGATTGTCTCCGAATTCCAAGCATGGATTTCTGCTAGCGCTTTTGCAGCTTCCTCGTCGCTAACTTTAGGCAGACGATTGGATAAGTAATCATCGTCAATACCCATCATTTTTGTGATTTCATTGCCTCCATCGAGTAATTGCGGATGATACGATACGATTTGCCAGTCTCGATCCCAAAAAATTCGATCTGCTAAAAATTCAATTATGTTGTCCCATTCGCCAAAAACGTTGCAACGATAGTCGAATTTTTGTTTGGCTTGTAACATTTTTTCAAATTCATCCGGTTCGTAGTCCTCTCGTTCCTGCTCCAGAGACTCTAATTCCCAAGGTAAAATAATTTCTTTAAAAGGTAGGTATAGCATTTTGCGGTAATAATATCGATATTCGGCATCTGGCTCGTACTCGTTTACGAAATCATCGTCTTCTGTTTCTGACGATACCATGCTTCTGACAAACACTAAGGGAAAATAGGCGGCTGCTTCTAAGATATGCGTAAGAGGAGGATAGGGTATCTCTGGTTTGAGCAAAGCCGATAAAACGAAGTTGACCAAAACGGCTTTTTGATTGAAGCTCGATCTATCAAATAACGTAGATCCAGTTGGATACATGTCAGCACACCAATCTTCTGAATCTTCTTCATTCATGTCGTTTATTTCATCATTCAGCACGGCAAAAGCATTCTGGACGGCCTCTATATAGAATTTGGCCTCAACTCCAGTAAGGACGCGATCGCCCATAATCGTATGCCAAGTCATCGTACTACCTCCTACGGTCTGAAACGGAACTTTACTCAAAAACTACAGATCTACTCGGGTCGAACCGGACAAATCGGCACAACTAGACGCAATTAGAGTCCCTGGAAATTCAGAAAGCAGGACTTATATCATGTCGGTTTGAATGCCCCAAAAAAAAGTCAAGTTCTGCTCCGGACGGGCTTCCGGAAAGTCCTACGGGCGGGGGGGGACTTTCCGGACGCCCGTCCTACGGGAGATTCTAAATTTTTTCTGTGGGTATTTAACCTGACTTGATATTACGCAAAAGAGATCGTTCAATACCAACCGTAGGGGTCAACCGCCGTTGACCCCTACCACATATAGATTTAGTGCGTAAGTCCTAAGAAAGGTTGAATTTTGAGGGAAAACAGGGGACGAGCAGCGATCGCGCCCCTTTCTCCATGACAGAGCGAGGAACATTAAATGTGGAGCGGCTTAATTGCAAACTATGCTATAGCTGCCAAAAATTTTCATGGTTTTAGTGTAAGTCTCTAATTCTGCTAGAGCTTCCCGCGTTCTGGGGTCTCGGGCGTCTGCTTCTAGGTCGATAAAAAAAAGATACTCTCCGAGCGATCGCTTCGTAGGGCGAGATTCAATTCTACTCATATTTATGCCTCGATTGGCAAAGGTTTGTAGCGGTTTGACCAAAGCACCGGGTACATTGGCGGGAACGCTGAATGCCAAGGAGGTGTGACTTCCACCGGGGGAAGGCTGTTTTCCTACGACCCAAAAGCGGGTGCAGTTTTCGGGGCGATCGTTAATTGGATGGGCGAGTATCGGGGCAAGGTAGAGTTCGGCAGCTCGGGCGGAGGCGATCGCTGCTGTCTCGTAATCTTCCGAACAACGCATAACTGCCTCTGTTGTCGAATTGGTAGGAATTAGCTGTGATGAAGGCAAGGATTTCTCTAACCAACCTTGGCATTGAGCCAAAGCCTGGGGATGGGAATAAACAGTATGAATCGCAGATAGAGAAGAAGCCCAGGAAATTAGGGCATGGGAAATGGGTAATACTAAGGCTTTTTGGATTTGGAGGTCATCCAGTTGCCAGAGACTGTCCAGGGTTACGGAGACCGAGCCCTCCAAGGAATTTTCTACCGGCACTACTCCGAGCATTGCTTCCCCCAAGGCTACGGTTTGCAAGCTGGCCGCTATGGTCGGGTCGGGACATAATATGCATTCTTGTCCGGTAATTTGCTTGAGGTGTTCGACATATGCCATCGCTGCTGTCTCGGAATTGGTTCCTGGAGGACCTAAATAGGCGATCGATAAACTCATAGATTTTTTCTGTCTTTATTTTATTATGATTTACGCATAGACACTATTTGTAGGGTTCCGCACCGCAGACCAAACTCTATATCTATAGTTTAATCCTGTAGGAAAGCGTAAGTCCCGTCCATAAAGACCAACATAAAGCCGCAGGACTTGGGCTGTTCCTTTACTAGATTCTAATACATTACATATTACATACTTGTTTTAAGTTTGAGCAATTAGCAACAATCGTTTTACATTTTCTCAGCTTTTGCAGTATTATCGTGAGATTAAATTGCCCTAGATTGCTTTCTGTATCTGGATTTAGCGGTTTTCCCCAGTCGAAGCCTCAGCCTGAATCTAGCTAGGGTTATGTAAAATATTGTTAACAACTGTAAATTTTAGTTAATATAATTCAAAGCTTTTTACTTGTGTATTATGCTTAGCCGTTTCTTTGCCTCCCAATCCCTGGAAATTGCCGTACCAGAGCAGCCTGTCCCCATTCAGCACTATTTGCGCCAGCCACAACGCCTGGTCGGGGCCATAGCGGACCCCAGTAGAATCCAGCTTTTGGGTCGAGACCGCTTTCGCCTCAAAATGCGATCGCGAGATTTTCTCATGCTCAAAATTCAACCCATAGTAGATCTCAGAGTCTGGGCCAAATCCGATGGCACCATTCATTTGGTATCTGTAGGTTGTGAAATCCGGGGAGTTGAATACCTAAATCGTCGCTTTGCTCTGGATTTGGTGGGTAAGCTCTCGCCTGTGGAGATTGGCGGCTTGACTTATTTACGGGGAAAAGCAGATCTAACTGTGGAAGTCGAGATTCCCGCGCCTTTGCAATTTACCCCTGCACCCGTTCTCGAAACCACAGGTAATGGCTTGCTCAAAAGTGTCTTGCTAGCGATTAAACAAAAACTGATGCATCAGTTGTTATTGGATTATCGCCATTGGGCCAGCGGCGAAGTCGCTCGAAAAGCAATCGGCTCTAAGCAATTAGCGGTTGGTAATTAGCCAAGAGCTAGAGAGCGGTCAGCTAGAGAGCGATCGCCTGAATCGCCTGGTTGCCTGGATCGCCCGGTTACCAGCTACCCCCTGCTAAGCCGATCGCTTTTTGCTCATTGATAAAAAACAATTATAAAAAAAATACAAAAACGGCTCAATTCAGGTAAAGTTAACAGAATCGGCGTCTAGAAAAATTAATTTTAACGGCCAAATGTACAACCGCTTTACCGCTTCGCAATCCGTCAAACTGGCGGTTCCAGAGCAGCGCGTCCCCATCCAGGAATACCTGCGCCAGCCCCAGCGCATAGTCAAAGCTTTGGGCGATCCTCGTCGCTTGGAGCGGCTCGGCTCGGACTGCTATCGCCTGAAAATGCGACCCTTAAAATTTTTTCTGCTGAAAATCGAGCCAACGGTGGATATGAAAATCTGGGCCGATGCCAAGGGAACTATTAATTTAAAATCCGTCGGCTGCTCCTTGGGGGGAATTGAAACAATTAACGAACATTTTCAGCTAGAGCTGAGCGGGACAATGGAACCTTACTCGGTTGGCGGTGCAACTTATCTGCGGGGCGGTGCCGATTTAGGTTTGACTATTTTTCTGCCGCCGCCGTTTTCTATGATGCCCAAGTCAGCCCTGCGTACTACCGGAAATAATTTGCTAGCCAGCGTGCTGCTCAAAATGAAGCAAAAATTGATGCAGCAATTATTGTTGGATTATTGCCAGTGGGCTGCAGAGGAACTTGGAGAATTGGTGGCTGCTTGATTTCTCTTGATTTCTCTACTGTAGTGACTTCTTTCTATATAACTACCTTTCCTTCCCACACCTCCCAGCCTCCCAGCCTCCCCAGCCTCCTCACACTTCCCACACTTCCCACACTTCCCACACTTCCCACACTTCCCACCCTGCTTCTGCTCACATCCTGGCGAACCAAATCGCGCGCACTCAAGCTTGCCTCGATCGCGAGTTACTGAAACAACTTAGGATCCTAAAATATTCGCCCAAAGCCCTTGCCTCTTGTTTGGTTAAGTACCCCTGCAAAATAAATTGTATATTTTAAAAAGATGCGATCGCCCTAAGAGAAGGTCCTCAATATCGGTTCCATAACAGGCCCCAATTTCAGTATAAAAGGAAAATTTAATTTATGAGATAT
>JAAHFN010000005.1 GCA_010672965.1 Oscillatoria sp. SIO1A7
TAGCAGGATCGACAGGCCTGTATGCGGTTATTATTAAGAACTAACCCTAAACACATGATAATTTTAAGTTTAAAACAAGGCACTTTCTTTGTAAAAAGTCAAACTTATTTAAGATGCGTTTGCCCTGGATAGTAAAAGGATTGCTACTGCAAGTTCGGACGGCACTGCCCGAGTCTGGGATTCAGTCGGGAATCTGATAGAAATTTTGCTATGTCCTAGCAAATCAGTTTTCGCTGTAGCATTCAGTTCTGATGGCAACAGAATTGCTACAGCCAGTTGGGATGATACTGTCCGTCTCTGGGATTTGGCTGGAAACCTCATCTCTACTTTGGAATATGCTAGAGGTTTTGACGGCGTTGCATTTAGTCCCGATCGCAACAAGCTTGCTACTTACAGTTGGGACGGAACTGTCCAAATCTGGTATTTCACCGGCAGAATAATTACTACTTTTCAAGCTCATCAAAAACAAATAATAAGCGTAACTTTCAGCCCGGGTAGCAATTTTGTTGCTACCACAAGCTATGACCGTACTGCCCGTCTATGGGATTTGGCCGGAAACGAAGTTGCCATTTTCAAGGGCTATACCGACTGGCCTGGAAGTATGGCATTTAGTTCCGACGAAAATAAAATCTATCTTGCTAGCGATGATGGAATCGTCCAAGTCTGGGATTTATCTGGGAATGAGATTGCCACTTTGGAAGGGAATGAAAGGAATGCCGATTCTGTTGAAAGTATGGCATTTAGTCCCGATGGTAATAGAGTTGCCACGGTCAGTAATGACCGCACTGCCAAAATTTGGGATTTAGCCGGCAACGAGATTGCTACTCTAAAAGGACATATCGACTTGATTAGAAGCATCGCGTTTAGTCCCGATGCTAACAGAATTGCCACCGCGAGCGATGACAAGACCGCCAGTATCTGGGATTTAGATGGGAACGAAATAGCAATTTTGCAAGGGCATATTGATAAGGTGAGAAATGTCACTTTTAGCCCCGACGGCAAGACAATTGCCACCGCAAGCGATGACGGGACTGCTCTGATTTGGGATTTAGCCGGTAACGAGATAGCAACTTTGCGAGGGCACGCCAACAAAGTTCAAACTGTTGCGTTTAGCCCTGATGGCAAAAAGATTGCAACAGCGAGCGATGACGGCACGGCTCGAATCTGGGATTTAACCGGCAGACTAATAAAAACCTTACAAGGACATAACGACCAAGTTTTCGATGTGGCGTTTAGTCCCGATGGTAATAGAATAGCTACTGCCAGCGATGACGGCACCGCCCGAATTTGGGACTTAAATGGGAACGAGATAGCTACTTTGGCAGAGCATACCGGCGCTGTTCAAAGCGTGGCATTTAGTCTTGATGGCAGTATTATTGCTACCGCGAGTGATGACGGGACTGCTCGAATTTGGGATTTAGCGGGTAACGAGATAGCAGTTTTGCGAGGGCATATCGACAAAGTTAAAACAGTGGCATTTAGTCCCGATCGCAGCAGAATTGCTACTACCAGTAATGACGGCACGGTTAGATTGTGGTCGCTTTCGGGAAAGCAGATTGCTGAGTTTGAGGGCAGGCGCGCCAGCTTTAGTCCCAATGGCAAACTAATTGCGATCGCTGGCGAAGATAATGCAGTGCGCTTGTGGCGAGTAGAAGGACTAGACGAACTACTAGCCAGAGGTTGCAATTGGTTGGAATATTATTTTATCCAGCACCCCGAAGCTCTGGAAAAATTGCATGTTTGTCGCAAGTGAAATTTAAATAAATCTGAGACCCAGAAACCCGGTTTTTTGGAAAAACCGGGTTTCTATTCTCGAAATTCAGCCCAGAAGCCCGGTTTTTCCAAAAAACCGGGCTTCTATTTTGAGCTTCAGGAATTGCTATATAGCACTACGCACTAAGGTTAGTATAATTCAAAATTCGCTCCTTGCTAGTGACGGCAACGCTTGTGCTGATAGCTGACTGCTGATAGCTGACTGCTTATTGCTATAATTGCTATCCTATTCTTGTTCTTTGGCCAATTTGCTGACCTGCTCCACCTCTAATTTCAAGATTTCCGCCACTTGCTCCACGGTAAACCCTCGCTTTAATAGCTCTGGCACTGTTTCTAGCTTTGCTTGTAATTTGCCTTGTTCTAAACCTAGTTCTAGACCTCGTTCTAGACCCCGTTCTAGACCTAGTTCTAGACCCTGCTCTCGGCCCTCGATCAGCATTTCTTGGGCAAACTTGGTTTTACGCAAATCCTCTAGTCCTAACATAGCTTCTAGATCTTGACGCTCCTGACGAGTTTTATCGGGCAATTTGTAAACAACTATCGTTTCTATCAAGTCTAGAACCTTGAGTTGAGTTTGTTGGTCGGCCACCTCTTGCTTGGCTCGCTCTAACAACTTAACCGCCTTCTCGGCAATCTCTTCGGCCTCTTCGGCCTTGGCTAACACTAACTGGATAATGCTAATGCCCAGAGATGTTGTCTTTTTCTTGGCCAGTTCGTCCAGGTAGATCCGAATTACTTTTGGAGAATTCAGCAATTCCTGATAAGGTTTTAGGTTGTCGGGCTCCATACTGCGCTTGGCAAAGATCGCCACAGCTATCCAGTCTAGCTCGGGATCGGTTTTTTGCAAATACAGAAAAACCTTTGAGAATAGATTAGAGTAAAATTTGGGATTTTTCTGGAATTGAACTTCACCGAAATAAGCCGGCAGCTTTGAGCAAGATTTGATGGGCGTCCACAAGCCATCCAAGCGAAAAGATGTTTGTTTGAGTTCTACGGAATCGAACCGATAGGCTACAGCGTCGGTAGCGGATTTGCCGATTAGCTCGAAGAAGCTGGCCGGGAACTCTTGAAAGATACGGTATAATAAATGATCTGTTTTCACTTTAGTTCCTGAATTAATAGTAATCTTAGTACAAAAACAAAATATTTTAAAATTATGTTTTTACTGGTAGCTAGCTATAATAAAAAAAGCGATCGCCCTTCACATTTACGCATTGTTTATCTGACCCAAATTTTAATATAAAATAACCCCGTTAGTTACAAAAAACAGGAGTGTTATTCTCGCCAAAGTAGCAAAGATTTAGAACTGGTATCCTATCGCGATATGACTCTAAAAACTCTGATAAGTTAAAACCTCAAAAAAAATTAGTCAGTTTCCACTCAAAGCTTAGGCTTACCGCAGTTCAAAAGCCTCAAGGTAATAAGTAAAAAGTAAAAAGTCAAAATGCACCCATTCAAAATGCTTTTGCCTCAAGGCTCCAAAGGGAATTTTGAATGCATGACTTTTGACTTTTTACTTGACGGGGGACCATATGGCCTCCGTCCGCATACGATCGCATCCAAAAGCAAGCCGTTGTAGAATCTACAAAAAGCAAGGAGGTGCTACGCGCCTAGTTCTCCCTGGTGCAAATAGCCGCGTTGGCGCGTCGCGATCGACTGCGATCGATCGCGGCGCAGGGAGCGGAGGAAGCAGAGAAAAAGAAGGAAGCGGAGGAGCGGAGGAGCGGAGGAAGAACTTTGCCCCCTCTGCCCCTCGGCTCTTTTGCCTCTCGGCTCCTGTGCCCCTTATTAAGGCCAGTGGTGAAAAATAGGTGAATTTCTCCCAATGGAAACCCACCCGCTGCCGCTTAAAGAACCATCAGCGGTATTTTTGGGCGGGCTTCCCCCAGGCGCTGCTATTGGAGCAAGCCAACGGACTACTTGCCCAGAGTCCTTGGCTTACCCCTAACAGCCTGGGTTTTTGAGGGAGAAATTTTTTGAGTGAAAAACCTCCTCGCTTACGGTTTACTTTTATCTACGTACAAAGGGTCGCGGTTAGCCGTGGCCCCTTTTTTTGCCCCTCTTTGAGGCTATAAAGCTAATATAGCACAATTTTGCTCGAATTTCAACATTCGAGCCATTTTCTGAAATTTCTCCACTTTTTGCAGTTTCTGCACTTATATATACATGACTTACGCAAACTGTCCATATCTAGTATTTGTAGGGGCAATCCCCCCGTGGTTACCCCTCCCCGTAGTGCCGTTGCGTAAGTCCTAATATATAGTAATTTCAATTAACTATGAGACAGTTAAGGGACTTGCAAGTTAATAATGTACCGGCTATGCCCTCCTTGGGCAGGCTTTAAGGGAACTCCAAAAAATAAATTCCCCAATTCGTAGGACGGGCGTCCCGCCTGTCCTACGGCGAAGCGAGGAAGAGATATTTATTTGGAAATCCCTAAGGCAGACAGTCCAGTAGCCTCGATCGCACTAGATTTGCGGGGGGCCACCAATTTTGCTATTAGCAGTAAGGGACTTGCAAGTTAATAACACATCAATTTCAGAAACGCTATATTGGATTGTCTGGCTTAAAATTGTAGGGAAGGGTTGAACGGAGTGTTGGCTTTGGCGAACGCGCTCCGCCTGCCCAAGGAGAGCATAGCCTGCCCAAGGAGGGCTAACGCCAACTCGTGCGAGTAACCCAACACAACGATTGGTATAGTTGGGTTTCACTCTGTTCAACCGCTCCCTACAGTTACACATAATTTTAGGTTTGCCAAAGCAATATTGTCCAAAAAACCGGGTTTCTTTTCTCTAAACTCAAAACTCAAATTTAATAAATAGCCGTGGGCGGTTTGCGCTTGACGAGCAGGGGGACTAAGGCCGCTCCAATAATCAAGCCGATGCCGTGACTCCAATAGCCGATACTGAATAAGGGATTGATGCCGCCAACTACATTGAGCTTGCCAATACCGTAAAAAAACTGCTGTAGAAACCACCATAGCAAATAGAAAAATGCCGAAATCTTCATCGGGATAGAAACTATTATTAAAGGCATGATGCTGTCAATCCTTGCTTTGGGAAAGCTGAGTAGGTAGCCTCCTAAAATAGCTGCGATCGCGCCGTTAGCCCCAGCCAGAGAAGCTGTCATATTTGGCTGAATTAAAACTTGGCCGATTTGGGTCATAATACCGGCCAGCAAATAGAATCCTAAAAAGCGCCAATGGCCGAGGATATGCTCGACATTTTTGCCAAACACCCACAAAAAAAGCATATTTCCCAAAAGTTGAGCGAGGCTACCATGCAGAAACATACCCCAGATAAGAGAAACGCTACCTATGACAATCAGGGTCACCCAAGCCGCTGGATTGTTAGTATTCGCCACTTCTAACGCCGAGGAATAGATTCGCACTGGCACCAAGCTCCAGGTTCTGAGAAAATCTCCTAATTCTCCGGCCACTTGCAGTTGTAGCGATCGCAGAAACAAAGCAACATGGATGCCAATTAGTACATAGACAACAATCGGCCTGCTGGGAGTGCGAATATTATCGGCAATGGGAATCATGGGAATTCGGAATTGGGCATTGGGCATTGGGCATTGGGCATTGGGGGAATTGGCGATCGCTTCTTTTAGTTTTTTTTACCATGCTACAATAGATCGGTTACTCATAACTATGAAAAAGATCTATCGTGACCGAATTCAAAGAGCGATAGCACAAATCGAAAAACTACCGCTTGAGGAACAAAATGCGATCGCCAGTCGTTGGCTGGCCGAACTGGAAGACGAACAAGCTTGGAAATCTCGTTTTCAAGCGACCACAGATACTCAGTGGGACCGAATGGCAGAAATGGTACGCCAGGAAATTACTGCTGGCGAGACCGATTTAATCGATCTTATTTTTCCATCAAAAGAATGAAATCGAGCGTCACCAAAGCCCGCGATTTAGGAAAATTCGCTAAATAGGGCAGCGATAATTGTGTTGGAAAATAAGAATCCTTCTGGGTCGCTTAGCCGGATGCGATCGCAGGGAAAAAACTCGCCATTCTCCAAATTATTCTGCGAGCCATTATGGCGGGATTCTATGAACTCTACCCAACCTTCCAGGCGGTATGGTTCCAAGCATTTGCAGAGCCGTTCGGGGATAGAGTTGCCAAATTTTTGGGCTAGGGTTGCCAAGTCCAACCCTTCTGCCAGACGCAATCCCAGCATCAGAGTTTCTAGCAATACTTCTTCGAGCAACTCATCGGCTGGGGTGGGGGGAGAGTCGATCGCGCCGCCAGCAGCAACAAAAGTTTCTACCCACTGGTAATAATCTTGGCTTCGGCGCGGTCTGCCAAATCTTTGGCCGCCAACATAGCTCGTTGCCCCCATGCCAAATCCGTAATAAGGGCGGTTTTCCCAATAAACCCGATTGTGACGGCATTGATAGCCGGACTGAGCATAATTGGAAATTTCATAATGTTCGTATCCAGCGGCAGCGAGCATTTCCACAGCCAGACGGTACATTCGAGCAGTTGTCTCGTCAGAAGGTAGGGGAGAAACTCCCGCTTGGTAATAACGATGGAAGGCAGTTTTGGGTTCTACGATCAGGTCGTAACAGGAGATATGGGTAGGTGAAATAGCGATCGCCGCTTCCAGAGAGGCTTGCCACATATCCAGAGTTTGCTTTGGCAGTCCGGATATCAGGTCGATGCTCCAGTCGGCAACCCCTACTTGCCGAATCGACTCTACTGCGGCGAGGATATCTTCAAGGAGATGCGATCGCCCGCATATCTTTAGCAACTTGTCGTCAAAGGCTTGCACTCCCATGCTGACTCTATTGACCCCAGCGGCGCAAACCCCTTCTAGTTTTTCTCGGTCAAAAGTTCCCGGATCCATTTCCATCGAAATCTCGGCGTTGGCACCGATGCCAAACTGGCGATCGAGAGCGTCTAGAATCCGTTCTAGCTGGGAAATCGACAGCAGGGAGGGAGTGCCCCCGCCAAAAAACACCGTATCCAGGGAGCGGCCGGGAGCCGGTGTCATAGCGATTTCTCGCACCAGGACCTCAATGTAATGGGCGATGATACTAGAGTTGTCCCCAGAAGAGCGATCGCCAACGACTTTCACTGGAAAATCGCAGTAATAGCAGCGCCGCCGACAGAAGGGAATATGAACGTAGGCCGAACTAGGATTGCTAGCTGTGGTTATTTGGCTCGGAGGAAGATTCACGCTTATACCTACTGGACTTACGCAAAGAAACTATTTGTAGGGTGCCGCACCGCGCACCAAACGCTGTATCTATAATTAAATCGTACAGTTTGTGTAAGTCTTATACTTAAATTTTGTGCCCTGTTATAAAACAAGAAGCATTTCTCCTTTTTTATAAAGGAGCTTGCTTAATATATGCTCCCTTGAAACATTTTTGGCTTTTAAGGTTAACTTTATAAATCAGCTCTAAAGACAAGAGTATAATAGGAGCATAAGTCTGAATTCACTTGGCTCTTAGCAAAGCAGCCTATCGCGCAACTTATACATTTTCCTTTATATACGATTTGCCTGTCATCCTTATTGGGACTACTTTTGAGAACGCTGACAAGTCCCGGTTGCAGCGATCGCTCCCTAATTTGGGAGCTAACATTTTCATAATTTCGCGATTTCCACCCTGAGTGGCTTAAAACTATGCTTGATGCAATCATAATTATTTCTTTTATTTTAACATTTGCTGGGGTAGGTCTCTACAGCATCGACTTGCTGCCCAACTCTGTGGTAACCCAGGTAACAAATTTGGAAGGATTGCGATCGGTAACCGCCGGATTTGGCGCTCTCATCGGTGCTGCAGTCGGATTATCCATGCAGACTACTTACCGGCGACTGGAGGCCCAAGTGCGGCAAATGCCCATTGACGTCATTATTACTCGGGCGATAGGGCTTATCTTAGGACTCTTAGTAGCCAACTTGATGCTGGCCCCGTTATTTTTGCTCCCCATTCCCCCAGAGTTTGGCTTCATCAAACCCCTAGCAGCGGTTTTAGGCAGTATTTTATTTGCCTTCACCGGCATCAGTCTTGCAGATGCTCACGGTCGTTCCTTCTTGCGCTTGATTAATCCCAACTCCCTAGAAACAGTCTTGGTAGCTGAAGGCACCCTCAAGCCAGCCCCGGCTAAAGTGATGGATACCAGTTGCATTATCGACGGTCGCGTCGAAGCCCTGCTAGCCACCGGATTTCTAGAAGGCCAAATACTCGTCCCTCAGTTCGTCTTGCAAGAATTGCAGCTAGTCGCCGATGCCGCCAACGACCAAAAGCGGGTTCGCGGTCGCAGAGGTTTGGATATCCTCAAGGGACTTCAGGAAACCTATTCCGAAAGGATACTCATCCACCCCGCCGATTATGACAATATCCATACTGTAGATGCCAAATTAGTACGCTTGGCTCAAGAAATTAATGGCACTCTGCTGACCAATGACTATAACTTAAGCAAAGTCGCCAGCGTACAAAAGGTTCCCGTCTTAAACATTAACGATTTAACCCAAGCAGTACGTCCGGTCTATTTACCCGGCGATCGCCTCGACCTAAAAATTCTCAAGGAAGGCAAGGAAGCCTCTCAAGGAGTGGGATACCTAGAAGATGGTACTATGGTAGTAGTAGAAGAAGCGGAAAAATATATCGGCAGCCAAATGCGAGTTGTGGTTACTTCTTCTTTGCAAACTGCAGCCGGTCGCATGATTTTTGCCCGCCCTAATGCTTCGGCAGTCGCTGGGTAGTGTTTTAATTTTGAGTTCGAGCGCCCCGGAGTTTTGAGTTTTGAGTTCTTATATAGCGTTTCTCAAATTGGTGTAATGAACGAAAACGTAGGGGCGTTTCATGTCGCCCCTACTTTTGTAGGTCAATGTCTGGTTGCCCGAACGCGCTCGGCTCCCTCCTACAAGCTAAATAGCCAGACCCAAGTTAAAGCCTAAAATAGCGTGAACCAACATAACCGCCAGAGCAACGCTACCTATATAAGCATGAGCGGTACGCAGGGCAGATTTATTGCCGCCGAACTTGGTCAGGGAAATAAAAATGTTCGCTGCCAGTAATGCCAACAAAATCGAACCAGTCCAAAAATGGGGACTATTCATAATATCTTGTCCCTGCATTACTAGAGAGAAAATACCTCCAGTAGCGCCCAAAAATATAAACAAGGTCATAAAGGGCGCTAGCTTGCGATGGTTAGAAAAATTGGCGATCGCCTCTTCTTCATCTGTAGCCAAACGCCCGCGCCATCCTGCGTAACCAACAAAACTACCCATGACAAATAGGACTATTGCCATCATGGCAGGGTGTCCCCAATGGACAATTGGTTCTGGAATTCCCAGACTCTGGAAGACTTTGGCGATCGGTTCTAATATTTCCCTGAAATTCATTTTGCGTTATCCTTAATTTTGGTAATAGGGCATAGGGCATTGGTAATCGGGCATTGGGCACTCCCCTCCTGGGAGGGGTTGGGGGTGGGTGAGGGGTTGGGGGTGGGTGGCATTGGGCATGTTCGCATTGGATTGGGCATGTTCGCATTGTCAAAACTCAACCCCCAAAACTCAAAACTCCGGGGCGCTCGAACTCAAAACTCCGGGGCGCTCGAACTCAAAACTCAAAACTCAAAACTCAAAACTCAAAAAAGCGATCGCTCGCTTCAATTAGAGCGCTGCGGATGCCCTTTTCCGTCATCGAATGTCCGGCATCGGGAACTACAATTAACTCGGCTTCCGGCCAAGCTCGATGCAAATCCCAAGCAGAGCGCATCGGGCAAACTACATCGTAGCGACCCTGAACGATAACCCCAGGAATGTGACGAATGCGATCGGCATTTTCTAGCAATTGTTCGTCGCGATCTAAAAAGCATTTATTAATAAAATAATGGCATTCAATTCTAGCAAACGCCTCGGCAAATCTATCGCCACTAAAAGATTGTATTAATCCGGTATCTTGGATTAATTTGCTCGTACTCGCTTCCCAAATCGACCAAGCCCGCGCCGCTTCCAATCGAACTTGCGAATCGGAGCTAGTCAGGCGGCGGTAATAGGCCGCAACCAGATCGTCTCGCTCTTCTGGGGGAATCGGCTTGAGATATTCTTCCCAAGCGTCGGGAAAAATATTGCTAGCTCCTTCTTGATAAAACCAGCGAATTTCTTTTTGGCGCACCATGAAAATACCGCGCAAAATTAAGCCTCGGCAACGTTCGGGATGAGTTTCGCTATAAGCCAATGCTAGGGAACTGCCCCAGCTTCCGCCGAAAAGAACCCAACTCTCGATGCCGAGTTGGAGGCGCAGTTTTTCTATATCGCTGACTAAATCCCAAGTGGTGTTTTCTTTCAATTCGGCATGGGGCGTACTGCGACCGCAGCCCCGCTGGTCGAAAAGAATAATTCGCCATTTGGTCGGATCGAAGTATTGGCGATAAATTGGGACGATGCCTGCGCCGGGACCGCCATGCACGAAGAGGACTGGTTTCCCCTCGGGATTGCCAGCCTCTTGAAAATAAATTGTATGGAGGTCGGAAACCTGCAAGGTTCCTTCTTTGTATGGTTCCAGGGGCGGATAAAGTTCTCGCATAGTTTTGGTTCAATCTTCGATCGTGGTAAGAAACGGGCTGGGCTAATCTCATCTTTTGCGTCGCAGGAACCACAAGGCGGCAGCGCCGATCGCTACCGCTGCGATCGCCAATAGACCCAAGCCGGTGGTTCTAGCGGCGATCGCGCCGACAAATAAACCAATGCCCAAGACTAGAATATTTTGTGCGCTATTATCTTGCAGAGTTTTTTGCAATTCTTGCTGCTGCTTTTGTTCTGTCTCGCTTTGGGACTGGATTAGAGAATACAACTGACGCTCTGACTGAGTTTGCTCGATCGCCACTATCCCCCGAATGGCGGCTATTGCTTTATCGAACAAACCATTGCCATGCTCGAAATAGGTCAAATCAGCTCTAATTTGTTCTGCAAAAACTGGGCTGCCTTGGCGGTTGAATTGCTCCAAGAAGCTCAAATCCGCATCCAGCTCGTCTCGGTAATTCGATGCTAAATCGTCTTTAATATGTCGCACCCGTTCGGCATAGTTTTCCCCATTGCTGGCGATCGTGTGGCCGTAATATTGTAAATCTCGCAGTTGGCTCGAATATTCCAGAGCCATCTTAGGCATCGCTTGTAGTTTTAGCTTAAAAGCTTGCAGCTCGTTATCGCCCAGACCCTCCCCTTCCTGGAAGCCGTGAAAAAGAAAAATCTGGCGAACGTACCGTTCTATTTGTTGATAATTTTGATAAATACTCCGATAGGTAGCGCGGCTGAGTTGATAAGCCCGGATAGCTTTATTGCGGTAATAGAATAAATCGATAAAATCCCGATAGTAGCGTTTAAACTTTTGCTCGGTAGCTTCGTGGCAGAAGAACCAGACGAGAACGTGGCGATAGGCAGGCAAGTTGTTGAGATTCCCATATTCAAAGATCGGGCTGCCAAATAATTGTCCGTCGCCGTTGTATTGCGGGCAGTTTTCCGGGTCGGCAAATAAAGATTCCAGACAGCGATCGGCGAGTTGCTTTAAAAATTGGCGGCCTTGCTGCTGTTGTTCTGCGGTCAGCCAGACTGTAACCAGAAGGGTTTGCCCGAGGAAAGTGCTGCTTTTTTCCAGAAGTAAGGAGCGATCGGGATTCAGCCGACCCAATAACGCCACGTCTTGGAGCGGCAATTTTTGTCTGCCATTCGAGGCAACCGGAGCAGAGTTGCTTGTTTGGCCGTTGTTTTGGCCATTGTTTTGGCCGTTGTTTTGCTCGCTTGCTTGCCCATCTTTTTGCCCGTTAACCTGGAGTTGAGAGCTGCCAATATTCACCGCTAGGGCATAGCTGTCGCGAATCTGGAGAGGATAAAAACTCCCGGCGATCGCCAACATTTTGCCCTCAAAGGGAAGCTGGCCGCTAAAAGGCACGCTCTGCCGACGCTCCGGCGCCCGAGCGATCGCCTCTATGGGATGAAGCTCCGATTCTGCTGCATTTGGAAACTCGACATTGGTACTCTGGAGTTTTTCCAAAAGGCGATCGCCGAGCTGCCAAAGTGGCGAAGTTTCTGTAGATGCTCCCTCAGTCTCGCCGTTAGAGCGAGCCCGAATCTGGAAAGCAAATAGGTGGATATTTGGGGCGCTAATTTTAAGATGCATTTTTCCGCTACTGCTATTAGTAGGGCTTAGCCTGCGCATCAGACGCTAGATATAGCTGTCAAGCCTAAAAGCCTAAGTCCTGTCGAACGCCGTAAAGAGCGATCGCGGCGCGGAAAGCTTACCCTACAACGAGCATGAGTTAAGTCTTGTTAGATTTTGACCGCCAACCCAGAGCCATAATTTACCCTAGAGGGCCTAGCACTTTCTTGGTCTAGTACCTCTCCTGGAAATCGATCGGATTTATCCTCTCTTGCCTACAATATAATCTTTTCGATAATTTTGCAATTATTTTTTTTCCTCTGCCCGATGCCCGATGCCCGATGCGAACATGCCCCATTCCCAATTCCCAAGAAAAAATACTAATTTATTTTCCGCTTTTTCCGCAATATATATGGGCACTATATTCTCCCACAATAACATCCTAAACCAAGCCGCTAACTTTGTCAAGGGGTAATCCAAAAAATCTACGTTAATTTTTATTTCCTGTCGCTAATGAGCGAGCTAATACCTCATTAGCCTGCTTGGTTTATACCCCATCTTTCGCCTCAATAACTAATAGCAACTATCGGCAAGCTATAAGATTATTCTTTTTTTAGCCTCAAGGCCAATGGCATAGGTATCTTGACAACTCGCGGATTTTTTTAAAAAAATATCGAAATTTAGAACAAAATCGAATATTTGATGCTATAGTGGATTTGTAACCAAAAAAAGAGGGGCTCCTAGCCCCTCCCACAACAGAAAAAAAGAGGGGCTCCTAGCCCCTCCCACAACAGAAAAAAGTCAAAAAAAAGAGGGGCTCCTAGCCCCTCCCACAACAGAAAAAGGTCAAATACTATGTGTCGATTTCAAGGGTCCTTAGACCTACTCGAATTCAATCCCAACTACAATCCTCAGAGCGGTCGCAGCTTGACCCGCGAGGAAGCATTCGTATTGGGTTGGTTGCTCTTCAACCAACAAGGACGGAATTATGCAGACATCATGCGCGAGTGCAGGCTGAGTTTGCGGCAAGTCGATGCGGCTATTCAGGGCCTAATTGACATAGAGATGCTCGTTACCCGCTAAAGAAAGCGTCCCTAACAAGGGCGATCGCTCTGGCCGGATTTCCCAAGGAGTCCGGCCTCTTCTCCTAAAAACTTATTATAGCAGGTTTTCAGTTGATGTGGTTTTATATGTAGGGGCGTTTCGCACTCGCGACATGAAACGCCCCTACAAGCTTTTGCTTAAAGCCGATTGCTTTAAATTTGTCCTAATATTTCAGCGTACTGCTGTATATAAAGATTGCGCGCCAAGCAAGCTATATGCTATATATCAAGTTTCTATATAGCAATCTTCAATCGGCTATAATGCTAACCGGAGCCAGAAACCCGGTAATGCGATCGCCGAGTTTCTCTTATATATAGCAGTCTCCGTAAAAAAATTAACTATCAAAAATCTCATCCCCAAAATCTCATCCCCAAAAAACTACTATGCGCCGATTTCTTGCAGCAGCAGTCTTAACCCTATCTTTAGCGGCAATGCCCCAAGTGGGAGCAGCCCAAGGCATAGAGCAAATTTGGCAACAAGCCAACGCAGCTTTTGATGCCGGTAACTACCCGGAAGCTGAAGCCCTCTGGCGTAGGGCGATCGCCATTGACCCCAGGAATGCCCGCGCTTATAACAATTTGGGCATCGTACTGGTGGAACAGGGCAAAATAGAGGAGGCCCTTGCTGCCTACGGCAATGCTCTGGAACGGGACGGCAAAAATGCTTATATATACAACAATATAGGCTGGGCATTGGCTCTCCAGGGCAAAACCCAAGAGGCTATTGATGCTTATAATCTAGCCGGACAATACAATCCTCAGCTAGCTGCTATATACAACAATGCAGCAGATTTGCTCAGAAAAGTAGGACAAATTGATGATGCGATAGTTGCTTATCGAGAGGCGCTAAATTTGCCAAATATAGAAGGACTGCCGGCTGACGCTCATACCCTCGCCCACAATGGTTTGGGTCTAGCCCTGCAGCAGCAAGGGAAATTAAAAGGCGCGATCGATGAGTTCGAGCAAGCTCTCAGATTAACCCCGAACTACGAGCCGGCCAAAAGAAATCTCGCAGAAGCAAAGCGACAGCTTGAAAATGGTTTGCCCAGAGTGGAATGAGGGGTGTGGGGGTGTGGGGGGTGTGGGTTGTGGGGTGTGGGGTGTTGGGTGTAGTAAGTCGTAGTAAATCCTAACTCACATAAAGACCCGATTCCCGTAGAACAGGCGTCCCGCCTGTTCCATGAAGGGTGTGGGGTGTGGGGTGTTGGGTGTAGTAAGTCGTAGTAAGTCCTAACTCACATAAAGACCCGATTCCCGTAGAACAGGCATCCCGCCTGTTGCAAAAGGCGGGAGCAACAGCTCGTGTCGCCGGTCCTACAGAAGATTCGCTAAAAATCGATGCTTAAGGGCGTTCGAGGGAAGGGAATCACGTCGCGGATATTGGCCATTCCGGTCATAAATTGCACCAAACGCTCGAACCCCAAGCCAAAACCGGCATGTTCTACAGTGCCGTAGCGGCGCAAATCTAAATACCACCAATAATCCTCCAGGTTTAGACCCGCTTCTTGTATGCGCCGCTCTAAAATATCGAGACGCTCTTCCCGCTGAGAGCCACCGATAATTTCGCCAATCTTGGGAGCCACAACGTCCATCGCCGCCACGGTTTTCGCATCGTCGTTTAAGCGCATATAAAAAGCCTTGATACCCACTGGGTAGTCCGTCACGATCGCCGGTTTTTTAAATAACTCCTCAGCCAGATAGCGTTCGTGTTCCGATTGCAGGTCTAGACCCCATTCTACGGGATACTCGAATTTTTTCTTGGCTTTTTCTAGAAGAGCGATCGCCTCGGTATAAGTGACCCGCTCGAACTGATTATTAATAATATTGTCTGCCGTCGCCAGCACCGTATTATCAATTCGCTTATTGAAAAACTCTATATCTTCCGGGCAAGTCTCCAGCACGAACCCAAAGACATATTTCAAAAACGCCTCGGCCAAATCCATATCTCCCTTCAGGTCGCAAAAAGCCATTTCTGGCTCCACCATCCAAAACTCGGCTAAGTGGCGGGAGGTGTTCGAGTTTTCGGCGCGGAATGTCGGGCCAAATGTATAGACATTGCTAAACGCCATCGCCATCACTTCTGCTTCTAGCTGGCCGCTGACAGTTAGAAAAGCTTTTTTGCCAAAAAAGTCTTGACTATAATCTATCTCTTGAGACTCGGTGCGGGGCAAGTTTTTTAGATCCAAGCTGGTCACGGCGAACATTTCCCCGGCTCCCTCGCAATCGCTAGCGGTAATGATGGGAGTGTGAACCCAGATAAAACCGCGTTCGTAAAAGAATTTGTGAATCGCTTGGGCGCAGGCATTGCGAACTCGGAAAACTGCGCCGAGGGTATTGGTGCGCGATCGCAAATGTCCGATAGTTCGCAAAAATTCAAACGAGTGGCGCTTCTTCTGGAGGGGATAACTCTCGGGATCTGCTTCTCCATACACCTTAACTGCCGAGGCTTTCAGCTCGATTCGCTGTCCTTTCGCCGGAGAATCTACCAGCACTCCACTCACTTCCACAGAAGCGCCGGTATTTAGTTGCTTCAGTACCGAAGCATAGTCCGGTAAATCTGTATGTAGGACCACCTGGAGGTTAGCCATTGACGAACCATCGTTCGCCTCCAGGAAAGCAAACTCTTTTAATTCCCGTTTCGTGCGCGCCCATCCCCGAATCGTTACCAACTCGTCCTTTTGGCCGCCGCGCAAAACCTCTGCAATTAGTCGCTTCTTCATTTTCAAGAAAATAGACAAAGGAGTTTAGGGGCATAGATTTTTAATTTTATAGCAGTCAGCACTCAGCGGTCAGCACTCAGCGGTCAGCACTCAGCGGTCAGCACTCAGCGGTCAGCACTCAGCGGTCAGCACTCAGCGGGCGGGGGCGAATGCCATTCGCCCCCGCCCTCCTAGGGCAGTTCCAATGCCAATTCCGCTCTTCCCCATTCCCCATTCCGCTCTTCCCCATTCCCAGATCAACGGGCACAGGATTTTAGAATCCAGCCTAAAACTAGGCCCAGTCCTCCAAAACGGACTGCCTGCCAAAACGGTTCTTTCAGACTGCCAAAAGTAAACAGTTGGCTTTCTAGGTTGAGTTCTATGGTTTCGAGTTCCTCCTGGATTTGGCGCAACTCTTCCTGTAGGGGCTCAGAGTCCGAACTCTCTTGGCGCTGCCGGTCCATTTCTTGGCGCAGTTGCTCTCGACGCTCCTGTAGCTGTCCGAGGCGCTTTTGGTCGCGCCGAACTTGGCTTAAGCGCTCCTTGAGGGTTGCCAAAGCTTGCTCTACTTGCTGTAGCGCTTGCTCGAACTCGAAGGACGAGCTATCTTCAGGAGAGGGTTTGGGAGGCTTCCTCATCGGATAACAACGAAAATAGGTAAATTAAGAATAGCGCTAGAATTTTATTTATTTTTTATTTGTTTTTAGGTATCCCCATGCCCAACGCTACCCCCAATGCTACCCCAAAAATCTCCAAGGACACCGCTGGCTTGCAGAGTCCTAGCACCAGTCCTTTGCAGGAGTTTAGCACCCTGGAATTAGCCCAAGCTCTCGCAGAACGTCTGGCGATCGCTCCCTCCGATTGGCATCGCTTAAAATCCAACCGTCAGGCTCGGGCTAGGGAGCAAGCCGCCTCTGCCCTTGTTTTTCTTCTCAACGATAACCAATCCGAAGCCCTGCCAAGACTCCAGCAAGCCCAGGGATGGCTAGACCGCAGCATATCAGCGCCTCCTTGTCCCACTCATGGCAGAAAGGTGTAGGGGCGTGGGGTGTGGGGTGTAGGGAAAATTCCTGCTATTTTCCTTTGTTTTTCGGGACGTTCGCTAGCCTACAATCCCCGAACGTCCTCATCTTTCCTCTCCCCACACCCCACACCCTACACCCTCTCTAACGTATAAAAGGTAGTCGAGAGCGATTGTTCATAATTTTGCAGAGTTGTAGCTCTCTTCCCTTTTGATTCCAATGCACTTGGTCGAATACTTGATAAATAATAAAAAGACCTCGCCCGCATTCTCCATCGTCATCTGCCATATACTCTTGAGTCTCTACCTCACAAGATGTCGGGCAGGTAAATCCATTGCCTTGGTCTGAAATCGTCCACCAATAGCGATCGCGATTGACAGAGAAGCGAACGACAACTGTTTTTCCCGGATCTAGCTTATTGCCATGTTTGGCCGCATTCACTAAAGCTTCTTGAAGTCCTAGTCTAATTTCCGCCTGCCATTGGGGAGGTATTTCTGCTAATAGCAGATCCAATATAGGACAGAGATAGAGGGTGGAAGCAAAACTAATAGTGTTACAGGTGCGTCCGGTAGGACGATGTGAAATAGCAATCACAAAAAAAACCCCGCAGCTTTTAAATTTATGGACTCAAGTTAGTTTGGCGATCGCCCCGATCGCTCCCCGCCATTGCAATCGCGCCATAGCACCCCCAATTTAGTTAGGGTGTAGGGTGTAGGGTGTAGGGCGTAGGGTAAATTACCCAATTCCCAATTCCCTCCTGAGCCCGGTCGTTGTGGCCCAATTCCCAATACCCATCCGTTACATCCGCTACCCCATCCCCTGCCAGCCATCCCCATCCGTTGCATCCGTTGCCCATCCGCTGCCAGCCATCCCCATCCGTTACATTCGTTACCCCATCCCCTGCCAGCCATCCCCATCGGTTACATCCGCTGCCCATCCGCTGCCAGCCCAATGCCCAATTCCCTTACATTCTATCTATTTCTCGGCCAGAATCTACGGGTTTGCCGCCAAGCATGAGTAAAAATGCTTACTAAATTCCCTTCAACTTCTACTAACCAGACCTTCTAAACAGGTCCGCTTCTTACCTTGAAGGGCAAATTTCCCAACCAGCCCGCAGGCACCAATCGCAATCCCTAAAAGCGATCCCGCTCTTTGTCCTTCAATGGGCGTCCCTCCATTCCCATCCAAAGCCAATTATTCGCCCTAGAAAGTTATGTCAAGAAATTTGAAAAGATCGGCTCTTAGCTAAGAGCCGATCTTTTCAAATAGGAGCCATCAAACTAATGGGCCAAAAGGGAGATGCGGGGACATGGGGAGCAGGGGAGCAGGGGAGCAGGGGAGCAGGGGAGCAGGGGAGCAGGGGAGCAGGGGAGCAGGGGAGCAGGGGAGCAGGGGAGCAGGGGAGCAGAGGGCATGGGAAGAGGCAGCGCTTCCTCCGCTTCCTCCGCTTCCTCCGCTTCCTCCGCCCCCTTGCCCCCCCTCCCTGCCCGCTCCCTGCCCCCTGCCTCTTCCCATGCCCAATGCCCCATGCCCAATGCCCAATGCCCAATTCCCTACCTCTTCTTAATCGCCAGCAAAGTTATATCGTCATAGACTTTTTGTTCGCCTATAAACTGCTTCACGTCTTCGATAATCAGTTGGCGTATGTCTGCAGCGGATAGCTGCCAGTTTTCCCGAGCTAGGTTGCAGAGGCGATCGAAGCCGTAGAACTCCTTTTCGCTATTTTCCGCTTCCGTGATGCCATCGGTATATAGCACTATCAGGTCCCCCGAGTTTAGCTCGATCTGGGTTTGGTTGAAGAACTCGCCAAGCTCCAAATCCAGACCCACGGGGACGCCTAAATCCACAGTGTCGATTATCTCTAGGTGCCCTCCGGCTCGGACGAGAATCATCTCTTCGTGCTGTCCGCTTAGGGTTACTGTTCCCTGCTCGTAATCCAGAATAGAGAGGGTCATGTTTTTGTCGGTCTTCATCCGCATAACGTTTTTGCAGAGGGTGCGGTTGAGGATGTCCAGGAATTTTACCGGGTCGGCGAGGTCGCTTTCCAAGAGGACGCGGGTGGCAGTTTGGGCCATTATCATCAGCATTCCGGACTCCAAGCCATGTCCGGTTACGTCGCCAATGCCGATTTTTATTTTGCCGTCCTGCTGCAATACATCGTAGTAGTCCCCCCCTACTTCGTCCGCCGGTTCCATGAAGCCAGCGATATCTAGCTCTTTGATTTCCAAAAGTTCATCTTCATCGGGCAGCATCTTCTGCTGTAGCTGCTTGGTTACATCTAGTTCCGCACTCATGCGCAGGTTTTCCGACTCTAGCTGCTTGTTGAGGATTTTGATTTCTTCGTTGGCTTCCGCCAATTCGGCGGTCCGCTGATCCACCTTTTGTTCTAGGGTTCGGTAGAGCAAGGCGTTTTCGATGGATATGGCCGCTTGAGCCGAGATGACCTTGAGGAGTTCGAGGCGGTCTGGGGTAAAAGCGCCAGTGGCAAGGTTGTTTTCTAGGTAGAGGATGCCCAGGAGTTTGCCCTGGTTGACAATGGCCGCGCAGAGGATGGATTTGGGTTGCCTGCCAACGATGTAGGCTTCCCCGGTGAATATACCTTCTGTAGTCGCTTCGGACAATACCACGTCTTCTTTGGTTCGCTGGACGTAGTTGATGATGCCGATAGGTAGGTCCTGCGATTCGCTGACGGGGATAGATTGCAGGACTTGAATTTCCCCCTCGGCCTCTCCGGAGGCTTCTATTGTGATAGTTTCGCTCTCGTCGGCGAGGATGAGAATGCCTTTTTGGGCACCAGCGTTTTTGAAGGCGAGCAGGAGCAGTTTTTCTAGCAAAGCGCCGAGTTTGATTTCCCCGGAAATAGCTTGGGAGGCTTCGATTATAGTGGCTAGGTCTAGCGCCTCGCCAGTGCTGCTGCCGGTGGTGGTGCTAGAAATAGTCGTGGTAATATCAGTTGCTGTTCGGGAAGATACAGTGCGGAAAAATTCCGGGTATTTTTCTTCTAGGTCTCGTACCTTGGCAACAGCGCCCCAGATTTGATAGCCTTGACGTGCCTTTCTCATATAGAGTTTGGCAAAGTCTTCTTTCCCAAGCGACAGCCAGAATTTGGCAGCAAGTTCGTTGCCCAATGCTTCGTTTTGTACGAACTCGTGTTCTTTGGCCGATTCTATGGCGCGATCGTAGAGTCCCATTGCCTCTTGCCATTCACCAGAAACACGAGCCATTTCTGCACCAACGAGGAGATACTTGTGAATAAAGTTGTCTGGACAGCGATCTGCCCAATCTTTCATTTCTTTTTGATTAGTTTCGATTTGCTGTCGGTATTTTTTTTGTTCTTCGGGCGACGCTTCGGGATAATGGGCGATCAGGGTTAGCGAGTAATAAAAATTATGCTTGGCAATTGATATTGTTGCTGGAATGTAGCCAAATAACTCGGCTGACTCTTCTAAAATAGTCAAGGGAGCGGGTTGTTCGTATAAATAAAGCACTTGGGCTTTAAATATTTTATAAAAACAAAGTGCGGCTACTGAATCTTCTTCATCAAAAAAATTAATCTCAGTTGTTTCTTCGATATCAAAGGAGTACCTGTCGTGGGTTTTGCCTGTTAAATTTTTAAGAATAATGTTTGCGGCCAGGAGACAATCAATAGCCCATTTATTGCGATTTCTTTGACTGAATTGTAGGCGACGAGAAGCCTCTTTCAGAATAATTTCCAAGTCCTTTCCCTGATAAACCAAGTTATATAAGCTATAAGTCGTCCCATATCCAGCAAATTGTATGTCTCCAACTTCTAAACAAGTATTAAATGATTCGTTGTTGACCTTCTCGGATTCTTTGATATGTCGAAGCCAAGGCATAGTCATATTCGCGTGATAACACAACCCAATTCCCTTAGATGATAAATTTCCATACTTGTCCGATAATTTTAACCCAAGGGAGCTATATTCATAGCCTACCCGATATTTTTTAAGAGCGTGGGTGTTGATGATTGCAAAGAAAACATAGGCAACCGGACAGAATGGTGTGTGTCCGTATTCGATATTGATATTCACCATTTTACTGATGACAACGTTTGTTAAGTCCGGGTTTGTAGCCCAAGCAGAACTAAGGACATCGTGTAAGAGTTCAAATTCTGCTTTTTTATTCAGAGAAATTATATCGGGATTTTCGTATAAAGCGTCGATTTCTCGATCGCCCAAAGCCTCTTTGTTTTTGAGCATTTCTCTCTCGAAGGCTGCGGTAAAGTCTCCCTCGGGCAAGTCTGCTTCTATCCGTTTCAACGCCCTTCGACCCACCACAAGCGCTTCTTCATAGCGCCCTAGCATATTAATTTCTCTAATTTGCAATAAGTAAAAGATCATGCCATCGAGATCCGCTCGCACGCTATCGAGAGCCATCTCAATTATAGATTGAGATTTCTCGAAGTTCCCGTTGATATATTCAACTTCTGCCAGTTCTCTGTACAAATCGATTGCCAGTTCGTAGCAATCTTGCCAAATATCTCCGGGAAATTCCTCGCTTGCTACCGTCAGATATTCTCGAGCAGCAGCGTGGGCTACTGCTTTTTTTGCCTTCTTCCCCGCACGCAAGTTCAGTTCTACCAGCTTGATTTTTTCGTCCGTGTCGATTACTAAATCTATCCCTTTATTGAGATGATCGACCAAGGTGAATAGTTTTTCTTCTCGCTCGCTTTCTTCCAAGCCAGCTAGTAACAGGTTGCCAACTCTAAGATGAATGGGGTTCCTTTGCTCGGGAGCGATGAGCGCGTAAGCGGCCTGTTGAATGCGGTCGTGGCGAAACTTATAATCTCGCAAAATTAACTTGGATTCTAATAGAGCTTCTGAAGTTGTTTCCAACTCTGAGAGAGGTTGAATTAAACCCTGTTGAATGGCTGGCACAAGTTCTTGAAAAGTTGCTGACTCGGATTGCTCGTAAATAATTGAGAGTGTTTTCAGATCGAAACGATTGCCAATACAAGCAGCCAGACGCAAGACAAGTTGGGTTGCATCGGAAAATTTTCGTAACTTGCCTATCATCAATTCTACTACATTATCCGTAATGCCTAGCGCGGCAACCTGTGACGTTTTCCATTCCCAAAACTGGCAATCGCGGTTGAAAATGAATATATTTTCGCGCTCTATTGTCTTCAAAAATTCATTTATAAAGAAAGGATTTCCTGATGTTTTTTGCAAAATTAATTCCGCGAGGTCGTTAACGGTTTCGCGATCTCGATGCAGGGTATCGATTAAGAGTTGAGAGATATCCTCAATCTTGAGAGGTGTTAAAATAATCTGGCTTACCTTTGCCCCTTGCTCCTTCAAACTTTCTATCGTAATTATTGTGGGATGGTTGGCATCAACTTCATTATCCCTATAGGCACCGAGTAAAAGCAAATAACTCGTGTTGCGATCGCTCATCATTAGTTCAATTAACTTCAGGGTGCCAAGATCCGCCCATTGCAAATCGTCTAAGAACATAACCAGAGGATGCTCTTTCTGACAAAAGACGCGAATAAGGCTCTGAAAAACGCTATTGAAACGGTTTTGAGCTTGGGCTGGTTCTAAGGCTTGGACTGGAGGTTGCTTGCCGATAATTTGCTCTATTTCTGGGATAACATCTACTAGCACTTGACCGTTTACCCCTAAAGCCTCATTTAACTTGTCGCGCCATTGGTTTAATTGGGCTTGGCTTTCGGTTAGCAATTGACGCACCAGAGACTGGAAAGCAGAAACGACTGCAGAGTAAGGAATGTTACGCTGAAATTGGTCGAATTTTCCGGTTATGAAATAACCGCGTTGTTGAGAAATAGGTCTATATAGTTCTTGAATCAATGCTGTTTTACCGATACCCGAAAATCCTCCCACCAGCATCATTTCCGCTCGTTTTTGAGAATCGGTTGTCTGTGGCGGGTTGCTTTCCTCAGCGATACTCTTAAAGGTTTCTAGTAATTGTTCTATTTCTGATTCTCGCCCATACAGTTTTTGTGATATTTGCAATTCTTCAGCAAAATCGCGACTAGCGAGGGTAAATTCTGTAATTCGCCCTGTTTGTTCTAACTGCTTATAACATTCTTCTAGATCGGCCTTCAATCCCAACCCAGTCTGATAGCGTTCCTCGGCAGTTTTTGCCAGTAGTTTCATCACGATGCCAGAGATGGTTTTGGGAATTGAAGAGTCAATTTCATCGGGAGGTATAGGTGTGCGGGCGATATGACAGTGAACTAACTCTAGAGCGTCGCTGGACTCAAAAACTAACTGCCCGGTCAAAATTCTGTAAAAGGTTGCCCCCAAGGAATAAAAATCCGTTCTGTAGTCGAGATATCTGTTCATTCGTCCCGTTTGTTCTGGGGACATATAAGCTAATGTTCCTTCTAAAACATCAGGATTTTTCAGCACGGGGGTTTCTTTGGTGAAAATGCTAGAGATTCCAAAATCGATAATTTTTGTCTCTCCAGTTTCTGAATTTAAAATAATGTTAGATGGATTAATATCTTTATGAATAACATTCGCTCCATGAATTACCGCCAATGCTTCGGCAATTTGGATGGCGATTCGGAGGAACTCTAAAAGTTTAAAATGCCGAGATTTTAACCAACTATCTAAAGATTGACCGCCAAAATCTTCCAGAGCGATCGCAAGAGTATTTTCATACGGCAATAGCTCGTAAGCCGAGACCGTGCCTTGGGTATTGAGAGAGCGAGTAATCTCGTATTCTTGTTTGTATCGTGTCAGTTCCGACGGGTTGGGATAATCTTTCTTGAGAACTTTAAGGATAACGTAACGCTCGTCAGCATGGGCTAAGGCACGATAAACTATGGAATTGGCACTTTCATAAACTTTCGTAACAATTTGATACTTTGCGATCGTACTCATTCTCTTACCCAAGTTTGCTGTAGTGTTTGACAAAGTAATACTATATCTTAGCTTATATTAGATCGAATTGTGAAAGACAGTTACCGGCAAAAACTTTCTCAAAAATAAATAATCTTTCGGATATTATTCGATACCCGAAAGAGACGTTTTTTTAGATTTCCCGATGCCTGACCTCGATCCCTCTCTCAAATTTGAGAGGCTTTTCCCGGTAAGCTCTCTCAAGCTTGTCCCCGATGCGCTTTTCTCCCAAGTTAAGGGACTTCGCAGAAAATAAAGTACCATGCAGTCTGGGCCGGCCTTGGAGCAGTCCAGTGGATTGGTACATTACTAACTTCCTAAAGTGCTACTTTCTTGGGAGACTCTGACGTTCGTATTTTAAGTTGGAGTCCACGGGAAATAAGCAGAAGGGGGAAGATAGGAGTCGCCGGGAGTTAAATTCATTGCCCAGTCGGACAACTGTCGTGCCGTGACGGTAACTTCGCTCAGTTCGGGACGAGGTGGATACGGTACTGTTAAGATATAATTATCCGGCTGTAGTTCTTGGTCTTTTTTTCCCGGTGCATAAGTAATAGCACCAATAAACGAACCAGTGATAATTCGCAGGATGAACATTTCCATAAAACCTGGATCGATCTTGGCTAAAAGCTCTTTGCCAGTGAACTTCTTGAACACGTCAGATAAGGTGATCGTGATTCCCAAGTCTTTGATTTGGGCAACCTCATCGTTCTTGCCGATGAACAAGTTTCTAATATCCCGAGAAAATTGCTCTGCTGGCCCGAGTAGGGCTGGATCGCCGCATTCCTCATAGACATCGGTGTTGATCGCCTGCCTTTGCATGAGTTGAATTAACAAAGTTTTCAGCCTTTGTTCTTGTGCGGCTAGAGAATCTTCCTCGTTGTACTCGCGCTCGTAGCCCGCAAAAGCCAAACAATCAGTCCAGGTCCACGCGACGATTCGCGACCATTCCGAGGCATTACCCAGAAGGAGCGGCCAATACTGACGAGTGTTTAGTTCCTTGGGAAGCTTGGGCTCAAAATAAGCCATTGTACATCCTCCTGAAATAAGGGGTTATTTTTAGCTCTACCGTCTAGATTATGCCATCGCTCCCTAGCCTCAAACCCCTGTTGCCTCTAGACTTTAGACCTGGGGGTGTTTTGGCTCCGCGTAGCCGCTATGAGAACGCACAATCTAAACGGAAGAACCATATTTTTTTAATGTGAAGAGCGTTTGGCATACTTCAGCAAAAAGCTAAAATCTGCCTTAATTGGCTCGGGTGAATCTATTGGGAGCTTAGCCGCTGTATGGCAAGTAATACAAGAACCTATTTCTGTTTTTTGAACGTAAGGCTCTAAGGTAGGATTTGCCAATTTTCCTGGTTGGACATTCCTTAAAGCTTGGTAAGGAATATAAGGATTTTGCAGCCACTGAACGCCAATCAATTGATAGTTTTTCCAGACGGAAGGAAGTGCGGCTTGCCATTTTTCGTTCAGCGTTTCCGCATAGTCCCGAATGGGAACCAAGCGAGTTATTTGAGAGGGGGTTTGTGGCTCGCCTTTTGCAGTTACCGCATGAGGGAATTTAGGTCGCCATAAGTAAGGTGGAGTTGCCATAGGCGTATTGACTTCACAGTATCCTTGACAATCGGGATCGTAAAGATTGTAATGAATATTATACCGTTCTGTTTCAGACAAGTCTTTGTCATAGGGGGCATTCTTGATATGCTCGAAAGTTGACCAAACCCATCCGAATTGGCTTGTTTTGTGAAGCAGATGAAACCCAACTAACGCCACAGGTACCGTGACCTTAGTTGTTGCTTTTTCTGTGGCTAGCTCCCGCACGTATAGCGATTTTGTCGTGGTGTAATATTCCGAGGGATTGACCCAAGATGGAAGATCTTTCTTGTCCTCGGGCAAAACCATCCACGATGCCTTAATTTCAATTGTCCCGACCGTGTTATTTCCGTTCTCGACCGAACAGGGAATGTTATTATCGTAAACGCTTGCCCGATCGCTTTCTTGAGGATAAGTTCCGCGTGGGAAGCGATCGCTGCACATCAGTTCAAATGGTTTCCTTTTTGTAGCAAACGGTTTGAGACCTTCCACGGTATTCCAACCGTTTGCTACAATTTGTTTCGCTTCGACGGGATTCATGCGAATTTCGTTGAGAATGTAATTTCCCGCCCTATCGACCAAAGGATTCAAACCCTCTCCAAAGATGCTACTATCGATATCATTGGATTTCGATAATTTTTCATTAGAGCCAAATTGTAAGCCAAATTCTGACAATCTCATCAGAGGAAGAGGAGACTCCTCTTTTAGTCGCTCGTGCGGATCCTGGAAAACTTGTTCGGGAGACTCGTAATATTCCCAGACGCGGGTCTTATTGGGCGCGGTGCCAATCATTGTGTCTCTTAAAGGCTTCCCATTCTTCTTAGCAGGCCAGTTTAGAGCGACAAAAGCATCCCAAGCAAAATCTCCAAAATTTATACTTTCACAGGAGGAAGAGTAACCCGGATTGATAGGAATCTCATATCCTATGTTTGGTTTGGGTATGACACTGCATTCAGAGCTTGCTAGAGCGCTTTGAGGAGTAAGTGCGAATAGGCCGCTACTGACTACGCAAAACAGAATAACAGAAAAAATCGAAACAATAGGGCGGCGTTGAGCAATCTTCATGTTAGGTCTTCATGTTAACTATGTAAAACAATTACACCGATGCACCAAGCTACTTTCTTGCGATGATTAGCGGTCATGCCAGCGATATTGACTTTCTATATATTAGCTCGTCAAATTGTTGTTTGTGCTGAGTTTAAGCAAGATAGCTAACGGCTTTATAACCATTCAATCACAAACAAGTTTTTTTGTCAAGGGTTTTCCGTTAATATTGTGTTAATTTTTATGTGTCCATAGACAACGAAGGTAGTCGTAATTTCGTTAATTATTCTGGTAATTACGAAAGGGAAGGGGGAAACCATAGGATTGTTAATTTAAACCATAGAATCTCCTGGGATTATCCCATAGAATTTTCTGAATGACTCTTTTGGATAACCGTCCCTCAAGAGCTACCATATCGTCAACAATATCGGGGTCATGGTCCATGTGGGGATAGTCGGAACCAAAAATCAAATTATCTTCCCCAAGTTCCTCTAGCAGCTTGGGAATATAAGTTTCTGAGGGCTCCACAGCAATAAAGCATTGGCGGCGAAAATACTCTGACGGTTTCATCTTCACTCTATCGCCTACTTCCCACTGCAAATCTTCGTACTCGCGATCGAGTCGCCACAACCAGTAAGGCAACCAACCGCAACCCGACTCCAGAAATCCCACCCTAAGTTGAGGATGATTTTCCAAGACTCCCCCTTCAATTAAAGCCAATAATGCCATCATCTGTTCCATCGGGTGAGAACAAGCATGGAGGGCAAAACGAGAATCAAAGCGATCTGCCCCTGCAGTCGGAACGCGACTATGAGTGGTTTCGTGGAGGGCGATCGCAATGTTCGATTCCTCGCACCGCTTCCAGAAGGGTTCGTAGGCCGGGTCGCTTAATATTCGGCCCTTAACTGGATTGGGGCGCAAATATACAGCTTTCCAGCCCCACTCGACAATGCATTCCAAATCTGTTAGCATCGCTTCGGGATCGTGTTGGTTGACAACCCCCACGCCCTTCAAGATTTGCGGGTTGTAGCTGCAAAAATCTCGCAACCAATTATTATAGGCGCGAACGTAAGCCCCCACTTGGGGAGCGGGCATTTTATCGATTCCTACCAACCATAAAAGATGGGTGGGATAAACGAAAGCCATATCGACACCCATTTGATACATGGCTTGAATCTGAGATTCTGGGTTAAACTCGCGGGCAAAAGAGAGAGGGTGCGATCGCGCTACTTCTTTAGCTCCTTCATCTATCAGCTTTTTAGAAGATTTGTTCGTAACCGACACCCCTTGAACCTTCAGATCCGGAGTGGGAGCAAAATCCCGAAACGCAGGTTCGATATAGGTTTGCCACAGAGAATGGGGTTCGTAAACATGGGCATCTGCATCAATAATTTGATAACCGTTTAGCATGGTCAATATTAATTCAGTATCATTATTAGGTATCTCAGAAACCTAGTTTGTTGGAAAAACGGGTTTCTTGACCCGGGTTTCTTGACCGGTCTTCGGGTTACAACCATAAGGGTATTGGGTTCAGTTCTTCCTCCGTCAAAGGTTCATCGAGCCAACCCATTTCCACAGGAACATCATAAAGTCTTCCCGGACCCAACCGCTTCCAGAAATGTCGCAACCCCGGGACTATTACTTTAACTACGTTTAGGCCGATATCGGGGCGCGTTTGGTCGATAACTAGCATTTCCATGCCTTTTTCTTCGACAATTTTCTGGCAATAGTGAATATCTTTTAATAGGTCATCGTGCCAAACTAGCGCATAGTCGCTATTTTTTTTGACGCTAACTTGACTATCTGGCAGTAAATAAGGTTGATTTGCAAGCGTTGCCGTTTGCCACCATTGCAAAACATGGGATTCGGCAGAGATATTATAGCGGGTGCTGCCATCGGGATTAGCCGACAAAACTACTGGAAGAACTTGCCCTAACTCGGTTATAGCTCTTTGCAAGGCTAACTTCGGGTCGAAATGAGCCCCAAACCCCAAAATAATATCTTCAACTTCGCGATCGCGCCTTCGAGAAATTGTCGCAAAGATGGGAATTTTCAGATCGCTCGTGAGATCTAATACCCAGAGTTCCCGCCCGAGGGAATGATAGTATTCCACAACTGCTTGAAAATAGGGTTCGTCAAAACTATCTAAGGCAACCTCGGGACGGGAGAGGCGATTGTACCACCAGAAGGCCACCCCATCCCGTTCTACTAATTCCAGAAATCCCTGTAAAATTGCTTCTTCAATAGTATTCCCCGCCGCACAGCCGTTCGCATCCGTCCAACAAGACGGTTTTTCTGGTTTGGGATAGCCAAAATAACAATAGGCAGTTGGTATGTATTTAAAATCTTGCTGGCTTAAAGACCAGACTGGAGTCCAATCTATTACCTCACTTTCATCAAAAGGTTCGGGGACGCGCTGAAACTCATCCTTATTAGCTGCATTCCAACAAGAGCGATCGCGGTATTGAGTCGCGCTGAAATTTAGGCATCGATTGGGATGAATGGCCTTCTCTCCCAGGGACTCATAGCTATCTTGAATGCGAATTTCGTCTCCTTGAAATACGCCAGAATACCGTTCTATCGCTTCCCCAAATCCGCTTGCTTGTGCCTGAACGTCCGTTCTCCCTTTTCCCCCACTTCTTCCCCCGACATTCTTTCGCAAGTCAAATAAAGAATCAAACATCGTGAGGTGATGGTGTTGCGCTCGATAGATGTGGGTTAAACCGTTGCAGTCCGTTATTTTATCTAGCGATCGCACGACTCCAGTAATGGGACTAATATGATGTCGATACTTGGCTAAAGTTTCCTCGGGGGTAAAGCAACGATGTCCGCCGTCCGAGGTAAACTTCTTTTTGCGACTGCCAATAATCACTGGGAGAGGTCGCTTTTGCGGTTTTAGGTATCCGCAATCGGGACATTGAGGGCGTTTGACGATAGGGTGATATTGAATTCCTAGAAATACGGTGTCATAAGTCGCGATCGCTCCTTCTAGGCGTTTGTTTTGTCCAAGGAGAATCCATTTTATAATCTCGTTTGCCGCCATCAAGAGACCTGTTTGTTGACTTATAGCCAGCTCCGCCAGGGGAGGCGTTAAAGCAGAAGAGTTATCTCTATGTCGCTCAATAAATGCTTCTGAGGGTCTGTTGTTTCGCAATCTTTGTGCCAGACATTGCCAACAAGCGGTTTTCCCCGGCTTAAATATCGGCCCGAGCCAAATAAGCGTTCCCACTGGTTTTACCAGCATCCAGGGGCGCGATTTTTCCAAGGATTCTTGGTTAAAGGCATCCAGACCTTCTTGCAGATAGCTGTCTGTCAGGACTACTGCTATGTCTGCTTTATCTATGTCTGCTTCTATTTGCACCCCCAGCGATTCCAGGGTAGCGATCGATCCTGCGGCAGCAACATTGCCAAAGCTTTTTATAGCTACCTTGGTATTTTGCAACCGCTGGCTTGCTTCTTTATAATCTATATTTAAATTTTCGCAGAATGCCGTTAATTGAGTTCCTCGTTCTTCCTCGCTTTCAACTATATAGCCATACCTCTTCATCTCCAGCAGAACATATTGAACTTTTGCTCCTACCTCTATTGCTACCTGAAATGGATTTTTTGCCGGCTGCGGATTTAAGATATTTTCCTTTTCGATTGCTTCGCTAGCAGATTGACTCTCAACTAGAGTCAACTTTAAAACCGTTTCCTCTATTATTTCCTCGGTTGTGCGTTCCCCGTCAATTAAAGGAATTGATATCCGATACAGCGGATCTTCGCTTAATAACAAAGACCCTCTCTCCGAGACAATAAACACCCCTGCATCTACAGCTTCTGCCCTATAACATTTTTTAAACCTTGGCTTTTTTAACATAGTTTATTTGCTGGCTGGTTGGGTTTTTACTTTTAACCCATCTTTATTTAATGCCTACTGTTACGAGGAGCGATCTCCCCATAAAACTTTAATGAAACCAGATCTGCTTGGGGCTGGCCGCGCATCCAGGTTTTTTTTCTGCCTGGGGCATAGCCTTACGCAAAACCGATACAACTCGCCAATAAGGCATATCTAACTTTTCTCCTCGCCAGGGATGAGCTAGCTATACCAGTTTCGATCTTAGGGACTTGCGACTATATATGTACCTTTTCTTGGCCTATTTTTTCCCAATCGGGCTCTGTTGCAGGTCTTTGATTCCTACATCGGTCCCTTAATTTATTTTAATTGGGGTTTTTGGTATGTGTTAATCGGTTTATTGCCGACGAACCTTTTATAACATAAGATTTTTTTGCTGTCAAGACTTGTTTTTACCCTCAGCGCGTGTTATCATAGATAACTTTGGCAACCTTAATTTATCTAAGGTATTGTGCGATCGCTGTCTTGCCAGCAGGCCATATAAGTCAATTTTCTTAACAAATCTTAATCAAAAGCTGGCTGCTTAAAAATAGACCTTCTATATTGACAATGGCTTATGCTACGGCCAAGGAAGCGATCGCTCATCAAGCGTAAAGAAAAATGAAGTCGATAATAGCAAGCTTAAAAAGGGGGCAATCTAGGTGTGGCGTTAGGGTGTAGGGTGTAGGGACAAGAAATAAAATAAATACCCCACACCCTAGATTACCCAATTCCCAATTCCCAATTCCCAATTCCCAATTGCCAATTTCTATGAACTCTCCCGAAAAAATAAGTTCTGCAGTACAGCGACTCTACGACACTTACCCCTTTCCACCGGAAACCCTCCTAGACGAACCACCCCCTGGGTACAACTGGCGCTGGAACTGGCTAACCGCCTATAACTTCTGCATGGGCCATAAACCAGAGCATCTCTCGATTCGCATTTTGGATGCCGGTTGCGGTACTGGGGTCAGTACCGATTATCTAGTTCACCTCAACCCTGGGACCCAGGTCAGCGCCATCGATCTCAGTCAAGGGGCTTTAGAAATGGCCCGGGAGCGCTGTCGCCGTTCCGGTGCTACTCGGGCAGAATTTCATCACCTGAGCATTTACGATGTCGGGCAGCTTCAAGGGGAATTCGATCTAATTAACTGTGTCGGCGTGCTGCATCATTTACCAGATCCGATTCGCGGCATCAAAGCCCTGGCATCCAAATTGGCTCCCGGTGGAATAATGCATATTTTTGTTTATGCCGAGCTGGGCCGTTGGGAAATTAGGTTGATGCAAGAGGCGATCGCTCTACTCCAAGGAGACAAGCGCGGCGACTACGAAGATGGAGTAAAAGTCGGACGAGAGCTATTTGCCTCATTACCGGAAAATAACCGACTGGTCCAATACGAACAAAGACGCTGGTCGATGGAAAACCAGCGAGATGCGAGTTTTGCCGATATGTACGTCCACCCCCAAGAGATTGACTACAACATCGAAACTCTATTTGAACTAATAGATGCTTCCGGCTTAGAATTTCTCGGCTTTTCAGATCCGAACTATTGGGATTTGCAGCGATTGGTAGGAAAAGCGCCCGACTTAATAGAACGGGCCGAGAACCTCAGCGATATCCAGCGCTATCGAGTAATAGAACTATTAGATCCAGAAATAAGCCATTATGAGTTTTTCCTCGGTCGCCCTCCCCTAGTCAAAGCCGACTGGTCTCAAGACGACCTCCTCAAAGCCGCGATACCAGAGGTAAACCCTTGCCTACATGGCTGGCCCTCTCAGACTTTCTTAGATTACAACTACCACCCCATGCAGTTAACCGAAGCGGAGTTTGAGTTTCTCAAAGCTTGCGACGAAAAAGCAGGGGAGCCGGCAGCCGCCACAGGATCTGCCAGCGAAGAAACCCAGCCTAAAAAAAATGTCGGCGATATTCTGGCACAAGTCAAAGACTTAGACTTAGACGGTTTGCGCAGTCTCCAAAAACGCCAAATCCTTCTGCTATCGCCTCCAACGGGACGGGAGTAGGGGAGAGCGGGGGCAGGGGTATTTTGGGACCTGGAGACCTGGGACATGGGGACGTGGGGACCGGGGGGTCTCACAGGAGTAGGTTTTTTACATAGGGTTTTTGAGAGAAAAGCCAATATCGGTTGATGGCCTGGTGTAGGGGCGACAGCATTCCCCAGAAAATTTTTGCTAATAAAACAAATTTAAAAATTGGAATGCTTCGCCCCAGACATCTTACGCACTGACAGAATCTGTAGGGGCAGGACCTCCGTGTCTGCCTCGGTCTAGAGCGTAAATCCTGAAGCTGAGCAGTAGGGGCGTTGGCGATATGAAACGCCTCTACAGGCTGCTCCCCCTTGTCCCCGGTCCCCTTGCTTTCAAGGGTATGTTTTTATAATCTCCTTTTTGAGGCGATCGCGTTGGCGTAGGCGTAAGCCTGCCCTCTGGGGCATAGCGTGCCCGGAGGGCAATCGGCGAGCTGCATGGGTTTCTAGGGCGAAGCATTCCAATACAAGAATTGTTGCGCTTTAAGCAAAAGCTGTCTCGGGAATGCTGTCGCCCCTACATCCTCAATTGATACACTATACCCTCTGCTGAATGCCAAATATAAAAAACATCCCCGTAAAAACGGTCCCCTTGTACCCTTGTCCCCCTGCCCCCTGCCCCCTGCCCCCTGCCTCTTTCCTGGCCCCCAGTCAGAGCAGAAAATATTAATTTTGTTTTAAGTAATGTAACCGTCCCGTGATATTATTCATTTTGGCCTGCGAAGGCAGGTTAACCCTCTGGCCTCATTTCCATTTCTTGTGAACTCGACCGAACCGCGTCCAGAACCAATATCATCCGAATTAAAAGAGGCCCCTGAGCCTCCTACTGCCGAACCGAATAGGTCCATGCAAGAATATAGCCAGCTCCAACAGGGGTTGTTGTTATGGACTCTTGCTGTGGCGGCAATATTTTTTATATCAGTATGGATTGGCTATGGATTGGCCACGGCTTTGAATTATTTGCTCGGGGCGTGCGTCGGTGTGATTTACTTGAAAATGTTGGCCAGAGATGTCGAGCGAATTGGCAGTGCAGGGCAAAGCCCGCTCCAGGGCAGACTAGCTCTGTTCGTCGGGTTAGTTATTGTGGCAACCCAAATAGAGCGGCTGCAGCTAGTGCCCATAGTATTGGGATTTATGACATACAAAGCCACCCTGTTTGGCTATATGCTGGTAACCGTTTTTATGCCAAAATCTAGCTAGTCATGGCTGGCTATTTTTGGTAGTCTGGGAAACCATCGTTGCCGCGATCGCTCCTTCCGCCTGAACAAGCAAAATGCTAAATTTTCTGTTGTCGTTAAACTTTTTGCCCTTAGCCGAGTTAGAAGTGGGCAATCACTTCTACTGGGAACTGGGCAGCTTGAAAATACACGGGCAGGTTTTTCTAACCTCCTGGTTTGTTATTGCCCTTCTAGTAGGGGCATCCATAGCTGCTACGCGCAACATCCAGAGAGTTCCAAGCGGCATCCAGAATTTCATGGAATATGCCCTGGAATTTATCAGAGACTTGGCAAAAAGCCAATTGGGAGAAAAAGAATATCGCCCCTGGCTGCCATTTATTGGCACCTTGTTTCTGTTCATTTTCGTATCCAATTGGTCGGGTGCTTTAGTACCTTGGGGGCTGATAAAGCTTCCTGAAGGAGAACTAGCTGCCCCCACCAATGATATCAACACAACCGTGGCTCTAGCCTTGCTGACCTCAATCGCTTACTTCTACGCAGGTTTTCGCAAGCGAGGTCTGGGGTACTTTGCCAAATATATAGAGCCAACGCCAATTCTATTACCGATCGCGATTCTAGAAGACTTCACCAAGCCCCTGTCTCTAAGCTTCCGTCTGTTTGGGAACATTCTTGCAGACGAACTGGTAGTAGCGGTGCTAGTTTTGCTAGTGCCTTTATTCATACCTCTGCCAGTTATGTTGCTGGGCTTATTCACCAGCGCCATTCAGGCTTTGGTGTTTGCTACCCTAGCGGCGGCCTATATTCACGAGGCGCTCGAAGGGCATGGCGAAGAAGAACACGATTAATTGTATTAGCAAGTAATCGTGTTGGCAAAATTGTAGATGAAGCCAGGACAAAAACCAATCCAATTTCCTGTAAAATAAGAGCAGGGTTGATGCGGTTTCGCGCTTCATACTTCACATTGGATAGGTTCCAAAGCAGATTGTTAATTTTATATTCGAGGTAAGGACAAAATCATGGATCCATTAGTTTCTGCTGCTTCCGTTCTCGCTGCTGCTCTCGCTGTAGGTTTGGCAGCAATCGGCCCTGGTATCGGGCAAGGAAATGCGGCGGGTCAAGCCGTAGAAGGTATTGCTCGTCAGCCTGAAGCAGAAGGGAAAATTCGCGGCACATTGCTGTTGACCTTGGCTTTCATGGAATCCTTGACCATTTATGGCTTGGTTATTTCCCTGGTGCTGCTATTTGCCAATCCCTTTTCCTAATAGGTCGGTAATAGGCAATAGGTAATGGGTAAGAGGTAATCGGTAAGGAGTAAGGAGCCCCAGCGGCGAATTACGAATTACCATTTACCAATTACCCTATGTGACGAAAATAGCCTGTTGCAAAAGCAAGCTGTTGCAAAAGCAAGCTGTTACGAAAATAACCTGTTGCGAAAATAAGCTGTTGCAAAAGTAACCTGTTGCGAAAGTAATCTGTTGGAAAAACCGACGGCCAGTACCTAGCATCTTTATTTACAGCCCGATCGACAAAAAAACTGACTGACAAAAAAAATGTTTGATTTTGATGCCACATTGCCTTTAATGGCAGTGCAGTTTTTAATTTTGATGGTCGTATTGAACGCGATTTTCTACAAGCCACTCACCAAAGCACTTGAAGAACGCGACGAATACATCCTCAGTCGGGAGAGCGATGCAAGCTCGCGCTTGACCAAGGCAGAGGAACTGGCCAAACAATACGAGCAAGAACTAGCAGGCAGTCGCAAGCAGGCAGGGGCTATTATCGCTGAAGCTCAGGCAGAGGCAGACAAAATAGCAGCCCAACAAATTGCGGAAGCAGGGGCCGAGGCGCAGAAAATGCGAGAAGAAGCCCAGCAAGAGCTGGATAAACAAAAGGAAGAAGCCATGCGCTCTCTGGAGCAGCAAGTGGATGCCTTAAGTCGCCAGATTTTGGAAAAACTCTTAGGCGCAGAGTTAGCGAATAATTAGGAGTTAGATGTTAGAGGTTAGATGTTAGGGGATACAGCGTGTCTCAAATTGTAATGAACGAAAAGGTAAGGGCGACAGCATCCCCACAACTATCTCGGCTGTAGAACGAGAGTTTCCTTGCTGGGATGCGCGGGCCCCAGAAACCTCACATCAATTTGAGAACCACTATAGTCGCAACTAAACATCAAACGGCTAGCATCAACTATAAAATAGAAAAAATAAGGACTTTGTATGATGGGGACTTTTTGGTTGCTCGCTAGTGCAGAGGCTGCGTCGGAAAAGAGTTTTGGTCTTAATTTCGACATCCTGGAAACTAATGTAATTAACCTGGCGATAGCGATCGGAATATTATTCTATTTCGGCCGTCAAGCCTTGGGCAAAATTCTTTCGGAGCGACGCTCTAATATAGAAGTCGCTATTCAGGAAGCCGAAACGAGACAAAAGAAAGCAGCCGCAGAACTAGCCGATCGCCAGCAAAAATTGGCTCAAGCCCAAGCAGAGGCAGAACGGATTAAGGCGGAAGCCTCAGACAGAGCGAAGTCTGCCAAAGAAGCCATATTGGCTCAGGCAGTCAAGGATGTAGAACGCTTGCGATCGGATGCTAGCAAGGATCTGAGCGTAGCCCAGGAACGGGCAATATTAGAACTCCGAGCTAAGGTGACGGCAATGGCCTTGGAGAGAGTGCAAGAGCAGCTAAAAGGCCAGCTTGACGAAGGTAAACAGCAAAAGTTAATTGACCGCAGCATTGCACTGCTCGGAGGTGGTTGATGAGCATAGTACAATCGCAAGTTTTAGAACCATACGCACAAGGTCTGATGTCTGTGGCGCAAACCCATAACATCACCGAGGAAATCGGCAACGATATGCGTTCTTTGTTAAGCCTGCTGCAGGAGTCGCCAGACCTAGAGCAGTTTTTGGCGAATCCCTTTGTCAAGCCTGAAGGCAAGAAGGCCGCCATAGAACAAATTGCGGGAGAACAAATTCACCAATTTACCCGCAACTTTTTGAAAATTTTGGTGGATAGGGGACGGATACTGTTTCTAGAGGGAGTATGCCAACAGTATCTGGCACTGCTGAGAAAGTTCAATCAAACCGTGTTAGCAGAAGTGACTGCTACTGTACCCCTAAACGAAGCACAAGAGGGAATGGTACGGGAGAAAGTGCTGGCGATGACCGGAGCCAGACAGGTGGAGCTGGAGATAAGCATTGACCCCGAATTAATCGGAGGCGTGATTATTAAAGTCGGCTCCCAAGTGATTGATGCCAGCTTGCGCGGCCAAGTGCGGCGGATTGGGTTGAGCCTAAGTAAAACTAGTTAAAAAAAAGATAGGTGGCGAGGGATGGGGCGTGACAGACCAGCGTGGCAGACCGGCGTTACGGATAAATGTCAGCCGGCTAGCTATAGATAGTCAGCTCGCTATAGATAGACTCGCCAACTAAGAACTTACCAGATATAGCATTACAGATTAAGGTGAGGACAGTTACAAAACGCTCTTTTCCTTAAACTGGCAAGACTTTTGTTGCTCTAGCTGACTGCTGAAAGCTGAGAGCTTACTGCTATAAAAACTGGCCAGCTCGCGAACTCACAAGCTCAAAACTAACTCAACAGCGAACAGTCAAAACTATGATCGCAATCAGACCAGACGAAATTAGCAACATTATTAAGCAGCAAATAGAAGCCTACGACGTCAAGCAAGAAGTGTCTAACGTCGGTACGGTGCTGCAAGTCGGCGACGGGATTGCCCGTATCCACGGCCTAGATAAGGTAATGGCCGGGGAACTGGTTGAATTTGAAGATGGCACCGTGGGAATTGCCCTTAACTTAGAAGAAGATAATGTGGGCGCGGTGCTGATGGGTGAAGGTCGCGATATCCAGGAAGGCTCTTCCGTAACGGCTACCAGCAAAATTGCTCAGGTGCCCGTAGGAGATGCCATGATTGGCCGGGTGGTGGATGCTCTGGGACGTCCCATCGATGGTAAAGGGGATATTAGTACGACGGATACCCGATTGATTGAGTCCCCAGCACCTGGTATTGTCGATCGCCGTTCTGTATATGAGCCTTTGCAAACGGGGATTACGGCCATCGACGCCATGATTCCTGTCGGACGCGGACAGCGGGAGCTGATTATCGGCGACCGACAAACTGGCAAGACTGCGATCGCGATCGATACCATTATTAACCAGAAAAGCGAAAACGTTATTTGCGTCTATGTGGCCATCGGTCAAAAATCTTCTACGGTAGCGCAAGTAGTCAATACTCTCCAAGAGCGGGGAGCGATGGACTACACTATCGTGGTAGCTGCTAATGCTAGCGACCCGGCAACTTTGCAATACCTCGCACCTTATACTGGAGCGACTATTGCCGAATACTTCATGTATAACGGCAAGCATACTTTGGTCATTTACGACGATCTCTCCAAGCAAGCTCAAGCTTATCGTCAGATGTCCTTGCTCCTGCGCCGTCCTCCCGGTCGCGAAGCTTATCCCGGAGACGTATTCTATCTCCACTCTCGCCTCCTGGAACGAGCCGCCAAGCTCAGCAGCGAAATGGGCGAAGGCAGCATGACTGCACTGCCGATTATCGAAACGCAAGCGGGTGACGTTTCGGCCTATATCCCCACTAACGTGATTTCGATTACTGACGGTCAAATCTTCCTCTCTTCTGATTTGTTTAACTCCGGTCAGCGCCCGGCAGTGAACCCCGGTATTTCGGTATCCCGGGTGGGTTCCGCCGCGCAAACTAAGGCGATTAAAAAAGTGGCCGGTAAAATTAAGCTGGAGCTAGCTCAGTTTGAAGAGTTGGCAGCATTCTCTCAGTTTGCCTCGGATTTGGATGCAGCAACCCAGAATCAGTTGGCTCGGGGTCAGCGCTTGCGCCAAATTTTGAAGCAACCCCAAAATTCTCCCCTGCCTCTGAACGAGCAAGTGGCGATTATCTATGCTGGGGTTAATGGTCTGTTGGATGATATTCCAACAGAAAAAGTACCCGAGTTTAACGAAGGGTTGCGGGAATATCTGCGTACTAGCAAGCCCAAGTTCGGCGAGCTGATTCAGAGCAAAAAGGCACTGGATGCAGAATCAGAAGGATTGCTGAAAGAAGCGATCGCCGAATACAAGCAAACCTTCCTGGCTGCAGCGTAACGAGTAGCAGTAACGAGTAGGCTGTGCAAGAAGCACCATAGATACATGCGTAGGGTGGCCATTGCGGCGCACCCTACATACTTAATTCTAAATCCAGAACGATGGCAAATCTGAAAGCAATTCGCGATCGCATTAAGTCGGTCAAAAATACCAAAAAAATTACCGAAGCCATGCGCCTGGTGGCAGCAGCTAAGGTTCGCCGCGCCCAGGAACAGGTCATTGCCACCCGTCCTTTTGCCGATAAATTGGCACAAGTTCTGTATGGTTTGCAGGCACGCTTGAAGTTTGAAAATGCCGATCTGCCCTTGCTCAAAAAGCGGGAAGTACGCAATGTGGGATTGCTAGTAGTAACTGGCGATCGGGGTCTGTGCGGCGGCTACAATACCAGCATCATCAAGCGTGCCGAAAACCGCGCCAAGGAAATTCAAGCAGAAGGTCTCGGCTATAAATATGTCCTGGTCGGGCGCAAAGCAACTCAATATTTCCAGCGCCGCAACCAGCCGATTGATGCCACCTACACCGGCCTAGAGCAGATTCCTACCGCTGCCGAAGCCTCTAAGATTGCGGACGAACTGCTCTCTTTGTTTCTCTCGGAAACTGTAGATAGAGTCGAGTTAATCTATACCAAGTTTGTCTCCTTAGTTAGCTCTCGCCCAGTAGTGCAAACCCTGCTTCCCCTCGACCCCCAAGGTTTGGAACCCGGGGATGATGAAGTCTTTCGCCTCACCAGTAAGGGTGGGGTTTTTCAAGTGGAGCGAGAAGTAATTACTAAGCCCACTGAAAGCAGTTTGCCTCGGGATATGCTTTTCGAGCAAGAACCAACTCAGATTCTCAATGCACTTTTGCCCCTGTATTTGAATAACCAATTACTGCGAGCGCTTCAAGAATCAGCCGCTAGCGAGTTGGCCGCTCGGATGACGGCAATGAACAATGCCAGCGAAAATGCCAGCGAGCTGATTGGTACTTTAACTCTTACCTACAACAAGGCACGGCAAGCGGCGATTACTCAAGAAATCCTCGAAGTGGTCGGCGGTGCCGAGGCTTTGAATTAAGCAAGTCGATTTCCGATTGTGGAATTTATTGGGGGCGTCTGGGGGAACTCGGGCGCTTTTTTTGTTTGGGGCATTGGGCATAGGGCATTGGGCATTGGAATAGGCAGGGGGCAAGGGGGCAAGGGAGCAAGGGGGACAAGGGGACAAGGGGACCGGGAGACCGGGGGACTGGGGGACTGGGGGACTGGGGGACTGGGGGAAAAGGGGACAAGGGGACCAGGAGACCGGGGGACTGGGAGAAGAGGCAGAGGGGAAGGAAGGGGGTAAGCTTTCAAGGGTATGTTTTTTATAATCCAGGACTTACGCAAACTGTCCATATAAGCGTATTTGTAGGGGCAATCCCCCCGTGGTTGCCCCAATCGCTCTTTGTCGTTGCGTAAGTCCTGTAATCCTCTTTTTTGATGTTGTCGGTGGGTTTCATAGCCTTCTGGGGCGAAGCATTCCAATTGCATTGGTTTTCTCTTATAAGAATAAGTTATCTCGCTTATTGCTGTCGCCCTTACGCTGTCGATTCGCCTAGAAAATATCAAATCTAAAAAACATGCCCTTGTAAGAAGGGGGTAAGGGGGAAACACCCTCTCCCCTGCTCGGGGCTCCCTGCTCCTCTGCCCGTAAGGTCCCCAAGTTACCCTTGCCCCCAGTCCCCCAGTCCCCCCAGTACCCTGGTCCCCAAATAACCCATTTCCTCGGTCCCCGTGTCCCCCAGTCCCATGCCCAATGCCCAATGCCCAATGCCCAATGCCCAATGCCCAATGAATAGTGGGTTGTTGCTTTGGCCTGGGTGGTGGAGGCATACAATATGGTATATTCGAGATGTGGTGAGCCGAACAAGCCACCCTAAAAATTGCAGGCATTGCCTGGAATTGAAAAAGGTAGAGCAGCATTGGATGAGTGGTTTCCCCTTTATAAATGACGAGCTGGACTTTTCGCCTCCCTGTCTGGGGAGCCGGTGAAATGTTCCTATCGTTGAAGTGGGAAGCGGTGTGGAACTATAGCTTGCAATCCCCAGCAAGCGATCGCCTTTGGCTGGAAAAACAATTATTTTCAGCTAAGCGGCTCGAAAAAAGATTTTTATAGAATCGGATTAATCTGAATTATATAAAAATATATTGCAGATAGGGGATTGACAATTGACCCTCGGGATTTTCATCTTGTGGTTGTGGTGACCTCCCATGCATATGGGAGAAATAGCTACTGGCTTGGGTCTGGTCCATTTAGGCGCCAGAATCCAAAATAGAAAATGGCACAAACCACAGGTATTTCACTAAGGCAAGCGGGTAGCGAGAAAAATGTACAATTTGGCAAGATAAGCAAATCTCGGAGATGGTCTGGGACTTTATTGAGGGAGAGAGCAAGCGTACTCGGTTGGTGCGTTTTGTTAATGGCCTCCTCCACAGCCATTGGCATCTTGGCAATAGATCTCAGCCTACCCAACAGAGTAGAAGAACATGTCGATAAGTCCCTAAGACACGAGGTAGAGAAATTTCAGGAATGGGTAAAAACTGACTCGCCTCAAAGCGATCGCCTGGTTGCGATGGCGGGCGAATTTTTGGAGCGAGAAAATCCTCAAAAAGATAGCTTTCTCTTTGCCCTATTTAACGGCCAGCTCTATAAATCAAAGTCCCTCGCGCTACCAGAATCTTTGAGAGCCAAATCGCCATTGCTCGGCTATTGGAGTCAACTGCTTCGACCGGAGCAAGGCAAGATATCAATCCCTGGGGGTACGCTTTTGTATCGAGCGGAACCCATCGAAATTGGAGGGCAAGTTAAAGGGGTATTAGTAGCGGCCAACATTATTGCTCTAGAGGGCGATCGCTTCTCAGGAGTAACAATGCCGATAGCGCGGTTGGCTGCGATTGCGCCTTACATCGCTGCAGCCTTAGCCTGGATAGTAGTTTGCTTTGTGCTGGTAAGGACGCGATCGCTGCTAAAAGCGGCCCGTAAAATAGCGGAATCGGACCTAAATCAACGCATTCCAGTGCGGGGCACCGGGGAAGTGGCGGAACTCGGCCGCACTTTTAATAAGATACTCGATCGCGCTGAAGCGGCTTTGGGTGAAGGACAAAACTTTATCAATTATGTTGGTCACGAACTGCGGACGCCCATCACTATAGTCCGAGGCCATCTAGAGTTGCTCGGAACCGACCCCGCAGAACAAGAAGAAACAGTGGCATTAGTCCTAGACGAACTAGATCGCATGAGCCGCCTCGTCAACGATTTGGTTTTATTGGCGAAGGCAGAGCGACCGGATTTTTTAGATTTGGAAACAGTCGAGGTCGCTTCCCTGACCGAAGAACTCTATGCCAAGGCTCGAACTTTGGGCTCTCGATCCTGGCGATTGGAGGGGAAGGGCTCTGGCAAAATAGCTCTAGACAGAGGCCGGTTGACTCAGGCGATTATGAACCTGGTAGAGAATGCGACTCATTACACCACGGATAATGATGCGATCGCTCTGGGTTCTGCAACGACTGAGGAGGCGGTTTATTTCTGGGTATCCGACAGAGGGGAAGGAATTCCAGAAACAGAGCAGGAAAAGATTTTTGAAGGGGGAGTGCGAGGAGCATCGGCAAAACTACATTGCGAAGGTAGCGGTTTGGGATTGTCTATTGTTAAGGCGATCGCCGTTGCTCACGGGGGTCGAGTAGAACTCAAAAGCCAACCCGGTCGCGGGTCTGTATTTACTCTCGTTATTCCCCGGGTAGCAATAGAGTTCGAGCCAGAGATCGAGCTAGAGGTCGAACGCTTTGCTCCAACAGCAGTCGAGCCACAAATAGTATTGGCCTGCCAGCATTCCAGTTTTAGCATTCCGCTTGCCAATACTTCGGAAAGTTCGAGCTGGCGATCGTCTGCCATCCCATTGGCAAAAACACCTGTAAAATATCGAACTACTCCCGGAGCTTTCTAATAGTCATCCGGTAGGGGACTTGGGGACTTGGGGACTTGGGGACTTGGGGACTTGGGAAGAATTTTCACTTCTGGTTCTTCCCACCCCTCCCACAGTTCCCACCCTTTCCCATGCTCAATGCCCAATGCCGATTTGGTGTTCTTTGGCCGATCGCCAGCATTTCTAGAAAGCGACGGTCAAATCTAACTCTAAAAATAATAAGAGCCCCTGTTATGAAGCAAATTCTGATTGCCGAAGATGAAGAGCGGATTGCCGCTTTCTTGGAAAAAGGTCTTAAGGCGGCTGGGTTTGCCACCACAGTTGCCAAAAATGGTGCCGAGGCAGTTATCGCAGTCTTTGACGGTAATTTTGACCTGCTAATCCTGGATTTAGGACTTCCAGAGAAAAATGGTTGGACAGTTCTCGAAGAGTTGCGAGGTCAAGGGCAAAATCTGCCTATCCTAATTCTTTCTGCTTATGATGACATAAAAGATAAAGTAGCTCTACTTGATGGGGGAGCTAACGACTATATTAGTAAGCCGTTTAGCTTCCAAGAATTGCTGGCGCGGATACGAGTGCAATTGCGCAACAATAATTGCGCCCCTGCTCGGTCTGAGGAGATGCTACTCAGCGTCGGGGATATTGTCGTTAACTTGCTGACCCGAGAAATTAGGGTGGGCGATCGCTTCGTAGAACTATCGGCCAAAGAGTTTGCCATTCTGGAAACTTTCCTGCGCGCCCCAAAACGGATAATGACCCGAGAGCAGTTGCTCGATAGAGTCTGGGGCTATAACCACGAACCCGGTTCCAATGTTGTTGATGTATATGTAGGCTATTTGCGCAAAAAGCTGGGGAGCGATCGTATCGAAACCGTCAGAGGCGTCGGCTACCGACTCAAGCAGCAACCGCCGGGATGAATTTTAAAATAAATGAAAGATTTCTCATCAATAGTTCATGCAGTCTTAATTAAGACCTGTCATAGTAAGAATTGTACATTAGATACACCGCACCCAATGCCTTGGAGTAGGGGAGAGCTAGTTGCTCGCCCCACTTTTTTTTGGTATTTTTTTGATGAAAGATTTCTCATCAATAGTTCATGCAGTCTTAATTAAGACCTGTCATAGTAAGAATTGTACATTAGATACACCGCACCCAATGCCTTGGAGTAGGGGAGAGCTAGTTGCTCGCCCCACTTTTTTTTGGTATTTTTTTGATGAAAGATTTCTCATCAATAGTTCATGCAGTCTTAATTAAGACCTGTCATAGTAAGAATTGTACATTAGATACACCGCACCCAATGCCTTGGAGTAGGGGAGAGCTAGTTGCTCGCCCCACTTTTTTTTGGGACAGGACTTACGCAACGAAACTATAGATCGGGGCGTTTCGCTCTTGGGACTGCCCCTACAAACAACACCGCTTTCTGCAAGATTTTTCAAATTGCCTCAAATTGCCCATGTCCAAAGAAGCAGTAAGGGCGTTTTACGGGAAGAGCTTTCGCTTTTGGCCGCTTTTTGTAGCGAACGCTGCGATCGCTCTTTGCTTATGTATATATAGTCTGCCTGCTTATGGTACTTCCTTTACTAGCCTGTCGTTCTCCCATATTCCTCTTTTTTCGAGACCATCGTACCCAGTAAACACGCCTCTTCCGTGTTTAAGGTTATTACGCCATTCGCCCCTGTATAGATCTCCGTTAGACCAAGTGTACGATCCTACTCCGTGGCGCATATCGTTACGCCATTCTCCTGTATATTTATCTCCGTTGACACCAAAATATGTGCCTATGCCTTCGCGAATTCCATCCTTAGTTTCTCCTTCATATCGACTACTATCAGGGTAAACTTGTGTCTCGCGTATAGCTTTTATAGCTACCTTATTTTCTGGTGAGTGAGGAGGAGATGTATCCGATCCACCGTTTTTTGCTAAAAAGCCCTCCAAAAAAGGAACAGATGCTCCTGAAATAGTAGCGGCAACAATGGTAACGACAATCCATACAAGCGAATTAGGTTGATTAATATTTTTCATGCCTGAATCCATCATAATCCATCAGTACCTGCAAAGATTGCTTGTGCCTAAAAAAAACAAGATGACAAGCAACCCTTCATACATGTAATTTTCCTAGATATATGGTGAGGCTATCCTGAATTTAGAGCATAAGAAAAAGTTAGAAATTATGCAAATAATTGGGACGAGAGAGCTGGAACACTTCAGCATTCGTTTAATCTTGACCGCTTTACCACTGTAGATCCAAGATATAGGCTATCGTGGCTTGAGCAAGATAGAACGAAAGCTAAAGGTTTTTCAGGGTCATCCTAATTATTTTGTATCCTAATGCGACTCCCTGTAGATCCAGTAAAGCCTATATTTATCCCCCATGCGACTTAGCTTGATTGAAGCAAGTTCAAAGATAAGGCCAACCTCTAAATGGTCGTCATATCAGAGCAACGTTCCCTTAATAGAAGCAACCATTGCGTGGTAGCAAAATCGATCGACAAGAACATTGTTGAGACGCCACCTTTGATTAGATACTAAGTCACGGAAAACTATATCTACAACGCACAAGTCACTGACATTTCCGTATGCGTCAACGTAAACACAGCTTTCATACTGAGCGAGGTTTGATGCATCCATGCTAGCAACTAATGCAGAGCGATTAACATCATTAAAACCTGTTTGACTACCTCGCATCCGAATTGCGACTTCGCGCCGATACATGTCCCGCATACCTTCAGCAGTAATTGGATTCTCTCGACCCGTTTGTCTATCTATAGTCCCCTCAGCGACAACCCTCTCTCTGGGATTATCACTGGGTATCGGAATCCTGATATTTTTACTGCCAGGAATATCGGAAATTGCTTGATATGCCTGCTCAATGTCCCTAAGATCGGGCACTATAGCCACCGAAGCGGGTTTCCTAGGCTCGTATAGAAAGTCTATATCTATGTCAGGCAAGGCCGCATTTGATAGCTGAGCGAGCGACAGAACAAGAGCAAAAGAGACGACTACAGCCAGAAAAAACCGAAACTTGCGAAATAAGCGTTTTATATTCATTTCACCTTCCTACTTGAGTTAATAGTTCCATTTACTGATGGATTAAAATGACTCGCTTGATAATATGCAACAAAAAATTAAATACTGGAATCATAGGCATTCTTGACGCATTCTTGACCGATCGTGATTTGTGGAAAGTCTTGCTGAAATATCGAGAGCTTGGGTACTCCCATATCCTGTTCCTTTGTTTTGTGTTGCAGCTAAAATAATAGAATCAAGGCGAAATCAATTGCCAGCTAGCGACATATAACTATCAATTATTTTCCTTCATACTTCCTCCTTCTTCCTTTATCCCTCTACTTGTTTATTGGGAGAAAGGTGGGAAATGTATGCACAGTCTTTTTAGATCCGATGCCTAACACACTTGAAAAAGCTAATCAGGATTTACGCAAATTGCACTAATTATAGGTAGGGTGCGCGGTGCGGCACCCTACAAATAGTATCTCTGCGTAAGTCCTGCTAATGTAGATGTAGCGATACCGATACGGGTATCGGGCCGAATAAATAGCCCGATGGCGACTTCCCACCCTTCCCCTTCCAGTCCCTTTCTTTAGAGGCCCTATATTAACCTCTGCCTCTTCTCCCAGTCCCTCTTTATTGGTCCCCCGTTATCCCCCTCGCCCGATGCCCGATGCCCTTCGGCCCAATTCCCAATTCCCATTTCCCCGATTGGTGTGGCGATCGCCCCTAATTGGGTTAGGTTCTCTCTATTTGCAATGCTAGTAATCTGAAGCACTATAGAAACAAGAAAGAAAGAGAAAGAAATAAGAGATTGGAGGTAAAGTCCGATGCGATTGATAACAACTACCTTCGGCGAACTGGATAAAATTCAACGGCAAATCGAGCAAGTATTTGAGGAAGTGGCGGGAAGCGGCAATCCTTACGGACAATTGTCATACGGACAACCGCCAGTAGAACTGCGGGAAACCGAAGAAACTCTGCTACTGCTGGCTTTGCTGCCAGGGATTGATAGCAACGATCTGGATATACAAGCCACCCGCGAAGCAGTATTAATTGCTGGCAAATATAGTTATGAAGAACCTACCGATAAATCCGCTTATTTCCGTTCGGAATTTCCTCGGGGTCAATTTCGTCGCGTGATTTCTCTACCCCTTCCCATCCAAAATACCGAAGTCAAAGCCGATTATGAACATGGGATTCTAACTCTGACCCTGCCCAAAGCCCCCGAAGTCATTAATAAAGTAGTAAAAGTCTCCGTGCTAGAGCCCAGGGATTCAGAATCGCCGGACACAGAGACAGCTAATGACAGTAAGGCTTCAGCCAGCTAAAAATTTATTTTTCAGTTTGTAGGAATAGACAACGTTAGATACTAAGGGAAAAAAGCCATACAGAGATTTCTCTGTATGGCTTTTTTTATTAGGACTTACGCATTTAGGCTACGGGTAAGGGTTCCCCTGACGAGGGGATTGCCCCTACAAATATTAGGTCTGGATATTTTGCGTAAGTCCTGTTTATAAAAACTGGCTCAAGGAATGCCAAGGTTAAATTCATGGCGCTATAGCGTTTCTCAAATTGATGTGATATTTCTGGGGCGAAGCGGCGTTGCATCCCATTACGGAAATTTCCGTTATACAGCCGAGATGGTTGCTCTGATGCTGTCGCCCCTACGTTTTCGTTTGTTACACTAATTTGAGAAACGCTATATTGAGCAAATTGCTTCTTGAACCAATTGGGCTCCAGTCCTAATTAAGCTGATGGGAATAGTTAGGGGCGGGAGCGACACCCAATTTTTTCAGCCACCGATAATGAGAGCTTAGGGCATCCCAAAAAGTATCATAAACTTGGTAATTAACGCCAAATTCTTCACAAACTTCTGCTACAATTTTAGCTATCTTAGGATAATGAATGTGGCAGATATGGGGAAACAAGTGATGGACGGCTTGATAATTTAGTCCGCCTAAATACCAATTGAGGAAAAGATTCTTTGGGGCAAAATCAGCGGTTGTTTTTAATTGCCACACAGCCCATTCGTCTTCCAAACTATTGAATTCTTCGTTAGGTTTTATGAACTCTAAACCATCCATTACATGGGCTAGCATGAAAATTACGAAAATTACAGCCCCATAGGTCATGTAAGTCAGAGCAAATCCTAAAATTGCCTCCAAGGGACTGTAGCCAACAGCAATAGGTATCGCAACTAACCAGCCCAACCAAACCAGTTTAAATGCTAGCAGTGTAATAAGCTCGACGGTACTTGGTTTGGGAATTTCATGTTCTTGATATTTTAGTTTCACTAAAATCAGATAAACATCTGCTGCCGACCAATAAAAAGGGATGAATGGGTACAAAAACCAAATTAGAATATGTTGATATTTGTGATGCCATTTATATTGTATATCGGGAGACAGTCGCACTAATGCATCCGCATGAATTTCGATATCATATCCCAGCATATTGGGATAAATATGATGTAGAGTATTATGGCGAAATTGCCACAGATAGCTAGATAGGCCGATGAAGTCGTAACTGAGGCCAATCAGTCGATTTACCAATTTGCTATTAGAATAGCCGCCATGATTGGCATCGTGGCCGACACTAAATCCAACTCCAGCAACTGCTAAGCCTAGGGCGACACATCCAAGCAATTTCATCCATAGAACTGGTGGGCCAAATACAGTAAAAGTCCAAGCAGAGATGAGCCAGGAAAAAATAACCACAGTTTTGAGGTACATTGCTAGATTGTCTCGCGGCGCAATGTTTTCCGCTTCCATGTAAGCTTCAACTCTTCGATTGAGTTCTTTCCTGAAGCCAATACTTTTTCCAAAAGTGACTTTGGTTGGAGTTGTCATTGAAATCGAGATTCATTTTTTTATAGGTTGTTTTTCATAGTAGCACGATTTTTACAGTAAATCTGGATTTTAGATATATTTTTTTCGAGGCTATACCAGCTTATTGATGTTAAAATTATCCCAAAATCATTCTTGGGACGTTACCAGGAATAGCCTAAGCTCTTATTAATAGCAGCTAATTACAATTAAAATATTACTCAATTAAGAGCTTTAGATCCTCTACTAAAATAGCTAGTAGATTATCGGCATCTACTTTTAAGGCAACCCAAGCGTTAGGGGTGGTTTTAGGCAAATGGCGATCGTCAAATAAGGTTTGCCCTCGGCTATAGCGGCCTTGGGTTTCAACCACAACTCTGGCTCGGCGCAGGAGCAAGGTTTCTGGATAAAACAAATAGGCTAAGGTGGCGGCATCGTGGACTAAAAAACCGTTTTTGCCGTCGGTATCCCGGTAGCGGAGGTTGGTTGCGGTCATAAACTGGCATAAGGAGACGATTAGTTTAGCAATATCGCTATCTGGGTTAGTTTGAAAAATACTCTCGGCCATTTCGGGAGTAAAAACAAGCTGGTGAGTGATGTCGAGAGGCAATATGACGATATCGTCTCGGCTATTTAAGACTTTTTCCGCCGCCTCTGGGTCCGAGAAGATGTTAAACTCGGCATGGGTGGCGATGTTGCCCCGACATTGGAAAGCGCCAGCTAAAATAACGAGTTCTTTGGCTTTTCTAAGAATGCCCGGGCTTTTGGCTTCGGCGGCGGCGAGATTGGTTAGGGGAGCGATCGCCACTAAAGTAATTTCCCCTGGGGCAGCATCGAGCTTTTCAATAATAATATCGTCGGAGTAGCGAGCTGCGTCGAACGGCCTGGGAACTTCCGGTAAAGTCTCGGCCAGATTGCCTATGCCATCGACACCATGAATATGAGCTGCGTCCTTAGCTACATCTTGAGCTATATCCCGAGTTATATCCCGGGCCGACTCATCCTGGGTATCGTCTAGGGCAGCATTCCGGGCCGACTCATCCCCGGCTATATCGCTAATTTGCTTGCTGGCCCGCCCAATTTCTACCGGGTCAAAACCCCCTAGAGCGAGAATCTTGCTGGCGTTGGTAAAGGTACATCGAGCCCCCACATTCCCTGCTGCCGTTGTTACCGCGATCGCTTTGGCCCATCCTTGTTTCGCCAAACTCATCAGCCACAATAAGGCAAAACAATCGTCTCCACCCGGGTCTGTATCGATAATGATTTTTCGCTGGTTCATATTATAAGCTTTCAGCTAGGGATAGGAGCGTTACTTGGATCCTAACTCGGCTCGGAGGAAGTCGATAAATTGTCGGGCGGAGCGGCCAGAACGACCATTGTGGCGCGTTGCCCATTGCAAGGCGCGATATTCTAAGTCTTCTGGGGGGAGGACAATATCCTCCAGGCTGGCGAGATGGCGGATAATCCCGAGGTAAGTGTTTTGGTTGGCGGGTTCAAAAGTTACGGTCAGGCCAAAGCGATCGCTAAAAGATAGTTTTTCCTGCACCGAATCCCAAGCGTTAATTTCTTCAGCACTGGGACGGGGGCGATCGTCAAAGAACTCTCGCACCAAGTGCCGCCGGTTGGAGGTAGCATAGACTGCCACGTTAGCCGGTCGTGCGGTTGCACTGCCTTCCAGCACCACTTTTAAGGCTTTAAAGGCATCGTCATCTTCCTCAAAAGAGAGGTCATCGACAAAAATAATAAACTTTTGAGGGACATCGCGCAAAAGTTCGACGATTGCTGGCAAATCTTTTAAGTCGGATTTGGCCACTTCTATAAGACGCAAGCCCCGAGAGCCGTACTCGTTTAATAGAGCTTTGACCAGGGAAGACTTGCCGGTACCGCGACTGCCATAAAGCAAGACATGGAGAGCTGGCAACCCCGCCATAAGAAATTCTGTATTTTTAATTAGGGCATCTCGCTGCCACTGATAACCCGCCAAGCCCGTGAGTTGAATGGGGTCCGGTCGAGGAATGCCGGTTAGTTGTCCCGACTGCCAGCGCAAAGCCCGATATTCGGCGAATAGCCCCGTACCGTTTTGGCGATAGCTCTCGGCTAAAGGTTCCAGAAGATCTGCCCAATGCTCAGACTTCTGCATATCTATCTCTGGGTTTTTATTCTTTGCAGATATACTGTCGGCAGGGGGATGGGATGTTAAGGAGGGTGCTGGCAAGTCTGTAGGGTAGTCGGCAACCTCTTGCACCCACTGGCTTATTTGCTCTCCCGTACAGCTATAGAGATTTTGCAATACTTGTAAGTCGTGGCTGGCAGCGGCAATTAGCCCTGGGGAAAGTTCGGCTAGGGGGGCGCTGCTTGCTTGTCGGCTAAAAGGATTATCGTCTCTAAGGATTCTAGCAATGAGATAGTCTTGCCAGTTTGCCTTTCTGGTGGCTAGGGCTTTGAACCAACGGCCGTAGGCTCGCAGGCAATCTTTTTCCGCGCAAGGGCGAGTATCGGAGCGATCGCACAGAAGTTGCAGCAGGTTGAGGAATGTTTGGCCGACTTCGCTATCGAGTACCTCTTGATAGAGTAATAGGGAGGCGGCTTGGCTTTGCAGGAGTTGGATTTGCGCGATCGCGCGATCGTCGAGCATCTTAATTATTATTTTTTCTTAGTTTTTTGTTTGAGAGCTTTTTTAAGAATATTTGCTATTTCCGAGGGACGGTCTGCCACTGGAACGCCGGCCTTTTGAAATGCTGCAATTTTGCTCTGGGCGCTTTCGGGAGCGGCGGCGGAGTCTCCAGCTTTATCGGACTTTATAGATTTTGGCTGAGGGACGAGCAGGTTGCTAGCAGAGCCGAGGCGCTTCCCTTGCGGGATATAGCGACCTGCCACATAAGCAACAACTGGCTTGTCAATCGCTTCGCTAATATATTGAGCGGCGGCTTCTTCGCCGGAGCCGCCAATTTCGCCCAAGACCACGATCGCCTCGGTATTCTCGTCCTCGTCCAAGACTTGCAGCCATTGAGAAAAGCTGGAACCGACAATAGTATCGCCGCCGATACCGACGCAAATGGATTGTCCCAAGCCAGCTTGAGTCAGTTCCCAGGCAATTTCATAGGTGAGAGTGCCGCTGCGGCTAATTATTCCTACGGAACCGGGGGTATAAAATTCTTGAGGATGAGTGCCCAGCAGTATTTTACCGGGCATGATAATACCCGGGGTATTAGCTCCGACTACGAGGGTTTCGGTGGCTTCGGCTTTTCTCACCAATTCCACCATATCTAGGGGGGGAACGCCTTCGGTAACTATAATAATTTGTCGAATGCCAGCGGCGATCGCTTCCTTCGCTGCATCCAGTACCCAATAAGCGGAAGAGAAAATTATCGTAACATCTACTTGCCCCACCTTAACGAGGGCTTCCTCGACCATATCGAACGTGGGAATATCTTCTACGGTCTTGCCCCCGTGGCCGGGACTAACGCCAGCTACCACCTGGGTTCCTATTGCTTTCATTCTGGCTGCATAGGCAGAACCAATTGGCTCGATAATCCCTTGCACTAGCACTTTACTATCCGGATTTATATTCATCAATACACCCCTATTTTTTAAAATGGGCAATTAGCGAAAGAGCGATCGGCGGTCGGATATCGATCTAAAAGTCAGTCTTTACCCTGCCAGAGAGATGGCTCTGGCGATCGCTTCTTCCAAGCTATCCACCACGGGTATCTTGAGATCTGTCAAGCTTTTTTTTGCTTTAGTAAGGTCTCCGCCACAGAGGCGGACAATTAAATGGGGAAAGAGATACCCAACCCTTGTTCCCCTACCATTTTGGAGTACGGTTGCCTCCCCTGGGGGTTCTGGAAGCGATCGGGAATCGGAGGCGGTTTTACTAGCAGTTTTACTAGCAGTTTTACTAGCAGTTTTGCTGGGTGCTGTTTCTCGGGCGTATTGGCAGATAGCATCTACTGCTTGATAACAATCTATCTCGCTGCCGATAAAGTTAACTAAGATCGCCTTCACGTTTTTATCTGTAGCTACTGCTGGCAAAACCATTTTCAGACGATAGCTCAGCTCTGCGGATGTCAGATTCCAGCAAGCATCCCCTCCCAAATCCACAAAGCAGGCAGCTTTGGCACCGGAAAGGGATAGTACGTCTAGGGCAGCCATTGTCAAACCGGCTCCGTTACAGACAATACCGATATTCCCGTCCAGTTTGACAAAATTAAGATTGCTAGGTACTCCAGCCATTTCGTCTGCGGAAGCGCGACAGGAAATTTTATTGGCCAGCATCGCCAGACTTCGATGCCGACCCAAAGCCTTATCGTTAGCGGAGACCTTGCCATCTAGAGCCATTACGTCGCCCCCGGGACTAATGGCCAGAGGATTGATTTCGACCAGATCTAAGTCTTTTTCCACAAAAAGACTATACATTTTCTCGACAATCCCGCTCACTGAAGTGACTAGCGGACCGGATAGACCCATTTTTAGCACTAGCTTTCTGGCATAAAAGGGAGAAAATTCCTCTGCCACCACCACGCGCTGCATTGCCTCTATGGCCGACTCGGTAAGATTGCCCCCTTCTCTAGATCCTAATAGAATTACTCTACGCAAAACCCGATCTAGAACAATCGCCAGATATAGCTCTCTGTCCGTATTGTATTTGGCTTCCGCCAGCAGTACCTCGGGATACTCTCCCTTAATCGGCAGATTAAAAATGGTTTGGGCAGCAGCTACAGCATCAATGGTATTGGTGACAAACTTGACACCACCGGCCTTGCCGCGTCCTCCGGCCCGTACTTGCGACTTGAGTACCACCGGATAGGGAATCTTCAATCCCTTAATATCTTTAGGATGGTCGATCCTTTGCGAAGGCAAGACCGGAATCCCCATTTCCCGAAATAGTTCTTTTGCTTGGTGTTCTAATAAGTCCATATATATAGATAGTCTTTAGTAAGTATCTAGTAGCATTGGGGAAGGGTGTAGGGTGTAGGGTGTAGGGTGTGGCGGTAGGGTGTAGGGTGTAGCGGTAGGGTGTAGGGGACTGTGGGAAGATTACGAGGAATTAAACAAAATTTACCCAAACTCTCCACCCCACGCTTCCCACCCTCCCCACGCTTCCCACCCTCCTCTTCTCTCTTCTCCCTACACCCTACACCCTAGTAGGATAGCCTTTACTCCCCTGTATAATATGTAGCTTTCTCTACTTGTTGCATTTTTGCCCATTTTGGAGGTCCCATTATATGACATATACTGCAAACTCCCCATCTCTAAAGCGCCCGTCTCTGGGCCTGAAGGGAGCGATCGCCTTTCTAGGGCAGCAGTTGCAGCAGCACTTAGCCTCGCAATTGCCGGAAAATATTCCGATACTGGTGCGCTGCGGCCTCAAAGACGGGCATTTAATGGTTTTAGCAGAACATATTTCTTCAGTTCGACCAGACCTGGACAACACCTTTCGGACCCTCCAGCAAGCAGTTTTGAATTTTGCACCGGAATTAAGCGGCGAGTTGCGACTTTATCTCCGAGTTGCTGGAGAAAAACATCCCTATGCTTACCGTGCCTTTAAGATGCCCCGACCTTTGGGGGCAATGGCAATTCCTTCCCTGAAGTTGCCGATTTTTATAGAAAATACAATAGGAAATCAGATAGAGCCTAGGGAGCAAGAGGGGAGCAGTTTTGATGTGAAATCTATGAAAACCGGCGCGACAACCGGGACTAACAGCGCCACATCCCCAGTGGCCGAGAAACCTCAAGAACCTAATAAAGAAAGCTTAAATGCAGAGTTGCCCTCGGAAGCCGGTAGCCCAAGACGATCGCAGGAAGGGGAGGAAGATGCTGCTCCGGCTGCCAAAAAATCCTCGCCGACAGGCCGCAAAATACGCAAGATAAAACGAAAAAGAAATAACTCTTCTATCTGGCCGATAGCTTATGGGGTTGTTCCGACTTTGGTGGGGGCAGCCGCTTTTACTTGGACGCTAACGAGACCCTGCGTTATCGGGCAATGCCCGGAATTGGCAAAAGCCCAAGACCTAGAAGAGGCTGCCCGAGAAAACCTTGCCTCCGCCAAATACCTACAGAACCTAACGAATTCTAAGGAGCAGCTAGACCGGGCGAGCGAGATCCTGAAAGGCATTCCCCCTTGGTCGAGGGTAGCCCTTCGCGCCGAGGGAAAAAGACAGGGCTATCAAACCGAAGCCGATCGCGTAGGGCGGGCGATAAGGGCGATGGAAATAGGAGGGGAAGCAGCCGAGAAAGGCAAAAATCCCCCGCATCAAATTATGGTTTGGCAAAAAGCTCAATCCCAGTGGATAGAGGCGATCGCAATTTTGCAAAAGATTCCCGCCAATGCTAAGGTTTATCCTTTTGTCCAGCAAAAAATAGAAGAATATCAGCGCAATTTAGAGATTATTAACCGCCGCATCGAAGCGGAGCAGGCAGCAACTAAAGGTCTCGAAAAAGCAAAATCCGTTGCCAAAGCAGCGCAAACTCGCCAAAGCGTAGCAATAGGTACTTCCGGCTGGCAAGATGTTTCTAAGCTGTGGGAAGAAGCGACGAATATTCTGAGCCAAATTCCTCAAGGAACGACGACTTATCTAGAAGCTCGGGGCTTATTGAAAGAGTATGGCGATAGGCTAGAAGCAACTCGGGAGCGCCAAACTCAAGAACAAATTTCCGCAGAAGCTTATCAAGAAGCGCGAATCTGGGCGGAAAAAGCTGGGAAACTCGATAGGAACCGGCAATGGGCGCAGGCGAAGAACTATTGGCGCGAAGCACTAAACTATTCTCAGTCAGTAGTAGCGGATACCTTTTATTATAATAAGGCCCGGGAAGATATAGAAACCTATGTGGCGGCAATCAAGTATGACGAAGAGCAAATTAAAAATGCTTCTCTACTCAAAAATACTCGGAAGGAAATAAAGAAAATTTGCGCTGGAACTCCCGTGGTTTGCGAATATACAATTGCAGAGGATGCGATTAGCGTTTGGTTGAGTTCTGCTTACGTTCGGCAGATCAGGCGGACGGCGATTGTTGCCGATAGAAGCGGCGATCGCAAAACCCTAGCCAATGTGGATCGGCACATCCAAAAGTTGCGATCGCGTTTAGAAAAAATTAGCAATAACTCTGGCATTCCCCTGCTCCTATACGATCCCTATGGCGCTCCCATTGGCCGTCACTCGCCGAGCTAGCAGCGATCGGCTTTCAGCGGTCAGCGGTCAGCTTTCAGCTTTCAGCTCGTGCTGCGGGGCTTCGTCCAACAGCAGTCGGCTTTAGGGACTTGCAAGTTCGTGCCGATCCGCTGACCCCCGACTGCTGCTGACCAAATGCGATCGCGCTCCTACTGAGAGCTCAGAGCTATAGGGCGAATGCCATATGCCCTCCTTGCCCCCGGCTCTCCTGAGCCCTGAGCTTGGCCGTTGCAGTCTTAGGCTCCTACTGCTGAGAGCTGAGAGCTGAGAGCTGAAAGCTGACTGCTTTTTAATTTTTATTAACTTTAATGAAGTAATATATAGAAAGGTATTAAATAAGAAATATAAGCTAAGATAGTTTTTAACATAATAAGCAACTATACTTATGAGCGAGGACGAGGTTAGCTTAGAAGCTAAAGAAAAGGCTAAGAAAGCGATGGAGCAAGAGCTAGCAGCTTTGCGCAAGCGGGTTGCCGAACTGGAGGGAACCGCTAGGCCAGAAGCCGCACTAATAGCACAACAAAAAGCTCTATCTGCAGTTATTGCCAAAATTCGAGAATCCCTAGATCTCGATAGTATTTTTAAATCGACTGCCAGAGAAATACGTCAACTGCTGGACGCAGATCGAGTGGGCATCTATCGCTTTGACCCAGGCTCTAACTGGCATGAAGGAGAATTTGTCTCGGAAGACGTGCGGCTCGGTTACGATTCTATTTTAGGTATCAAAATATACGATCGCTGTTTTGGGGGAGAATACGGCGTCTATTACCAACGGGGTCGCATCTGGGTAGTTGAAGATTTTGATTTTATAGAGCTGCATGATTGCCAGCGACAAATTTTAGAGCGATTGGGATTTAAAGCCAATCTGGTAGTGCCTCTTCTAGAAAGAGAAGAACTTTGGGGATTGCTAACAGTTCACCAATGTTCCCGGCCGCGTCAATGGCAGGAAATAGAAATTGAGTTCGTACAACAAATAGCGCTTCATTTGGGAGTGGCGGTGCAGCAGGCGGAATACGTCCGGCAACTGCAAGGGCATTCAGACCAACTGAGCCAAGCTGTCGCTCAAGCGGTAGATAGGGAAAAGGCGGTAACGGCGATCGTAGATAAAATTAGGCGATCGCTCGATCTCAACACCATATTTACGACGACAGTAAGGGAAGTAAGACAACTGGTGGAAGCCGACCGGGTAACAATCTACCGCTTCAATCCGGATTGGAGCGGCTGTTTTGTAGTAGAGTCAGTAGCGTCCGGCTGGAAATCTCTAATCGAAGAGCAGCAAGAGCGGCCGGAACTATGCGCCAATATCAGCGAATGCAGCCTCAAATACCTGGAACAACCTGCCGTTATCGACAGTTACCTCCAAGAAACTCAAGGAGGAGAATTCAACCAGGGAACCGTATTCCGCGTTGCTAATGATATATACAAAGGTGGTTTTAGCGACTGTTATATAGAAGCGCTAGAGAGATATCAAGCCAGAGCTTATGTCATTATTGCCATTTATCTCGGCAAAAAGCTCTGGGGACTATTAGCTATATTTCAAAACTCCACAGCGAGAGATTGGCAAGAAGCCGAGATTAATTTCCTGGTTCAAATAGGCGCTCAGCTCGGCGTTGCCGTCCAACAAGCAGAATTATTAGTCCGGGCAGAGAGTCGCTCTGAAGAACTCCAGAGCGCCCTAACGGCTCAATTGCAAAAGCGAGGCGACGAGCTAGCCCGAGAGGCTCAGCGGGAGAAAGCCTTATCCCAGGTAATCGAGAAAATTCGCCAGACCTTAGACATAGATACTATTTTCCAGACTGCAACTACAGAAATACGCCAACTGCTCGGTGCTGAAAGAGTTGGCATATTTCACTTTTACCCGTACTCTAACTGGAATGAAGGGGAATTTATCTCGGAAGATGTCTTGCCCCAGTTTGACTCGGTAATAGCCGCTAGGGTTCGCGACGAATGCTTTGGCGAAGAGTACGCAGCCAGCTATCAGCACGGTTATATTCAGGCGGTTGAGGATATCTATGAGGCGGGCATGAACGATTGCCATATTGCCATACTCTCTAGGTTTCAAGTCAGAGCAAATTTGGTGCTTCCTTTATTGAAAGGAGAAGAACTTTGGGGATTGCTCTGCATTCATCAATGTTCTAGCTCGCGCCAATGGCAAGAACATGAAATAGAGTTTGTGTCTAAAATAGCGTTGCAATTGGGAGTAGCCTTGCAACAAGCTGAGTTGCTAGCTCGGGCTCGGAAGCGATCGGTGGAACTCCAAAGTCTCCTGGGACAAGTTCGAGCCCAGAAAGAACAACTGACTAGAGCCGCAGAACAGGAGCGAGCTTTGGCGATAACGATCGATAAAATCCGCCAGAGCTTAGACCTGGAAACTATTTTCCAGACTACGGCTACAGAAGTTCGCCAACTGCTGAATGCAGATAGAGTGGGAATGTTTCGCTTCACAGCGTACTCGGCCTGGAATGACGGGGAATTTGTCTCCGAGGATGTCGTGCCTCCTTTTAGATCGGCTTTAGGGAGGAACATTAAAGACCATTGTTTTGGGGAAAATCACGCTATTTACTATCAACAGGGGCGGACTTGGGCGGCGAACGATATTTACGCCCTAGATTTGCCCGACTGTCATATTGCCATTCTTTCTCAATTTCAAGTGCGAGCAAATTTGGTGGTTCCTTTATTAAGAGGAGAAGAACTGTGGGGATTGCTCTGCATTCACCAATGCTCGGGTCCGCGTGAGTGGCAAGACTGGGAAATAGAGTTTGTAAGTAAAATAGCTATTAATCTAGGTGTAGCCCTACAACAAGCAGAATTACTCGCCCAAGCCGAACGGCGCTCGACTCAGCTCCAGAGAGCCCTGACGGAAGTTCAAGCGCAAAAAGAACGACAAGCAAAAACTGCAGAGCAAGAGCGTACTTTAGCGAGGACTATAGAACGGATTCGCCAAACTTTGGATATTGATGAGATTTTTACGGCAACTACTCAAGAAGTTAGGCAAATTCTCCAGTGCGATCGCGTGGTAGTCTATCGGTTCTATCCAGACTGGAATGGAGAGTTTGTCTTTGAGTCGGTTATTCCGGGCGGGAAGCCATTAGTGAAAGAGGAGATGAAAACAGTTTGGCGAGATGGTTATTTACAAGAGTCCCAAGGAGGAACGTACCGCGATCGCAAGAACACTGCGGTGGCCAACATCTACCAAGCCGGTCTCTCGGAATGTCATATTGAAATTCTAGAATTATTTGAAATCAAAGCCTATTGCGTGGTGCCGGTTTTCGTTGGCGAAAAGCTCTGGGGACTGTTAGGCGCTTACCATAGTGCAGAGCCTCGTCATTGGGAACCCGAGGAAATTCGCTTGCTAGCGCAGATTGGCAACCAGTTAGGAGTGGGTCTAAATCAAGCAGAGTTGCTAGCACAGACCAAAAGACAATCCAGAGAGCTGCGGACGACTCTGGCCGATCTACAGGCGATAGTAGATAACTTGGGCGATGGGCTTTTGGTGACCGATAATGCAGGCAAAATTACTAGATTTAATCCGGCTCTTAAGTCAATGTTCGACTTGGAAAATAGAAGTCTGAAAGGAAATAAAATATCGGAATATTTCCCGCCAGAGCTGGTCGATCTGGTGGAGCATAAAAAACCAGATGATACCTCGACATCCACCGCTGAAGTAGAACTGGGTAACAATAGAGCCGGTCAAGCATTGGCCAGCAATATTATTAAAGAAACAGAGGAAGAGGAAGAAGGCGATCGCTGCTTGGGAAAAGTAATTTTAATACGAGACGTGACCGTGGAGCGAGAGGTCGATCGGATGAAAACAGATTTCCTCGCCACAGTTTCCCACGAACTGCGCACGCCTCTAACCTCGGTTCTTGGTTTTGCGTCGATTATTAAGGACAAACTAGAGGAAGTTATTTTACCCAGAATTTCACAAGATGACCGCAAACTGCAAAAAGCCTTAGTCAAAGTAGGAGCCAACATTGATATTATTGTTTCGGAAGCGGAACGATTGACCGCTCTGATTAATGATGTATTGGATATTGCCAAGATGGAAGCGGGTCGGGTAGAGTGGCATATAGAGATTGTAGAGCCTACTGAGATTCTCGATAGAGCGATCGCCGCCACTTCTTCTCTGTTTGAACACAATAATTTAGAGCTAATCAAAGATTTTGCTCCTAGCCTGCCACCTGTAGCTGTGGACTGCGATCGCATGATTCAAGTAGTCATTAATCTTATTTCCAATGCAGTCAAGTTTACGGAAGCGGGCTCGGTCACCTGTCGGGCAACCGCTAACAATGACGAGCTAGTTGTCGAAATTATCGATACTGGCATTGGCATAGCCCCAGAAGATAGAGATCGAGTTTTCGAGCGATTTAAGCAAGTCGGCGATCTACTCACCGAAAAGCCGAAAGGAACTGGCTTGGGTCTGCCGATATGCAAACAAATTGTTGAATATCACGGGGGGCGCATCTGGGTCGAAAGCGAGCTGGATAAGGGCAGTGTTTTCTCCTTTTCTATTCCCCTAGAATCAAGCCAATATTCATATAATATCGATAGCCTACTGAGGGAATTGAAACAGCAGGTTGCTACTACAACTAAGGCTAAAGTTTTAGAACGGGTAGAGTTGGGGGAACTGGGTCTTGCCTCTGAGGCTTCCACTAAGATTGTCCTCGTCGTGGATGACGATCCTTCGATTCGCGAGTTGCTGCGACAGTCCCTAGAAGAGGAGGGCTATGAGGTCAGGGAGGCTCAAAATGGCATGGAGGCTATTTCTCTGGCTAAAGCGATCGCCCCGGATCTAGTGATTCTGGATGTGAAAATACCTCAGATTGATGGCTTTGACGTGGCCGCCGTACTCAAAAACGACCCCCAAACCATGCAGATACCGATTATCATTCTTTCGATAGTTGAAGATCGGCAGAGGGGTTACCGGGTTGGGGTTGACCGCTATTTGACCAAGCCGATAGATAAAAGCGAACTATTGGGAGAAATAGGCTTGCTGCTAGAGCAAGGCCGATCCGCGAAGACCGTTTTGATTGTCGATCGCAATGCCTTGGTGGTGAAAACCTTGTCTGATGCTTTGCTAGCCCAGGGATATAAGGCGGTTGAAGCATCCGACGGTTGGGAGGGTCTGCAAAAGGCAAAAGAGGTTAAGCCGGATCTGATTATTATCGATTCTGCCCTATCCCAGGAAATCGATCTGGTGAAAACCCTGCGCTTTACCAAGGACCTAGAAAACGTCTCCTTGATTTTCCTCGGCGATCGGGTAATAGAAAAAGATACTGAAAGCTAGGATTTTGGCAAAATTGCCTTATTGCTACTTTCGATTTTGGAAGGCTACAGATTGAAACAACTAAACAACAACTAAAAGCTATTATAATATTATAGGTAGTTAACAAGCAATCAAATACGGCCAAAAAATATCTAAATATGGAAGCAGTAAATTCAATTAGGCATAATAATAAAAAAAGTCTGCAATGTAGGATGAAGCTCTGAGAGATTTTCTTTAAGAGACCGAGCCGAATATAGGGGCGATGTATTTGTAGCCAAGATTTATCCGTAAATACTCGGAATACTCGTACAAATGCTTCGCTCCTAAAGTTTTCTGTAGCCGGAGCGTCCTCGCTCGCCAAATATGAAAGCGTTTAAAAATAGCTTTAAGGAGGGACTGTGAATCCCAAAATTTTAATCGTAGATGACGAACCCAATATTTTAATTCTGATGGAGCAGGCGCTAGAAAAGCTAGAGGATGAAGATGATGTGGAGCTACTGACGGCCAGAAATGGCCTGGAAGCGTTGGAAATTATCGAGGAAGAAAAACCAAATTTAGTCTTTTTAGATGTAATGATGCCGAAAATGAGCGGCTTAGAAGTATGCAATACAGTAAAAAATAAACTTGGGATGCAAGAGGTGTATATTATTATGTTAACTGCCAAAGGACAAGAGTTTGATAAAAAAAGTGGTATGGCAGTAGGAGCGGACCTATATATGACCAAGCCCTTTCGGCCGAAGGAAGTGCTGGAGAAGTCTAGAGAAGTGCTGGGCTTGTAGGGAATTGGAGAGTTGGGTTTGCTCCGGGAAATAGTCAATATAGCTCGCCTCTATTCTTTCTTTGGGAGGCGATCGCCACCTCCAAGGGAGACAAAATGAGGAAATAGATGGTTCAAATTAATTTGAAAAAGCTGGTTAAGAAAAAAAAGCTATTATCAGTTGTCCAAGGCATGATAATAGCCTTAGATACTCCAATAGCAATTTTAGATAATAAAGGTCTTGTTATCTTCGGAGAAAAAGATATTAATTTAGGGGAGCGATATCCAATTCAGGTAGCGGGCAAAACTATAGGCTGGGTAACTGGAAGCAAAAAAGCTAGTTTAGTAGCTAATATGCTGAGCTATATTGCCCGAGCAGAGCTAGATAAAAAAAGTTTAGCTATAGAGATGTTGGAAAAATATGAAGAAATAAATTTTTTATACGAACTTTCTGGCAAGCTAGCCAATTGTCTGGGAATAGAACAAGTAATTAAGTTAGTCGTGGATGAAGCCCAGAAACTAATTGAGGCTAATAATGTATTAGTAATGTTGATAAATGAGGAAACGGGAACTCTGGAAATTGTATCGGAACAAGGCCGAGAACACAACCATAAAACAGGGCTGAGACTGGGATTTGGCATAGCAGGTCATGTTATGGTCTCCGGTCAAGCAGAAATTGTTAATGATGTGCTATCCGACCCTAGATACGTTCGGCGATCGCTCTTGACTCGTTCTCTCATCTGCGCCCCTTTAACAACCCAGAAAGGAACCATAGGGGTAATAGAGATTAGCAGTTCTAAACCCACTGACTATACGGCACAGGACTTAAAACTATTTTCGGCTCTGGCCTCCCAAGCAGCAGCAGCCCTAGAGAATGCGCTGCTTTATAAACAGCTCAAAGATCATTTGCATACCCTAGAAGAAAAAGTAGCCTCGCGAACTGCAGCTCTGGAAAAAGCAAACCAAGAATTACATCGCCTAGCTAATTTAGATGGGTTAACCCAGGTTGCCAATCGCCGCCGATTTGACCAATACTTACAACTGATGTGGGAACGTCATTCTAGCGATATTGCACCCCTATCTTTAATATTGTGCGATGTAGATTTTTTCAAAAGCTACAATGACAGCTACGGTCATACTATAGGAGATGACTGCTTGCAGCGGATTGCCAGAGCAATTAGTCGTGCGGTCAAGAATCCCAGTTATTTAGTCGCTCGCTATGGTGGAGAAGAGTTTGGTATTATTTTGCCCAACACAAGTTCTAGAGGGGCGACCTATATTGCCGAAACTATAGCAATAGAAGTGGAATGGCTCCAAATAGTCCACCCTCGCTCGGCAGTTAGCGATTATGTCACTTTGAGTTTTGGGGTCTGCAGCACTATCCCGACTTTGGATATTGCTCCCGAAGCCTTAATTGCTGCAGCTGATGAGGCCCTATATGATGCGAAAAGGCAAGGACGCGATCGCGTGGTTTTTAAACTTTTTAACCCCTCTTCTAGCCCAGAGCTTTTGGCTAGCGATCGCCAATTTTATTGTCCAAACTAATGTAAAAAACTACTGCTATAAGGCTCTAAGAGGTTTAACGATACTCCCGTTATAAAGCCAATAATGTAATTATTTATTATGCAAATTACAATAGATATACCCGATGAAATTGCAGGGCAACTGAACGAGGCACCGGATAGGGTGCGGCGTTACCTACTAGAACTCCTGGTCGTCGAAGCTTATCGAACCGAACGCATTACCCACTTTCAGGTTGGCAAAATCCTCGATCTACCATCTCGTTGGGCTGTTGACGCCTTTCTCAAAAAGCACGATGCTTACCTTCACTACGACGAAGAAGATTTGGAAAGCGATCGCGAAACTCTGCGCCAGTTAAACAACAAAAATGCTGCCCTATAATTAATGATTGTTATCTCCGATGCTTCCCCCATACGTTACTTGCTACTGATTGACTACCTAGAGTTATTACCACAACTTTACGGTCAAGTTATTATACCTGAAGTTGTACGAGACGAACTAATCGATCCGGGGGCACCTGTGGAACTTCAGTAATTTATTGCCAATCGACCAGGATGGCTCATAGTTAGATCGGTCAACAGCACATCTGCTCTAATCCCGAGCAATCTAGATACAGGCGAACGAGCTGCTATAAGCCTCGCCCAAGAGTACCTAGCTGACTTGCTTATTATTGACGAACGAGCCGGACGACGTGCCGCAAAAAACCTAGGCATTCCAATTGTCGGTACCCTAGGTATTTTAGAGGCAGCTGCAGCTCAAGGTAAACTCGACTTAGCCGAGGCGATCGCGCAACTGAAAGCAACTAATTTCCGCGTCTCTCCCAGATTGATTAACACATTACTAAAACGTTAATAAAATAATTAGCATTCAGATCGGAACGCCATTGAAACTAAATTTTAATCTCGAAGTCAAGAACAAAATTAAAACGATCGCAACTGACTATTTTTATCGAAAAATGTCCGGCAGAGACCGCTGGTTAAAATAATCGAAGTAATCAGAGTGGCAAAAGCAAGCATAAACATAATCAAAATCTGATAGGCCGCCGCATTGAGAGGATTGACGCCACTGAGGATTTGGCCGGTAATAATTCCCGGTAACTTGACCACCCCTACCACCATCATGGCATTGACCGTGGGGATGAGTCCTGCTTTGATAGCTTCTTGGCGATAGACAGCCAACGCCTGTTGTGGAGTCGCCCCCAAAGATAAATGGGTTTCTATTTCTATAGGAGAGTTTTTAATCGTGCTAACAAGACGTTCCCCCGCGATCGCCGCTCCGTTCATCGCCGTACCCAAAACTATCCCTGTCAGAGGAATTAGGTACTGCGGTCTAGCCCAGGCTTCCGGCGATCGCAGCACTACCAGATTCACATAAATCATGGTCAGGGCGGTACTGGCAAACAGAGCCCCCCAAATCAGTGGCAATACAGGTATCTTTTTGCCAATCTGATTCCGAGAGACAACTGCAGCGATTGTTAGCATTGTTATAATAACCGCCAGGACTGCCAAGGGATGTTGCCACTCAAAAACGATTTCTAACAAAGACCCCACTACTAGCAACTGCACTACAGTGCGCGCCGTCGCTAAAGCCAGCTTTCCCTCCAATCCCAAACCCTGCCATGCAGACAGTCCGATCGCGATCGCCATCATCCCCAAAGCCAAACCTAAATCTACAAAATCCAGTTGTATCGGTTCCATCTATACTCCTCTGCTTGGCGGCACTACTGTTATATAATTCTAAAACTGACAGGATTTACGCAAATAGTCGGAACGATACCTAAATCTAGCGTCGGGTGCGCAGTGCTACCCCTACAATTAGATTCATTGCGTAAGTCCTGAATTGAAAAAATTAAGATAATATAGGTGTTACAAAATATCCCTCCCCTTGACCTAGCGGGGCAGTACAAAACTATTGCAGCGGAGCTAGAAGCAGAAGTTTTAAAGGTTATGGCCTCGGGTCGCTACATTGGCGGGCCTGCGGTTCAAGGTTTTGAAGAACAGTTTGCAGCATATATCGGCACCTCGGAATGCGTGGCTTGCGGGTCAGGAACGGATGCTCTGTACTTGGCCCTGCGGGCTTTGGAAATTGGCCCGGGGGATGAGGTAATTACCACGGCATTTACCTTTATCGCCAGTGCAGAGGCAATTAACTTGGCGGGAGCCACGCCAGTTTTTGTGGATATTCAGGAAGATACTTTCAATATGGATGTCTCTCAAGTGGAGGCTGCGATTACTGCAAACACTCGGGCAATTATGCCGGTGCATTTATTTGGCCAGCCGGTAGATATGACCCAGTTGATGGAAGTCGCTCGGGCTCGTGGATTGGCAGTTATTGAAGATGTAGCTCAAGCTACTGGCGCTGACTGGACAAATTTAAAAGTCGAAAAAGCGGCGAGCTGTAAAATTGGCAGTATTGGGGATATTGGTTGTTTTAGCTTTTTCCCGACTAAAAATCTAGGTTGCTTTGGGGATGGAGGTGCTTGTACCACTAACGATGCGGCGATCGCAGCCAAAATACGCACGCTTAAAGATCATGGGTCTTCCCGACGCTACTACCACGAAAAAATTGGCATCAACAGTCGTCTCGATGCCATCCAAGCTGCCATTCTCCAAATTAAACTGCGCTATCTGGATATCTGGAACGATCGCCGTCGGTCAGTTGCTCGGTATTACCATCAGCTCTTGGCTCCCTTAGATGCAGTAATTGCACCTAAAGAAATACCGGGCGGTCGTTCCGTGTGGAATCAATATACTATTCGCCTTAAGAACACGGACCCACCTCCAAACCCCCCTCCCGAGAGGGGGGCGATAACCAACTCCCCTCCTGAGAGGGGGGCGATAACCAACTTCCCTCCAGAGAGGGGGGCTAGGGGAGTGGGTCGCGATCGCATCCGCAACCAGTTAAGCGATCGCGGCATCGGCTCGATGGTTTATTATCCCTTTCCCCTACACCTGCAGCCGGTTTACCAATACTTGGGTTACCAGGCCGGTCAACTTCCCGTGGCAGAGCAGGTCTCCCAGGAGGTTTTATCTTTACCCATGTTTCCAGAACTTTTGCCGGAACAGCAAGAGACAATAGTTTCTGCTTTGAAGGACTTTTTGCCAGCCGATAGCTAATATTTGGTCAGGGCAATCTTATTGTTTGCTCTCCGGGGCTTTCCGGCTCTATGCCTCCTTGCCCCCGGCTCTCCTGAGCCCGCTCGCCTAGTCGTTGCGGTCGTAGGCGAAAGCCTGCCCAAGGCGAGGGCATAGGGCGAAGCCAGCGCCTCTACATCTCGGCAATGCTTGTGCTGAAAGCTGAAAGCTGACCGCTGACTGCTTACTGCTATAAAAATTTGGGCTCGATTGCCAGTAGATGTAGAAATATATACTTATATGTAGTAGAGTAAAGAAGAGCCTAAAAACGTTAAAACGGCTTGGGGGTCCAAGAGTAATCGGGCAAGCGATCGGCTGGTGTCACTTGTTGAGAGTCGGACCCTTATAAGCGGTCGCGGCTTACTTGCCGCGCAAGATATCCCAATCGAGGGGTTCGCTCTCGCTTCAATGGGAAAAACCAGTGCAACCTTGACCTTGAATTACTTGAGGAAAATCTGCATCGTGAGTCAAGAGAAATTAGAAGGGCTCAAAAAGTACGATAAGGAAGCGATAGCCAAATATTACGATTCCCGTCCCTGGATAGCTATTTGGCGCACTATCCAAATTATTGCATCTTTTACGGGATTGCTACTGGCATGTCAGTGGGACCAATGGACAAACCAAGTCGAGAGAAACAAGCTAAAACGAGCTAGTTCTCTGCGGCAGATCCTAACCAAGCTCGGAGCTACATTTATAAAAGTAGGTCAAGCCCTCTCCACCAGACCAGACCTAGTTCGCCAAGATTTTCTAGAAGAACTAATTAAGCTTCAAGACCAGCTACCGCCCTTCGATAATGCGATCGCCTTCGATATTATCGAGCAACAGCTAGGCCGGACAGTCGAAGAAGCATATAAAGAGATTTCAGAAAAACCAGTTGCCGCCGCCAGTTTAGGGCAAGTCTATAAAGCTCGCCTGCATACGGGAGAACAAGTGGCAGTGAAGGTGCAGCGACCTTTCTTAAAGCCGACTCTCGCTCTAGACCTGTACCTGATGCGGTTGGGAGCCAAATGGCTGGGTCCGTGGTTGCCTCTGAACCTGGGACACGATTTGACCTTAATTGTCGATGAATTCGGCACAAAGCTTTTTGAAGAAATCGATTATCTAAATGAGGGGCGCAACGCAGAAAAATTTGCTACTAACTTCCGCAACAATCCTCAAGTCAAGGTTCCGGCAATTTACTGGCGCTATAGTAACCAAACCGTTCTGACCCTGGAATGGATAGACGGCTATAAACTCACCGGCATGGATCTTATGCAGGATGCCGGAATAAATCGGCAGGCGATAGTAGAGATTGGCGTAAGCAGCGGCTTGCAGCAATTATTAGAGTTCGGCTTTTTCCATGCCGACCCGCATCCTGGCAATCTCTTTGCTACCACCGACGGTCGCATGGCCTATATTGATTTCGGGATGATGGATCAGTTGGATGAAACTACCAAAGAAAATCTGGTAGATGCAGTAGTTCATCTGATTAATAAAGAATATGATGAGCTAGCAAAGGATTTTGTCAAGCTCGGCTTTCTGACTCCAGAAATTGATATTAGCCCAATTGTGCCAGCCCTAGAAGATGTTTTGGGGGATATTATAGGTAAAAGCGTCGGGGAATTTAACTTTAAGACGGTTACCGATCGCTTTTCTGAGTTGATGTTCGAGTATCCTTTCCGGGTTCCGGCTAAGTTTGCTCTGATAATTCGTTCGGTAGTGACCCAAGAAGGATTGGCTCTGAGCATAGATCCCAATTTCAAAATCGTGGAGATTGCTTATCCTTATGTGGCGCGGCGTCTGCTAACCGGCGAGTCAGAACAATTGCGGCGACGACTGCTGGAAGTTTTGTTTAAAGATGGCAAATTCCAGTGGAACAGACTGGAAAATATGATTGCGATCGCTCGCTCCGACAGCAATTTCGACTTGCTACCTACTGCCCAGCTCGGAATGCAATACCTGCTTTCCTCCGAGGGCGAATTCGTTCGCCGTCAGTTGATTGGGGCTCTCATAGAAGACGACCGGCTGCATACCGAAGAAGTTCGGCGTCTTTGGAATTCAGTTAAAGATGATATTAAACCGAATCGTCTGTTTGAAGCCGCTGTTGATGCCATAGTAGAATTTTCCCGAGAGGGAGCAGCTTCTTTAATACCCTCCGTTTCCACTTTCAGCAATAAATCATAAACTATGCCTATTCTTCCACAACCTCCTTATTTTTTGGTAATTGCCAGTTTGCTGATTGGGGTGACATCGGGCTTGGCCTTTAAAGGAACCCTAGAACAATTGGTGAGAGATTGGTCTCGCGATCGCTCTATCGATCTAAAAGCAAAACAGAATAGCAAGGAGTTAACAATTCCTTTTATCACTATGTCTGGCGGAATATGTGTTTTCCTTTCCTCGGGATTGCAGATTTTTACTTTTCCTCCAGATATTGCCTATATAATTTCTGTTCCTCTAACCATTGGCACTAGCGCTCTTGTTTGGTGGCAACTCGGCGAGCTTTTAGAAAAGCTGGCCAAAGAGGGCTTTAAAGCTTTAAGCTTGGATGCTTTTTAGCTAGCTAGCAAACGACCTGGATATTAATGCGTATTAAGCATATTCAAGAGAAGGAGGCGCGAGCTAAATTTAGCTCGCGCCTCCTTCTTCTTTATTTTATAGAGTTGAGCGATCGCTGCGTAGGGGCGTAGGCGGAGCCTGCCCAAGGGGCATATGGCATTCGCCCGGATTCGCCCGGGGGTTTCGTTGAGCGATCGCTGCGTAGGGGCGAATGGGGCGAATGACCTTCCCTCGGGCGTTTCGCAAATTACCAGATCTAATCTAAGAATATATTGAGCGATTGGTGCGCGGTGGGCACCTACATACAGAGTCTTTGCGTAAGTTCTGATAGGCAAGTAGCCAGAGGCAATTTTTCCTTGTTAAAAAGTTCGTTTTATTTTAGCGATCGCTCTTTCTACAAAACTTTTCTGTTTTTTTCTTGTCTGAGGGCGAACGGGCTTCGGCTCGTTCCAATAGCGGTAACGTTCCCATATTTCCCAATAGGGACACCCGGGCTCTATCCGAATACCAGCCCAGTGCAAATATTGCAAAGGTTGCCCTGAGTTGGGGTCAATTAAGCGATCGCCTTCCCGTTGAAAACTGGCAGTTCCCGCCCAGCTACCCGGCGCTCTCCCCGGTCGGCGCACAATGTTGAACCGGCGCTTTACCCGAGTCAAGACTGCATAATTGATAATGGGCTGATCGGAAGTTTTCTGAGAAAAATCAAAATATTCTGGATGCGCCGCACATTCTCTAAATATTTCATATAAGTCGGTTTCGGAAAAAAGATTTTTCTTAGAAGCCCATAAACCGCCGTTAAACAGATCTTGTAATTCCTCTTCTTTTAGAACGTTGTCTTCTAAGATTTTAGAGGTAAAAACGTTCTTGATGCCGCCGCGATGTTGATAATCGCAACAGAGAAAGTCATAGCTTTCCAGGTAGTTGAGGTTATCGATTATCTTTTCAAAAACGACGATATCCGTATCCAGATAGAGAAATTCATCAAAAGGGCCAAACCAGCAGGCTTGCTTGCGGAATTGATTCGGACGCGCAAAAAACTTTTCTCCAAAAATTTGTTGCAGTTGCTGGGAGAGCCGTTCGATAAATTCTAAGTCTTCGTACAGTTGCACTCCATAAGCTTTGGCAAGACGCTCGGCCACTGCAAAGTAGCGATCGTCGTAGGGAATCAGAACTACTGGCGTCTCAGTATCGCAAGCTCGGATGCTATTGAGGAGCGCGATCGCCTGTTCCATCACTTTGTCATTGGCCGTAATATATATGCCGCGAGTCATTTTTCAATTAAATATCAAATAAAGAACAAATAAATATGGATTCCTATCGATTTATTCTCTTAGGACTTATGTCCTACAAATCTAGTCTGCCAAGGTAGTTTTGAATAATTTTGCGATTTCACCAGCATTACTTTTACTTAATTCCCCGATCGTGTCTATCCAATGCCCAATTCCTAATTCCCAATGCCCAATGCCCAATGCCCAATGCCCAATTCCCAATTCCTATACTTTCAAAGCTTTAATCCCAGTTTTCTCAACAGTCGCTCGGCCAGAATTGGCGGAGTATTATACGGTTTTGGTTTAGTTGTCCATTTTGGCCGCCGATCTGGTTCGTGCAGGTAGCGATAATGTAAGAAGGTCTCCCGGTAGGGAAAATCTATATTTTCTCCAGCACATAGCCGAGTAAAGACTTCCGAGGAAATGCCAATATAGTGAAGATAAGTTAAACGTAGAGAGCGATCGTACACAATCCCATCTTTTTCCTCGAAATGGCTGGAGGTGACGCTGTTCCCGGTTCTTTCCGTTCTCGATAAGGCCAGAGCAAAATTATAACTGGGAATTCCCGAGCGCATTACCATGTAGTTCAGAAGGCTTTGGTCAACAGACATTGGATATAAAACCTCTGCTTCGCCCTGGCTTAGTTGCTCGATAAGCCAATCTCGGCGATCGCTCCCGAAGAGACCCTGCTTTGAGGCATAAAATCCCGCGCAAAATATTTCCGATTCGATTCGCTCCCGGGAAAATAATTCTGCTAGTTTGCTCGACGATAGATCGTAAACGTGGCTCGGATCTCGGTGCTGGAAGTCATAGACAACCCAATCACTTTCATCGAGTCGATTGAAAATAGGCTCGGGAGAACTCATCAATAGCGTGTCTGCATCCATGTAGAGGAAGCGCTCGAAAGGTCCGTCAAACGCACAGTAGCGCCGGTAGCTGCCCGATCGATAAAAGGAAGTGCTACCAATCTGGCGCCAGCGCTCTCTGGCGGTGGGATGAGCATCCCAGGCGCTGCGGGCAAAGCCATCCCACCTAGCAATTGAATCGAGATTTTGGTATAACTCAACGTTGGGACGCCGTGCAATTTCAGCAGCAATTCTTTCTGTGCGATCGTCGTAAGGATAGACGCAGACGGGCATCTCGGTTCCCAAAATAGCTTCAATGCTATTGAGCAGGGCAACGAGTTGGTCGTAAACTCGGTCGTTGGCTATTGTACAAATTCCGTGCATATTTTCGTCGGGATTTAGAGGTCAGCAGTCAGCGGGCGAGCAGTCAGCGGGCGAGCCAAGGGGGCTAAAAGCTGTTAGGCCAAGCCGTACCCGTTGGGTAAGCTCAGATCTGACAGCTTTTAGCTTCTTTATAAATCAGATCAAAGGGATTCCCAAATAAATATTTCTCCTTCGTATAGCCGTAGGGCAGGCGTCCGAGAAGTCCCTCCAGCCAGACAGGCGGGACGCCTGTTCTACGAATTGGGTAATTTATTTCTTGAAGTACCTTTAAAAATTAGGAAAATTGACCGACAAAATCAGATAACCAGTTGAGCAGATTCAGTTTGTGCAGAACAATCTGTCGGGCTTCGGCGATCGCAGAGCGAGCTTCATGCCACGCATCGGGGCTAGAAATTACCTCTTGGATATATGATAGTCCCGTTTCGTCCAAACTGGGCAATCTCAGAAAACTTCCCGGTGGCAGCAACTCATCGGCGGCTGGACCGCCATAGTAAATGGGCAGACACCAGGCCAACAAAGCATCCCAGAGCTTTTCGCTTACATACCAACTATTTTCCGCGTAGTTTTCGATTGCTAGATTGTAATAATAGGGAGCCATACCCGACCACTTCATTCCTGCTCGCCCTATAGACTGCGCCCAATCGGGCAAATTTCGCCCGTACAGATCGAAATTTACCTCCCTTGATTGCAGCAGTCTTAAAAATGCTAACCGCTGGCGATGATTGGCCGTGCGGTCAATTCCCGAAGTAATCCAGCTACAAGCTTTCACCTTTTCTGGCGCTCCGAGTTCGTTCAAATCCCGAAAGGAATTCGAGATATACCAGATGGCAGGCATATACCCTGGATTGGGAGCCCAGCGATCGGGACCGGATATATAGCCGCAATAATGCTTTGCTTCTTGGTAAATGGCTTTGTTCTTAGCAACCACCTCATCTAGGGGCGGCTCTCGCAGCAAATAAATAATCCGCTCTTTATCGACCCCACGCAACTGGGATAAGATATCGACTTTCGCAGCGGGTTGCTTTTGACGAAGACGAGATAACCAGGATTGTTTTTGGGGAGGTCTAGGAAAATTAAACTGGTACATTAGCAGCCAATCGGGTTGGCGATCCCTTGCAACCATCTGAATATTTCCCCAAACTCCAAAAGGATTAGGGGTTTGATTCCACAGCCAATCTCCCGCACTAGGGTTGAGATTTGGGTAGCTACTAATCATACCCACGGTTTGTTGACCCATAATCTTTAAATTTGCTATCTCGCTATCTATTTATTAGGACTACTGGCTTGGCGACGGTTAAAATTGTGGGTTCGATCCGCGACAGCGCACCTATCCCCCCAAACCCCCCTTAAAAAGCTTAAAAAGGGGGGCTATTGAGGTAGTTGGCCACAATTTTAAGCTGGACGCGCCACTACGCATCTACGCCACGGATAGGGGCGATAGCTTCCCTGACCTGCCGGTGCGCAGGGGTATTGCCCCTACAAAGATCGGATATAGATATTTGCGTCAGTCCTGTCTATATTATGTATACTGCATCCGCCAGCCAAGCAATATAACGCTCGGTCGCAATATCTATTTCTGCAGGAGACAGGGACGATTGCCAAATACCAATTGCTCCACCACTTTTAGAAATATGACCTATATGCAAGAGACTGTTAGGGTCGAAAACATTACTCTGCCATTCTGATTCTCCCTCGACCCTTGCCCGTTCACAATTATTATTGTTACCCAAGACCCTCAACGCTTGCAATAAATTATCTAATTGTTGATTTGTATTTAACCCCGATTCCAGCTTTGCTATAACCTTATGAGTATTTTCTATTGACCACTCTGCGGCTATTTCGGCAATTATACTTTCGCTCGGATTCAGGTTGAGAGCTATAGCTAGGGTTTTAACTGTGGTAGAGATATCGGCGATCGCCTCTTCATATTTTTGCCATATAACTCCGTCAATCTCTTTGAGCCTAAAATAGGCTGCCGTTCATTTGTCCAAAAGCTTCCATAGTTTCTCTCCCTCTATTTTAAACGTCCGCTTCATCGATACGGCTACATCTCTAATATCTCGATAGATATAGAAAATCCGCATCGAGTTCGCCTCCACTAGCTCGGCGGCATTGGCTAGGATAGCATGGGACTTGAAGACTATTAAGCTTGGCGACTCAGACCATTGGACGATTTCCTCTTGTCTCTCGGATAGTTGCTCGTAACTCAAATAACCTTTTCTTTCCCCCAGTCCCATTTTTTCTACAAGGCTACAGACCAGGTTGTATTGGAGAGTCGATCCGGCTCTAAACATTCCATTGCAGGCAATTAGCATATTAGGATTGGGAAGAGCGGAATTGGGCTAGGGTGTAGGGTGTAGGGTGTAGGGTGTAGGGTGTGGGTGTAGAGAAAATAAATAAATACCTGGGCTTTCCCTATTGAACCAGAAATCTGCTAAGTGTAAGGCAACAGGCTCCCAAAGCGTGCGATCGGTAAAATAGCCTTGATACCCGAACTTTCCAGCCGCGCAGAGAAGGGCACCCTACCCCTACACCCTAATTAAAATCCCCTACACCCTACACCCTACACCCTACCCTACACCCCATACTGGCTCACACAAGCGAGCCTATTAGCAGATGCTGACGCCCGATGATAAAGTTTATGTATCGAAACGATCGCGTTTTTTTTGTCTGGAAGGGAGCTGAATTAGTTGCGATCCGTAGGACAATATATATGTGCCAGTCAGTTTTCTGCGCCAACCCTCGCACGGGTATTTATAAAATTCCTCAGCAGCAGGCTAAAGTGCCACTATGATTGAACTCCTAGCTGCGCTTTCGGCGTCAGCGGCAGGGGGAATGAGGATTGCTCTTCCCCTGTTATTAATTGGTATATTGCACAGCGATCGCCTCTGGGAGCAAGTGCCTCTACTCTCTTGGTTTCCTCCTCCAGTTGTTTTGGGCATCTTGGTGAGCTGGTCTTTATTCGAGCTATTTGCCTCGAAAAAGCTCTTGGGACAGCGCATAATGCAAATGGTTCAATTGGTAGGAAGTCCTATTGTAGGCGCAATTATGGGTATGGCGATCGCTTCTGCTGGCTTTGCAGAACTCGATGAAGCTCCCCCTTGGCTGGTAGGAATTATTGGCTTAGTCGGCGGTTTATTGGCTCTCGTCCTCCAGTTGGTGCAAGTCGGCTGGTTTTATCGACTGGGCAGATTGCCTCTTTGGGCAATTTTAGCTCAAGACCTGCTCTGCGTGTCTCTGGTCCTCTTTGCATTCGATGCCCCTGCGGAAGGAGGAATAATTGCCTTACTACTGCTTTGGCTGGCAATTCGCAACTCTAAGGAATGGTATCGCTGGTACTTTGAACTTGGCGATCGGCACAATCCTCGCCAAAATAAAAGCGATCCGGATTGAGGCGATCGCGCCATTAGTCCTATATATGTCCTATATATTTAAAGCAGCCCGACGAAGTGCAACGGACCTTGACCCGTTATCAGTTCTAAAAGCAAAGCGATAAAACCAATCATCGCCAGCCGTCCGTTCCAGACTTCTGCCGCCGGAGTAATGCCCCATTCCCAGCGCTCTTGCGGATACATCTTCATTTTTTTGTCGGGACGGACTACATCCGAAAAAGCAATATTGGGATTTTCGAGAGCTTCCTCAACCATATCGGCGAGATCCGCAATAAAGACTGGATGGGTATTGAGTGCCGGTACGCGGTGGAAGCGTTCAATTCCGGCACTCTCGGCCAACTCCCTATATTCGATATCAATTTCTTCAAGAGTTTCGATATGTTCCGATACGAAACTAATCGGCACCACCAATAAATCTTTTACCCCTTGCTCTGCTAGCTCTTCTATCGCCTCATCGGTGTAAGGTTTGAGCCATTCCACAGGACCAACTCTACTTTGGTAAGCTAGGTTGTGGGGATTGGGTCGATTGAGAGTACGCATAATTAGCTCGGTGCATTCCTCAATCTCTTTCTGGTATGGGTCCCCTGATTCTGTTACATAGCTGACTGGTACGCCGTGAGCGCTGAAGAAAATCTGCACTCGCTCTGGTTCTTCAAAGCGATCGAGTTCTTCGGCAATAAGCTCTGCCATTGCTTGCAAGTAGCCGGAATGTTTGTACCACGAGGGGATAACCGTGTATTCTATTTCTTCTAGCGCTGGATCTTCTTGCCAAAGTTTTTCCAAAACCCTAAAGCTAGAGCCGCTAGTGCTTATGGAAAATTGGGGATATAGGGGTAGAACTACCAGTTGGGAGATGCTATCGCGCTTGATGCGGGCGATCGCATCTTCCGTAAAAGGATTCCAATAGCGCATTCCCACATATACTTGGGCCTCGCGACCGTTTAATTCTAATTGCTTTTGCAAGGCTGTTGCTTGCTCCTCTGTAATCCGAAGCAGGGGAGAGCCGCCGCCTATTTTGCGGTAGTTTTCTTGGGAAGTTGCCGCTCTACGGCTCGAAATAAACCACGCTAGTGGCTTCTGCATCCAAGAAAAAGGCAGGCGGATGATTTCTGGATCGGAAAACAGGTTGTATAAAAAGGGGCGGACATCCTCCAGTTTCTCTGGCCCCCCCAAGTTCAGTAATAATACCCCTACACGGCCCATAACTATGACAGTTTCCCAATATTTTTCATTTTCTTTACTGATTTTAACAATAACATCGTTTAATAAATCAAAATCGACTCAAAAAGATAATAGAACTTAACAAGGGGAAAATTAGTGGCCACAATTTTGAGAGACTGGAGTTACCGATATCAGTGGCTTTACGATGCGATCGCCCGCACGGCGTCTTTTGCAGTTGGCGGCGAATCCCGCTTCCGCCAACTACCCCTGCGGGGGCTGACCCTAGATCAAGACAGCACCGTTCTCGACCTTTGCTGTGGCAGCGGCCAAAGTACCCGCTATCTGGTAGCTATTTTTGAGAATGCGATAGGGCTGGATGCCGGGCCAAGAGCGATACAAAGAGCTAAAGAAAATGTCCCGGAAGCCTCATACATACAAGCATTCGCCGAGGATATGCCTTTCCCTGACAATCAATTTGACCTAGTACATACCTGCGCGGCTCTTCACGAAATGCAGCCGGAACAGTTGCGGCAGATTCTCAGGGAGGTTTTTCGGGTACTCAAACCCGGAGGCATCTTTACTCTGGTTGATTTTCATGCCCCGACCAATCCTCTCTTCTGGCCTGGGCTAGCGCTGTTTTTGTGGTTATTCGAGACTGAGACTGCTTGGCAACTCGTCCGGGGCGACCTCGGGGCTTTGCTTCGGGAAGCGGGATTTGAGGTCGGCGAACCCACCCTCCATGCCGGTGGCAGTCTTCAGGTCATTCAGGCTCGCAAATGATATTACAAACGTATAATATCTTCTGGTTCGTTGCCCTCAAAAATATTGTTATTCAACACCGGCTGACATTCATCTCCGATCAAAATACCGTATTGATCGTTATTGGTGATTTTGTTCTCCTCCAAGATGGGAACTGCCTCATCTGTAATCACTAACCCAGCTCTGTTGTTCTCAATCTTGTTGGCGATAACTTTTGGCGCAGAAGTTCCTCCTATTGCCAGACCATAACCCGTGTTCTCAAAAACATTATTACGGATTTCCACCGTTGCCTCCCCGTTTACAGATAAACCATTGCCTTGGTTCTCGAAGAAATTATTATTCTCAATTAAACCCGATGCGCTGCCTGCCACAAAAATACCCTCACGATTGTTGTCAGTAAAGATGTTCTTGTGGATCTTAGCTGTAACGTCTTCTATCCAGACTCCGGTGCCGCGAGTGTTGGGATTGGTAATGGTAATGCCAAGAATTTCGCTATTTTCGGCAACCACAATCGTGCTATTTTGTCTGGCCATCGTCGGGCTTCCATGACGACCGCCACCATTAATGATAATCCCTTCCCCTGCTAGGACTGGGTTGCCCCGGAGAACCACATTTGGCTTGAGCTGTAGGGGAAAAGTTTCTTGTTCTCCGTACTCTCCTACTGCCAGTTGGATTGTGGTTTTAGACTCCCCTTGTACCTGTTGGAGGGCATAAGTAATAGTACGCAAGGGAGCAGTCCTGTCTCCGGCGCTGGGGTCGTCTGTGCCAGAAGTGGGGTTTACATAGATAATTCTTCTAGCGATCGCCTCACCCTGCGCCGCCGGAAATTCAGGCTGGACTTCTTGTGCCCTTACTCGCAAACCACTTTCTAATATTAGGAGTATTGTCGCGCTTGACAAAGCAAGAGCCGTTACCAACGATAGACAAGTAAACTTTAATTTCATCTGATTCTCCTGAGTTAAAAATAGCGAGTAGGGCGAAAAAGCAGTCAGCGATTAGCAGTCAGCGGTCAGCTTTTGAGGGTACTGTGCCCTGTTGGGCACTGACGGCAATGACCGCCGATCGCCCTCGCGATCGCTTTTTTGCAGTTAGCTGACCGCCGATAGCTGAGAGCTGAGAGCTGAAAGCTGAAAGCTGAAAGCTGAAAGCTGAGAGCCTTTCCTTAGTCGGACAAACTGCTCTGCCCCTTCTACAGATTTATTGGAAGACAAGTCAAAAAGTTATGCAATGGATTTGTTCGGCCCATTACCCTTCAGCGCAAAATTGCAAGTTGCAGATTAAATTAGTATGGTAGGGGTATAGTTTTTGTCAGTCACTCGGGACCTATAATATTAGGTAGGCTCTTTTATAGCGATCGCGCAGGTCTCGGCAGAAGAAAGTTTTGACAGTTATTGAATTTACCTTATGTCCCATGCTTGTCTGCCTAACTCCATGCCTCCCAATTACTTCTTGACAACTAAATTAGACAAAACTGCATAATATTGGTGAAATACTATAAATTTCCTCGCGCCTCAAGGAAAGACTCTCGGGCCAATAACCATAGCTATCTACTGGAAAATTTAGGGGTGGACGGTCTTGGTTTTTAATTGGTTGCTTTTTAAGTGGGCGATCGTCAATTACCAGAACGACTTGATGCTCCCCAGCCTCAATATTCGACGGCATTTTAATTGTGAGTAGCCTTTCTTATGTCACCGTGACCTTTGTCTCGATAGTTTTCAAGTCATTGCTCCAAATCTATATGATTTACTCAGTTTAGCAGATTCGCGTCCTGTAAATTGCCAAGCTTTTCCTCGGTTCTTGATGCAGTTTTCCTGGGCGATCGCCAGATACGCCAAGTCGCCGCTAAGTCGCCGCCAAGTCGGGTCAGGTTCAATGCCCAGGCAATTGCAGATTTATAATTTTTTACTAAAAATGGCAAATAGGGCGATCGATAAGCTAAACTAAAAGCGATTGCTTAAATCTGAGTCGCGAGATAAAAGGAGCTTGCCCTATGTCGGAAGATCGGGAAAATACAAAAGAGGAAACTGCTAAGGAGGAAAACCAAGAGCAAAATAAAGAACAAAACCAAGATGAGACTGGAAACCAAGTGGTTTTATGGGCGGATAGCCTAAAGACTAAGTTGCTAGAGATAGTTAGCAGTTGGAAATTCAAATTAGGAGCGATCGCTTCTGTACTGGTCGCGGTGGTTCTGGTAGTATTCTTCTGGCAGCATTCAATAGCAGTCGTCGGCATGAAAAGCTGGTCGGCTCGTTCCGGAGCGCAACCGATAGAATGCATGATAAAAGATACCAACGACGATAGCTATGTAAGTTGTAGCGCCATACTCAAGGAAGAGGTGATACCCCTTGAATGTGGAGCCAGCATATTTAACATTGGCTGTAGAGTCAATTATGGAGCCGCTCCGCCAGTAGCCAGACAGTCGCAGCCCAAAATCTAAATTGCTCTGTCCCAGGCAATTTAGGAAGATATCTAACACCAAGTCTGTCTTTTAATCGGCGCAATTATTGTTACTTAATTCGTTATATTAAAATGACAGACTTGGCTGCGTAATAACCCAAATCGCTATTAGAGCCCCTTTTTCATTAAACAGATGAGAAAGGGGCTCTAGCAATTTATTTGTTATTTAGGCTTTAGAGCTAGGAACGCGATTTTATAAACTTCCGCGTTTTAGCTCTATATTTAATTTAAATTAACTATATTAATGTTATAATAAGCAATAACAATAAAATTAAGGAGTGCAGGTGAGAACCGATACAATATTTTATAGGGTTTTTCAAGTTTTCCCCGGCCTGTTGTTCGAGCTGATTGGTAAGTCCGCATCCCTAGGGAAGCAATATCAGTTCTCCTCGCGAGAAGTCAAAGAATTGGCTCGGCGCTTTGATGGAGTCAGCGAGCCCAAAGGCAAAGGAGCTTCAAAGCTGCCGATTTACTTCACCGAGGTACAGTTCCAGGCAAGGGCAGATTTTTACTCGCGCTTGTTTACGGAAATCTTCCTCTACTTGGGTCAGTATCAGCCAACAAATGACTGGGAAGCCATTGCCATCTTTGCCAAGCGAAGTATGGATCCGGGAGTACCGAAGCAATATCGGTGGTTAGATAAAAACCCGCCCCTACATAAGATTTAGCGGTTCTCAAATAAGTGTAATAAACGATCGGACCCTAGAAACGTAGGGGCGATAGCATCCCCGCTCTGGACTCTGCTGTATAACGGGGATTCTCATATTGGGATGCTTCGCCCCAGACACCTCACATCAAGAGCGAGAATCGCTATTTATTTGGACGAGTTAGGGACCCAAAGCAATAGTTCCCTGGGTTTGGGCATGGTATAGCACTACCGGTTAAGGTTAGGACAGTTACAAACGATCGCCCTGATGCCGAAGCTACATAGACTTAGAGCAATTCTGTATGAATATGCAGGCAATATTGCAGCTTCATACAGAATTTCTCGCAAGGAGCGATCGCTATTTTTTCAATTTTTAAAATGTAGGGGCGACAGCATCCCAGAGACAATTCTTGACTTTTATAGCAGTAAGCAATCAGCAAGAGAGCAGTCATGCGATCGGCACAAGCCTTGCCGTTACTAGCAAGGAGCGAGATTTGAACTGTCCTAACTTTAATGCGTAGTGCTATAACCAATATTTTTTTGTATTGGGATGCTTCGCCCTCGCCCAAGGTAACGGAGAAGCGATCGCTCTTTTATAGCACTACGCAAATAAACTAGGACATTTATAAATGCTCGTTCCTTAGTGAGATTATACTTTTGACTTTTGACTTTTGACTTGCGCATAGCGCTATATTTTCTAATAGCTCTCGCATAAGATAACCGGGCAACTCAAAACTTAAAACTCTGAATTTGCCGCACTGCAGTGAGAGCAGAATAACTGACGCCAGCAGTGCCTTCGCCGGGGTGAGTGGAGTCGCCAACCAGCCAGAGATGCGGCACTGGGGTGCGAGTGGCGAAGCCAAAGGGTCCAAATGTAGGTATGCGTTGGCCGACGCCGCCGACTATTCCCCGATCGCGCCCGGTATAGCGAGTAAAAGTGCTAGGAGTTGCGGCTTCTCGATAAACAATTGTTTCTGGGGTGAGGTGAAAATATTGCCCCAAACGGGCTATTGCTTCTGAAGCATACCTTTCTTTTAAAGCCAGATAATCTTCGCAATTCGACCAAATCTCCGTATCGGTAAAAGAAGAAGCGGTAATGGTAGCCATACCTTCCGGCGCTCTGCCATCTCCAGGACGGCTGACCGATACGAATAAAGAATTATTTTCGCCAATCTCGCCATCCCAGTCATAGAGAAATTGCAGGTGAGGGGGACAATGGGCGGGAATGGCGCTTTGCTTTACGCCCAAGTAAACGACAAAGGCACCAGAAGCCGGGGGCAATTTTGCTACTCGCTGCCGATAGAGCTTTTGTCCCAAAGATTCCTGCATTCCCTGAAAAACTAGCATTTTTGTCAAGTTTTGTACGGGAACGTTGGCCACAATATTATCTGCCGTTTCCGTCCAAATCTCGCCAGTCTTCTGAGAATAGACTACGACGCTAGAGGCTCCTCGGGAATCTAGATTAATTTCCTTGACAGTATGGCGCATCAATAGCTGACCGCCGTATTTTTCTAGAGCTTCTACGAGGCGATCGCTCAATACCTGCATGCTCCCTTCTAGATGAAATAGTCCTTGTGGCGATTGGGAAACTCCCAAAGCCGTCGCAGCATATAGCAAAGCCGTTTCGTCGGCATCAACCTGAGAATAGAGCTTAAGCTGCAAATCGAGAAATTTTTTTAAGCGATTGTCTTGCCCTAAACCAAATAGCCGCAAGGCATCGCCTACGGTCATTAAAGTAAAGGGCACGGTAGTTAAGGTGTCGAGACGCAGAGCTTTAATCAACTGAGACAAATCCCAAAAGTTGCGGGGGGGAAGTACCGGATCGCGACCTTGAAATGCCCAACTGGCGCGGAATAAAACAGCCATTAATTGCCAAAATCTTTCGCTGCCGGGAAACTGGCGCGATCGCTCGGCCTTCCAGCGCTCCGGGTCTCGCCAAACGGAAATCGGTTCGCTCTCTCCGGGCAAATAGACAGCACAAGCCGGATCGCAGTAGGTGGCTTTTGGCAGTTCTACCCCTAATTCTGAAAATATGCGCTGATGAATCCCGCCCGGTTCCAGGCCGGCGACTTGGGTCGCTCCGACATCGAAGGTAAAGCCCCGCCGCTTAAATGTGGAGGCGCACCCCCCAGGAACGATTGCTTGGTCGAATACGCGCACTTGATAGCCCCGCTTGGCTAATAGCGCTCCTGCGGTTAGCCCCCCAATCCCAGCGCCGACAACAATAATACGGCTTTGTGTCATTGGTTCGATCTTAATTTTTTTTTAACAATCTTTATTATATAGCGTTTCTCAAATAAGTGTAATGAACGATCTGGTAGGGGCGACAGCAACAAGAGCGACTGTCTCGGCTGTAAAACGAGAGTTCTCGTATTGGGATGCTTCGCCCAGGTCTGCTCGCATCAATTTGAGAAACGCTATAAGATCGAATCCGCCATTAAAAAAAAGCACTTCCCTCAGACTCGAAAATACCAAATACGGTTTGCATAAGGGCAGTATTTTTGGAAAGCTCTTGGGGAATTACAAAAAATAAATTCCCCAATTCGTAGGACGGGCGTCCCGCCTGTCCCAGAGAGCGGACAGGCGGGACGCCCGTCCTACGGGGAAGCGAGGAAGAGATATTTCTTTGGAAAGCTATTGGTTTTCAGAGATTTCTTTTGCCCTGACTCCTGCGGACTGTTTACCGCCATGCAGAATGAGAATCTTTGTTGTCAACAGACAAAATATCAAACTTGGAATTGCTTCAAAACACTGCTTGAGCCCCGACAGTCAACTGCCAATCTGTTTCTAATTGAGGACCTTCTAAAGATTGATAAATAGGAAGTTCAAACTCGACAGCTAAGCGACCTCCTTGGAGACTAGGGGCATAGAGATTGATTCCCAAACCCAAGTCGAGGCGAGTGCCGCTTCGCCTGTCGGGGTCGGCGGTAGGAACCATAGCTGGATTCAAGAGCGGATCGTTGCCGCGTATATTGCCCCAAGTTTTGCCATTAAGGCGAACGGAGGTACTGAGCCAATCAGTCCATTTGCCAGCAAGCCAGCCAGTAAGATTCAGTTGGTTTCCCAAGCGATAATCTTCGTCGTTTTCTCCCAAGCGGAGAATTCCCATCGCCTGTGCCCCCCACGACCAGCTATCTGCTTGACCCAAATAGGTAATCCCCGGAAGCAGGTCGATAGTCCCAGACCCAAGCTGCATCGGATAGGGCAATCGGACATCGCTACCTGCGGGGGTATCGTCTCGCTCGTTAGTCGAGCCAGTAGGAAAACTGACTCCTGCATTCAGGTGCAAGCTTTGTCGGTTTTGCCGCATTACATTATAGAGTCCCGATAGCTTAAGGTCGCCCGGGCCTTCTGAATTAGTCCTGAAAGTCACGCCCCTTCGATTGATGTGATCCATCTCCTTATATATGTAGGGCAGCATCGCCATCAAAGTAAAATCGTCGGTCGGGGCGAACATAAACCCAACCATATGCATTTTCATGGTCATTCGCTGAGGCGTTACCGGAAAATTTTCCAGAACATCCGCATCGCTGAGTTGGTCGGTTCCATCCCGGTTGCCATCCATATCCATAAACATATAGCGATAGGAAAACATCCATTCCCGCTCTTCATGGGTATGGTCTGCCATAACGCCGATGGGAGCGTGACCGTCGGGACGGCCTGAAGTCCATTGCAGTTCGGCTCCGATACTATTGCTATTGCCGTTAACGAGCCGGAATTGGGGACTGCCAGAATTAACTAGGGGGGATTCGGGAACTGTTAAAGTGGGAATAGCTTTTTGGGGAATGGGCTCCAAGTCGCCGAGCTTATAAGTGGAGAGCCGATTAATCTCCAAAACGGGCAGAATGCTACGAGGGGAAGGCTCGGTAACAATCGGCTCTTGTCCCCGCGCCGGTAGCGAATTGACCAATAAAAGTCCCAGAGCTATCGAATATAGGCGGCAATTGCTTTTCAATGGGCTTTTCCTCCAATCCTTGCGGGCCAACCGCAAAAACAACGCCCATCATCCTGACGAAGTTTTTTGGCAAAGTCAAAAGACAGGCGGTCAAAAATGGGAATTGGGCATCGGGCATGGGGCATCGGGCATTGGGCATTGTCTTTTTTGATGTTGTCGATGGATTCCGGGCTTTCTGGGGCGAAGCATTCCAATACAATAATTTTTGTTATAGAGCAAAGGCTGTCTCGGGAATGCTATCGCCCCTACACCTTATTTCGACGGTTGGTCGTGACCCGATGACAAATATAAAAAACATACCTCTTGTAAGCCCCTGCCCTCTGCCTCTTCCGATGCCCCATGCCCAATTCCCCATGCCCAATTCCCCAGTTAGTTATTGATTTATCAGCGAAAATTATATGGTTCCTTTACCCGATCGCCGTCCCAAGCAACTATCCTTAGGTCCGTTGGAAACAGAGATTCTGGAAATTATTTGGGAGTTTGGTTCTGCGACTGTCAAACAAATTCACGATCGCATTTTGTCAGACCCAGACCGAGAACTGGCTTATGCTTCCGTAAGCACCATCCTCGGCCGCCTCGCCCAAAAAGGTTGGCTGACCTGCGACAAGCAGGAGCGAGCATTCCGCTGGCGACCCCTGCTATCCTCGGAGGAAGCAAGAGTTGTCCAAGCTCGGGATAAATTGCAGCAGTTTCTAGCGGTGGGCAATCCCGATGTAGTTGCCTCTTTTGCCGATAGCCTCGACCGAGGAAGTCTGGAACAATTAGAAGCGATCGCCACTCGCCTCCGAGCCATTCGCGAAGCTAGAGAGGAGCAAAAGTAATGCATGTATTAATGTTTTCTATAGCCCTGGTACTCTCTTGCTGTCTGAGATTTGGCTACAAACGGGCAATAGACAAATCCCAACTACAGCCGGAAAGGGTTCTTTTGCTTTTTCTATTTCCTCCAGTGCTAGCGATCGTAACAGCATTGGCGATCGTTTGTATGGGCCCGTTGGGGCAAATGGTATGGTTTTTGGGCTGGTTCAGCTACCTCCTAGCCGCCACCTTCCTAGCATTTGCAATTGTTTTATGCTTGCAACTAGCATTTGTTGGATACCAAACAGTGCGACGAATTCGCGGCGCTTCCCTGCAAAACTTTCAAGGAACCCCCGCTCGGATTCTCGATCTTTCAGTTCCCTTTAGCGCCCAAGTCGGATTTTGGCAGCCAGAACTCGTTGTCACTCAAGGCTTAATCGACCTTCTCGACGAAGAGCATTTGCTAGCAGTTATCGCTCACGAACGAGCCCATTTGCATTACCGAGATACCTTCTGGTTCTTTTGGTTGGGCTGGATTCGGCGCTTCAGCTTCTGGCTCCCGAACACAGAAATATTGTGGCAAGAGCTATTGCTGTGGCGAGAAATGAGAGCCGACCGATGGGCAGCGCAACAAGTAGATTTTTTGCTCCTAGCAGAATCTCTGATTTATGTTGTCCAGACGCCGCTCGTCGAATCTGAAAGTTTTTGTGCGGCCTTTAGTTGTGCGGCTCCGCAAAACCGCTTGTCCCAAAGGATAGATGCGCTCCTCAGCCACAATGCCTCTTTTTCCCAGTGGAATTGGCAGTCTTTAACCTGGCTATTTTTAGCATTTGTACCCTTGCTCGTTATTCCATTTCACTATTAATTTACGACAGCCAGCAGATGCAGAAAGCCGGTTTTTCCAAAAAACCGGCTTTCTTTAGTTGGGGTGTGGGGTGTAGGGTGTGGGGTGTAGGGAAAGAGAGATGGGGGAGGGTGGGGAGAGAGGGAGGATGGGGAGGATAATATTCTGCGCCTTCTTCCCACACTTCCCACACTTCCCACACTTCCCACACTTCCCACACTTCCCACACTTCCCACACTTCCCACACTTCCCACACTTTCTTACACCCCACACCCCACACTTTCTTACACCCCACACCCCACACCCCACACCCTACACCCTAACATTTTAAGCTAGAGTAATAAGTTTATGACTAGCTAATTTTTTCTTTATCGTCTATGACTGCAACCACGCCGAACCTGCCGACCCAATACGACCCATCTAGTACCGAAGCGAAATGGCAAAAATATTGGGAAGAGCGGGAAATCTTCAAGGCCGACCCCAACCATCCCGGGGAACCTTATTGCATCGTCATCCCGCCGCCGAACGTGACCGGGAAACTGCACATGGGTCACGCCTTCAACGACACTCTCATCGATGTCTTGGTACGCTACCACCGGATGCTGGGACGCAATGCCCTTTTCCTGCCCGGGACGGACCACGCCAGCATCGCCACCCAGACCGTTATAGAAAACCAACTGAAAGAAGAAGGCAAAACCCGCTACGACCTCGGGCGCGAGAAATTCCTAGAAAGGGCTTGGCAATGGAAAGCCGAATCGAGCGGCACTATCATCAACCAGTTGCGCCGCCTCGGCATCTCGGCAGATTGGACTCGGGAACGATTCACAATGGATGAAGGCTTATCCAAGGCGGTGCGAACGGCCTTCGTAACTCTCTACGACCGAGGGCTAATTTATCGCGGCAAATATATGGTGAACTGGTGTCCCGCCAGTCAATCCGCCGTATCCGACTTAGAAGTAGAAAAAAAAGAAGTCAACGGTCATCTCTGGCATTTTCGCTATCCCTTCAGCGATGGTTCCGGCTTCGTGGAAGTCGCCACCACCCGACCGGAGACGATGCTCGGGGATACGGCGGTGGCGGTGAATCCCAATGACGATCGCTACCAGCAGATAATTGGCAAAACCCTGACTCTGCCGATTATGAATCGGGAAATTCCGATTATTGGCGACGAGTTAGTTGACCCGGAATTCGGCACCGGCTGCGTGAAAGTTACTCCCGCCCACGACCCCAATGATTTGGAAATGGGGCAACGGCACGACTTGCCCTTTATCAATATTATGAATAAGGATGGCTCTCTGAACGAACAGGCCGGAGAGTTCGCGGGGCAAGACCGATTTGTGGCGCGCAAAAACGTCCTGGCTCGCCTAGAAAAAGAGGGCTATTTACTAAAAGTAGAAGACTACAAACATACCGTCCCCTACAGCCAGCGAGGCAAAGTGCCGGTGGAGCCGCTGATTTCTACCCAATGGTTTGTGAAAATTCGCCCTCTCGCCGAACCAGCTCTCGCCGCCCTAGATAAGGACAACTCGCCGGCTATTGTTCCCGATCGCTGGAAAAAAGTCTATCGAGATTGGCTGGTGAAAATAAAAGATTGGTGCATTTCGCGCCAACTCTGGTGGGGACATCAAATACCTGCTTGGTATGCCATAGAAGAAACTAACGGAGAAATAACCGACGAAACGCCTTTTGTGGTGGCGATGAATGCCGAGGAAGCCCAAGAAAAAGCCCGCGCCAAGTTTGGTCGCCCAGTGCAATTGGAACAAGACTCGGACGCTCTCGATACTTGGTTTTCCTCGGGACTCTGGCCTTTTTCTACCCTAGGCTGGCCGGAGGAAACCGCCGACCTAAAAGCCTATTTCCCGACCAGTACCCTTGTCACCGGCTTCGATATTATCTTTTTCTGGGTGGCGCGGATGACGATGATGGCGACTTATTTTACGGGTCGAATGCCATTTCAGGATGTCTATATTCACGGGCTGGTGCTGGATGAAAATGGCAAAAAAATGTCGAAGACTGTTGGCAATGGTATTGACCCGCTGCTGCTGATCGACAAATACGGCACCGACGCCCTGCGTTATACTCTGATTCGGGAAGTGGCGGGGGCGGGTCAGGATATCCGCATGGAGTATAACCGCAAGACTGAGGAATCTTCTTCGGTGGAAGCGTCGCGCAATTTTAGCAATAAGCTCTGGAATGCGTCGCGATTTGTGATGATGAATCTGGACGGCCAGACGCCGGAGCAGTTGGGTGCGCCGGACGAGAAGTCAAATTTAGAACTATGCGATCGCTGGATTCTCTCTCGCTACCACCAAACAGTGCAACAAACCCGCGACTATATAAATAAGTACGGTTTAGGAGAAGCGGCGAAAGGACTGTACGAGTTTATCTGGGGCGACTTCTGCGATTGGTATATTGAGTTGGCGAAATCCCGCTTGCAAGGAGATGATGCAGCTTCCCGGCGCGTGGCTCAGCAAACTTTGGCTTTTGTTTTGGACGGGATTCTGAAACTAATTCATCCCTTTATGCCCCATATCACCGAAGAAATTTGGCAAACTCTGGCGGAGGCGAAGGATGGGGATTCTTTGGCGCTCCAGTCTTATCCAGAATCCAGCAGCGCTTTAATTGATTCGGATTTAGAAGCATCTTTCGATCTTTTAATTGGTGCGATTCGCACGATTCGCAATTTGCGCGCCGATGCGGATGTGAAACCGGGGGTGAAAGTTAAGGCGATTTTGCAGAGCGAAAGTGCTGCAGAACGGGAAATCCTGACGGCGGGCGAGTCTTATATCAAGATTGTGGCTAAGGTGGAGGACTTGGCAATTTCTTCTACTCTGGACAAAGAGATGAAGCAGGCTATGGCCGGAGTCGTCGGCACGATACAAGTTTTGCTGCCTTTAGCGGGAGTTGTGGATATCGATGCCCTGCGCGCTAAGTTGGAGAAAAAGCTAGGCAAGATAGAAGCAGAAATAAAATCGACTGGCGGCCGATTGAACAATCCGAAGTTTGTGGATAAAGCTCCGGCGGATGTGGTGGCAGGCGCTCGCAATGCTTTGGCCGAGGCGCAGAAGCAAGCCGAAATTTTGCGCGACAGACTGAAGCGATTGGAGTAATATCGCGTTTTTCGGGTTAGCCAGAAACCCCAGAAACCCCAGAAACCCGGTTTTTTGGAAAAACCGGGTTTCTTGTATGTCGCAAATAATTTAATTTAGATGAGGATTGCTATATGCATATGTAGGGGATGTAGGGGCGACAGCATCCCTGGGACAATCTCGGCTTTTTAGACAAGTTCCCGTAATGGGATGCTTCGCCCAGACAATCTCGGCTTTTTAGACAAGTTCCCTAATGGGATGCTTCGCCCAGACCATCTTGGCTTTTTAGATACGTCCTCGTACTGGGATGCTATTATGATAGATAATCCAGAAGATATCTGCTGGATTTTTACTAATTTAGACTGGTAGCAAAGAATGGACTTAGAAAATTATTTTGAGTTTCTGACAGCGGAAGATATTCGAGTCAAGGGAACGCGCATAGGTATCGAGCATATTCTTTACGAGTATGTTGTTGGCACTAAGACAGCAGAAGAAATTGCCCAAGAATTTCATACTGTTAGCTTAGAGCAGATTTATGCGACAATTTTGTATTATTTGCGCGATCGCGAAGCAGTAGGAAAGTATTTAGAAAATTGGTTAGACTGTACAAATAAAGCTCAAGCTCAGTTCGATATCGATCCTCCACCTTTTGTGGCGAAGGTGCTGAAGTGGAAGTTGGAGCGTCTAACTCAAGGAGTGAGGGTGTCTCAATAATGGTAGTTAAATATTTGCTAGATGAAAATTTGCCTCCTTTATATCGAGAGCAACTTCTCGAATGGCAGCCGGATTTAGTTGTTGTGGCAATTGGGGATAACAACGTGCCGCCCAAGGGTACAAAAGACCCGGAAATATTGCGCTGGATTGAGGATAAAGGTTTTATACTTGTCACCAATAACCGCAGCTCTATGCCGATACATCTTGCCGAGCTGTTAGCTGAAGGTCGTCATGTACCGGGAATCTTAGTGTTGCGTCCATCGGCGAAGATCGGTCGGGTTATTGAGGATTTAATTGCTATTGCTGGGGCATCTTTGGAGGACGAATATCGAGACCAAATTGCTTATATACCACTAATTTGATTGTTGCTGAAAACCAAGAAGCGATCGCCTGTCGGAAAATAAAATAGCGATCGCCTCCTGGGTAAGTAGGGGTAGCGATCGCTTGAAGAATCCTTTGTGGATAAGGCTCCGGCAGGTGTGGTGGAAGGCGATCGCAATGCTTTGGCCGAGGCGCAGAAGCAAGCCGAAATTTTGCGCGACAAACTGAAGCGATTGCAGTAGTCTCGCGTTTTTCGGGTTAGCCAGAAACCCCAGAACCCCGGTTTTTACAAAAAACCGGGGTTCTCACATATCGCAAATAATTTAATTTAGATAAGGATTGCTATATGTGTGTAGGGGATGTAGAGGATGTAGGGAATGTAGGGAATGTAGGGGCGACAGCATCCCCCTTGACAATCTCGGCTTTTTAGACAAGTTCCCGTCCTGGGATGCTTCGCCCCCGGCCTCTCGGCTCTAAAAACACTCCTCCTCCAAGAGACATAGAGACTTTTTAATTTGATCTTCGTCAACGTGGTAAGCAGTTATAGCAGTTCGCTTATCGGGACTGTAAATGGCTTCGACTCTGGGGAAAGTTTGATGCGTCCACAAAACCTGGAATCTATTTTCTTTGGCTGGTCCCTCGCCAATTATGTCGTAACCACCCTCGATCATTAATTGCTCAAATTTTTGACGCTCTAAAGTTTTACTTGGAAAGGGAGGAACACCCTGAATAATGTGTCTGTCGAGAGTCATAGTTTATAATCCTAAACAGTTGACTAGGTAGGGCTTGCTGTATAAATCTAAAACCCAACCGGGGTAAGGATTTGAGGCTGTTTTGTCGCTCTTTAAGTGCTTGGAATTAGCAAGCATCCGCCCTAAAACCCTTGCAACCGCCCTCCTGATGCTCGCGGTCCTGCGGCGTTTTTCGGGTCTTTCCCTACTATTTTTCGGGCTTGTAGCCTAAAAACTGGCTCTCTCCGAATTATTCAGCAAGCCCTAGGTAGGTAAAGGTGAATGATTTAGGCTACAGCAGCTAGAGTAGGACTTACGCAAGTTGTCTTATGCGAGCCTAAATGTAGGGGCGTTGGCCTATGCCCGAGAGGGCAGGCTGTCGCCTACGACCGGCTCAGGAGAGCCTCCTCTCCGGGGCATACGGCCGTTCGCCCAGCCCCTTCAACGTGTAATAAACACGAATTTACGTTGGCTTCGGCAATAGCGATCGCCCTTTAGCCGCGATCGCTATTGACAATGGAGCTACCTTTATCAAGGGTCCATGAAAGCGAGGGCTAGATAATATGCACGGAATTTCTTGGGTTTTGGGATATTTGCACCAACTTGAGGAAGTACAACTTGCAAGGGCTGTGGCAGGCTCTTGCAGAGCAGCCTGGGGATGAGGATTTGTGGGATGGGCTTTCATGTTGCGCAGGTTGCGCAGTGGATGAGCGAGTTACTCGGACGACGGTTCATCCTCAAAGAGGATGGGAATATTTGCGCCAACTAGAGATGCGTCGCCGTCGCCCGCGTCCGCAATATGTGGAGAGTGACCCCCAGGTCCAAGTTGCCTGGAAAAAAAGTTGGCCGTCTGTGCAACAGATACGGGAGGAATATCCTGACGCTACAGTACAAGTATGTCCATATACTTAACCAGCAAGTTAGAGTAGATGTCGCTGCTGGGATTTGCTGAACCTCTCAGTTTACAGGACTTACGCAAGGACTCTATTTGTAGGGTATGCAATGCGCATTATAAACTATGTAAAGAGTGAGATCTGACAATTTGCGTAAGTGCTGGATTAAATTGGCAGGTTTTTGAGCAGGTACTCATCGACTTTGCGCGGCATCTTGAGGTGGGACCAAACAAAAGAGTGATGTTGGTTCTTGACCGAGCTAGCTTCCACGTGACGCCCGAAAATCAGTATTCCCCAAGGGATTCATAGTAGTGTGTTTACCGCCCAAATCCCCAGAACTACAGCCGGCGATCGCGGCTCTGGCCTCTAACTAACGAAGCAATTTGCAATCAATCGTTCCAAGACCTCCAAGATCTAGACGAGGAATGAGAATGTGACGGCTCATCGCTGTTAGGTGTTGATGCAGCGCCAGGCTCAAGTACGAGGGGTACAGCTTATCACTGGTGGCGCGAACTCGTTGCCGGTTAGTTATGGTTAACTAACCGGATTTTATATAACGACAAAAATCGCCTATATGAAAGTATAGCCCAATTATTTAGCATTGACTTGGCTCTATACCACAGGTTGGTGCAATTTTTCTTGTGCTTGCTCTGGAGGGTCATAACTACCCTGATACGTAGTATAGATATGATAACCGGGCAATACTAGCGCTACACCAGCAAAGCTGTGAACTAAGCCGGGATAGGTATCTTCTGCTTCGCAGCCGCCAAGACGGATTCTAATCGAACCAAACCAAACGTATAACCCTGGAACAAGAGCATCCATACTGTAGGCGATCGCTCTCCATTCCCGATCTCCTACTTTCAACTTTTTCATAACACCTTCCTACTGGTATGTCAAGCCTAAGATTGTCTGTAACTGTAGGGAGCGGCCCGGGAACGAAACCCAACGCAACGATTGGTATAGTTGGGTTTCGTTCCCGGACTGCTCCCTACAATTTTAAGGCAGACGGTCCACTACTCTCGGCGGACTAATTAAATCTTAGCACCCTTCCAGACATTTGTTGGGGTCCTTGCGCTACTTGAAAAAGCCTAGGCGAATTGAGTTTTTGCCTGGATTTCACCGAACTGTTTCCCCACTTCTGGCGATGTATCTCCCAAGCTTCCGGCATCTCATCCCAGATTTCGCCATCTAAATATCGCCCTCCGGCTTTCGGCGTTCTACCGCCAACTTGCTTAAAGAAAAACGCCACTTCTGCCGCCCGACATTGTTCGCGAATATCTCGCGCCTAATCCAAACTGAGCGGACGAGAATGTTATAGGAAATCTGCGATCGGGCGCGATCTGACTTTGGGAATTTTACCAAACCGCATTTACTCCAGACAGACGAATCCGATCGTCGCGGGTCAGCAGAGGCAAGTCGAGGTGCAGAGCGGTAGCAGCGATAATTCTATCGGGCATATCGGGCACAATATCTCGGGGTATTTTGTGCATTGCATCTACTACATCTGCCGTCAGGTTTGCCACGACCAACCTACTACCAGCAGAGCGCAATTCTGCGTCAAGTAGTGCTTTTAGGTCAGCCGCAATTCGGCCTTTTTCCTGCAAATATAGCATTTCTACTAAACAAATAGTAGGAACGTAAATGAGTATCTCCTGTCTATCGCAAGCATCAAAAATATTACGGGCTGCCGAGCCGAGGCGAGGACTGTCTTCCAAATACCAAATTAAGGCATGAGTATCTGCTGCATGGCCTAGCATCAAATATCCTCCCTCGGGAAATTGCCCCACATCTGCTGTCTGGCTTCGGCAATATCTTGCTCGGTGATGTCAAGACCGCGCCACAAGCCTCGCAGGGACTTTGGCTTCTTCGGCGAAACCCCGTGCAGTTCTCGCTTAATCTGGGGAGCGATTTGCTCGATTAGGCTCAGCTTGTCAACTGCACAGAGCTGGTTTGCTAGCTTCACGACTTCTTCTAAGGTTACTGCTTCATTCATAGCGGAAAAACTCCGTCGCTTTCCTGTGGTTGGATTATATAGCGGGTTTGCGCCTATAGGTGTATCCTACCAAGCAGTAAAGGCTATGCCCGCACGCGAGTATCCTCTATAAGCCGCCTGGATTTCACCGAACTGTTTCCCTACTTCTGGCGATGTATCTCCCAAGCTTCCGGCATCTCATCCCAGATTTCCTCGTCTAAATGTCGCCCTCCGGCTTTCGGCGTTCTACCGCCAACTTGCTTAAAGAAAAACGCGACTTCCGCCGCCCGACATTGTTCGCGAATATCTCGCGCCCAATCCAAATTTAGCGGACGGTGTTTCGGCCCGGACTCGCCACCCACAATAACCCAGTGAATATCGGTCAAATCCAGTTCTAGCGATCCTAAAAGCGGTTCGCAAGACAAAAACCGCACCGCTGCCTGAACCTGGCGCAAACAGTCAACTCGCTTAACGTATTGCTGACTTTCAACGGATACGCCCATCCAAACATTTTCCGGCCAATCTATTTGGGGCGATAGCTCTACTAGGCGATCGTGCCTTTTGGTCAAAATTTGATAGATATGCCAAGGGGTTTCGCGCATCGTTTGAAAGACTTCTTGGAGAAAGGAAATATCCATTTCTTCGTGAAAGAGGTCGCTCATGGAGTTCACAAATATGCGACTCGGCTTGCGCCAACGCTTCGGCTCTTCCAAACGCTCTGGGTGCTTGGTAAATTCAAAACCATTAGCAAAGTTTTTGGGGAATCGCTTGGTCAGCGCTTCCGCATAACAATGAGTGCAACCAGGACTAATTTTATTGCAGCCAGTTGTAGGGTTCCAGGTTCGGTCAGTCCATTCTATACCAGTATGCGTGCTAGCCATAGTATTAAGACTTGGGGACAGGGGGACAGGGGGACAGGGGGACTTGGGGACTTGGGGACTTGGGGACTTGGGGACAAGGAGATTAGGAGACAACTGTAGGGGCGATAGCATCCCCGAGACAGCCTCGGATGCAAACCGATATTTTCAATCGGGATGCTTCGCCCCTCCAATATGCCCGTCTTATGGTCGTTTCAATGTAGGGGCGATAGCATCCCCGAGACAGCCTCGGATGCAAACCGATATTTTCAATCGGGATGCTTCGCCCCTCCAATATGCCCGTCTTGTGGTCTCTATATAGTAGCTTAACTTGAATAAAAAGTCAAGTCAAGATTTAGATTTTTCCTGGGTTGGAGGCTATTTTACTATAAATTTAGTCAAAGGCGATCGCTTTTTTGATCGAGGTGGGCATTATAGTTGTAATGAGGGACGGATTAAGGAAAACTCGTTGGCTTCTGCCTGGGGTTTGCCTCGCAACCGCATCCCAACTATATTTTCTTGTTTCTCAAAACTAACTTCAGAGCGCTAACCTCGATGCTAGCGTTCCCAAAAACACGCGCCTTATATAGGCTTAAGTTTTGTCTTGCCAAAAATTGCCCAAGTAATTATGAAGATACAGCTAGAATACTTGAAATATTTTGCCAACAAAAAAGACGATCGCGGTTTTAACAAACTCGAACTGATTGTCGTACTTTTGATTTGTGGAATACTGGCATTTATTGCTGCTCCTAGTTTTCTATCCCAAGCAAATAAGTCCAAACAATCGGAAGGGATAAGCAGTATTGGCGCTCTGAACCGCGCTCAGCAAGCTCATTTAACGGATTTCTCACCTCACAGCGGCGCAGTTAGAGAAGAACATAGCGCCGAAGAATACAACGAAATTAATGAAAACACATTTGAGAGGGTCAACCTCAAACCCATCTCGACTTTCTCGATAGATGTGGATAGTGCTTCCTACAGCAACGTAAGGCGGTTTATAACTAACGGTCAGCTTCCACCCAAGGACGCCGTGAGAATCGAAGAAATGATTAATTATTTTAGTTACGATTATCCTCAACCAAAAGGCGATCGACCGTTTTCTATAGCGACCGAAATATCCGCAGCTCCTTGGCATGAGGCTCATAAATTAGTTAGTATCGGCTTGCAAGGCAAAAAAGTTAGCAGGGAGAATATACCACCGAGCAATCTCGTCTTGCTGTTGGATGTTTCCGGTTCTATGATTGCCCAGGATAAGCTACCTCTAGTCAAGTCGGGTTTGCGATTGCTGCTCGATCGCTTGACCGCAAAAGATAGAGTATCAATTGTAGTTTATGCTGGTGCTGCTGGCTTGGTTTTGCCGCCGACACCAGGAAACGAGAAGGAGAAGATATTAGCTGCTATTGAAAATCTACATGCAGGGGGTTCTACTGCTGGCGGCCAAGGAATTCAACTGGCTTATGAGGTAGCGCGACGGACTTATATTCCATCGGGTAACAACCGGGTTATTATGGCAACGGACGGCGATTTTAATGTCGGTATTTCCAGGGATACAGAACTGGTTCGCCTGATAGAAGACTATCGCGATCGCGGCGTTTTTCTAACTGTTCTGGGATTTGGCATGGGGAACCTGAAGGATTCTAAGATGGAGCAACTGGCGGATAAAGGAAACGGCAACTACGCCTATATCGACAATCTAGCGGAGGCGAAGAAAATTTTCGTGACTGAGATGGCGGGCACGTTGTTAACCATCGCTAAAGATGTAAAAGTACAAGTAGAATTCAATCCCGCTAAAGTCCAAGCTTATCGTCTCATAGGATACGAGAATCGACTGCTGAACGCCGAAGATTTTAACGACGATCGCAAAGATGCTGGGGAGCTAGGTGCAGGACATTCCGTAACAGCCCTGTATGAAATTGTTCTGTCTGAGGATATAGATGACTTGCAGGATAGAGAAAATAGCGAGGACTTGATGCTAGTAAAATTGCGCTATAAAGACCCAGAGCATAGCGAGTCTCAGCTTATCGTAAAGCCAGTTGTTAGCCTAGGTGGGAAACTAGAGGATACCTCGAATAACTTCAAGTTTGCAGCGGCAGTTGCGCAATTCGGCATGATTTTACGAGACTCCGAGTACAAAGGTTCGGCAAATATCGAGCAAGTCTTGCAACTGGCCAACCAGTCCCGTGGTGCAGATCGCAAAGGCTATAGAGCCGAATTTATCCGCTTAGTCGAAACCAGTAAAACTCTCGAATCTGCGGAAGCTAGTCCCTTTGCTTCTTCTATTGAGGATACGGGTCTTGGCATTCAGGATTCGGTAAACTACGCCTATTCAACTCGGGCGACTAAAGATGCTGTGTTCAACTATGCTACATCCAAGCACGAACGAGAAAAAAGTTATGTTGGAGCTGTCTTTGCGAGGGAGGGGGAAGTTTCTCTGTCTATTATCTGTGAAGCCAAATCTCCCGGAGCAACCAAGCTTGCAGACCCGACTCTTGAGAATGGCGTTCCTACCTGTCCTCCTGGCACGAAGAAGTTAGGTAATTAATTGAGAATTTTTTTTAGCGAGGGTCATATAGCATTTCTCAAATAAATGTACCGAAGGAAACGTAGGGGCGACAGCATCGCGAGCGACTATCTCGGCTGTAGAACGGTAACTTCCGTATTGGGATGCTTCGCCCCAAATACCTCTGCAACCCTTACTAAGCCTAGATTAGTCCAGATAGCTTATTATCTGATTTTGCTTGTGGTTTTAGACAAATGCTAGAGCAAAACCAACGCCCTATCGGTGTCCAAACATTGAATTATGTTACCGTTTTTATTCCGAAGTAATCCATCTAGATTCAGCAAATCGCGATCGCTAGAGACTATTACCTCGGCATTATTTATAATTGCCGTCGTTATATCCAGTGAATCTCCAGCCTCAATAGCCCTTGCCTGCAATTCGATTTCTGCTACGGTATTTTTAAACAGTTCCAGGGTTAGATCCATAACTTCTATATTATGACGCTCCAATACAGACATCACTTGGGTAGTTAGGGAACGGGCTGAAATGACCAAATATCTGCGACTATCCGAACGACCGCCATAAAAACTGGCGAGAGTTTGGTAGAGAATTGTTTCTACCTCGTACAGAGTTAAGCAAGACGTCAATCCTTGGTGCTTGCTTTTAATCCTTTCCAATAATTGAGTGCCATCGTCAGACAGTTGGCTAACCGTCCGCCCTCGTCTGGGTGCCGTTCTCAGGTAAGAACCAGTCGGGCTACGCTCGGCCAAATAGTCGATAAATACACCCGTGTCAATGTAAATCTTCATTAATTTTCCCTAAAAGATTCTATAAAATCTTCGGGACGCAGCGCTTTTAGACCGTCGAACTTAACGGCTTCGATAATGCCTTCGTCGTCGGTTAACAAATAATCGCATTTAGCGTCTTCTGCAGCTACGATACTCACAACATCATTGCTGTGCAACCCCAAGCGATCGAAGTCATGGCGGTTTTCCCTAAAAGCTGCCTCAATATTGTCGTAGTTAAGCGGCACTAGCTCGACCTGCTTTTCCAGCTCTTCTAAATCGAGCTGGGCAACAAGTTCGTTTAGTCCGTCTATAGAGAAGATTAACTCTTGCACGACAATCGGGCTGGTAACGTAGTCGTTCTTACTGGCCAGTTTTTCAGATAAAAGCTCCCTCAGTTCCTTCTTGCCCAAGAATAATCGGTACAGTGCCGATAAATCCAAAAATACCTTTTCTTTATTCATTTTTGCTTGGTATTAAAATTTTCTCTATTATAGCAGTCAGCTATCAGCTGTCAGCAGTCAGCGATTCTCCTGCGGAGACGCTGCGCGAACGGCACAAGTCTTGCCGTTACTAGCCAAAACGAGATTTGAATTGTCCGTTTAGTCGCCCTAAAATAAGTCTGCGTAGGACGGGCGTCCCGCCTGTCCGCCATACCAGTCAGGGACAGGCGGGACGCCCGTCCTACGGAAAATTACCATTTAACCGGATTTGGAATGCTTCGCCCCAAAAACCTCTGCAACCCTTACTAAACCTGTCGTTAGCTCCTTCAAGTTTATGGGGCGAAGCATTCCAATACATTAATTTTTGCGAAGAGAGCAAAGGCTGTCTCGGGAATGCTGTCGCCCCTACACCCTAGGTGTGGGGTGTGGGGTGTAGGGTGTGGGGTGTAGGGAAACTTCATACTATTTCCCGACCGCTTTCGGGAGCTGAAAAGTCCTACGGGAACTCTGGATTCGGGTTTAAATTGGGAACGATTCCGGTTGTCAAAAAAAACGGTGACAACCCCTCAGAGTCAACACCCCACACCCTACACCCTACACCCTACACCCGACACCCGACACCCCACACCCCACACCCGACACCCGACACCCGACACCCGACACCCGACACCCGACACCCGACACCCGACACCCGACACCCGACACCCGACACCCGACACCCGACACCCGACACCCGNTCTTCGACTCCGCTCAGCCCGAACGTATAGTCGCCGTTCGGGCTGAGCGGAGTCGAAGCCCAGCAGCCTACGGATTGGTACATTATTAACTTGCAAGTCCCCTACGCCTTATTTCGAGAGTTGCTCGTGATTCCCCACCGTTCCCACTCTTCCCACCCTTCCCACCCTTCCCACCCTTCCCACACTGCCAATGGACCCTCGTAGGCCAATTGAATTGTCAAGGCTGCACGCTATATATAGACTCAGAGATCTCCGAGCTTGTAAGTTCTGGGAAAAAAGGCAGATAGGAGGCAAAACAAGAATGGGTAGGGGGATTTGGAAGAGCTTTGTGGAGCTATTTGAGCAAGGAGAAAGCAAAGGTTCCCAAAAGAGCCAATATACAGATAGGGAACCAGAGGCAAGCCCCGACCCGCCCCTGCCCCTGGAGGATAGCGATTACGAATTGCTGTTTGGGCAATTGGTCGAAGGGATAAGCCTGGGTTGGGATCGGGAGCGAGTATTAAAATATTTAGAGGATTTAGGGGGCGATCGCGGCAATCTGCAAACCTGGGCGGCTTGGCTCCAGCGCTTTGGTCAACCCTTGCTCGCCGCCCCCAAGCCCGATTTACAGATCGCCAAGGTTATGGCGAAATTGGGACAATTGGATTGTGGGGAATTAAGCGAGATTGCCTCTAGCATTAGCGGTCAGTTGTTCGCAAAACAAGTAAAGCCGCCTGCACCCCCACCACCGTCACCCGCCGCTGTCCCTGAAAATGCCGAAGCTTGGTTCCAGCAAGGGAATCAGCTATTTGAAGCTTCTGACTTTGCTGGGGCCATAGCCTCCTATCAAAAAGCTATCGAACTTCAGGCAGACTATATGCCGGCTTGGCTCAATACGGGAATAGTGCAGTTGAATTTGCAAAAATACCCCGAAGCCCTCGCGGCATTCGATCGCGCTCTAGAACTCAGATCGAGCGATGCAACGATTTGGTTTTATAGAGGCTGTACCCTATCGGTCTTAGAACGGCCCTCAGAGGCAATCGATGCTTATGAAAAATCCCTGCAACTCCAGCCCAATATGCCCCTGGCTTGGCAGCATCGAGGCTTGGATTTGCTCAAACTCGAACGCTTAGAGGAAGCGGCGACATCTCACGAACAAGCGATCGCTCTTCAACCGAATTTTCCAGAAGCTTGGAGTTCTCGCGGTAACGCCTTATTCCAACTGGGTCGGTACGAGGAGGCGATACAGTGCTACGACCGAGCAATTGAGTTAAAGCCCAATTACCCGGAAGCTTTATTTAATAGAGGACAGGTTCTTAGAATTCAGCAGCGGCCAGAGACTGCGATCGCCTCTTTTGAGCAAATGCTCTCTCTAGAGCCTAATTTCTATCCGGCCTGGATAGAACGAGGTCTGGCCATGCAGGATAGCAACCGCCTAATGGAGGCGATCGCTTCTTTCGATCGCGCTCTAGCATTAAAGCCCGACGACCCGCAATTGATAGCCTTGCGCCAAGAAGCAATTCGCCGCCAAGGAGAAAATACAGGATGAAATATAGTAGGTATTGGGCATTGGGCATTGGGCATTGGGCATTGGGCAAGCATCGGGGGCATCCGAGGCTATTAAGCTGTTACGCAGCATTTAAATCGGGTATTCTCGATCGCAACGCGCAGTCCCCGAGCCTTCCTTGCGGGCACTTCGGCCATTTATGAGCCCAACTCATACCCAATCTAAATGCGCGACAGCTTACCGGCCTATATCATACAGGAACGCACAATGCTAAGGCAAATTTGGCAGCGTTGGTTTGGGGAAGAGCGACCCGAGAACCCGGGAACGCCAGATAACTCAAATAAAGAGAACCAAGAGACATATGGTGCCTATCGCGAAAATTTATTCGCTCAGGTTCTAGAGGCGGCGGATAACGATTGGAATGAGCCTCAGCTCGAAGAATTATTAAGAAATCTGTCCGGCTTGATGACAGCAGAACAATGGGCAGAATGGTTGCGAGAGTACGGCCAAAAGCTGCTAGAAGCGCCGAATCCCAATTTGGAAATTGCGTCCAAATTGGTCAAGCTCAGTCAAGTCGGATGTGGTTTTGTCGGTGAGTTGGCAGGGGAAATTGGCAGGCAGCTTCTGGCAGCCGATCGCTCGATAGCGACTTCTAGCAGCCAACCCCTAGATCCAGAGACGGAAGCTTGGTTTGCTAAGGGAAATCAGCGTTTTAATGCAGGGTCTTTTGAGAAGGCGATCGCTTGTTGGGATAAGGCTATTGCTCTTAAAGATGATTTTCATCAAGCTTGGACTAACCGAGGATTAGCCCTTAATTCCCTAGGGCGCTATCAAGAAGCTCTAGAAAGTTACGACCGAGCTTTGAGTATCGATCCAGAATTTTTTACTGCTTTGCTCGATCGCGGAGTGGCGCTGAAGAACTTGGGTCGCTACGAAGCTGCTTTGGCCTGCTACGAGCATGCTTTGACTCTGCAACCGAATTCTCACCTGGCTTTTGCGAACCGAGGAGTAGTCTTGGGCAAGCTGGGGCGGATTACAGAGTCTCTGGAAAGTTACGATCGCGCGATTTCAATCGAAAGCAAGCGAGCGAAAACCTGGGTATCCCGGGGGCAAACGATGATGGATATTGAGTCTTATCTAGAGGCGATCGCTTCTTTCGACGAAGCCCTGGAACTCAAACCTCAAATGCAATCGGTCTGGATATTGCGGGGCAAAGCACTCTATAATATAGACCGCTTTGCCGAAGCTATTTTATCTTTTGATAAGGCTCTAGATCTCGGTTCAAATTCAGAGGCAGAAGAATATCGCCGAGATGCCATAGAAATAATCAAAGAGCGATCGATGGGAATTTGGTAAAAGTTTTTAGTTTTGAGTTTTTAGTTTTGAGTTTTAAATTTTGAGTTTTGAGTTTTTCGTTTTAAGTCTTCAATACCATTTCTATACGAAGATGCGCTTTATGGGCTATGCCCCAGAGGGCAGGCTATGCCCCAGAGGGCAGGCTACGCCTACCCCTACGCCTACCCCTAAGACTCCGCGATCGCCCGAACGGCGGATTGCGTGCAGCTTCATAAAGAATTGGTTCAAAAAAAAGAGTATAAAGGCATTTTGGGGATAAGTGCTACAATCTTTAACATAACATATACAGCGGCGGGAGTCGATGGGACTAGGTTGTCAAACATTCAGCACGCCATTAGCCTTTTTCACCTTGGATACCCAACCCCGGTTTAACTTGAGAACCTCTGCGTAAGGAATAGTAGTGTCCCTCAGAAGATCCGACGGTAGCAATGGAAACCACTGAGGGAAAAACTTATTCATAGTTTTGGCCACAGCGCGCCTTAATAGAAACTCCATAAACAATAACTTAGATGAAGGAAAAGCATTGTCGGAAAGCTCCCACAAGGCACGAGCGTCTGCGAGCCGACGAGCGGTAAACTCGGGCAGAGCTTCTGCCAAATTATCCTCATATTCGTCCAAAAGAGCGTCTAAAATTGCTGCATCTTCCAAAGCTGCATTGCAACCCTGACCCAGAGAAGGGGAGACTCCATGAGCTGCATCCCCCATAATTAATACCCAATCCTCGTAATGGTAGCGATTGCAGCGAATTGTCAAAACGCTTGCTATGGGTCGCTCCAGCAAGGCTTCTATTTCTTCGTTTGGCATCAGCTTGCTCGCTTCTGGGAAATTGCGATCGAAAAATTCCCTCGCGCGATCGACAGTTGTGAGACCAAGTATTTCATCGCTGTCCCGCTCAAAAATAATAGTACCGCTCCAGCTACCATCAGGTTGTGGCACCGCTATGATGCGACTGTCACTGTTGGATACCCAGACATGTATGCAGTCGGGTTGAAGCTCTGTTTCATTTTTGTCTTTAGGTAAATAGAGGCTCTTATAGTCATCTCGGAAGTATTTCTGCTCTAGCTCGAAACGACCAGCGTTCAGAAAAGAGTTTCTCACCGCCGAACGAGCCCCATCTGCACCAATTAGCAGATCGCAGTCAACGGCAAACTCTTCGGCAGAATCCTGTTTTTGGAATTTCACTTGCCTTGCTTTTAGATCTACTTGGGTGCATTGGCAGTCGAAGTGGATGTTAAATTGGCTGCTATCGTATTTTTCGATTAGCTCGGATAGCAAGGCATTTGTTAAGCGGATGCGATCGATAGCTATTAGGGGCGTTTTGAAGGACAATAAGCTCTGTTTCCCTTTCGGTTGGTGTAATATCGAGCTTTGCATCTTGGCTCCCTTAGCTTCGACTGCTTCGAGAAGACCATCAATTTTTCTTAAGGCATTTTTACCTCTGGTGCTGAGGCTGATGGGGAAACTCCTAGTATTAGACGGTGCCGCTAGCCGAGGATCGCCCAAGCGTTCGTAGATTTCGACTTGGTAGCGGTTTCCTCGACGCAGGAGATAGTGCGCTAATAGCAACCCAGAAGGCCCAGACCCTACTATAATTACTTTTTCCATTTTGACTTTTGAAATTTCAATTAGGTTTTGAATCATACCATAAAAACTAATATTTATGAAATAGATCTCATCTCTAATTTATTACCCAGATATGAGATCAATTTCGCAACCTCTATCTAGTGGTCTGTCTGGCTGAAAATTGTAGGTTGGGTTGAGGAACGAAACAAGGGCGCAACGATTGGCATAGTTGGGTTTCGTTCCTCAACCCAACCTACAGTCATGCACAATTTTAGATTTGCCAATCCACTAGAGCTAGCTAGCAAGAGTTTGGCCGATCGCATCACACTCGTACCTATAAAGCCATTCCTCAAATTCTTCGTTGCCTACCTTTGCCCGCTCTGCCACACCGCTAAAGTCTTCCTCAAAATATTTTTCGCTGTCAGGATCGTAGGAGCGCAAGCCTACAAAAGCACTGCGAGCTTGGATAATTTTCGTGCGTTCTATGCGAGCTGTCTCATAGCTAGCGATCGCGCTTTCCAAACTGGAGGCAGAACCAATGCATAAAGCCAGAATCCTCGCATCTTCAAAAGCTGTACTTGCTCCCTGGCCGAGAGATGGTGCCATCGGATGGGCTGCATCTCCCAAAAGCGTAACCCTGCCTTGGCTCCAGCTTGACACGGGCGGCCTATCCCATATCGGTCTTTCTACTATTGCTTCGGCATCAGTTGCCTCTATAATCTCTGGCACTGGAGATGCCCAACCAGCAAATTCTTGGCTAACGCGAGATTTAACTGCAGCCGCATTGCCAGAACTAGAGTCATCTGCAGACAAAGCTCCAGCGCTCCAAAATATATAGCCACCGCCAACATCAATAAGTGCAATGTTTTTGCCTTCCACTGCTGTCATTAGAATAACTTCGTTGGCTCGGAGCAATTCGTGGCTGTACTGGATGACAGCACGCCAAGACATCCGACCCCCATAGCGAGGCGAACCATCGCCAATTAAGATTTGTCTGACTGCGGAGTTAATTCCGTCGGCTCCCACTAAAAAATCTGCCTCTGCTGTTTTTCCATTTTCAAAGTTTACCGTCACCCTGTCACGGTCTTGCTCGAAGCCAATACAGCGATGATTCAAGTGGATTATGTCCGGCGGCAGTGCTGATGCCAGTATTTCCTGCAAGCGCGACCACCGGATATTTAACATCGGCATACCGTATTTTTCCATTAATACGCTCTTATTTTGCAGAATTGTCTCCCCGCTTTTGTTCTGTAGGTTGATTATTTCGCCTTGGGAGCCTGCCTGTTTCAGTCTTGCTACTATACCAGGTTCGATTCCCTCTAAGGCTTTCAGCCCGTTCGGCAACAAGCTCAAACCCGCTCCCACTGGCCGCAGTTCTCTAGCTCGTTCGTATATTTGGGCGTCGATGCCTTGTTTTCGCAGAGCGATCGCCGTAGCCAGACCGCCGATGCCGCCACCAGCGATCGCCACTTTCTTAACAACCGCTAACTTAGATTTTTTTTCTTGTCGGGTTTCTTCTTGTTCGTTCATATTAGTTACTTCTCGCATCTAGATTTATAATTACCTTTGTCATCTATAGCAGTTCTCAAATTGATATAGTTTATTTAAATAAATAACAGTGAGACATTTATGTAGGGGCGATCGCGCGAAATCGCCCCTACATCTTCCGACCTTGCAGATAGATGGTGGTGTCTCATCCTTATTTTAAATGACTATATTAGGTTTTTGGGGCGAAGCATCCCAGCAGGAGAATTACCGTTCTACAGCCTCGAAAAGTCTTGGCGATGCTATCGCCCCTTTTGCGCTTTACACTTGTTTGACAAACGCTATACTTTATTAGCTGTAACAAAAAAGCATCGACTAACGTCAGGAACCTCGCGGGGTGGAAATTGTAAGGTGAAGCGACCAAAATGTGCCCCTTCATCTCCCGGTTGAACTACCGATGCCTGCCAAGCATGTTCTGTAAATAACTTTTCTGGTTCGTCACAGCCATAACGCCAAGATTTTTCTGGCAAATCGCCCAAATAAGATTGTGACCATTCAGTTACAGCCTCTTGAATTAGCTTAACATTTAGCAAGTCTGCACCTAAGCAACTGCCGATCGCGCTCAATTCTGAAATAGTCTTAAGTAACAGATCGACCTCTGTCTCGTTCAAATAGTAGATAAGTCCTTCTAGCAGCCAGAGGGTCGGTTGTTCGGGTTGAAATCCTGTAGCTAAAAGTTGAGAAGACCAGGCTTGCCCGAGGTCGGCAGCGACGCAAATGCGCAATGCCTTAGCCGGACTATCTTGGAGAATAGACTCTTTTTTCTGCAAAACCTCCAGTCGGTCCAGTTCGTAAAGGCGGGTTTCTGGAGGCCAGGGAAGGCGGAAAGCTCGCGTATCCATCCCGGCACCGAGGATGACAATCTGCCCTATTTGAGATGCCGAGGAAACCATAAAATCATCAAAGAAGCGAGTCCGCACCTCTACATACCGTATGCCATACTCTTTTAGCTTTGGTTCGACCTGGGCAATAATTTCCGAACCCGCTAACTGCGCTGCATAGGGATCTTCAAAAAGGCGATCGGGCCTTTTTGTTTCTAAGGCTCTGATAGCAGCCATTAATTGGGAACTGCGAGAAACTATATCTTGAAGTTCAGACATTATCTTTTTTGTTCGGTAGTATTGGTTCAATTTAATCGCGAGTGCAATATCAGTATTGCGCTATATTATGAATTAATTTTTAGCCTTATACAGTTTTCTTAGTAGCTCTTACTAAAAAGCTCCGAGCAACGCCAGTAACCTCGCAGGGTGGTTTTTGGAACGTGAAACGACCAAAATGTGCCCCTTCATCCCCCGGTTCAATTACCGATGCTTTCCAACCATATTCGGCAAATAATTCTTCCGGTCTATCGCACCCATAACGCCAGCGTCTTGACAACTCGTTCCCAGCCTCTTGCAACATCTTAATATTTATCAAGTCTGTACCTAAGCTACTGCCGATCGCGCTCAATTCTGAAATTTGATTTAGTAAACTATATACCTCTGTATCCTTGAGATAATATAAAAATCCTTCTAAGAGCCAGAGGGCAGGTTTTTCTGCTTGAAATCCTGCAGCTATAAGTTGAGAATACCATAGCTGTCCGAGGTTCGCAGCGACGCAAATGCGCTGGCACTTAGCCGGAGTATCTTGGAGAATAGACTCTTTTTTCTGCAAAACCTCCGGTCGGTCTAGTTCGTAAATGCAGGTTTCTGGATGCCAGGGAAGGCGGAAGGCTCGCGTATCCATCCCCGCACCTAGGATGACAATCTGGTTTATTGGAGATGCCAAGGAGAATAGGAAGTCATCAAAGAAGCGGGTACGCACAGCTGCAAATGGCCGACCCCGCTCGTCAGCGCCTTTTAGAATTGGTTTGACCTGGGCAATAATTTCGGCTCCAGCTAACCGTTCTGCATAGGGATCGTCAAACAGGCGATCTGGCCTTTTTGTTTCTAAGGCTCTGACAGCAGCCATAAATTGGGAACTGCGAGAAACTATATCTTGAAGTTCGGACATTATCTTTTTTCAGTAGCCTGGATTCAATATAGCCGTAAGCAGTCAGCTGTCAGCAGTCAGCAAATGGCGAGAAGAGCCCGGAGCAGCGTAGCTCTTCTGCTAAGAGCGTGGCCGTGACTACCCCAGAACGCAAATATTAAGTTATCCTAATTTAATGTGCATAATGTTAGAATCGCGTTTATCGCTAAATTATAACCCAATTTACGCGATCGCAACGGAGGCAGTATAGCGCTACGCAGTAAGGTTAGGGCAATTTTAAGATAGGAAAGCTATAATTATAGCGTTTCTCAAATAAGTGTAATGAACGAAAACGTAGGGGCGACAGCATCAGAGCAACCATCTCGGCTGTAGAATGGGGATTCTCGTATTGGGATGCTTCGCCCCAGACACCTCACATCAAGAGCGAGAAACGCTATAGCAAGACTTTGGGTGAAGGCTGACTGCTGACAGCTAATAGCTGACTGCTATACAATATTGCCATTCCTGCGAGCAAGAGACTTGCTACCTTAATATGGATGTCAACATTAATGGCCCAAACGACTCCCTCGAAGGTTTACCCCGAGAAGCGAGGGTCAATCGACTAAGCTGTTTAATCGAAACCTTGCGCATTGCAGACGAAATCGCCAGCAAAGGCTACTTCATCACTAGCTCGGAACTGGCAGATCTGATGTATGTTAATGCCAGCGCCGTCACCAGTCGGGGAGAACAATGGCCCTGGCGCAACTGGATTGTTTCGCGGGTACGGCGCGAAGGCAATCAAATCCTCTGGCAGTTAGAGCGGGTGGATGAAGTAAATGAAGAAGTATAGCGGTCAGCGGTCAGCGGTCAGCTCAGAAGCTCCGCCCCTACCGGCAATTTTTAAGTATAGCTCTCAGCTCTCAGCTCTCAGCTCTCAGCTCAGAAGCTCCGCCCCTGCAGGCAATTTTTATAGTCATTTCAATTAAGTTTGATACAGTGCGCGAACCCTCCTTCTTGTAGGGGCGAATGGCATTCGCCCAGCCAGAAAGTCTCATTTTTATTTGAAATGACAATAATTGTCAAAGTAGCAGCGCGGCAGAAATAATCCACCAGCTCTCAAGTGGCCGGGAGCCCGGATCCAAAGGAATTTTGAATTTTGAATTTTGAGTTTTGAATTCCGCGCAGCGGCACTAAACTCTTGGGCGTATTGCTACAAATTAATAATTCCGGCCTCGCCATTGCTTCGGCCTGCTGGTGGCAGAGAGAAAAATACGCCAGAAAGCGAAGGGATCGGCTAGGGGAGAAAGCCAGAACAGCCAGGAAAAAGAGGCGCTGTCTGCGGTGCGATCGTATGAGGGGGCGATCGCGAAATTCAAAGCAAACCGCACTGCTAGCAGAAACAAATTCAGTCCCAAAGCCAGAGTAATACTAGGGTGTAGGGTGTAGGGTGTAGGGTGTGGGGGAAGAGATAAGCTACTTTCAGGAAAAATAGAGAACAAAATACTAGCAGACAAAATACTAGCGGACAACAAGGGCAAACCCTGAACTGCTAGCAGGAGCCACAAATCGCCCCAAACCCGAGCGGTAGAGTAAGCATCTTTGAGGTCGAGACTTCTTCCCCATTCTCGCCAAGCCTCCCTGGCTCCCTCGTACATCCGCACCTTCAATAATTTCGCTCCATCCCAAAAAGCAACCTTAAATCCTAGCTTTGCGGCATTGCGAGCTAGAGTAACGTCGTCGCAAAAAGACTGACGGGCGCTACTGTAACCATCCAGTTGTTCCAAAACCGAGCGACGACAGAGAAAGCATTGACCATTGGCCATAACCCGTTCTGCCCCGGTATTGGGTGCCCCCGCCGGACCAAACCGATAAACTAGAGTCATCAACAGGGCAGGCATGAGCAGCATTTCTCCCGGGGACTTCAGGATAAACTGTGGCGCTAGAGAAACCAAATCGCAATTCTCTGCTGTAGCTTCTGCGATTAAACTAGCCGCTAGGCCGGGATGAGGTTGGGTATCGGCATCAATTCCCAGTATCCATTCGCTTAGGTCGCAACTATATTTAAAGCCAGCATCCAAGGCCCAAGGACGACCGACCCAGCCCGGGGGCAAGGGGTCGTCGGCGATCGCTCGGAATCTTGGGTCTTTGCGGGCGGCGGCTTCCACCAAATCCAAGGTGCCGTCGGAAGAACGACTATCGACCACAATAATTTCCAGAACTTCGCTCCCTTGCCGAGTCAGACCGGCGAGGCAAGGGCTAATTCGTTCTGCTTCATTTAAAGTTGGCAATACTACGCTCGCCAGGGCCAGTAGGTCTGCACCCAAAAAATCTGGAGCGGGCTTTTTAGGTTCTAGGGGCGGCTTTCTAAATGGTCCAAGAATAAGTCTGGAGAGGATAATTGCTGTTGCTGGTAGTTGAATCAGCAGCAGAGCAAAAGACAAAATGCTTATCGACAAATCTGGCAAAATTTTTTACTATTCACTATTCACTGGGAGCCAGAAACCCGGTTTTTTCAACAATACCAACGCCTATTTGCCCCAGGGGACGATCCCCCCAACCCCCCTTAAAAAGGGGGGCTAAGCTCTGAATCTCTCTTTAGCCCCCCTTTTTAAGGGGGGTTGGGGGGATCGGTTTTGGCCTCCGATCGGGCATTGGGTTACTCGCACGAGTTGGCGCAGCCAACTCGTGCGAGTCGCTCCCTACAAATAAGGTGTTGGGTGCATTTTGACGAAGGTATTGTTCAAAAAACCGGGTTTCTCAATTCAATTTCAATTCAATTATATTTTCTTCCTCGCCACTGGGTAGGTTTGGCGATCGCAGACAAAAAAACCCGCCACCAAGCAAGGGGGTCGGCCAGGGGAGAGAGCCAGAATAGCCAGGGAGCTTTGGCCGAGGTGCGGTCAAAACTGGGAAGCATAGCCCAGAGCATCCCTACACGCACGGCCATCAACAGCAAATTCAAGCTTAGGGTCGCTATAACTGGGGTCGATGCCAAGCCGAGACGCACCCAGTTTAGCAGCAGCAAGCTCAAAATAAGTGGCAGTCCCTGAACTAATAGTAAGAAGAGGACATCTATCCACATCTGCACAGGGGTGGAGGCATCCTTAAGAGAGATCGTGCGTTTGAGTTCTTGCCAAATCTCGATAGCACCCTCGTACATTCGCACCTTGAGAATCTTAGTCCCATCGAGGAAACCGACTTTAAATCCTTTCTGGGCGGCATAGCGGGCCAATTTAACGTCATCGCAAAAGGCGCGGCGAGCGATCGCATAGCCCCCCAATTCATCGAGTACCGAGCGGCGGATTAAAAAGCATTGCCCGTTTGCCATTACCCTTTGCGGCTTGGTTACCTGAGTGCCTACAGGGAAGGACCGATAGGCAAAGGAAATTAACATTGCGGGATGCAGCCAGGATTCCCCAGGATATTTGAGGATAAATTGCGGTGCTAGGGATAGCACATCGTATTTTTCGGCGATCGCGGTTTCGACCAAACTAGCAGCTAAACCGGGATGGGGGTAGGTATCCGCATCGAGTCTGAGAATCCATTCGCTCAAGGGGGAGCTTTGCAAAAAAGCCTCATGCAGCGCCCCCGTGGGACCAACCCAGTTTTGAGGTTGGGGATCGTAGAGAAGCAATCGCAAGCGGGGATCTTGTGGCATAGCAGCTTTGACAACCTCTTGCGTCCCATCTTGGGAAAGGCTATCTATGACAATTATCTCCTGCACTTCATAGCTACTTCCGGTCAATCCAGCCAGACAAGGACCCAGACGACGTTCTTCATTTAAAGTGGGCACGATCGCACTGACCGTTCCCAGCAAAGATGGAGTCGGCTCCGAAGGCATCAGGGGAGGATAGCGAAATGCACCTTTGCTCAGTCGCGAGAGCAGAATAACGATCGCTGGCAACTGAACGGCAAATAGCCAGAAGCACAGGGAATTTAAGAATAAGGGATTGGGGGTTGGAACTTTTGCCGGGAGCCCAATCCCAATACCAAAATCGAGGATAATTGTCAATTAGATAGCTAGTGAAATTTACTTGGCTCTACAATAGACCGCTATTTGGCTGGGACTTTTACTGGTGCGATCGTTAGAGCTTCGGGCGAATTATCGCTGTCTGGGTTTAACCGATCTTCATTTGGGGGGAGTACGGCCATCCACCAGAGAATCGCTGCCGGAGCCATCCCGACTGCGATGCCCAATAATACCGGAATCCAGAGACCGGCAGCCAAGCTCATTGTTGCCGAGAAAACAAAGTTACTTATATAGATGGCTAGGGGTACGCTAAGTCGGGCGCGATCCAATCTTATCGGTTCTTTCGGCCAAAGCAAAGCAGCGATGGTCATAAATATGATGCCGGTGGCCATCCAGCCTGCAAAGTTTTGGTAGGGCATTCCGAAAAAAGCACCGGGTTGCAGCCAATGCCAGAAGGGAATGGCGGTCTGGCTCATGGCAGGGTCGAGGACAAAATCCCAGGATGTCAAGAGCAGGGCACCCAGGACGATCGCGCCTATGTGACGGATAGGGGCGAAAAGGCTTTGTCCTGGCTTGGCGATCGCATCCAAACCAGCACGAGCGATCGTATAGGATACAAAACCCAGGTAAAACCAAGATAGAGGAATGGTAAACGGAACCAGATCCGCAATTTTATAACCCAAGCCATTCAGGTACTCGTAGCGACCAAAGGGAAAGCCTGTACTGGTTCCCAACAGTTCGCCGCCCAAAGATACGAAAATGGCAGGGAGTATAAAGCTCAGCCAGGACCTAATTCCCAACATCCGACAGGCATAAATCGCTACTGCGATCGCGCCCAATAGGATATAGACAACCCCTCCATTAGCCATGCTCAACTCAAAGGCTTTCTGTCCCAGGGGCGATAAGCTAAGAATAAAATCTAGATTAGGTACGACTAGCAGAAGTCCTGCCAGCCCAAAGGCCATCGATCCGATGTGGCCGACCAGACAAATGCGCTCCCAGGTTACGAGTTTATTCATGGAAATGCAAACCAGTGTAAAATAATAGCTTCGCTGCACTTAATATTACTTTACATTTAAAAACTAGATCGCGATCGCGGGCATTGGTCCTGTATAGCAGTAAGCGGTCAGCTTACCCTACGGGAAGGGCTTCGCTAGGGCAGCAGTCAGCTTGAGCGTCAAAGCCTTGCCAATTCAAGTTATTGGCACTTTGTAACTGTCCTAACCTTACTGCGTAATATAATTTTGTAGTTTTGGCATTTGTTGGGGGGAATCGCAATGGATAAGACCCACCTGCGCTTTCAGACTTACTCTCTCTCACAAGCCTGTAGAGGTCCAGACGGGAGGATTGACAGAACTCTAGTCCAGTGGCTGTTCAATTTACGTCGCAAACAGTTCGATACCGCCAATCGTTTTGATGTCGAAAACGAACTTGATAATAATGGCGATAAAGCTTTGCGGGCTTGGGAAGATTTTAGAGCAGAGATGACGCAGAGGGTCCTTATATTTGCGGAGCGGCTAGCTGTAGCTAAGGCAAACCCAGAAAACGATCGCCTCTTATCGGACTATCAAGAAATTGCCGCGATCGCTCCCTACGCCTACCCGGAGCAGCTCCCAGATGAAGTGCTGCTTTTTTTAGGTCGCGATATCGATCTATCCCTGCCCCGACCTCCAGATATCAATGAGGGCATGGCTCGGCGCATGAGCGCGATCGCTGCTCTATATGGGCGTTCCGATTCCGACGGCGAATCTGCTGCTATCTCAAAAAAATCTAACGGCCAACAGCTAAATAGCGATAGTTCTCCAGCAGAGATTGCTGGGGCCTCTCTGCCCGCAGAGGTCATACCAAATCCTACTTCGGGGAGGCAAAGCGATCGCCCCCTAAAGCCTATAGGCACTAGCCCTGCTTCCCAGGAGCTAGAGGCGGCTCATCAAAAAAAATCCGCCAAGGCCAGCTCGAAGAGAAAACTCGCTCCAGACCGGGGATTAGAAGTCTCGACGCCGGAGTCTGGGGCAAGGGATTTAGTAGGCAAGCCAACAAAAGCCAATCCAGTAGCGAGAGATTCCCAGCCCAGCAGAAGAGAGCAACAACCAGAAAAACTGGATATTTCTGCCAAATCTTCCGATAATTCCCAAAAAAAGAAGAATTCCTCTGCGCGCCTGGGGAATGCGGAATCGTGCTTGGCTCCGATTGCTCGCGATCGCCAGAATGCAGAATCGTCTTTGGCTCCGATTGCTCGGAGCGAACTAGAGCAGTTGCGGTCATTGGTGTCTCGGGAAGAAAGACCGCTCAAGGGATTTTCTTTAATAAAACGTCCGGAGTCTATTCCGGAGCAGGGAGAGAGCGATCGCGCTGAGAATCCTCTGGCCTATCGGGTCTTTAGTGGCGCGACTTCTCTGGAAGAGCCCACAGAAGAATATGGAGATCCTCGGCAGAACCTGGCTCGATTGGCAAAGATAGTTTCCTCTCTCAAGAGGAGCCCTGCCAGTCTCAGTCCAGCGAAAACCAACGAATTTGGCGACGAATTGGACCCCCGAGAAGACTACCCGACCCAATATCTGACAAAAAAACAGATTTTAGAGCAGGAGGGGGAGCTATTCAATCGGCAGCTAGACGATCCTCGCTCGGCAAAGAAAGCGGAGGTCCGATTGATGTGGCAGCAGTTTTATGCCGATCGCGAATGGGTCAACTTACCTCCGACACAGCAGAACCAACCCGATTGGGCCAAGATCCAGCGGCTCTGGAGCGATCCAGGTTTGCGAGAGGGATTGCTACGGGCGATCGCCACTCACCCGCAATGGGGATTGCAAGTTACTGCCTCTGGGGTAGAAGAACTGGAATTTTGAGCAGCAGAAGTTAAGGAGCGATCGGCAAACAATAAATAAACGCCGGCTCTCTTGGAACTCTGCTTAATATGGGACCGATTTAAAAACGAAAAAACAAGGGTTTCGGGGTTCTTGGCTCGGTTATTTTGTATTATTTGTTACTTTTAAACCCTAAATCCAGGAGAGCCCAAACATCTATTTTAACTCAGCTATATTTCAGGCAATTCCCAATTGCCCCTTGTTTAGATAGGTTGCGCAAGTCAACAATATGCTTAGATAGATGCTAATACTCGGTGCTACTGAAAGATGGCTCTTGTATTTTGGCCCATTTCTTATTTTCTAGTTGGCAATCCGCTGCAATACAGCTAAATAGCAAAAAGAAATATCTAGGCCAACCTATATTGGTTTTGATGCTCCCACGAACTCCAGGAAACTGGCTTTCAACCGACTGGAGTCGTTTAGATTTTTACTTGATCCCCATACAGCTTTAGCCAAAATCAGCATATTTGCCTCTATGGCAGTCTGACTTTTTCGTGGCTGGATTGTATCGATTTTTAACGAAATTATAAAGACAAGATTAAATTTGAAACTTGTTGGGGATCGCTACAATCCTGGCGGAATCTTGGTTTGGTGGCTCTATCGCCCTCCTTACGGGGATCGCATAATAATTGGGAAACAAAAACTTTTTTTCGACCGGAAATCCATGAGCGCATCATCTTGCCTAGCATCAGCCTGTCGGTATTGTCGGCATTTCACCCCAGAGGGACGACGCGGTGGTAATTGCCAGCAATTGGGCGTGCCAGTGAGGGGAAACTGGAAAGCTTGTGCTTTAGCTATGCCACCTTTTGCTCCCTCCTGGGAAAATTCTGAAGCTATTCCAACTTGGCAGGGCAAAACCCTGATGGTTAAAGAGACCATTTCCTTGGAGCGGTTTAACGTTCCAGTTATTAAAGTTGCTAAAGCCGAGAATGCTGCCAGCGATGAGGGGCTCAAGACTCGATCTATGTTGGTATAGGTAACCAGCAACAGTCAAGCAGGCCCTGGGCTATTGACTCTTTCACTTTAAAAATATTGGCAAAATTCCAGCAAGTCTATCTATCGATTGACTTGATTAATAAAACTAAATTTTTCTGCTGTTGAGTATAAAGACTCTTGGAAAATCGCATTCGGCCCCCTTGGTTCGGTGCGATTTTCTGTTTGAGCGGGTTGGGGGCAGGCAGGGGGACTTGGGCACAAGGGGACTTGGGGACTTGGGGACTTGGGGACCTTACGCCCCGGAGGGCGGGCTACGCCTACGGCAAGCTCAGGACATGCTTGGGGACTTGGGCAGGACTTACGCACAGACTCTACGCATAGGGCCAACCACGGGGGGATTGCCCCTACAAATACCAAATATGGACGTTTTGCGTAAGTCGTAAAGGGGACTTGGGGGCAGAGAGACCTAGCTTAAAAGGGACCAAATAAGTTAGGGATATCGGGAAGGATTTGGGAGGATTTGGGAGGATTTGGGAGGATTTAAAAGTATTTGAAGCATTCGGAAGCTTTGCCTCTCGCCCAAAATCCCCCTCCTAAAAAGAGACTTGGAGACCGCGAGACCGGGACTTGGGGGACTTGGGGACTTGGGAAATTGGGGACCCTACGCCCCGGAGGGCGGGCTACGCCTACGGCAAGCTCAGGACATGCTTGGGGACTTGGGGGCAAGGATGGGGGAAAAGATGTAGAAGGATTTGGAAGCATTTGGGAGAATTTGGAAGCATTTGGAAGTATTCGGAGGTATTCGGAGGTATTCGGAAGCTTTACCTCTTGCCAAATTACCCAATCTCTCGGTCCTCTTGTCTCCCAATGCCCAATGTCCAATGCGAACATGCCCAATGCGAACATGCCCCATGCCCCATGCCCCAATAAATCAAGGACGCCAGGGGAAATCCCTAAAATTAGGGGGACGTTTTTCGAGAAAAGCTTCTTTGCCTTCTGCGCCTTCCTCTGTCATGTAGTAGAGCAATGTGGCATTACCGGCTAGCTCTTGCAAACCTGCCTGACCGTCGCAGTCAGCATTGAAGGCGGCTTTTAAACAGCGAATGGCAATAGGACTTTTTTCCAAGATTTCGTTCGCCCACTTAATACCTTCTGCTTCTAACTGTTCTACTGGAACGACGCAGTTGACCAAACCCATATCTAGGGCTTCGGCAGCTCCATACTGGCGACAGAGAAACCATATTTCCCGCGCTTTCTTTTGGCCGACTATTCGCGCTAAATAGCTAGCACCAAATCCACCGTCAAAGCTGCCTACCTTAGGTCCGGTTTGACCGAAAATGGCATTGTCTGCAGCGATCGTTAGGTCGCAAATAATATGTAGGACATGGCCTCCGCCTATGGCATACCCGGCAACCAAGGCAATAACTACCTTGGGCATGGAGCGAATCAGGCGTTGCAGATCCAGAACGTTGAGACGAGGGACGCCGGTTTCATCTGCATAACCCGCTTTGGTGCGAACGCTCTGATCCCCACCGGCGCAAAAGGCATATTTGCCGTCTGTATGGGGGCCTGCACCGGAAAAGAGGACGACCCCAATTTTAGGATCTTCCCGGGCGTCGCAAAAAGCGTCATAAAGCTCGAAAACAGTTTTGGGACGGAAAGCATTGCGCTTGTGAGGGCGATTGATGACTATCTTGGCGATGCCGTTACCTTTGTAGTAGAGGATATCTTCATAAGTTTTGGCGGTTTCCCATTGAATTGTCATAGATCGTATCTTCCGATCGCGCTGGCAAATATTTAATAGCATTTTGAGTGCCTATATATATAGCAGTAAGCTTTCAGCTTTCAGCAGTCAGCTTTCAGTAAAAGGCGCGTTTTGTAAATGTCAAACACCTTAATCCGTAGTGCTATACCAGACTGTGTATGGGTTGCTTAGGCGGGAATATGGCGATCGCAGACAGAACGCTAATGCATTCCCGGCACTCGATCGCAATCATCAGACCAGCCTATAATTTATTAGTAATCGGCAATATTAGCTTTACGCTATTTTTTTTGAAAATATTCAACTGACAATACTTAAATAATGCGACTGACTTCCCTTGATGTATTTCGCGGTCTGGCGATCGCCAGCATGCTTTTAGTGAACAACCCAGGAAGCTGGAGCTATATCTATCCCCCTCTAAAGCACGCCGAATGGCACGGTTGCACTCCCACGGACCTGGTATTTCCTAACTTCCTATTTATAGTCGGCGTGGCGATGGCCTTCTCCCTGAGCAAATACAAGCGGTCTGGAGAAGCCCCGGCGATCGCTCTCTACAGGCGCATCCTCCAGCGGAGTGCCTTCCTATTTGGCTTGGGCGTACTACTCAACGCCTCAATGTCATTGCTCAATTGGCTTTTCCAAGGAGAACCCCCCGACTTTAGTACCCTGCGGATCATGGGGGTACTGCAGCGAATTGCCTTAGCCTATCTCATCGCCGCAATAGCAGTTCTGAAACTATCCCGACGCGGCCAGTGGATAATGGCATCCATCTTGCTCCTGGGCTATTGGGCTGCCATGATGCTGCTGCCAGTACCCGGGTTTGGGGCGGGGGACCTTTCCGCCGAAGGGAACCTAGGGGCTTACATCGACCGACTCATACTGACTCCGAACCACTTGTATCTTCGGGACATAGGCTTCGATCCAGAGGGACTCTTCAGCACCCTACCGGCAGTGGCCACCGTTCTAATTGGCTATTTCACCGGGGATTTGCTGCGCGATCGCCCCAAAAGAACTAGCACTACTATGGACTTGGTTACTGCCGGCCTTGTTTGCTTAGTCATTGGATATTTATGGAGCTTTGTATTCCCAATCAACAAGCAGCTCTGGACCAGTTCCTATGTCCTCTTTACCGCTGGTTGGGCATTGCTATTGCTGGCAGCTTGTTACGAAACCATTGAAGTGCGGGGTTGGCGCTGGGGATGGCCCTTTGAAGTGATGGGCTTAAACGCTATCTTTGCCTTCTTGGGTTCTGGCTTGGTAGCGAGAATTCTGCTAGCAACCCGCATTGGCTCCGGGGAAGACGCCCTCAATACTAAAGCCTGGATTTACCAACACCTCTTTGCCTCATGGGCTGGTCCGATGAATGGCTCTTTAGCTTTTGCTTGCGTAACGGTCTTGTTCTGGTGGGCGATTCTTTACGGTATGTACCGACAGCGGTGGTTTCTGAAGCTTTGAAGAGAAACTCGGTTTTTTAGAGATTAGAGAGAAACCCCGGTTTTTTGGAAAAATCGGGGTTCAGCGGTCCCTATTGATGCTGGGCAGAAAGGAGCGATCGCTCTCTTGGTTTGGTTGGCAACCCGGAAGCGACTGACCGAGAGGAAATCAGGCGCTATTTTACTTGGCAATAGCAGCGCGATCGCGATCTCTGTAACAGAGAGCTATTTTATTTTTTGTTAGGGATATTGAAATTCAGTAGAATACAACCTACAGTAAGGAAGAACTCTATCGCAACGAGATTGGCTGCCGGGCCAAGGAAACCATGCCTTGGCCGTTATGGCTGGGAGAGACAGGCCATATATCGAAGGGAGGCAGAGGCGATAGAGTCAAACTTCCGTGCAAAGGTAAATTATCGGGAACCATGAAACAGAATAACGGCGTCGCCGACAGATCCGGTTGGCTCTGTTGGCGGCGATGGCTAAAAATAGCACTCTGTACCTTCGCGATTGCGGCGATGGCGATCGGCGGTGGCTCGAACCAGTCCGCTCTAGCCCAAAATGTGAATCCACTAAGCTATGCCAACCGCAACGAAGTGAATACCAGCGACTGGTACGATCCGCCAAAATTCCAGTCCCAAGATGGAGAACTCAACGTTACGCTTACAGTCGGTGAGCGTAATTACCAAGCCTTCGCGGGAACCAGTAATTTGGTACTTCGTTCCTATAAGGGCGAATGTAATGGTAATTGCAGCGGGAGTGACGATGTTGAGGGAGCGGTAGGGCCGACGCTGAGGGTTAAGGCGGGGGACGTTCTCAAGGTTCACCTGGTTAACAACCTGACGGAGTTAGACCACGCAAATTGTGAGGACGGCGCTACTCATGAAAACAAACTACACTGTTTCGACTATACAAACCTGCACACCCATGGGCTCCACATCTCGCCCGAAGGAAACAGCGATAATGTCCTGGTGAACATCCCGCCTAGAGAAAGCCATAAGTTCGAGCTTCAGATTCCCGGAAAAGCGCACAATCTTCAAGATCACTACCCGGGTACATTCTGGTATCACGCCCACCGCCACGGTTCTACCACCGTGCAACTGGCTAGCGGCATGGCGGGAGCGCTCATCGTGGAGGACCCGGCGGACGTTCCCAAATCGATTACAGATGCCAGGGAACGCATATTCGTCTTTCAACAACTCGCCTTCGATGCTCGAGGAAAGGTTCAGGAGCGCGACAACAATATGGTTGAGACGCTGTTTGACAACTTTAACGGTAAGGGCGACGAAGCCGGGCCGCGGAAGTACACGACTATCAACGGTCGGCAGGTGCCGGTCATTAATATGCAACCCGCTGAGGTAGAGCGATGGCGCTTCATTGATGCGGGGATTTTTGAGCTGCTGGACATCAAGCTGCTCGACGATAGCAATAAACAAGAGGTGGCGGATTTTTTCTACACGATCGCCCTCGACGGCATTTATTTGAAAAATGTGCGAAAGGTCAAAGATATCAAAATGGCTCCCGGCTACCGCGTGGACGCGATGGTTAAGGCGCCGGCTGCTGGCACGTACTGGCTGTTTAAGAAGAGGACTACGTTTTTGCCATCAGCCAATACACCCCCCAATCCAAGAGAGCAGATCCTAGCCAAGGTAGTAGTGGCAGGTAAGGACTGCGAGGGAAATTGTCATTCGGATTTGCCGACTAATGATGATTTGAATGATTTACCCAGGCCGAAAGATCTTATGAATGTCAGTACTACGGTGTCCGATGAGGAGGTGGAATTTAGTTTTGGCGATAATAGTGACCAATTCTTAATAAACGACAAACAGTACGATCCCAAGACCGTTCAATTCTGCTTGCAAAAGGATGCGGTACAAGATTGGAAATTGACCTCAATGGCAGGACAACACCCGTTCCACATCCACGTCAATGCTTTTCAGATAATCGATCCCGGTAACTCGCAGGATCTAAATAAAGGCGATTGGCGCGACACAATCGTCGTGCCGGCAAAATCAGTTGGGAATGGCAAACCCATAATAATCCGAACCAAGTACGAAAACTTTACAGGGCATTTCGTCTTACACTGCCATATCCTGCATCACGAGGACCAGGGCATGATGTCCCTGGTACAGATAAAGGATGCAAACACTTGCGCGCCGCCGAATGGTAGTTGATGTTAAGCGTTGGGCGTTGGGCATTGGGCATTGGAAATGTCTTAACTGTTCCCCGTTCCCCTTTCCCCCGACTACAGTCCTGACTTAGCCGATATTGCGCCCGCAGGAGCGATCGCATGTTTTTTGCGATCGCTCCTGCGGTTTTTTTCTTAAGGGCAAAGGGTAGAATCGTGGCTAATAACTGCCGATTACCGGGCCAATTGCGCGATCGCTGTTGCCAGATATTCGAGCGATCGCAAGCACTTTACTGAAATGTAATTTTTTTTAATAAAAATCTCGATCCGACTCCGAAAGCTCTGGATTGGGCTTTCAATCCAGCCGCCAATTGAGCATCCCCTTGGTGGCAGTCCCTGGTTTTACAATTCGAGGCCCTACAGAGACTATTGCCGCCCCAGTAGGTCGGGGGGCAATAGTCTCTGTGGGAGTCGCACGAACCATAACTCGTTTCTGGACTAAGGCATATGCTATTTTGCTTTTGTAACTAATTTTATAAATAAAATTAAATAAAGTCTTATTAAAAACTAAATTAACAACTCAGAAGCGTTATCAGCGTTTTAAAGCTGTTATTTAAAAAAAAAAGACTAAATAATCTAGCAGAGACCTATATCCAGTAAAAACAGACCTTTAACTTTGCTTGTTGGTTGGACATAATGCAAGCAACAGGAGCGGCAGAAGGTTCTACCCCCAGAACCCGATGGGCTCGGCAGATGGCATAACAAACAACGAGTAGGAGAAAAAACGGTGAGACTAGCAGTTTACGGAAAAGGCGGCATAGGCAAATCCACAACAAGCTGTAATATCTCTGTGGCCCTAGCCCAGCGCGGTAAGAAAGTGCTGCAAATTGGCTGCGACCCCAAACACGACAGCACCTTTACTTTGACCGGACATTTAATTCCGACCATCATTGACACGCTTCAGGAAAAAGACTTTCACTACGAAGACATCTGGCCAGAGGATGTAATCTACAAAGGCTATGGGGGAGTAGATTGCGTAGAAGCAGGCGGACCTCCTGCTGGTGCCGGCTGCGGTGGCTATGTTGTCGGCGAAACTGTCAAGCTGCTCAAGGAACTCAATGCCTTTGACGAATACGATGTAATTCTCTTTGACGTACTTGGGGACGTAGTATGTGGAGGTTTTGCCGCTCCCCTAAACTATGCCGATTACTGCCTAATAGTCACCGATAACGGCTTTGATGCCTTGTTTGCTGCCAACCGGATTGCTGCTTCCGTCCGCGAAAAAGCTCGGACTCATCCCCTGCGTCTTGCAGGTTTGATTGGCAACCGCACCTCCAAGCGGGATCTAATCGACAAATATGTCGAAGCAGTGCCAATGCCGGTCTTGGAGATTCTGCCTCTGATTGAAGACATCCGCATCTCTCGGGTTAAAGGCAAGACCTTGTTCGAGATGACCGAGTCCGACCCATCTCTGAGCTATGTCTGCGATTACTATCTCAACATCGCCGATCAGATTCTGGCTCGTCCCGAAGCAGTAGTGCCCAAGGACTCTCCAGATCGGGATTTATTCGCTTTGCTGTCTGACTTCTACCTAAATCCACCGGAGTCCCAGGTTAAATCAGAGGAAGAAGAGCTGGACCTGATGATGGTTTAAGAATCCCAACTATTCTTTTCCAAGATGAAGGGTTGCTGAGAAAGCGGTTATGATTCAGTACGAGACGTTGGATCTAAAATTGCTCTATCTGAAACGATTTCAGCAACCTTGGGGAGAAAAACTATGGCTTTTTTTGAAGAGTTTAGCAGTGCCATCAAACAGAAGTGGTTGCAGTATTACGAAACCAATCGCGACTGGCTCGGCCTGCATATGGAAGTGGCATCCGTGAAAACCCCCGATGGCGGGAGCCGACCTCCTGCTTACTTCATCTTGGGAGTTATGAATGCGCTCGAACCGAAGCTGGCACAGTTGATGCTGCCCTTTTCCCAGCTCAATCCAGAAGCAGACAAACTGATTGAAGTATTGGGCCTAGATTTCGATCCCGATTTAGTTTTGGATCGAGGCCAGGGTAGGGTGGCAGCGGAGCCAAGCAAGACTGAAGCATCCACTACGGCGGATGCCAGCAAGAGTGAAGAACCGACAGCCCCAGATATGGGAGCAGAAGAGTCCGCTCCTGTTGCTGGAGCATCAGAAGAAACAGTCCAGAATTCAGCTGTAGCTGCTCCCACAGAAGTCTTTGGCGAGGCAGCCCCCGATACTTCAGATGCAGAGGAAGCAGATGTCTGGAGCGATCCTGCCGCCAAAAAAGCAAAAGATATAGCCGCAGCAAGTGAAGAGAAAGCAAGCGCACCTTCAAAAGCTGCTGTGGCCGGAGCTGCCGTAGCCGGAGTCGCAGCAGCAGGGGTCGCAGCCGCCATGTTAGGAGAGGATGAAGAGGGCGAAACCGGACTAGAAGATCTCGGAGACGATACCTCAGACGACCTAGACGATATGGGTCTGGGCGATCTCGGAGACGATACCTCTGATGAGGAAGATGATATGGGTCTCGGCGATCTCGGAGACGATACCTCTGATGAGGAAGATGATATGGGTCTCGGCGATCTCGAAGACGATACATCAGACGACCTAGGCGATATGGGTCTGGGCGATCTCGAAGACGATACATCAGACGATCTAGGCGATATGGGTCTCGACGATCTCGGAGAAGATACGTCTGATGAAGAAGATGATATGGGTCTCGACGATCTCGGAGACGATACCTCAGACGACCTAGACGATATGGGTCTGGGCGATCTCGGAGACGATACCTCAGACGACTTAGGCGATATGGGTCTGGGCGACCTCGGAGACGATACGTCAGACGAAGACGCAGACATGAGCCTAGGGGATTTGGGTGGAGACGATGGTGACTTCGGCGACCTAGATCTAGACGAACTCGGTGGAGCTGGAGACGATCTTGGCGACGCAGATGGCGGACTCGATGATATGGATCTCGATGGGCTGGATTTGGACATGGATTCCGATGATGAAGCTTCCGGTCTGTTGTCGGATTTGTAATTAATTTTCAAGAAAAAAAATAAGAGAGGAGAATTAGTCGATGACTGTTGCTCAACCCGAAGCCCTCAGCTTTGAGTGTGAAACTGGGAATTACCACACGTTTTGTCCCATCAGTTGCGTGTCTTGGCTGTATCAGAAGATTGAAGATAGCTTCTTTTTGGTGATTGGCACCAAGACCTGCGGCTATTTCCTACAAAATGCAATGGGGGTGATGATTTTTGCAGAACCTCGCTATGCAATGGCAGAGCTGGAAGAAGGGGATATTTCGGCTCAGCTAAATGATTATGAGGAGCTTAAACGGCTGTGCTTGCAGATTAAGCACGATCGCAATCCCAGCGTTATCGTCTGGATCGGCACCTGCACTACCGAAATCATCAAAATGGATATGGAAGGTCTAGCTCCTAAGCTCGAAGCCGAGATTGGCATCCCTATCGTGGTAGCCCGAGCTAACGGTCTCGACTATGCCTTTACTCAAGGGGAAGATACGGTACTGGCGGCAATGGCTGCCCGCTGTCCGAAAGAAGCCCCCGAAGCTGAAAAAGAAGAGCGAAATGCGATTCAGAAACTGCTCAGCTTCGGCAAGACAAAAGAACAAGTGGATGTCGAAGAGTCCCAATATGCAGATCATCCACCTTTGGTACTGTTTGGCTCTCTCCCCGACCCGGTGGTGACTCAGCTATCTCTGGAGCTGAAAAAGCAAGGGATTAAAGTTTCTGGCTGGCTGCCTGCGAAGCGTTACACCGAATTGCCAGTTCTTAAAGAAGGCGGCTATGTGGCGGGGGTAAACCCGTTCCTCAGCCGCACGGCAACTACCTTGATGCGCCGTCGCAAATGCAAGCTGATTGGCGCTCCTTTCCCCATTGGCCCGGATGGCACCCGCGCCTGGGTTGAAAAAATTTGCTCGGTGTTGGGCGTCGAACCGAAAGGTATGGAAGAGCGGGAAGCTCAAATCTGGGCGAATCTGCAAGACTATATCGAGCTGATTAAGGGCAAGTCGGTTTTCTTTATGGGCGATAATTTGCTGGAAATTTCTCTGGCTCGCTTTCTGATTCGCTGCGGCATGACTTGCCCGGAAATCGGGATTCCTTATATGGATAAGCGCTACCAAAAAGCGGAGCTGGATTTCCTGGAGCAGACTTGCCAGGAAATGGGCGTGCCGGCTCCGAAGATTATTGAGAAGCCGGATAACTATAACCAAATTCAGCGCATTCACAAACTGCAGCCCGATTTGGTGATTACGGGTATGGCTCATGCCAATCCTCTAGAGGCGCGAGGGATTAATACTAAGTGGTCGGTTGAGTTTACTTTTGCTCAGATTCACGGTTTCTCTAATGCCCGCGATATTCTGGAGTTGGTGACTCGTCCCCTGCGCCGGAATAATTCTCTGAAGGATTTGGGTTGGGATAAGTTGGTGAAGGAAGAAGCGTTGGTGTAAGCCTTGGGCTAGGGTGTAGGGTGTGGGGTGTGAGGTGTAGGGAATTGTAGTCAGAAACCCGTTTTTTTTAATTGAAAAAACCGAGTTTCTTTCCCCCGCCCCCAACCTCCAAGCCTAGAAACTGTGCTTCTCATATATCGCAAATTATTAGGATTGCTATAAAGTAACAAATAAGGTGGGCTCCGGCTCACCTTATTTGTTTGGGGTGGAGCGAATTGCTAAAGGGAATGGGTGCGGCATCTTGGCGCGATCGCCAGCCCGCTGTATTTAGCAAAACAAAACCTTATTATAGAATTGTAAAATATAGAAGAATCATTAGCACTACTAAACTTTGCTAGAGTAAGAAGGTGCGATCGTTAGCAGAAAGGAGCAAGCGCCGTGACCGATCTAAATAACCAAGACTCAGACCCAGCCTACGAAGACGCTGATATGGAGGAGGAGGCATGGTTGGAGTCCGAGTCCGAGGAAACAATTACCGAACCGTTTGATCCTACTAAGATTAGGGTTGAAACTAGGCTAATGCCCATCAACCTAGTGCTTTCGCGAATTCAATACAAAGAACTCGATTTGGCACCTGATTTTCAGCGCTATGCCGGTATCTGGACTGATGCCAATAAAAGTAGATTAATTGAGTCTATACTAATCCGAATTCCACTACCAGCTTTTTATATGGATGCAACTGACGATGATAAATGGTTGGTTGTAGATGGATTGCAACGACTAACGGCTTTAAAAAAGTTTGTCATCGATAAAGAACTAAGGCTAAAGGGTCTGGAGTATCTCGAAGATATTGAGGGGAAAAGTTATGAAGAACTTCCTCGTAAATACCAGCGTCGAATCCAGGAAACAGTAATAACTGTTTATCTGATCGATAGGGGTACACCGCCTGAAGTAAAGTTTAATATCTACAAGCGAATTAACACTGGCGGACTACCTCTTTCTTTGCAAGAAATTCGCCATGCTTTAAACCAGAAGGGACAAGCGGCTATTTTTTTGGCTCGATTGGCGGAATCTGCAGAATTTAAGCAAGCAGCAGACATTAAAGATGGGCGTAAAAAACGGATGATAGATCGCGAATTTGTACTTAGATTTATCTCGTTTATTTTAACACCATACCAGGATTATAAAGCTAAAAGAATGGATTTTTTCTTGAATGATGCAATGGCTCAAATAGATCTTATGTCTGAATCAGAGTTGGAAAAATTAGAGCATAAATTTAAGCAAGTAATGATAGTAGCCTACGATTTATTTGGCCAAGATGCTTTTCGCAAGCCAAATTTAAATCAACGGAGAAGCCCAATCAATAAGGCTTTGTTTGAAGTCTGGTCTGTTAATATAGCTGTATTGAAACAAGAAGAAATTAATATTATTAAAACCAAAAAAACGCAATTAGCTGAAAAGTTAAGCAGACTTATGGAAGACGACGCTAAGTTCAATAGTTCTGTATCCGAGCGGACTAGCAATGTGAGCAGAGTCAAATATAGGTTTAGTAAAATTGAAGAAATAATTAAAGAGGTGCTTCGTGATTAACGCTCTATGCTTGCAAAACTTCAAGCCTTTTGGGGAACAGGCTCTTGAATTAAGACCGCTCACTCTCTTGTCTGGTCTGAATAGTACGGGCAAATCTTCGGTGCTTCAAGCACTGCTTTTGCTGCGTCAATCTTATCAACAGGGCTTATTGCCAGATAAAGGCTTGGCTCTTAATGGCGATTTAGTTCGGATCGGTACGGCGCGAGATGCTCTTTTTGAAGGGGCAAAGGAAGATTCAATCGGTTTTGAGATTGCCTGGAAAGATGACAGCCAAGGAATATGGCGTTTCAATTACAACCAACAAGCAGATGTGTTGGAGCTAGGGTCACCTTTAAAAAATGTTGACATTTATAAATTGAGCTTGTTTGGCGATAATTTCCATTACTTAGAGGCAGAGCGTACTGGCCCGCGCGCATACTTCGAGATATCGGATGTCCAAGTACGACAGCACCGGCAACTCGGAACCAGAGGCGAATATACGGCACATTTCCTTTCGATCTATAGGGATGAAAATATTGCCAACGCCGCTCTCAGTCATCCAGAAGCAAATTCACGGAATCTGAGAAACCAAGTGGAAGCATGGATGGGAACGGTTAGTCCGGGTACGCGCTTGGAAATTCAGTCAAGCCCAGCTTTAGATTTGGTCAGCTTGGAATACTCCTATGGAATCAGTAATTCTTACCGTGCGACGAATGTAGGTTTTGGAATTACCTATACATTGCCAATTGTTGTGGCGGTTCTGGCCTCCAAACCGGGTACGCTGATTATGATTGAAAATCCAGAAGCCCATCTCCACCCGAAGGGGCAAGCAAAAATGGGCGAATTGTTGGCTCTGGCGGCAAGCTGCGGGATTCAGGTTGTGGTAGAAACTCATAGCGACCATATTTTAAATGGGATTCGGCTTGCGGTACATGGGGGCAAGCTGGAACCGGAAGACGTTCAGTTGCACTACTTCCAGCGCGAAGAGAGAAACAGAGAATTAGTAACAGAAGTTATCTCCCCAAGGATCGATCGCAACGGACGCATAGACCAATGGCCAGATGGATTTTTTGATGAGTGGGAGAATAGTTTACAGGTTTTACTCAGACCAAGGAGCGTATAGATGAATATAGATATGGTCTTGAACGAACTATCGTTTAGAACTCCAGCAAGCGATGTTGAAACAGCGAGAAAGCGAATGTTAGACTTAATGCAAGTAGCACGAGCGGCTATAGACAATAGGGTCAAAAAAAATCTGCGTTTGAATGATGATGAATTTTATGGCACGTTATTAGCAAATGGTTATACAGTGTCTGATTGGTTATTCAACGATCCAAGAGTAAAAAATGAAGCCAAGGAAGAATGGCAGCTTTTTCTTGGCTTGCTTGATAAAGGTTCGTGTGAAAAGCCAATGTCTGATTTTTTCTACAATGGAGAACGAGCAGAGGGTCTCGGCATTGCTTATCTGAGCGAATCGCTGGCCCTAAGTATGAGAACAGATCCGCCCGATCCGCTTTGGGAACCGAGCATTATTGAGTTGCAACATGAATGGATTGAAGAAGATGGAGAAGATGAAGAAGATAAAATAACCATAAATTATGAAACTGTAGAGGTGCGTCATGCTAGCAAGGTCGAGCATATCCAAGAACATAGATCTTGGATTGAGGAGAGGATCAAAAACTCGGTTCGTGACGGATTGGAACTTTGGGAGCGCAGGAATACTTTGTTTCCCAATTTGGAATTTTGCGAAGACGCTCGTCAGCAAATCGAGAAACTGAAACGTGGAGACAAAATGCTGCGACCTGTTAAGACCAGGTTGTTGCAGCTAGAAAAGTATTGCAAAAATTGGAAAACAGGAGCTTTTGAAACCGATAAAATTGTTTCTAAGGTTACCCTAGAGTCGCAAGCTACTCTTCAACAGTATGGAGAAAAGAGAAAAATTCGGTGTCCTGATGGTGAGATAGAGCTTTTTAGCTGGCATGTCCGCTTGACTCCAGGAGATTGGCGTATTTATTTTTTGCCGGACGAAAAACGGTATAAAATTATTATCGGCTATATTGGCCGCCACCTTCGTACTCGGACCGATAAAGGCAATTGATGGCGCAACCGAGGCAACCGGGGCGATCGCCCCGCGATCGCCCACAGAAAAAATTTGGAATCTCCCGTAGGACGGGCGTCCCGCCTGTCCCAAAGAGCCCAAACGGACAGGCGGGACGCCCGTCCTACGCAGAATTTGACTTTTTTTTGGGCATTCAAACCGACATGATGTAAGACGCCTTAACAAAATCAGAAGCAACTTGAAGGGTTAAAGGTTGTGGTAAATCCTTGCCTCTTGCTTGATAATCTTTAATTAAAAGCTGTAAAACCTCTCGACCATTTTGTAAGGCTTCCTCATAAGTTGCTCCATGAGTACGAGCATAAGGGTCAAATTCAGGTAAGCTAAGAATATATTTTTGGTCTTCGTCCGACCATTGAATGACTACACTGTAGTGAAGTTTCATTTACTCTTCCTCCTTGTCGGTTAATTTGTCTAGATATATCAGTGCATTTTTAACGTCTTTTTCTTGATAGCGCTCGGCATCCGATCCATCGTTTCCTGAAAGGGTCAAGCTATATTCTAATAACGGGTGACTCCATATATAGCGGTTCTCAAATTGATGTGAGGTGTCTGGGGCGAAGCATCCCAATATGAGAATCCCCGTTATACAGCAGAGATAGTCTTGGGGATGCTGTCGCCCCTACGTTTCTAGGGTCCGATCGTTTATTACACTTATTTGAGAAACGCTATAGTATGACTTCCCTTTCCCGAACGACAAGCAAAACCTGCTTTTTTTAGGATGGATTTTAGTTCTCTAATCTTCTTCGGCATCCGTTTAGTTGAACTCTTCCACCTACATTAAATACTAATCCCAATTTAACACAAGCCTAGAAAAACCGGGTTAAGCGCTGACAAAATTTGATGGCTCGCTCCTGGAGTTCGGGGCGAGTTAGCACTCCCTGAGAGGGGCTGAAGAGAAAGGCGAGCAAGCGACGATTCCAGAAAATCAGCGCCGCTTGGTGACAACCCACGATGCCCTCGGATACTACGCTAATGCCTATGGCGTGCCCATCGAGGGGACCTCTATCGGAGTTCCAGGGATGGATTGGGCAGCCCAGCAGGGACCTACCTAGGCATGATGGAGTACAATACTTGCGCGATCGCCACCGGTCTCGGCGGTCAATGTACGCCATTTAATCCTTAAGCAGCATCAGACGATCTTCAAAAACCCGGTCTAAACACGGACCAAGAAACCACTACAAAAAGCTTACTTATTTTTAACTGCGTTCTCAGGTTAGTCTCAGATTTGGTCAATAATATGACTGGTGTCGGTTCCAAAAGACTCATGGCCGACAGTTCAAACTAATTGGAGTAGAGAGACTGATGAAAAACGTAACGACAAAGGCAATAGTAGCTACTGCATTAACGGGTGTCTTGGCTGCTGGCATTGGTGCTGTAGTCAATAATAGGGAAGCCCTGGCCGGACAAGAAGGTATGGAAAAATGTGCTGGTATCGTTAAAAAGGGTATGAATGATTGTGGTGCCAACGGTCACGACTGTGCCGGTAAGGCTGAAATAGATGGCGATGCGAATGAGTGGATTTACGTTCCTGAAGGCACTTGCAACAAGATTGTAGATGGAAGAGTAGTGACAGACTAGAATCACAGGCATATATAAGACTTACGCAGATTTATAGATATAAAGCTATATATAGCGATTTGCAATTTAGCAACCTAGCTATAGCTTCTATGCGTAAGTCCCGCTCTGGAGAAAAGCTTCCTATGTGGCTTGATTTACAATAATGGTTTGAGAAGAAGAAAGAGAATATAGAGGAAGTGTTAGCGATATTACCAACATTTCCTCTATTTGTCAGTTAAATTTATTTCATAAGTCGGCAATGCCAAATTTACGTTGCCAAATTTACGTTGATTTGCAGGAAAGACATGAAAACAGAATTGCAGCTAAGACCTCCAAAGGTAGAACTTGATGTCTGCCCTAAGCAAGTGCCAACTTTAACTAAAGGTGCTGGCATTGGGCTGCGATCGCTCCACTATCAATATATTCTAAATCACAAACCAAAAGTCAATTGGTTTGAGGTTATATCAGATAACTATTTTGGGGATGGTGGCTTACCACTGTATCATTTAGAAAAAATTAGGCAAGACTATCTGATTAACTTACATGGGGTAGGAATGTCTCTGGGTTCCAGCGACCCATTAAACAAAGATTATTTAATTCGCTTAAAAAAACTAGCAGCAAGAATAGAACCAGATTGGGTTTCCGAGCATCTATCTTGGATATCGGTTGGCGGGCATTATCTTAACGACTTGATTCCGCTTCTCTATACAGAAGAAGTAATGGAACGAGTGGCATCGCGTATTTTGCAAGTACAGGATTTTTTAGGCAGGCAGATTTTACTTGAGAATCCCTCTCCCTATCTAACTTTTACAGACTCGACTATGACTGAATGGGAGTTTGTCGAGAGATTGGTCAAAAAAGCCGACTGCTATTTGCTGCTAGATATCAATAATGTTTATGTCAATGCTATAAATAATGGCTTTGACCCGCTTACTTATCTAGATGCTATCCCAGGCAGCAGGGTCAAGGAAATTCACTTAGCCGGTTATGAGGAGCGGGAAAAATATCTCTTGGATACTCACGGCTATCCCGTTCATCCGCCAGTTTGGGAATTGTATCAAGAAGCATTAGCAAGGTTTGGAGCTATACCTACTTTGATAGAATGGGATACCGATATTCCCAGTTTTGAAGTTTTGATGGCCGAAGCAAATAAGGCCGAAGGGTTTTTAGAAAAGGTGCAGTAATGGAAGTAACAGTTCTACAAAATTTATTTTATCGGGCTGTCTGTGAAAGAGACCCTGCTAGCATTGAAGAACTAAGTAAGCATATCAAACCAGCTCGCGACCTAACGCCAGCAGAAGGCTTAGGGGTCTATCGAGGTAATGTAGTTGGCAATCTGACTAGCGCTTTAATGTCAACCTACCCGGTTTGCTGTCAGCTAGTGGGAGAAAAGTTTTTTGAGGCAACTGCGGCAAAATTTATCAGCAAGTTTCCTTGCTCGTCCCCAGACTTAGGAGACTATGGGGAACAATTGCCAGATTTTCTAGCTGACTTTGAACCGGCAGCAGATTTACCCTACCTGCCAGATGTCGCTCGGTTAGAGTGGTTCTGGCATCGAGTTTTTACTGGTGAAGATACAACGGGCTTGGATTTGCAGGGATTGGCAGAGGTTCCCGAGGAAAAATGGGGAGATTTGACTTTTTACTTACCTAAAAATAGCGTGATGCTAGAGTCTCCTTATCCCATCCATAGGATTTGGGAGGTTAACCAAGCAGATTATCAAGGCGATCGCAGGGTTAGTTTAGATGAAGGTGCCGTAAAAATATTTCTCTGGCGCAAAGGTTACGATATGCGAATCGATTTGCCCAGCAAGCCAGAATGGGAATTGTTGGAGGCTTTTGAAAAGAACGATCGATTTGAAGCTATCTGCGAGGGATTGGCTGGCACAGTTGATGTGAGTTCTTGGTTGCCAGTATTCGTACAGCGGGGTTGGATTGCTGACTTTTCTGTGGGTTATAGCGCAAGTAAAAAGTCAAAAGTAAAAAGTCAAAGGTAGTCTCTGACTAAGGAACGAGCATTTATAAATGTCTTAATCGCCCCTACAGATTCTCTCTCACTCGTAGTACGGGCGACCGCTCTTCTGGGATTTCTGGGATGGGCGAATGCCATTCGCCCCTACAGATTCTCTCTCCCTCGTAGGGGCGATTCTCGAATCGCCCCTACGGGACTGTCTGCCTTAAAATTGTAGAGAGCGGTTGAGGCACGTTGGCGTAGGCGGAGCCTGCCCAAGGAGGGCTAACGCCAACTCGTGCGAGTAACCCAACACAACGGTTGGTATAGTTGGGTTGAACGGAGTGAAACCCAACCTACAGTTACACACAATTTTAGATTTGCCAATCCACTACGTTGTTCTAGTCTTCTTTTTCCAAGCGTTTGGCAACAAAGAAGAGAGTCGCGCCGACGATTAGGGTTTCTCCGAGCAACTCGGCGAATTCTTCTAAAGCAACCCTGGATTTTTCTATAAATAGGGCAAGGAAGGGGCGCTGGGGAAAAAACTGCCAAAGGGTAGGCTGCAAAATTTGATGTTTGAAAATCTCGGCTCCAAAACCTCCCAGGACAAATATCGCCATTCCCAGTAGGGCGATCGCAGTTTCTTGGCGGTACGATCGCCACAGGGCGGCAAAGTCTCGGTAAAAAACAATAGGAAGGGCGAATAAAATAGAAAGATATATTCCCATCCATTGGCTCGCCTGCAAGCCGGGGAATATTTTGTCTAACTGGAGATGAATTTTAAAGACTTCATCGATAGAGGCGTAAATTAATAAAAAAGCGATCGCTAATAAAAATCCCCGAGATGGCCGCCGCGAGGAACCATCCCAAGCTATAAACAGGATTAGGGAGATAAATCCAATCGAAAATAAGAGCAGTGCTTGCAATAAGGATGGAATCGTCATCGAGCTATCCATATCAAACAAGGGATAAGCTTTGCCTTGGAAGAAAACACTGCTCAGATAGATAATGACGATCGCGATTTCCAACAAAATTAAGCCAGGGAGCAGAATATAGCTGGCTCGTCGCAAAGCTGCGGTTTTGGAGTTCATATAGCAATAAGCGGTCAGCGGTCAGCGGTCAGCGGTCAGCTCAGAAGCTCCGCGCAGGCTGCGCCAACAGCACGAGTAAGGCTGTTCCGGCAGTTCCTGGCCTTGGCGAACTTCGATCTATCCTAACCTTTAGAGCGCATAGGCTGGGCTGACTGCTGTTGGCGCAGCCTGCGCGCTCCGCGCATAAGCTAATTGCTGACCGCTATATCATGGATGAAAATAAGCGTAGATTTCGCCAGCTAAACTCGGTCCAATCCCAGGAACTTCAGCGAGCTGTTCTGGGGTAGCTATGGCGATATAATCCACGGAGCGAAAATGAGCTAGAAGTTGTTTTTGGCGTTCGTGCCCCAGGCCGGGAATATCGTCCAGACGCGATCGCCGCATCCGCTGAGTTCGCTTTTGGCGATGAAAGCTAACCGCAAATCTATGGGCTTCATCCCGGCAACGCCGCAACAATTGCACCCCGGGTTGTTCTGCATCCGATGGCACTGGCAAAGATTCTCCAGGCAGAAAAATTTCCTCTCGCTGCTTGGCCAAACTGACCGTTCGCAAGTTTTCCATTAAATTCATCTCCTGTAGCACTTCTACCACAGCAGAGAGCTGACCTTTGCCTCCGTCTATAACGACTAAATCCGGCCAATCTTGTGGCCGAGAAGGTTTTGCCGATTCTGGCTTTGCCGATTCTGGCTCCAAATTTTCTCCATCTTCGGGATTCGCCGCATATTCCCGAAAGCGGCGGCCGATAACTTCCGCGAGGCTAGCGAAGTCGTCGGAATGACCGGCATAAACTTCGGGATTCTTAATTTTATAGTGACGGTAATGCTGCTTGGCGGGCAAGCCGTCAATAAAGACAACCCGAGAGGCAACGGCATCAGACCCTTGGATGTGCGAGATATCGTAGCATTCGATGCGGTGAGGAAGTTCGGGAAGGTCGAGAAGTTCGGCTAAATCTTGCATCGCTTTTGCATTGCGATCGCTCGCCCTTTGCATTCTGGCCAATTCATACTCGGCATTGCGCTCCACCATTGCAATTAATTCTGCTTTGCTTTGCCGCTGGGGCGCAACAATTGTCACCTTGCGTCCCTTGTGAGAACTCAGCCAATCCGCTAATATTTCTGCCTCTGGCAACTCCTGCTGCACTATAATCTCCGCCGGAATTTCCACCGGCTCCACATTTTGATAATGCTCTTCCAAAACTCGCTGCAATATTTCTCCAGTATCTGCGGCTTCCGCCACAAATCCCAGCCGTCCTACTAACTGACCCGCCCGCATTTGGAATAGCTGGATGCAAGCATATTGCTCGGAACTAGCCAGGGCTATTGCATCCCGAGATATTGTGTCGTCGGGCAAAGATACTTTTTGCTCGGAGCCAGCCAGGGCTTTCAAGCCAGCAATGCGATCGCGAATCCGCGCCGCTTGCTCGAAATTCAGCACTTCTGCGGCTTTTTCCATTTGCTTGGTTAGCATTGCGATCGGTTCGGCAATCCTACCTTGAAATACCATCGCCACTTTTTCTACAGTTTGCCGGTACTCTTCTGGGGTAATTAACCCCTGACAAACCCCGGGACAGCGACCGATATCGTAGTTCAGACAGGGGCGGTCTTTATATAAGGGTTGAGGTCGCTGTCTCAAAGGAAAGATTCGCTTTAGCTGTTGCAAAGTATTGCGCAACTGACCGGAATCCACATAAGGTCCATAGTAGCGATCTTTAGAATGCCTTAACTGTCGCTTGCGAGTTATGAAAATGCGCGGATATTTTTCCGACCAAGTTATGCAGAGAAAGGGATATTTCTTATCGTCTTTAAGCAAGACATTAAAGTTGGGTTGATGCTCCTTAATTAGATTAGCTTCCAGAGCTAAGGCTTCTGCTTCTGTATCCGTAACGATAAACTCAATTTCGCAGACCTGGCTGACCATTAGGGCTATGCGCGGGCTCAGAGCTTGTCCCTTTTGGAAATAGGAGCGGACTCGCGATCGCAGCTTTTTAGATTTGCCAATATAGATCCGATTGTCAGAACCGTCTCGCATTATATAGACTCCCGGCTCCGGAGGAATTTCCTTAAGCCGGTTTTCCAAGCGTTCCCGATCTTTCGCTAGCGGCTGAGTTTTTGTCAAGGGCATCACGGCGATTTTATATAATTTTGCCTTTATATAAACAGGACTTACGCATTAACGCTATTGACGGGTCTATCGCGGGGGGATTGCCCCTACAAAACACCACACCTGGATATTTTGCGTAAGTCCTAATAAATTAATTAGGGCGCAGTTTATGACCTCAAGGTCTTCTGTGAGATACCAATATAAATTTTGGGGAGCGCGATGGTAGATAGCAGATACTATTCTTTTATTATAGCAGTAAGCGCTCAGCTAATGCGCTCCACGGCGCGCAGGCGTAGCTCTTCTGCGGTCAGCTCTGGGCACAAGCATTGCCGTTACTAGCCTTAGTAAATATTAAATTGTCCTAAGCTTAATGGGTACTGCTATATAAGCAATTCCAGTTCATGGCCTGCGGTTAGGAAAAGGAGATTTAATTGGGCAATTTCGATCGGCCGCTTAGTTTTCTCAGGAAAAACTCAGGGAAAATTTAAGAAAAATTTGCGAAAAATAGGTGGCAAGGGCGGATCTAAATAAAATATATGGGCTACTTCTTGGGAAATGTGGGGGTCCCACACTTACACGCCTCCCACAGTTCCCACACCTCCCACAGTTCCTTGTCCCTCTTCCCTATCCGGGGCAGGGAACTGGAGTGGCCGATTTTCGTATCTTTAACAAATAAGAATACAGTACCAGAGTCCCAAGCTGAATCTTTTCTAAAAAATAAGGTGTTTATGGTGAAAAAATATATGCGATTCTCCTGCAAGGGCTCTATGCGCCAAGGGCAGGCTGCACCAAAGCGATCGCTAGCAGTCGTTGCTAGCGCTATTTCTTCAGCGATCGCTTTCTCTTCAGGGGCGATCGCTTTCTCTGGCAATGCTCCAGGGTTGCTGGCAGAGTCTTTGTCTTCTGAAAGGTTGCAAGGGAGACCAACAGAACTGGCGCTCAATGCCCCCGATGCTAGGGCGATCGCCTCTCGGGGATACGGCCTGGACTTCCCTGCAGACATCGGGGCACCCCAGCGTACAATCGGTGCTGGCACTAGAGGCGGCCCTGAATCTTGCCTGCCAGGGGAGAAAGCACTGCCGCTATCTTTGATGCCCACAACTAACGCCGATTCGGGGACGACGGTTTCGAGCAATCCTGCTTTCTTCTTCTACATTCCCAAAACCACCGCCAAAACAGGAGAATTTCTGCTGGTGGACGATGCCTGGGATGAGGTCTATATAACAGAGTTTCAACTGCCCCGCGCTCCAGGGGTGATTAAGGTGAGTCTGCCGAAAACAGTCGAGCTGGAAGTGGGCAGGGAATATAAGTGGCAATTTATGATTGTTTGCAATCAAGAAGACCGCAGCGCCGATCGCTTTGTCCTGGGCAGGCTCGAACGGGAGCAACTCAGCCCTGAGATGGAGGCAACTTTAGAGCAAGAAGCAAATCCGATTGAGCGAGCTAAGCTGTATGCTAGAGCAAAAATATGGTATGAGGCTCTGACTCAGGTGGCTTCCGCACGCAGGCAGTACCCTGGGGCATGGGAAGAACTGCTGCGATCGGCAGGACTCGGGGCGATCGCCACCGAACCCATTGCGGACTGTTGCACCCCAGAAAATTAATCTCCTGGTTTCCAAGGGTTCTAAACCATTGAGTCAATTTCAGCAATATTTAACTGCTTGCTTGGCAACGCTTACCACTACCTACAACTACCCAACCTTGCTCGATAGTGGCAAGGGGCAGGGCAGTAGATAGCAGGGAGCGGGAGAAAAATCTTCAGCGTTAGACATTTTGTTCTCAAGTCAGGTGTGTCTTATGCATATCAAAAAATATCGACTATCTTTGGCAATACTAGCTGGGGCTCTGTCTTCAACTGTTCTGATTTCTGCGGGCAATGCCTTCGGTTGGGTTGCTCGCTCCTCTTTTAGTGACAAAGTATTTGCTACAGTATTTAAGCAATTCTCCTCTAGGTCGGTTATTGAGGGAGCAGGTAGCAAAACCAATGCCAACGCCAACTCCGACCTGGACTTCTCGGGAGCAGACGTCGGAAAGCCAGAGCAAACTACCGGCGCCGGAAGCAGAGGATGCAGTCAGAAGGTAGAAAAACCTCTGGTTCCTTTGATGCCTGCCACGGAAGATCCAAACCCAAGCGGGTACAACCCTTCAAAATTATTGTTCTACATTACTCAAAAAACAGCTTCGGTTACTCCCAGCCTCTTCTTCTACGTTCCCAAATATACTACTGTCGATACTGGAGAATTAGCGATAATTGACGGAGAGGGAAATGAGATTTATCTGTCAAGCTTTGCTCTTGGGGATAATCCTGGGGTAATTAAACTAAGTCTTCCCAAAAACATTTCTCTAGAAATTGGCCGGGAATACGAGTGGGAATTTGCGCTCGTTTGCAATCCAGACGACCGCAGCGCCGATTACTATCTCCAAGGAAAAATCCAGATAACAGAACTGAGCCCAGATCTGAGACACCAGCTAGAACTAGAGACCGAAGCGATCGCCAAGGCCAAGCTGTTTGCGAAAGCCAGAATTTGGCACGATACTCTAGAGCTAGCAGCTCAGGCGCGCCAGCAAAAACCGAAAGCTTGGACAGATCTATTAGCATCCGTAGGATTAAAGGACTTCGCAGACGAACCTATTATAGAATGTTGTAGTTTAGAAAATTAAAGTTAGTAATGGGCTCATGGCCTAAAAAATTATGATCGCAAAAAAACATCGACTATCTTTGGCAATCCTGGCTAGCGCTGTAGCGTCTGCCGCTCTGGTTCTCTCGGGAAATGTGCCAAGTCTGCTGGCTCAGGCTTCTCGGCAGGAAAATATAGATCTATCGGAATTGGCTCTGCTAGAAGCGAGTAGCAAGGCAAATGCTAAAGACAGCTCCGGCCTTGACTTTTCGGGAGCAGATGTAGGCTCGCCAACGCAAACCACTGGTGCGGGAACTAGAGGCAAAGATGCATGCGTTGCGGAAGAAGGAAAGCCGCTGATTCCCTTGATGCCCGCTAAGAAGGATTCAAGAACGCAAATTTTTAACCCTTCGAGTTTGCTATTCTACCTGCCTCAAAATACTGCATCTGCTAGCCCAACTTTGTTTTTCTACGTTCCCGAACACGATGCCGACAAAGGAGAAATCGTTTTAGTCGATGAAGAAGGAGATGCGATTTATTGGTCAAACTTCGAGCTGTCGGATACTCCCGGTTTTATTAAACTGAGCCTCCCGGAAACAGTCGAGCTAAAAGTAGGCCAAGAGTATAAGTGGTTTTTGGCTATAGTTTGCGACCCGAAAGACCGCAGCGCCGATTATTTTATCCGAGGAGACCTACAGAGAACGGAACTGAGTCAGGAATTGAGAAGCGAGCTAGAAAGAGAGTCAGATACCCTCGCCCGAGCCAAGCTTTTTGCTAAGGCCGGAATTTGGTACGAGACTCTGGAACTGGTGGCTCGGGTGCGCCAGGAGGAACCGGAAGCTTGGGCAGATTTATTGAAATCGGCTGGATTGAAGGAATTTGCAGAGGAGCCAATTTTGGATTGTTGCACTTTAGAAGAAGAGCTGTAAAAGAAAGATAAGAAACCCGGTTTTTTGTACAATACCTTCGCCATTTTTACCGCCGGCACGATCCCCCCAAACCCCCCTTAAAAAGGGGGCAATAGTCGAAGGGGTCTTAAGCCCCCCTTTTTAAGGGGGGTTTGGGGGGATCTGGCATTGGTTAACGATCGGGTATTTGTTGGGTTTCGTTCCCGAGTCGCTCCCTACAAACAAGGTATTTTTGCGTTTTGGCGAAGGTATTGTTGTAAAAACCGGGTTTCTGGCTCTGTTGCGGCTCGTAAATCTGGTAGCGGTAGCGGTAGGGAAAAAAACCCGGTTTTTTGGAAAAACCGGGTTTCTAGATCCATTTCGACTCGTAAATATGCCGGCTTTATGACGAGTAATCGGGTATATTATAAGCTCTATCTTTAGCAAAAGGGTTGGCAATTTCATCCCATTCTTCTCTAGGTACATCCATACCTATTTCAACCACATGACCGTCTGGATCGGAAATATAAAACGATCGCATTACTGTATGATCTACAGTTCCTAAATTTGGGACGTTCGCCAAACGACAGCGATTATAGAGTTCTGCCAAAGCCTGCTCGTTTTCCACCGTCAGACAGAAATGGAATAGACCTGTTTGGTACTTTTGCGCTTGGGTAGCATCAGGACCAACCTCTACCAAAGCCAAGTCGTGAGGATGCCCTCCAGCATGGTAAAACCACATTCCAGAACGCTCGCCTACCCGCTGCATTCCCAAAATTTCTCTATAAAAGCGATCTGCAGTTTTTAAATCGCGGACTTTCAAAACGATGTGATTAATTCCCCGTAACATAATTGTTTAGTTGCTGTTTTATTTCAAATTTTAGCAAAGATAACCGCAGCATTTCAATTTTGTAGGTATAGCGCTACGCAAATAAGTTAGGACATTTATAAATGCTCGCTCCTTAGTCAGTTCCTACTTTTGACTTATTACCTTGAGACTTGCGCGTAGCACTATAAAGGTCCGTTAATTTAGAATTTTGTAGGTAACGGTCCGTTAATTTTGGCTGGCTGCTCCTTATGACGAGAACTGTTTAACCGTCAGAATACAGGGAGAGCGATCGGATAACCTATAAGCGTCTCCTGAGATTGGATGAGCAGATAAAGCTCGGGCAAATTTGCTAGCTGCTTGTGCTGCCTGAATTGTTTTTAATAAATCTCGATTCTCTCCTTCTACAGTTTCCTCGCGAGCGTATAATTCGGACAATAAAGATTGAGCCTCGTTCAGATAGTCTAGCATCTGCGATCGCTCCCAAACTTCAAAAGCCCAAGTCTGGGTCATCTTGCCTCTATCTTTAGTAGAAGCCTTTATCCTAAAGACCGCTTGGGTATAGTCTAATTCAGACAGCTTGCGAATCTGCGATTTTAGATCCGGCCAAAGTTGCAGCAGGTCGTCGGGATTCGCGATCGACTCCGCTGGTTTAGTTTCGGCACTGATAAATTCCCAGTCGTTGTCTATGTCATAAAATTTAGAAATCTGCCGATAGCACCAGTAGCTTTTAGCGGTTTCGCGATCGCCATTGCTCGTTGCTTGGAGAAATTGCTCGACAGTAACTTCAGGCCCTGACTCTTCTTCTGCCAAACTAAAATAGTAGCCAGTTAGTCCGACGGCGACTAGAGCAACAAGAACAACCAGAGTTCTCCAGTTAACCGTAGTTTTGACGATCTTGTTCATTTTTTTTTAGCTTTCAGCAATAAGCTTTCGGTTTACTGTAAGGTAATATCAAATACGCTTAATAGCCCCAAAAAAAGTCAAGTTCTGCGTAGGACAGGCGGGACGCCCGTCCTACGGGAGATTCCCAATTTTTTCTGTGGGTATTTAACCGGGTTTGATATATAGCGTTTCTCAAATAAGTGTAATAAACGATCGTACCCTAGAAATGTAGGGGCGACAGCATCCCCCTTGACCATCTCTGCTGTAAAACGGGGACGATCGTATTGGGATGCTTCGCCCTAGACACGTCACATCAAGAGCGAGAAACGCTATAAGCTTTCAGTTTGCCTCGATCGATGAATTAAGGAAAAGCACGGAAAATCAGTAAAATCATGTTGCCCAAATCGAAAATAAAAAAAGCAGTAATTCCGGCGGCAGGGTTCGGAACGCGAATGTTTCCGGCAACCAAAGCGGTAAAAAAAGAGTTTTTACCGATAGTCGATAGCGAAGGTCGCGCCAAGCCGGTGATTCTGGCGATAGTCGAGGAAATCCTAGGTGCGGGTATCGAAGAAGTCGCGATTATTGTGCAAAAGAGCGATCGCAAATTATTCGAGGATTTTTTCAAAACCCCTCCTGCCTATTTCCAAAAACTATCACCAGAAAACCAAGAATACAGCCAGTATATACAGGAATTGGGTACTCGAATTGACCTGCTGACTCAGGAAGTTCAGGATGGCTACGGTCATGCCGTATTCTGCGCCCGAGAATGGATTGGCAACGAGCCGTTTTTACTATCTCTAGGAGACCATCTTTATGCCTCAGATACCGAAACTTCTTGCACCCGGCAACTGCTAGACATTTACGAGCAATCGGGTCAAAGCGCGATCGGCCTGGGGGTCACACCTGTAGCAGATATTTCTCACCGGGGCTGCGTCGCCGGAATTTGGCAGGAGCCCAATTCTATTCTTTCTATAACCCAACTTTATGAAAAGCCAGATAGCGAATATGCAAAACAGTATCTCCATGTCTCGGGGATGCCAGAAGACATGTTGCTTTATGTATTCGGTCTCTATGCGCTAGCTCCCAAAATTTTTGATTATCTGGAGGATAATATTCGTCACAATCGGCGAGAACGAGGTGAATTTCAGCTTACTTCTTGTTTGGATCGCTTGCGAGAGGAGGAAGGAATGCTGGGATACTTGGTTAAAGGAAGGTGTTTCGACATTGGCAGGCCGGATGTTTACTGGCAAACAGCGATTAATTTTCGTAATGCCTAACTCTTTGTTTAAGATTACGCCATCTGTTATAGCACTACGCACTCAAGGAACGGACAGTTCAAATCTCGCTCCTTGCTAGTAACGGCAAGGCTTGTGCTAAAAGCTGACTGCTGATAGCTGACTGCTTACTGCTATAAAATGCAACCTTGTTGTAATATCAGATCCGTTTAATCGCCCTAAAAAAGTCAAGTCCTGCGTAGGACGGGCGTCCCGCCTGTCCGCCGTAGCAGTAAGGGACAGGCGGGAAGCGCGTCCTACGGCAGGTTACAAATCTTTTTGTGGGTGTTTTACCGGATTTGATATAAGTAGCATTTTTTGAGAAGTTCGAGTGGCAAATGAGCTTAGAACTATACTTAATCCGTCACGGAATTGCGGCTGACCGAGACGACTATGCAAATGACGAACAAAGGCCCCTAACAGAAAAAGGATATCGCAAAACCCAGAAAGTCGCCAAGCAACTGCGCGATTTGAATACTCAATTCGACCTAATCTTGACCAGTCCATTGTTGCGTGCCCGTCAAACGGCGCAAATTCTGCAAATTGCAGCTCTAGCCAAGGAGATTAAAGAATCCACTTCTCTAGCTCCCGACGGCAATATACAAAATTGGATTGATTGGTTAGAAAAATGGCGATCGAGCGGTGGAACCCGCCTTGCTTTAGTGGGGCATCAACCGGATTTGGGGAAATGGGCCGAAATATTGGTTTGGGGCGAAAGCCAAGAGCGACTCATCCTCAAAAAAGCAGGGATTATTGGCTTGCTTGTTCCAGACCGTGGCAATCCAATGGGCCAAAGCGAGCTATTTTGGTTGACCTCCCCCAAGCTGTTCCTACATTAGTAAGATCTATAAGATCGGGATCTAGATTAGCTTCTCCTCGATTTTTAATATAGCACTAAGCATGTTTGGTTAAGGCAATTTAATGTTTGCGCTCTCGGCTAGTAACGGCAATACTCATAGCAGAAGAGCTACGCTCCGCGCTAAGAGCGCATAGGCTGACTGCTGACTGCTGACTGCTGACTGCTGACTGCTGACTGCTATAGTTCTCGATTAGGCTGTTGCTGAATATTAAAGGGTTATGGGGCTCCCGTTAGGATTGTTTTGTATCTTTTGTAACATTCGATTGGAAATCCAGCAGAGCCGAAAAATTCTTGCACGATCCTTTTGAAAGCGATTCAGGTCAACGTTTATCTGCTAAATTATCCTCTATCTAAACAGTTTAGTTAGGACCTGGATAAAATATGACTGTTGCAGAAGCTAGCAAGGCAGAAGCTAACACAGTAGAAGCTAACACAGCAGAAGCTGACAACAAAGCATGCATAGAATTCAAGCCCGGTTTAGAAGGAATTCCTGCTACTAAGTCTAGTATCAGCTATATAAACGGGCAAAAAGGAATTCTGGAGTATCGGGGGATTCCCATCCAGCAACTAGCGAGCGGAGCAGGGTTTCTGGAAACGGCGTATTTATTAATCTGGGGACACCTTCCCTCAGAAAAAGAACTGGTGGAGTTTGAGTATGAAATATGCCATCACCGACGCATAAAATATCGGATTCGGGATATGATGAAGTGCTTTCCCGAGACTGGTCATCCAATGGACGCCCTACAAGCGTCTGCTGCTGCCCTGGGCTTATTTTACTCCCGTCGTGCTTTGGACGATCCCGAATATATCCGAGCTGCAGTGGTGCGCCTTTTGGCCAAAATTCCCACAATGGTAGCAGCCTTTAAGCAGATGCGCAAAGGCCACGACCCGATCCAACCTCGGGACGACTTAGACTATTCAACTAATTTTCTGTATATGCTTACCGAGCGGGAACCGGATCCCCTAGAAGCTCGCGTTTTTGATGTCTGCCTGATCCTGCATGCAGAACATACTATTAATGCTTCTACCTTTTCTGCCCGGGTTACGGCTTCTACCTTGACCGACCCTTATGCAGTGGTCGCGTCAGCAGTGGGTACTTTGGCTGGACCGCTGCATGGGGGGGCTAATGAAGAAGTGCTTAATATGTTGGAAGAAATTGGCTCCGTAGAAAATGTTCGTCCCTACTTAAACAGTTGCATCGAGCGCAAAGCTAAGATTATGGGATTCGGCCATCGCGTGTATAAGGTGAAAGATCCGCGAGCAACTATTTTGCAAGATCAAGTCAAGAAGTTGTTTGAGAAATTAGGACAAGATCGATGCTACGACATTGCCGTGGAGCTGGAAAAAGCGGTTGAGGAAAAACTTGGCAAGAAAAATATTTACGCCAATGTGGATTTTTATTCCGGTTTGGTTTATCGTAAGTTGGGCATTCCTAAGGATTTGTTTACGCCCATCTTTGCGATCGCCCGGGTAGCCGGCTGGTTGGCTCACTGGAAAGAACAGCTTGCTGAAAACCGGATTTACCGTCCTACCCAAATTTATACTGGAGCCCACAATGCTCCCTACATTGCCTTAGGCGATCGCTCCTCGCAATCCCCAAGCTAACAGGGTCGTCTGATGCCTTTCATCGACTTGGGCGATTCGCCTTAACGGCGGCGCCCAGCAGTTTTTGTTTTGCCAGATTTACTCTTGCGACTCTTAGTTTTAGTGCCCGTAACTGCTGTTGCCATATTAGTCGAACCGGGCTTCCGGGTTGGGCGGCGGCTGCTAAAGGTCACGTTAACCCCTTCGCTGGATTGCTCCAAGACCAACAACGGCGTGGGCTTCGCGGTTTGATCCCAATGGATGCTCGCCACTCTGCCTTGAATAGTTGGCTGCCAATTATCGTTATCATCTTTTGCAGTCAGATAATTTTCCAAACAATCAATAATTTGACTGATAGTTTTTGATGTTGCTTGAGTTGGTATCTTCGTCAATTTAATTTGAATTCGGAACAAAACCCGCTTTTCTATCTTAGCGATTTCTCCTGTCTCGTAGGTCACGTCGAATATTTCATCTACCAATCGCGACCCGCCTCGGTTGTCAACATTCGGACGCAAAGCTAAAGTTATTTTCTCTTTGACAGTGACCTTGATTTGATTCACTACTGCAAAATGAAAATTTTCTTCTTCCATCCGCATCCGCAGATAGTCTAAGTTAAACTCTCTCGAATGAATCAAGTCGGGGTTCTTTTCCATTTTGCTAATGGCTTGAAGTGCCGTCTTTAGCTTTTTCTGAATATCTTGGTTTTTAAAATCCCGAAATTTCATCTCTTTCTGGAATTTGTTTTTTTGTATATTTGAATACACCAAAGATGCAATCAGCAGTAAAAACAGAACCCCGGACGCTCCCATCCCGATTGGATCTGCCAGCAGTCTGGCCACCATAGAGTCGTCCTTCTGGTCGGCGGTAGCTATAAGAGGTTGAACGAGAATAATTTGGCTGGACATAGGCTGTAACTGCTACAACTGAACTTTTCAACTTGCTTTGGCTTGTCCCCGATCTGCGTTCTTACAGCCTTCAAAAGGGAGCTAACGAACAACATTAACTAAAGGAGCAAATATCTACCAGTAGCTATAAGGCAATTGGCAGCAGCCATAAGGCAATTGGGGACCAAAAATTATAAATTCTACACTCCACACTCAACGTACCTCCACTATCTATTTTGGCACTTGCAGCCTATATTATGCTTAGAACAGCTCCTAATAAAGGTTGAAAAAACTCTTGTACCAATTTAGGTAGAAAGCGAGGATCTACTGGGTTATTAGTCTTATTTCGCACCAATTCCCGTCGCACCGTTATCTATCTATAAAATATAGAATCTACAATCTGCAACTTAGGGGCGGGGGGAATAACCCATTACCCACTACAATACAACAATCCTGCTGTTAGGTTGGAAGCGGTGTCAATTTCCCCCATAGGGTTGAGTGTGGGAAGGGTGGAAGTGTGGGAAGGGTGGGAAGGGTGGGAAGGGTGGGAAGTGTGGGAAGGGTGGGAAGTGTGGGAAGGGTGGGGAGCGTGGGAAGCGTGGGGAGCCTTCTCCCCACCTTTCCGACAGTCCCTATCTTCTGCAGCCTTTCCCGGACTGGCTTCGACCTAAGTATCCTTAACGCGAAATATTTAAACATAATGACCTCTTTACCCCTATCGGATCTTGTTATTCGCGACTGGAGCAAAAATGTCTGTCTGGTCGCCACCGATATGGATGGCACTCTGACTAAGTTAGGTAAACTCACGGCTGAATTGCTGCAAGCATTAGAGAATTTGGCCGCTGCTAGCTTGCCCGTCTTAATAGTCACGGGCCGCTCTGCCGGATGGGCGAATGGCTTGGCTGCTTATTTGCCCGTTGTCGGGGTTATTGCCGAAAATGGCGGTCTTTTCTATCCCGGCACTGGCGAACCACCGCTTTTCTTAACATACCTTGCCGATATAGAAGGTCACCGCAAGAGGCTTGCGACTTTTTTCGATAGCTTTAAGGTAGAATTTCCTCAAATCCAAGAATCATCGGATAATCGTTTTCGCCTTACAGATTGGACATTTGATGTAGAAGGATTAACCCCCGCAAATTTGCAGCGTCTTAGCTTCCTGTGTCAGGAGCAGGGTTGGGGATTTACATATAGTTCGGTACACTGTCATATTAAGCCGGCCTCTCAAGATAAGGCTACGGGTTTGTTACAACTGTTGTCTAGTTGCTTTCCCGATTTCTTGCCCGCAGGCGATCGCGTTCTGACGGTAGGAGATAGCCCCAATGATGAGAGTCTATTTAATCCCAATAATTTTCCCATGTCTGTCGGCGTGGCCAATATCTTGGAATATAGCAGCCAATTAGCCCATCGGCCTGCATTTATAACTCGCGCACCAGAAGGGGATGGGTTTTGCGAATTAGCACAATTTCTGATTGAGGAGCTAAATAGCTGAGAAAACCCTAGGCAAGCGATAGCTAAAATAATGATGAAGCCAGAGAGTATTAAAAGTAATCTAGAGGAATTCAAAGAAGAGCAAGAGCCGATCCTAAACCAAGTTGATAATGCGATAGCGCTATTTAATCGAACGGGCAAACTGGTTTTATTCAACCAAAAATTATTAAACTTTTGGGATTTAGAGCGAAACTGGCTGCAAAAGCAGCCTCATTTTGAGGAGGTTTTCGCCCGGGTAATGGAATCCGGCTACTGGTCCCACGAACACCGGCAAAGACTTCAGGAAGCTTATGAGCAACCCCACGGAGTTTCCTTCTGGATAGAGCAAATCAACGGTATCAGCTTGCAAGCGGACATGACCGTGACAAAAAATGGGGGACGACTGCTCATTTTCCGAGATATAACCAAATACCAGCGTTCCCAGGCGAGCTTAGAAGCAGAAGTAAAGCGGCTGAGATTTTTGCTGGGGCTAACGGAGCGGTTGCAGGCGGGGGGAGACTTGCAGGAAATTAGCCAGTTTGCCCTCACTTATTTGGTGCGAGCAATGAATTCTGCTTTTGGAGACGTAAAGGTAGTTCGGGGAGAAGGAAGCGATCGCTATGCTGGGCCGATCGTGAATCGCGTTGCTGGGGAATTTTTGGCCACCTACGGCAAACCGGCAATAGCAGATATGGAAGCGTTGCTGGAGCGCGGCATCCCCTACGGTCAGGGATTGCTCTGGGAAGTAGTAGAAACTGGCGAACCTGTATTTGTAGAAGATTATCGCAATCATCCCAAAGCGGTGCCCGGATTTCGCCATCCCGGGATTGGGCAATTGGGCATTTTTCCCATCCCCGCCACTACAGGTAGGATTATTGGCGTACTCACTTTAGAGTCGCGCAGCTCGCAAAAACTCCAAGAAGCGCCGCAACAGGATATGCTCCTAGCGGCCTGTCAGATGTTGGGAGCGGCGATCGAGCGAGCAGAAGCCCAGGAAAACCTAAGAAAGACGAACCAAGATCTAGAGCGAGCCTCGGAGCTAAAGTCAGAGTTTTTGGCTTCTATGTCCCACGAACTACGCACCCCCCTAAATAGCATCCTGGGATTCGCCGACCTGCTACAGCGGGAAATTGGCGGTTCTCTGAATCCGCGCCAGATTAATCACGTTAAGGCGATTGAAAAAAGCGGCCAACATCTCTTAGCACTGATTAACGAGATTCTGGATCTCTCCAAAATCGAAGCCGGGAAAGTCGATCTAAACCTAGATACCATATCCATTCACGATCTTTGTACCAGTTGTCTTAAAATGCTCCAACCCCGAGCGGACAAAAAACGTCTTGCTCTGTCTTTGGAATTAGATTACCGACTCAGTTTAGCTGACTTGGACGAGCGCCGAGTGCGACAAATGCTGGTGAACTTGCTTTCCAACGCAATTAAGTTTACTCCCGAGAGAGGCAAAGTAAAACTCAGCGGGCGACTGGCACTGGGTAATGAGATAGAAGCAGACTACCGACCGGATTGCTCGACAGTCAATCCCAGTACCCCTTACCTTTGTTTAGAGGTAATCGACTCTGGGATTGGAATTCCCGAAGAAAAGTGGAGTTTGTTATTTCGACCTTTTCAGCAGGTGGATTCCTCTCTGACTCGCCGCCATGAGGGCACGGGGTTGGGTTTGGCACTGACGAAGCGATTGGCGGAACTGCATGGAGGGACGGTTTCTTTTCAATCAGTTCCTGAAGTTGGCAGTACCTTTCGGGTCTGGCTGCCGATCGCGGAAATGTTTGCTAATGCATCTGCCTTAGAAGAGCAAAAGGTCGGTAGCACTACAGAAACTGGCGCTCCCAAAGAAGAATATAAAGAGGGTTGGCGGATTTTGGTAGTGGAGGATCAACCCTCCAATCAAGTGCTAGTGACGGAGTTGCTAGAATCTCAGGGATATGCAGTAGAGTTAATCTGCGATGGTGAATCTATGCTAAAAGCAATTTATTCGCCTTTAGCAACAAATAAATCTTTACCAGATTTAATTTTGATGGATATTCAATTACCAGAGGTGGATGGGTTAGAGCTAATCCGCCATATCAAGGCCCATCCGCTTTGGCAGCAGATACCGACAATAGCAGTGACAGCGATGGCAATGCCCGGAGATAGCGATCGCTGTCTGGCTGCTGGGGCTGCAGCCTATCTGAGCAAGCCTCTAGATTTGGATTTAGTCCTCTCCACTGTAAAATCTTTTTTAGAAGAGAATAGTGTCTCAAGGATAAATTGAAACAGTAAATCAAAGAAAACAGAAACAAGGAAACATTCGTCGAGCAAAAACCAATGGCTTTTGATATTTTAGATCTCGGACCAGTTTGTGCCAAGCTCCAACAATACGCCGATCGGGATGGCAAGATTCCCGAAGCTAGGGACGATTGGCAGGATTTTAATTAGCCCAGAAGCTTTGCGGAAAGGTTTGGCGATCGCCAAACAGGTCGAGAGAACTGGCAGGCGTTTTTGGAGATAGCTCGTGCCGAGACTTCCATTGCCATTCAAGCTTTGCTAGAACTTGAAGGAGACTATTAGAAGTGGCTTTTTTTATTTGATGTAAAAAAATATTAGCAATTTCTTACAAAGCCAAAATAATGGCTAACAATATGCATGAATTAACTTTAAGGTGGGTAGAAGTTGGTGAGATAAGAACGCAAACAATTTGGGATCGACAGCCCAGTAAAAATTCTGGAAGGGTGCGGATTGGTAGAGACCCTACTCGTTGCGATATTGTCTTGCTACATCCAACGGTATCGGGGCTGCATGTCGAAATTTTTTATTATCGGAAACGCAACTATTTTTATCTGCGCAATCTGCGTCATAGCAATCCACCCAAGGTAGATGGGAAAAGACTCTATGAAGGTGAAGTCATATTGAATGAGGGCAGTATTATTTATTTGGGAAAGGTGAAAATTAAAGTAATCGCCATAGATCCAATTATTTCCTCGAATTTGTTGTTATCTGAAGCTCGCATAGATCGGGAGCGAAATAATGGTAGACCGGTGCTAAAACAAAGAGTCGCAAAGCAAAAGATGGCAGGGAGAGAAAAGCGGCTTGTAAGGCGATCGCGCTACGCACACGCTATTAACTATGCCTTGGCAGAGCCAAAGCGTTTGACCTGCAGGAGGGAAAGGCGCTTATTGCCGACTTACGGCTTGGAATGCCCTCATTGCCAGAAAATATCTCCGCTCAAACTTATGGAATTTGGTTGCCCTTGGTGTGGAGCATCTCTGTCGGAGGCCAAGTGCGTTGACATTATTCATAATAAAAGTTTTGAGGAAAAGTTATGAATTATAAAGTTTGAGTGTTGAGGTTTAAATAAAGCATAAATACCTGAAAAATAACCAGATTAATTATTAATAAAAAACATTCTAACTCTCAAGCTAAGAAGGTCAAAAGTCAAAAGTCAAAAGTCAAAAGTCAAAAGTCTCAATTATTGAGTTTGAAACATACAGCGATCGCGCCCTTGCTCTTTAGCAAGATACAACACCGAGTCAGCAGCAGCAATCAAAGAAGCGGGCTTTTCAGATTCGGTAGGTATAGTGCTGGCTACGCCCAAACTCAAAGTGACCCAATCAGACAAAGGGGAACCTCGATGAGAAATATGCAAGCTTTTAACCTGTTCTCGGATAGCATTCGCGACCGTTAACGCACCAGAGCAAGGAGTATGGGGCAATACTACAGCAAATTCTTCTCCTCCATACCTACCTAGCTACCAAATCTTCTCGCCGCTGAACAGCCTCGTCCAGAACGCTAGCCACTTTTTGCAAACAATCATCCCCTGCTTGGTGACCGTAGGTATCGTTATAGCGCTTAAAATAGTCGATGTCGCATAAAATTAGAGATAAAGGCGCTTTTTCCTCCGCCAACTGTTGCCATTGTTGGTCGAGATATTCGTCAAACAGGCGGCGATTGGCCACTTGGGTTAGCCCGTCAATAGTCGCCAAACGCTGCAACTCCTTTCTTGCTTCCTCTGCTTCTTTATGAAGATCCTCAATTTTCTTTTTAGCTAATTCGTGAATTTGTGCTTGAGCCAAAAGCAATTGAGGAACGTCAATTAATTTAAACTCACCAGGAGCAAGTTGAACGACAATCGGTTCGTAGAGTAAGTCACTCTGTCGCCGTACTGCTTTGGCAGCGGCATCCACAATCTCAGCAGAACCAGAAAACTGCAATAGCTCTGTCTTTGCAAAGCTATACAAAGTGCTAATCGGTCGCTTTAAAAATAACTCTCTTGCAAAAGGACGGCTCAAATGTTCAAAAAATCGCCGTCTGGAAATCATTCCTAACAATTCTTCTTGTGCTATTAAGATGACTCCAGCAAGGTGTGGATTGGCCTCAAATACTTGCTCTACTTCATTCCCGAGACAATCCATGCCAACATGAAAATCATGCAAACGCAGATCGAGTAGGGTCGAGCCCCAACGTAGCTCCCTATTTATCCATCTATAATTTATCGATGGATAATTTATCGATGGATATAGAGGTGGCACGGAGATATAATCTTTGTAATGCTTTAGCATATTATGACAGGGCTCCGAATGCATACAACCATCCACAGTAACCCATCTACAATCGCTGGGGACAGGGTTACGCGGGCTTTTTTGCAATGTGTTTTTTGCAATGTGGGTTTTGACGTTACGATATAATTTGGCCCCTTTTCAAGCCCTCCTTTAGCGCCTCCCTTTAGAGCCTTTATAACATGAATATAGCTTCTCTCCGATTATCTGTCTGACATTGAAATTTGTCTGCATAGTAACCTTGATAATTACCATTCTATAATTAATGGTGTTTCTATTTTAATCGACTTACAAGGGTTCCCATCAGAAGGTAAGTTATAAGGTCAATAAGATTGAGCCTGCTTCCTCAATCTTACTTTATCAATGATGAATTCGCATAATGGTTAAATAAAGATTAAATTAAAATTGAGTTGAATTTAAATATAAGTAAAAATATTTGATATAAAAACAAAATAGCATCTATATTGGCATTGCGCATTGGGGATCGGGCATTGGGCATCGGGGGCATCGGGCATTGGGCATCGGCGAATTGGGCATTGAGCCAAATCGCAAAACTATTCAAAACGATATTGACAGACGACTATATCTATATATATACGAGACTTATGAGACTGACGGGACTTACGCATGAGACGCTATATTTGCGGCAACTACAGGGAAATTGCCCCTACAAAATACTGCATATAGATATTTTGTCTAAGTCCTAATTGTTTTTAGACTCACTTTCGCTTAAGCTAATTAAATTTTTAGCTAGCTTTATAAAGCTTGATTTTTAAAATACAGGACTTACGCTTTCTTGAGAATTAAACGCGGTAGCGATAAGACTGGCAGTGCCCGCCCCTAAATCAGAAGACTCTAGTAGCCCGTCAAGGTAGTTTTGAATAGTTGAGCAATTTCTTCCGTAGGCGTAGCCGCCCCTTAGGGGCTTGCCCAATGCCCTATGCCCAATGCCCGATGCCCAATGCCCGATGCCTAATGCCCGATGCCCAATTATTTCTTGACAGATCGCTAGCTTTTGTCCGGGTTGGGGGGCTCGGGGTGAGAATAGGAGAGCTTGGGATACAATAGCTCAAGCGGAGTAGGGGCAGAAAGTGCCCTGAACTTTCGTAAGGCGAACCGGATGAATAAAGTGACAAATGCTTTAACGAATGCTTTTACGCTTTGGATGAGCTTGCTGGTGGAGGCAATCCCTTTCTTGCTATTGGGGGTGCTGCTATCGAGCTTGCTCCTATTATTTGTAAACGAGCGCAAGCTGATTTCACTGTTGCCCCGCAACCCTATCCTGGGAGCCTTGGTTGGCAGTTCTATAGGCTTTTTGTTTCCAGTATGCGAGTGCGGCAACGTGCCGGTAGCGCGTCGGTTGCTCATGCAAGGAGTGCCGCCCTCGGTGGCAATAGGATTTCTGCTCGCGGCACCGACAGTCAATCCAATTGTGATTTGGTCAACTTGGACTGCTTTTCGCGATTTGCCAGAAATAGTCCTGTTGCGGATAGTATTTTCCTTGGGGATTGCCACTATAGTTGGCTCTATATTTAGCGTTCAAAAAGATTTGCGTCCGATGCTGCAACCGACCCTGGTTCGTGCCATGCCAAGACCGCAGCCAAATCCCAAGGAAAAATTGTCAGGGACAGCACAGCCCATCTCGCCTCTATTACAATCGGGCACATTTTTATTGGGGCAGTCATCGGAACCCGTGCGTATAGATAGCGGCCTAAGCAATAGCCCCTACGGATTGGGAAATAAAGCGATCGCCGGGAGTCGCGGCCAGCTAGGCTTGGGGCGAGGCAACCCTTTTGCCAAAAAATCAGTGCTAGAAAAATGCCGCTTGTTAGCAGATAATATGATTTTCGAGCTGCAGGAACTTGGGGGCGTGTTGGTTGTGGGCAGCGCGATCGCCGCCGTAATCCAAGTGGCAGCTCCCCGAGAACTGATTCTCAGCATTGGTGCTGGCCCAGTTAGCTCGATTCTTGCCATGCTCGTCTTGGCAACTGTTGTTTCCATCTGTTCCACTGTTGACGCCTTTTTTGCCCTCTCCTTTGCCTCCGCCTTTACCAGCGGTTCTTTGCTAGCATTTTTAGTATTTGGCCCGATGATAGACCTCAAAGCCCTAGGTCTGATGTTATGGATTTTCAAAGGCAGGGCGATCGTCTATATAACCATACTCCCGGCTCTACTCACATTCTTCTTAACTCTCGCCTACAACTTAAAATTAGGTTAATGAGAAGCATAGAATTGGCCTATATAGCAATACGCCGAAAAGTTTAGGAAATTAAAAATTACCAAAGCTAGTAACGGCAATGCTCGTGTTGTTGGCGTAGCCTGCGCGGGGAGCGTAGCCTGCGCGTAGCGCATAGCGCATAAGCTGACCGCGCTTCGCACCGACCGCTGACTGCTGACCGCTGACTGCTGACCGCTGACTGCTTACTGCTATATTATGAAAAAATCTGCTCGCTTAAAAAGAATAGAACCTTGGCTAGAAGTATTAGCGACTCTAGCTTGGGGTGGATTACTGCTAAAATACTGGTTGACAGGAGAGTTAAACATCCTAATTCATCCCAATTACTTTGCACTAACAATTGCTGGGGGAATTGGCTTGCTACTGGTTGGCAGCTTTAAGGTATTGCAATTGCTGAATGTAGGAAAGCGCAAAGGAACTTTTATCCAGGCAGAAAAACATATTGCTCTATTTCCTCCAGGTTGGAGTAGCGGATTGCTATTGGGGGCAGCAATTTTAGGATTTACATTCACGCCCCAAGTGTTTGCTAGCGACAAGGCAGTCCGAGAGGGAGTTACGGATTTTTTGCCCGTGACCCAAACCCAGCCTAAAGCTTTTCGTTCGGCAACGAAACCAGAAGATCGCAGTCTCATTGAGTGGGTACGCACCTTGACCGTTTATCCGGAACCAGATGCTTATGCAGGTCAAAAAGTTAAAGTAAAAGGCTTTGCTATTCATTTAGACGAGCTACCAGAGGAATATCTATTGCTGGCTCGGTTTGTAATTACCTGCTGTGCCGCTGATGCCTATCCGGTAGGGCTCCCAGTTAAACTAAAAGGTTCTCGCGATGAGTTTCCCCCGGATACTTGGTTAGAAGTCGAAGGACAGATGAAGGCGGAAACTTTCGGGGATAATCGCAAACTTACTATAGAAACCAAGTCTATCCAAGTGATTCCCAAACCTAAGAATCCCTATGATACTAATTAATATTTACTTAATATTAATATAATTGATTGTCAATTATTAATTGCTAATTGTTTCTGCCGTAACTATGCGATCGCGTCCTTGAGCCTTTGCTTCTTGTAGGGCTAGCTCGGACGCCTCAATCAGAGCTTTTCCTGTCAAACCATGTTGGGGAAAGTAAGCCAAACCCAAAGAAATCGAGGGCGGATCGAGAATCTCCCCGCGCTCCTCTATTCGCAAATCCTTAACTGCCAATCGGATTTTATTGGCTCTATCTCTAATATCGCTCGGGTTTGATTCGGGCAAAATCAGGATAAATTTTTGCCCGCCGTAGCGACAAGCAATATCGCACGAGCGGATATTTTTTTGAAGCGAAGCGCCTAAGGCTTTGAGGAAGGTATCTCCGGCAATGTGGCCAAACTTATCGTTAAATAGCATGAAGCGATCGATGTCGATCGCTACGATACCCAAAGTTTGTTCGGTCGAGCTAGCGCGATGTAGCTCCCGTTCTAGAGACTCATCCAGATAACGGCGGTTAAACAATCCCGTCAAGGGGTCGCGAATGCTCTGATTTTGCATAGTTTCTCGTAGTTTTAAATTAGCTAAAGCTAAAGAAATATGTTCCGCAACCGCTACTGCCAAATGTTGTTTTGCTTCAGTTAAAGTTCCATTTTCCGGTGCCAGCAAGACTAGCAGCCCCAAGGTTTCGCCCTGAGCCATCATCGGCAGGCACAGAGATTTAGCAGAGGATGGAATACCGTGTAGGTGGGAGCAGCGCAAACCAGCCTGGGAAGCATCTACCCAATGGGCTCGACCCCGGCGCAGAGCCCAACATTCGTGGGGAGCGAATAGGGTTTCGCCAAGGGAAGAGGCAGAGGGGAAGGAGGAAGGGGGCAAGGGGGAAACACCCTCTCCCCTACTCCCTGCTCCCTGCTCCCCTGCCCCGAAAGTTCCCCCCTCCCCTGGTCCCCAAGTCTCCCCCTCCCCCCAAGTAGTAACTGCTTCTACTAGGTTGGTTGCTTCATTGATTAAAAAGATGCCTCCACAGGTACTGGGAAATAGAGGTTTTGCCAAAGAGGAGATCGCTTGATAAGCTTCTTCTACTGTCAAACAGGATTGCAGGAAATTGCTCATTTCTCCCAACAGAGTTATTTCCCGGTTGTGTTGTTTGAGTTCTGCGACCGATAGAGTTAGCTTCTCATTCGCCGAGTGCAACTCCGATTCAACTCGCTTGCGGTCGGTGATATCGGTGGCAGTACCCAAAATCTGTTTTGGATCGCCTTCTTCGGTTCTCGCAAACACGATTTCCCGGCTATAGAGCCAGCGCCAAGAGCCGTTTTTATGTTTGACCCTATACTCGCTCTCTATAATATCCCCATCTAAAGCTCTATCGAATTGTTCCAGCCGTTCGGGTATAAGTGTAATATCCTCCGGATGCAAAATGTCTTTGAACAGATCGGAGTTCATATTTTGAATCTCTTCTGGAGAATAACCAATAATCTGAGCAATTTCGCGGTTGGCATAGATATTGCGCCCTTCTAATAGGTCGTCAATATACAAAATATTGGGAAGAGCTTCGGCCATCTGTTGGATAAACCGCTGTCGGTCTCGCAGGTCTTCCAAAGCTTTCTTTCGCTCTAGCTCTATTCTATCCGCCTCTATGAACTTGCCAATGCTTTGAGCCATTAATTCAATTAGTTCCCGTTCGTAAGTCTCGAAATCTTTTGCTCTAGGCCGAGTCGAACAAAAATTGAGGGTGCCGTATATGCTGTTGCTGGCCAAAATAGGCGTTCCAATATAAGATTCTATTTTGAAATTTTGATATATAGCTTCGTTTCTCATCTGCTTAATTTGACCGACTCTTTTATAGGCCACTGTTTTCTTTGTGTCGAGAAATTCACTACAATAATATTTTCCTAAATTCAACTGCTGACCTGCCTGGAAACCTAGATCGGACTGTACTGCCTGAATTGTATAAATATTGTCCTCAACTTGAGTAATCATTCCCGTAGGCATTTGGAAAATTTCACATCCTGCTTGCAGATAATCTGCAAGTAGATCTGCCAGATTATCGTACTTAGTGGTAGCGAGGCGATGGAGTTGTTTAAGATTAGAGGTAAAAGAAGCTAAGGCATTGGATTGGTTCAGCAATTCTGATTTGACCTCAAAGCTTTCTCGTTGGGCGCGAGCTTCTTTAATGGCTACAGAAAGGTAATCGCCGACATCTTGTAAAAGGGAAATCTCGTACTGGTTCCATTGGCGAGGAGAAGGGGCATGAAAGCACAATAAGCCTGCCAACCCTTCCAAATCCTGCAAGGGTATTTCCAGGAGGGCTCGGGTGCCAGCGGCAACCAGAATATCGGAGAGGGGAGCTATCTGGGAATCTTGCAGGATGTCGCAGATAATCGTGGGCAAGCCTTTGTGTAATGCTTGCCAAATCTGTGGCGTCGCCGAAAGCTCGAATCCCATACCTTTGAAGGATGGCATTTCTGGCGGTTCTAGGGAATCAAGCACTTTTCGATATCCCCGGTCGTCGATGGTGGAGTAGGAGACTCGCAGGCTGGGGAAATATTCGCTCACTCGTTTGAGACTGGTAGCAATGACTTGTTCTACGGACATTCCTGCAGCAATGCTAGTAGCGATACAATTGAGCAATTTAAGACGAGTTTGGTTTTCTTGCAGAGCCAGTTCCGCTTGTTTTTGTTTGCTGATATCCACCGCTATTCCTCTGAGCTTGCGAGGCTCGGCAGCTTCTATTACGACAGAAACGAGATTTCTAAACCAGACGTAACTGCCGTCTGCGGCGATCGCTCGATATTCTAATTCGCAGTCTTCCAGATTTCTAGCTGCCTCCAGACATTTTGATACCGTTTTTTCTCGTTCTTCTGGATGAATGCAATTCTGCCAAAATTCTGGTTTTTCCAGCCAATCTGAAACGGGATATCCTAGCAATCTCTGCACTGTTTGACTGATAAACGAAAATCTTAAAGTGGGCAGTTCTGCTTGCCAGAGAATGCCGTCGATGTCGCGGACTAGGGCTTCATAATGATGCTGGGAGTTCGATAGTTCTTCTTCTGCCTGCACGCGGCCGGTAATGTCGTAGAAGACCCCGGCGATCGCTTCCTCCCCGTTAAAAACGAGAGGCTGGATAGAAGCCATCACCCAGAAGAGGGTGCCGTCTGCTTTTTTGGCTCGCACTTCATAGTTATAGATAAAGCCAGTTTTGGCCAATTGCTCCAGCAAAGTCTGTCGGTCTGCTCTGTCATAATAAAAGTCTGGGCTTGGCCGACCGATCATGTTTTCAATGTCCAAACCAAAAATCTCGCCTAGCTGCCGATTGCCATATAGGATCGTGCCATCACTTTTACGGCTGATAACTAACGGTAGGGGAATGGCAAGGGCGATCGCTCGAAACCGCTCTTCGCTCTGCAACAGCTCTTGGGAGACCACCTCCCGCGCTGCCATCTCTTTTTCCAGTTCTTGATTAGTACCAGTTATAGACTCAATTAGTTTTGTTTTTTCTTTAGATATCCGAGCAGACTTTTGCGCCAAGCGAACTGCCAAGGCTAGCAAAATAGCCATTGCACTTCCGGCTCCGAGGACAACTTCGGGAAGAGGCGATTTTTCCACTGCCAGCAATGAGGGGGCGGGCAATACCTTGATGCACCAAGTTACTCCATAAATATTAATTTCTTCTTGTTTCGTCCATTGGGAATAAATTTGCGATCGCAACTCGTCCAACCCTAATAATTTATCTTGGCTTTTTGCCAGCTCTAACCAATTGCGCTGGTAGATTAATTCTTTTCCATCTAAAATAGATATAGCATATCCCTGGGTAATATTTTCATGCATAATAGTATCGAACAAACTCTCTGCATTAAAAACCCCGAGAATAAAACCATCGAATTTCCCCTCGGGAAACAAGGGCACATAAACCAGAAATCCTTTACCTCCCTGCACCAGATCGATCGGGTGGGTCATTACTATTTCACGCTGGTCCCTTGCTGCTTCCAGTGCCTGTCTGCGTCGTTCCTCAAAGGCAAGATTTAGATTTAGAGCCTCTTGATTTCCCGCTATTGGCTCTATCCAGCGGACGTGAAATGAAGAATCGACCCATTCTATAGCTTGATAGCCGCCAAAATCTTGTAGATAAAGGGCCGCTTCTGCGCGCCAATGCTCGTAAGGAGGCTTTTGCTGCCTCTCCCACCGCTTGGCCATGCGTACTAGAGCTAGGATTCGCTCTTGCATGCGATCGCTGAGTTCTATTTTGACGCTCGCTGCTTCTAATTCAGTCTTGCGTTCTATTTGAGCGGTTTGCTGGCTTACCAAGGCTCGCCATAGGAACACTGTCACCGCAAGAACGCAGGCACCAACAGCAATGGGTAGAAACAGCGCTGGTTTTGCCTGGGAGCGAGAAACCTTTGCACTGTCGCCTCGGACAATCCCAGTAGCGGGATAGTCCAGGGTTTCGATGCGATCTGCTTCTATGCGGGAAGTAATCTCCTGACTTTTGTCTCTATCTTTGACCAAAACCTAGATTGCGCTATGAGCGTTTACTCCAGAAAATTATATCATTTTTCCCCATTTTCCGTAATTTATGAGATAAATCTCCCACAATCCCAAATCCTATTAAAGTTACTTTAATGGGTCGTTGCAAATCTTCGCAAAACCTCAAATTTCTATAAGCAATGCCAATGGGTGGGGTAGTTTATCAGGGTTTATCAGGCCACGACTACGCGATCGCGCCCCTCGCTCTTGGCCCGGTAGAGCGCCGCATCAGCGGCTTGAATCGCTGCCTCCCCAGTTAAGCCATGTTCGGGGAAACAAGCAACGCCTAAAGAGATAGAAATAGCACCGAGCAGTTCCCCTCGATACTGCACCTGAAGCTCCTTGACTGCCGCACGGATTTGCGAAGCGCGCTTCTGGGTATCCGCCAAATTCGATTCGGGTAAAATCAGAGTTAACTCTTCCCCGCCGTAGCGACAGGCGATATCGGAGGCACGGATACTTTTTTGCAATAAAGCTCCCAATTCTCTAAGGACTACATCCCCGGCTTTATGACCGAAGGTATCGTTAAAGCGCTTGAAGTAGTCTATGTCAATCATAATTATGCCCACAGATTGATGGTTGCGCTTGGCACGGTGCAACTCTCGTTGCAGCGACTCTTCGAGATAGCGCCGATTAAATAATCCCGTCAGCGGATCGCGAATGCTCTGATTGCGAAGGGTTTCGCGCAGTTTTAAATTAGCTAAAGCCAAGGCAATATGTTCGGCAACAGCGATCGCCAGCCTTTGCTTGGACTCAGACAGTTGCCCAGCTTCTTCGGTACATAAGTAAAGCAGTCCCAGAGTCTCTCCCTGAGCCATCATTGGTACGCAAAGGGATTCTTGGAAGGCAGGATATTGGGAATTGGGCCCTATGCCCTCCGGGCAGGCTTCGCCTACGACAGGCTCAGGAGGGAATTGGGAATTGGGAATTGGGTGTTGTCCGTCCTGAGCCTTTCGTTGGGCCCCCTTGTCTCCTTGTCCATCCTGAGCCGGTGCTTGGGTCCCCTTGTCCCCTTGTCCCCTTGTCTCCTTGTCTCCTTGTCTCCTTGTCTCCTTGTCTCCTTGTCCCCATGTCCGTCCTGAGCCGGTGCTTGGGTCCCCTTGTACCCTTGTCCCCTTGTCTCCTTGTCTCCTTGTCCCCTTGTCTCCTTGTCCCCTTGTCCGTCCTGAGCCGGTCGTTGGGTCCCCTTGTCTCCTTGTCTCCTTGTCTCCTTGTCCGTCCTGAGCCGTTGCTTGGGTCCCCATGTCCCCATGTCCCTGCAAGCCCTGCTTAAGATGCTGGCAATGCAAGCCCTGGTTGCTAGCGTCAACCCAATGGGCTCGCCCCCGCCGCAGAGCCCAACATTCGTTCGGGGCAAATAAAGGAGAGCCGATAGAGGAAGTGCCCCAAGTAGAGACTGCTTCCAGGAGATGATTTGAGTTTTTGGTTAAAAAGATAGCACCGGAACTGTTGGGAAATATAGGGCGAACTAGAGTGGCGATCGCCTGGTAAGCTTCTTCAACAGTCAGACATGATTGCAGGAAATTGCCAACTTCCCCCAGCAGGGTAATTTCCTGGTTGTACTGTTTAAGTTCTTTGACTGAAGCGGTCAGTTTCTCATTAGCTGAATGCAGTTCCTCTTCAACGCGCTTGCGATCGGTGATATCAGTAGCGGTACCCAGCACTTGCTTTGGCCGCCCGTCTTCGTTTCTGGCAAATAAGATTTCTCGGCTATACATCCAGTGCCAGCGCCCCTTGTTGTCTTGCAGTCGGTATTCAATATCTATAATATCCCCATCCAAGGCTCGATTGAATCGCTTCAGGTTTTCAGAGACTCTTGGCAAATCCTCTGGATGCATAATTATGGCGAACAGCTCCGAACCCATTTTTTCCACCTCTTCGGGAGAATAACCGAGAATCTCGACTACTTCTCTATTAGCATAGACATTGCGTCGTTCTTCTAAGTCGTAAATATACAAAAGATTGGGAATCGTTCCGGCAATTTTTTCTATAAATCGCTGGCTCTCTTGAAGAGATGCAATTAAGTTATTTTTTTCTGCTTCTTCTTGCTTGCGACTGGTAATGTCGCGCACGATGCTGAGAACTTCATCGGCATTAATAGCAACTATCCGGTCTTCGTAATCTCGTAATTCACCATCTTCAAAAATCTGGTACTCGAAAACTTGCGGTTCTCCAGTCGAGACTGCTTTTTGTATATAGTGCATCCCCATTTCGGTCAATGTCTCAGGCATAATTTCGGATAAATTTTTACCCAAAAAGTTCTCTGGAGCCAGCAGAGCCTCAAACTCTTTCGCTGGTTTAAAGTCCAGAAAAGTCCCATCTTGACGGATCCGAAGTATTAAATCTGGAATAGCTTCTAGCAAGGCGCTATTGGTGGCTTCGCTTTGCCGCAAAGCCTCCGACTTTTGTTGGCGATCGGTAATATCTTCGGCAATTCCCACGAAGCGATAGAATTCTCCTAAAGCATTCTTAACTGGAAAAGACCTTGCCCGAATCCAGCGCAGGGAGCCATCCGGTCGGATAATGCGATATTCTTGGTCAAAGGTGGTTTTATTGCGAATCTGCTCGTCGAAGGCAGCGGCGGCTCGCTGGCGATCCAGAGGATGGATGGATTCCAGCCAGGAGCGAGGGTTCCGATACAGGCTCTCGCAGGTACGACCCCAGACGAGTTCGTAGGCAGGACTAATGTAAATCGTTTCTTCTCCGGTAATGGAGATAGTGAAAAAGACTTCGCGAATTGTTTCCGCGATTTGGCGAAACCTTTCTTCGCTCTCGCGCAAAGCAGAAAGAGCCTGCTGCCGCTCGGTAATGTCCCTATTGCTCGCTCGGCGGCCGAGAAAGCGTCCGTCATCGGCAAAGACCGATTGACAGACATGGGAGAGCCAGCGCACTTCGCCGCTTTTAGTAATGATGCGGAAGTCGATAGCAGAAACTCTCTCTTCCACCTCGCGAGCGCAGTCGTGTTTGGCCAAAATTTCTAAATCCTCGGGATGCACGATCGCCTTCAATAGCTCGGGATTGCTGAAAAATTCTGCAGCGGAATAGCCGGTGATGCGATCGCAGGACGGAGAAGTATAGATAAATTTGCCATCTTCCCCGAGCCAATACTCCCAATCGTAAGTAAAGTTTGCCACCGTGCGAAACCGCTCCTCGCTTTCTCGCAGAGCATTATCCGCTTCCCTGCGCTCGGTGATATCCCGCAAAATAGCAGTAAATATTTTTTTATCCCCCAACTTCAACTGAGAAATCGAGGCTTCAGCGGGGAATTGTCTGCCGTCCTTGCACCGTCCGAACAATTCTTTGCTATCTCCCATATTGGGAGCGGTACTGGAAGATTGCCCAAATTCCCTAATATGTTTCTGGTGAAAGGCAAAGCCTTCCGGCAGCAGAATATCGATATTTTGACCCAGTACCTCCTCTGCCTCGTAGCCAAACATTTTTTCTGCCCCTTTGTTAAACAGATTAATTGTTTGAGTTTCATCCACCGAGATAATAGCATCGTCGGCATTGTCCAGAATACCGGCCAGACGAGCTTGGCTTTGCAGCAGCGCCTCCTCTAGTTCCGCTCTCAGGTTGATTTCCGCTAGCAGTTTTTGATTTACTTTTTTCAGTTGTCCAGCACGTTCTTCCACCAATTCTTCTAAGTGCTGGCGATATTCTTGCAAATCTTTTTGTACTTGCTTGCGATCGCTAATGTCGCGACCTTCACAGATTAACAGAACCACTTGCCCTGCCTCGTTCTTGACCGGCTTGATGGAAAAATCTAGGGTTGCTGATAAGGGCTGTCGGCTGTCCGCTTTCCGCTGTCGACTTTCGGCTGAAGTCTTGCTTTCCCCTATAGCTTTTTGTCCCGCAAGGATCTCAATTTCGTCGCGTACTAACTCTCCCTTAGCTGCACGGTCAACGGCCTCTTGCAATTGGGAAGAGGCAGGGGGGAAGGGGGAGGGAGGCAAGGGGGAAGTTTGCTGCTCCCCTGCTCCCTGCTCCCCTGCTCCCTGCTTCCCTGCTCCCTGCTCCCTTGCTCCGTGCTCCCCTGCTCCGTGCTCCCCTGCTCCGTGCTCCCCTGCTCCCCGATCGCTGCTCCCCTGCTCCCCTGCTCCCTGCTCCCCTGCTCCCTGCTCCTCTTTCCACCAAGGCATCTGCGCCAAGGAACGGCCTTTGACCTCTGACAACTCGTATCCGGTAAAGTCCAAAGCCGTTTGGTTTATTTCTAAAATCGTGCCATCGGGTTCTAGCAAAATCATAAATTGGAAGGTCTGATGGAAAATGACGCGGAAGCGCCGATCGCTTTCCCGAAATGCCGCCTGTGCTGCTACTTTATCTTTTTGCGCTCTAGATTCTTTTATGGCGATCGCTAGATATTCGCCAATCTGCGCTAGGGTGGCAATCTCATAAGCACTCCATTGCCTTGGTTCTATAGCTTCCAACCAGAGCAGACCCCTCAGCTGCAAGCCACCTTTTGCATCGGTATCTCGCAAGGGCACCGCCAGCAGGGCTCCAGTTCTCTTATCCCATAGCCGATTGCCTAAAGGCACCGCAGCTTCCTTGGCAATATTGTTGGCAATAATAATCTCGCCTTCATGCAGTTGTTCCAAAGCACCTGGTTCTATATCTAGGTTAAATTCTAACCCGGTAATTTCTAACATTCCCGGTGGCTCTATCGCATGCATTACTCTAAGTCTTACTTTTTGCTCCTTAGCGAAGTCCCTCTCTGGGAGAGCAGCGGCGTAGGCAACCCGCAATTCAGGAAACCTTTTGCCCATAAGCTTTACTGTTTCTTCAAGGACTTGCTCGACCCTAGAGCCGGAAATAATGCCCTCTGCGATCGCATTGATTGTCATCAGAGCGTTTTGGCTGTCTCTGAGCGTTTGTTCGTCTATTTTACGGGCTTCTATTTCCGCACTTAGTTTTTCTGTTGCCAGCTTGAGTTCGGCGGTACTTTCTTCTACCCTATGTTCTAGTTCCAGATTTAGCTTTTTTAGCTCCCGTTCTGCTAGGGTGCGACCCGCTACTTCTTCAGCTAATTTTTGGTTAATTTTGCGAATCGTTTGCGACCCATGCCCTAATAATGCTACCAGCCCTGACATAAGCATTCCAGCAACTAAGGCAATATACCGTATAGGCGATCTCTCAGAGGATACAAGCTCCGGTCTAGGCCCAATATCTAAGCGCAGATTGACTCCATATAAATTTATTTCTTCCGAATCTACAAAATATTTATTCTTATAATAGCGGCCATTGTCGATCGGGTATATTTGGCTATCCCCGTCAAAAATCGCGATCGAATACCCGGAGATTATATCTTCAAAGTGTAGTCTATTAAAAAAATCCCGAGTGCAAAGCATTCTGGCTATAAACCCTTGTAACTGGTAGTTATGGAATGCAGGCAAATATATCTGCAAATTCTTGCCCCGATCCACAATAGCTATCTCAGGCGAAATTTCTATTCTCTTTGTCCCGGCGGCCCAATCACTTTGCTCGCTTGCTTTTTGTACCCGCTCTCTTAACTCTAACGAGGGTATAAATTGCGCCGTTTTGCCACCAGTATGGTTTGAAATCGAGATAGCGGATAAGACCTGAAATGAGGGGTTAACCCAGGCTATGGTATCTGAAGCACATCCCTCTTGGAAGCCTCTGCGATCGCCTTCGGGCAAGCTATCATCAAATATCTCCCCAATTTTCGCTGCATATTGTTTTACCTGTTCCTCTGCCGGTGCGGACAATTTAATTGCCTCGCTCTCCCAGTCCCGCGATATGCTTGCCAAAACCAAAATTTGCTCTTGCAGGTGATGGATCAGTTCCAGTTTGACCTTTTTCCCTGCAGCAATCGTTTTTTGCTCTATCCTCGCCCTCTCCTCTTCTGCTAGGATTTCCCAAAGCACAAAACCAGCAATGGCGCATAGAATGCTAACCACGCTCCACAATAACCTGCCAGACGTCAAATAACTAAATAATCGCCCCCACAACAGCCTCCCCAATTCACGTTTTTGGCCAATATTTTCGCTCGACCATCTCTGGGATACCCTCGATATTTTCCTATTTTTCATATATTTTTCCTTTGGAGGCACTTTTCGCTTTCGCAGCATTCGCTCCATGACATATAGCGTTCGTAAAACATATCGACTCCGCTACAATTATGCTTGGGCAAAGGTTTCTGGGCTTAATGCAATACGCATTAAACCCAGAGACGCGCTTATTTGCGATCGCGATCGTCCCCGTAGTTATTTATATGGAATCCCCCTATCGTTAGTCTTCCCTGTGGATACCCCAAGCTGGTACGTTGCCTTTCAAAATTTACATTTATTTTATCCGATTCTCCTCTAGAAAAATATCGATCGGCTTACCCTATCGTCTTAGGCGCTTCGCGTTTGGCAGCTTTTAGCCCATAAGGTATGCCGCAGCCCCGCTATGCCCTATATGTGTAGAGTGCGATACTAACAGGATTTACGCAAACTGTCCATATCCGATTGTTGTAGGGGCAATTCCCGACAGTGGTTGCCCCTGCCAGTAGCATAGATGCGTAAGTCTTAACTAAGATACAACCCTATTTAAAGTAGCTATGTATAATATACAATAATTACGCTAAGACTCTATTGGTAGGGTTAAAGCATTATATAAGACTCTATATATAGTATCTAATATGTCAACCCTAAAAATTTTGCAACAATTTTTAGCCAGACAGTCCGCTACGCAAGTCCTATTATATATAGGGCTTGCTGAATAAACCTAAAAAGCCGGAGTGTGGGGGGCGTGGGAGGCGGCCTCGTAGGCCGCCTACGAGGCCGCCTACGAGGTGTGCTGAAAGTTCTCCCCTCCCCTCTCTCCCCACACTCCCCTCTCTCCCCACACTCCCCACACTCTGCCTTTTTCAGCAAACCCTATATATATAGAAAGCGATTGTGCGCTATAGCTCTTAGTTGAAGCTAAAAGCTCACAGCTAACTCCCGCTGACCGCTCGACCGCTTTTATACCGATGCCAAACTGTCGGCCATGCGGGTTGTTTCTGGCAGGCGATATTTGGGGGCACAGCGCAGTACATAGTCAATGGCGCTCCTGAGACTAATGCGATGGCCAATAGAGACATAAATGGGTTTGACGCCAGTGCGCGATCGCAACACGGCTCCAACTGTTTCGCCCTGGTCTATCAGGGGTTGCCAGCTCCCTCTTTCCGGGGTCACCTCATCATGTTCGCCAATAAATAGAGATTTAGCAACTCCAATGGATGGCAAATTAGCGATTACGCCCAGATGGCAAGCCAGACCAAATCGGCGAGGATGGGCCAAGCCTTGACCGTCGCAAAGCAATAAGTCAGGAGTAATGCTCAGTTTCTCCAAAGCATCCAATATAGCCGGCACTTCTCGGAAGGATAGCAAGCCAGGAATATAGGGAAATGTAGCCAGTTTTGTTGCGATCGCAACCTCAACTTTCTCAAGCGTTGGAAAACTTAAAACCGCTACCGCTGCCCGGGCAATATTGTTTTCATCATACCCCACATCCACCCCAGCAACATACTGGATAGGGCTCAGCATATCGTAAGCAATTGTCTCTTCTCGCAATTTTTCCTGGATGGCGATCGCCTCTGATTTACTCTGAGGCCAAGGGTGTCGCTGTTTAATTTCCATTTTTTATTGATTTTTAAAATTATTTTATTTCTATTATAGTAATAATTAGCACAATATCGCCTTTGTCAACTAAAAAATCAAACCTAAAAAATCAAAATTTAAAACTCTCAAGCAGCATTGGGGCAATATCGGCTATGGGCAGAATGTGACAGGCAGCTTCAAGTGCGATCGCTTCCTTTGGCATTCCAAAAACAACGCAGCTAGCCTCATCCTGGGCAATAGTCAGGCCGCCAGCTTGGGCTATAGAGAGCATTCCATCGGCCCCATCTCTACCCATTCCAGTAAGCAGAATAGCCACCGCCCTAGAACCATAGTAGCGAGCTACTGCATTAAAAGTCGCGGTCACCGAAGGACGATGGCCGGACAAAGCAGGTGCCGACGAATAAAGAAATCGACCCCGAGTATCTAACTCTAAATGTTTGCCTTCTGGAGGAAAATAAATTTTTCCCGGTTCTGGATATTCCCCAGCAGAGGCAATTTTTGCCAGTAGGCGACATTCAGACCCCAGCCAATCGACCAATCCCTGCAAAAATCCCTCGCTAATATGTTGAACGCAGATCACCGGAACTGGAAAGTTAGACGGTAAAGCAGAGAGAATCCCTTGCAAGGCTTGTGGGCCACCAGTAGAAGCGCCAATTGCCACGACTCTAAATGGAAGCCTTTTCTGTAAATTGATTTCTTGGATTTCTGCTGCTTTTTTTCGACCCGCTAATTGTAACTGTGAAGTTCTGGGTATAGAAGCAACTTTGGGCACGGGTTTTTTGGCGAGCTGTTTTTTGGCGAACTGCTTTTTTGCCGAAGAGCGATCGCTCTTCGGCAAAATACTCTCTATATAAGAAGGAGATCGAGCCCTGTCGCCAGGAAGTCTTGGTATAACCAGCCGATTGCGACGCAGGGTAAAAACAGAAACCCCCGCCAGAATCCTCACCTTAGTAATTAGCTCTTGCTTTATTTCCTCATAATTATCCATTACTGACTTGCGCGGCTTCGGGAAGATATCCACAGCACCAGCAGCGAGCAGCTCGAACACATTCTCGGTATCTTCGGCCTGTACTGAAGCGCTAATTACTAAAATAGGTTTTGGATTAGTTGCCATAACCTCACGAATAAATTCTAGTCCTCCCATTTCTGGCATTTGCAGATCGGAGCAGATGACATCGGGTTTAACCACTGGAATTAACTTCAATCCCTCAATGCCCGTTCGTGCCGTTCCCACTACTTGAAGCAAGGGCGGTGAGTTTAAGATGCGCTTTAGGATAATGATGGCTACCGGCGAATCCTCTACCAGCAAGATGCGAATCGGCTTTTCATTCATCGATCCGTATGACTTTTACTAATTATTTTGACCAATTATTTTGTAGCGTTTGATATATTTTACATTGCTTTTTTTTAACTGCTTAGAGCCTGCTAGCGGGAAATTGGTAAACTTATATTTATATCAAATCCGGTTAAACAGTTATAGTATTTGTAGGGGCGGTGCCCCCGTGCCCGCCCTGGTTGGCATGAGTTGGCACGGGGGGCACGGGGGCACCGCCCCTACGGGATTTATGGAACAGCGGAAGCGGATTTGATATTAGATTCCCAGTCCCAGTTGCTTTCGGCAAATTCGATCCGCCCCCAATCCGAGACAGATTGGCGTAAGTATATCACAGCCCTGCTAAATACAGCTTATTGGGCATTGGACATGTTCGCATTGGGCATTGGGCATTCATAGCTTATGCGCTCCCGGCGGAGCTGCACGAACAGCTATGAGAGCTGACTGCTGACCGCTTCGCAAGAGCATTGGGCCTTTTGGTTAGCCTGCGGTTTGCGCATAAGCCATTACAATGCCCAATGCCCTGGCAATGCCCTGGTCATTGCGGCCGAATTCCCAATGCCCAATTTTATCCCGAGGCAAGTCCTAGGCGTAGCCCGCCCTCCGGGGCGTAGGGACCCAATTACCAAGAAAGCTCTGCTGCTCTGCTGCTCTGTCCCTTTAGCTGACTGCTGACCGCTGAGCGCTGACCGCTATGAATGCCCAATGCCCCACACCCCACACCCCACACCCCACACCCCAGTTATTGCCCAATGCCCCATGCCCCATGCCCATATTAATACATCAATAAATCAAGCGCTTCAGAGTTTCCAGCAGCAACTCTTGATTAAAAGCGCTCTTAGTAATATAAGCATTAGCTCCTGCTTCTGCCCCTCTTCTTTTATCTTCATCCTTCGCCAAAGATGTGACCAGAACAATAGGCAACTCACTATATTCCTTGTACTCGCGGACTTTAGCAGTCAGTTGCAAGCCATCCATATTGGGCATTTGCACGTCAGAAATTAACGCATCAAAAACGCCTTTTTTAAGCTTATTAAAAGCATCCAAGCCATCCACCGCTGCAACCACTTCATAACCAGCATTTTCGAGAATACGCTTTTCCTGAGTTCGAGTAGCTATGGAATCTTCCGCCAACAGAATAACTTTTTTTGCATTGACCGCTTTTTTAGTTGCCGTCCTCAAGTCAGAGAAAGCTTGCTTGCGCGCGGACTTCATCAAATCGTAGGGATTTAAGACCATGCAAACCTCGCCGGTGCCGAGAATGGTAGCGCCGGAAACATTTCGCACCCGTTTCAGCAATTTGCTCTGGGGTTTTAAAACCACATCTTGCTCGTCAATCGAGGCATCTACCAGCAAGCCCAAGCGTTCTTCTCCCACCTGACAAATAATACAAGGCCGGTTTGTGGTTTGGGACAAATAAGACTGGCTTTCTCCCGAATAAGATAATTCCAGTAAATCTCCCAATCTAGCGACGGATATAGGCTGACCCTCAAATAGAATCGCATCTCTACCTTCGATAGAAAAAATATCATCCTCAGAAATCAGCTTAGCAGTATGGACGAATTCTACTGGCAAGGCGTAGGCGATACCATTCACGGACACCAGCAGAACGTGAGCTGTGGCTAGAGTTGTGGGCAGTTGGAAACGCAGGGTAGTGCCTTTCCCAGGAATAGATTCTACTTGGATAGACCCTTTGAGACGTTCTACATTAGCGCGCACCACATCCAAGCCTACTCCTCTGCCAGAGACTTCCGTCACAAAAGTGCGGGTGCTAAAATAAGGTGAAAAAATAAGCGACTGGATCTGATTGGGGGTCATCATAGCCAGTTCTTCTTGCCTAACTAGCCCCCGTGCCAAAGCAGTTTGCTTGATTTTATCGATATCCAGCCCTCGGCCGTCATCAGTCACTTCAATAATAACATTGCTGGCAGTTTGGTAGCCCTTGAGAATAATATTCGCCTGGGCAGCTTTGCCTTCCCGCTCTCGTTGTCTTGGAAGCTCTATCCCATGATCGATAGCGTTGCGAATCGCATGCATCAAGGGATCTTTCATTTCCTCTAATATGCGCTTGTCCGCTTTGGTTTGCTCTCCAACAATAGAAAGTTCTACTAATTTCTCTTGCTGTCTGGCCAGCTCCCGTACCATACGAGGAAACATATTAAAGATGGTCGATAAGGGTAGCAGTCTTACTTTGCGGATTCCTTGTTCTAATTCATCGCTAATAAGATCGAGTTTGGCACTGTCTTCATAAACAGAGTTTCTCAGACTGAGCGCAAGAGAGCCCAGTTGCTCTAAACGCTCCGCGAGGCGATCGTGGAAGGTCTGCAATTTTTGCCAAGAGCCAGCGTCAGACCTATTTTTTACTTCCTCAAAATTGAAGCGATTGGCAAAAGCATCTCGGCTCCAGGTTTCCCAAAGGTTGAGGATTTGTTCCACTTCGGCGAGCCTGCGAGACAAGCGGCTTTTAGTGACAGTTAGTTCGCCAGTTTGGGTCATTAGGGCATCGAGAGCCTGGGTTTCGACACGAATGGTCTCGATGCGGTAGGTGCCGCTCGACCCTTGGGGCTTCTGGATCGCACTGGCGGCAGCAGTTTCTCCTGGCGCTGTCCCCTCCTGGCCCTTGTCTTGTCTTGGTGAGGGTTCGGTATCCTGTTTTAGAGCATCCTGTTTGAAAGATTCTGGGGTTTGCGGGAATGTTGGTTGTCTTTGCCCAGTAGCCGCTCTCGGTCTCGGCAAGGAAGCAGATATAGGAGATGAAGTTTTTGTTTTTGTCTCCTCCTTAGCTCGGGAGTCTTCTTTTCTTGTTTTCTTGGTAGAGGCAACCGAACCAGGTTTGTCGTAGAACTCGGAGGGCTTTGCTTCTTGAGAAGACTCCTCGGTAGGGGTAATAGTAGGGGTTTCCGAGTCAACGCTTTCGGTAGGGCTTTGCTCCTCGGCAGAGTATGCTTTTGCAGTGCTTTCTTGCGATAAGATCTGCCCTTGGAAAGGGACGGATAAGGACTCCCTTGAAACCGGCTTGCTTGGCTGCTCTGTCTCGGTCAGCGCTATTTCGGTCGGCGCTGTCTCGGTCGACGCTGTCTCGGTCAGCGCTGTCTCGGTCGACGCTGTCTCGGTCGACGCTATCTCGTTCGGCGGCTCCTCGGCTGTTGGAGCTATAGCAGCTTCTTGTGGTGGCGCTCCCATTAGATGAGCGAGAACATAGAAGGTATTAACATTACTAGGTTCTCCGGTGACTGCTTCGCGAACTAGCTCTCGGATAGCCTCTAAGCCGCTATAAAGGCGATCGCAAGTTTCTGAATTGAAAGTATTTTCCCCTCGTTTAATACTTCCCAATAAATGCTCCCATTGATGGGCGAGAGTAGCTACATCTTTTACCCCCAACATACCCGAATCGCCTTTGAGACTGTGGGCTTCTCGCATCAGCTCCCCTATCCTGGCCTCGTCCGTCGGGTTTTTTTCTAAATACAGCAGTCCTTCGTCTAGTTTTTGCAAATGTTCTTCACTAGCTATTTTGAAAGTTATACGCAGTTCTTCATCTTCTATCATAGCAAGCCTCCTTCAATTAGGGTGTGGGGTGTGGGGTGTGGGGTGTGGGATGTGGGATGTGGGGTGTGGAGTGTGGGAAGGGCGGGAAGGGTGGGGAGAGAGGGGGGGAGTTTGGGAAGGGTGGGAAGGGGAGCATTTCACCTTTGTAACAAACGGGAGCATTTCACTTTTGTAAAAAGTAGCCCGGAAGGGCTTTGTTTGTATAGCCGCGCCAGCCGCGAGCGGAGGCGGGGCTGACGCCTATAGGCGTCAGGCGGCGGGCGTGCAAAATTGAAATGCTCCGTAACAAACAGCCCTTAAGGGTGCTTTGTGTAACAGTGCCTTTAAGCGTTGGGCAGCTCCGTGCGAAATTGAAATGCTCCAGTGGGAAGGACTAGAAATGAAAATTACCCACACTATCTACACTCCCCACCCTCCCCACGCTCCCCCCTCTTTCTTTCACCCCACACCCCACACCCTACACCCCACACCCCACATTTATACCATTTCCTGAAGCTCGATCGCTTTTTGGTGGAGCTGCCCGGTGCCAACTTTTGTCTGAGCGATCGCGCTGGCAGTCTCTTTCGCAGCGCCGTTCAGGTGATTCATAGCCTCTGTGACCTGTTGAATAGAGATTGCTTGTTGCTGTGTCGCCATAGATATTTCCTGAGAATTAAAAAAAACTTGGTCTATCGCTTCTTGAACTTGCCCAAAAACTGCAGTTGTTTTTTCTGCTATTCTCGACCCTTCTTCAACACTTATAGAGCTATCGCTCGTAACCATTATCGTAGCATTAATAGCCCCTTCAATATCCGTCACCAAAGCATTAATATTTTCTGCTGATTGGCGGCTCTGGTCTGCCAGCTTGCGAATCTCAGCAGCGACGACACCAAATCCCAGACCGCGATCGCCAGCTCGGACGGCTTCTACCGCTGCGTTTAGCGCCAGCATATTCGTTTGAATGCTAAAATCGCTCACCATATCGGCGATTTTGCCGATTTGACTAGCAATATCTCTCAGTTGTTCTATCTTTATTTGCGTCCCTGCCATTGTTTGTTTGAGAGCGGCCATTTCCAACCGGGCTCGCTCTAATTCTTTGCTACCTTCCGCACATTGTGCTAGCACCTCTTTGGCCTTAATTGCGGCAGCATCCGCTTGCATCGCTGCTTGCTTAGAGGAAGCTTTCAATTCGTCCATTGTTACCGTAGTTTCCTCGAAAGAAGAAGCCTGCTGCTGGGTAATTCTCTCTTGCTCTTCTGTAGTCACAGCAATCTCAGTTGAGTAGGCGGCTATCGTATTAATAATATCTTTTAGGGTTGCGACGAGCGCCCGTCTTACTACAACAAAACCAATAGGAGAGCCAATTAGCAATGCTAGCAACAATAAAGGAATAAATATCGCTCTCGTATTTCTGTAAACTTCTGCTGCTTTTTGTCTTTCCTGCTTTGCAACTTGCAATTGTAAATCGCTTAATTCTTGCAGTTTAGCTGTTAAAGGGTCAATGCTGTCGTAGAGCGAACCGTCAAATTCTTCTAAGCCCGACCTATCTTCTTGCTCTAATACCCCCTTTAGTAGCTCTATTTCCCGATTTGCTTCAGTCAATAAAATTTCTATTTCATCAATAATTTGCCTTTCTTTTTGACTCAGATCTGTCTGTTTATATTTGTCCCAAATTGAACTAGCTGTACCAAGAGCAGAATTAATAGAGACAAGCGCATCACTGGCAGTCCATTTTTCTTCGCTAGCTTTGTTAACTGCATCAACAACAGTCAGCCCGTAAGCATCTGATATCAATTTTATTTGCTGCAAAGGGACTAAGCGATCGTCGTAAATCGTGCCCACTTGCCTGTCTATGTTTTCAAAACCTCGTAGGGAATAAATACCCAATATCGCTAAACAGATCGGTGGAATGGCAAATCCTGCATACAGCGTTTGACCTAATTTCATATCTTTTACCTGGAGGAACCCCGAAAGAGAAGACTGGGAGAAGTTATACCAAATCAGCTTAATTGCTATTGTAGGACGTATATCTTGCTGTCTGCTTAAATAATTTTTTATTATTTTTGTGAATACCGTCCTGGCTTTTTATTTATTTTGCTTAAGTCGAGTCTAACCTATCTCTTGCTAGCAATCAAATATAACTTCTCCCAAAGCGGCTATACTAAACCATTGATTGCAACTCTTGGGCGACTGATTTGAGCTGTTGCGTACTGGTTTTACATTGAGCGATACCCGTAGCAATTTGCGCCGCCGCTTGGGTTAGCTCGTTCATGGAAGTCGCTATCTGTTGAATTGCTGTCAGTTGCTGTCTCGCACTTAGGGAGCTTTGTTGATTGTTCAAAGCTACCTCGTCCATAGCTAAGACTATTTTATCGACAGTTTTGGTTCCGGCCGCCGTAACTTCTACCGAAGCATTGGTTGCCATTTGTATTTCAGCTACGATATCCCCAATTTTTTTTGCAGCTTGTTTGCTTTGCTCTGCTAATTTTCTAATTTCGCTAGCAACCACGCCAAAACCTTTTCCATGTTCGCCAGCGCGAACTGCCTCTACGGCAGCATTCAAAGATAGCATATTGGTCTGGCCAGCCAGCTCGCTGACTAAATCGGAAATGTTAGCAATCTGATTGGTCTGCTGACTCAAACGCCGAACCTGCTGGGAGATAGCCTGCATGGTTTCCTTGAGAGTTCCAACGTTTTCGCTTAACTGCCCCGGGGAAATTTGTCCTGTTATCTGAGTAGAGCGATCGCTACCCTCCCCACGGGTAGAATCTAGAAGGGCTAAGACTTCCTTGGCTTTAAAAGCTGCAGCCTCTGCTTGGTTTGCTGCTTCCGAGGAGGCCGCACTTAATTCCTCTATCGTAACAGTAGTTTGATTAATAGAACTAGACTGGGCAGCAGTGGTGCGTTCCTGTTCTTCTACGGCAGCAGCGATTTCCCTGGAAGAGGAAGCCTGGGTATCCACTATTTCTGCTATTGTCCGAGCAATCCGCGAGGCCACCCAATAACCCACGCCTAAAGCAAAGATTATTGCAACCAAACCACCCACGATTAAGACCCAGAGCAATAGTTCTAGAGTTTTTTTGCTTTTTTGTTCCTTTGCTCTTTGCAATTCATCCTCTTTATTAGCAAAACTATCCAGCATTTCGGTTAGTAGTTCTGTCATGGCTTGGGTTTGATTAGTGGAAAAATCTTTAAGAGCCGCTTCTCGTCGATCGCTCTGGACTAAAGATATCCAGTTTTGGGTAGCCCCAGATATTCTATCCCCCAGGACTACGATTTTATTTAGCTTTATTCGTTGTTCTCGATTTTGCAGCCTTGCATAGAGATTCTCTACTGATTTTTTATAGCGATTGATTCCTTCCTGAAATTTTTCTTCGCTCGCAGCATCCGGCACCAGAATGAAACTGGCTGCTTCGCCTTGAATGTTGGCAACTGCTAAAGCCATACTGTCTGCTGCTGCAACAATTTCTCGCTCCGTAATGGCTGTAGTTATCGATTGTTGGGCGATCGCTACGTTAGGATAAACCACTACTGCCATCAGCAGCGAGAGCAGCAGGGGTACTGAATATCCCAATAAGATACGATTTTTGAGTTTTTTTAACATCTCCTTCTCCTTTTTTAGCCACTCCCGTTAAAACTAGACATGGCGATCGGTTGCCTTAGCAGAATTGCTTTTAATCGCCTATTGTTCGTCTTACCACTGTTAAAAAATACTTACTGGGCTCTTTTTACTTTCATAAAAAGCCAGTCCGCTTACACTTCTTCATTAATCTCCAGCTCGCCTCGAAGAAGCATTTTCCCTATATCTAGCAAACTCATCATTCTCTCGCCGTAGGGAGCCGTACCGCGCAGGTATTCTTCATTAGCAGCCGAATGCACTGCTGCTGGCATGGGAGTAAGTTGGGAAGGATGGAGATACATCACGTCTCGCACTTCATCAATCATTACCCCAGCCACAATATCATCTACGCTAACAATTGCCGCGCTCGGGGTTTGCCCTAAATTGGCGATCGGCATATTTAAAACACCGCGAATATCGACCAAGGTGACAATTTCCCCTCGCAGGTTAATATTGCCCGCGATCTGCTGCCCTACGCAAGGGATAGGGGTAATTTGCTCGACTTCTGTAAATTCGCGAACTATATTAAGGTCTATGCCAAAGTATTCTCCATTCAAACCTACCACAGCTAAAGGCATCAAACCCGTAAAATCTTCACTCTCTGTCGGTCGCATTAAGTTCTCGGCTCGCTCCCGAAAAATTCCTCGCTCTTCCTCGCTCGCATTGGGACAGAACGATCGCTCTGGTTTATCTGGTTTAATACTTGACTTGTCTGCTCTGTCGATTTCTTCCCTATCTGTCGAACTACAGAAATCCCCATTGAATGGATCTGCTGAATCGGAATACTCGATCGCTTTGTCTGGATCGAGCAGCATATAAATGTCAGCCCCTAATTTCGCAAACCCAGCTATAAAATTGTGGAATTTTTTGGCCTGTTTTCCTCCATATGCTATTTGCTCCTCCACCAATTCTTCCGCAATCTCTTTTACTTCATGTACTTCGTTAACAATTATGCCTACTTTAAATCCAGCACGTTCCAAAACTAAGACGCTATCGGTAACTTTATATTCTCTATTTTCATAGCCAAAACGCAGCGCCAAACTCATCACTGGCAAGATATAACCTCGCAAATTCAAAACTCCGACGATATCCCAGGGTGCCTCCTCAATAGGCGTTAACTCTGGCAGGAAAAAAATTTCTCTAACCGCTTCTGTTTCTACTCCATAGCGCAGTCCATTTAAAGTAAAAATTAGATAAGATTTATATTTCATGGTGGCAGTAATTATTGCTATCTAGAGTCCGGTGCTAGGCTGCTGCTAGACACTCATCCTACAAATAGAGCCTTTAAAGCTAACAAAATACAAAACAAAGCTGCCAGTCATTGCCAGCAATAATTTTATCTATTTTCCCGAGGAAAATTTTATAGCAGTAAGCGGTCAGCTATCAGCGGTCAGCTATCAGTCAAAGTCTTGCCTTTCTTAGCTATGAGTATTTTGTAACCGTCCTAACCTTACTGTGTAGTGCTATAATGGTCAAAATGCACTACTCATTAAGGTTAGGGCAACTAAAAGTTTACCAAAGCTACTAACGGCGATACTTGTACTTAAGGCTGATTGCTGATAGCTAATTGCTGAAAGCTATCAAAGGCCCATCATCTAAAGCAAAGCGGATTGATTCTGGCTAAAGCTTGGAATGCGATCGCACAACTATTATATTCTTTCACTTAAAACATATTGTCAACATATAATATTATATTTAGTTATTGTTTATTTTCTGCTAAATCCCCAATATTTTGACAGTTAGCAAAGAACTATGTTAACATCAATAGATAGTATTCTCTAAATCAACATCAATGGGCAAGGTTCTAGTCCTGAACGCCTCTTACGAACCGCTAAACATAACCAGTTGGCGGCGGGCGATAGTATTATTGCTCAAAGGCAAAGCAGAGCAGCTCGAACATAATGGTAGGTATATATATACAGACTTAGCGCTGCCCACGGTCATTCGACTGCGCCATTATGTACGAGTTCCCTACAAAGAAATTCCCCTAACCCGACGTAACATCCTCGACCGGGACAATCACACCTGTCAATACTGCGGTTATGTTGGGCCAGATTTGACTCTAGATCATGTACTGCCCCGATCGCGCGGTGGAGGCGAGACCTGGGAAAATCTAGTTGCCGCTTGCGTCCGCTGCAATGTCAAAAAAGGCAATCGCACGCCCAAGGAGGCGGATATGCCCTTGGCGCGATCGCCGCGCAAACCATATAGCAGCCTCTACTTTGAGGTCAGGAAACATCTCAGGAGCGGGATGCATCAAGAGTGGCAAAAATATGTAATTGGTATCGGAAACCCCAGCAATTGATTCAATGCTGGGGTTTTTATTTAGCGCCTCTATAGCTGAGGCGCGCCGATACCTTCTTGGCAATTGACATACATCCGAGAACCCATATTTTCATCGTCCGTTCCGATCGCCACCCCCTCTGCAAAACCCGATATCAATTCAATTCCTTCTGCTTTATAACTATCGAACTTATACAAAGGTTCTAGAACGGGATTTGCCTCGAATTGGATTTGCTCATTTTGGATGCCAAAGGTGCCAGCCATATAGACCGCCGATTCAAATGGCCCATCATTGCCATTATCCGTTGCCGAAGTGATATACGCTTTCCCCGTCGGATCGATCTTTAGGTCGGAAATATGGCGAACATTCCCAATAGGCCAGGGCACTTTCACTTCAGTCGAACCTTCTAGAGAAATGCGATCGGTAGTAGGATCGAACCAACCCCAATAAAGAACCGCCGGATCTTCATTGCTACCCCGGTGCGCCCACACTGCCAAAAACTTATCCTCAATAATCTGTATGGCAAAAGCTTCAAAGTTACTTCCGGGCACAATTCCTGGTAAATCCAATACTTTCAGAACCGAGATGTTTTTGTTCCCATCAATCTGAAAATGGTAAACTTTTCCCCGACTGGTGGAGGCCATCAAAGAAGGTCTATCCAAGCTCGGTACTGCAGTGAGTCCTTCTAAATCCACGGGCAACTCTATATTATCTGGCCAGCTTAAGGGTAAATATTCCGGTTCCTCATTAGGCTTAATAGTGACGATTGCCAGCCGCCCTTCGTCGGCTCTTTTATTATCGTGGACGATTGCAAAAGAACAAAAATCCTTCTCTTCATCCATCAAAACCATGCCGCTGATTCCGAACAAAATACCATTGCGAACCAGACGCCACTCCCCGGCTCGCACCGGCTGATTTATAAAAGAAAATACACCCCAGCAGGCCAGGGTTATCAGCAACCGTTGCAATTTAGCCATATCTAACCCTCCGGCGATAAGGAGACAAGTATTTTAGGGTGTAGGGTGTAGGGCGTGGGAAGGGTGGAAGAATTAAATTAAACAAAATTCGTGAACCCACACTCCCCACACTCCCCACACTCCCCCCAGCTCTCTTTGCCTACACCCTACACCCTACACCCTAATTAAAGAGGCTCTGGCATTGCGTCGCAGCATCTCTGGTTTAATCCGCCGCAGGGCAGATGCCGGAAAGCGTCGATTCCAATCTTCATCTGAAATTTCTGCCAATTCCTGCAAGGTCGGCGCTACATTCTCCGGGTAAGGCTGAAAGTCTGCTATGTCTGTTTCCTTGGCAAAACGCTCGTTCCAAGGACAGACATCCTGGCAAATGTCGCAACCGGCAACCCATCCTTGCATATTAGTTTGAATAGATTCTGGCAATTCTTCCGAGCGATTTTCAATAGTGTGATAGGCGATGCAGCGATTGGCATTTACCACAAAAGCCGGCGCGATCGCACCTGTAGGACAAGCCTCAATACATCGAGTGCAAGTACCGCAATGTTGGGAATGAGGGCGATCGGGACTTAAGGGTATATTGGTTAAAATTTCCCCTAAGAATACCCAAGAGCCATATTCCCTAGTTATGACATTGCTGTTTTTGGCAATCCAACCAATCCCGGCAAGTTGCGCCCAAACCTTATCTTGTATAGGGCCAGTATCCACATAGTAACGGGCTTGGATTCCTGGGTCTTGGGCTCGCAGCCAATCCGATAAAACTTTCAGTTTTTTCTGCATTACCCGGTGGTAGTCTCTACCCCAACCATAGCGGGATATTTTTGCGTATTCTTTTCCTTCGGGATGTTTGTGGGGACTGTAGTAGTTGAGAGCTACGCAGATAACAGAATGCACCTCTGGCATAGCTTGGCGTATATTCTGGCGCTTGGGGTTAGCCATCCAGTTCATATCTGCTTGATAGCCTTTGCCCAGCCAGTCCCCGAGAGCGGCGATCGCTTCGGACAGCTTCTCCCTCGAATCCTCTACATTAGCAATCCCCACCTTGTGAAAGCCCAGTTCTAAGGCTTTTTCCTTAATTTGACTGCTGCTAATTATAGTTTTTTCTTTTGCTAACTCAGGAGCCATTATCGCCGAACCTAAACTCGTCAACTAATTGCTTTAAGACATAGCACGGACACTTGAGATATAGCGGTTCTCAAATTGATGTAAGGTTTCTGGGGCGAAGCATCCCTGTACGGAAATTCCTGTTATACAGCAAAGATGGTCAAGGGGGATGCTGTCGCCCCTACGTTTTCGTTCATTACACTTATTTCAGAAACGCTATAGACGCGCATTACTCTACCTTTTCCCTACCCGCACAGACATTTTAGAGTGGATTAGATTGGAATAATGCACCCCTGAATCTCACCCCCTGAATCGCACGCTCCCTCGCCATTAATTGAGTAAATCTCCAAGCAAGCAGGTGGCGAATGCGGAATCGATGTTTCCAAAGCATTGCTAGAGTTTTTCTTAGATATAGCATCTACGCAATATTTGCTTAGGGCAATCTTATTGTTTGCCAAAGCAATCGTCCCGACAATGCAGGGGTCTAGCTGACTGCGGACAGCTAACTGCTTACTGCTATAGGGCAATCTTATTGTTTGCCAACCTACATCCCGACAATGCTGCGATCTAGCTGAATGCTGACAGCTAACTGCTTACTGCTATAGGAGTATTTTTGGCGCTCGTGAAGAGCGCAGACTCCTTATGGCGATATCGCTCCGCTTGCAATTACAAAATTTTCTGTATTTTCTGCGAACCGAATCGCCCTTAAAAAAGCGGCTCTTTAAAAAGCGGCTAATTGGTAACTTAAGATGCTTCTGCTTCTGCCAAACTCGTTTGCAACTTAAGACAGTTACCACCATCTGGTTGCAAATTATATTCTACTCTGTCCATCAATCTCTTCATAATCAGCCAGCCATACCCGCCGTCTGGCATTTTTTCGGGAACGGGTTCGGAATAATCAGAAAGGTCATAGCCCTGCCCTTGGTCCCAAACTTCGAGAGCAATATCGCGCTCCTTGAGTTCCAAGCGCAGCAGCACTGGTACATTTGGCTGTTCTTTGTGAGCGTGACGAACCACATTAGAATATGCTTCTGCTAAAACCAGACGCCAGCGATTCGACTGACGAGGCCAATCCAGATGACTTCCTAGCTCCATTTCCAGACTGCTCAAAAGCCAACTTTCCACAATAGTCAGAAACCGCAAGTCGCTTGGGACGTGCAACTCAGTTCTCATTGATTACAGAACCTCCAGAGAAAGTATAGTTTGGTCATCTTCCTGCTCGCTAGCCAATTCTCTGACGCGAGCTAATAAATGATTTACGTCTAGAGGAGCGCTCTCCTTAAGTATTAGCTGCCACAGACCTTCTTGTTCGAGCATTGAACCCGCATCAACGGCGGCCAGCTTCGGATTTGGATCCGTAACTGTTGCTTCGGTAAGGCCATCGCTCGTTAGCAGAAAAACGTCCCCTGGATTTAACTCCAAGCTCCCTGATTTTCCTCGCCACACTGGCAAAATTCCCAAAGGAATTCCCCGAGCCTTGAGGAAATTAGGCTCCACCTCTGCTTCTCCAGCACCAACGGAGCTGTGAGACCAGACTAAAGGATAAATATGTCCGGCATTTGTATAGGCCAGCTCTCTTGTGGAGGGTCTATAACGAGCCACAACCATTGTAATAAAGCAGTTGTTGCCAATTAGATCGTCTGCCAGAGCGCTATTAAGGTTTTTCGTCACATCCTCCGGCTCCGGCGATATTTCCCCAGCCAGTTCTCTGCGCATCACTGACATGGCGCTGGCCATAAATAAGGCAGCGGGAACTCCTTTGCCCGAGACATCTCCGAGCGCTATCCAAATATCCCCTTGGGTGTGAACGTACACCTCAAAAAAATCACCCCCTACTGCTCTAGCCGGGAAGCAGCAAGCTTGTACTTTAGCTTCCTCGACTTCTGGCCAGCTTTGGCGGAGCAGATTGGTTTGGATTTGGCGCGCAACCTCCAGCTCGGCCTGCATCTGCTCGGCTTGCTTTTGGGTGCGTTCGTATAGCTTGGCCTGGGAAAGCGCCAAAGCGGCTTGTTCGGCCACGCTTTCGATTAGCTGTATGTCTTCTTGGACCCAGCTTTTACTTGCGTCTTCTTGAGATAAGGATATAACTGCCAACAAGTCCTGCTGACAAATCAGGGGCACCACCAGCTTTGTGCCGTTCTCATTGCTATTCTCGCCCTGGATTAATTGGGTCTGGCGGTTTTCCAGAACAACTTCCAAAAGCTCGGAGTCTTTTTCCTTTTTGTCATCATTGTCGGGAGCTTGGTTCGCGTAGTATGAGACTATATCGGGAAGCAAGCGATCGCTCTCTACTGGTCGCAACCAACAACTGCTGGCCTCAAAGCTCTGACCGATACTCTCGACAATTGTTTGCAGCATACTTTGATAATCCAGAGACTCTCGGATTGTCTTCATCACTGCATTAAACAGGGATTCTCTTCGCAGAGTGCGGTTTAGTTCGTTCGTTCTTTGCTTGAGAACCTTGTATGTTTCAGAGGCTTGCTGGACTACCGCCTTTAGTTCCTCGGGGTTCCAAGGTTTAGTTATGTACTTGAACACCTGGCCCGAGTTAATCGCTTCCACCAGATCTTCTACATCTGTATAGCCAGTTAGCAAGATCCGAATCGTGTCTGGAAACCGTTCTACAGTTTTACTCAAAAACTCGGTCCCATTCATCTCTGGCATCCGCTGGTCAGAGATAATTATCGCCATCTCGCCGTTTTGATCCAGTTCCTCTAGGGCACTGAAAGCACTATCAGCTTTATAGACTTGAAAATCCCGCCGAAACGTGCGATAGAGCAAGTCTAGGTTGTCGACTTCATCATCGACCACCATCAATTTTAGCTTCCTCCTTTTTCCCCGACTCATGCAATCCCCCACTTACAGGCTAATAAAGTGTGACTTGCTTTTGATTTCCCCGACGATATAGGCCGGGTCGCACCCAACTGCCACGACGGGTTCCCTACCCTGCTTGCCCTCAAAGCGATCGCAGCTCCACTTCTGGGGCGCGATCTCGGGAAGGCTTTTTGCGCTCGGGCCAGGAGACAACCCTTCGGGCGTCCTTGGGTCTTTCCTTAATTGCTTTAGGGTTTGCGAGCCTCTATGTGGGCGACTAAAATGTGGGTGAGCGAACTGTCCTGCGGGCAAATGGCCCTCCTTATCCCGTAGCAATAGATTACTTTTGTTATATACTCGCATCGGGTCATAGTCTAGACAATTTTCCAGAAAGCACCCCCTCTACAATTGGGTTGCGGTTGGATGGACAAAAGCAGATGTAATGGGAACGCCCAAAGTATGGTCCATTTTTTGGCTCCCGTCCAGAAGCCAATAGAACTTATCGCTCTCCCAGGGAGCTTTCGGAGAGTCAATCTTAACCTAGGCAAAAAATATCCCCTAATTTATTATTGTTCCCAGGCGGATCCGAGCTAACCATATCTCACGAGCGCATTGTGGTGGCCGCAGAGCGATCGCATTTCCGATCCAGCCGGACGGCAACAGCTCTTACAAACAGCTCATTAATAAATACAGAGCTAGGGGATTGTCTCCCTATTAAAAGGGCTCTTGGGCCAGGTTTTTTCGGCATTATTGCTCGTCTCCCCCCATCAAGGCGGGGAGCGATCGCGTAGCAGACCCTTGCTGACATGAGCTTAGCATAGCTTAGGAAGGTTCTGTTAGATTCTGTTACCCAGGAACGCCAGCTAGCTCCAGACGTTCGGCCACCCTCAGCTTAGCCGAGCGCGAGCGAGGATTATCTGCCACTTCTTCGGCTCCGGGCCGTATTGGTTTCTTGGTTAAAACTTTTAATAACGAGGAAGACCGCAGCCGATGCTTGATTAATCTATCTTCTAAGCTGTGAAAATCAATCAGGGCTATTCGGCCCCCAGGTACGAGACTGAGTGGAGCTTTTTCCAGAAAAATTTCCAGGTTCTCTAGTTCGGCATTGACAGCAATCCGCAATGCTTGGAAAACGCGGGTTGCCGGGTGGATGGAACCGGACCGGTAGCGATGTGGGGTATTCGCTGCGATCGCCCTTGCCAATTCTGTCGTGGTCCTAAACGGTCGCTTTTCAACCAAAACCCGAGCAATTTGCCTAGATCTTCGTTCTTCCCCATAGTTGTAAAAAATATCTGCCAGTTTTTTTTGGTCCCAATGATTGACAATCTCGGCGGCTGTCAGGGATTGTCGGCAATCCATCCGCATATCCAAATCTCCCTGGAGGCGAAAGCTAAAGCCTCGCTCGGCAATATCTAGTTGCCCAGAGCTAACTCCCAAATCTGCAATTATGCCGTCAAACTTGGTAAGGCCCGGGTCGTACTCTGCAAAATTGCCGTGCCAAAATTGCAACCGTTCTCCATATGCCCCTAGATTCGCCCTTGCGGTAGCGATCGCCATCTCATCTCGGTCTATAGCCGTCACCCGTACCTCTGGTGCCGCATCCAAAAGAAGTTTTGTATGGCCCCCTGCTCCTACCGTGGCATCTAAATAATGCCCCCCTTCCTTAACTTCCAACTTGGAAATAAGCTCGCTTGCCAGTACCGGCACATGGGCAAACCCAAATTGCTTCCCTTGATTCTGTTTTTCCTCTGGAAGTACCAACCCCTTCTCCTTATAATTAGAGCAATTCAATAAAAATAAACATTTTGCCCTTCATATGGCCGTACCTTTAGAATCGACCCTCTTTGAGAGTTCGACCGGCTATTCGAGCAGCTATAGATGAAAGACGCTTGCACAGTCCTAATCTATATATATACTGCCTGCTCGGTGCCCATATGGCGGCCAGCGAAGGTGCAGTAGCCCTAATTTCCTTATCGGGACTTAATTTTCCTTCTGAAAACGCGATCGTCTATGACACTTAGGATTGAAACTCGAACGGAACCCATGATCCTCAACATGGGGCCTCACCACCCTTCCATGCACGGGGTATTGAGACTAATCGTCACTCTCGATGGGGAAGACGTGGTGGATTGCGAGCCTGTCTTGGGCTACTTGCACCGAGGCATGGAAAAAATCGCCGAAAACCGCACCAATATAATGTTCGTCCCCTACGTCAGTCGCTGGGACTATGCGGCCGGAATGTTCAACGAAGCAGTTACGGTCAATGCCCCAGAAAAACTGGCTGACATTCCGGTTCCAAAACGGGCCAGCTATATCCGCGTTATCATGTTGGAGCTGAACCGGATTGCCAACCACCTACTCTGGTTAGGACCCTTTTTGGCTGACGTAGGCGCTCAGACTCCTTTCTTCTATATATTCCGGGAAAGGGAACTGATCTACGACCTCTGGGAAGCCGCCTCCGGTCAGCGCTTGATCAATAACAACTATTTCCGCATTGGCGGCGTCGCTGCAGACCTCCCCTACGGTTGGGTCGATAAATGCGAAGATTTTTGCGATTATTTCGATCCCAAAGTTGACGAGTACGAACGCCTGATTACCAATAACCCCATTTTCCGCCGCCGCATTGAAGGTATTGGCGTTATTACCCGCGAAGAAGCGATTAACTGGAGCTTGTCTGGCCCCATGTTGCGCGCCTCCGGAGTAAAGTGGGATTTGCGCAAGGTTGACCATTACGAGTGCTACGACGATTTTGACTGGGAAGTACAGTCGGAAACCGCCGGCGATTGCATGGCTCGCTATTTAGTGCGGATTCGGGAAATGCGCGAATCGGTCAAGATTATTCGGCAGGCTTTGAAAGCTCTTCCTGGCGGTCCTTACGAAAACTTGGAAGCCAAGCGGATGAACGCCGGTCCCAAATCTGAATGGAATGATTTTGACTATCAGTTTCTCGGCAAAAAAATTGCCCCCACTTTTAAGATTCCTCAAGGCGAACATTATGTCCGCATTGAAAGCGGCAAAGGGGAGCTTGGTATCTATATAATTGGCGACGATAATCCCTTCCCTTGGCGCTGGAAGATTAGAGCTGCTGATTTTAATAATCTCCAGATTTTTCCCCATATTCTACAGGGCAGTAAGGTCGCCGATATTGTAGCTATACTCGGTAGTATCGATATTATTATGGGTTCGGTAGATAGATAGTCTATCGGGCATAGGGCATGGGGCATGGGCACAAAACTAGGGTGTGGGGTGTAGGGTGTGGGGTGTAGGGGGAGAATAGGTGACATCGCCAATGCCGTTCCCCTCTGCCTAAACCCTACAGCCTAACTTAACCTAGAGGTATTTGCGCTATATCTGAGAACCCCGGTTTCTTCAACAATACCTTCGCCAAAAAAGCCAGAAACCCGGTTTTTCCAAAAACCGGGTTTCTCATACTATATATATGCTGCGATCGCCAATAATTATTGAAAATATAGTGATTTCAATTAAGGATGAGACAGTTACGATCGCCTTTATTGTAGCTAAGTGTAGGGGCGATTCGCGAATCGCCCCTACATCTTCTCTCGTTTTTATTTGAAATCACTATATTCTGGCCTTGGTGAGTAATGCGATCGCTTACCCCAATTAATAAGATCGAATACGGTAAAATACCCAGATAAAAAATTTAAAATTTCCCGTAGGACGGGCGTCCCGCCTGTCCGCCATCGAGACTAGAGACAGGCGGGACGCCCGCCCTACGAGATTTATTTATCGGTAATTAACCGGATTTGATATAAGCTGCTAATCATAAAACCAATCGAGCCAAAGTAGCATGGAGAATAATCCGGCATTGTGCAAAGCAATAGAAAAGGCGATCGCTGCCAGTCCGCAACAGCGCATTTCTTTTGCCAACTATATGGAACTGGCGCTCTATCACCCGCAGCATGGCTACTATACGACAGGGGCGGGTAAAATTGGCGGTGCCGGAGACTTTGTAACCTCTCCACATCTTTGTGCTGACTTTGGCGAGCTGCTGGCAGAGCAGTTTGTCAACATCTGGGAAATTATGGGACAAAAAGCTCCCTTTCACTTGCTGGAAATGGGAGCCGGACAAGGGCTGATAGCAGGCGACGTACTGGCTTATTTGCAACGGCAATATCCAGACCTTTTTGAGATTGTCGAATATACAATCGTCGAAAAATCCCCAGCCATGAAGCAATACCAGCAGCGCCGCTTGACTCAATGGGCGAACCGCTTGCACTGGCGGACTTGGGAAGAGATAGCGCCCGAGTCGATAGTTGGTTGCTGTTTTTCTAACGAATTAGTAGATGCCCTGCCAGTTCATCAGTTTTTACTCGAAAACGGGCAACTGAAGGAAATTTATGTCACGACTGATTTCGATTCTTCATTTATCGAAATAGCCGCAGAACCTTCGACCCCTAGGATTGCCGAGTATTTTGCCTTGACCGGCATTGAACTTTTGCCTCGGGATGCCGGAGCTACCCATCTCTACCCGGATGGCTATCGCTCGGAAGTCAATCTCGCGGCTCTGGACTGGCTGGAAAAAGTGGCGGGATGTCTAAAAAAAGGCTATTTGCTGACTATTGATTATGGCTATCCAGCCCAACGCTATTATAGTCCGCAAAGACATAAGGGCACTTTACAATGCTATTACCAGCATTGGCACCACGACAATCCTTATATATATGTCGGCAAGCAGGATATTACAGCCCATGTCAACTTTACAGCCTTGGAGAGTCAGGGAGAATTCTGCGGCTTGGAGCGAGTTGGTTTTATTCAGCAGGGATTATTTTTGATGGCCTTGGGATTGGGCGATCGCATTGCCGCTCTTTCTACTACCCCCGGTATAAATATTTCTACAGCATTGCAACGGCGCGAAGTATTGCACGGCTTAATGAATCCGACGGGATTGGGAGGTTTTGGCGTTTTGATACAGAGCAAGGGATTGAGCGAGGGCGAGCAAAAACAGATCTTGAAAGGATTGAAGATGCCTAATTCCTAGGGAATTGGGAATTGGGAATTGGGAATTGGGAATTCATAGCGGTCAGCTCTCAGCTCTCAGCAGTCAGCTAAAGGCACAGAGCACAGAGCACAGAGCACAGAGCTGATAGCTTTCTTGGGCATTGGGCATGGGAATTGGGAATAGGGAATTCATAGCTATCAGGGACTTGCGCAAAAATAAAGTACCAGTCCAAAAGACCACTACCGTTCGGGCTGAGCGCTTCGTTGCCCTTGAATTGGTACATTATTAACTTGCAAGTCCCTCAGCTCTGAGCTTATGCGCTCCGCGCAGGCGTAGCTCTTCTGCCTTTAGCTGACCGCTGATAGCTGACCGCTGAACGCTATCCCTGCAGGCATTCCAGTGGCTCGCGCTAGCCAGGATGCGAGCCTCTTCTAAAGTTTCCTCAGCTCGCTCCATCCAGTAGGCAATCTGTAAGTCAATCGAGTCTGTCAAAGAAAGATCCCTTCCCGTCGAACGGCTTTATAAAATCCCATCCCTTGATTTGATAAAGAGGTGTTTCCCAGTCTTGACGGCTGCGGATGATGGAGCAGAGGACTTCGCCACATTACCACTCCAGTTCGTATAGTTTATGTCGTACTTTGTCCGTGCGATCGCTGTCAACTTCGCCATCGAGCAGAATAAGAAAATCCCAATCGGAGTCATCCCGTGCGTCTCCACAGGCTCGGGAACCGTAGAGAATAATATCCCCTTCCGGTTCCACTTGGCGAATTATTTTTTAAACGCGATCGAGCAACTCTTCTTTATTCATTACGGTTCGCTTGGAGTTTGATTTTCTAGCAATTCCATATAACTCAGCAGCCAATTAGCCATCGTAGCTCGTCGCGTCAGTCGAGGAACTAATTGATCTATCTTATATCCCTTAAATCCCAGCTTTTGTTTGAGTAGCTGTTTATTTTCTTTGGGAATAGAGCGAGTTAGCTGTAACGTTGCCGGTCGGCTGCCAATAAAATCAGGAGGTTGGGGATACTTCTCTTGCCATGCCGGCTCGACGCCAGAGGCATCCCACTCTTGCGTAGCCTCGTTATAGCGATAACCCAGATAGTACCATACCAAGCGGTTTACCGTAGGGTCGTCAATTTCTTCGTTAATAATCGCCCAAATCGTTTCGGTATTTAATGCTGGCAAGTCAGACATAATTAATAGTGATTTAGCTAGAGATCAATTAGATTGGGACTCATACCCGGGATGCAAGACAATATCAAGTTAAAATGCTCGCAAAAAAATTTGTAATCTTCCGTAGGACGGGCGTCCCGCCTGTCCCTCCCCACCCTCGCACAAAAAATTTGGAACCTTCCGTAGGACGGGCGTCCCGCCTGTCCCTCCCCACCCTCGCACAAAAAATTTGGTATTTTCCGTAGGACGGGCGTCCCGCCTGTCCCTCCCCACCCTCGCACAAAAAATTTGGTATCTTCCGTAGGACGGGCGTCCCGCCTGTCCCAAAAAGCCCTTGTTTTGGAACGGGCGAGACGCCCGTTCTACGAGAAAGCCTTTTTTAGGGCGATTAAACGGATTTGATATAATCTGTAACAAAATTAAAAACTCAAAACTCAAAACTCAAAATTCAAAATTCATAATCGTCGCAAAGATCTCTATCCCGAGATCTCGCGTTGGGATTGTGCTGGAGATAATCCCGCACCCAATCGCAAGCTCGCACGATTAGATCCTCTCGATCCAAATTCCACAAAACAATTGTATTATCGTCGCTGGCCGAGGCAATAGTTTTGCCATCGGGACTAAAACTAACATCCATTATGCCAGAAGTATGTCCCTGTAGGCCCTTGATAAAACTGCCATCCTCAATATTCCAGAGTTTTACCATATTATCCCAACCTGCGGAAGCCAGAGTCTTTCCGTCCGGGGAAAAACTGATGCTCTCTACGCTATCGCTATATCCCTGCAAAAGCGTTCTGACTAAAGTCCCGTCGCTTTGCCAAATTTTTACTGTATTGTCCCAACCTGCAGAAGCCAGCAAAGAGCCGTCGGGACTGAACTTGACGTCAGTAACATAAGAGCTGTGGCCGTCGTAACCAGATAGGGTTTTAATCGGAATGCCATTGGAACTCCAGAGGATAATAGTATTGTCCCGGCTGCCAGAAGCGATTAATTTACCGTCGGGAGAGAAAGCTACGCTATAGACGCGATCGCTATGTCCCTCCAAAGTGTGGATTAAGCGACCGTCTCGACGCCAGAGATTGATAGTATTATCTCCGCTACCAGAGGCAATTAATTTACCGTCGGGAGAGAAGGCTACGCTATAGACTCGCTCCCGGTGCCCCTCCAAAGTCTTAACCAATTCCCCGTTGCGACGCCAAAGTTTGACTGTTTTATCCCGACTGGCGGAAGCAATAAGCTGGCCATCCGGGGAAAACCTGACGCTATAGACGAGATTCTTATGTCCTTCTAAAGTTCGCAACAGTTGTCCCTTGCGATTCCAGAGTTTCACAGTATTATCTTTACTGCCAGAAGCAACTAATTTGCCGTCGGGAGAAAAGCTCACGCTCCAGACGCGATCGCCGTGGGCGTTAAGAGACGGTCGCTCTAATGTATCTTGGAGAGCCCAGAGTCGAACGGTTTTATCAAATCCCCCGGAAGCTATAGTTGTTCCGTCCGGGGCGAAACTAACGCTAGTCACGCGATCGCTATGTCCTCTAAAAGTCATCAATTCTTTTCCTTCTAAACTCCATAGCTTAACAGTATTGTCATCGCTGGCCGTAGCTATAGTCTGGCCGTCTCTAGAGAAAGCAACGCTATGGATAGCTTTTTGATGGGCTTGCCACCAATTGGCAAAGCTCCCGTCACGATTCCAGAGCCTAATCTTACCATTGACCCCAGCAGAAAACATCATTTTGCCATCGGGTTTAAAACCTACAACCGTGACCTTTTCGCCATGAGGCAAAGTTTTTAGCAATTTACCGTCGCTGCTCCAGAGTTTGATCGTTAGATCGTCGCTTCCAGACAGCAGATCTTTGCCATTGGGACTGAAGCTGACCGAATTAACGTCTTTTTTATGGCCTAACAATCTTTTGACTGGGCTGCCATCTTTGACTCGCCAAAGTTTAATAGTACGATCTTTACTAGCGGTAGCCACCAAGTCCCCGTTAGGACTGAAACTAATGCTATATATTCTCTCCCTATGACCCGAAAATGTAGTCAGCAATTGACCGCTATTTGGATTCCATATTTTCACAGTTCTATCCAGGCTAGCCGTAGCAATAAGCTGGCTATCTGGAGAAAAGCTGACAGAAGTTACGTTATTGGTGTGGCCTCGCAAAGTAGTGCGTTCCGAACCATTGCGATTCCAGATTTTTACTAGGCGATCGTTACCGCCGGAAGCTATAAGCTCCCCATTGGGACTGAAGGCAACGCTCCAAACTTCAGCACCATGCCCCTCCAAGCGGTTCCGTTCCCTGACGCTGTAAACCGTTTGTTGTAACGCTGTCAGCACTCTCAGTTGGGTTGGGAAGTCTGGCGACTGGGCTTCAGATAATTTTTTCCATGCCCTTAAAGCTTCCATCAAAGCATCAAATTCCTTGCGATCTACAAAAAGAGCTTCGCTAGAGGCAGTCAGAGCGGCAATTTGAATATTTTCTTTATCTATAGCCGCTTGTTTTCTTTTCTGTTCGGCATCCTGCCAATTTTTGACCGTAGCTGAAAATAGCGTCACCATTACAATTAAAAGCATCGCGGTCAAAGAAGAAAAGAATTTGAGCCAGTGATTGCTTTTCTCCAATTTTTGGCGATATTGTTGTTTGTCCGCTCTCTCTTGCAGTAAGCGAGCTTGCAAGCCAAAATCGCTTTGGTATTTTTTGCGGATGGGCGCTACCATATAGTCGTGAACTAATTGATATTTATTTTCCGGGCGATCGCGGTGAATTATCGCTAGACTAGAGCCAACAAAAATATCTAAAATTAAATCTAGCTCTTCTTCAAACCCCGTAGTCTCTGCTAGCTTGTGCTTGGTATGGAGCGGTCTATTATTTTTCTCGTCAGTCAACAAATACAAGATTTGCCAAGCTTTATCCTTGTGTTCGGGGCCGCAATCCGCGATCGCTCGCGCAATTGAACGCTCGATTAAAATAGCCTTGGGCTGACTGCCGAGCTGTCGGTATTGCTTTAGAGTTGTAATTCTTTCAAGTCCAAGCTCTTGTTGTTGCAACTGGTCCCCGACTAACTGCAACTCAATCGGACGGACGGTTCCGCGATCGCTCGCTAAGTCTTTGGTTAAAGCATCAATCAGTTCTGGCTCTAAATAAAACTCCGACTGCTCCGTTAGATCCTGAATTACCGTTCTAGCATCATCCAGGTTGAAATCTCCTAGATAGTAGCGAAAATTTTTATTGAGAATATCGTTGTTTATAGCATCTAGATTGCTAGAGCGTTCCCATTCTAATAAGTAATGCAGAAAATCGATTCGCAAAGAAAAAATCAGCTTGCTAAAAGGAATATCTAAGCATAGCTGCAAAAGCCGATAAAATATCTGGCGTTCTTCTAGACTCTCTATCGCAAAGAAAAATTCTTCAAACTGGTCAAAAATTAATACAGTCAAAAGATTGCGTTCTGCATTATAGCGAAGCTCTTCTACGATACCTGCAAGGGATTGACTGGGGTCGCCTTCAAGGTTAACTGTAGCTCTAGTAAATCCTAAGTCGGCGAGAGCTTCAGACAAGCGATTGTCCAAAGCTAAAATCCAATTAGTATAAGAGCGCAAAACTATAGGTAAGGCTAGGCGATCGCCTATTGCCCTTTCCCGCAGAGCCGGCACCAATCCCGCATTAACCAAAGAAGATTTACCAACCCCGGACTCGCCATAAATAATAGTCACTTTTTGGTCGGGTCGAGCCATTCTTTGCAGCAATCGCTCTATATCATGCTGCCGACCGGGAGCGGAGAGCCCCGAAGCAACAGCCCCAAGCCCCGAACTCGGCAAATTGCTCGGACTATCGAGGCTAAAATCTTTATCTATTCGCGGTTGAGGTTGGAGCTGGCCAGCACCAATAAAAGCGCGAAAATTATATTCTCGTTCGATAGTACGAGCTTTTAGTTTTAATTCAAAAGCTCTGCGATATTGTCGTTTCTGGAAGTAGAGCGATCGCAACTCTGCCAGCATTTTCAGATAAAGCTTTGGATCTTGCTGAGGGCTGCTAGCTCTAAGCGCTAGCTCCAGATTTTTCATAGCATCGCTCTTTTGTCCCAGACGGATCTGCGCCCTAGCCAAAAGTTGCAAATACAAACCTCTATCTTGTCGCATCGCAGCCAGTGCTGCCGATGCCGAAAGCGCTTGTCGTGCAATTCTAGCAGCTCCAGGCCACTGCTTTTTAACCAGAGCTACTTCTGCCAAAAAACCATAATCGCGAGCGAGCAACCCGGGCTGACTTTGATGTAGTCTTATACCCTTTTCTGCTAGCTCTTGCAGTGCATTCCAGTCTTCCAATCGTTGCAACGCTTCACCTAATAAGGGCAGAAGCTTGGCAGCTAAATCCTCTCGCAAGGCTTGTTGAAAAACCTGCAAGCATTCCTCCAGATTCTCCCTCGCATAGAGCCAATAAGTCTTGCTGTCGATAGGATACAGCTCTGCCTTGCGCCAATGGCAGAGCCCAATATAAAGGAGTAAGACACCTTGGTATTCTTTGGCATTGGGCCATTGGGCAAAGCTGGCCGATGCGCTATGCCAAAATTCTAAGCTTTGCTGGTAGCGAGCCAAAGCAGAATCTATTAGATCGCTAGCTTGGTCGTATCTACCCAAAACAAACTCGGTTGTTGCTTCCAGGTCTGGCTCTAGGCCAATGCCGCGATCGCAGAGTTCTTTGCAAGCTAAAGAAAGTTCGTATTTTAGATTTGATTCACGGTCTAAACCCGACAGCACTAAGGATGCTTGCATGACATTTCTAGCGGCGATCGCCCAATCGTCCGGGTTGGCGCTTCCGCTATTCAAAATCGCAGCAAACAAATTAAGCCCTTGGCTGTCGAGAAAATTTCTTAACTCATCGGCATCGGCTTCAAACTTAATTGACGTTGCTGCCCAGCTCTTAAAATCCGGTGCGAGACGAATTAGCTTTTGCAGCAGCTCTTCGTTGACCCACAATACCAGGGGAAATGCAAAGTTTTTGCGAAATCTATCTCGAATCTGGTTAGTATATTTGAGCAGTTCGTCGCAGGCGGCTACTGACTCTAAGCCAAATATCATTAAAGCATTCGGCTGCGTCGAAGTGATTTTGGCCAGAATGGCAGTATAAAGAGTCTTGGCTGAGGTCGGTAGCGCTAGTTCCTGGAGGTCAAACTTAGAGGCAGAACTCTCGGCCAGCTCGGCAAGTAGGAGCGATCGCAAGCTGGCCACCATGCGCTCTCGTAATGCTCCGTAGTTGCAGCGTACTAAAATCAGAGCAAAATGCCCTTGAGAAATCTTTATAGCTCTTGCCAAGGTCCTCAAAGAGCGATCGTTTAAGGCCATATTGCCTTCAGCGCCTTCGTCTTGGGATCTCATTTTTTTAAGATTTTTTGGGAATAATTTCGCTAGGATGTTGGCTGTTGCTTAATTAATAGCAAATTTTGCCCGTAATTCCCCCTTTATTTTTGTCACTTTGGGGCTTTGTATATAAGGGGTTTCGCTCCGTTGGCACCTCACCCAGCAGTCAATTATCAATTAGTATTATGGCAATTATATTATTTTTAAAATCAACAATTTAAATCTCAATACAATTATAAATAATCCAGTCTTAACTGGATTAACTTAAATAGGACTTACGCAAAATATCCAAATGTAGCGTTTTGTAGGGGCAATCCCCCGGCGATCGCTCCGTTCATAGAGTTAATGCGTAAGTCCTATTAAATCAAAGAAGCTAAAGGGCGCACCGAGGCAGAGCGCAATTGGCCCATTTCTGTAGTGAGGCCACGATGAGTAGATGTAAAAATTGAAAAATTTTTGATTTAAGTTTGAAATTAATATAAAAAGCAAATATAATTGTTATAGCAATTTAATAGCTGCTTAGGCTCCAACATTGAAGGGGAATACGCTGGGGATGTAAAACAAACCGAGATTGAAAGCGCAGGGATTTTGGCGGATTTGATTGGCTGGGATCCTGACGTGGCCGACGGTCTGTTCGCATTTGGCGGCTCTGGGTGCTACTTCTATGGCGCACACAATATGCTCTCAGCAGTTGCTTGGGAGACAAATCGCGCTATGGACGTAAAGCACCTGACTTCGGATGTTGGGGTGTTGGGTCGCGATCGCGATCGCTCTCTACCCAACCTACAGGAGGCTGCTCTAGGTTTTACCGCGATCCTAGTAACTCAAAAGAAAAAGGATTGACAATATAGCTAGCAATAGTCTGAATATGGTAATGCATTACAATTAATGCCCCCTACTATTCACTCATTGATTAAGCTTCATCGACGTTTCACCCTCAGTAAGAACAATGAAAAATAATCGGAATCTGTTTCTATCCTTGGTGTTGGGTATTATTCTCTTTTTTAGCAGTATGGGGACTGCCCAAGCCCAACAAAGTGTTAGCACTTTCAATAACAACCCGGAAGCTCAGCTTCAGGGGATAGAGATTCTCAAAAATGCGGGTTACACCGTTGTTACTCCGTTGGACATAAAGGAAATTATTGAAAACCCCCCGGACGCTGGTTCATTGGATGGCAGCTTTCAAGAGAATATCCTAAACTTTCAACAGGCTATGCCCTTGATTCCACGTACAAACCGATTCTTCTCCATCGCCGATCCCTTTGGCACTGACCTTTACGGCGTAGTGGCAGGTAAGCTATTGGCCGCACCATCTTGCCCTATTGAGATTGAAGACACCCAAATTGTGTTTGTCTCAACCGAAGAAAAAGCGTTCGAGGAAACAGCGGAATTGGTTGACCAAGGTTACCTAGTTTACGTTACTCCCGACTCGGAAGCTCAGAAAGAGGCATTTATAACCCTGCTCAAGAACGGCTGCGGTGAAATCAACGGTGCGACCAGGCAAGTCACCGTGGACTTTGAGGACGTTTTCTACCTACTGCCTCGGGATCTCCAGCAACCAGCGAGGCAACAGCCATTCATCTACATTCCGGAGGATGGCGATTTCATTTGGGTGGTGAATGCCAGTCAATAGGATGCGATCCGATTGGAGCTAAAAACGCCAGAAACCCGGGTTTTTGAATTTAAGAAACCGGGGTTCCTGGAGAATATACGAGGATATACTAGAAACCCGGTTTTTCCAAAAAACCGGGTTTCTGGCGAATATACGAGGATATACTAGAAACCCGGTTTTTCCAAAAAACCGGGTTTCTGGCGAATATAGGAGAAACCTACTGCTGCGACAGCCAACGTTGGAATTTAGGTGCTTCTGCCAAAGCCGGGTTAATCCAATACCAGCGTCCCTGGCGATCGCGGTATTCAAACAAAAACATACTTCTCAACAATATTTGGTAATCCTCATCTCCTCGAACGGTTCTATGTTCCAAAGCTTGAAACAATAATTCCCATTCATCATCGGTAATCGCCGCAACTAAGTCATCCCGATATTCCTTAATCACATTTTCCAGAGTATGGCGAGAAAAAGGCGGATCCTCTTGCTGGAGGCAACTATAGAGCAGTCCGAGCAAGTTTCGGACGTGACCCCCGCTAACCCGACAGAGGCGGTCTAGAGTTTCGGGACTGTCAAATACTTCCGGGATAGCTTCTGTCCGTTCTGCAGGCAGAGCATCGGGAAATGCTCTGGCCAGTACCATCTGTCTGAGCAAGTCCATTCCCTTTTCATAGTCGCTGTTGTCGCGAGACTGAACCAATACCATTGGTAAAACTTTTGGTTTCAATCCAAAGCGACTGGTCAACCTGCCAAAATCATTAGAAAAAATTAAAGACAGGGGGATAGTATAGACTACATGACAGTTTAGCTTGCGCAATTGTTCGCCCCGATCTACGAATAGATACTCCGGCTGAGTTCTACCCCCTGACTTGCGCGTGGAATCTACCCGATCCAGATTATCGACGATCGCCACCAATCCTTTTTTCCCTTGTCGCTGGAGCAGTTTCGTCGCCGGTTCGAGCAGCTCTTTATTAATTGCTTCTAAGATATTATTGGTACGAGGTTCTAGATATTGTCGTAACTGATGGCGCAGTTTGGGACTATCTTTGGTTTTGGCAGTGATAGTGCCAATACCCCCAGGGAGCGAGAACCCTAATTCTCCTTCGGTACTCCCGCTAACAGTCCCAATTCCGGGAATCACAGCCTCGCCGCTGAGTTCTATGGGGGTCTGCAACAGTTCTGCGGCTCCCTTGAGTAGGGCTCGGAAACCTCGCGGCTCCAGGGTTATAGATAGTTTTTCCAGACTTTCGCTCACCTGACGGGCGATCGCCAGCAAAATCTCGCTGATATCCACGTCCGCCATATCCAAATCCTGAGAAGACTCAAAATAGACTACATGAAATCCTTTCTTTTCCAGTTCGTCTCTGAGTCGGAACAACTCGGTCGATTTGCCACAGCCGATATGTCCTGTAAATAGCTGGCAGGTGGGTTCGTCTCCAGATAGCAAAGTTATAGTTCTCTCCAACTCCCGAATTATATCGCTGCCCCGCACTTCTGCAAAATCGATATAATATTTTCTCTCTTCTGGGTTCCCCATATCTATGGTCTTGCTGGGGTTACAGGCTCTAAAGAATTTCGATAAATCCAGTTTCATTCTCTTGCTCCTGACTGTCTCCTCACTCTTTAAGTATAGGTTGCTATTACCATTTTTGTACGAAAATTCGCCTTATTAGTTCCGGGCATCGAAGCTTATAGGCTCTTATTGACGTTTGGAAATTGCATCCAGCTTCATAAATAATAGGTCTAAGCATAAGTGCGATCGAACAGTTAGAGTATTTGTAGGGGCAGTCCCCCCGTGGCTGCCCCAAGCCAATAGGGACAGCCATGAGGGGGGATTGCCCCTACGGTATTTATGCGACAGCTACGCGGATTCGATACAGCTTCAAATAACTGTAATGCGCGAAACTTAGGGGCGACAGCATCCCTTCAACCATCTCCTCCTTCCGAACGGCAACCCCCGTAATGGGAGGGAGCATTTCAATTTTGTAAAAGGTAGCCCAAAGAGGGCGAGAGTTTGCGTAGCCGCGCCAGGCTGCCTTTTAGGAGCGGCTTGCGCCTATAGGCGTCAGGCGGCGTCCGCTTCAAAATTGAAATGCTCCCGTAATGGGATGCTTCGCCCCAGACAACCTCACATCAAGAGCAAGAACCGCTATATCATTCCTATTTACGATCGCCGCTCTAGAGTGCAGGCGATCGTAGGCTTTGCATCTAAATTACTTCTAAATTACCTCGCTTATCGCCCTCGGATTTCGAGATCGATTTAGTAAGCGATCGCCAATCTTTTACCTTCTTATTTAGGGCGTAGCGGTAGAGTGTAGGCAAGGAGAGAGCGAGAAGACAGGGAAAAATAAAACAAAATTTTCTCCCCACACTCCCGACAGTCCCCCCATCTCTCTTCTCCCTACACCCCACACCATAATTATGTAGCAGATTAAACGAGCCAAGGCTTGGGACTTCCACGGTTCTGCTCGATCTGGCTTATTTTGGCAATTCCTGACAGGCGACCCAGAAACAGTGTCAATAGTGGTATAATCTGGCCAAAAATTAAATCTGCTATTTGAGAGGCCCATTTTTGTTGATTTCCACTAGCAAACTCAAACGGAACTTACCTATTTTTCCAGCTCGGACAGTTGGTAAAAATGCTAAAAATGAATCTGGCATCTGCTGCCAACCGAAAGCTAATGGGCCTTTATACATTGGCCAGTTTCTGGGTTCAAGGCTAGGGAAAGAGAGATGGGGGAGGATGGGGAGTGTGGGAAGTGTGGAGGTGTGGGAAGAGAGGGGAGTATCGGGAATGAAAGGGGATTTTTTGAGGGTTCCTCCCACACCCTACACCCCACACCCTAGACCCCACACCCCACACCCTAGACCCTATTTGAAAGCCATTGCAATCGAGAGGTAGTAGATGGATGGGTAGCATCGCATCAGTCTCTGAGTATCAATTAGCGCGTCGGCGTCGCTTGCTCCGCAAACAGCGGCGGCAAAGAATTTTAAGATCGGTTTGGCAATTGGTGGGCGCGAGCAGCTTGGCCGGGGTCTCGATCTGGGCAGCAACTTTACCCGTTTGGACCATAAATTCGAGCGATCGCATAGAGATTTCGGGCAACCAATTTCTCTCCACTAAGGCGATTCGGCTGATGTTGCCCTTATCTTATCCCGAATCCCTGCTGCGGGTGAACCCCGAAGCAATAGAGCAAAACCTGGAATCAATGGCTCCCATTGCTGGAGCCACGGTTAGTCGCGAACTTTTCCCTCCGGGCCTAAAGATTGAGGTGACTGAAAGATATCCGGTGGCGATCGCTCAGTTGACATCTTCAGAAGCATCTTCAGAAATATCTTCAGAAGCATCTTCAGAAATATCTTCAGAGATATCTTCAGAGATATCTTCAGAGATATCTTCGGGGATATCTTCGGGGGCTGTCCCATCAGCTCGCGATCGCGGTCCTAAACTAGCAACTTCTCCAGCCATCGGCTTTCTCGATGCCAGGGGAGTCTGGATGCCGCAAGAGTATTATAGTTCCCTAGATAAAACCCTGGAAATGCCAACCCTCAAGGTGATTGGCAATCCCAAGCAGTATCGCTCTTACTGGCCGGAACTTTATCAAACAATTAGCCGCTCTCCGGTGCGAGTCTATGAGATTGATTGGCGGGAGCCGACCAACCTCATCTTGAAAACCGAACTCGGAGTCGTCCATTTGGGTGCCTACACATCTCGCTTTGTCGAGCAAGTCAGGGTTCTCGATCGCATGCGGGAATTGCCAAATTATTTTAATCCCACTCAAATTGCCTATATTGACCTAAAAAACCCAAACTCCCCTACCCTTCAGATGGCTGTAGTTGAAGATTGAGTATTGCCAATCAGAAATAAAGCCAGCTAAATACTAAAAGTTGTAAATAATATAATTGTCCTATTTACATTAGATGCTGCTGACCGTTGTGGGGTGTGGGGTGTGGGGTGTAGGGTGTGGGGTGTGCGGAAAATTATTGCCATTTTCCCGTTCGCGCTCATAGCGTCTGCGCTTCTCTACTCGCAGTATATTTGACGAGAGCCGCCAAGAGGTTTAAAAATTGTATATCTAGAGTTCCCTATACCAATGACACTTAATATTAGACTAAGGCTTGACGATAAAAGCCCCCATTCTCAAGCACAAGAAGGTTTTCCGTCGGCAGTGGACAACTCTAATACTTATAATAATGCAACGGTTTTTGGGGACCATGACCGGGAAGCAAAGCTCCCTACGGAAGACTCCAGGAGTAACGATATTGTGCCAAGTAGTATAGCCAGAATTAAAGTTATTGGCGTTGGTGGCGGTGGGTGCAATGCCGTCAATCGCATGATCGTCAGCGAAGTGTCAGGAATAGAATTTTGGGGAATCAACACCGACGCCCAAGCTTTAACCCAAGCAAAAGCACCCAAACGCCTGCAAATCGGTCAAAAATTAACCCGGGGTCTCGGGGCCGGCGGCAATCCGTCTATTGGTCAAAAAGCTGCTGAGGAATCTCGCGATGAGGTTTTAGCGGCTTTGGACTCCTCAGACTTGGTTTTTATAACCGCTGGTATGGGGGGTGGCACCGGCACGGGTGCTGCCCCCATAGTGGCAGAAGCGGCTAAAGAGGTTGGCGCTCTGACTGTGGGGGTGGTAACTCGCCCTTTTACTTTTGAGGGACGACGGCGCATGAACCAGGCAGAGGAAGGCATAGCGGCCCTCCAAAGTCGCGTCGATACTCTGATTATTATCCCGAATGATAAGCTCCTATCGGTGATTTCGGCAGAAACCCCGGTGCAAGAGGCTTTCCGAGTGGCTGACGATATTCTGCGCCAAGGAGTTCAGGGGATTTCCGATATAATCACGATTCCCGGACTGGTCAATGTTGACTTTGCCGACGTGCGAGCGGTAATGGCAGATGCTGGCTCGGCTTTGATGGGAATTGGCATGGGCTCTGGCAAGTCTAGAGCGATGGAAGCGGCTGGGATGGCGATCGCATCTCCCTTGCTAGAGTCCTCATCAATAGAAGGAGCCAGAGGAGTTGTCTTTAATATTACTGGCGGCACCGATTTGACTTTGCATGAGGTCAATGCTGCGGCTGAAACTATTTACGAAGCTGTGGATCCCAATGCCAACATTATTTTTGGGGCGGTAATTGACGAAAAACTTCAGGGTGAGATAAGGATTACCGTGATTGCCACCGGATTTACCGCAGAATCCCAAAGCGTTACGCCAGCAGCAAAGGTGACCCCACAGCCGCAGCCAAAACCAATTTTTAGACAGCCAGATCCTCCCCCCCAACGCACTATCCCGACCGAACCTCCAAAACAACCAGAACAGTCCGGAGGATTGGATATTCCCGATTTCCTACGCAGGCGGCGTCCGCCCAAATAGCTAATAATGGTTGCCGCTTTTGGGGGCGATCGCGTCAGAGCATTTTGATTTTGCATGGGGTAGGGGCGAATGGCATTCAGGGGCGATTCGCCCCTACAGGCGTAAAAGAGCGATCGCCCCTACAGGCGTAAAAGAGCGATTCGCCCCTACAGGTGTAAAAGAGCGATCGCCATTGTTTTTCCTAAGCCATCTTATTAGTGCAATATCGCGAATTATTTATAATTACTGCATTTATATATCGAACGTTTTTTTGTAAAAAAATGCTAAAAAATACTATCTAAATTCATATAAGCTCGACTCGGAACTGGCAATAAAATACTGACGCTATAACCATTTTACCGCATCGAAATCGACTCTCGTTGTTGCAAAATAAATGCGGTCAAAAGCTACGATATTTTTGGCAGTCACAAAAAAAACTTATATAATTGCTGGCGCGAGCTTGAGGATAACTTGCTCCGCAAAAGGGGCGATCGCTCTCAATCTCAAAAAGGCCAGCAATGTAAGTTTATGGAGTTGTTTTGGCACCAAAGATAATAGAGCGTACTGCAATCCTAGGCGCTAAGATACTCTATAGGTTGCTTCTATTAGGTTGCTACTTGCTCAATTAAGGGCTAGTAGCCCCTATTTTGGGTTACTAATCAAGTATCTGTCATATATGACTTGGAAGGATGTTAGTTTGGTGCGCACCCGCGCACCAAACTAATCAAGTATCTGTCATATATAAGACGAATGACTGCAAGCTGTTAGAGGTTCAATCCTTTGTCAGCTCTAAGCTCGCTTGACTATATTAGTTACGCACCCTTCGGGTAGGGTGTTGGTGATGAGGTTTTTAACCGTTTTGGTGATAAACGGGTATCGTTCCCAATTGAAACCCGAAACCTCCTAACAGTAGGACTTTCCGGCGACAGCTTGCGCTTCGCGGGAAAATAGCATTTTCCCTACACCCCACACCCCACAACCTATAGAGGCTGAGCCAGCCCAAAGATTGTTTGTCGATGAAAAATAAGCTAGAGGTAAGACGCTAATGGGGCCACTAGACAATCTACCGGAGAACTCTAGATCTGAAGATCCCAGGGAATTACAAAATCTTCTGGTGTCGATGACCCAGGAGATTCGCAACATTCAACAAAACTTGACGATTCAGCTAACTCAGGATGTGGCGCGGCTCCAGGCTGAAAAGAACCGTCTCATGGACGATATTAGCAACCTGCAAAGCCAACATAAGCAGTTGCTGTCTCGGCAAATGCAGACTATGAACCAGCGTCAAATGGCGCAGCAGCAAGTCTGGTCGAAGCAACTGGCTCAGGTTCTGGCATCTCATCTGCAAGAAGACTTGAGCCAAAAGTTTAAGGAGCTAGTTGCCAATGGCGATCGCCACAGCATCAGCAGTACATCTGCCAGCCCCGGTTTCAGCCAAACTCCTCCGCCCAGCAACTTTAACGACAATGCCTATCGCCTACTCGCATCTCTAGACAACACCCTCAACACCACATTCAAAACCCTACAACAGGAACTCAGCAGCTATCAAAGCTCCCTTTCCCAGCAGTTGGGCCGGATGCATTCCCTGCAACAGCAAGGGGAAGTCATTTTAGAAACTTTGGTCGATCGCCTAATTTCCCAACTCCAAGAAGACGCCGCTAGCATGAATGTCAGCGCCGATCGGATTGCTGCACTGCGCCAAGGCGACCCATCGAGCCTACCAGAAGGAAGGAATTCTTCTGGAACTGGAGTCATGGAGCGACCGAGGACGCCAGCCCAAGAGACAATATCTGTAACGCCGCAACCTCGGCCCGCTCCTCCCCCTCCGCCTCCTGCTCCTGCTGCAACTCCAGATGTATTTAAAACCGGCTTGATTCTGGTCTTGCTCTCTTCTCTGACCATTTCCTTCCAAAACATTGTCACCCGGGTAATCTTATTTCCTCGGGAAGTCTTTCTATTCGGCGAGATTGGCGGAGTAATTTCCCCGGGTTTTGGCAACTCCTTGTTAGTCTTAGCCATACGCATGACCTTAGTCGCACCCGTCATGCTCGTTGTCTCCTCATTCCTTTATAAAAATACATTTAAAGAACTCAGGCAACTGGGCAATCCCGAAAAGCGTGGCAAAGTCTGGATTGCAGTTGGTAGTGGCTTGTGCCTATTCTTCTCCCAGTGTTTTATATACGTTGCCTTGGGAATGATTCCCACGGGAGTGGCCACTGCGATCTTCTTTGTCTTTCCCACGGTGACAATTTTATTAGCATGGCTTATCTTTGGCGCTCGCCCGACTTTTATCCTGGCCTTGGCGACGGTAACTATTTATGTAGGTTGCTTTTTGACCATTCCGGAAGCTGCCTTTGCCGCCCGAGGTGGCGAGACGCCTATTTTGCAAGGGGCATTAGCAGCAGCTCTATCGGGTACGACTTTTGCCGGTTATGTGATTATGACCCAACTCAGTGCCAAAAAACTCAAGCTGCATCCGGCTCCTTTTAGCGTCGTTAACTTTACAGTCAACTGGCTTGGAGCTGTAGTTTTGCTCTTTGTGGTTCCCTTCTTTTTTCCCTTGGATCTACTCGAATACAATGTCGATCCGCAGAACTGGGGAGGACTCTTGGTGGGATGCTTCATCTTGTTCCTGACAACCCTAGTTGGTTATTTGCTTAACAACTATGGAATTCCCATGATTGGTCCGTCTTTGGCGTCCGTGGTCTCGGCAACTGGACCCGCCCTGACGAGCGTCATGGCTTTAACGCTAATCAATGAAAATTTAGTTCGGAACCAGTGGATTGGAGTAGGTCTGGTTACTCTTTGGGTTCTCGGTATTAGCGTGGAAAATATGAATAGTAAAAAAAGAGCCGCTGGGAAGTGAATAGCTCGGTCTAGGCGATCTGCAGTTTTTTTCCCTGCCCTTGGCCTGGAGCCAGAAGATAAATATAGCAGTAAGCAGTCAGCTATCAGCAGTCAGCTATCAGCACAAGCCTTGCTGTTACTAGCCTTGGCAAGATTTGAATTGTCCGTTCCCTGAGTGCGTAGTGCTATATAGCAATTACTTTTCATTGGCGATATGTTAGAAGCCCGGTGCCTGTAACGAATGAAACGTAGGGGGCGTAGGGGCGACAGCATCCCCAAGACAATCTCGTAAGCTCCGAACAACAACCCCCGTACTCTCGTTGCTTCGCCCAGGCAAGGGATTTGCGCAGAAATAAAGTACCAGCCCAAGAGCGATCGCACGATCGCCACCGTTCGGGCGCTCGCGGAGTCGTAGGCGTAAGCCTGCGCGCAAGCGCATAGCCCAAGAAGGGCATAGCTCAAGAACCGGTACATTATTAACTTGCAAGTCCCCAACCTCACATCAAGCGCGAGAACCGCTATAAGAAACCCTAGAGATTCAAAAGTAGCGAATCGCTGGGGTTTTTAATATTATCGGAAAGCGATGCGATCGCTCTTGCGTGCCCTCCGGGCAATTGCTCCTTGCTGCATGGGTTTCTGGGCGAAGCATTCCAATACAATAATTTTTGCTCCTTAGCGCAAAACCTGTCTCGGGAATGCTGTCGCCCCTACACCGCCGCTACCTACACTCCCTACGCCCCCTACGCCCACCTATCTTTTCCAAGCAAGCATCACTGCTGTACTATATATAATGCGTTTGCAATAAATTATTCCTATTTTTATGACTCCTCAAGCTTCAGCACAAGCGATCGACTTAACCGAAGTGCGCTCCTTTCTTCTGGATTTATTCTGCAATCTAGCCTATCGAGAAGGAGATTTTATTCTCTCTTCGGGAGCGCGGAGTACCTACTACATTAATGGCAAACAAGTCACCCTAGACCCCAACGGCGCTTTGGCAACGGGTCGCTTACTCCTATCTATGCTATCTCCAGATACCGAGGCAGTTGCCGGCTTGACCTTGGGAGCAGATCCGATTGTCTCCGCCGTAAGCGTTGTTTCTGCTTGGGAAAATCGCCCCATTCCGGCTCTGATTATTCGCAAAGAAGCCAAAGGACATGGCACGATGGCTTACATCGAAGGGCCGACGCTAAAACCCGGGGCTCTAGTCGCAGTTTTAGAAGATGTGGTAACTACCGGCGCTTCTGCGATGAAAGCAGTTAACCGACTTCGAGACGCCGGTTATGCAGTCGAGCGGATTATTGCTCTAGTAGATAGAGAGCAAGGGGGTGCAGAGTTATACGCAAAAGAGAATATACAGTTTGACGCGGTGTTTTCTATTTCAGAAATTAAGGCGCGAGCAAAGAATTTGTAGGGTTACTATGCCCGAAATTGCCGAAACGGCCGTAGGGGCGATTCGCGAATCGCCCTCTAAGCACGAATCGTTTGTAGGGGCGATCGCGCGAAATCGCCCCTACAAACTCCTAATAGAAATTAAAAATTATTCTTAATACGATCGCTTTCCCGAATTCCCGAGAGAAAAGCACCATGCACTGTTGATGGGTATTTAGCGGATGTCGCTTCTCCGGCGAAAAAGAGATTGCTGCCTGCGGGTTCGGCCAGAACTTTGCGATCGCCTGTAGTAGCTCCCACTGGAATATAGGAATAAGAACCAAAAGAAAACGGGTCGGCGTTCCATCTCGTTCTCGCAACTCCTACCGGCTCGGGAATCCCATTGCCATAAGCCCGACGCAGCACTGCCATCGCCTTTTCTACAATTTCTTCTGAAGACAAATTCTCCAGACTGCGGGCAAAACTCCCTCCGGTGAAAGCGATGAGAATTGGCGCTTCGGTGTAGGGAGTCATACTGAAAAAATCGGTAAAGTCTTGCTGGTTTTCGCTGACGTAGCCAAACACTTCCCTATTTTCCGGCCAAAATACCTTGGGAAACTTCAGCACTACTTTATTTAAGACGCCCATATCCAGGCGAGCGATCGCAGCCTGCTTTTCTTCTGACAGAGCTGGCGAAAACTTCACCGTTCCTGACTTTAAGACCCCAAGCGGTAAAGTAACTATCGCTGCATCTGCTGTAAAATCGCCTTTGTTGGTTTTAACCAATACAGAGCCAGACGAGTCGGACGAGTTGGATGAGTCGGATAGAGATGATAAAAATGGGATACCCCAGTCGGACGATCCCCCCAAACCCCCCTTAACAAGATGCTGCTGGCGAAATATTTCTTAACATCCAAAACACCTATTGAGCCGTTAATGGCTTTATAAAACTACAAGAACTTTGGAGGGGACCACATGCAATATTGATGAGGGCTCGCGTGTTAAGAAAACAATTAAAGCAAAAATTAAATATTGTTTTAGCTGGCTTCCCTCGACTATCTCTATTATTTTTCGATTAACATCTATGCAAGGGTTCGTAAGGAAATTAAAATTAATTTAGATGCGTTTACCCTGTTTTACTATCGGGACTAAATCCTACGTCGAAAACCCAGTCTGTATGTCCCTTTAAAATCGCTATCTGTTTTCCGGCGAAATCCCAGACTCTGGCGGTGCCATCCCTACTGGCGGTAGCAATCCTTTTACCATCGGGACTAAATGCTACATTGACGACTTGGTTAGTATGTCCCTCTAAAATCGCTATCTTTTTTCCAGATAAGTCCCAGATTTCTACGTTTCCCTTAGAATCGCCGGTAGCAATTATCTTGCCATCGGGACTGAATGTAACATTTTTAGCCGAACTGTTACGCCCCTTTAAAACAACTATCTGTTTCCCGGATAAGTTCCAGACCCGAGCAGCACCGTCGGGACTTACAGCAGCAATCCGATTCCCATCGGGGCTAAATACCGGGCTTGCAAACCTGCCGTAATTCTCTAGTTGTCGTTTTTGGATATTGTCTAAAGTTCTCTGTAGAGCCAATAAGGGACGAAAAACCGGATACTCTTTTAAGGGAAGGCTATCAGGGACAATCTTCTTCAATCCCTGCCCTGCTTCCATTGCCGATAATAACGCTTTGGTTGGTGCAGAATCAAACTCCTCCAGCGCTGTCTTACTTTGCGATTCTATGCGTCTTTGGGTTCGTGCTTGTTGCCCTTCCTTCAGAATTTGTAATCCATAAATACCGGTTGCCACAGCAACAAGCGCAACAACCGTCGAAAACAGAAACAGAGCAATAAGTGTTTGCCTTTCGCGCTTTAGCTCTTCCTGCCGGAGCCTTTCACGCTCTTGCCTTTCGCGCTCTTGCCTTTCGCGCTCTTGCCTTTCGCGCCTTAGCTCTTCCTGTCTAAGCCTTTCACGCTCCAGCTCTTCCTGCCTGAGCCTTTCGCGCTCTTGCCCTTCGCGCTCTTGCCTTTCGCGCTCTTGGCTTTCTCGCTGTTGGCTCTCATAGAGAAATTGTTCGTCCTCTTCATCCAGGGGTCTCCCGGCCTTCCAGTCTATAGCCTTCTTCAAGGCTCGACCGCGCAAGAGTTTGGATTCGTCCTTGCGGTTGGAAGCGAGCCAAGCATTTAAGGCTCGGGCGTATGGTCGCAGCTTGCTTAGTTCTCGGTTAACCCAATCTCGATCGAACGTCGCTTCATAAATGCGGTTGTAGGCTCGCAACCTTCCCCGCCGCTGAACGACCAAACCGGACAGGCGCAGTTCTGTTTGTACGGCGCTATCCTTATCTGCTGGTATTCCCTCTTTTGCATACAATATTTGTTTGTAAAGGCTCAGCAGCCTTACCACCAGTTCGCTCCGGAGTATGCGGTCTTGAATCGTGCGCAAATGTTCTGGCTCATCTTGGAATTCCCAGTTTTCGATAACCTTGGTCTTCACAATCGGGGCAACCAACTCCACTCCGGCTAGTTTGCAAGTCCCGCCTTTGCCAGCATCGCGGGTTATTTTACAGAGCTTTTGAGTCAGAAAGGGTTGTCCGTTAGTCCAAAATAAAATAGCGCGCAGGACTGCTTGAGGATTGGCGACTACCCCTGCCAATTCTTGGAGTAACGGCTCCGCTTTATCCTGTTCCAAGCCGCTTAATTCAATGGCATGGCCTATATTAAAAGGCGTTTTTGTTTTGTCGCGAATCAAATCTGAAGGGGTCGCCACTCCGAAGAGGGCAAAGGTGAGGCGACGATACTTGGGATCGTCGGTTCGGTGGTTGTAGCAAAAGCGAATAAAGGCAAAAAAATCATCTGCGGCAAAGTCGAGGCTGAGCAGGTTGTCAATTTCATCGATAAAAATCGCAATTTGCCCGGGAAGCTTGGCCAGCAGTACGTCTTCGATAAACCAACTCAAGCGCTGCACTGGCGTTCCAGAACTAGCGATTTTTGAGAAAAGGCCAAAAGCTCGCTCTAACTCGGCAATAATTCCCCCGTACCACTTTTCTAAAGGCACCCCTTTGCCGCCAATTCTAGTCATGTCCAGGGTGGCGCAGGCATAGCCTTCTTTTTTTAGGCGCTCCATGATTCTAACTCGCAGGGAAGATTTGCCCATCTGTCGCGAGTTGAGGACATAGCAAAACTCACCGGCCTTGAGAGCCTCGAATAGTTCTGCGTCAGCCGATCGCTCCACATAGGTTAAGTTCTCGACCGGCAAACTCCCGCCTACTTGATATTCGTAGTATTGCTCTGGGCTCATAGTTCTTGGCTGTTTTAAATGCGATCGCGAAAATACTGGCGGTATAATTCGCAACTCGGTCGGGCATTATTGCCCTGCAACTGCAGCAGCCCCATGCTTTCCAACTGATAGGCGTTCATAGACTCCAGTCGTACCGAATCCTCCGCATCCACCACCCGTTTCATGGCCGCTGCCAATTTGGGATGTTTTTGGAGATAGACCAAATGTCCTCGCAAGTAAGAGCTATAAATCCCCGATTCCGTCGCCGCTTCTTCTAACAGATCGTCGGCGTTTTTATGCTCCTGGGAAATATGATACAGAGCCAGTCGCACCAGATAGGGATGCCCGCCGATCGCCCCCATCAGTTTCTCCGCCTCTTCTCGCCTCCAATCGATTTCATAAACCCGGGCTAAGTTCCGCACCTGCTCCGGGGAAAACTCCGGCAATTTGACCGGCAAGCCGACATTAAAAGGAGATTGATGCAGGTCTAGCTTGACATAAACTTCCGTGGCATGGGCGACTATCAAGCGCAATTTTTTCCAAATCTCCAGATTCTTGGCTTCTTCATGCCAGCTTCGCAGAGCAGATAGAAAATCTGGGGCAATCTCGGCATAAGGGAAAAGGCGATCGACTTCATCTAAAGCTATGACTAGGGGAGAATCAAAATGCTGCAACAAGCGCCCCTGGAGGTATCGGGTAGCGCTTACCTTGCTGCCAATATTTTCATCCCAATAGTCCTCTATTTGATGTTCGAGATCCAGGTTCAGGCAGAGATTGGCGCAGAACCAGCGCAAAAACTTATCTAGGGAAGCAAAGGCCGCTTCGTCTGCTTGGCGAAAATTCAAATAAGCCGCCTTGCAATTGTTATCCCTGGCGCGAGCGAGAATCCTCTGTATCAGGGAAGTTTTGCCCATATGCTGCGGCCCTCGAATGCTAATCAGCGCTCCAGGCCGCAAAATTTCTTGGCAGCAGCGCGCCTCAATCGGGTCTAGCTCTACATAAAAAGGAGAACCCAGGGCTACTGGACCGTCTGGAAATTTGCCCATTGTCGGTTCCGGTTCCCGAGCCGCAGGATTGCTGGCCGCCCTTCCTCTGCGGCGGTAGCGCTCCAGGGCATTGCGAAAATTTTTTTTCTCAACCCTTTCGCCTAGGGCCTCTGAGAGCAGCCTCCAGAATTTCGGACCCACGTCCCGCTGCAAGTAACGAGGGCTATAACCTCGATTCTGCCCGATCGCTTCATAAGTGTCGCCGTTCCAGGCTCCCTCCAGCAAAATTTGTTGCAGGTCGCTCAAGTGCTTTCCCGTCTTGACCAACACGGCGCGATCGGCCACTTGGAAGGCGTCCTCAAACTCCATCGTTACCCCCGATCGTTTTTCATTGCAGCTTATTATACCAATCTCTGAAATATAGCGGTTCTTAAATTAATAAGGTTTCTGGGCGAAGCATCCCAATACAGGAATTATCATTCTACAGCCGAGATAGTTGCGGGGATGCTGTCGCCCCTACGCTTCGGCGATGCACTTATTTGAAAAACGCGCTCCTAAATAGAATACGATACGACTCGGAGGCAGAAACAGCCAGAAACCCAGGTTTCAGAAACCCGGTTTTTTCAAAAAAAACAGGTTTCTCACATATTGCTATATATAGCGGTTCTCAAATTGATGTGAGGTTTCTGGGGCGAAGCATCCCAATATGAGGGTTGCCGTTAGGAGCCCCGAGATTGTCGAAGGGATGCTGTCGCCCCTACGTTTCTAAGATCCGATCCTTTATTACATTTATTTGAGAAACGCTATAGACTTATAAAATACCCTCAATAACCGAGAGAAAACGGCGCACTTGTTTTGCCCAAGTCCAATCTTGCATGAACCGGGCGGCGGCAAGACCTCGCTGGCTGGCTTCTTCCCTATTAGCATAGATTTGCTCCAAAGTTTCTACCACCTCCGCCACATCGGACTCGCCCCATCCTTCCACTCCAGAAAACTGAGCGGTTGGGCGGACGGGGCGCTGCTGGCGCAAAGAATAGCAATGGCTTTCCCCAAGCAAATCTAAATGGCCGGTATTGGCAGATAAAATAGTAGGAATTCCGCAAGCCATGCTCTCCATTGCCCCCAGATTCGTTCCCCCTTCGCAGCGACTGGTAAAAATCGCCGCATCCGCTTCTCGGATAACCCGAGCCATTTGCTGATTGGGAATAACGCCCAAATCGATAAAAGAATTCTCGGGCAATCCATTGGCAAGCAACCATTCGCCAATCCCGATCTGCTTGTCCTCTTTCACCTCGGGCAGCCCCGCCACATTGCCAGTTTGCTCCAAGCCCAGCATATATTGCGGCCAAAAGTTGTGCCAAGCCGCGAGCAATAGAGCGTCGGGATGGCGGCGGCTAAATTCTTTAAAAGCAGCAATAACAATATCCTGACCTTTGCGATATTCGAGCTTGCCGCCAGAAAAAATAACGAACCTGTCCCTAAAGAGGTTGGACTTTGGTGCGGGATGGAATATCGTCCGGTCAATCCCTTGCTGCACCGTACAAACATTGGCAATGCCGTTGCTTTTGAGGATTTGTTCGTTCCAGGTCGAGCCCGCAACTATAGCCTCATAAGTTTTCGCTCGCTCCAGAGCTTCGGCGCTAAGGCGAGTATCTTCTAAAAAAATAACTCCTATATTCTGCTTGCCCCGGGGTACGTTGGGAGTCGCAAAGTTTTTGCCCAAACCGCGAACCACCGGGAAATCGCACCAGATTTCTTTGCCCGGATTTTTAGCCATCATTTCTTGCAGTTGCGCCTGCTTGGCCAAAACCGGCTGCAATAGCGATCGCTCCAAAGGATTGAATTGCGAAGAATTCAGATAAGGCGGAACCAGCAAGACTGGAGCATATTCGGGAACCCGCAGCAACTGCAGAGTCAAATTAGTACCGTATATACCCCAGCCAGTAGTCTGGCTTAGCTGCCAGCCGATACCGATGCGTAATTGACGGGAATTGGGAATTGGGAATTGGGCATTGGGCATTGGGAATTGGGCATTGGGAATTGGGCATTGGGCATTGGGCATTGGGAATTGGGCATTGGGAATTGGGAATTGGGCATTGGGCATTGGAAAGACTTTTGACTCTTGACTTTTGACTTTTGACTCTTGACTTTTGACTTTTGACTCTTGACTTTTGACTTTTGACTTTTGACTTTTGACTTTTGTCCCCTGCTCTTCTAAAAGGGCAACTTTAACGGCGGCGAAAACGCTGTCCCAATCTCCCGGGCGAGGCTGCCGGAACAGGCGCATGCTGGGATACCAGGGACTATCATCTCGGTTTAGCATCCAGCGCCAGTCTGGGTCGTAGGAAAGAACTAACCAAACCGGCTTGCCCATCGCTCCTGCCAAATGCGCCACGGCGGTATCGACGCTAATGACTAAATCCAGTTCTGAAATTGCCCCTGCAGTGTCGGCAAAATCTTTTAAGTTCGGGCTTAGATCCTGCACCGCGCCATTTGGCGAGATATTGGGCGAGATATTTGGCGAGATATTTGGCGAGATATTTGGCGAGATATTGGGCGACATTATATATAGTGTCTTTAGCTCCTCGGCTCGCGGTCCGTATTGGAGGCTATAAAGCTGGACTCCGGGTATTTCGGCCAAAGTCGAGAAATGCTTCAGAGAACAGGAACGATCGCGATCGCGCGGATTGCTAGGACTGCCCGCCCAGACGACTCCTATTTTCAGGGTGTAGGGTGTAGGGTGTAGGGTGTAGGGTTTGGGGTGTAGGGTGTAGGGTGTAGAGTGTAGGGAAATTGGAACCCCCTTGTCTGCCTTGTCTGCCTTGTCTCCCTTGTCTTTCCCTACACCCGACACCCCACACCCTACACCCTCTAGATACGGAACATGATTCGGAATAGTTTCTAGGGTCGTTCCCAGAATATGGGGCAGGCTCATTAAAGGAGCGTAGAAATCAAAGTGAGGTAAGGTTTGTCCGCGATTCGCTTGCCCAGATGCTGCGCTAACAACTATTTGACTAACGCCGGAAACTTGACTCAACAATCGTTGCAGAGTTTGGGGACAGCGCAGAATAACCCGATCGCATTTTGCTGCGACTATAGCTGCGTAGCGGATAAATTGAATTGTATCTCCCAATCCTTGCTCGGCTTGGAGGAGAATTGTTTTTCCTTCTGCATCGGAACCGTCCCAAACCGGCGCTGGCAATTTGAGTTTCGGTCGCCATTCGTACTCGGCAAATCCCCGCAGGAAGTCTCCCGCTTGGAGCAAAGCCATAGCCAGATTTAGATGAGCGTCGGGAAGTTGCGGTTGCAGCTCTACTGCTTTTTCGTAACTAGCGATCGCTCCTTCCAACTTGCCGATGCTTTGCAGACAATTGCCCAAATTCACATAAGGATCGACATAACTGGGATTAATACTAATAGCTTCGCGATAGCAGGCGATCGCCTCCTCCATCAGCCCTTGCCCCGCCAGCAAATTAGCCAGATTATTGTGCGCCTCGGGATAGTTTTGTTCTAAAGCAATAACTTGTCGATAGCAGGCGATCGCCTCCTCCTCTTTTCCCTGCCTTAAGAACATCATTGCGCGATCGAAAAGAGGCAGGGGGGCAGGGGGCGGGGGGGCAGGGGGCAAGGGGGAAATTTGCTGCTCTCCCGCAGGGAGCATTTCACTTTTGTAAGAAGGCAGCCCGGAGGGCCCTTCGACTCCGCTCAGGACATGCTTTGTTTGTGTAGCCGCGCCAGCCGCCTGGGAGGCGGGGCTTACGCCTATAGGCGTCAGGCGGCTGGATGCGAAATTGAAATGCTCCCTGCTCCCTGCTCCCTGCTCCCCTGCTCCCCACTCCCCTAGAAGGGCAACTTTGATGCGGTGAAAAACTCCCTGCCAATCTCCCGGCTCGGTTTGTCGAAACAGGCGCGCAGTTGGATACCAGGGGCTATCTTCTCGGTCTAGCATCCAGCGCCAATCGGCATTGTATCCGAGAATTACCCAAACCGGCTTGCCCATCGCTCCTGCCAAATGCGCTACGGCGGTATCGACGCTAATGACTAAATCCAGTTCTGAAATTGCTCTTGCAGTGTCGGCAAAATCTTCCAGCTCCGGGCTCAAATCTTCTATCGGCGCATCGGGCGACATTATATATAGTGTCCTTAGCTCTTCGGAGCCAGCGCCTTTTTGCAAACTATATAATACGACTCCGGGCAATTCGGCTAAAGTCAAAAATTCCTTTAGGGAACAGGAGCGATCGCCATCTTGTTCGCGATCGGGATTGCCCGCCCAGACGATGCCAATTTTTAGGGTGTGGGGTGTAGGGTGTAGGGTGTAGGGTGTAGAGTTTATAGAAATTGAAACTGCCTTGTCTCCGAAATCTGTCTTGTCTCCCAAGTCTTGCCCTACACCCGACACCCCACACCCTACACCCTCTAAATAGGGAATGCGATCGGGAATAGTTTCTAGACTCGTTCCGAACAAACAGGGCAGGCTCATTAGAGGCGCTTGATAATCGAACTCCGGCAAAGTAGCGCCTTTGGGAATTACTCGCTCGATTCCGGCAACAGTTTCAAACAAGCGAACTAAAGCTTGGGGAGATTCGACGATAACTGCTGCACCGGTTGCGGCGACTAAGGGAGCGTAACGAATAAATTGAATTGCGTCGCCAAATCCCTGTTCGGCATGGAGGAGAATTGTTTTGCCTTGAAAACTTTCTGGGGCTTCTGGTTGTGACGCTTGGGCGGGGGCGTGGTCAAAAGTAGTCGGAGAGGATCCCCCCAAACCCCCCTTCTTAAGGGGGGCTTCCTTGCCCCCCCTTGCAAAAGGGGGGGTTTGGGGGGGATCCTCAAACTGGGGTATCCCATGAAGATCGACGGGTTTTGACCACACCTCTTGGGCGTCTTCTCCCGCCCGCAAACCCGGCCAGAGGGGCTGGGCAAAAGAACGGGGAATAAATTTTTTAGTTTGCCAGCGCCATTCGTATTCGGCGAAGCCACGACGCAGGTCGCCGACGAGGAGCAAAGTAATTGCTAGATTCCAGTGGGTATCGGCATCCTTGGGATTCAGGGCGATCGCTCCTTCATAGCAGGCGATCGCTTCGGTAAATTGCCGCCGTTCTCTGAGAGCATTGCCCAAATTATTGCGAGCTGGAGCAAAATTGGGTTCTCTATTTATAGCCTCTCGGTAGTTGGCGATCGCTTCCTCTAGTTCTCCCATTTCCTCAAGAGCCACCGCCAGATTATAGTAAGCTTCGCTGAAATTCGGTTCCCACTCCATACATTGTCGATAGAGAGCGATCGCCCCTGCAAAATCCCCTCGTTGTTTCAGGGCATTAGCAAGGTTATTGCCAGCGTCGATAAAATTCGGTCTTTCTCGCAGCGCGCTTTCATACGCCGCGATCGCCTCTTCTAATTCCCCCATTTCCTGGAGCGCATTGCCCAGATTGTTATAGAGTTCTGGCAGAGGCAAGTCCGCCGACTGCAAAGCTATTGCTTGTCGGTATTGAGCTATTGCCTCTTGCACTTTGCCCTGCTTCCTCAGCGCCACTGCCAAATTATTGCGGGCTTTAGCATAATTTGGATCGACCTCCAAAACCTGCTGGTAAAGAGCGATCGCTTCCTCCACCCTGCCAGCCTGATAGGCCATTACTCCTTGCTTGTGTAGGGTGTAGGGTGTAGGGTGTAGGGTGTAGGGTGTAGGGTGTAGGGAAAAGTTCTCCTTGTCCCCTTGTATCCTTGTCCCCCGGTCCCCTTGTCTCCCCAAACCCTCTAGGGCGGCTCGGACAGCGGCGAAAACGCTATCCCAATCCCCCGGCTGGGTTTGGCGAAATAGACGCATCGTGGGATACCAAGGACTATCATCGCGATCGCGCATCCAGCGCCAGTCGGGAGCGAAGGGCAGCAAGACCCAAACTGGCTTCCCCATTGCTCCAGCCAAGTGAGCGGTAGCAGTATCGACAGTAATTATTAAATCCAACTGCGCGATCGCTGCTGCGGTATCGGCAAAATCTCCCAACTTGCTGCCCCAATCAAGAACGCGATCGCTCGTATTCCCAGGAGAATCCAAGAGCTTATCCCCAGGAAAGTCCTCCCCGAGAATGATTGCTATTTCTGCTGCTGGCGCTTCTTTTTGCAGGCTGTAGAAAACAGCGCCATCAATATCGAAAAGCTCCCTAAAATAGCTGGGAGGACAAGAACGATAGCGACTGCGATCGGTTTTATAGAAACCCTTGCCCGACCAAACGAAGCCAATTTTTAAAGGGGAATCGGGAATTGGACATTGGGCATTGGGCATTGGGCATTGGGAGAGATCGGGAAGGGTGGGAAGGGTGGGAGGGGTGGGAGAATTCCGTAGGCGTAGCCGCTCTGAAGGGGCAAGGCGGCTTCCCACACTCCCCACACTCCCCACACTCCCCACATGCCCAATTCCCAAATAGGGAACGCGATCGGGAATCGTTTCTAGAGTCGTCGAGAGCAAATGGGGCAAACTCATTAGGGGACAATGCAAGTCGAAAGGCGGCAAAATTTCGCCCCTAGGAATTACTCGCTCTATTTGTGGAATAGTTTGCAGCAATCGCACCAAATTTTGGGGACATTCGACAATAACTGTTGCGCCAAGTTTGGTAACTAACGGCGCGTAGCGGATAAACTGAATAGTATCGCCCAAACCTTGTTCGGCATGAAGGAGAATTGTTTTTCCTGCTAGATTGGAACCATCCCAAAGAGGGACGGCAAAATTGCGCATGGGCTCGAAGTTACCCCAGCGCATCTGCCAGCGAGATTCGTATTCTGCAAAACCTCGACGCAAATCCCCCGCCATTAATAGCGTATAGGCTCGGTTCCAGCGGTCTCCTATACGATCGGGACTTATTGCCAAGGCTCGGTTATAACAGTCGATCGCCTCGGAAAGCCGGCCTCGGGCTTGGAGCGTATTGCCCAGATTAGTATAGTTCTGAGGACGGTTCGGTTCCAGAGCGATCGCCTGCCGATAGCGATCGATTGCTTCGTCTAACCTTCCCAACAGAGCCAGAGCATTTCCTTGACCGAAATACCCTTCCCCATAGTTGGGCGCTAACTGGTTTGCACTTTGATAGTGAAACAGAGCCGCTTCTATGTCGCCGCTTTCTATCAGTGCGTTGGCCAGATTGCCGCGAATCTGATAAGAATTGGAATTTAGCTCTAGGGCTTGCTGATAAAAAGCGATCGCCTCTGGGAACTTGCCCTTTTCTTTCAGAGCGATCGCCAGATTATTAATAGCCTCCAGGCGATCGGGCTGTTCCCGGATAATTTGGCGATAGAGACTCTCCGCCTCATCCAGCCGTCCCGCCTTGTGATGTGCCACGGCTTCTGCGATCGCTTCTTCGATACCTCTCCCCCTGCTCCCTGCTCCCCTGCCTCTTTCAATGCCTCTCCCCTGCTCCCTGCTCCCTGCTCCCCTGCCTCTTTCAATGCCCAATGCCCCATGCCCAATGCCCCTTGCCCCTAGTTCTGTTTTAACCCGCTCCAAAACACTATCCCAATCCCCCGGAGTCGGCTGTCGAAACAGGCGCATAGTTGGATACCAGGGACTATCCTTGCGCCCTAACATCCAGCGCCAGTCGGGGGCGAAGGGCAGCAACACCCAGACCGGCTTGCCCATTGCGCCAGCTAAATGAGCGGTAGCAGTATCCACTGTAATTATTAAATCTAGCTGCGCCACAACAGCCGCCGTCTCGGCAAAATCATTAACATTAATAATGTCAAATTGGCAAGCCCGTGAGGTTTCGGGTGTTTTAGTTTTTAAATTTTGTCCTTGGATGCCATACAAAGCAACTCCTGGAATTTCCAGCAACTTCTCAAAATAGCTAGGAGACAGAGAACGCTTGGCACCCGTTGGGCTATTGGGATTCGCAGACCAGACGAGGCCAATTTTCAAATGGGACATTGGGCATTGGGCATTGGGCATTGGGCATTGGGAAGAGTTCTTAGCTTCAAGGTTTGAGTTCTTAGCTTGAGATTCTGCGCTATTTCCCCCATTACCCCGTAGGACAGGCGTCTCGCCTGTCTCTGTTATATCGCCTGTCTTTGTTATATCGCCCCCCAATGCCCGATGCCCAATGCCCAATGCCCGATTCCCCATTCCCCATTCCCCATTCCCTCCTGAGCCGGTCGTTGGGCTCAAATATGGAACGCAATTGGGAATTGTTTCTAGAGTCGTTCCCAGAATATGGGGCAGACTCATTAACGGTGCATAAACGTCAAACTTTGGCAGAGGACTGCCTTTAGTAATAATACTGTCGATTCCCTCCACTGTTTCAAATAAGCGCGCTAGGGGTTTATATGCTTCGACAATAACCCGTCCGCCCCGTTCTGCCACGAGCGGAGCGTAGCGAATAAACTGAATTGAATCCCCCAATCCCTGTTCGGCATGAAGAAAAATAGTTTTCCCTTCCAGGGGCGAACCGTCCCAAAGAGTTTGCGGGAAAAGACGCGGTTGCTCGAAGTTCTTGCCTTTCATTTGCCAGCGCCACTCGAATTCTGCAAAACCGCGACGCAATTCCCCAGCCAGCAATAAAGCAATGCTGAGATTGTAGCGAGTATCGGCACGATCGCGATCGAGTCGGGCGGCTTTTTGATAATAACTCAGCGCTGATTTTATTTGATTTTGTTGAATCGAGATGCTGCCCAGGTTATTTAACACTTCCAGGGAATGAGGATTCAGGGCGATAGCCTGCTGATAATAGGCAATAGCTTCCTTTATTTTGCCCTGCTCTCGCAGAACATTCCCCATATTATTGCGAGCATCGGCATTATTCGGCTGCCGCGCCAAAAGACTTTGGTAGCAAGCTGCTGCCTCTTCTAGATTGCCCAGCTCCTGGAGACTGCTTCCCAAACTTTGGTAAGCATCGGTGCAGCCTCTATCTAGAGCGATCGCCTCCTTATAATATGCAATAGCTTCCTCTATATTTCCCCGCTCTCGCAGAACATTGCCCAGATTATTGCGCGCCCCTGCATGCCTCGGCTCCAGCCTTATCGCCTCTCGATAGCATTCAATCGCCTCCTCCAATTTTCCCAACTGACGCAGAGCGGCACCTAGATTATTATACGCAGCAAACTCATCCGGCTTTAAAACCAAAACTTGCCGATAATAAGCTATAGCTTCTTCTAGACTTCCCTTTTGATGGGCAATAATTGCCTTTTGTAGATATTGCGCCGCTTCTCTATCTTCGGTTGAGTTTTCTGTAGGGTGCGCATTGTGGTGCACTCCTAGCACCTTACTATAGGATGTAGGGTGCGCATCTAGCACCATTAACTTCTCTTTTTCTAACCTCGACAAAGTAGAGTGTGCATCTAGCACCATTAACTTCTCTTTTGACTTTTCGTTTCCTAACCAAGCAATGAATTGCTCTAGTTCTTGTCGCACTTCTTGAAAAACTGGCTGCCAATTTCCTATCTCTGTAGCTGCCGGCTCCGGCACCAAAGTGCTTTGTCTAAAAAGCCGCATACTGGGATACCAGGGACTATCGGAGAGTTCCAACATCCAGCGCCAATCTGGGTCGCCATCAAGTAGCAACCATACGGGCTTGCCCATTGCTCCAGCCAAATGAGCCACCGCCGTATCGACGGAAATAATTAAATCCAATTCCGCGATCGCCCCTGCAGTGTCGGCAAAATCATTCAGGTTCTTGCCCAAATCCTCTATTTGGTTTTGGTAGCGATCGCTATTAGCCAGCGCCTCTGCTCCTGAGCCTTTTTGCAGGCTATAAAATGCCACTCCCGGCAAATCGAATAGCGCCTCAAAATCTGACAGAGAACAGGAACGCTGGCGATCGTGCGGATTTGTTGGCGACCCTGCCCAGACAATGCCGACTTTAAGGGTGTGGGGTGTAGGGTGTAGGGTGTAGGGAAATTTATTAGGGTGTAGGGAAATTGGAACCCCCTTATCTGCCTTGTCTCCCTTGTCTTTCCCGACACCCCACACCCGACACCCTACACCCTCAAGGTATGGAATCCGATTGGGAATAGTCTCTAAAGTAGTGCCCAGTATGTGGGGCAAGCTCATTAGCAGGGCCGAAACCTCAAAATCGGGCAAGGGTTGTCCCTGGGGCACCAGTTGGGCGATTCCCGAAACAGTGGCAAACAATCGCAGCAAGGGTTGGGGACATTCGACAATAACGCGGCCGCCCTTTTCTGCCAGCAGGGGGACATAGCGGATAAATTGAATCGAGTCGCCGAATCCCTGCTCGGCGTGGAGGAGAATAGTTTTTCCCTGCAAATCAGAGCCGTCCCACAGAGGCACCGAGGACAAGTCTCCGCCGTAGAACATTTTTAGGTTTGACTGTTTGGCCTGCCACTCTGGGAGCTGGGCGCGCCACTCGTATTCGGCAAATCCCGATCGCAAATCTCCCCGGCGCAGAAGAGTAAATCCTCTTTGGAAGTGGGCGAGGGGGAAATTCGGATCTAAAGTTAAGGCGCGATCGAAGCAGTTCATCGCTTCTGCCTCCTGCCCCAGGGCTCGATAGGCAACTCCTTGGTTGCTATGAGCTTTGAGATAGTTGGGCCGGGTAGCGATCGCCTGCTGGTATTGGGCGATCGCAGCCTGGAATTGGCACAAACCCAGCAGCGCATTTCCCAAGTTGTAGCGAACCACCGCCAGATTTGGCTCCCGGGCGAGAGCTTGTCTGTAATAGGATATCGCCTGCTCCAGTTGCCCCAGCTTTTCTAGAATCGTGCCCAAGTTGTTGTAAGCCGCCAGATTGTCGGGATAGGCGGCGATCGCTTCTTTACAATGGGCCGCTGCCCGCTCCAGCCTTTCTCTACGAGGGTCGCTCTTTTCCTGCTGCATAGTTTCTGGGCGATAGAATTTTTTGGGGCTATCTAGGTTTTCCTTCATGGTGCTTCGTTCCGCCTCTGGGGTCTATATCTATAGCGGGCACTGCTAAACTTATACCATTTCTGCCGACCAAATAGAGCGCTATTTCTTCTTGCGACCTAAGAAAAGCATAGGTATTTTATTATAGCTGCTAATGGCGGCGCTACAGATAGCTATAGACAGCTACAGACATCGACAACAAGGATAGCGGTATTACAAGTAACATTGATATTAACAGTTACGATAAGTAAGCTTAACTAAATTTAATTTACCTTTTCCAGGCCAATCCAGCCGAAGGTCTATCGAGGGCGAATCGCCAAATTATATAACTATATACCATAACTATGCCAGTCGAGCAACTGTCACAGGGTAAGCGAATTGCCTCGATCGCCGGTGCCATAATTTATGAAAATCCTAACTAATCAGTAAGATATGAAAAAACCGGTTTCTTGAACAATACCTTCGCCAAAATGCACCCAACACCTTATTTGTAGGGAGAGGCTCGGGAACGAACCCAACAAATGCCCGATCGCTAAGCAATGCCGGATCCCCCCAAACCCTTAAAAAGGGGGCTTAAGACCTTTTGACTATTGCCCCCTTAAAAAGGGGTTTTGGGGGGATCGTGCCGGTTGTAAAAATGGCGAAGGTATGGTTGAAAAAAAGGTTTTCTCAACCACCAATTATTTAGGAACGTCCAGTTATTTTATCTCGAATAAGGGCTCGGAGAGGAAAGATGTATTTTAACGTTTTTGCCGGTTTCAGCGTAGGATTGACCTTATTATTGCTGGTCGTCTTTGGCATTCTACAGTGGTTGCACCTGCCAGCGGGCAGCTTTCTGGATTGGGTTATTGGCGGGGCTACGTTTTGGTGGTTGTTAGTCATTACCACCGTGCCGTGGAACATCTATTTCCAAGCCAAAGAGGTCTTGGCAGAAGGGGAACAGTCGCAAGAAAAAGATATTGCAGTGGATGAGGACAAGGTAAAATATGTCAAAAGTTTGGCCAAGCGATCGCTACTTATTGCCCTAATTCTGCATTTACTCTCTGCCATTGGACTGTATTCTCTAGCGATCGCCGGGATTAGTTCCGTTGGCTATATTGGTTCTGGTGCTGCCTTATTATTAACTGTCTTGCGTCCTGCCGTGCGCGCCTACGAATATATCGCCGCTCGTCTGGCAATGGTACGACAGGAATTCAAGTATCCCCGGCAAGATGTCATGGAATTGCGCGATCGCCTCATAGTCCTAGAGGAAAACTTAGCCAGCATTCAATACCAGTTTAACTTTGAGGAGCCAAGTTCTTTCGTTTCCGCGCAAAAGCGGCAGCTAGAAGCAACTCAAAACAATCTGACCCAAGTTGCCGCATCCCTAGAAGAACTCAAGGCTACCAATAAGGCGCAACATAACAAATTGGCACAAGACGCCCAGAATGCTATAGGTCGGCTTTCTGCCGACAGCGAATTCCTCAGCCACGCCCGGGAAATTATTCGTTTTTTTAAAGAAGCATAGGAATTGGGGAATTGGGCATTGGGAATGGGGCATTGGGAATGGGGCATTGGGCATTGGGCATTGGACGTTGGACGTTGGCTGTAGGGTGTAGGGAAAGAGATTTGATATAAGATAAGACTTACGCAAACTGTCTAGATCTACTATTTGTAGGGGCAATCCCCCCGTGGTTGCCCCTATGCCTAGAGTCTATGCGTAAGTCCTATAAGAGTCAAAATCAACGAGCTTGCGAAACCGAACAATGGCAACTTGGCAATGTGTAAAACAATGTGGGGCCTGCTGTAACCTAGATCCAAGCGATCGCCCCGATTTAGAAGACTATCTGACTCCAGAGGAATTGACACTTTATTTAAGTATGGTCGATGCCGATGGTTGGTGCATTAATTTCGATCGCGTCAGTCGCCTTTGCCGGATTTACGAGCAGAGGCCCCGCTTTTGTCGCGTAGAAGCAGAGGTATTTTCAGACTTGTATGGCATCGAGCCAGAAGAGCTAAATGACTTTGCCATTCGATGCTGCCGAGAGCAGATAGATGCAGTTTATGGCGATCGCTCCGTAGAGATGGACCGCTACAACCAGGCGATCGCCTCCCCCTAACCTCCCTAACAATCTATACGGTATAGCACTACTGATTAAGGCGTTTGACAGTTACAAACCTCAAAGAGTGCGCTTGTTGGCAGGATTTTAGCTCAGAGGCTGACTGCTGAGAGGCTGACTGCTAAAAACTTGACATTTTGCCCCCAGCTCTGGAAAGATAAAGAAATGTAACAAAGAGCGTCAAGCAATATGCCCGACAGTTCTACCATCCATTCTTCTAATCCATCAGAACCCCTTCCTACAAAGCCAACATCCTTGGCAGCCAAACCGGACGCTAATAACGATCCTGGCGCTGGCGGGGATACATCGGCCACCGAGAACCCAGAACTGGAGTCCCAAAACGACTCCGATCGAGCGAACTCAGGAGCCTTGGCCGTGTTTAGCTCCACATTCGTCACGATATTTTTGTGCGAGTTAGGAGACAAAACTCAAGTAGCCACTCTATTAATGAGCGCTGAATCCCAAGAACCTTGGGTAGTATTTGCCGGTGCTGCCTTAGCTCTTATCTCTACGAGCTTGTTGGGAGTTATCGTAGGTAAGTGGCTGGCTAGTCGCATTTCTCCGAAAACCCTTGAAAGAAGCGCTGCCATTGTTTTGATCTTTATCTCGGCTAGCCTTCTCTGGGATGTTTTTAGCTAAAAAATTGTGGGCTGAAGGCTGGGGTGAGGTGAGGAATATTTTAGTTATCAATAGCTCGAAAAATAATCAATAAAAATAATGGACTGGCAACTTTTAATGCTGAGTTTTATTACGGTGTTTTTGGCAGAGTTGGGGGATAAAAGCCAAGTGGCCGCGATCGCCCTAGGCGGTACGTCGAAACATCCCAAGGCGGTATTTTTCGGAACCGCTAGTGCCTTAGTCGTAGCCAGCTTTATCGGCGTTTGGGTCGGGGAAGGTACAGCTCTGCTGCTCCCAGAGGATTTGGTTAAAGCGATCGCTGCTATTGGCTTTGCAATTATGGCGGTGCGCTTGCTCTGGCCCGAAAGCGATGCTGACGCTTCTGAAGAATAAGCCAGGGGCATTGGGCTCACAATAATTGGGCCCACAAGCATTGGGCAAAAAATAGGGACGCGCTTTCTTTTTTTTAGCGGCGCGTCCCTATTTTTTATAAAGCTATTTTGAGCGGATTATTTTTGAGCGGATTGTATGCGCTATTTTTATTGAGCGCTGGTGACTTGTCGATCGCGATAGCACCAAATCAATACCCAGGCTGCAAAAACCAGCTTAACCGCTTCCAAAGCCCAGTAACCTGCATGCATCCCGTCCATTGCCGCTGGAGTTTCTGCGATGGGGGAGAACCAATCCAACTGCATTCCCAAAGCACTCATCTGAGGGGTCAAGCCATAGGTATCGATGGACGCCACTATTAACAGGATGGAGGATAAGATAATTGCCGAGCGTCTCGGAGCGCCATCTTTATGCATTTTGAATATCGCCAGCAATCCGGTTAGAGCCAGAGCGGCACATAATAGCTCGATTCTATTGAAAGTCGAGAACATCATATAGCCAGCGGAGGCAAACTCAGATTCGGCCATCATTCCAGAGACATACATACTGGGCATAATCAGCGCATCCAGCACGAGCATGCCGCTCAGCCAGAAGCCCAGACTAAACATCACAACAGTCTGCCAGAGAGATCTATTTGATTTCAGGGAAGAAAGAGCAGCCATAAAATTACCCGTGCGAAAATTGCCTTATCTTTAGCATAGCGAATATTTTTAGGAAAAAAACAGAAGAAAAGATGAAGTATTTTTACAAATAGATACAAAAGCTATAGTGTTTGACTGCATTTATGTAAATATTTGTTACAAGAGCGAGCGAATCGCAAATAAAAGAGCTATTGAACGCCCGAAGCTTACAGAAAATTACCAATAAACAATTAAAAATGAAAGCAGTTGTTTTATGTTCTGGGGGTTTGGATTCCTCTACAGTGTTGTATCAAGCAAAAGCCCAGGGCTGGGAATGCTACGCGATTTCCTTTGATTATCAGCAGCGACACCGGCGAGAGCTGGAATCAGCAGGAGCGATCGCCAGCTCGGTTGGGGTAGTAGAACATCAAACGGTCCGCTTCGATCTGCGGAAATGGGGGGGTTCTGCCTTAACAGACAATAGTATTGACCTGCCTGAAAGTCGCTCTTTAGCAGAAATGGCTACCAGCATCCCGGTCACCTACGTTCCTGCCCGAAACACGATTTTCCTCAGTTTTGCCCTGAGCTACGCAGAGGCTATAGGGGCCAGTCGCATCTATATCGGGGTCAATGCTTTGGACTATTCCGGTTATCCAGACTGCCGTTCTGACTATCTCCAGGCCATGCAGCAAGCGTTTCGTCTGGGAACAAAACAAGGACGAGAAGGAGAGGAAATCGAGATAGTCGCTCCTTTGATTGACCTAAAGAAAACAGAAATAGTTCAATTGGGAAATAAATTAGGAGTGCCTTGGCAAAAAACTTGGTCTTGCTACGCTGGCGGCGAGGTCGCTTGCGGCGTATGCGATTCTTGTCGCTTGCGGCTGGCGGCTTTTGAAGAATTAGGGCTTACCGATCCGCTACCTTACGCGACGCGCTAAGGCAGATTAGGGACCACAGTTGCCATATTTTGCTTATCGTTGTTACCCTGATATTGTAGCAACGATAGGCGTTACATGGCTAGAGATTATATGCTCAGGATCCGGCTAAATAGCCAGGAATTAGAACGCTTAAAGGCAGAAGCCGAAAGGCGGGATGTTTCCATGTCTGAAGTGATTCGGGATTATATTAAACGAATGCCAAAGCCTAAAAAAGACTCAGCCGCTTCGATAGAAACCGACGCAGACGATACAGACTTTATAGAAACTGAAACAGGCGATGCAGAGGAGTAGGGTGGAGTAGGGTGTGGGGTGTGGGGTGTGGGGTGTAGGGTTTAGGGTTTAGGCTAACAGGACTGACGCATCGACTCAAGGACCAGGGGCAGGCACGGGGGCACTGCCCCTACAAATACTAGATATGGACAGGCAAGCGTAAGTCCTAGCTAAATTAGGGTTTAGGGAATTAATAATTTCTCCCTTGTCTTCCCCTTCTCCCTTGTCTTCCCCCTCTCTTCCCTTACACCCTACACCCTACACCCTACACCCTACACCCTACACCCTATTCCTTTTGTTCGGGATTGGAGTCGTCGGAAGAAGGTAAATTATTGACTTCTAGAGGAGCTGAGGTTAAAGAACTATTCTCTGTGGGGGCAATGCTTGGATCTGACTCTTCATCATCTGGATTGACTGAGTATCTGGAAGTCCGAAGGCGAATGCGATCTAAGCGCGGACCATCAGCAGAATGTACTTTGAATTCCAGATTTTCATAGTGGAGAATTTCTCCCTGAGCTGGTATTTTTTGGAATTGGTAAAGAATAAAACCTGCTAGAGTTTGGTATTCATCGGTTAGGGGCAAATCCAGATTCAGCAGTTCGTTGAGTTCTTCGAGATTTATCTGGGCTTGGATATCGAAGCTCTGGTCATCGAGCATTTGTACTGTTGGAGCTTCTGGGTTCTCTGGCTCGTGACTGTCGCCTATGATTTGGGCGACTAAATCGCTGATAGTGACTAATCCCGCCGTGCCGCCAAATTCATCTACTACCATAACCATTGCTCTTTGCGATCGCTGCATCAAGTGCAAAAGTTCGCTCAAAGGCGTACTTTCTAGCACAAACCGCGCCGGTCGAATCCAAGGCAGAATGGGACTATCCAGAGCGATATTCCCTTCAGACAAAGGTTGCGCGAGCTTCTTAAAGTAAATAATGCCGCGAATATCGTCTAAAGACTCTCGCATTACGGGATAGCGAGAGTGACCAGTAGCAACTACTTCTTCTAACAAAGTTGCGAAAGTAGCATCGCTAGGAATTGCTCTAATGCTGGTACGGGGAACCATCACTTCGCCAGCGGATACATCCCCAAATTCAAAGACATTATTGAGCAGTTCTCGCTCTTCTGCTTCCAAACCCGTGGATTCGCGATCGGTGGCGATAATCATTTGCAACTCTTCGGGAGTGACTCGGCTATACCAGCCACCGCCGGTATAGCGAATGCCGCCAAAGCGCAATAGCCAATGGGTGGATTGGTTGACAATCCAGATAAAGGGACTGAAGAAGCGGGCGATCGCCAGACTCATCGGGCCTAACAATAAAGCCAGTCGCTCCGAGTGAAGCAAGGCAACGGACTTGGGGGATAGTTCTCCCAAAACAATTTGCAGATAGGCGATCGATAAAAAGGCGACTGGTACGGATATAGAATGGGCCAAAGCGGTTCGGAGTTCCTCGGACAAGGGCAGCTCGGCCAGCCAGATTGCCATCAGAACTGCCATTGTATTTTCCCCAATCCAACCCAGAGCCAGACTAGATAGAGTTATTCCCAGTTGGGTGGTGGATAGGAACCTATCGATATTCTCTTGCAGGTTTTGGACGGTTTTGGCCCCTGGATGGCCGGCTTCCACTAATTGGTTGATTCTCGATCGTCGTACCGAGACCATCGAGAATTCAGCAGTGACAAAAAAAGCATTGATGGCAATTAGCCCAAAGACCGAGAACAGCCGCAGTAAAATATCCGGCCAACTCATAGTAGCGATCGCAGCAAGTTGGTTCACCAGTGCCTACCTCAATACTGGAATATCAGCAATGGCCAACTCTAACTTGCGATCGGGATAATCTGTTAAAGTCATCGAAAGCTTCTTGGCATCACCCAGTACAGCGATCGGAATGCTGACTTTTCCCGAATGTAGCTGACTGTTGGGGGACAGTTTCCCTGGCAATCCCTGGGTTGTCGCACTCAGCGATCGTCCGCTATCGTCTTTTATACTCAAAAAACTATACAAAAACTCTACGGAGCGGGAACTCTCATTCTTCAAGGTTACATCTAAGATCAACGCTTGCCCCTCCTTCTTCATGGAGCGAACCTCTAAGGTCACCTTGTCATCCGTAGCCACAATCGGCAAACCAGCTTGTTCCTTAGACTCTGGCTTCGCCTCCTCATTCTTTTTGGGGGATTTTTCTGGTTCCTCAGTCGCCTTCTTCTCTTCTTTTTTGGGCTTCGGTGCTTCTACTGGAACCTTCCCCTGCATTTGGGCCTTAACATTTTTCAAAACCTCTTTTTCCTTCAAAAATATAATTCCTTCCCCCTCGATCAGACTTGCCTGATCCTCTTCCCGCTTGCTTGTCGGGCTAATCTCTGGCTGGGTAATTTCTTTGAGAGCTTCTTTGCCCAAACTTAGTCCCCATCTAGCACTTACCGCACCAGCTCCAAACATCATGGTCAACAGCAAGAAGGTCAGAACTACAGTTGGATTTATTCTCATGGATGTTACAACTCTTTAAAATAGCCACAAAATCTATCGGGACTTACGCTATTTTTTAGTCAAAGCCTATATATAGCGTCTTATTTTATTTATGCCCCTACAATTAGTACCTTTGCTTTTTGTTTATGCCTCGGCCTTCTCGGTCTGCTTGCAGTCTGCCATACGATCTTGGTTTGTTTTTAGGACTTACGCAAACCATATCTATGGTTATAATTATGCAAATGAGGCAAATGACACTATATGTATAATATTTTGACTAGAAAATGTAAGTCCTGTTTTGGAACCTCTCGGCCGCAAACATCTAAAGTCGATTTTAGTGCTAAAATCTCTTTAGTGCTAAGACCTCAATACACCACTTGGCAAGATTCGTCCGTTCCATGCTAAAATAAATCTCAAATATTGAGGGCAAGGGGTTGACATTTCCCGTTACTTTGGTTTAGAATCAGAAGTGTTAGTAGGAAAAGTTCTGGTGCCAACTCGGGGTATAGCCACGATTGGCAAACAAAACACCCATCCTATAACCCAAAATAACCCGCGCCCTTGGCCGATTGGGGAGGCAGCGAGCTCATAATTCGCTTTCAGAGTGGTTCGATTCCACTAGGGCGCATAAATATGAAATCTATAAATAGCAGCAAACCAGATCGCCGTTCGGCTAGTCCAAACCAGGGCAAGGTAAAAGATCTTTGGAGATTTCTGGTAATAAAAGTACCAAAGGATCGGAGCGCTTCGGCCCCCTAACACTCCTGGGAGGGGTTAGGGGTGGGTTGAGGGGGTTGGGGGTGGGTGGAGGGGAAGCGGTATTTTCTTTCCCAGAAGTCTCCTTTGATGAAGCCGTTCCCAAAGGTTAAGCTTTTGGTCCCTAGCCCTTCAGCTTTGAGCTTAAAGCTCAAAGCTGAAGCGAAAAGCTAATTTGACGGTGGCATAGTAAGAATAGAGCTATTGAAGGGATTATCCAAATCTCGGGTACGAATCAAGGGATCGCTCATAGTCTGGTGGATCAATAATTCTCTATAGAGCCGCTCGACTCGCCTGCCATCCCTAGAAATTTCTTTTTCAGGGTATAAAATTGTTAGCCTTAACAATTGGCCCACCAGAGATGTTTTGAAGCGAATGCTGCCGCTCCGCCCATAAAAAGCGCGATCGAATGCCTCTGGAATGGGCATTATCTCTTCAGATTCATTAGATCTGGTTTGTGCTAGGGATTTTGAAGGAGCTAAAATCGCTCCTGAAGTACCCAGCACAATCAAGGTCCCAATTAATAATCGCTGGAGCTGTATTTTCATAAATAAAATCCTATATGCCATTTAGATCTTATCCGCTCTAGATTAGATCTTAGGGGGACTCCAAGAAATAAGTTCCAAATATTAGAGCCTTCTTCCCAGAAACCGCAATCTTGCTTGACAGGCGAGACGCTTTTCCTACGGCGGCATATCCTACGGCGACATCCACGGATATTAATTATAGAAACGGAGAGGGAGGGATTCGAACCCTCGTTGAGGTTGCCCCCAAACAGCATTTCCAGTGCTGCGCCTTCAACCACTCGGCCACCTCTCCAAATTGGGGCATATTTAATTTTGCCTTCCACCAAGAATACATAGTAACAGAGTTACAGTGATTTTGCAACCCCCTTTGGCATTTTTTTTCAAAACCTCTGAAACCCTTTGCCAGTAAAGGAAATGGGGGTATTGTCGGTCATAGGTGGCTTAATGGGACCTTGATTAGCGTATAGATTGCCGTCCCCAATTTATCCTACCCTAACCATGAACCCATTGCTAGATAGCTCTTGCCATGACAAATTCCTATAGCGTCACGATTCACAATCGCCAGACAGGACAAACCGATACAGTTTGGGTGCCAGACAATCGCTACATCTTGCATAGCGCTGAAAAGCGAGGTGTGAAACTCCCTTTCTCTTGTCGCAATGGGGCCTGTACAACCTGTGCCGTGCGCGTTCGCTCCGGTCAGATCTATCAGCCAGAGGCTATGGGGCTATCGCCTCACTTGCGCGAGGAAGGGTATGCTTTGATATGCGTTGGCTATGCTCGCTGCGATTTAGAACTGGAAACTCAAGATGAGGACGAAGTTTACGAACTGCAATTTGGTCGCTACTTCGGCAAAGGTAAGGTACGCCCGGGACTACCATTGGATGAAGACTAATCCTTCTTCAATGGCCCAAGCAGTTATTGGCTTTTTGCTAAAAGCTTGGAGGCGAATCAAGAAATTTGAACGGTACTTACACAATTCGTCACTTATAACGCTACAGATAGCGTATGGTGCTTATTGCACGTCCTACAAAAAGCGCCCGAGCGTAAATCCTGAATCCAAAAACAGAACTTGCCACAGAGCAAATAGAAAATTAATCTTTTATCCTTTATGCTTGTTGTTGGCCATGTTTCTACTTGGGTGTGGATCTAATAAGGCCCCAGAAAACCTATTCGAGGTACGAGTGGAGCAGGTCATAAGCGGCCAAACAATTAAAATAGCTACTGATTCTGAGACTGATTCTGAGTACGATCGCGTGCGCTTGATTGGAATTGACGCTCCCGACTGGCGGCAGAAACCTTGGGGGCTTCAAGCCAAAACCAGGCTACAAAACTTGATTGAAGGCCAATCGGTATGGTTGGAGTTTGATGTCAAAACTCAAGACGATACCTATAAACGCCAATTCGCTTATGCATGGCTTGATGGTTCGATTTTTGTCAATAAGTTGCTCGTGCAAGAGGGTTATGTGCTGGCAAAAGAGCGCTACCCCAATACAAAATACTCTCAACATCTTGCCCGAGCCCAAGAATGGGCAAGACTCAGAGAACTGGGCATTTGGAATCCGGAAAAGCCCATGCGCTTGACTCCAAGCGAGTTTCGCCGTGAAAATAAACAAGAGTAAGCTTTTAGGGATTTGCAAATAAATATTTCTCCCTCGCTTCTCTGTAGGACGGGCTTCCGAGAAGTCTCTCCCTATCTCTCGGCACCGGACTTTTCGGAAGCCCGTCCTAGGAATTGGGTAATTTATTTCTTGGAATTCCCTTAGCACTTGTTGCCCAGTGCTGAGCCAGGGGCGATCGCAGAAATTACCAGTAATGCAGCCGCTAACTAACTATTATCTCAATTCTTATGAAATTCTTATGACCGAAACTTCCCCGAAAGAATTACAAATTTTTTTGGATATAGCCACAGAAGCGGCCCTTGCTGCCGGAGCGGTACTGGAATCCTATTTAGGTAATTTGGAAGCGATTGAAGAAAAACGTCCAGGGGATTTGGTGACCGAAGCCGATAAAGCTTCTGAAGCAACAGTTCTAGAAGTGCTAAATCGTCATTTACCCAACCACGCTATCCTGGCAGAGGAAAGTGGGGGAGTAGGAGACATGGGCGGGCAGTACCTCTGGGCGATAGATCCTTTGGATGGAACCACTAACTATGCCCATCAATATCCCTTCTTTTCCGTTTCGATAGGATTGCTAATTGATGGCGTTCCCCAGGTAGGAGCAATTTTCACTCCCTTTAATAGAGAGTTATTTCGAGGCGCTAAAGGTTTGGGGGCCACTTGCAACCGTCGAGCGATCGCGGTGTCCCAAACATCGGAATTGAGCAAAAGCCTTCTAGTGACTGGGTTTGCATACGATCGCCGCCAAACAGACGATAACAACTATGCCGAATTTGCACGCCTAACCCATCTAACCCAAGGAGTCCGACGCTCTGGATCTGCCTCGGTTGATTTAGCTTATGTAGCTTGTGGCAGATTGGATGGTTATTGGGAGCGGGGTCTTTCTCCTTGGGATCTGGCAGCAGGAATAGTCATATTAGAAGAAGCAGGGGGCCAAGTTACTGCCTACGATGGCAGTCCCTTCCGCCTGGATTCGGGACGAATTCTGGCAACCAATGGCAAGCTGCACCATAGTATCAGCGGCGAATTAGAGCTGGTTCGACAGCAGCACCCGGCTCTAAGCGATCGGGATTCTGCTTTCAAAAAGCTTTTAGTTAGTTAGCTAATAGCTCAGCTCTCAGCTCTCAGCTCTCAGCTAACTATCGAAAGCTCGCTGACCATAGGAAACTGCTAGCTCTCAAGGCACTTGAGAGCTGACCGCTGACCGCTGACCGCTGAAGGCTGAGAGCTGAAGGCTAAAGCTATATTAGAAAAAAAGTAACCTTCAGGGGGTAAAATACCCTATGTCTTTTAAAATATCGCAAGGTCTATTTAGAGACAACTTCACCGACTACCATGCCATTTTGGGGGTGCCCCTAGATGCCTCGTCTAATGAAACCCGCAAGCGTTATATGCGGATTGCTCGACGCTTGCATCCCGATAGTTCCCGGGCCGAAAGTCCAGAAGAACAAAAGCTGGCTAGCGATTTGTTTTCCAAGCTGGTGAATCCCGCTTATACCAAATTGTCAAGCGATCGGGGTAGCACCGAACACGGGATAGTCCTCAAAAGCTTGGCCAAGCGTCTGGCCGAGGAACGGGATAGCATTCAATTCCAGACTGAAGCGGCCAAGCAGTTATTGCAAACAAAAGATATCGAAGCAGACTACAAAAAAGCCGTGCTAGATCTAGCAAAGCAAGAGTATGAATCTTTTGCCGGGGCTTTGGACATCATCGGTCAAATCAGCGAGCTGAATTTAGCTTATCTGCTGCGATCGCCGGCTCGCAAGTCAACTGCGGCGAGCCAATCTCCTCAGAAACCCGCACCAGCAGGAGCAAAGAGTGCCAGCACTAAAGCTGCGACTCCAGCCAAACCCGAGGTCGCTTCTGCTAGCAATTCCAGAGTTGATGGTTATTACCGTAGAGCCCAAGAGTTTATCGATTCAGAGGACTTTAAAGGGGCTGTTATAGAGCTGAAACAAGCTATTAAAATAGAGCCTAAAAATAGTCGCTGCCACGCTTTATTGGGGATGGCTTATCTAAAACAGAATCAGCCTACCCTAGCTAAGATTCATACTTCCCAAGCTCTGAAGTTGAAACCCGAAGAGCCGGTTGCTTTAGCTACAAAAAAACAGTTAGAAGGAACGGGGAAAAAGGCAGATAAAAAAGCAGATACTAAAAAATCAAAAGCAAAAACCGGGAAACAAGATAAAAAATCCGGTGGTGGCTTCTTGGGTGGTCTTTTTGGAAAGAAAAAATAATGGTACATCAATCGCCAAGCGGTGCAAGAGATTTATTACCCCTAGATGTGGCGCAAAAACGCTGGATTGAAAAGCGCTTGCGTCCAGTGTTTGCCCAATGGGGGTATCACAGAATTATTACCTCTACTGTCGAGCGGTTGGATACTCTGATGGCCGGGGGCGCCCTGGAACCATCAATGGTTATCCAACTGGAGGAGTCGGAAGATGAAACTCGGCTGGGGTTGCGCCCGGAACTAACTGCATCGATCGCTCGTGCTGCTGTCACTCGGATGGCAGGGGATACTTATCCCCAGCGCCTCTATTACAATGCCAATGTATTCCGAAGCTCTGGAGACAGCCACGGGAGCCAGCACGAATTCTATCAAGCTGGGGTAGAACTCTTGGGAGCAGGTGGTTGGCTCGCTGATGCAGAGATTATGCTTCTAACATCTGATTGTCTGCAAAGTCTGGGTATTACCCAATGGAAGGTGATTTTGGGCAGCGCCGATCTCACCGCTTCCCTGCTTTCTCCTTTTCCAGATAAGTTGCGAGAAAAAGTACGCGACTGCATTGCTAGGATTGACCGCATTGGTTTAGAAAACCTGTCCATGTCTCCCACAGAAAAACAACGAGCCTTGTTTTTATTCGATCTGCGAGGAAAACCTGGCGATGTTTTACAACAGGTTGCGAGTCTAAAGCTCGATGAATCCCAGCAAACAGCAGTAGAAAATCTCAAGTCTTTAATAGACCTGCTCCATTGCTCCGGCTTTACTCCAGAATCCCTTGTCCTGGACCTGAGCTTGATTCAATCCTTGGATTACTACACGGGCATTGTCTTTGAGGTAGTCAGCGAAGGAAATTCAGGACCGCAAATATTGGGTCAGGGGGGTCGCTACGACCAGCTTTTGAGTCTCTATCACCCCCAGGGGGAAACAATTCCTAGTATCGGGTTTGCTCTAAATCTTGATAATCTCCAGGAATTGCTCCGGCGCGAGGGGAATCTTCCCAAAGAAATACAGCCTAGCGACTGGTTGGTAGTTCCGGTAAACTTGCAAGCATATGCTGCTGCTTTTGCCCGCGCCCAAAAACTGCGGCAAAGAGAAACTGGAGACCCAATCGTCCGAGTTGAAATGGAGTTACGCCAAGATTTGGATCCGCAAGCAGTACGCGACTATGCTCGTCGCCGAGCGATAAGTCAAATTGCCTGGGTGCAAGACAACGGTTCAATAGAAACTGAAGTAGTGCCAACCTAGGGTGTGGGGTGTGGGGGTGTGGGGTGTGGGGGTTTTGAGTTTATTCCATTCCATCCTAGGGTGTGGGGTGTGGGGGTTTTGAGTTTATTCCATTTCATTGCAAGGGATATTTAAATAGAAGAAACTATATGGCACACACGATTGTTACAAATACTTGTGAAGGCGTTGCAGATTGCGTGGATGCTTGTCCTGTTGCTTGCATACATCCTGGTCCAGAAAAAAACGCTAAGGGGACTGACTGGTATTGGATTGACTTTTCAACCTGTATCGATTGCGGGATTTGCCTACAGGTTTGTCCTGTAGAAGGAGCAATTGTTGCAGAAGAACGCCCAGAGCTACAGCAAGTCACTCTGTAATGCAATCCAATTGCACTGAATATTGGTTGACTATCGCTTGTAAGGGGGTTATCATAAAAAAACAAAAATGTAATATAATTGACAGATTTAGAGATGGTACAATCTGCGATCGCTGCTGTCCAAAAAAAACTCAATCCTTGTCAAAATATAACGCAAAAATATACTCAGTATCTATCTAGAGTTACTATAGATTAAATGCGATCGAGATCACAGTTACCTGGCAATAACTATGCAACTATTATGTGTAAGCAGGCTAAAGCTCAAGAGCAGAGCAAACGCTTAGAAGAGATGACCTAGACAGTCCCTATATCGTCACAAGGGATTGGATAGTATCTCAGAGCGTTAAGAAGCCAACTCTAAACAAACAGTAGTGATTTGTTGTAAGATACTCACTCTGTTATTGTTGGTAGATAGTTCCTCAGTATGTGGAGCTAATTTAACCGCAAGCCAGGGAAGTACAAGCAGTAGTGCAGATTTGGCCGTCCTAGCTACTGCTTGAGACTGACTGGCAAGATAGACTAGCAAAATCAATAAGACTTCATAAACAAGCTTTAAACTAAACTTTAATAAAAAGGCTTTAAGCTAATAACTGGCAAGGGTCTCAGTTTTTTTGGGATGCTCCCGAACGAGAAACGTAAAATTAAGCTTTGTATTCTTTATATTATATTGTATAGCACTACACAAATGAGTTAAGACATTTATAAGGGAACTCCAAAAAATAAATTCCCCAATTCGTAGGACGGGCGGGACGCCTGTCCGCTGTCTGGGACGGGCGGGACGCCCGTCCTACGGCGAAGCGAGGAAGAGATATTTATTTGGAAATCCCTAAATGCTCGTTCCTTAGTCAGAGACTACCTTTGACTTATTACCTTGAGACTTTTGACTTGCGCGTAGCGCTATATGGCCTAACCTGTTAGGTGATTCGCGAAACTGGCCTGTGTTTTTGGATGGCACTAAAAACCAATACTCGCCAATAGCGAATAATAAAAAATATATATGAAAGATATTGTTGTATAGCAATACGCAAATAAGTTAGGACATTTATAACCCACATTCCGCACTACAAATGTAGTATTAATAATACACCGATGTTTCTAAATTCTATCGCCTTCAAAAAGAAAGAAAAATATAGAAAATATCAGAAATAAATTGCCATTGACTCGTATCTACGAAANTCTCCCACACCCCACACCCCACACCCACACCCCACACCCCACACCCCACACCCGACACCCGACACCCCACACCCGACACCCGACACCCCACACCCCACACCCAACTCTCCCGATATGGGGACCAAGGTAGCTTATCTGACCTGACATTTTATAGTATGAAAAAGCACAGAGGTTTGGGGTGGTTGGATGATGACAGCATTGAATGATGAATTTGCCAAGCGGTATATGGCAACATTGTTAGCGCCGTTAGGGCAAGTGGAAACTAGCTGGCAAGCGATCGGGGAAGAGGAGCGTATTGTTATTTGGACTATTGCTGGTAGCAAGCAAGATAAGCAGATGCAGGAATGCTTCGGAGACAAGCGCCCTGATTTCTCGGAGTATTCAGGTCAAGATAAGTTTGCCCGAGACTTGCTATCTAGCTTATTGGTGCCTCACGAAGTGACCATCGACCCTCAAGATAGGCTTAGGGAACTCGATGTTTGCTTTTCGCCAGAGCAAAGGTCGTTAGAGACTCCGGAATTGTTGGGATGGTTGGGTAAGATGGCATCAGGCGCCTGCGCTTTTCAGTTTTTCTGGCACTCGCCAGATGCGATGGAAATTAATGAATGTCTGGCTAATCTGTTTACTTGGTTTAACGAGTTAGAGCGCAAGGCTTCTGATGAGGGAAATGCCCTAGATGAGGAGGATTTGCCTATTTTGTGGATTGTGATTCCTTCTGCTAGTTTGTGGATGCTTAAAGGTTTTTCCGCCGAGCTAGATAAAGACTGGCCGGAAGGGATTTATTTTATGGCTCCAGGCATAAAGACTGCGATCGCGGTGATAAATCAACTGCCGCCATACCCAGAAACCCTCTGGCTCCGGGTGCTCGGCAATGGCCAAACCCAAGCAGAAGCAGTTAGGGAAGTGTTAGAACTTCCAAAAGACAATCCATTACGCAATAGCGTTTTGAGGATTTTAGCCGACTGGCATACCAGCTTGCAAAACGAAAAAAACCTAACCGATGAAGATAGAGAGTTTATGGGCAATTTATACCCGGCCTATCTTTCCTGTCAAAAACAAATCTAATTTAGCTCTGGGCTTGTTTCCCTGCGCTAGGTTTTAAATTTTGCTACATTGATATTGCAAGTATATTATGTCCTATAGTAAATTTAATGCCGAGGCAATAAAGAAAGAACTAGGGTTAAGTTTTTCTGAAAATACAGACTTATTCTCTAGCGTCTCAGAGTTAGAATACAGTCAGTTTTTAAGAGAAGCGCTGGCATTTAATGTGGGAGCATTTCAATTTCGCATCCAGCCGCCTGACGCCTATAGGCGTAAGCCCCGCCTCCCAGGCGGCTGGCGCGGCTACACAAAACAAGCGCCCTCCGGGCTGCCCTCTTACAAAAGTGAAATGCTCCCTTTAATGTCCCCCTTGCTCTTAAAATTAGTAAGGAAAAAGCTCGTTCGGAACTAATTGTCTCTCCTATTTTGCTAGAAATAAAGGTATGGCTATGGGTCTGGTACTGCAAAGAGCGATTATGTAGCTATCTTAACATAGCAGTATTGAATTTGCGTTTTACCCTATAATAATATAGGTAGAGGCACTGCATATCGCACCCCATATCCCGCCGGAGTGCTACTTTGCCATAAGGCCGCTAGCGAGACTCCCAAGCGTAGGAGACAGGCACCCAAGGGACGAGAGCCCCCGATCGCTAAATTATGCATACTAAATAATGAGCGAGACTTGTAGCAAAAATACCGCTCGGCCTCGTCTAGCTACTTGCCCTCGCACCTTTTCCCCCGAAGCGATCGCTCCCGAGCGATTTCACAATCCACATCGAATAGACCCACATCGAACAACCCCAGATATAACAGCCCTACATCAAACAGCCCATGTCTCAACAACAGCCGATTAGCCCTTGGGATTACAAACCTTGGTGGTGCCAGCCTTGGTCTATTTTACTGACGGGCGTTAGCCTAATTAGCAGTAGCTGGTTTATATTTCATCGCATCTGGGCAACCGCCATAGTTGCCCTGCCCGTATTGACTTGGATGGGTTTCTTCTTGTTGCTCTGGCCAAAACTGATGCTGGAGAGCGGCCTTCTGGAGAGTTATGGGCGATCGGAAAAAAATGAACGGGGACCAGGATAGTTTTGAATTTTGAGTTTTGAGTTTTGAGTTTTGAATTTTGAGTTTTGAGTTTTGAGTTTTGAGTTTTGAGTTACATTTTTTTATTTAAAATTTACAACTTAAAACTCAAGTCTCGCTACAGCCAATGCCCCAATGTTTAGCTACTTATGAAGCCCGTTTTTTGCAGTAAAGGACATGCAAATCCGCCTCTAAATCGCTTTTGCCAGTATTGTGGCGAGTATCTTAGCTCTGGGAACGAGCTGTCTGAAGGGGTGATTTTGGGCGATCGCTATCGTCTGGTGCGCAAGCTAGGCCAAGGTGGATTTGGCATAACTTATCTTGCCCAAGACATCAATCGCTTTGACGAACTATGCGTCGTCAAAGAATTTGCCCCTAAAGTTCTAGGCACTCCAGCCCTGACAAAAGCTGAAGAGCTATTCGAGCGGGAAGCAGGAATCCTTTATAAGCTGCAACACCCTCAGATTCCTAAATTCCGAGAACTCTGCCGGTGCAAAGTCGGCCAGATAACTCGTCTGTTCTTAGTACAAAGCTATATAGAAGGTCAAAACTATAGCGCCATCCTAGAGAACCGCATTCGCCAAGGACAGCCCTTCGCGGAAGACGAAGCAAAAGAACTGCTACTCCAGTTGCTCCCTGTATTGGATTACATCCACGCTCGGGGGATAATTCACCGAGATATATCTCCAGATAACTTGATTCTGCGCAGTACAGACCAGTTGCCGATACTGATTGATTTTGGTGGCGTTAAGCAACTTGCCGCTCGTATAGAAAATCAATCTATTTTGTTTGACTTACAACTCGGTATTGCTGACTCGGGAGCAATCGTAACTCGCTTGGGAAAAGCGGGATATTCCCCAGACGAGCAACTCCAGCAAGGCTTGGTCTATCCCCATAGCGATTTGTATTCTCTGGCAGTGACTGTACTTGTCTTGCTGACCGGAAAAGAGCCGCGACATTTATTTGATAGCAAGACTTTAACCTGGGATTGGCATAATCTTAGTCTGAGTTATAACTTGGGGGCTGTTCTGAAAAAAATGCTGGCGGCCAATATAAGCGATCGCTACCAAACAGCAGCTGAGGTAAAAAAAGCAATAGAAGAAGGCGCTACCCCAGACTTATCGGAATCTCCGACATCCTCGCCGGTAGTTTTATCTACCCAAATGCCACCAGAAATGCTGGCTTCTACCGAAACAATTCCCTCTGAGTCGGGAGTTCCTGTGCCGGGAGTCCTTGTGCCACCAGAAATGCTGGCTTCTACCGAAACAATTCCCTCTGAGTCGGGAGTCCCTGTGCCGGGAGTCCTTGTGCCACCAGAAATGCTGGCTTCTACCGAAACAATTCCCTCTGAGTCGGGAGTCCCTGTGCCGGAAGTCGCCGTGCCACCAGAAATGTTGGATTCCCCGGAAGCAATTCCCTCTGAGTCGGGAGTTGCTATGGTGAAAAATTCCAGGATAAACTCTTTAGGTTTATTGGCGAAATTGTCACTATTTTTGGCAACTATTGTCTGTTCTGGTGCGGCGGGTTGGTGGGGGGGCTGGAGTTGGATTAGTTCCAGGACTACCCCGCCGGTGCCAGTGGAAGAAGCAGAAGCAGAAGCAGGAGAAGAGCCGGTTTTATTTCAGCCCATAGACCAAGAGCCAGAGCTGTCGCCAGACTATACAGAAGAGGAAATCCAACGCAAGTCAGCGATGAGCGATCGCCGCAAAAAACTAGAAATTGATTATGATTTTTTTGTCAAGTTAGTCAACGAGGAATTTTACGAGCAATATCCCCAAAAACGAGGATATCTGCTTTCCACCGACCCCGCCGACGAACCCTGGCGAGAGCAATGGGACGAGGTGGCAGCAGAGATATTGGAGAAGCTAGCTACCCTGAGCCCCTCTGCAAGGCGGCGCTTGGGGCTATATGGGGTTGGCGATCGCGATCGCTGGAAAAAAGCTGCCAACCAAATGTATCTCAGTAGCAACGCTCTCTACGATTTAGCCGACGCTCAATTTATTTATCTATTTTCCAATAATGCGGGTAGAGATATTAGCGGCCAGCCTATCGACCAAGTTTGGCACGCGATCGCAGCCGACCGCCTTGATGACTTACTTTCGGGAAAATCCCTAGAGATTATTCGCTTTAAAAGGGGTGCCTTTAGGCATACTATTGGCGGTATTTTTACTCCAGGCTCGGGCAAAGTTTATACTGCTTATCTCGCTAAAGGTCAAATTCTGCGGCTTTCTTTGCAGGCAGAAGGAGCAACTCTGCTCTCTATCTACACCCCTTCTGGAGAAAAAGGCCCATTACTTAACGATTCGCCACAAGTAATTTGGAATGGTTATCTGGAGGAATCCGGTTTCTACGAAATTGCGATCGTTTCCAACGCTTCAGACCCAGTTGCCTATACTCTCGACATTGCCGTGGATAATATCAGTTCTGATTCTAATTAATTGGCAGCCAGAAAAATAACAACTTCCAAAAGGTATAGCAGTAAGCTATCAGCAGTCAGCAGTCAGCAGTCAGCAAAAGTCCTGCAATCATTGCAATAGAGCGTTTGTAACTGTCCTAACCTTAACCGGTAGTGCTATATATAGCACTACGCAAATGGGTTAAGACATTTATAAATGCTCGTTCCTTAGTCAGTTCCTACTTTTGACTTTTAACTTTTGACTTTTGACTTGCGCGTAGCGCTATAAATCCCTACAGTGGAAATTGCTAGACAATGCTGATTGCCAACAGGCAATCAGTTGGTGCGTTCTACACTATAGCACTACGCATTAAAGTTAGGACAGTTCAAATCTCGCTCCTGGCTAGTAACGGCAAGGCTTGTGCCGATCGCATGACTGCTCTCTTGCTGATTGCTTACTGCTATATATAGAGTCAGAGCGAGTCAATGCAGTGAATTTGCGTAAGTCTTTATATAGAGTCTGCCCTATAAGTTCTGATTTTGCTCTCCATGTCTTTGGTCCTAGAGAAATCCCCAAAGCAACTGCTGGGTAAAACCACAGTGAGTTGCCCTCCGTCAAGAGAGTTTTTTAAAGATTTTGTATATTAACCGATAGAAACCGACAAAGTTTTGGGTAAGCTTGAGTTAGAGTGATTTAAAATTAGGGGGCCGCGATGTTAGTCTTAAATGTCGCAGACTTAAAAAGTCAAGGAATTGACTATCAGGGGAAATCGCAAATAGTTTTCTACAACACGCCATTTAGCAAAGGGCGTTCTTTTCCTAAAGAGGAGCGTGAAAAAGCGATCGCAATATGTAAGAAATACTTACAAATTGATATTGTTTGCCTGATTGTAGAAAGCCAGAACAAGCTGACCCTATGGCGGGAGATGAAAAAACCTTTACCTGCCGACAATACGGCAGCCAGCAGCAGTAACGCCACCAAATATAAAAATCCCAGACGTGCTTCTCAAGCAAAGTCTAAAGAAGCCATCATTAATGCACCTGCGGCCAAGGGGTAAAATAATTGTGAGTGTTTTCTGTTGTGAGTTTTGAATTCTGAGTTCTGAATTTTAAACTCTTAGTTAAGCTGTTACGCATTTAGATAGGCAACCAATACCGCGACGGCGTACTCTCCGAACCGATTGGCTAGAGCTGGCTTATCCGCCCTTTTAACGCCCGTTACTTGTACCCAACATAAATGCGCGACAGCTTATTAGTTTCATAGGTTTGAGTTGTAAATAAAAGACGAGGAAGGTAGAGACTCAAGACTCGCGATCGCTCTTCGCAAGTCCTGAAGGAGTCAACTACCTATTGCAACGCAAGATACAGCCCAAATGCCGAGCCTTTAAACAATCAAAACTCAACATTTAAAATTGGGTTTAAAATTAGGTTTAAAATTGGTACTCTAGGCCAGTCTCCATCTTTACCTCTACGTTAGGATTATTGCGACTAGGCTCCGCTGCGTATTGGATTCTTAAAGCATTGTTGAACGACCAGCCACCGGAAATGGGAACGGCCACGCTGCTGTTTAGCTCCATATAATAGTCTTCCAGATTGACCAAGGGAACTTCGAGGGTGTAAAAATTGCGAAACTTTACATTGTCGAAATAGAGATCCTTGTAGCGGACTTTGTACTGAGCTACGGGAAAATCAAGGTCGTCGTTTCTTCTATTCGACTCCTCAAAGCGAATTCCCAAACCGAGTTGCATATCAAAAGATTGAGAGTTTCCGGCTCGCCAGATATTCAGTCCCGGACCTGTATAAAAACTCGTTCTGATGTCAATATCGTCTAAAGTATTTCGCCTTGCCGACGAGTTGACGAAATATTGCCAGCGGGCGGTAGCATGGTGCCGGTACTCTACCTGAAAGCGACCCTCAAATTCATTATCCTGATTGGGAGAGCTGCGGCTGTCGTCAAAATTATTGGTCGCTCTCAAATTGATATCGATTTGGTTTCGCCGCCACTTGCGCTCGATATCAGAGGCTACGGTGAAGACGCTGGTGGTTTTATTACCGGAAAAAAATCTGCCTAGCAGTCTAATTCTCCCCGTCCAGGGAATGGGCTCGAAAGGAAATAGGGGAGGCTTTTCCTCAACCTCCGGCTGTCCGGCAACAGGGCTTTCAGATATGGCTCGCTCGCTTTGGGACAAAATCTGCTCGGAAACTTCTGAGAGTCGGAGACTGGTAGATTTTAGGGCTATTTCTGCTAGCACCGAAGCCCGAACCTGACCCTCTTCAATCTTGTTAGCAATTTCCGCTGCTTGGGAGAAGAGTTCGCTGGCTTCTGCAGATTGTCCCAATCGAGCGTATTGGGCAGCAATGCTTCCGAGTAGAATAGCTTTTTGGCGAGAATCCACGATGAAATTGACGACCTCTAAGGCTCGCAATAAGAGATCTGCCGATCGCGAAAATTCTCCCAATTCCGCATATTTAAGGGCGATTTCGCTCAAAACTCGCGCCTTTCCCGGAGGGTCGGCGATGGTATCGGCTATATCTTCGGCTTGCTGCAACAGGCGATCGCTTATCTGCACTTGCTCAAGCCCAGTTATATCTATTTGCCTCAAATCGCGATCGCCGACGAGTTCCCCTGCATCGCTTCCGGCATCTAGTCCGCATTCGGGACAGGTATTGCCGCTCTGCAATAGGAGAAAGGTTTGGGGATTTTGCGCTCTCACTGCCTCCCCGAGCCCAAGAGAAATCAATAAGGCTACAGCAGCTAAGTTTCTTTTTCTCAACAGTCGATTGCTCCTGTTTCTTGGAGTTAAATTTTTTGAGTAAATGAAGGCTAAAGCTCAAATGCGCCCCATTCGGGTAAAAATGACCCACCGCGATCGCTCCTTCCTAATTTTTTATACTGCACCTCCTTAACTTAACCGGCATTTCAGCCAATTTCAGATTATATAGTCTTGCACGGCATTGGGGGCATTGGGCATTGGGCATCGGGCATGGGAGTAGGGTGCGCAATGCGGTGCTACAGTAGCACCAGACGCTATATATAGCCTTTCTCAAATTGATGTGAGATACCACCGGCGTTGCATCCCAATACGAGAACTCTCGTTCTACAGCCCAGACAGTCGCTCTTGTTATTTCTTAGCCCCTACCAGATCGTTCATTACACTTATTTGAGAAACGCTATACAGCATACGACTATTTGCGTAAGTCCGATCTAGTAGTTTTGAATAGTTTTGCAATTTCCCAAACCACTTAATCCCCCGATGGCCGATGCCCGATGCCCGACGCCCGATGCCATTTCCCAAGCTGCTTAATCCCCAATGCGAACATGCCCAATGCGAACATGCCCAATTCCTTTTACGCATCCGGCCCATCATATTCCCAGATTTGCAAATTCTCTGCGATCGCCCGCAGCTCGGAACCAGTTTGCCCAGCAACTTTTGCCAAATCGCCAAACTCCGGCAAAGACTCCAATTGCTCTGCCAACTCCAGCAGTCCTCCAGCTAACTGATAATCCGGCATTTTAGATCCCAGCAACCTTTCTTGATAACCCCCGAACCATTGCCCCCATTGCTCCCCAGTTGCCCGCCCTTGCAAGTCTTCGAGGAATTCAACTGTTGCCTCGCGACCCCGGCCGACTCGTTGCAGCAATTGCTTAAACAACTCTTCCCATTCGGCTTCCTTCAAAGGTTCAAACTCTCTGGCTAACTGTTGTCTGCCAATATCCCGAGCGATTTCGCCAATTTCGCCGCAGCCAATATCCCCCAGCTTCACCATCCCCTCGGCCAATTGCCGATTCGGCACCGGAGAGGATAAGATTGTTTTGCCAAAACGACGCAACCAAGATTTGAAGAAGCGGTCTTGCCTGCGTTCTCCCAAATACTCTAAAATACGAGATTGCTCCCAATCCGCCGCCACTTTTTCCAGCAGGCGCAGAAACAGGATTTCATAATCGGCATCGCTTAAGGGCTTAATCTCTGGCTGCGACGGTTCTGGTTCCTGGGGCGCTGACTGCTGCTGAGTAAGTTCTTTGAGCCATTGCAAAATTTTCTGAAGCATTTGTTATACCTGGGGCACGATCTAAACAATTTTACTGCCGATCGCCTGACTGTTTACTGCTATATTCTATTTTTTGTCAAACTATGAGAAAAATTATCATTGGTGTCATGGGTCCGGGAAATGGCGCGATCGCCTCTGATTTGAAAAATGCTTATAAATTGGGTCAATTAATCGCCGAACGGGGCTGGGTATTGCTAACGGGCGGTCGCAAATCTGGGGTAATGGACGCAGCAACTCAAGGGGCAAAAGCTGCCAACGGTCTGACAATTGGCATTCTGCCCGATGAAGGCGAAGGTTCAATATCCGATGGGGTCGATATTGCTATTTTCACCGGCATGGGCAGCGCTCGCAATAATATTAACGTTCTCTCTAGCGATGCAGTAATTGCCTGTGGTATTGGCAGCGGCACTGCTTCAGAAATTGCCCTCGCCCTCAAAGCCAACAAGTCAGTTATTTTGTTAAACGACGACCTAACCAGCCAAGAATTTTTCCGCCAACTAGCCCCAGACCGGGTATTGCTAGCAGCTACTTCTGAAGAAGCTATAGCGATCGCTTCTAAGCTAGTTTAAGTTTTAAGTTTTAATTTTTGAGTTTTGAGTTTTAAGTTTTAAGTTTTGAGTTTTAAATGTAGGGTGCGCAGTGCGCAACAGCTAGTAAATATCTGTTTATGGTTGCGATCGTCGAAAATATCTATTTTTCGAGCTAAGCTGTTACGCATTTAAACCCGCGACAGTCGCGAATGTTGAGGAAATACCCGAACGGGCTACAGCGCGGGCTTATCCCTCGTTCGTTGGCCCAAAGCCCGTACCCAATTTAAATGCGCGACAGCTTAATACCATTTCTGTATTAAGATGCAACAAATCCACCGTTCGGGCTGAGTCCTGAGCCGGTCGAAGGGTCGAAGCCCATACCTCGGACTGGGCTTCGACAAGCTCAGCCCGAACGGTAGCCGAACCGTGGATAAAGTCTTTATTTGTTGCATCTTCATAAAGAAATGGTATTAGCTCGAATCCGCGATCGCTGCTTTCCAAACAGATTATTGAGCCTTGCGTAGGACGGGCGTCTCGCCTCTCCCCAAACAAATCATTGAGACTTCCGTAGGACGGGCGTCCCGCCTGTCCCAAAAAGCGTATAGGGACAGCTCGTGTCGCCCGTCCTACGGTACAGCTAAATTATAATAACTTTAAAAATTACAACTACAATAACTTAAAACTCAAAACTTAACCCTCAAAATTATCAAAATTGTTCAAAATATTTTTGAACAATCTTGATAATCCTTTCTGCAGCGCGACCATCGCCAAAAGGATTAATCGCCATTGCCATTGCTTGGTAAGCAGCAGGATTTCCGAGCAATTCGCTCGCTGCTTCGGCAATGCGAACCGAATCAGTTCCAAGCAGCTTAGCAGTCCCGGCCTCTATCGCCTCCGGTCTTTCTGTAGTTTCTCGTAAAACCAATACCGGCTTGCCCAGAGCCGGCGCTTCTTCCTGCAATCCTCCAGAATCGGTGAGCAGCATATAACAGCGCTGGATAGCCCCAGTCAGTCGAGCGTAATCTAAAGGTTCTGTTAAAAAAATTCTGGGATGATTTCCCAAAGCAGCTTGCAGGGGTTCGCGCACGACGGGATTTTTATGTAGCGGTAGCAACAGCGCCGTATCGGCAAAACGATTTAAAATTTCTAGAAATCCCCTGGCAATTTCCTGAAGCGGTTCTCCCCAACTTTCCCGGCGATGAACCGTGGCGAGCAGGACGCGGTATCGACCCCAATCCAGACCGTCAATTTCGCACTCGGGCTGCATCTTAGCTACCGAGAGCAGAGCATCAATCACGGTATTGCCCGTTTGATGTATCTCGCCAACGACCCCGGAGCGGCGCAGATTTTCGGCGGCTTGCTTTGTCGGGGCGAAGTGAAGCTGGGCAATCTGGGAAATCAAGCGCCGATTGGCTTCCTCTGGGTAGGGGTTGAATAAATTGTCCGTGCGCAAACCGGCTTCGATATGTCCTACGGGAATTTTTTGGTAAAATGCCGCTAAAGCAGCAGCAAAAGCAGTAGTAGTGTCTCCCTGAACTAAGACCAGTTGAGGCATCTCGCGGGTAAATAATCCTTCTAGCCCCTGCAAGCTGCGACAAGTTATATCGGTGAGGGTTTGCCCGTGCTGCATAATGGCCAAGTCAATGTCGGCCCTAAGCTGAAACAGATTCATTACTTGCTCGACCATTTCCCGATGCTGGCCCGTCAAGACCACCTGAGTGGTAAAGGCTGGGTTTTGCTGGAATAGGGCGATCGCTGGTGCCATTTTAATGGCCTCGGGACGGGTTCCCAGAGTGAAAATGACTTTAATTGGCGACTTGGACATTAGATATTAACTCTTTAGCGGAAAAAACCAAACTTTCAAAATCCAGAACGTGAAAGCCAAGCCCTTAAGACAGGCTAAGTCTTGCACGGGGCAAGGAACCCCCCAATCCAAAATCCTTCCCAAATCTACAATACAAAATAAATCAGATTAATCCCGTCAAAACAGAACTACCATGACACAAGCAAAGCGTCCTCCCGTACCGCCACCGCCTCCCGGTCGTCCCCCAGCTCCTCCCGGTCGTCCTCCTGCTCCTCCTGGGGGTCGTGCCCCTACAGGAGGTCCACCCAAGCCGCCGGCACCAGCTCCGGCACCAGCTCCGGCACCGGCACCGGCACCGGCACCGGCACCGGCACCAGCTCCGGTTCAACAAAGCGCTCCAGAGCCAGCCCCAGCCGGAAATAGTGGTCCAGGTCCTAGCCCGGGACACCCAACCTTAAAGACAATTGTCGAGCGAGCCAATGAAGAAGGAATTTCTGACATTCACCTAGGGGTCAACGAAACCCCCCGCTTCCGCAAGCGCGGCGATATCTCGGATACTGGCTATCCCGTAACAGACTTAGATACTTTTATGAGCTGGCTGCGGGAATGCATGACCAATGATGAAATTCAGTTTTTCCAAGAAAATCTAGACTTTGACGGAGCATTTGACTTTGGCTTTGTCCGGGTGCGGATTAGCGCTTTTGATTCTTTAGCCGGTCCGGCAATGGTTTTGCGACTGATCTCCGCCAAAATCTTGACAATGGAGCAACTTAGGTTGCCGGAGGTCTTTAAGAAGATTTGCCATTATCATAAAGGACTGATGTTGGTGACGGGTCCGACGGGTTCCGGGAAATCGACCACGATGGCGGCGATGATCGACTATATGAATAAGAATTTTTCTTATCACATGATCACTATTGAGGATCCGGTCGAATTCGTCCATGAAAGTAAGAAATCCCTGATTAAGCACCGGGAAGTCGGCCGCCATACTCTAAAATTCTTTAATGCTCTTAAAGGGGCGCTCCGCCAAGACCCAGATATGATGCTGGTGGGAGAAATTCGGGATAAGGAGACGGTGAGTATTGCCATCAAGGCAGCGTCAACGGGTCACTTGGTTATGGGAACCCTGCACACTAACAGTGCGGTGAAAACTCTGACTCGTATTCTCGATATGTTCTCGGCGGAAGAACAGGCTTCGGTGAAAATGTCACTTTCGGAAATACTTGTGGCTATTGTTGCCCAACTGTTGTGCAAAACTAGCGATGGCAAGCGAGCGGCTTTCCACGATATTCTGATCAATACGGACGTGATTAAGGAATATATGCTCAAGGAAAAGTATGAGGAAATCCAGCAAATTATGTATAAGGATACTTATGAAGGGATGACGACTATGAACCAGGCTCTTTACGGCTTGTATCAAGAAGGTCGCGTCACCGAAGAGATTGCCTTGGAGCAGTCGCCAACTCCTAATGAGATGGCTCAAATGCTGCGAGGTCGAGTTTAGTAGCGATCGCTTGTTAATTCTTAGAACCTTGATTTCTCAGAAACCAAATATTCCAGAACTATTTAAAGGAATTGCCCTATTTACCCCCGGGGGGGATCTGTTTTATTGCATAGACCCTAGCAAACAAGGCCAGTGGCATATGCATCTATGTGCCGGTTTGCAAGAATGGCTGGGTCTGCCAGAACCCCCCCATTTTCTGGTTCCTTGCTATACAGCAACAATCGATAAGTGGCTAGATCTCGATAGCCACCAAGTTCGAGTTGCGGCGGAAGCCTATGCGCCAGTCCTGCGATACCAGAATCTCCTTAATGCCTTGTTCGAGATGGAAGACTTAGTATGGGAAACAGCTCCTTGGCCGGAAGAACTCTGCCATCCGATGGTGCTGAACACTTATCGCAAGCAATTTCCCGAACTCTGGGAAAACCACGACCTGGTGGTGCGTTTGGATCGGAAGGCAGAGCAAAAAGAGTTACTTGCCGAGGGCGATCGGCAACAAGGAGTACCCGTTTCATCACCTGCTATGCAATCAACGACTAAAGGATATGTACTGCGTCTATTTGTTTCTGGCCATAGCGCCGCTACAGAGCGAACGCTTCAAGCTCTGCACCAGCTTTTAGAGCAGTCTTTGGGGCAACCTTACACCTTGAAAGTTTTTGACGTACATAAGCATCCAGAACAAGCGGAACTTAATCATATTTCGGCAACGCCAACTTTAGTAAAAGTCTGGCCTCTGCCAGTGCGCAGAATTGTCGGCGAGCTAGAAGATGTCGATAAAATAATGCGCGTTTTAGGAGTAATCTAGTATTTGGGAATTGGGCGTTGGGCATTGGGAATTGAGCATTGGAAATTGGGACTAAACCTACAATTTTAAGGCAGACAGTCCTCTACAGCTCTCCTGCTGACTGCTTACCGCTATATCATAAGACTTTTAAAAACTCCAAAAAAAATGAATAACAACTCCCCAAACAAAGTATGTATCGTCACCGGCGGTAATTCCGGTGTCGGTTTGATGACTGCTGTCGGCTTGGCAAAAACAGGATATCGCGTATTTATTGCCTGTCGTTCTCATAGGAAAGCAGCAAAAGCAGTAAATTTTATTCGTCGGCGTAGCGGCAATGCAAATGTAGAATCCTTACCTCTAAATCTTGCTTCCTTAGAGTCAGTTCGTCAGTTCGTTAATTTTTTTCAAAACAAAAATATAGCTCTCGATCTCTTAGTCAATAATGCTGGCATTTTTAATAAAAGAGGTGTAACGCGAGAAGGTTTTGAATTAATTTGGGGGACTAATTACTTAGGTCATTTCCTACTGACATATTTGCTTCTAGACAACCTGAAGCAGTCCCGTGATGCTAAAATTATTATGGTAGCTTCCGACCTAGCATTACGCCCTCAATCTATTAAATGGAGTCTTTTCGTCAAAAAGACGCCGCTTAATTTCTTAGAATTGTATTCTCTTTCTAAATCTTGCTTGTTGCTGCTAACCGTCGAACTGGCAAGACAATTAAATAATAGCAACGTCACTGTTAATGCAGTTCATCCGGGATTTGTAAGGTCTAATATTACAATTTGGCATCGTCTGAGCAAATATTTAGGATTGGGAATTTCACCAAAGAAAGGAGCATATAGCACGTTATATTGTGCTACTGCTGCGGAACTAGAAGGAGTTAGCGGCAAATTTTTCGATAGTAAAGCGCGATCGCTTCCTTTGCCTAAGTTAGCAGAAGATCTAGAGCTAGCACGCGAGCTATGGGAAAAAAGCTTAATTTGGACTGGATGCGAGGTAAAGCAAAAAAATATTGCTCCAGACTACAATAAATACGATAATATTTGGGGAACGTATTCTTTAGCCTTAGACAAAAAAGAAATTAGGGAACTTAGCCAAAATATTTTTAAGCAAGTTTTACCGAAACCTCCAAACAAGCTTTTGATTTTAAGTTGGTTTAAGTTATTGCTAAAAGGGGAGATTGGTTCTGCATGTCTCCTTTTAGTTCAAGTATTTAAACGGGAGTTTCACATGGAGAGACATCTCGATTCCGCTGCGGTTTGGAAAATATGTCAGGATGAGAATTTATTGGCAAAGTTGCGGGAGTATTTAGGAGAAGAACTAGCCTTATGGCGTTCCGAGTTGTGGGTAAATTATCCAGCGCAACAATTAATTCCCTTTTGGCATCGAGATCTTTATTCAAAGCTATTAGTTGGCGAGGGTAAGACGATTAATGTTTATATTGCTTTAACTGAAGTCAATGAGTTTAATGGGTTTGAGTTTCTAGAGGGTAACGCCGATAGTTTATCCGTAAAAGTTACGGATCCTTTTAGCGGCAATTCTTTTTTTGATATTCCAGAAGAACTGGCAAAAAAGGCCATACCTGTAGTGTTAAAGCCTGGAGAATTTTTGTTGTTCACCGATGAATTAGTTCATCGTTCTGTATGCAATACTAGCGGTCGGGTCAGACTATCGTTAACTTTACGAGTTACTCAACCTAGCGTTAAGGTTTTGCCCGGTTATAGTTCTAATTATCGCGAACCCGTTTTGTTATAAAATTAGTCTTATGGAAAGCAAGTTCAAAATTATGCTAGTCTTTTTAAGAAGCGATCGGGAATCTTTATGCCAAAAATCACAGTTACTCTGTCTGAAGACCTTCTCGACTTTGTAGATCGGCATTCCCAAGGCAGCCGCAGCGACTATATTAAGACTCTGCTGGCAGAACGTTTTCGTCAAATTCAGGAAGCCGAAACAATTGCCGCCCTCAAAGAAGATGTTGAAGACCCAGTATATCGGGCAGAAATTGCCACTTGGGATTCTGTCGTAGGGGATGGGATTGATGCCGAAGAGTAGTTTAACTTATCGACGTGGGGAAATTCGTTGGGTAAGTCTCGAACCAACAGTAGGGGCCGAAATAAAGAAAACTCGTCCTTGCTTAATTATTCAAAGGGACACAATGAATCAGTATGGACTCCTAACTATTGTGATGCCGTTTCGACCGGGCAGCAAGCAAGCCCCCTATGCAGTGAATGTCAAGGCAACACCTGTTAATGGATTAGATCGAGATCGTTTCATTGATGTTGGACAAATCCGGGCGATTGACCATAGTCGCGTTTTAGATTTAGTGGGCGTGTTAGAGGATGAATACTGGGAACCGATTCGTAAAGCTGTAAATCTGGTTCTGGGATTTAACGTCTAAAAAAGTTAGTAGCGATCGCTTTGGTAGTCGGCGAGCATTGCCTTGTTGTATAAGCCGCCCATTAACTACGCCCCTACTACTGACAGCTTACTGCTATAATAATGTGTAGCGCGCAAAAAAACCGGACTCCTCGGGGAGCCCGGCTCGGACTCCTCGGGGAGCCCGGATGGCTTACAGGCCAGTGCTTAGCGGACCCGCAGGAGACCTAAGCCCAGCAATCCTTGGACCGCTTTGATACATTGTTCGATCGTTAGCTTGCAGTCCCGAGCCATATCGCTGTAGGTGCGCCCTTTCAAGGTACGGGCGAGCCAGCCAAACACCAAAATTTCCTCACGGGTCAGGCGGCGGCGGCCTTCGGGATTGCTGTCAGTGTTGATTGTCAAGTTGTCCAAGTTATCCAACGACGAAGGAAAGCTGTTCATAAGCTCTACAATTTAGTTTTTACGTTAACGGGGGAGCATTTAGCTCCCTTTTTTCTGTCTTATCCTTACTATAACATCATTTTTTAGATTGTCAACCATTTTTGCAAATATTTTTTTTATACATGGTTTACTAAGACCTATGGTTTGCCTCTCCGTAGGAAAATCGCGGGCGTCTCCTTATCGCGACTTTCCCTGTATGCTGCGATATATGAGAAACCCGGTTTTTAAAACAATACCCTCGCCATTTTCCCGTAGGTTGGGTTGAGCGGAGCGAAACCAAACGTATTTGTTGGGTTTCGCTCCGCTCAACCCAACCTACGAATCAGAGTTTTTTTCGGATTGGCGAAGGTATTGTCAAAAAAACCGGGTTTCTGGCTTGCGGAACCCACCCCAAGCCCCTCCCGAGAGGGGTATTGGGTTATCTTTATTATCAGAAATTACCTAGAGAGCGATCGCTCTAGTCCGAGGCAAAATCGATATATGAGAAACCCGAGAAACCCGGTTTTCAAAAAAACCGGGTTTCTGGCTTGCGGAACGGGAGCATTTCAATTTCGTATCTATCCGCCTGACGCCTAAAGGCGCGGCTACACAAACAAAGCCCTCCGGGCTGCCCCGTTACAAAAGTGAAATGCTCCCTTGCGGAACCCACCCCTAGCCCCTCCCGAGAGGGGTATTGGGTTATCTTTATTATCAGAAATTACCTAAAGAGCGATCGCTCTTCTAGTCGGAGGTAAAATCGATATATGAGAAACCCGGTTTTTTTGACAATACCAACGCCTAGTTCCCTATAGGTTAGATCCCCCCAACCCCCCTTAAAAAGGGGGGCTAAGCTCTTAAGCCGCTCAATAGCCCCCCTTTTTAAGGGGGGTTGGGGGGATCCAGCGTTTGCCAAAGATCGGGCATTTGTTGGGTTTCTTTCCCTACAAATAAGGTGTTGGGTGCATTTTGGCGAAGGTATTGTTTGAAAAACCGGGTTTCTGGCTAAGTTAGGATTTCGTCGTAGAATTTGGGTTTTATAGATCGGAGACAAGTTCTCATCCAACAGATATCTTATCATTCTTTAGACTTCGCTGCTTCTCTTTCTGCTCTGAGTTTGCGCAGTTTATAAACAAAAGATGGTGGATTGCGCCGTTGTTCTTCAACCATTTTGTGATGGTGGTCTAGCCAATCTGCGATATATTCGCTCACTTCTTCTTTCTTGTGCAAGTAATAAAGAATAGTGGCATAAACCTGCTCTAAAGTTATTGATGGGTAACTCTGGGCAATTTCCTCGGGAGTCTGACAGCGATGAATGAAATCGTAAAGCACTGTTTCAATACCTACTCTTGTACCTTTGAGTCGAATATCGTTTGGGGTCAGAAAGTTGAAATAGTCTTCCAGTTGCATGGCTCACCTCATAAGCGTTTTTTTTCTAGTTTAGCAGTCAGCGAGATAGCAGTCAGCGGTCAGCGGTCAGCTTTCAGCCTAAGAGCTAAGAGTTTGAGTAGGGTGCTAGGAGCTTCGGTTCACAGAGCCGATAAATTATTGCTTTCTACCAACGCCCCTACCCCTTGCTGAGAGCTGAGAGCTGACTGCTGAAAGCTGAAAGCTGAGAGCTGAAAGCTTTTTACAAGGGCTGAAAAGTAGGAGCTAGGGCTGCGATCGCTCCTTCTATATTTTCCGAGCCAGCGTCTTCCGTTGTAGAAATCAAAAGCACTAAAACATTCCGATCGGTCTGACGCGCTAAAATCCGCCCTTTTATATTTTTTCGATTGCGACCGGAGGTAGAAATGCCGCTCCAAGGAATTTCTACTTCTGTCTCTCCGACGACCTGAAAAGGCTCTACCTGAAATCCTTCGCCGCGCTCGAAAGTTGCGATCGCCACCCTGGCCAACTCCTCATAGCTCAGAGGCTCCCCCGTGAGTTTCGACTTAACGACGACGGTATAAGCCAAACTCCCATCCGGCGATTCTATTAAAGGAAAGGTTCCGATAGTTCCCTGGTTGTAATCTGCCAGAATTCCAATTTCAAACCGTTGGCTCGGATCTTGATAATTCTGCTCGCTCAGGGGTAACGGTGGAGCCGAATATTTTCTAGGCTCAACATTTGGCGTTGTTGCCGGAGCCACTGGCACTGGAGCTGGAGATACTGCCGGAGCTGGAGATGCCGCCGGAGCTGGAGATGCTGCCGGAGCTGGAGATGCTGCCGGAGCTGGAGATGCTGCCGGAGCTGGAGATGCTGCTTGGGCTAGTTGCTTTCTGATGCTCTTAGCTAATAGTTCGGGATTCTGCCCTGCTACTGCCGGTAACTCTAAAGTTGGGCTGGTTGCCCAAGACCAAGGTGAGGAGCCAAACGAGATTATGACCAAGGCACTTAGCAAGCCCAAACCGATCGCCCCTAATCTGTTGCGTTTCATTTTTATAACCTCCAAAAATTAATAAGACTTATTTTCTGTTTGTACTAAGCCAAGTCGAATCCCCCCTTGGAAAAGCAGGGATTATTCGTAAGAGTGAGAAATTTATGCTGGCCTTCAATTTTCAACCTTTAACCCACCCACACTGCCCGCAACCCACCCACACCGCCCGCAGGAGGGGATGTTGGGGAATTCGACCCAATTCCCCTCCCAGGAGGGGTTAGGTGTGGGTCTCTTACAATTCATAAATAAAGCTATTTGCCCAAAACAGAACCGCTATCGCCGAAATAAAATAGACCCGCAATACAGCCGGTCATCAAAGTTGCTAAGGTTGCCGCCCAAAGAGATTTCCAACCTAGAGAACTGATTTCGCTGCGGCGCTCCGGGACGAGATTGGACAAGCCGCCGACAAAAATTCCGTAGGAAGGAATATGGGCAAAGCCGCAGAGTATATAGCTGACAATTAGCATGGCGCGATCGCTAATCAGCCCTTGTCCCGACAAACTCGCTAGCTTCAGATAGGGGGGAATAGAAGTTTGCAAAACCCGCTGACCGATCAGCACCGACGATTGCCAGATTTCTTGCCAATCCAAGGAAACGCCAGTTAAGAAAGTAAAGGGTACGAACAAAACCCCAAAGATATTATCTAAGGTTACGACAGAAAAAACTATTCCCACTAGGTGCAACGGCAGTAAGTTGCTATCGGCCAAACCCGCTAAGCTGGCAAATATAGTATTGAGCAGAGCGACTAAGGCGATAATGGCGATAATAACTGCGGCAATTCCTTTGGCCATATTGACCCCATCCAAGGCACCCAAAATCAAGCTATCCATGTAGCTTGGCTTTTTCTCCGCTTCTTCTTCCGGCGCTTCGGGGATGCCGCCCATTGTTTTCGGTTCGCCTTTTTCCGGCACCAAAATTTTGGCAATTACGAAGCAAGCGGGAATAGTTAGGATGGAAGCAGACATTAAATGTCCGGTGATGGTGGGGAATATCGGTCGCAGCAAACTGGCATAAAGGGCTAGCACCGTCGATGCAATCGAGCCGAAGCAGCTTGCTAAAATAGCGCAGATTTCGCTGCGGGTCATGTCGGCTAGGAACGGCTTAACTGCGATCGCCGATTCAATCCCTACAAAAATATTGGCCGCTCCCGATAGAGATTCTGCCCCGCTAATCTTCATCGTGGCTTGGAAGATTTGGGCAAAAACCTGGATTATCGGTTGAATTGCGCCCATCCGGTATAAGAGAGCAACAATAGCCGAGAAGAAAATAACCTGGGGCAAGGCGCGAAAAGCAAAAATATAGCCCAGATTTAGAAATTGACCGTCAAGGCGATCGCCCGGAAGCGGCACATAGGGGCTGCTTATAGCACGGCTAATCCAGCGTCCCGCATCCCCTGGACCTAATGCCCCTCCTGGTTTGGGAACGATGACCGACCCGAATAAAAACCTCGCTCCGGCTTCGCTAGCATCGATGACAGCATTTAGAACATCGTTGAGTCCGCTAATCAAACTCCGGGTGACGGGCACCTGAAAAACTAATACGCCGATAATCAGTTGCAGGCCAATTCCCCAAAACAGCACTTTCCAGGGAATCGATCGCCTATCTTCGCTGCCGAGCCATGCGATCGCGCATAACCCAAAAATTCCTAAAAAGGAAATTACATTTAATATCCACTCCATACGATTGACGCCTCCACCACTTAATACACGACCCGAAATATGGATGAAAAAAATCTACGCATCAAGAGTAGCATCAGTGGGGAGTGTGGGGTGTGGGGTGTGGGGCCGCCAAGCCCCGAAGGGGCGGCTACGCCTACGGTGTGGGGTGTGGGGCCGCCAAGCCCCGAAGGGGCGGCTACGCCTACGGTGTGGGGTGTGGGGCCGCCAAGCCCCGAAGGGGCGGCTACGCCTACGGTGTGGGGTGTGGGGCCGCCAAGCCCCGAAGGGGCGGCTACGCCTACGGTGTGGGGTGTGGGGCCGCCAAGCCCCGAAGGGGCGGCTACGCCTACGGTGTGGGGCCGCCAAGCCCCGAAGGGGCGGCTACGCCTACGGTGTGGGGTGTGGGGCCGCCAAGCCCCGAAGGGGCGGCTACGCCTACGGTGTGGGGCCGCCAAGCCCCGAAGGGGCGGCTACGCCTACGGTGTGGGGCCGCCTACAGTGTGGGGCCGCCTACAGTGTGGGGCCGCCTACGGTGTGGGGGACAAGGGGACCAAGAGAGCGGGGCGAGTTGCTAGGGGCGATCGCCGGTTCCTGGCATATACACAGTTTATGGAAACCTTCAGTTGGGGAATTCCAATTCAGAATTTGGCAGAGTGACTAGGAAATAGCAAGAAGCCCAATTTTTTCAATAAGGGTAATATCTTCATGTCAGATGATTTTGACGAACCCCTTGGGCAAATCAGCTAGGACATTTATAAATGCTCGTTCCTTAGTCAGATTATACTTTTGACTTATTACCTTGAGATCTTTAAATTGCGCGTAGCGCTATATTCGTAAATTCCATAACAAAAAAAAGGGCTCGGAGCCCATTGCTTTTGCCAGTTTGGTTAGCGCGATTGCGCAGAGCGCACGCTGCGCGATCGCGCAGAGCGCAGTATGCCCAAGTCAATTAGCTCTTGGATAATTTCCTCGCAGCGCTCAAAGCTCTCTAACTTGCAGTCTTTCATTAGCTTCTGGTAGGTGCGTTTCTCCTGGTAAAAGGAAAGCCATGCGAGAGTGAAGCATTTATCGCGTTCGAGTAAGCGATGGTTTTCGGGGTCGCTGTTAGGGTCGATTTCGAGGCTATTTAAGAAACTGTTAAATTTATCGGTCATTTTGGATATATTGTTGAGATTAGAAGGGGGCAAGTTAGCTCCCTTTTTTGCTTGGCGAGAGGGAGCCTTATGCTAATTTTGTCCGCCATACGATTAATATAACACTTATTTTTAAATTGTCAAGTGTTTTATAAAAAATAATTTTACTTAAAAGTTAAATTTTGAAATCGAAGCGAGGTTTTTCTCAAGCGCTGTTTTCCCGAACAAAAGCGATCGCAGCAATCTCGTTTCATCCTTCTCAACAGCTACATCCGCTACATCAGTTACCTATCCGCTGCCAATCTGTTTTTCCGAAGAAGAGCGATCGCAGCAATCTCATTTCATCCTTCTCAACAGCTACATCCGCTACCAATCCGCTGCCAACGCTTCATCCGTTACATCCGTTACCAATCCGCTGCCAACATTTCATCCTTCTCAACAGCTACATCCGCTACATCCGTTACCTATCCGCTGCCAATCTGTTTTCCCGAAGAAGAGCGATCGCAGCAATCTCATTTCATCCTTCTCAACAGCTACATCCGCTACCAATCCGCTGCCAACGCTTCATCCGTTACATCCGTTACCAATCCGCTGCCAACATTTCATCCTTCTCAACAGCTACATCCGCTATATCCAAATTCAAAATTCTCAAGCGCTCGAACTCAAAACTCAAAACTCAAACAAGCCGGGGGCGAAGCGGTCCGCTCGCTCGGCCTCTGTTTTATTTTCAAACAAGCCGGCGATCGCTCCTCAACAGCTACATCCGCGTTAATCCGTTACCTATCCGCTGCCAAACAAGCCGGGGGCGAAGCGGTCCGCTCGCTCCACCTCTGTTTTATTTTCAAACAAGCCGGCGATCGCTCCTCAACCGATACATCCGCGTCAATCCGTTACCTATCCGCTGCCAAACAAGCCGGGGGCGAAGCGGTCCGCTCGCTCGGCCTCTGTTTTATTTTCAAACAAGCCGGCGATCGCTCAATTCAAAATTCAAAACTCAAATCTCAAAACTCAAAACGCCCGGTCCGTCGCCGCGTCCGGTCCGTCGCTCCGGCTATTTTATACTAAAGATAAGTATTTTGCAAAATAAACTATCTTGTCCGTGTTTTATTAGCGCAAGTTTTTTTTACAAGGGCAAATTGCCAAGCTTAAATGCTTTAATTAATTGCGCTTTTAGCCGCGATTAAAAGCAGTTTGCTGGCAAAAACTTATGCTGCAAGACTGAAGCAAGACAGCTAAAAGTATTGCAATTAAAGGGCTACAAGAACTTAAAGTGCTATAAATTTAGTCCGTAAGTCCGTTTTTGCTAACAAACTACATCGCCGTAAAGCCGAAATATTTTTCAAAAATTTTCCAAAAAACTGTTGACATTTTAAAAATAGTTGCTATAATAGGAGTAACCAAAAAAAAAGGGGCTTTACGCCCCCCAAACAAAGGAAAAATAAAATGATAATGAACCCGCCAGATCCCCCAACCCCCCCAACTCCCCCGGACCCTTCTGAATGGCTCTTAGACCATCTAGAGATCAATCCCAATAGTACCAGGGAAGGCCGCCGTAGCCTCACGCGCATTGAGATCTTTGTCCTGGGTTGGTTCGTCTTTAACAATAAGGGCCGCCGCTACGCCAATATGGCAAGGGACTGCAAGCTAACCGTCCCAGAGTGCCGAACCGCAGTGATGGCACTCGTTCAAGAGGACATAATCCGCCTGAGCTAACCCGCGCGCTTCCGGTACGCATTTTGCCTGGACTCCCCCGAGGAGTCCTTTTTTTTGCGGAATTCTCTCATTCAAAATTAAAAATTATTTTGAACCGCTGCAAAATTCAATAGCCTTTAAGGCTCCATTCTAGAGAAGACAGATAAGCCCAATCGGGATGCTAGGCATTCCTTGCGTGTGGGAGGATTGCATCCTGGATGTAAATAATCAGGGTCTTCACCAGAACAAGCCTCAATTACCTTAATAACATCAGGACCTTGATCGACTGATGTATAGGTTTGAGCGGGCGACTGTGAAACTCGCTCGGACGTATATGCTAAAGACTGATTCTTTTCATCCGTAACGAGCATGGGACCGAGAACTCCCAAAGGCGTGTTTCCGACGATATTTTGTAAACTAATCGTGAGTAATCGATCTCGGCTAAGAGGCGTACCTTCCGCAAAGAAAAGAGTACAAGCAAAATCGTCATTGCCAATATTCCGCAAGTAGTGTTGACTACTTTCAGGGAAGAGGAATATCTCATCGTTTTTAACGAACATTTCCTCAACGATTTTCTCCGAATAGAATTCCTGGCCGTCCTTTGATTTGGGTATGGTTTGAGACGGCACAATGACTCCTACTTGTCCAATGCCCTCATAACAGTAACCGGCTTCAGCAAACTGTAGATGCCAGTGGGGAGCCCGAATTGCATTAGGCTTAATGATGAGTTGGCCGATCCCTGCTCCTCCGAGAGCCGGAAAATTGTTCCCAGTAATAGCTCCCAGACTGCCCAGTGGCTCATAGCAATATTCGTCATCTTGATGATTTCCTTCTTTTAGGCATTGCTTGTAGTCGAGACCTTTTTTGGGTATAGCTGCATAGTAATCTTTGCCTATGACAAAATGCCCGCTTGTGTTATCGCAAGCTTCTTTTTTGGTCTTGAAACCAGACAATAATTGCAGTTGCTCTTTCTCTACGTTAACCTCACATTCGCTTTCGACATGCAATGTGCCTGTCTCTCCATCAGAAAGAGGCGTGTTGAAGTGCAACTCCCAACCGTCCTGAATAGGATAGGTTTCCTTAAACTCTCCACCTGGGAATTGTTCGCCTTCAAAGGTGAATTTTGCATAAACTGTCTCACCGTAGCAAGGATTTTCTCGCTCTACCTCCGTCCGATAGAGTTTATAACCAGTATTCGGTTGCAAACATTGCGTTAGCGTATGGTTGGCAGAGGCAGGCTCGCCTAAAATTAACAGCGATCCCAAGACTGCAGAAAGGATAACGGCCAAAAGCCGAATCGTTCGTCGTTTCAAGTTTTGCATAAGAATCTCTCCTTCTAAAATTATTGTCGGCTACCGACCCCGATGCCAGGAGCCGATACATCTCGGTTAATCTGGGGAACAGTTGTTTTTCAAGCCGAAAATCCGTTTGGAGGAAGGCGGCGATCGCCCTTTCGGGGGAGCGTTTGTTGTTTAGACGCTACTTGTAGGTTGGATCTGACTGCTCAAGACAAAAAAATTTCTCGGGGAACCGGGAAAGGGTAACGATTGTTTTTGGCTCCGAGGGTTCGTTTGGAGCAAGGCGCTGCCAAAATTCTGCGACTGGGGTCGTAAGATTCGGCCCTCCCGGCAGCCCCATCTCTATATTATTCTTTGTATGCGGCAGGCATCATATCCTTGGCCGAGCAGCTTTCGTTTTTGTCATATTTCCTCTCCACAATACGCCAAATCTCGAATAATAATCCACCGATAGGGAAAAAAATGTCAGGAGGCTCGTACAAAAGGTCTTTTAAAATCGCTAATAAGGCCCAAAAAATACCTTCCCATAAAAAAAGCGTTTCGTTTCCTTTATGGGAGCGAAACGCTTTTTTTATGGGTCAAAAGGCCGAGTGCTATAGCATTACCGACGCTCGGTTAGGGCAGTTACAAAGTGCCAATAGCTCGTGGCAAGGCTTTGGCGCCTCGAGCTGACTGCTGACAGCTGACCGCTTACTGCTACAAAATCAGTTATAGCGGGCAGATATCAAACTTCTCCAGCACCAGGTCAGCGGTTTCTAACGCGCCTTCTACCCAACCCTGAGAATTTGAATAAGCTTCGCCGCAGATGTAGAGGGGGCAATCGGCTAAAGGTTGAATGATTTCATTGATAACCTTCGGACTTTCGACGCCAATATTCCAACTATTCCAACCGCCGCCAAACGGATCGTCGCCCCAGTCGCGAAATGCCGCATGCTGAACTTCTGGCGTATAGCTGAGATCGTGGATTACCGCGAGTTGGCGTGCAGCTTCTGCAACCATCGGTTTCCCTGCATAGTATTGAAACCAGGGATTCGATTTCCGTTCTTCCTCGCTGCATTCTCCCTTAAATGGATTGGCAATTTCTGCGACTTCCAAACCCTTTTTCCATGCCTGACGTCGCTGCGGGCGGAGACCATCCCAAAAGCCGACATTGGTGCCATCGTCATAGCTGGCCATCAGCATAGATGGGCCTTCTGTTGCAGGCTGGCCGTTGTCTTTCGGCCAGTAGTAGGTCTGCCGCACTGGCAAATCGGTCACGGTTCGGCCCGACTCAACGGGCACGAAATTCCCTTGAGCATCTGTATAGCCAGCAGCACGCCACCAAGGAGAAGTATAGGTTGTAAAAATCTTGAAAAGAGGACGCGGCGTAACGCTGGAGGTCAGGCGCTCGACTTCTGGAAGCTGAAGGAGCGGGCTTTTGGGGGCCAAAAGGTCTAAAGAGCGACGGGGCATGGCGAGAATCAATGAATCGGCAGACACCTCATAGGGCAGTAGGTTGAGACCAACTGGCGTAACAGACAACTGGAACTTGCCATCAACCCGTTCAAAACCATCCACCTTGCTCCGTAGGCGAATTTCACCTCCAATTTCCTGGAAAAGCATCGCTACAGAATTCGGCACCTGCTGAAATCCCTGCTTAAAGCCCTTGTATTTTGGGGAAATACCAAAATCGGAGAGATACCAAGGAATTGCATCTGCGGCGTTCCAGTTCAACAGAGTAGAATTGTAGCCGCCTGCATCGACGCTGAGTTCGTAAGCTTCCCCAGTGATGACCCGCATCAGCACGTTCCAGAAACCCTGCTCGTAAAGTTTCTTTCCAGCAAAATCCGCCTTATGTGCCATTTCTCGGCGCTGTTCTTCACTCAGATCCTCATTTGTAATACCCGGTACGATTTGCTCGATCGCATTCACGATAATACCGCCAGGTGACATGCTCCGTTCCAGGAAGGAAAGGTTATAGGGCACCTTATCCGGTTCGGCGGTAAAATCGGAGAGCCGCAGGTGGAAGCCCCGCAAATAGGCAATATTTTGCGGCTCGTCAACTGGAAAATCGTAGAGTTCTATCTTATCGTTGGCAGCCAGTTGCTTGTTTAGTTTCTTAATCAGAGCCACAATCCGGTATTGCGTATTTTCGAGAATGCGCATTCCACCCAGCTCTGCAACCATATTATCAATACCGGGCGGCTTGACTGAGAGCAGTCGCCCGCCAATATGGTTGCTGCCCTCGAAAACCACTATCTTTTTCTCGGGGAACTTTTGCTTGAGCCGCCAAGCACAATATACTCCCGATACTCCGCCACCTACGATAGCGAAATCGATGTTTTCACTTCCATTAGTCATCTTTTTCAAACCTCCTTTGAGGGTTAGTTTCCAGATTCAAGTTTTTAACAGGACTTATATCAAGTCCGCGTAGTTGTTCCACAGAAAAATTTGGAATCTCCCGTAGGACGGGCGTCCCGCCTGTCCCTCCCGCTCTTTGGGACAGGCGGGACGCCCTGTCCTTGCGCAGAAGCTTTTTTTGGGGGATTCAAACCGACATGATATTACGCATTAACCGTATATCTAGTAAGGGCGAATGCCATATGCCCTCCTTGGGCAGGCGGAGCCTACGCCCCTACATTTAGGTTACATCTCTACAATTTGCGTAAGTCCTATTTAAGAAAGATAGGGCATATTTGCAGGTAGATCCATCCCTTCAGCCCTTAGCTTACCTTTGCTTTGGTGGTAGATATTGAGTAGCGGTTGTTGGCGATAGCATGCCATTTTCCGCTCGATGAACTCTGCATCCGTAGAAGGCGGCTGCTCGGGAGCTGGATCCATACGCATGTCAAGGATATAAGACTGTTTGTTCTGTAAGACAAAATCAATACCCCGTTCTACTGCTGCACGAACGTCCTCGGGTTTTGGCACGATTTCCCCTTGAATACCCCAAATTCCTCCTTTTTGCCCGCCGAAAGCTGAACCTAGAGCTACGAAGTCAATCTTGGGTCGTTCGATCTTGAGGTACTCGGGGTCGAGGGTTTTGGGTTCCCATTCATAGCCCGGTGCGGAACCATATTCTTGAACCACCTGCATGAGTCCCATTTGTAAAGTGTGGTATTCGTGATTGTTAGTAATGATGTAAAGAACATTGAGTTTGTGATGGGCTATCGTCCACCAGCTCTGAGGGGACATCAAAGTCGAACCGTCACCAATGGCGTTAATGACTAACTTCGTCTCAATTCCCTGCCAGCCAGTTTTTTCCAGCTTAATCCCGATGGAAGCGGGCATCGACCAGCCGAGAGAACCACCCCCGACACAGTAGTAACTAATCGGCTTGCTATACTCGGTTCCCAACGGCAGCAGGTATTGGAAGGGGGCGGGGTTGGAAACAGCTTCGTGTATGTAAACGAATTCCTGCTCTAGTTCTCGCTCTAAGATAGCTTGGCGCAGGGCATCGGCAATAACAACTGCCCAGATCTCCTTTTGTTGGAGCGCTTGGTCGAGATATGCCTGCCACTGCAATCGCCGTCGTTCGTCAAGTTCCCGTAGCTCAAGGTTCCGCTTTGGCGCATCGGCGGGGGGACTTTGGCGAATGAGATTGTTGATGAGAGGAAGGGTTGCCTTGATATCTCCAAAAACCGCTACTTCTCCGTAATAGTTTTTGCCGATATCCCAGGTACTGTTGGACAGATAGATCTGCTGGACTTGGGGAGGAATCAGAGAACCGTCAGAATACTTGAATACCGTCAGTTGCGCCTGGTTGCTGAAGCCGCAAAGAAAGGCAACATCGTGATCCTCGAACACTTTCTGTATGTCGCATTGCGTTCCGGGAAGCTCTCCCTGCCAGTGGTAGTCATTGTTCGGGAAATTGGCCAAACTACTGAAGGTTTGCAGCAACACTGGAGCGCCAATCAGTTTCGCTAGTTCCTGTAACTCCGCCCAAGCATCGGCATATCCTATGGCATCCCCGCCGATAATAATCGGATTTTTTGCCTCTGCGAGTTTGCTAGCTGCTGCGGCGATCGCTACAGGATCTCCAGTGAAATGGGGCGAGATTCGAGTAATGCCTTTGATGCGATCGTCATCGTTGATGCGAACCATCGTAAATTCCCAAGGAATGGAGATGAAAACCGGTCCGTTGGGAGGTGCCATTGCCTCCTTAAAAGCGCGCTGCAAGACCAGAGGTAACTCCTCTGGAGCCCGCACCTCGTGAGCCCATTTCGTATATTGCCCTGCTAGCTGTACAGTATTAGATGCTAACAGAGGTTCCTGGGTCACCAACTCGTTTTGCTGTTGAGCGCATAAAATAACCAGAGGGATAGCGGAGCGAAAGGCATTGAAGAGATTACCAATACAGTTGGCAATCCCGGGGGTGATGTGAACCACAACCAAACCGGGCTTGCCCGTCATGTGAGCATATCCCATCGCCGCCCCGATCGCAACGTTTTCTTGCAAACATTCTATGTATTGGACATCATTTTCTGGATATGACGTGCCATTAATGATGGGAATCTCATTAGTACCGGGTACGCCGAACATATAGTGAATGTCGAGTTCGCGCAAAATGTCGAAAATATAGTCGCAAGTCCAGCGCTTTTGGTAATCTGACATAATTGACTCCTTTTAATTGACAGGTAGTTGCACGGATTCAGCCAAATCTTAACTGACGATACAATTGGCTCCATTAGGTGCTGAATTTAGATTAGATATAGCGGTTCTCAAATGGATGTGAGTCTTCTGGGGCGAAGCATCCCAATACAGAAAATACCGTTCGGAGCTAAAAGATAGTAGCGGGGATATTTCTTATCCCCTAAGTTTTCGTTCATTACACTGATTTGAGAAACGCTATATTGGTATCTAGTGGTTTTAGGAAAGCATAATCTTTGAGCCTCTAAAACCACTATTTAGGACTAACGATTAGATGTTAATACTCTGAGGAACTTTCGAGGGCATCAGGTATTCATAGGCAACATCGCGATTCTTGTGATTGCGTTCTTCAATCTCCTTTTCAATTGTGTTGAGCTGGCTTTGAAAGGTTGTCAGTGCTTCTTTTTGCTCGCCACTTAATCCGTCCTCAAAATCACTGGGATAGTACCCCAGTTTAGTATAGTAAACTGACCCTAGTAGATAGGTTAAATTCAGTTGCGCAAGCGCGATATCTAGGGTGGGAAGAAATTGGATCAAGTCTTGCTCGCTACCACTACCTGCCGTAGTTGTTGGTGCTGGGGAATAACCAGCCAGTGGCATTGCTGGAGTATAACTCATAATCTTACTCTGAGGAAAATTTACTGCTGCGTGTTGGGCGCTAGCCGTAAAGATAATCATCGTGGTGGCTTCAATCAGGTAATTTAAAGTGCCTATCTTACCTTCCTCATTTCCAAATTTCTTCAGCCGTCCGCCCTCATAAGAAAGTAACTCTTTTGCCCAGCCTTGCAGGTCTGCGTCATTCTGGACATCACTGTCACTTTTGTACTTCTCTTTGAGATACCCCGTTACCCAATCTTGAATCGCATCCCAGATTTCTATAGCGTCATCTCGGTAAGGGTAATAGGGCAGTTTTTCGGGATCTTCCACCCCCCGACGTTTTAAGGTCTCTTTCAGCATTGAACCATTAAAATCGAACAGATAGCTTTGAGCGCCCTGTGTCGCCACCACCCGGGTAGCATCTATGGTCTGTGCGAGTAGCTCATCCAAACCACCCTTACGAGCCGCCAGGATATCGTTCGCACCCCAGTTAATAAAGAGAGTTCCCTCGAAATGAGGCAGCAGCAGCTTTCGGAGAATGTTGTCTTCGGGAAGCGCCCGATAAGTAGCAATAACAAAAGGTTCGATAAATAGATGGGTACGTCCTAAATGACTGATTGCCTCGTGAAAATTAGCATCGGCAACTTGAACTATGGTCTTAGCGATAAGCCAGTTCCCATCTTGGGGCGTGAAGATGGGATTATCATCTCCTGGCTCTTGGAAGCACTGGATAGCAATAGGGCATAAGTATCTTTTTTCCCCCTGCTTAGGGACAGCAAACATTGCTAGAGGCGCACAGATATACTTTTGCTCTTGGGGATAAGTGCCTTGAAGAGCATTCTCAAAAACCCCATAGTCCGCAAGATAAAGTCGGCCATCAGACAGAGCTTGCTGGATACTGTCAGCTCCTCCCATTACCGATTGATATTGAGCGTTAGTTACAGGAAAGCGCGAATCCTCCTCAGTCATTCGTTCAATAACCAGTGGATTCGGACCGGCAACCCGCATATTCGCAAACTGTAGATCCTGTTCAAAGTTCTTACTGATTTCGGGCAAGGGAACGATAGGAATAATGCCGAAGATCTTCTTGAACTGATCCTCATACCCTTTCAAGGTTTCGGGGCGATCGTTACTGCTTGGTTCTTCTGTCCGATTTACAAGCAACTTAGCAAATTCTAGTACATCCTGTGCATCCAAACTATTACTGGCAATCTGCCTCAGAATCTTTTCAAATAGAGTATGGGCTTGACTTTTGTCTGCCACGACATCCAGAGACTTGATAATTCGCTCGATGCGATCGCTGGTATGTTGGCTTGGCTGTAAATCATCGCTGCTATATAATGCACTTAGAGCCTCTGCAGCGTCCTTAATACCTTCGTCCTCAAGAGATTTCGATTCATTAGCAAGGCCATTTATAAAGAGCCGTGTTAGTTGAACGGCGACCTTTAATAACCATCCTGCACCAGCTATTTGCCCCAAGGGTGGCAACAAGCCTTTGAGCATAGCCAAAGGTGCGAAGTTGGTATTGTAATCGTACTCGTATTTCCGATCTTCACTCATAACTATTGTGATTCCTGATTCTTGGTTTGTACTTATATAAACTATTTGCTCTTTTTTGCGTAAACCTAGGGGCCACAGCAACAATAGCGACTATCTCTTAGCTCATACCGGAACAGCGCACTCTCGTTGCTTCGCCCCAGATGTCACATCAATTTGAGACTATAAAAAACGCTAAAAAGCGGTTTTTACAACTATCGGTAAGTAAATCCGAAGACGTCTGGAACGATCGTCGTCGGTCCTACAGGAACTTCTTGCGGGTCTGCTATATCCAATTTCTCGAATTGGATGCCATCGTTCCATGCTTTGCGGAGGAAATCCTTGATGACATCAACGGTGAAAAGTTCGCCAGGGCAGCGACGGTATCCGAAACCGAAGGGGGCGTAGCCGGCATAGTCAGCCACGGGAAACGCTTTGTCGTCGGTAACGTTGTAAACAGTGCCAAATGTGCTATTGGTAATGTTAGTATTTCGGCCATCCTTAGCCAGGAATCCTGTCTTGTGGAAGGGGCATTGGGCAAATCCGATTTCCTTGCATTTCTCGGCGTCAACTTCGTTGCTGGTCGGTACTTCTATGTAGCGATCGGGGTTGAAAGTTTTGGGGGTTTTCCAATTTACATGATATTCGCTGGTTTCCTTGTGAGGAGTAACACTGTAGTTGTACCTGTCGTACAGCAGCGGCTCTCGCACTTCCTCAATCTTGGATATGCTGCCACTGTTGGGCGAAATCGTGCGGAATAACTCCATCACGAAGCGATCGAGGGGGGTAAACGGCTCGCCATTCGCTTCGTCATAGTCGCCGCTCATGGTTTTTTCAAACCAGGATTTGACAACGGGATTGCCTGCGTTTGTGCTGAGCAAAGACATGATTCTGTAAATAGTGTTGCCCCACTGACTAAAGGCTACAAAGTTATGGAAGCACTCGAAGGTAATATCTTCGCTTTTAAAATATGGAGATTGGCCACCATTACTATTTTCAAGCCAGTAATACACGAAAGTCTTGTCCGCATCGCTTATATTACCCTGGGCGATATTGTTCACCCCTTTCTCAATCCATTTCTCCAAGTGACGGCGTATTTTGCGCACGTTCATGTAGTTTTTGTAAAACTCTTCGCTGAGTGGGTTTGCTGCATTGGCAAGGACTGTATTGAAGCTCGTTCCTATGTCCGTGACATAATCCGGAATATCATCGCCCGTAACACCAAGATGTAAGTCCCAGTAGAGGTTGAAATAGCTATCTAGGTACTTGCTCATCAGTGGTTGGCCGGCGTTGGTCTCGTTCAATAGAGCGTCGAAATAGCCAACCACCTTCTTCTGATAGTTGAAGGGATAGAGATCGGGGGTAAGAGCCGAATAGTAAATCTTTTTTTGACGATTATCGGGACCTCGGTTTTGATACCCAGTGAGAAATACCGTGGTTCCTTGTTCCGGTTCCGGCTGCCAATTATCGTATAACAACCCCCACAACTGATAGGGTAGGGCATCCTGCTTGCTGATTTTTTCTTCGTCGATTAGCGGCAAGGTCAGGCGCTCTCCTTGATTGATCCTTACCAAAAATAAGGCTGTCAATATCACATACCGAATGTAGTCTAGGTCAGTAATGTGAGGGGGTAAGTCACGAAACAAGTCTGGGGATAATTTCTCTCGCTTATCGAGCTTTTCCTTTAGATCGATGAGGCGCGATTGGGCATCATCGTTTTCAAGCAAAGACTTGATTGATTCTGGAATAGCAAAGATATTGTACATATCAGTGAATAATTAGATGGATGGTTCGGGAGCCATTCGCTCCCTTGAAATCGGGAAAGAAGGAACGGGGAATAGGGCAACGGGCAATAGGGCAAGCGACAAGCAATCTTCAAAGCTCCTGTTGTCTTCGCAGTATCGCTCGATCGCTTTCTAAAAACCGAGTCCAAAATCTCCCCTCTACGGCTGTGATATTTGCTAAAAGCGGCTATATCGACTGAGCCGGCGATCGCTGCTAAGGTCCCTATATTGCCTATGCGGCAGAGATCATATCCTTGGCCGAGTAGCTAGGGTTTGTTTTTGTCATACTTTTAATCCACAATATTACACCAAATCACGAATGACAATCCACCCCAACACCACCTTTTTTGCTGTCAAAACACCACCTTTTTTTGACCTACCTGCATAAATCGTGCAATTTGTCAATTCGCGAGATCCACCTTTTTTCCACTTTTTTCGATCCAATGCATAAGTCGTGCAATTTGTCAATCTATTTTTTTGGCCTCAAAACACCACCTTTTTTGCCCAGGCCCGCTATCTTAGAAAAATCGCTATTTTTCGCCCAATTAGGAAACAAATGTCAGGAGGCTCGTACAAAAGGTCTTTTAAAATCGCTAATAAGGCTCAAAAAAAAGCGATCGCTCTCGAAGGCGTCTGGGTCGTTTGCGTAGGAGGTAGGAGAATCGCCTCCATAAAAAAAAGCGATCGCAGCTCCCACGAAAGGCGATCGCTTTTTGAGAATAGCAACAAGGGCGATCGCGCAAAACATCAAAAAAAAGCGATCGCTCTGCCTGCCATCGGAGAAAGGGACAGAGCGATCGCTTTTCTTGAAAATAGGAAGCCGAGATTTCGGCACTTCTCATCGGGTTACTGAGCCGCAAGGAAGAGCGCGCTCTTAGACAATATGCTTGGCGTTTATTTCATTTATTGTCATTTTAACTTAGATTGGGACGCCAAATCCATCGTATTTCTAGGACTCGATCGAATTATTGTTCTCATCCTTGTTATCTGGGTTGAGTATTTTACCCCAAAAGTCCTCAAGCTTTTTAATCGTGCTAGATTTTTCAGTGCCTTCCTTCTTTCCCGTTATCGTAGCCCAGCCTGCTTTTATCTCGTCCTTTTCCTTCTCTGTAAGTTTCCATGAGAGTGGTGGCTCGTATTCACCTTCGCTAGAAAATTCATCAAGACAAGGGAAGAAGATGGGGAAATATTCAATATCCACTCCTTTTTCTTTATATGCCTTCTGCCATTCCTGCAACAATTCTACCTCAGTTAAATTGCGGGAAGTAAGAATTGGCTCGCGAACCTTGAATAAGCCTAGCAACGGACCAAGAGTTGCCATAAACAAACCTCGCTTCTTTTCCTTTTTAGGAGAGTCCTTCGATCCGTTATTTGAGGTATCTGGCTCCTTCTCTGTATCTTGCTCCTTAGGTTTGACTTCAGGAAAAGGATTGATTTGTAAGATCAGAATTGTTTTTATTTGTGGGGTAGTTTCTTCGCCTTGTGGGGTAGTTTCTTCATGAAGAAGCTCCTCAAGCCATTCTAATGCTGTCACAAAACCAGAATTGTCGAAATAGCCACCATCAGCGACGTGATAATTTGCTATTTCCTTGTCCTTATTGTTTGCTGTCTTGCTATCTTTATCGTCCTTTACCTTGGCTCGACAAATGGGAGATATGTAAGGGAACGTGGCAGAAAGCCTTGCACCTGCGACAACGTCAATATCTTTTCCCGGATAAAGACTATTAAAGTCAAAGAATTTTTTCTTATCGGGATTAGGAAATTTCGCTGGTGTAATTAGCAAACGAAGGCCGTTTTCAACCAGAGTTGCATTCAATACAGGGAGCGGAATATTACCTTCTTCAACCTCCGATCGCCAATGGCCTAAGGTTTTTGGAGACTCTGGGGTTTTCATATGTCCTTGCCAGTCCTTCTCTATCGCAATACCTCGATCTCTGACTTTGGGAGTGAGAAAGTCTGGTAGGAACGGGAGCAAAATCACGCGCCACAAGTCAGGATAGGCTAATCCCCAACCTACTGCATCTAAACTGTTTGCGGTAGCGCCCTCAAATATTTCTTCTGATTCTGAATGCGGTGGATAACCTTTATCTGTAAAGCGATCCAGATAATACATTGTACCTACTGAGCCACCAGAAACGGAACTAATTAATCCAATTGCCTTAGTAAATGATTCCCCTAACTCTTCTTGCAAGCCAGTCAATACCTGAGCAGTCCATCCAGCGGCTTGAATTCCACCGCCACTAGCACAGACGACAACTACAGTATCTTTTAGAGACCCTTTTTGCTCTTGTTTGTCCAGACGCTTTTGTAATAAGGCCGCGAAATCTGTTGGTTCCTTTGGTTGTTCTGGATCGTCCTTTAGTATAAAATAGTGATCCACATTGAAAAGCCGATAGCTCGCTCCAGTAATCAGCACCCAGAAGAACAAGACAGAAATACGCGAGTAATCGAAGAAGAAGGTAAGATTGCCTAACAAAAGCACCGATATGGAAATTAACAACATTACATATAAAAGTGCTGGCGGTTCTTGGATCTTCTTCTTCTCGGGGGGCAACGAATTGGGCATAAAAACCTTAAATCCGATTATATAGATAACCAAAAGAACGATGAAGAAGACAAGAGCGTCAAAATGATTGTCGATTAAGCGACAATCATTTTCTGCCTTACAATATATATAGCCTGCTCCTTTGGAAGAGTGTGTGGTCAAAAAGCCAACTGCTTTTACCAAAAAATCGTCAAGAATGGAATCTTTGTCGAGCGAGAGAAAGTCTCGAATCCGTTGGAAAAGGAACAAAAAGACAACGCCAGATAACACCCCAAGAGACAATCCAGACCATCTTTCTCCCTTTCGCTCTTCTTTTTTTTCTTCTGGAGTTTCTTCCTCGTATAACAGAAATACTGTCAGGGTCGTCGGTAATGCCAGGGTTATTGCTAACACATAATACCAAACTTTAAAAGAAGAAATCTGAGAAGAACCTTCAAACAGTTCCCCAACCTCAAAACGATCTGGCGCACCACCGAGGATTATTGCAACGATAAAGGTTATGGCCATTCCCGCCACGGTTGCACCCAAAATTGTCAATGCAATTTGACCAGCGTCACGCAGGACAAAAAGATTCTTGAGCATAGATTTCAGGGGGCCTTGTGCGAGAAAAGGGAGCGCAAAAAGCAATAAGCCCATGAGCAGAGGTATGCGTAGAAAAAAGACATACTGCCAAAAGTCCGTAGGCAGTAGCAGCCATCCCGTAACTACTGCTGCTACAAGCCCCAGCCACAAAATAATTTGACCTAGCGACTTCATATTTACTCCTAGAACGTTTAACTCAGCAAGACTTTACATTCACTGGACTTACGCTTATCTGTCGGTTCTAAAGCTATATGTAGTTTCCGGTGCGCACCGCGCACCCTACAAGTAGCGACACGAGCGTAAGTCCCGAACGTCAAAAACATGAAAGGGCCTCGATATTCTTGCCATTGCCGCCAAAATTGCGCTACTAGGTAGCCCGAGGCGGTTACCGTCGCGACCCCGTCCCTATGTTGTCCCGTTCTGCAGGCGGCAGACATTATGTCTTTGGCCGAGCAGCTAGGGTTTGTTTTTGTAATAGTTCTCCTCCACAATATTACACCAAATCCCGAATGACAATCCACCCCAACACCACCTTTTTTGGCTTCAAAACACCACCTTTTTTTGGCCTACCTGCATAAGTCGTGCATTTTGTCAATCCACCTAAATCCAGCTTTTTCGATCTAATTTTGCTCCAATCCACAAGTCGTGCAATTTGTCAATCCACCTTTTTGCCATTTTTTGGCCTCAAAACACCACCTTTTTTGCCCAGGCCCGCTAGCCTAGGACAATCGCTATTTTTCGCCCGATCGGGAAACAAATGTCAGGAGGCTCGTACAAAAGCTCTTTTAAAATCGCTAATAAGGCCCAAAAAAAAGCGATCGCCCTCGAAGGCGTCTGGGTCGTTTGCGTAGGAGGTAGGAGAATCCCCTCCATAAAAAAAAGCGATCGCCGTGGGAATTGCGATCGCTTTTTGAGAAGGGCAACAAGGGCAACAAGAGCGATCGCGCAAAATCTCAAAAAAAAAGCGATCGCTCTGCCTGCTATTGGAGAAAGGGACAGAGCGATCGCTTTTTCTGAAAATAGGAAACCGAGATTTTAGCACTTCTCATCGGGTTACTCGGCCGCAAGGCCGCGACGCTTTTAGACAAGATGCCTGGCGTTTATTTCATATTCCATTCATCTAGCCAAAGCTTCTTAAGTTTTTCAAACCTGCTAGGTTTTTCAGTTTTGCTTTCCTCCGTTATCGTATCCCAGCCTGCTTTTATCGCCTTTTTTTCGTTGTTTGTTAGTTTCCATGACAGTGGTGGCTCGTATTCACCTTTTTTGCTATAAAACGATTCTTTTGCCCTTATATTTTCAGTCATAGAAGGGAAGAAGATGGGAAAATATTCAATTTTTATCTTTTTATGAGCCTCTCTTGTCTTCTGCCATTCCTTCAACAATTCTACCTCAGTTAAATTGCGTGAATTAAGAATTGGACCGCGAACCTTGAACAAGCCTAGCAACGGACCAATAGTTGCCATGAACAAACCCAGTTTCTTTTCTTTTTTAGGTTGCTGCTTAGGAAGTTCGGCTTCAGGAAAAGGATTGATTTGTAAGATCAGAATTCTTTTTATTTCTGGGGTAGTTTCTTCAGCTTGTGGTTTTTCACGAAGAAGCTCCTCAAGCCATTCTAATGCTGTCACAAAACCAGAATTGTCGAAATAGCCACCATCAGCGACATGATAGTTTGCTATGTCGCTATCTTCACCATTCTTTGCCTTGGCTCGACAAATGGGAGATATGTAAGGGAACGTGGCAGAAAGTCTTGCAGCCGTGACAACGTCAATATCCTTTCCCGGATAAAGACTATTAAAGTCAAAGAATTTTTTCTCATCGGGATTAGGAAATTTTGCTGGTGTAATTAGCAGCCGCAAGCCATTTTCAACCAGAGTTGCATTCAATACAGGGAGCGGAATATTACCTTCCTCAACTTCCGATCGCCAGTCGGCTAAGGTTTTTGCAGATCTTGGGGTTTTCATATTTTCTTGCCAGTCCTTCTCTATAGCAATACCTCGGTCTCTGATTTCGGGAGTGAGAATGTCTGGTAGGAACGGTAGAAAAATCACGCGCCACAAGTCAGGATAGGCTAATCCCCAACCTACTGCATCTAAACTGTTTCCTGTAGCGCCCTCAAATATTTTTGAGTATTCTGAAGCCGGTGGAAAACCTTTGTCTGTAAAGCGATCCAGATAATACATTGCACCTACTGAGCCACCAGAAACGGAACTAATTAATCCAATTGCCTTAGTAAATGATTCCCCTAACTCTTCTTGCAAGCCAGTCAATACTTTAGCCGTCCATCCAGCGGCTTGAATTCCACCTCCACTAGCACAGACAACCACTAGAGTTTGTTTTGCAAGAGGCTCTTCTAGATTTTGTTTGTCCAGACGCTTTTGTACTAAAACCGCGAAATCTGTTAGCTCCTTTGGTTGTTTTGGATCGTCATTTAGTGTAAAATAGTGATCGACATTAAAAAGCCGATATAACGCTCCAGCAATCAGAACCCAGAAGAACAAGATAGAAATACGCGAGTAATCGAAGAAGAAGGTAAGATTGCCCAATAAAAGCACCGATACGGAAATTAACAACATTACATATAAAAGTGCTGGCGCTTCTTCTTCCTCCTTTATCTTAGGAGGCATATAAACCTTAAATGCTATTACATAGATAGCCAAAAGAACGATGAAAAAAACAAAACAGTCAAAATAATTATCGGTTAAAAAACCATCATTATTGATATATCCTTTGTCGGAAAAATCTTCGGTCACAAAGGAAACTACTTTCGCCAAACTACGATTAAAATCGGGAAACTTTGTGGGCGAAAAAAAATCTCTAGTCTGTTTGAAAAGTAACAAAAAGATAACGCCAGATGACACCCCAAGAAACAATCCAGACAATCTTTCTCGTTTTTCTGTCATTTCTTCCTTGGACAAGTCAAATACTGTCAGAGTGGTCGGTAATGCCAGGGCGATCGCTAACACATAAGACCACTTTTTAATAAAATCGGAAGAAATTCTTGGCAGTTCCGGATCAAAACGATCTGGCGCACCAACAAGGATTATTGCAACGACAAAGGTTACGGCCATTCCCGCTACAGTTGCACCCAGGATTGTCAACGCAATTTGACGAGCGTAACGCAGGACAAAAAGATTCTTGAGCATAGATTTCAGGGGGCCTTGTGCGAGGAAAGGGAGCGCAAAAAGCAATAAGCCCATGAGCAGAGGTATGCGTAGAAAAAAGACATACTCCCAAAAGCCGCTAGGCAGTAGCAGCCATACCGTAACTACTGCTACAATCCCCAGCCACAAAAGAATTTTTTGAAGCACGATATTGCTTTCCTCCTAGAACGTTTAACTCAGCAACACTTTACATTCACTGGACTTACGCTTAATCTGTCGGTTCTAAAGCTACTTGTAGGTGCCGCACCGCGCACCTACAAGTAGCGACATGAGCGTAAGTCCCGATCGCCAAAAACATTAAGGGGTCTCGATATTCTTGCCATTGCCGCCAAAATTGCGCTACTAGATAGCCCGAGGCGGTTCCCGTCGCGGCTCCGTCCCTATATTGTCCCCTTTTGCACGGGGCAGACGTTCTATCTTCGGCCGAGCAGCTAGGGTTCGTTTTTGTAATAGTTTTCCTCCACAATATTACACCAAATCCCGAATGACAATCCAACCCAACACCACCTTTTTTGCCCAGGCCCGCTACCCTAGGAAAATCGCTATTTTTCACCGAATCCTGAAACAAATAGCGGCTCGCTGAAAAAGGACCCTCAAAAAGCTGAGAAGCCCAAAAAAAAGCCTTCCATAAAAAAAGCGATCGCAGCTCCCGCGAAAGGCGATCGCTTTTTGAGGCAAACAAGAAGAGCGATCGCGCAAAATCTCAAAAACAAGCGATCGCTCTGCCTGCTATTGGAGAAAGGGACAGAGCGATCGCTTTTCTTGAAAATAGGAAACCGAGATTTGGGCTATATATATCATCGAGGTTTTTCCTTTCAAGCCCCAACCAAAAAAAGCGCGTCTCCGTAGAAGACGCGCTTTTTTTACTAGCCGAGTTTGCCGAGCTTTTAACCCGTTAGCTTTGGTTGGGCTTGCCAATGTATGCTCGAATTTTTGCCAACAATCGCCAAACAGAAAATTAGCATAAGTCAGGCAACACAAAGCTTTTGATTGGTTAAGCCTTAGCTCACTAACTGCTGTAGCCTAAATCATTACATCTTTGCCACTACCATAGCGGGCACACAGGCGAAGGACAGGGGGCCACTGACGGACCATCATAACCATTCTGACGAAAAGCTAGACTGTTATTATCGGGGTCGCAAAAGAATGTCAGTCCAACGCCACCACCAGCGTCGCAAATTGGGGTACTTGGAGTCTGAAGAGCGCGTTGCGCTTTAAGGATGTCAGATACTACGATCGTAGCTGTCGCCTTGTTTGAACCATCAGCCTCTCCTTCACTCAATCCAATGTCGGTACTAGGACAAGCCGACTCTGGATAGAAAAGTTCGGCATAATCGCCATAATAAGCGCCAATTTCGAGACCAAGATTCTCTTGATACCAGTAGATTGAGTAATCTAGGTCGGAAACATTAAACCGCGTTTGCCATCCCTCTACATAGGTTCCACCGGGTCCTGCGTATGCTGAAAAAGCTGGTAAACCCAGTAAAAAAATCGCAACAGCAATAACTGCAGCCTTTATGAAGTTTTTCACCGTTCGCTACTCCTGGTTAAATTACTTTGTCTATTCAGATCTTATAACACTATCTGTTGCTATGTAAGTATGACTTTTTTTAGATTTTATGTGACTTTTTTACGATCTTTTTACAGATGCTATATAGGTCCCTTCACGATAAATGTGAGGCCCTAAATATAGCCTTATAATGAAGGGAACCACAAAAAAAGCGCCCGAACGGTCGTTATTGCGTGCAGCCTCATAAAAAATTGGTCTAAAAGCTTAAAATCAATTATTGCCGATCGCTCAAAGGAATAAAACCATGCTATTGGAACTGAAGCGATTAACCGTGCCCCCAGGACACCAGCTATTGTTATCGGAAGTAAGCTGGCAGGAATTCGAGAAAATTTTAGCAGAATTAGGAGAGAAGCGATCGGCTCGTCTCTCCTATAGCAACGGAGTCTTGGAAATTATGACGCCACTGATGGGTCACGAAACCTCCAAAGTGCTTATTGGAGATTTAGTGAAAATTATGCTAGATGAAATGGGGCTGGACTACGAACCTACTGGCTCTACTACTTTCAAAAATCAAAGCATGAAGCAAGCGGTAGAGCCAGACGAGTCGTTTTATATCCAAAATTGTCAAGCCGTGCGGGGTTTGCAACGAGTCAATCTGCAAGTACAGCCGCCGCCCGACCTGGCTATTGAGATCGATATTACCTCTCGTACCAAGCTCGATAACTATCGGTTGTTAGGAGTGCCGGAACTGTGGCGCTACAATGGCAAAACTCTGCAAATCAACCTGCTGCGATCGCATAGTTATCTAGAATCGGAATTTAGTCCAACTTTCCCTGGAATCCCTCTGCTCGACAAGATTCCTCAGACTATCGAGCAGAGCAAGACTGTTGCCAGAGGCGTATTGCTGAAGTCGTTTCGGCGCTGGTTCTGCGATCGACTGCAGTCAAGGGATATCTGAGAAACCCGATTTTTAGCTATAGCCAGAAACCCGGTTTTTTGGAAAAACCGGGTTTCTCAGCTCTCTCAGCTCTCTCAGCTCTCTCAGCTCTCTCAGCTTTAAATAGTCGGATTCAAAGGTTTTTAGCTATAGCCAGAAACCCGGTTTTTTGGAAAAACCGGGTTTCTCAGCTCTCTCTGCTCTCTCTGCTTCAAATAGTCGGGTTCAAAGCCATCCAGGATTCCGCTCGCATCAGAGCCCATCGCCAGACACTATAACCCTGGGGATTGAGATGCAAGCCATCAGTGGTTAAGTCCTGACGCAATTGACCTTCGGGGTTGGCAAACCAGGAATGAATGTCTAGATAAAAAGCTCCTTCTTGTCCTGCGATCGCTGCAATTTGTTGGTTGAGATTGCGAACCCGACTATTGGGAATCGAAGCCAGCCGAGTCGGCAAAATAGATTGAACTGCTATGCGAGCTTGGGGATGCTGTTGCCTAAGCTGGCGCATAATCGATCGCAAATTGGTCAGAACGTGGCGATCGCTCTTGCCCCGACGCAGGTCGTTAACTCCCGCCATCACATATATAATGTCCGGTCGAGTTTGAGAAATAGCACCTAAGCGAGCCAAGATGCCCGCCGTCGTATCCCCAGAAATTCCCTGATTCAGCCACAAGCGATCTTTGGGCAATCCTTCGCTCGGAAACCACATGCTAATAGAGTCGCCGAGCAAGACCCCGAGCTTGTTAGAACCCTGACCCAATGCGATCGCCCGAGCTTCCCGAGCTAGAAGACTTTTCCAATCCTGATAGCTCGGTTGTTCGGTCGCCCTCGTCCAGTGGGACCAAAAACTGTAGGCTGGCAGATTGGTATAAACCCGGCCAACCCCGAGGGCGGCTAATCTTTGGCGATAAAGTTGCGGTCCAGATACGGGCTTGGCAGCAATTCTCAGATGAAGAATAGGATTGCTAATCTGGCCTGAGGAAGAATTCGAGCTACCCAATTTTGGGGATTCCTCTGGCATAGGGGGCAAATATCTCGATGCCTCTCGCAGGGGAGGCAGCATAGGCTCTGGCGGTCCTTCGCTAGGAGCTGCTATGCTTGCCAGCATAGACTCTCTAGAAGGAGCAGCATTGTTTAATTCATAAACTTCCGGAGCGGGTTCTATCTGTGCCGGTTCCGAGATTTGTTTGGTTAGTAGGTCTGTAGCTAGCAGCAAGAAGTCGGTCATGGGCAGTGACTTTTATAAATGCTTTTGTTTTATTGCACCGCGATCGCGCCCTTGGGTCAGGACAATGAGTCCTATTCAATATAGAACAGGGGTAGAAAATCGCCAAATACATTATTCGCACCTTGCGATCGGAGAACCACCAGTCCCTATAGCTAGTAGTCTGTCAAGGTAGTTTTGAATAATTTGGCAATTTTTTCCTATGCCTATGCCCGATAGCCGATGCCCGGGGTGTTTGCTCTGAAGCTCTTTCACCACATTTGTGACATTCGTGTATCGTTCCTGCTGGAAACCGAAACCTCTTAGCTGTAGGGCTTCCGGCTCCCAAAAGCGATTTCTCGGGAAGCACAGACGCGGGGCGCGAACGGGAAATTAGCTAGATGTTTCCCTACACAAGAGCACCCTACACCCCACACCCTAGCCGATGCTAGTTAGGTCCCTTATTTCAAGGTCTAATCCCATCAATCCAGCCAGTTTAATAAAGTTTTCTAAAGCTGAGGGTTAATTCTGTAATTCGCGAACCCCTCGATGCTTAGAATAGGAGCTTAAGGTCTTCTAAAGATTTTCAGCAAGGAGAATTCAATATGGCCGATTCCCGAGATATCGAGATGATTAAACCATATAACGGGGATCCATTCGTGGGTAACCTATCGACCCCGGTTAGCGATTCGGCTTTCACCCGTGCTTTCATCGGCAACCTGCCTGCCTACCGCGAAGGGCTATCTCCCCTTCTGCGAGGACTAGAAGTTGGCATGGCTCACGGTTATTTTCTGTATGGCCCTCTAGCTTTGCTAGGCCCCCTGCGAGCCACCGAAATCGCTAGCATTGCCGGTTTGCTAGCAACAATTGGATTTGTGACAATTCTAACGATCGCTTTATCGCTTCACGGCGGAGCGGACGTTACCAAACCTCCAGTTACCGCTGCAAACCCCAATCCACCAGAAGAACTCTGGACAAAATCAGGTTGGAGCGAATTTGCAGGTGGTTTCTTCCTAGGAGCTTGTGGCGGTGCCTTTTTTGCCTATTTTCTATGTCAGACCCCTCATTTAGCACCCCTGCAAAAAATTGCTAGCGGTGTTTGGTCGTCTTAAGTAGGATATCGGTACCCCCTATCCTTAAAGATAGATAGACTCTATAAACTCGCGAGTTCTAGCTGTCATATCCTTTTCAGGATTTTGTAACTTTAGAGGAGAAAACTTAGTATGGCTTCATACTTACCCTGGATTTTTGTTCCCTTAGTTGGTATGGTTGTGCCCGCCGTGGCAATGGGGCTTTTCTTTATTCACGTTGAGAGCGACGAATAATCGCAGCCTCATTATTTTAGGGCTGAACCCATTCGGCCCTATTCTCAGATCTAACCAAAAAAAATCCTCTGCTTTCGGGTGGAGGATTTTTTGGTTAGGGTGTGGGGTGTGGGGTGTGGGGTGTGGGGTGTGGGGTGTGGGGTGTGGGGTGGGGGGGAGTAAGTTTTGAGTTTTGAGTTTTAAATTTTAAATTAAAGAATTGCAACTCAAAACTCATATCAAATCCAGTTCAATACCGATTCCCGATTCCCGATTCCCAATGCCCAATGCCCAATGCCCAATGCCCAATGCCCAATGCCCAATGCCCAATGCCCAAAAAAAACCCCGCCAGTTGGCGGGGGTTTTTTTCAATAACTTAACAGGCTAGAAGTCAACGTTAACCAAACTTCCCAGCCGTAGAAGCTATCAAGAATGCCGCGTAGGTAACGAAGAAGCCGACAGTGAAGTGAGCTAAACCGACCAAACGCGCTTGCACGATAGACAGAGCAACTGGCTTGTCTTTCCAGCGCACGAGGTTCGCCAAAGGCGTCCGCTCGTGAGCCCAGACTATAGTTTCAATCAACTCTTGCCAGTAACCGCGCCAAGAGATGAGGAACATGAAACCAGTCGCCCAGACCAGGTGTCCAAACAGGAACATCCAAGCCCAAACCGAGAGGTTATTGGTTCCGTAGGGGTTGTAGCCGTTGATCAACTGGGAAGAATTCAACCAGAGATAATCGCGGAACCAACCCATCAAATAGGTAGAAGACTCGTTAAACTGAGCCACATTTCCTTGCCAGATGGCGAGGTGCTTCCAGTGCCAGTAGAAATCCACCCATCCTAGAGTGTTGAGCATCCAGAAGACGGACATATACATGGCATCCCAAGCGGAGATATCGCAGGTGCCGCCACGACCGGGGCCGTCGCAGGGGAAGCTGTAGCCGAAGTCTTTTTTGTCCGGCATTAGCTTGGAACCCCGGGCATCCAACGCACCTTTGACGAGAATCAAGGTGGTGGTATGCAGGCCGAGAGCGATCGCGTGGTGTACCAAGAAATCTCCAGGACCGACGGTCAAGAAGAGGGAGTTTGTCCCAGAGTTGATTGCATCCAACCAACCGGATAGCCACAGACCGTTGGCAGCTCCAGCAGAAAGGCTATCGGGATTCGACAGCAGTACGTCAAACCCATATAGAGCCTTACCAGAAGCCGCTTGAACGAACTGAGCAAATACCGGCTCGATTAGGATTTGCTTCTCGGGAGTGCCGAAAGCTACGACTACGTCGTTATGGACGTACAGCCCCAGAGTATGGAAGCCCAAGAACAGCGACACCCAAGACAAGTGGGAGATAAGCGCTTCCTTGTGTTCGAGCATCCGAGCCAAGACATTATTCTTATTCGCTTCTGGGTCGTAGTCCCGCACGAAGAATATGGCTCCGTGAGCAAAAGCCCCCACCATCAAGAATCCTGCAATGTACTGGTGGTGCATATACAGGGCTGCTTGAGTGGTTTCGTCCTGAGCGATAAAGGCATAGGACGGCAGCGAGTACATGTGCTGGGCAACCAGAGAAGTCACTACCCCTAGGGAAGCCAGGGCGAGCCCCAGTTGGAAATGCAGGGAGTTATTCAGGGTGTCGTATATACCTTTGTGACCGTCACCCAATTTCCCAGAAGGCGGCTTGTGGGCTTCTAGAATCTCCTTAATGCTGTGGCCGATACCGAAGTTGGTTCGGTACATGTGACCCGCAATAATGAAGATTGTGGCGATCGCCAAGTGGTGGTGGGCGATATCCGTCAGCCAGAGAGATTCTGTCTGAGGATGGAAGCCTCCCACGAACGTTAGAATCGCCGTTCCCGCTCCTTCCGCAGTCCCAAACACATGGCCTGCCGTATCCGGGTTCTGAGCATATACTCCCCAGTTCCCAGTAAAGAACGGTGCCAATCCCGCTGGGTGTGGCGGTACGGAAAGGAAGTTATCCCAACCCACATGCTGGCCGCGAGACTCGGGAATGGCCACATGAACCATGTGCCCCGTCCAAGCCAGAGAGCTGACTCCAAACAGTCCTGCCAAGTGGTGGTTCAGACGCGATTCGGCGTTTTTGAACCAGGCCAGACTGGGACGGAACTTGGGTTGCAGGTGCAGCCAACCGGCAAACAGCATCAGCGAAGCCAGAATCAGGAGAAAGATTGCTCCTTGATACAGGTCGCCATTACTGCGCATCCCGATGGTGTACCACCAGTGATATACGCCGCTGTAGGCTATATTTACTGGGTTTGAGGCTCCAGCTTGGGTGAAGGCATCCACGGCCGGTTGGCCGAAGTGGGGATCCCAAATCGCGTGGGCGATGGGACGGATGTTTACGGGGTCAGTGACCCACTGCTCGAAATTACCTTGCCAGGCTACATGAAACAGGTTGCCCGATGTCCACAGGAAGATGATTGCCAGGTGGCCGAAGTGGGAGGCGAAAATCTTTTGATAGAGATTCTCCTCAGTCATGCCATCGTGGCTTTCAAAGTCGTGGGCTGTAGCAATCCCGTACCAGATCCGACGTGTTGTCGGGTCTGCAGCCAGGTCTTGGCTAAATTTTGGGAATTTTGTTGCCATAAGTCCTAACTCAAAATCTCGCGGTGTCTTGAGATTTCAGATCCGGGATTGGAGAATGAACCAATCCCAAATCCCAATCCCCAACTCTTATCATCCAACAGAAATGACTCGAGCGAGGAAGAATGCCCAGGTAGTAACAATTCCTCCTAGCAGGTAGTGAGCCACACCTACAGCACGACCCTGAGTGATGCTCAGAGCGCGGGGCTGGATAGATGGAGCCACTTTCAGTTTGTTGTGAGCCCAAACAATAGACTCTATCAACTCTTGCCAGTAACCGCGTCCGCTGAATAGGAACATGAGGCTAAAGGCAAAGATGAAGTGTCCTGCCAAGAACATCAGCCCATAGGCGGACAGGGCAGATCCGTAGGAGTTGATTACCTGAGAAGCTTGTGCCCACAGGAAGTCGCGCAACCAACCGTTGATGGTGATGGCGCTTTGAGCAAAGTTGCCATAGGTGATGTGCGAAACCGAGCCATCTGGTGCCACAGTCCCCCATACATCCGATTGCATCTTCCAGCTAAAGTGGAAAATCACGATTGAGAGGGAGTTGTACATCCAGAACAGACCCAGGAACACATGGTCCCAACCAGACACTTGGCAAGTGCCGCCCCGTCCGGGACCATCGCATGGGAACCGGAAGCCCAGGTTCATCTTGTCTGGAATCAGACGAGAGGAGCGGGCATACAATACGCCTTTGAGAAGAATTAAGACGGTGACGTGGATGGTGAACGCATGGATGTGATGCACCATAAAGTCTGCGGTTCCCAGGGCGATCGGCATCATTGCCACTTTACCACCGACGGCAACTACATCGCCGCCGAAGGCCGGACTGACAGAGGCCAAGGCATGGGGAGCCGTAGTGCCTGGAGCTGCAGCATGCAGACCCTGTACCCATTGGGCAAAGATTGGCTGCAACTTAATCGCGCTATCCGAGAACATATCTTCGGGTCGTCCCAAAGCCCGCATGGTGTCGTTGTGGACATACAGGCCGAAGCTGTGGAAGCCCAACCAGATACATACCCAGTTGAGGTGAGAGATGATGGCATCCCGGTGACGGATGACGCGATCGAGCAGGTTATCGACGTTTTTGGCCGGATCGTAGTCCCGTACCATGAAGATTGCCCCGTGAGCCCCAGCCCCAACAATCAGAAAACCGCCAATCCATACATGGTGGGTGAATAGCGATATCTGGGTCGGATAGTCAGTGGCGATATAGGGATAGGGGGGCATCGCATACATATGATGCGCCACGATGATGCTCAAAGAACCCATCAGGGCCAGGTTGATAGCCAACTGAGCGTGCCAAGAGGTGGTCAGGATTTCATAGAGACCTTTGTGGCCTTGGCCGGTAAAGGGTCCTTTATGATTTTCCAGGATCTCTTTCATGCTGTGGCCAATACCCCAGTTGGTGCGGTACATGTGGCCAGCAACAATAAACAGCACTGCCAATGCCAAGTGATGGTGGGCTGTATCTGAGAGCCACAAACCGCCAGTCAACGGGTTCAATCCACCCTTGAAGGTCAGGAAGTCTGAATAGGCTCCCCAGTTTAGGGTGAAGAAGGGTATTATCCCCTGCGGCATTCCCCAAGTCACGCTCGGATACAAGTCTGTCATCAAGCTGGGGTTGGTGATGAACTCGTGCGGCAGAGGAATTTTATCCGGTGCCACTCCAGAGTCCAACAGCTTGTTCACAGGCAAGGAAACGTGAATCTGGTGGCCAGCCCAAGATAGGCAACCCAGACCCAGCAACCCAGCTAGGTGGTGGTTCATCATCGACTCCACGTTCTGGAACCATTCCAGTTTGGGAGCCTTTTTGTGATAGTGGAACCAACCGGCAAACAGCATCAGCGCGGCCATTACCAGTCCGCCGATCGCCGTAGCATATAGCTGAGTTGAGTTCGTGAACCCTGATGCTCTCCAAAGCTGGAACAGCCCAGAGGTTATCTGAATCCCGTGGAAGCCACCGCCAACGTCGGCATTCAAAATTTCTTGGCCGACGATGGGCCAAACGACCTGGGCGCTGGGTTTAATCCCAGTCGGGTCGCTCAGCCAAGCTTCGTAGTTAGAAAAGCGCGCGCCGTGGAAGTAGGCACCGCTCAACCAGATGAAGATTACGGCCAGATGGCCGAAGTGCGCGCTGAAGATTTTGCGCGACACGTCTTCTAGGTCGCTGGTATGGCTATCAAAATCGTGAGCGTCGGCGTGCAGGTTCCAAATCCAGGTTGTGGTTTTGGGCCCGCGCTTCAAGGTGCGATCGAAATGTCCGGGCTGTCCCCACTTTTCAAAAGAAGTAGGTACCGGATCTTTATCTACTGCTACCTTTGCCTCTCGCTCTGGAGGGCTAATTGTCATCGAGACTCTCCTCTCTGTTTACAAGGACCGATGAGGATTTATTCATCCGAGGTGTTGCTTGTAGGTTAGCAACGCCCTTTAGAATTTGAGCTTTGAGATAATTTGTGTTTTGGACAATAATATCCCAAGGCTGCTAGAAACTCATAGCGAGTTTTCTTTTGTTTACACAGTTTAATACAAACTTCTGATTTGTAAAGGTTTTCCTTTTACAAATTCAATCGAAGTGAGGGAGCTACCTTCAATATTCGGGTTAGTGCTTCTGCTGCATTATATGACGAGGGCGCGATCGATTTTAACTTGCTTAACAATACTTAAAATTTGCCCCACCCCGCCTGGGTTTTCCGCTCCCTCCTTGCAAACTGGTTGTCAAAAGTCAAGGGGTTTTATAATTTAGTTTATATATCTTAATATCTCTTAATATCGAGGCCGCCTCTTGGGGGAGTGAGGGACGAAGCCAGATATAGATACTTGTAAGCTGGAAGCAAGGGCGGGTAAGTTTTATAGCATTACGCATGTTTGGTTAGGGCAGTTGTAGGGGGCGAATGCCATTGACCCCTACGAAGCTCTTGCCCTAAGCCTTCTTTGTAGTGCAATATAAAAAGCCGTTTTTCTAGGAATGGCGGCATCAGTTGGCCGATCGCAACCGGATCGAGATATCAGCCGCGACGCCAAACCAGTTAGTTTTTTCTATGGTTTGCCCCGAAAAATTTCTATTGATAGCTGAGGAGAATGTTTGGCATGAACTGGCGAAGGACTTTTGCAACAGCATTGCTGGCCTGCGTGATGGCAATGGGATTGTTGGTGGCTGTTGTGGGATGCAGCGATCGCCTGGAAGTACCCCCCACTGTCCCGGAACCTCCCCCGGCCAAGGCAATCCCAAAAATTTCCGAGGTATCTCCCCCCGAAGCAATTCAAAAACTGCGTCAGGCATTGGATATCTACCATCCTCAAGTTTCAATTATCAGTCCGCGATCGCAAGAAGTTATCGAAGATACCTCCGTCACGGTAAAACTCTCCGTCCTAGACTTGCCTATCTTCCAGAATCCCGAGTTGGGTCTAGGACCTCATCTAGAATTGCTTTTAGACAATCAACCTTCTACATCTATATATAATGTCGGCGAGCCAATAGTTTTTGAAGACCTCAGCCCAGGGACCCACACTCTGCGCCTCTTTGCGGTTCGTCCTTGGTATGAAAGTTTTAAAAATGAAGGAGCCTACGCTCAAACTACTTTCCATATATATACGAGAACCCAAGACAATCAACCCGATGCAAGCGAACCTCTCCTGACTTACAATCGTCCGGCCAACAGCTACGGGGCAGAACCGATTATGTTGGACTTCTACCTGGTCAACGCTCCCCTGCATTTTGTGGCCCAGGAAGACCCAGAGGACGATGTGGTGGATTGGCGCATTGGGGTCACGGTTAATGGCGAGAAGTTTTTCCTAGATCGCTGGGAACCGATTTATATGCAAGGTTTCGATCGCGGTCGCAATTGGGTACAGATAGAATTTATCGACGAGCAAGGCAGTTCGGTAAAAAATGCTTTTAATAATACAGTTCGTCTGATTGACTACGAACCGAAGGGAGAGGATACTCTTTCCCAACTGGTTCGCGGCGAACTCTCCGCAGCAGACGCTATGGGTATTGTCGATCGCAATTACAAGCCACCGGCTCCAGAAAAGACAGCCCCAGAAGAGATAGCTCCTGAAGAGGTGCCAGAGGAAACTGCCGAGGAAACTGCCGAGGAAATTGCCGAGGAAACTCTAGAGGAAGTCGCTCCCGAGGATACTGCCGCAGAAGAAATTCCAGAAACTATACCCGAGGAGACTGTAGAGGAAGTAACTCCCGAGGATGCTGAAGAATCTCCCGAAGAATCTCCCGAGGAAACTGCCGAAGAATCTCCAGAGGAAGTCGCTCCCGAGGATACTGCGGAAGTTGCTACCGAGGAATCTCCAGAAATAGCGATCGAAGAAGTTAGCGCAGAAATTTCTGAAGAGACCCCGGAGCAGACTGCCGAGGAAGTAACCGAGGAAGAAACTGAAGAGGTAACCGAGGAAGTAATCGAGGAAGAAACTGAAGAGGTAACCGAGGAAGAAACTGAAGAGGTAACCGAGGAAGAAACTGAAGAGGTAACCGAGCCGGATATTGCCGAAGAGACTGCAGCGGATTCAGAGCCAGCAAGCGAAGAACCAGCTAATAAGTCAATTCGCGATCGCGTTTTCTCCCTGGGCGATCGTATTTTCTCTCTTTTTGATGGTAACTAAACTCGCTATTTCCTTGTAGGACGGGCATCCTGCCTGTCCTGCTACGAAAGCCGGGACAGGCGGGACGCCCGTTCTACGAAAACTCGGACGCCCGTCCTACGAAAACTCGGACGCCCGTCCTACGAAAGCCGGGACAGGCGGGACGCCCGTCCTACGAAAACCCGGACAGGCGGGACGCCCGTCCTACGAAAACCGGGATGCCCGTCCTACGAAAACCCGGACAGGCGGGACGCCCATCCTACGGGATTTCTAAATTCTAAAAACCGGCCCGTTAGGGTGGGCTGGGTTGGTAATAACTTGCCGATTTTCCTCATCTACTACCAAGTCCAATAGCTCCAAAGCAATGCGACCCAGCACCACTTCATCCCCAAGGACAATTGCACCCATACCAGTCTGTCGACCTAGCAGCTCGATCTTAAAAGATTCGCTAAAATCTGCTATTTGCTGCTTGCCATCATCCCAGATAATAACTGGCCGCTGGCTGCGAATCATTAAATCTAGAGTCTGCATTACCTCTCTGGGCAGGATTGTATATACGGTGCTGCGATCGACCTTGGCTTCTGTTTCATAGATATGAATTTGACTTGGGTCTAGTTGTCCCTGTTCTACAAAGTATTCATCTAAGGTGTTCGTTAGCTTGACCGGAACTCGGATCGCTTGGCTTTGGCTATTCTCCCTAAGCACCTCTCGCTCTGCAATATTCATAGTTTTGTGTTTTTGAGTATTTATCATCTATCTTTCTCCAGATTACATTTATATCTCGGGATTGACACTGTTTGGAATTAGACGGTGGTTTTTACAATCTACTAGCAAATCTAAATCCTCCAATACAGTCTGTCCAATTAGCACTTGATTGCCAGTCGCTAGGGCGGTCTGAACGGTATCAAAACCTGATATATAGAGGATAACGTACCCGGTCAAGCTAACTATCTCTTCCCTGCCATCAGCGTATGTAACCATCTGGCGCTCCACCATCTTGAGTCCAAGGTACTCTGCTACATCCATAGGAATTACAAGAGATGAAGAGCCAGTATCTACAAGTGCTTCGGCTTCATAGGAGCGCAACAGATTCGGACTCAGCAGTCCTCGATTGACTAATTTTCGATCGATTGCGTTTATAAGCTTAACGTTAACTCGAACAGCACCCATCTTTTATTTTATCCTAGGGATTGACTATACAGACGCTTATTTTACAAGAAACTATGACGCCCTCCTGCAGCTACTACAGGGGCGGAAATCCTCCCTTCAACTGGGTGGCAACCCATTTCTGGAATTCCCCAGGTTCAAAAGTTTGGCGATAATCTGCGGGGAGGCGATCGGGGTCTCGGTTATCTTCGGTGGGATATCGCATATAAATGTAATCGCAGTCGATTTCTGCGAATTCTGTCGTTTCGCTAATTTGCCAATTTTGAATATAAGCCCCTGTCAGACGAGCGCCAGTTAAATTTGCTCCGTCTAATTTGGTTCTTACTAGCTCGGCTCCAAATAAATCGGCTCCCTGCAAGTTGGCTTGGCTGAGATTGCTGTCAATAAAGCTGGCATAAGCTAAGTCGGCATTGGCCAGGTTGATGCCCCGCAAGTCCAGGCGATCGCACCTTATGTTTTGCCCGCTGCCAGTTGTGACTATTTTTTGGATTTCGGGATGTTGGAGATAGCTGTTTGTTAGAAAAGCGCGATCTATTTTTTCTGCATGTCGCCAGCTAGCTAGGGTCAAGTTAGCACCTCTAAAGTCTGCACTGTTGAGATTTGCCCGAGTAAAATTAGCATTGGTTAAGTCAGCCCCTCGAAAGCTGGTGTTTTTTTTAAGAGGTGCAATGGCTAAATTGCGAATGGCAGCCAACTCCGGATCGTTGGATTGCGATCGCTTTCTAATGTCCCAGCCTAGCAAAACAAACACTACACCGATTGCGATCGTAAAGATTACAATGAAACCAGCTTCAAGTCCATTACTAAACCATTTTATAATATCTACAATACCGCCGACCCAGTAACCGACGGTCAGCAAGGCTAATGCGCCAGTAATAGACCTATATTCTAGGGTTTTAAAGTTTGGCATAATACGAAACACGACAAAAACGACTATCGCTAGCCAATAAAAGCCTAATGATGGGAATGGAACAAGAAATAAGGTAACTAAAATTGTTAACCCAAAATCTTCAATGCCATATCTTAAATAAACATAAATATCAATATTAGGTCGCTCAAAAGCGGCAAACAAAAAGATAGCGCCTAAATTTGCTATAACAAAACTCAATATATGGAATATTATTAGCCCGCCCAAAAGAGAGAAGCCACTTTCAGGAGCCGGTGGGGGTAAGGCCGCTCCTAAGAGAACGCCCATAGTAATAAGTGCGATCGCAGCAATAATTCCCAACACAGCGAACAGCAGTAAGGAACAAGACAGTATAATAATTTCCCAGCGGCGTTGCAATCCTGTTTCGGCTCCGCTGAAGTCTGCACCAACCAGCTTGGCATTGGTAAAGTCGGCGCTGCGAATGTCGGTTTTACTAAAGTTTGCTCCAGTTAGATCTTGACCTCTGAAAGACCGAGCTTGGAGATTTTGACCGCTGAAATCCGCCGCGATCGCTTTGCTGGAGTTGGGCAGTTTTTCCTTAGCGCGATCGGGAATGGGCAAGTCTAAGCCGACAACTTCGATTTTGCCAGATTCGGCGACTGTGGCAAATTGTTCTACTGCTGCTTCAACATCGTCGCGGGCAAAGCTTGCAATTGCTCGGGCATAAACTAAAAGCGGCTGGCATTTTTTCTCTGACGAAGGCTCGGACAAGGGCTCGGACAGAGTTTCCACTACAGCGGCAAGACGAGCTAACTCTATTTTATCCAGTAGCTCTGGATCTAAAGGAGGTTTTGGGAATTGTTTCTGAAAGGTAAGAGCCAATTCGCGGGCGGCTTGAATTGGTTGGATATAGGCCAAAGCCGTCCAATGTTGGGCTTTGGCAAAATCTTGCAGGTCGATGTCTTCGCTGTAAAGTTGCTGCCGAACGTATTCGCCCAAAAAAAGCGACAGATCGATAATTCGCTTTTGGCCGAGAGCCTCATCTTTTTTTAGTCCTTCGAGCAGTTGGCTTTTTACAGCATCATCCATTTCATAGAGTTCGTAGCCAACTTCTTTAAACAAGCCCGATAGGAGCAGATTGGCGACAGCTACCCAAGGAATATTCAGGGAGCGACCCTGGCAGTCTCGCTGAAAGTTAGCCCAGAGAGAGTAGAGCAAATCGGGGGTGACGGCTAGGGGCAAAGCTGCATGGTAAGCCAAATACAAGTGCGGCTTACCAAAGCGTTTTTCAAAGGAGGCAATATATTGGCTAGCTGCTTCCGGTCTCATTTCAAATCGAGTCTTTTAAGGTTATTTCTGATACCGATACCCTTCTGCTTACCTCGGGGTATGTTTTTTGTAATTGCCCTTTTTGATTTTGTCAGTGGGTTCCCGGGTTTTCTGGGGCGAAGCATTCCAGTATAATACATTTCTGTTATAACCCAGGGTTATCTCGGGAATGCTGTCGCCCCTACACCTTATTGCGACGGCTTATCTGCGTTTTTTAGATTTGGCCTTCAACGCCCGTCCTACGGGAATGGGGACAGCTCGTGTCGCCCGTCCTACGGGAATTTGGTTGTTGCTTTGCCGCGCAAGACGCAAATCGATTCGTGCAAGCCCGGACGATCGCATTCAAACATCGGCACTAAACGAGCAATTTCGGCGGCGCTAGTTCCCGGCCAGGAGGAGCTGGGCATGGGATTGAGCCATGCGACATATCTTATCTGCTGTCCGAGTTGCTGGAGAAATGCTGCGGTTTGTTCGACTCGCCGCCGGTTAAGAACTCCGCGAGCGGCACCGGCATCGCTAAAAATTAATACTCCCGCCCGTTTCGATCGCAGACTAATGACGACACTGCTAACCAGTTCGGCTTCTAGATGATAGGGATCTCTATATAAGTATTTGCCGGGACAGTTGTGGAAATAGTAAATTCTGGGTTGGCCAAAACGACCGCGATCGCAAGCAGTCTGTATCAATCGATTAGACAAGGAATGAAACGGCACCATCGAGCCATCGCGATCGACTAGCAATAGCAAATCGCTCTGGTTGCTCCGACGGGGTACTAGCACTGGTTTGAGGAAGCAACCCTGACGGCCAATCTCTTCTATTGTTGCTTCTAAATCCAGCTCGACCGGCGGACCTTGGCGAACCGGACGCCGCAAGTAACGCCAGCTCTGTTTCATCTGTCTGCGGGTTACGGGAAAATATTCGGCTGCGATCGCAAATTGATTGCTATTAGTCTTATTATCCTTAGTTTCATAATTTCTAATTTCGCTATCTCTGGCACTCTCATGCCATGCCGCCCGAGCCACCTGAACTTCGTCGTCAATTTCCTTGGTCAGTTCTGCACCAAGAGCAGGAGAGTTTGGAGCTGATTTTTTAGAAGAGGAGCGATCGCCAGTAGCGCGCTTTTTGATTCTTTGCCGATAAAGTCGCCAGATTAATATAGAGCCGGTAGCCAGGGCTAGGGCTAGGGGCAGTAACCAGGCGATCGTGTTATTTTGCTCCGATTCGTTATTGGTTCCAGGAGTCGGTGCATTGAATCCTCCAGCTCCTGTTGTCGCTGGCTGGTCGGGAAGCTCGGTTGGCGTTGTTTCTCCTGGAGTTACTGGGTTATTGTCATCTATTATTGTGTTGCCAGTTGTATCGATTGTACTGAGTCTATCTAAGACAACTCCACTGCCCACAACCAGAACTGCTAACAGCATTGCATAGTCCAAACGCCGCCTTGCCTTAGCCTTCTGCTCTTGCGAATCTTCTGGCTTGCGGACAGACTTGGAGCCTGAAGATAGGGCAACCTCGGCCATCACTTTTTCAAAACAACTGTCAAATATTATCTTTTCTTCTGGCGACTTAACCCATAAAGTGCGGCAGAGTCGCGCTAAGGCGGCGCGGTCTGGAATACCGAAACCAGACTGCAGGGCGCGCAAAGCCAATTGATATTCTTCTAGACCGAGGGGCAAGCCGGCCTCGCGCAATTTTTTAAATAGTTCTAGCAGGGGGAGTTCAGGGTCGGTCATGGGGTCAAGTTTTGAGTTCTTAGCTAGAGAGTTTTGAGCCTTGAGTTTTGATTTTTTAATTGAGGGGCATTCTTGAGAGGTATCGAGTATAGATTGACGGCGTAGGGGCGACAGCATTCCCAAGATAGCTTTTGCTTTTCGCAAAAATTATTGTATTGGAATGCTTCGCCCCAGAAACGTATGCCGCCTACCGACTGCTTTAAAAAAGAGGATTATAAAAAACATACCCTCTTGGGAGAGGTTAGGGGTGGTTTGCCAGAGGATTAGGTGGTTGGTTTCCCGAGCTTTCTAGGGCGAAGCATTCCAGTATAATACATTTTTGTTATAACCCAGGTTATTTCGGTAATGCTGTCGCCCCTACACCTTATTGCGAGGGTTTATATGCCAACGGAGCGTCAAATATAAAAACATGCTCTTGAAAGCCCCTAACCCTCTTAAAACTTAAAACTCAAAACTCAAAACTCAAAACTTCTCACGGGCTAGGTAACGGCGATGGTCTTCCCAACTTTTGAGCAATATGCCGGGAAAGGGGAGTTTGCCTTCGAGTTTTTCCAGAATCTCATCTTCGGGATGGCGGCGCAGGATATCTATCCAGTCAATCAGTTCGCTGGTGCTGACCTTTTTGCCCGCATTGCCTTTCTGCTGCTGCATTTCCCGGCGCAATTTCAGAAAGCGAGCTACTGCTTTTTTCTGCAATTCTTGGGAAATGGTCGGAAACATGGCTCGGACAATACTGCCCAAGCGCTTTTCTTCGGGAAACTCGACATAGTGAAACAAGCAGCGGCGCAAAAAAGCATCGGGCAAAGCTTTCTCGTCGTTGCTGGTAATCAAAACAATCGGCGGGGCTTTGGCTCGAACTTCCCGGCGAGGCCGAGTTTCTTCTATAAAAAACCGGCGCTCGTCTAGTTCTAGCAACAAGTCGTTGGGAAAATCGATATCGGCTTTGTCGATTTCGTCAATTAGCACCACCGTGCGGCGATCGCTCAGAAAAGCATTTCCCAAAGGTCCCCATTCAATGTAAGTAGCGGGATCTCTAATCTGCTCCAGATCTTCATTGGCAGGCAAAGATTTCGCCGCCGCCAGTTGTGCGTCTCGCAAGCGTCCCACCGTGTCATATATATAGAGTCCATCTCGGGCTCGGCTCGTCGATTTGACATACCAGGCTTCAAAAGGAAGCTCCAGTTCGTAGGCCACAGCCCGAGCCAATTTGGTTTTCCCGCATCCCGGTTCCCCCTTGAGCAGCAACGGCCGTTCGAGCTGAATCGCCAGATTGACTGCTTCTACCAAATCTCGATCGGGAAAATAGGGATAAAGCGGCTGTCCGCTAGGATCGAATTTCCCCGGCTGCGGTTGCACTTCGCCAGTATATTCCAGCCTCTCGTTGCTCAGAATTTCAGCCATTTCTCCGATTCCCCATACCAATCAATATCGCAAAGATGACAAATTTCTTCTAGGGTAAGCTCTGGAATGCCCCCGTCGCTGTTATAGATAATCTCCTCCACCACCCGTTCCATTTCTTCGCTGAGTTCGGCAGGCATCTCGTCTTCCATCCAGTCAGTCAATTCGCTATCGGAAAATTTAGTAAGCTTCGGCACCTCGATCGGCGTGTAAGGTTGCCAGCTCGCATCCATTTTGTCGATTTTGTCGGTCAAGGGCACGTCCCAACTGGCAGTAATTCCCTGGTAATCTACCAAAAACATTAGCAACTTATAGGGAATGGCTTCAACCTGGGAGTCTCGCACTTTCGTCGCCAAGGGCAGCCAAAAGTCCTGGATAAGCTGCTCTAAGCCCTTTGGCGGCAAGCAGTCCACGTCGTGGAAAATCAAAAGTATATCCTGACTTTGCCACCATTGATAGACTCGCTCGACGATCGCTCTCGGAACGCGCTCTTTTCCCCGCAAGCCAACCCAACTGCCCAACTCGCGCCACAGGGCATCGACATCGTTTTTGCGAACCTTCCGAGCCAGGTTTATTTTAACTGGTTTGCCCCTGAAACAGTCGGGAACATGCTGCACTAAAAGCCGATTTAGCAACCAGCGCTGTCCGTAACTGGGCAACCCGTGGATTAAGAAACCGGCTACGGAATGCTTGCCAATTAATTTTCGGAATAAGCGCACTTGCTGCCGATAGCCCAATTTTAATAAATTGTGGTAGAGGCGATCGCTATCTACAATCTGACAAATACGATCCAGCGCCTTAATGCAAATGGCCAAGCCACGTTTGCCGTCTTGTTGTCTCTGAATGACTACAGCGATAACATTGCCGCTATCTGGGTCAACTACTGGAGAGCCGCTATAACCACGCTTGAGAGCATAGTCCTGAATTTGTAAATCCCAGGCTTGAATTCGGTCTAAACCCCTAGACTGCAAGCCAACGCGATCGCCGAGGGTTACTCGCAAAGATCTAATTAAGTGCTTATCGTCAAGCACTTGGAATCCAGCAGTAATAAAAGAACTACCTTGATTCCCAGTTCCCAGCAAATTTAGCGCTGGCATCTCAAACAGCCCGTCAACTCTCAAGACTGCCAAATCTAGTCCGTTTTCGTCTCCAGTCGCCACCACCGTTACCGGGCGATCGCCAATCTTAACTTTATCTCTTCCACCCACATCTCGGACTACATGGGCGCAAGTCAGTATATAGACACTGCCTCTGTTTTGCCTAAAGACAAAACCAGTGCCAAAATCGTTGTTTTTTTGTTCGCTGCTGGATATTAATACCAACGACTGCTGTAATTCTTCCGGCGTCATACAGTATTAGTTTAATTTTTTACTGCGGTTTTGTAGCGATCGCTCAGAGTCCTGCCAACGATCTAATTTTTGTTAGTAAAGCCGCCAAGGCATTATGTATCTCAGCTTAGCACAATTAACGCGCTGCCTTACAATAGCTTATTGGCTAGAGACGGCGGCTTTACATTCTCGGTCATTTTTTAGGTGTTAATACCAATTTAACCTTGATATTAGCAGCACCCTTTGACTTAGTTACATAGAGATTGCCCTCTCCTTCAAAGCTGAATCCCAGATCCACTTCTGCCCGCTCGATATCCGCTTCTTGACCCAGTTCTTGGCGCAGGTCTTTCCAAGCCTCTACAACAGGGCGGCAAGTTTTAAGGAGTAGGGGTCTAATTTGAGCAAAGGTTGCATCCACCCGCTTGGCTAAGCGCCCAGAAATTTCCTCAAATTGGTCTTCTCGAACTTCTACCTCTACCAAAGTTTCGTCGTCTAATTCGATCAATTGGGTTCGCATCGCTGTTTCCTCTGTAGATAGACTTCCCTAACCAAAATAACCATAGCTGGCTTACGGTAGTGCAATGGACGGCTAGAGATATTGGGTTACAGCTTAAATATATGCCAGAAACCCCAGGAAGCGGCGATCGCCCCTTCCCGCCGCTTCGTAGGACGGGCGGGACGCCTGTCCCTCCCGCCCGTCCTACGGTTCGCGCACATCGGACAGGCGAGACGCCCGTCCTACGGTTACCTATATCTGGTATATCTGGTAAGGGTCAACGGCCGCCAAAAAAAAGGACTCCTCGGGGAGTCCAGGCAAAATGCGTACCGGAAGCGCGCGGGTTAGCTCAGGCGAATTATGTCCTCTTGAACGAGTGCCATCACTGCGGTCCGGCACTCTGGGACAGTTAGCTTGCAGTCCCTTGCCATATTGGCGTAGCGGCGGCCCTTATTGTTAAAGACGAACCAACCCAGGACAAAGATCTCAATGCGCGTCAGGCTACGGCGGCCTTCCCTGGTACTATTGGGATTGATCTCTAGATGGTCTAAGAGCCATTCAGAAGGGTCCGGGGGAGTTGGAGGGGTTGGGGGATCTGGCGGGTTCATTATCATTTAACTTTTCCTTAGATACGGGGGCGTCAAGCCCCTTTTTTTTTGGCTTCCTCCTATTATAGCAATTATTTTTAAAACGTCAATAGTTTTTTTGAAAATATTTGAAAATATTTTGGCTTTTTCTGCGATGTAATTTGTTGGCAAAAACGCAGATACGGGCTAACATTATAGCACTTAAAGTTCTTTAAATTCTTTGAAGTCAATAATTTTAGCTGTCTTGCTTCAGTTTTGCAGCAGAAAAAACAAACATGATAAAAACGACATTAATAACAATATTTAAAATTGACAATTTGCCCCTGTCAAAAAAGCCAGTAATAATAAAAAACGAGCAAGATAGTATTTTTTAAAAAATACTCATCTTTAGTATAAATTTGCCGGAGCGACGGTCCGGGCGCGGCGACGAGGCGGACCGCTTCGCCCCCGGCTTGGCGACGGTCCGGGCGCGGCGACGAGGCGGTCCGCTTCGCCCCCGGCTTGGCGACGGTCCGGGCGCGGCGACGAGGCGGACCGCTTCGCCCCGGCTTGTTTGAAAATAAAACAGAGGTGGATAAGCGGACCGCCTCGCCCCCGGCTTGTTTGAAAATAAAACAGAGGTGGATAAGCGGACCGCCTCGCCCCCGGCTTGTTTGAAAATAAAACAGAGGTGGATAAGCGGGCCGCTTCGCCCCCGGCTTGTTTGAAAATAAAACAGAGGTGGATAAGCGGACCGCTTCGCCGCCGGTCTGTTTGAAAATAAAACAGAGGTGGATAAGCGGACCGCTTCGCCGCCGGTCTGTTTGAAAATAAAACAGAGGTGGATAAGCGGACCGCTTCGCCGCCGGTCTGTTTGAGTTTTGAATTAGAGCGGTTTCGGACGATCGCTCTTGAAGTTAAAAAATAAAACAGAGAATGAAACGTTGGCAGCGGATAGGTAACGGATGTAACGGATGTAGTGTTGGCAGCGGATTGATAAGGATGAAATGAGATTGCTGCGATCGCTTTTGTTGGGAAAAAAACAGAAACGTTGGCAGCGGATAGGTAACGGATGTAACGGATGTAACGGATGTGGCGGTTGAAATGAGATTGCTGCGATCGCTCTTCTTCAAAAAAAAATAGCGGACGAGAAAGGTGTCTGGGGCGAAGCATCCCAATACGGTAATTACCGTTACACAGCCGAGATTGTCCAAGGGATGCTGTCGCCCCTACGTTTATTTTATTACACTTATTTGAGAAAGTCAGCCCTCCGGGCTTAGTCTGTGTAGCCGCGCCTTTAGGCGTCAGGCGGCTGCGTGCTGCGGATTAACGCGGATGTAATGGATGTGGCGGTTGAAATGAGATTGCTGCGATCGCTTTTGTTGGGAAAAAAACAGAAACGTTGGCAGCGGATAGGTAACGGATGTAACGGATGTAGTGTTGGCAGCGGATTGATAAGGATGAAATGAGATTGCTGCGATCGCACCGCATTCAAAAAAAAACAGCGGATGAAAAAGTCAGCCCGGAGGGCTTAGTCTGTGTAGCCGCGCCAGCCGCCTGGGAGGCGGGGCTTACGCCTATAGGCGTCAGGCGGCTGCGTGCTAAACCTCACAAAAAGCTTTAATACATATAAGTAAAATTATTTTTTGCAAAATAGTTGACAACTTAAAAATAAGAGCTATATTAATCATATGGCGTTCAAAAGGACAAGATTAGCCTTTGGCTCCCTCTCGCCAAGAAAAAAAAAGAGCTAACTTGCCCTGTTATAATCTAAAAAATAAATCCAAAATGACCAATCGTTTTAACAGGTTCCTAAATAGCCTCGAAATCGACCCGAATAGCGACCCCGAAAACCATCGCTTACTCGATCGCGATAAGTGCTTCACTCTGGCATGGCTTTCCTTTAACCGGAAGAAACGCACCTACCAGAAGTTAATGAAAGACTGCAAGTTAGAGAGCTTTGAGCGCTGCGAGGAAATTATCCAAGAGCTAATTGACTTGCGCATACTGCGAACCGCGCGGTCGCGCAGCGTGCGCGGAGCGCGATCGCGCTAATCCGTTTCATCCGGCAAAAGGCAAAGTGCTTCATGCGATCGCATTCCTCAATGCGATCGCTCTTTGCTACCAAACATTCATGCGATCGCTTACCGGGTCACAAGGGATCCAAAAGCATTTTGAATTTTGAATTGCGTGAATTCCGCGCAGCGCCCACAGACGCCTTCGAGGGCTCGCGCTTTTTTGGGCCTTATTAGCGATTTTAAAAGACCTTTTGTACGAGTCTCCTGACATTTGATTCCCGATCGGGCGAAAAATAGCGACTTTCTAGGGTATGCGGCCTGGGCAAAAAAGATGGTGTTTTGAGGCCAAAAAATGGCAAAAAGGTGGATTGACAAATGCACGACTTATGCAGGTAGGCCAAAAAAAGTGGTGTTTTGAGAGCAAAGAAGGTGGTGTTGGGGTTGATTGTCATTCGAGATTTGGCGTAATATTGTGGAGGGGAAGTATAATAAAAAGCAACTCTAGCTGCTTGGCCAAGGATATGATGCCTGCCGCATACAAAGGACAATATAGGGACGGGGTCGCTACAGGGACCAAACAAGACGATATAGTCGCAGAATTTTGGCGACAATGGGAAGAAAATAGAGACGCCCTCTACCGGCTCTGTCTCGGGATGATGAAAAATAACCAGGCAAATGCGGAAGATGCCCTTCAAGAAGCTTGTATCAAGGCTTGGGAAAAGTTGCACAAATTTGCCGGGAAAATTGGCAAGTTAAAAAGCTGGCTCTTTGAGCTGACTAGAAATCTCTGTATCGATATCATCCGAAAGCGCTCTCGGGTTGCGGCGGTAGAGAGCATTGATTGGACGAGCCCGGAAGAGACGATCGCTACGGCTGTGGTGGAGACGCCAGAGCTAGTGTTGGAGAAAGAGGAAAAATATAACGAGATTGCAAGAGCGATCGCGGATTTGCCCGAACGGCTGCGATCGACTTTTGTTTTACATTTTTATCAAGAGCAAGCTCATACAGAAATTGCGGAAAAGCAAGGGATATCCTACGACAACGTTTGCAAGCGGATATCCCAGGCGCGAAAAAAACTAAAACAGAATTTGACTGCGTATTTTCGAGCTTCAGAGTCAGAAGATCTGAATCTAAATAATAATAAGACATTTGATAGGGATTCCATCTCCAAACCAGCCGAAACCCCTATCTCGCCATCACGACCAGAGGAGGTTGAGCTTGAAAAGTCAGACAGTCTGGAATCTCGGGTTGAGTCAAGGGAAAAAATTAAGGAAACAGTAACAGTATCGGCAACAGTTGAGGTCTTGGAAGTAGAAGAATCAAAGAATGTTGGGAGTTTAGGAAATTTAATAGCGTTCGAGGGTTTAAACACTTTAACTAATTTTTCATCACAACTATCTGTTTTGGATAGGAGTGTGATAAGGGGGATGGGATGTAAGGGTGGTGGTGGAGCGATAGGCTTAATACTGGAAAAATGGATGAGAGGTTTGGTTGAGTTTGTTCAAGAGCTTCCTTATCTAGAAAATTATGATAATTCGTCGATAGCTTCTGAATCTATTGATAAAGTCTATGTTTGTGTTGGCTTCGACACGGGCTAATAAATTTATATATATTTTAAAATAGAGATAAAAGCTGATGTCATGTCCGAAAATCTTTTTTCACTTCCAAGAAAAGATTTTTAGGATGGTGAAGGTAAAGTAACAAAACGCCAAAGCCACAAGCATAGAGATTGAGGCTCTAATAAGGCTGCGTTTTTATAGAATTTTTTTGTGTTTCGCTGCCAAAATTAACTCATAACAGGATTTACGCAGAGATACTATTTTTAGGGTGCTGAACCGCTCACCCCTCCTGCGTGTGGGTGGGTTCCGCAATTCCTACTCAACTCACACCGCCCGCAGGAGGGGAAATTAAGTTTGCTCGTCCTTTTCCGACAGGCCGGCTAGCAGCAAGATGCAAAATAAAATTGAAATGCTCCCGGTTTGATGCTCCAAAGAGCGACTCTTTTAGATATCAAGTTCGCGAGAAACGCAAGTGGGGTAAAAATTCAGAAAACCATAGCAAACAACGTCTTATATTTGAAGGCACAAAATGCTGAAAACTTACAAAAAAGTCTCACAGGAGAAAACGATGGAAAAATTGACCCGAAACCTTGGGAAAATTTTGGCTCTTACTTTTGCTTGTTTGGTGTGCTTTTTCTCGTCACCAGCGATGGCAGATGGTCTCTGCATTCACGAAGGACCAGTTTCGATTCAGGATGGCTCTTTCAATGTTGAGACAGTGAGCGATCTTCCAATGGATATTACAATTCGCTCGGCTATAGTTACTTTGCCTCCAGGTGAAACTGGAACAATAGATACTATTTTAATTACCAGACCATACAATCAAGACGGCTGTCCTGAGACCATCTTAGATGGCGAATCAGTTTGTATAGAATTCGGTTGTTCTTGGATCGAGGTAGAAAATGGTACTGATTTAATACCAGCTTGTGGCGGTCCTGCTGTATTAAAAGCTGCAGAAACAACATACCACGCAAACGGAAGCCACTTTGGACCTCAAGGTACTTTCGATGGCTTTTCGGTCGATCTGTGTGATGAGTTCGCCTGGTAGTGGTAAACAGGTAATGATTTTGCTACAGCAGATCGAGGGTTGTAGCCTCTAAAATCATTACTTGGTTACCACTACCCGCCAGCTAAGACTAAGCGATTGTCATCTGTGTCTAAGCATGACTATTTCTGTTTGAATTAAATTGTATAAGTTAGGGAAGGATTGTACCTTCCCTGCTTATACAAATCTGAATTTATTCGCAAATAATAGAATTATCTAATTTCACTAATAATGATGATAAATTTTTAGTAATAGCTGGACTTGCAATCTTTACTTGGTTAGTTTATCGGAAAGGAATTCTTCAAGTTCAAAAAGCAAGTGAAGAGACTCAATTATCTCAATAATTTGAATTTGTCATTTTTTGAGTTGTTAGGACTTACGCAGTGGGCTCGAAGTCTAGTGCGCAGTGCGCAGCCTATCCTACATAAAGAGTCTGTCCGTAAGTACTGAGTTGTAAAGAATAGTTAATTAGGTAAAAAATGGACTCTCCGTTGGAAACAATTTATCCTTTAGGACATCTCGCTGTAGCGATAGTTGAAGTAATTATCTTGGTCTTTGCTTACCCTTTCTTTCGTTTGTCAAAGAATTGGGCAATGATTGTCTTGCCAATTGTATTAGTTAGTTTAATTTACGACAATGTAATTCTCTTTAGCGGTCAGTTCATTGGTCAAGGAGAATTGTTAGAAAACCTTTCTCAAATACGATATTTACTTCATTATCTAACTGTCCCTTTATTCATTGTTGTTGCTATTGAGTTAGCTTCTGCTGCTGGGGCTCAATGGGCTAATACATTTGTCAGAGCCTTATCTTGGCTACTGGCTTTTGGGCTGGCTGGATTTGATGTAATTCAAAATTTTGTCGGACTAGAGCTAAAACCGGCATCTTTTGCTGGCGTCTTGCGTTATGTTCCTGAAAACGCACAAATACCAATTATAACTATCATAATCAGTGTTTTTGTCTTATTAATTGGTATAGGAATTTGGGTAAGAACAAAAGATTGGTCTTGGTTATTTATTGGTGCTTTAGTTAGTTTATTAGGTAATGCCTTGCCTTCAGCACAAGTAGGTACTCTTCCTGCTAGCGTTTCTGAATTGATTTTGGCTCTGAGTTTATTATTAACCCAGTACCATCTGGAAGATGATATAGACCCATCAAAACCTGCTCCTGAGCCTCCTGAAGGATGGGAGTCTGGAGAATATTCTGGCTATCAAGTATTCTGGAAACAGGAAAAAAATTATACAATTTATCAAGTAGGAAGTCATAAAGACGGTAACTTTGTGAGAATCTACGCCCCTCAAAAACCCTACCTCAAGTATGGTAAAGTACAGGTCATTACCTACTTACATGGTTTCTCTCTCTGTTTGCCGCAATTTTATGAAAAACATTTACAAGAATTGGCCGAAAACGGCTTGTATGTCTTCTTCCCCGATTATCAAAAGAGCGATTATCCAGACTTCCCCAAAGACAACGAAACGTTAGAAACACAAAAAACAAATTCAGAACGCTCTACTTTAAGGTATTGGTTGCGCAATAGTGGCTCTTTGGTTACCAAATTATTTTCACGACGTGAAGCTAAACGACAGTTAATAAAATTCTCAATTCAGAATATATGGATAGGGTTGAGACTTTTTTTAGGTGCATCATTATTGATTGTTGTGGTGAATATTATCTCTTTGTTTAACCGTCAATATACTAAGAATGTGATTAGCATGATTACGACTGTTATAGAGAGTTTAATTAGTGCCCCAACAGAATGGCTTGATTTTGCTGTAAAATCTACAGACATAGGGTGGGATAAGTTATGCGATCGCAGTAAAGAAGTTAAGGGCTTAGACTTGTCCGAACAAGAGATAGATTTTTATGTATTCGGTCATTCTTTGGGTGGTCTTTTAGCTCTTAGCTGGCCTTATTATCTAAAAGAAAAAGAAAAAGAAGAAGAAAAACCAAACAAAAAACTAGAAAAGTTTTACCCCACACAGATAATTGCTGCGGATCCAGCTCCCAATACTCTTATGGGTATTCCTAAAATCGCTACTGTAATTTTATGGATTTTTCAGTTTCCTTTTGTCAGAAAACCTTTGAAAATTCAAAATACAGGAGGCGATCTAAAAGTTCCAACGGCAATTTTACATGGCAACAACGATAAAATTGTTAAACCTACTGAATGGCTAAAACCTCCTCGCTCTCAAGAACAAGGTTCATTTTTTGATATTGCGTCTGAACAGAAAAACATCTATTTTTCTCTATCTAATAAGGAGAAAAATTTAATAGCTAACCACAATCAATCTGTCACCAACACAACATATTATGGAGACAGTTTTATGAAAAACTTTGGTGGAGCTAAGGATGGGCCAAATGCTTATAATTTTGAATATATTTGGCCTGCTGTTCTAGCTGTGGTTATGGACGATGTACAAGCTAATGAATTAAAGGATGGTAATGGGTTTGAACTAGAAGATTTTCAAGTTGTTGATGAGCCGACATAAATACCCCGTTACGTTACACTGTAACTAAGCTCAAAGGCGGCATGGTCTAGAGGAGCGAAAACCTCTCTAAAAACGCTAATTAAGTTCGACGTAAATTAACCCTACAAAGGAGTAATTCTGATGTTTGACGATATTACAAATCCCACTTGGGAGTACCCTATCAGCAGTTTCTTCAATGCTATCGATATCAACCACATGCTCACAGTTAGTAAAGGCACACTGAACTTGGGGAAATACGAAGATGTCAAGAAACATGGAAAGCAAATCTATGTGAAGGTTCTTGGCGAGGATTTTGAAGGGGTTAAATTTCAGCCCAGCAGAATGCCAGAGCCTCCATCACCATACTGGACTCAAGACATGCTCGATCTCTACAAGAAGTGGATGGACAACGGCTACCCCGAAACAGCAAGCTAGGTAAGCTGTTGCCTTTCTAACTCCATCTCTATGGTGGTGAATTGCCACCATAGAGCATCCTGAGCCGTAGTTAGTTTGTTAATGCTAGATCCTCAAGGAGGATAAATATTGTGAAAGTGTTTCGATTCGTGGCCATGTTGGCGATCGCGGCGTTGCTGTGGTTGCCCTTGAGCCAGCCAGCCTCTGCCGACGCTCAAGTCTGTCCCAGCGCAACTGTCAGCCCTGGGATTCCTCACGAAGTAACGCTGCAAGATATCAGCAACCCCACCCAGACAGACTTTGACTGTTTTTCTTGGCAAAGCTTGGTAGGTTTGAGCTGGGCTGCTACAGCGGACGCTAACGGCGAACCGGATACGAGCATTCCTTTTGGTCAAACAGGAAGCCGAGGCTTAGTGGTGTGGCAAACTTATAAAAATTCGTATGCTGTTTTCCCACAAAACAACAACCCCAATCCCTGCCCAGATGGCACCGACAACTGTTGGAATACACCTCTGGCAGGAGGAGAAAATCTGTATGCGACCTCTAAGTCTGGTGGTTTTCTGGACGGTCAAGTAGAGGCAGTACCCAATGCGTGGCTCACCGACCAAAATGGTCAACTCACCCGCTACGAAATTCTGGTGAACCGAGACGAATTCGACTTCATCGTCGAGAAGCAACTCTACGATGGAAGGATTCAAAAGAATTACCCTAATAAGATTGATATGCCAGCAGGGGAGAATGGTGGGCCGGAAGGTCCGATGGAGTTGAAGGCGGCGTGGAAGATTATCGATGACGGCGATAAAGACGACTATTTCTGGACTGTAGCTACCATTCAGGATACTAAGATTAATCCTGAGAACGGCTATCCAGATCCCAATGGCCAGTACATGACCTGCAAGGGCTCAACTGACGGAATCTGCGATCGCACTGTCGGTTTAGTTGGGTTTCATATCGCTCATAAGGTGAAGGACAATCCCCAATGGGTTTGGTCCACCTTCGAGCATAAGAATAACGCTCCCATTCAGGAGAAGGGTCAACAACCACAGGTGGACGAAAATATTACCTACAGTTACTTCAAAAAGGATTGTGGCAGTGGTGACGCATGCACAAAGAATACCAATCCACGGGATATTCCAATCCCAGTTACCACGCCAAACCAAGTAACGCGGTATCTCGATCCAGACCACGGTGGAAACAAAATACTGCCGGAACCAGTGAACGATCGCTGGCATGAACTCGTTCATGGTACGCCGTGGGAAAACTACAACCTAATCAGCACTCAGTGGCCAACGGATCCCGAGTCGGGTGGGTATTGTTATGGGGGGCCTGACTATTGCGCTAAAACTGGTTGTCCTACTCCAGAAATTCTAGCCAATATCACTATGGAAACGTATATCCAGGGAGATAATGTACCTGATGGCAACTTAGAGTATGCTTCATCCTGCATTAAGTGCCATGCACTTGGTGCGCTTCTCAACGGTAAGAAGGCAGACTTCAGCTACCTGTTTAGCAGGGCAAAACCAAATTTCGATTGACCTTTTTAATAAGGGATATTAGAATTATTCTTAGTCTGGGCATTCCCTATTATCCAGTTATTTGGCATTAATTCTGTCTCTCAAAAACAAGGATAGAATTAGCCTTGAGCAGCAGGTGCTATAAATCGCACCTGCTACTTGAGTAGGAGTTGTTATACATGGATGATATAGCCCTAATCTCGGTTTCCTATTTTCACCTTTTGTAAAGAAAAGCGATCCCTCTGTCCCTTTCTCCGATGGCAGGCGATCGCTTTTCTTTGAGATTTGGAGGGAGTGCTTTTCTCAAAAAGCGCTTTCGTCTCATCTAATAACATGGGTTCACGATCCTATTGTAGGCTACAGCGCGCCATATTTTTAAAATGATATTTGCTAGATCGCCTGTAGTCTTAATGAAGATGGCAATAGAGGCTGAGAATTTCTTGTGCATTGGCAACCAAAGCTGGAGAGCCCTCAACCATTAACAAGTAATGTCCTTTGCGGAGATGATGGCGATAAATTCCGGCGGTACTGCCTTCGCACAAAAAGCCGAATAAGCCTCCGAATAAACCACCGCAGAAGCATCCGGCAATTGCTGCTATGGGAATTAGCATCCAGTGAACGGGGACAAGGGCCACCAGTCCTAGATAGCCGACTATAAATAAGACGAGGCCGATCGCCGCTCCCAAACAACCAGCGATCGCGGATATGGTGCTGGCACGGCGTCGCGCTATTTGGATCGGTTCCAATAGGCCAACGCGATCGGGACTGCTATAACCTTGGCCGACAATAGCCAGATGCTCTGGGGATATGCCGTGGTGCTGTAACAGGCGATAGGTATGGAAGGCAGTAGCTTCATCGGGAAGAGCAATAATTGCCAGAGATGAGGGACGTCTCAAGGTTGCTTTTCGGAGGAATCGCAGGGCACTCACAAAACTACTTGGGGGGAGAGAAAATTTTGAATCTACTTCTGAATTGTAACGCTTGTTTCAAAGAGCGGCATTTTTCTATCGGCTTAATTAATATTTTAGCTGCTCGAAGGCCATAATGCCGAACCTCTGCAAAAAGCTCAAAGCTAACTGGAGAGAAGGTTACAGGGATTTGCGATCGCGGTAGGAGCAAGCCTTGGGCATATATCAAATCTGGTTAAACGATCGCACAATTTGAAACCCCCCTACGGGTAGGGTGTGGGGTGTGGGGTGTAGGGTGTAGTAGAACATAGTTATTTTAGCGAAGCTTGTTATGCCACCTCGTTGGCCTCGTTTGCCGGACCGAAACGACCCAGAATACCGTCGCCTTGACGATCGCATGAATTTTGCCGTTCATGTGGGTATTTTTGCCACCATAAACTCCGGCTTGTGGTTCTTCTACCTTTTGCTACAGGAATCCTGGTCTTGGGCCCCTTGGATGACCGGCGGTTGGCTCGCAGTAATTTTGGCCCATGCGCTTTACATTTTCGCGATCGCCGACTATTCCCCGACAGTAGAATAAGGGAGAGATGGGGGAGGGTGGGGAGGGTGGGGAGAGGGGGGAGGATGGGGAGGGATGGGGAGGGATGGGGAGGGATGGGGAAAGATGAGGTGAGAAATTTGTTTAGTCCTTCCTACTCCTTCCCACTCCTTCCCACTCCTTCCCACTCCTTCCCACTCCTTCCCACTCCTTCCCACTCCTTCCCACTCCTTCCCACTCCTTCCCACTCCTTCCCACTCCTTCCCACTCCTTCCCACTCCTTCCCACCCTCTCCCCACACCCCACACCCCAGAAAAATTATGGCTTATTCCAATTCCACAGAAGTAATCGAAGCCCTAGCGGCTGAAATAGGCGATCGCCTCTATCTTGATGTTGCTAAATGGCATCTGCGTCTGGACGATGCCCATCTGCATAAAACTCTGGCCGATAAGTTTTACCCGATGCTCGCCGATAACGGGCTTTCGGAAAACGAAGTTGTAAAAATTCTGCAAGCAATTCCCGTGCCAATCGGCGGCGGCAAGCGAGAAATTCCCTTAACGGATTTGCTTCCGAGCCAATGCCTCAGAGAACTGATGGATATTCTCGAAGAATTTCAGCGAGAGCTTTAATAGACAAGAGTGCATAATTAAGAAGAATCCCCCCAACCCCCCTTTGAAAGCTTTGAAAGGGGGGCTTTTTGGATTTATGCAACAGGTCTTATATCAAATCCGCGTAGCTGTTTCATAAATAGCGTACCGTAGGATCGCTTTCTTAGCACCGCTACAGCAATGCGATCGGAATGTACGGACGAAAATTATCAAAGTCTCGATCTGCAGTCAAGATACTGTAGCCACGACGATGAGCAACCGCGCAGATTAGAAAGTCAGTATTTGACCCTTGAACGCCATTCCTGCGACAGGTGTTAAAAAATTCTGCGGCTAGTTCTTAGTCTTCAGTCGTTATAGCTAAATCTGGAAAATCGCGAAGATAGTCTCGCAGTCGCTCAAATTGTTCTGAGTGGCGAATTCCAGAAAGCAATTCTTGACGAATTGCCCCCAGCATAACGACCCTTCCCTCTGCAATTAAATGTTGCCAAAATTTAACAAGTTCAATACCATATATTGGCGTTTTGCGCCGCAATGCTAGCGACCAAACAGAGGCGTCAACAAGAACTTTCATGGCCTTTGTCTTTGTTGCTTATAGTCATAATCTTCCTCGTAGTCAATAGTCCCAAACAAATCCAGCACTTTGAGTTGTTGGCGGCGTTGAATGTATTCGCGCAAAGCTTCTTCTATAGAGGTATTGAGCGTACCGCGATCGCTCATAGCAATAGCTTTTTCCAGGAGTTTGTCGTCAATTTCAATGGTTATTATCATATATTTTGCTACTAAAATTATGTAGGATACAATTATTATAACAAAACATAGCCCGCTTCGACGGCACAATCGGAAGCATTTCACTTTTGCAATCTAATAGCCCGAAGGGAGTTTGTGTAGCCGCGCCCGGGTACTAAGAGGAGCGGCTAAGCCCAAGGGGCTGGCGGCACCGTACAAAATTGAAATGCTCCCCCTTAAGCAACTTGTCGGATCGAAATTGCCATTTAAAATAAAAATGAGACAAGACGCTGCGCTAACGCCCCTAAAAGAAGGAGCGATTGCGGGCTGTATCAAAGGGAGCATTTCACTTTTGTAAACAGTAGCCCAAAGGGCGAGAGTTTGTGTAGCCGCGCCAGGCTCCGTCTAGGAGCGGCTAAGCCCAAGGGGCGAGGCGGCTAGATACGAAATTGAAATGCTCCCGTATCAAACTTAATTGAAATGATTATAAGTCCATGTCTATTATTTGCCGAATTTCTGACGCAGGCGATCGACCAAAATATTAATTTCTGGCAATTTCAAGAAAATGGCCAAGAGGGCGAAGACTAGCAACCCGGCGCAACCACCAATACACATTTGCAGAACATGTATGAGAAATCCCTCAATACCGACAATCTGTTGGCTCGCCCAGATAGAACCTATGGCCGTAGCAGTGGCAAAAGCCGCAAGACCGGCCAAGATACTGGCTACAGCTATAGAGGCGATCGCTTTGCTCCATTGCAATAGGGGCAAACCATTGAGCTTGCGATCGAGCAGCCACAACAGAGCAATAGTCGAGGAGATATTGACTCCCACTGTAGCTAGCACCAGACCGGGAGCGCCAAAACTCTTAACTAGGATAAAATCCAGCAGGCCATTAAGAACGATATTGACTGTGCTGACGCGAAAGGGAGTATCCCCATCTCCCAAGGCATAAAAAACTCTTACTAATACATCGCGACCTAAATAGAAAAACATACCCAGACCATAAGCCATAAGCATTTGAGCTACGAACTCAGATGCTTGGGGGTCGAAGGCTCCGCGCTCGTAAACTACCCGTACTATAGGAACTGCTAAGGCGACGATAAGAGCGCCCAAAGGCAGCATGGTCAAGGCGGTCAGGATTAATCCCTGACGAATTCGCTTTTTTAGCTCCGGCCAGTTTTCTGGGTCTGCGAGTCGGGAAAAAACTGGCAAGAGGGGAACCAGGAGCATATTGGACATAATGCCCAAGGGAGTCTGGACTAAAAGACCGGAATAGCCCAAGGCCGCTGCAGCTTGAGGAATATAGGAAGCGAAGAATAAATCGGTATAAACATTAATATGAAGCATTCCGGAGGATAGAGTTGCTGGCCCCATAACCCGCATTACTTGCTTTACCTCCGGTCGATTGAACTCGAAGCGCAGGCGCAATTTACCCAAACCGCTGCGCCATTGAGCTACGACCTGCACTAACCACTGTAGGATTGCACCTGCAAGGGTCCCCCAAGCTAAGACCAAACCTCCAGTTAGGGCATATTTGGGATTGGTAATATCCCCACCTAGATAGAAAGCCAATATGCCGATGCCGCCAATAATGGCCGTGCTGGAAAAGAGAGGGCTAATGGAGGGGAGCCAGTAATGGTCTGCAGAATTAAGGGTGCCAAAGCCAATGCCAATCAACCCGGCGAGGAAAGCTAGGGGAGCCATGACGCGAAATTGCTGGATGACAATTTCCCGGGTTAACTGGATGGTTTGAAAGTCAACTCCCTCGGCGGCGGCTTGTGCTTGACTTATGTTGAGTCCCGGAGCTACTAAGTTAGTCAGGGGTTCGGCAAACAGGATTAAGGCGACGGTGACTAGGAGTAACAAACCGCCGACTAGGGTGGTTATGGTTTCGACTAGGGGAGCGCTTTCTTCTTTGTTGCGTTTGGCGAGAACGCTGACGATCGCACTGTGAAATGGGCCATTGATGCCGCCCAGCAATATGAGCAAGAAGCCCGGGATGACATAGGCGTAGTTATAAGCATCGAAGGCGACCCCTACTCCAAAGGCAGCGGCGATCGCTTGTTGGCGCACTAAGCCGAAGACTTTACTAATCAAAGTTGCGGCAGCCACAATACCGGCTATTCCCGCCAGAGACCGACTCTTTTTTTTGTCTTCAGACACAAATTTTCACAAATCGCTACAGTGGTTTACGATAAGCTATCAGCTTTTAGCTTTTAGCGCGTGGCGCTCGGCAATTTGCGATCGCAGAGGCGCAAGTGCAACGCTAATGGCAGCAGTCAGCAATTAGCTAATTAGCTATTAGCAATTAGCACTTCCTTGGGGAAAAGCTTGCGCCTGTGGTAGCTAATGCCTAATAGTGAATAGCTATTAGCTATCATACTTTGCCCAAAAAGGGACCGCATAAACTCTAGTATGTTGCTTAAGGGTAATTAAGGGCATTTGCCCAAAGCGAGGGCGCGATCGCTCTCCCATTGGTGCCAAACCCATGCGACCCTTTTAGTTTTAGGGGACTAACTAACGCGGCAGTAAGAACTTTTAGCCGATCGCTCTAATGGGTGGCCATTCTTGCAGGGTAAGCAAGGGAGCGATCGCTTAAAGTATAAAAATGTTGCTACAAAAGTCATGCTCTATCGGCTCCGCTTTGGAATGTCACAAATCCATATTCCTTACTTCTGTTCGGGAAAAAATTGCCGAAATCCATACAAATTAAAGCTTTCGTCGATCCATTGTGGGTGAGGAAGCTTTAGAATGATCGGCGTGAAAGTTAGAGCTTATGGGAGTTTCAGGCATTTGATGTCAGAAACTCCCATAAGCTCATGGTCCGTGACTCTCGAATCCAATATTCGAGAGCTATATTGAATGCTTACAAGCAAACCCATTTGGAGCAGACTCGAATGAACAAGGGCGAATTGGTTGACGCAGTTGCAGAGAGAGCTAAAGAGAGCAACGTGACGAAAAAGCAAGTCGATGCCGTTTTAACAGAGGTATTGGACGTTATTGTCGAAGCTGTTGCCAATGGCGATAAGGTAACCTTGGTGGGCTTTGGGTCGTTTGAGTCTCGCGATCGCAAGGCTCGCGAGGGTCGCAATCCAAAAACTGGAGAAAAAATGAACATCCCAGCCACTAAGGTGCCTGCCTTCTCTCCTGGAAAATCTTTCAAGGAAAAAGTGGCCCCATCAGAAGAAGGGGAGGAAAACTAATAAAACAGGACTTACGCAGATAGCATTCAGCAGTAAGCTGTTAGCTGTCAGCTCTCAGCTCGATCGCAGCATTGCCGTTAGGGAATTCCTTGAAATAAATTATCCAACTCGTAGGACGGGCGTCCCGCCTGTCCAGCCAGCCACAGAGACAGGCGGGACGCCTGTCCTACGGGGGAAGCGAGGGAGAAATATTTATTTGGAAATCCCTTAATAGCTTTGGGAAACTTGAAGTTGCCCTAGCCAAATATGCGTAGTGCTAGATAAAATTTATGGTGCTTGGCTCTCGCCCTGCACTATTTATAGAGTGAGAGCGAAGGGCGAGCGTAAGTCTTGTAAGATAAAATCTTGTTTTAGCATATCCTTGAGCAGACCAAGGCATGGGGGAAACTTAGATTGGGCAGCCGCACGAGCCGGCTGTCCTCCTAACGCCATTCTTGATTTTTCGGCCAGCATCAGCCCTCTGGGGCCTCCCCAGTCGGCGCTTGCGGCCATTCAAAGCGCCTTATCCCAACTCACAGCCTACCCAGACCCAAACTATGCTTCCCTGCGGCAAGCTCTGGCAAGGATACACGACCTGGGCCCAGACTGGATTATCCCCGGCAATGGTGCGGCAGAATTGTTAACCTGGGCCGGTTGGGATTTGTCGGCATTAGCCAGCACTTTCCTAATCGTGCCCGCCTTTGGCGACTACTGGCGCTCCTTGAAAGCCGTCGGAGCCAATGTAGTCCCTTGCCCTCTGGAATTAAGCAAATCGATTGACAACCGAGATTTAATTACTCGGGGATTATCCGAGCTAATTTCCGATCGAGCTCGCGGTTCGTCAGAAAAACTCGGGCTGCTTCTGAATAACCCTCACAATCCTAGCGGGAGACTGTTTGGCCGCGAAGAGTTGTTGCCCTGCTTAGACCAATTTGCTTTAGTGGTTGTGGATGAAGCCTTTATGGATTTTCTCTCTCCGGAAGAAGAGGAAAGCTTGGTAGAGGAGGTCAGAGATCGCCCCAATTTGGTAATTTTGCGATCGCTCACCAAGTTCTACAGCCTTCCGGGACTTCGCCTTGGTTATGCTATTGCGTCTCCAGACCGCATAGCCCGCTGGCAGCAGTGGCGCGACCCCTGGCCGGTAAATGTCTTAGCTGCTGCCGCTGGCACTGCCGCAGTCCAAGATACAGAATTCCAGGAGCTTTCCCGGTCTTGGTTGCCTCCCGCACGGGAGCTACTGTTTCAGGGTCTTGCCAAGATACCCGGTCTCAAGCCTTACCCCAGTGCCGCTAACTTTTTATTGGTTTTCTCTGAAAGCTCTGTCTCCAGCTTGCAGCAAACTTTACTAGAACGCTACCAAATCTTGATCCGAGATTGCCTTAGCTTTCCAGAACTGGGCGATCGCTACTTCCGGGTTGCCGTTAAAACATCTCAAGAAAACCTCCGTCTCCTCGAAGCCCTAGAAGAAGTTCTATAGCAGTAAGCAGTCATGCGATCGGCTCTGAGCTAGGGAGCGATTCAATTTTCATACTGTCAGCTTCACAACACAAACCCCCGAATTAAGATACGGTGACCTTCGACTACGATTTAGTAATTATCGGCAGCAGCCCAGCCGCCATCTATGCTGCTAAAACCGCTGCTCGTTGGCAAGCTCGCGTTGCCTTAGTTCAACCAGAATCCTCCCAGATGAATTGGCTGATGCCTAGCTCCCTATACGGCAGGGCTGCAATTAACCTCCTCGATTCGCGCTTGGGTGACACCAATTGGGGAGAGGCAGATTGGGGAGTCGATTGGGGAGATTCCAAGGATAATTTGCGCTGGAGCGAGTCCGCAAATAAAACTCAGCATCCAGATTCTTCTGTAGATTCTTCTTTAGATTCTTCTTTCCATGCGCTTTCTATACTAGAGCGTCTAAACTCTATCGCGACTGGAGTGGAGAGGATAAGGGAAGAAAATTCTACCGCCGTTCTAGCATCTGCCGGCATTGATGTCATTGCCAGCAATGGTCAATTCATTCCCAAACCCAGTCTTGCTTTTGAAGTCAATAACCGCTTGCTGCGATCGCGCGCTTACCTCCTCGCCACTGGCTCGCATCCGGCAATTCCCTCCAATATTCCAGAATTAACAGAGCCAAACTCGCTACTGAGAACGGAGATAGAAAATTTTATTACCCGTCCCCTCTCCTCAATCCCGAAAAGTTTAATTGTTATTGGCGCAGACCCTAGGGGCATTGAATTCGCTCAAACCTTTGCAAGACAAGGCAGCAAAGTTACTCTAATAGTTCCCACTGCCACTCTATTGCCCGCAGAAGACCCAGAAGCAGCCCAACTGATTCTAGCGCAGCTCGAAGTAGAAGGCATTGATATTATTCTCGATACTACAGTTACTCAAATTAAAAGCATTGACAAGAAAAAATGGGTGCAAGCTGGCGATCGAGCTATTGAGGCCGATGAAATTTTATTGGCTGCGGGATACCAGGCAAATATCGAATCTTTAAATCTGGAGCGGGTGGGAGTAGAATATGCTGAACTGTCAGAGGTACGGGCAATAGGGCATCACTTGCAAGTAAATCGCAAAATGCAAACTACCAACCCTCGCATTTACGCTTGCGGCGAGGTTGCTGGGGGCTATCCCTTTCCTCATTTGGCAGAATGCGAAGCTAGGATTGCTCTAAAAAATGCTTTATTTTTGCCTATTTTCAAAGTAGATTATAGCACTATACCTTGGGCTCTTTTTTCTAAGCCGCAACTGGCTAGGGTGGGATTGACAGAACCGCAAGCTAGACGTAGATATGGGGACATTGTGGTGTTGCGCAAATATTTTAAAAGCGTGGCTGCCGCTGCTTGGCGCGGAGAAACTACTGGGTTTTGTAAAATTATTGCCCGTAGCAATGGCAAAATGGTTGGGGTTCATATAGTTGGTCCAGAGGCGACAGAGTTAATTCACAGTTTTGCCCTGAGTATTGAAAATGGGATTAAGGTGGGAGCGATCGCTTCTGTTCCGCATATCTGGGCTACTTTGTCGGAGATTAACCGCCAAACTGCAGAACTTTGGCAGCGCGAAAAGCTCCGCCCTTGGCAAAATTTTCTGGAAGCTTTCTTTAATTGGCGGCGCGGATGAGGACAGTAAGACAAAAATATATAGGCACAATAGAAAAGAAAACAGAGAAGCAAAAAAAATGCGATTAATTTTGTATGCCAAGCCCGGCTGCCATTTGTGCGAAGGTTTGCAAGAAAAGATAGAGGCAATCCTTGGATTGGACTTCGAGCTAGAAGTTAGAGACATCACCAGCCGAGAGGATTGGTTTGCTGCCTATCAATATGAAGTGCCCGTCTTGACCAGAGATAATGGTAAGGGCGACGCGAAGGAAGAGCCTATTCCCCGGCCCTCTCCTCGCGCCAGCGTGCGGCAACTGGAACTTTTGCTAGAAAAATTTTTTCCTACAAAGAATTGATAGCGCCGATCGATGCGTAATATCAAATTCGGTTAAACAGTTTGTAGGGGCAGTCTAGGGTGTTGACTCTGAAACTTTTCACGCCAATTGGTGACATCCGGGGATCGTTGCCGCTTGAAACCTGAAAGCACCTAAATGTAAGACTTTCCGGCTCCCGAAAGCGATCGCGAAAATAGGATGAAGTTTCCCTACACCCTACACCCTACACCCAACACCCTAGGGGCAGTCCCCCCGTGGCTGCCCCGGCCGCCCCAAGCCAACCGGGGCGCTCCCGGGGGCACCGCCCCTACGCTATTTATGGGCAATTAACCGGATTTGATATAAGTCCCATATTTTATTCCCCGCAAGGAGGAAAAATTTAGATGAAGCTGCAAGATTTATTGGCTGCAATACAAGCCCAAGCCCCGGTTTCCCAAGAAACTTTGGAGCTAGAGGTGAAGGGTCTGAGTACGAATTCTAATGCCTGCCAGCCTGGGGACTTATTTCTGGGGATGCCGGGAGAGCGGGTTGATGGAGGAACCTTCTGGCCCGGGGCTTTAGCTGCCGGTGCCGTAGCGGCTTTGGTTACCCCAGAGGCCCGCAGCCGGACGGAGGGGGAGTTGGAGAAAAACCAGGGAGCAGATTCTCGCATCATCCCAATAGCGGATATGGCCGAAGCCTGCGCTAAAGTAGCAGGGGCTTTTTATGGCAATCCAGGGCAGCAGCTAAAGTTAGTTGGCGTTACCGGCACTAATGGCAAAACTACTACTACTCATTTAATCGAATTTCTCTTAAGCAAGCGGCCGGTAGCTCTATTGGGAACTCTTTATGCCCGTTGGCCTGGGTTCGAGGAAACGGCAACTTTTACTACTCCTTTTCCAACAGACCTGCAAAAGAAACTGGCAGAGGCAGTTAAAGCCGGTGCTGAAATTGGGATTATGGAAGTCAGCAGCCACAGCCTCGCCCAGAAACGAGTGCTGGGTTGTCCTTTCGAGGTGGCGGCTTTTACTAATCTGACTCAAGATCATCTCGACTTCCATAAAAATATGGAAGATTATTTTGCAGCTAAGGCTTTGTTGTTTGGCGAGGATTATCTGAAGGGGCGGGCAGTTATTAATATTGACGATCGCTACGGCCGGCAATTGCGCGATCGCCTGCCATCGGATCGGGTCTGGACTTACAGCACCAAGGACGAAAGCGCCGATTTGCATACTTACGATATGAGCTACGGGTCTGCGGGAGCTAAAGGAATGCTGCATTCGCCAGTCGGAGATGCTCCTTTTTCCCTGCCTCTAGTGGGTCAATATAATGTCGAGAATATGCTGGCTGCAGTAGGTGTGGCTTTGCATCTGGGCGTCGATTTGCAGGCTATTGTCGAAGCTCTGCCACAATTTCCTGGGGTGCCCGGGCGGATGGAGCGAGTGGAAATTCGTCCCGACCAAGATATCGCAGCGATCGTGGATTATAGCCATACGCCAGATAGCTTGGAAAATATGCTAAAGGCAATGCGACCTTTTGTGGAAGGTCAGTTATGGTGTGTCTTTGGCTGTGGAGGAGATCGCGATCGCACCAAGCGACCTATTATGGGCGAAATTGCCGCTCGTCTTGCCGATCGCGTTATCGTTACTTCCGATAACCCGCGCACCGAAAACCCGACCCAGATTCTAGAAGATATTTTAAAAGGAATTCCCCGGGAGGCATCTCCTTTGATTATCCCCGATCGCGCCCAAGCAATTCGCACGGCAATTTTACAAGCCAAACCGCGAGATGGTGTGGCGATCGCTGGCAAAGGTCACGAAGATTACCAAATTTTGGGGACAGAAAAAATCCACTTTGACGACCGAGAACAAGCCCGGGAAGCTCTTAAAGAAAGGAGGTAGGTAAAGGTCCAGCAGGCTGTCGCGGATTGGGTAGCGTGAAGGGACCAGCAACCGGCTTCCGAGCCACTCTGTTGCTCGGAAGCCGGTTGTTTCGCCTCCCAATTCCGCTCTTCCCCATAAATCTTATAGAAATATTAAGTAAAGTTGCGTAAGATCCGCTGCCAATTACGCTCTTCCGCTCTTCCGCTCTTCCCCATAAATCGTATCGAAATATTAAGTAAAGTTGCGTTTGATTGATATTCGCCCCTGTGGTACGAATGCAGCCAAATCTCCGTGGTACGATCGCCTTCGGTAAATATAAGAAAAGATTGGGAGAAAGTCTTTGGCACTTCGGGTTGCAGTAGTTGGAGGAGGCCCCGCAGGTTCCTCAGCAGCGGAGATTTTGGCAAAAGCAGGAATTGAAACCTATCTATTCGAGCGCAAGCTAGATAACGCTAAGCCCTGTGGGGGAGCGATTCCTCTATGTATGGTGAGCGAGTTTGAGCTGCCTCCAGAAATTGTGGATCGGCGGGTTAGAAAGATGAAGATGATCTCGCCGTCGAACGTTGAGGTGGATATCAACCTTATCAACCAAGACGAATATATAGGGATGTGCCGTAGGGAAGTGCTGGACGGCTTTATGCGCAACCGAGCCGCCGAGCTAGGGGCCAATTTGATTAACGCTACGGTTCACAAGCTCGATATCCCCACCAATAATACCGATCCCTACACGCTCCACTATGCCGAGCATGTCGAAGGAAGCGCGACGGGAATTCAAAAAACCCTGAAAGTAGATTTAGTAATTGGTGCGGATGGTGCCAACTCCCGGGTTGCCAAGGCCATAGAGGCGGGAGACTATAACTATGCGATCGCTTTCCAAGAGCGAATTCGCCTCCCGCAAGACAAAATGGCCTACTACGAAGACTTGGCCGAAATGTACGTCGGCAATGACGTTTCCCCAGATTTCTACGCTTGGGTTTTCCCCAAATACGACCATGTGGCTGTCGGAACCGGCACCATGAGAGTCCACCAAGCAAAAATCAAACAGCTCCAAGCGGGTATTCGCGCCCGTGCGGCCAAGCGACTCGAAGGCGGAGAAATTATTAAAATCGAAGCGCACCCAATTCCCGAACATCCTCGCCCTCACCGCGTCCGGGGTCGGGTTGCTCTAGTGGGCGATGCCGCCGGTACGGTCACCAAGTCTTCTGGCGAAGGGATTTATTTTGCGGCCAAGTCGGCTCGGATGTGCGCGGAAACTATTGTCGAAGCTTCCAACGGCGGACAGCGCATTCCTAGCGAAGAAGACCTCAAGCTCTACCTGAAGCGTTGGGATAAGAAATACGGCATGACTTATAAAGTGCTGGATATTCTGCAAACAGTTTTCTACCGCTCCGATGCAACTCGGGAAGCATTTGTGGAAATGTGCGCCGACCTCGACGTACAGAAAATGACTTTTGACAGCTATCTCTATAAAACAGTAGTGCCTGCCAATCCTTTGGTGCAGTTAAAGATTACTGCCAAAACCATCGGCAGCCTGCTGCGCGGACATGCTCTGGCTCCATAGAAATTAGCGATCGGCGATTGGCGATCGCTCTTGTCAGCTTTAAGCCAGCCGCCGGGAGGTTCAAATACTCTAACGATCTAAAGTGGGTTTAAGCAACTCCAAAAGGCAGTCTTTGTAGCTGCCTTTTTTTTATGATATTGCAATACTTACGACGCAATATCATTAATTAGCAAGACCTTGGGTGAAAGCTGACCCGCTGAACGCTGACCGCTGACTGCTATAAAAATCATCGCCAGTTGTTTGCCTCTAAAGTTCTCAGGTCTTGCCTAAATTCCTCAACACCATAATGAATTGGAATTTTGCGGCTACCCAAAATTCGATTAAACTCTAGTTGATTCATACCTGCAAATTGGCTGGCCGTACCCAAGGTAATTTTCTCCTGCTGAAATATTGCAGTTCTCAAATTGATGTGAGATAGTCTGGGGCGAAGCATCCCAATACGGGGTTGCCGTTTTGAGCGCCGATCTTGTCGAAGGGATGCTCTCGCCCCTACGGGATGTAAATTACACTTATTTGAGAAACGCTATAGCACTATGGCAATTTCTAGTTTTAGCTCCGCTTCAGAGATATGTGCTGTTTGCAGAAAATCATCAGTAATAAGCCAACTCATTTTGCGAAACTCCTAATATTAAATCCTCCCGTAGGACAGGCGGGACGCCTGTCCCTCCGTCTCTGGCGGCTTTTCCTGGTGGGACAGGCGGGACGCCTATCCTACGATGCCCCAATTCCGCTCTTCCCAATTCCGCTCTTCCCAATTCCCAATGCCTAATAAAGTCGTAATATCAAATCCGGTTAATCGCCCTAAAAAAGGCTTTCTCGTAGAACGGGCGGGACGCCCGTTCCAAAATAAGGGCGGGCGGGGGGACAGGCGGGACGCCCGTTCTACAGGAGGTTATAAGTTTTTTGTATTGGCATTTAACCGGATTTGATATAACTATATATTTTTTTATAGGGATTAAGCCGATTTTCTGTAGATCGCTCTCGCCAGCTTCTGGGGTAGGGGTTAAATGTACCTGCGATCGCCGGCTTTAACCACAGCTATCTCAAGATTAATACAAAAATTTATAAAAAAAAATGCCAAAATGGTTGACAAGTTAAAAAAAATGCTAGATTAAAAGTAGCTCAAGAAAAAAGGGAGCATTTAGCTCCCTGCAACCGTAAAAAAAGTTAAATTGTTTAAACGATGTGTAATAGAAACTGGGTCCTCGATGACTTAGCAATCAACGTCGAAAGCAATCCCTTACAACGTCGCAGCCTCACCAGGCAGGAAATGTTTGTTTTGGCCTGGTTCATCGGCAACTAGCAAGGGCGAACCTACCGCGATATTATGCGGGATTGCAAGTTAACGGTCGAACAGGCCCAGGAGGCAATCCAAGGACTCATAGATCTGGATTTGCTGCGATCGCGTTAAACACAGCTTAAGCCAAGCACCTATAACCGGGCTCCACAAAGAGTCCGGTCTTTTTTCGTATATATCAAAAATTATACAGCAGTTTTTGGGATTTGTTGACTCGCTTGAATCCCGAAACCTCTTAACTGCAGGACTTTCTAGTGGACTGTCTGCCTTAGAATTGTAGGGAGCGGTTAAACGGAGTGAAACCCAACACAACGATTGGTATAGTTGGGTTTCGTGCCTCAACCGCTCCCTACAGTCACACACAATTTTAGCTTTGCCAAAGCACTAGGTTTCCATAGCGATCGGGAAAATATAGCGGTTCTCAAATTGATGTGAGGTTTCCATAGGACCCGCGCATACCAGTAGGGAAATTACTGTTCGGAGCTAAGAGATAGTTACAGGAATGCTGTCGCCCCTAGGTTTTCGTTCATTACACTTATTTGAGAGCTAAGAGCCCAGAGCTAAAAGCTAATGACAATTTTGCTGACAACCGTGCCACAATAGTTGTGGCAGTATTATAGATTCGGCAGGAATTGGAATAGTGGCGTTTAAGGTTGGTTTGCTGGGATTGGGAACTGTTGGCACGGGAACGGCAAAGATTCTTCTGGACTCGCAAGGTCGCCATCCCCTGCTACAGGAGCTGGAAATTCATAGAGTGGGAGTGCGCAGTCTGGATAAGCCCCGTCAGGTAGAACTGAAAGAGGGTCTGCTGACAACAGATTTGGAGTCGATCGCTACTGACCCAGAAATTGACATTGTAGTGGAATTGATTGGCGGTCTGGAACCGGCTCGCTCCCTGATACTCGCAGCAATTCGCCACGGCAAGCATGTAGTGACGGCCAATAAAGCAGTTATTTCTCGCTTCGGCCCAGAGATATTCGATGCGGCGAACGAGAAGGGAACTTATGTGATGCTAGAAGCTGCTGTGGCCGGTGGCATCCCGGTTATCCAACCTCTCAAAGAATCTTTGGTGGTGAACCGAATCTCTGCGGTAACCGGAATTATCAATGGCACTACTAACTACATCCTGACCCGGATGCAAAAAGAAGGTGCCGATTTTGCGGAGGTTTTGGCAGACGCGCAGAAACTGGGTTATGCAGAAGCAGACCCGACCGCCGATGTGGATGGATTGGATGCGGCGGATAAAATCGCAATCCTAGCATCGTTGGCTTTTGCCGGTCGGATTAAGCTCGAAGATGTTTACTGTGAGGGGATTCGTCAAGTTAGTGCGGCGGATATTTCCTATGCCGAGAAGTTGAATTTTGCGATTAAGCTGCTGGCGATCGCCAAGCGACTTGCCCCCGCAGATGCAAGTAATGCAACTAATACTACCGATGTTACCGAGGATCGCCTCCAGGTCAGGGTCCATCCTACACTCGTTCCCAAAACCCACCCTCTGGCGAGCATCAATGGGGTTTATAACGCGATTTTAGTCGAAGGGGAACCCTTGGGTCAAGTGATGTTCTTTGGCCCCGGCGCTGGTTCTGGTCCTACTGCCAGTGCCGTGGTCTCGGATATTTTAAGCATTGCCGCCATTCTCAAGACGGAAACAGAACCGATTCCCCATCCATTGCTGAGCTGCACCCACCAGCACTATTGCGCGATCGCTCCAATGGCGGATTTGGTCTCTCGATTTTATGCCCGTTTTCTCACCAAAGATAAATCCGGAGTAATTGGCGACTTGGGCACGACCTTTGGCAAGAATGGCGTTAGCTTAGAATCTATTGTCCAGACGGGAATGCGAGAGAATCTGGCCGAAATTGTGGTAGTAACTCACGATGTTAGAGAAGGCAATTTCCATAAAGCTTTAGAAGAAATTCGCCACCTAGATGCCTTTGATAGCATTCCCAGCGTCCTGCGGGTACTTTGATAGCGGTCAGCACTCAGCAGTCAGCTTTCAGCTTAATGCCCAATTCCCCCATTCTAAAGGAAGTGGTCAGCAGGGAGCAAGCAGGGGAGCAGGGGGGAGCAGGGGAACTTGCCCCTTCGGGGCTTGGCGGCTCTTATCCCGGTCCCCTTGTCCTTGTCCCCTTCTCTGCCTCTTCAATGCCCAATGCCCAATGCTTGTGGGTCCAATTCCGCTCTTCCCAATTCCCAATTCCCTACTTTTAATCTTCCGTTCTCAATTGTGGATTGTTTTGGGGGTCGATGAAGCAAGCGGCAACGTCGGAGCGACAGATTTGAGCCGCTTTTTCAAAATCAGCGATCGCCCCTTGCTTATCCCCCAATTCTGCCCGAGCTAGGGCGCGATGATTATAGGCTCCAGCATCGTTGGGGTTGAGCCGAATAGCATTACCATAATCGGCGATCGCCTGCTTCAAATCTTCAGTAGCAGCATAAGCCAAGCCCCGGCGATAATAGGCACTGGCATCTTTGGGGTCTAGCTTCAGGGCGCGAGTGCAGTCAGAAATAGCTAAAGCATGTTCGCCGATTTGGAGCCGAGCCCAGCAGCGATTGGCATAGGCATATGCATAATCGCTATTAATAGAGATCGCCCGAGTGCAATCGTCCATCGCATCGTAAAACTTAGACAAATGCAGATATGCCACGCATCGGTTAGCATAGGCACCGGCATCCTCGGGATTCAGTTCTATCGCCCGGTTATAATCGGCGATCGCCATTGCATATTCCCCGAGGTCGAAGTGAATTTTGCCTCGGCTATAATAAGCCCCATCGTAGTCTGGCACCAGCCTAATTGCTAGATTAAAATCCTCAAGAGCTGCATTGCGATCGCCCTTGTCTAACTTTTCCACCCCTCGGTTATAAAATTCTTTAGCCTTAATTTCCGTCTGGCTGTGGAAAAACAAAATCAACCCTGCGATCGCAACAATAGCTGCCACCCCGACTCCAGCTATTGTCTGAATAGATTTACTCTTAGGTTCTGGAACTATTTCTGCACTTTCTGCAACCGGCTCCCCCGACTCTTCCTTTTCGTCAGTTTCCGGCTCTTGTTCGCTTGCTACCTGTAGCATAGTTGGCGGCACTTCTTCATCTAGCCCAGCGCCGCTCTGTATTTTTTGCAAATCTTCCAGAACCTCTGTCGCTGTCTGGTAGCGCATCCGATAATCGTCGCAGACCATTTTATCGAGTAATTTGGCGAAATCTTCGCTAACTTGAATGCCCTGCTCCCAGAGAAGTTCGCTACTTTGGGAGCCGCTAGCGCCTTTGAGATAGCGGAGATCTCCAACTTTGCTCCCGGTCAGCGCCTGGAGTCCCATTATTCCTATAGCATAGATATCGCTATTATATTGAGGGTGACCTTGGAACTGTTCCATCGGCATATAAGCTGGCGTGCCCGTAGCAATGGTTCTAGTTCTTTCTGGCCCTATGCTGCTGCCGCTCAGTTCTTTTACCGAACCAAAGTCGATTAAAACTAACTTGCCATCGGGCTGTCGTCGGATTAAATTAGCGGGTTTAACGTCTCGGTGAATAACTCGCTGACCGTGGACGAAAACCAAAATTTCTAATATTTCTTGCAATAAGCGGATTGTTCTATCTTCGCTCAAGGGCACTTCCGGCACAAACTCTTTGCTCAGGGGATAGCCCGGGATAAATTCTTCGACTAGATAGAATTCTTGCTCCCCCTGAAAATAAGCTAAAAGTTGGGGAATTTGGTCGTGTTTGCCAAGTTTCTCCAGGATTTGAGCTTCTCTAATAAATCGGCGATGAGCAGCTTTGAGCGATTTGGGAGTATTGCGTATGGGCCGTAGCTGCTTAACCACGCAGGAAGGTTCCCCCGGACGGCGAGTATCCGTTGCCAAGTAAGTGGTTCCAAACGAGCCGGAACCCAGATGTTCTACGATTTTGTAACGTCCCGCTAAAACTTCCCCAATCACGCTAGGCGGCATCCCAAAGAGCTATTAATTTTGGTGCTATAGCAATAAGCAGTCAGCTTTCAGCTTTCAGCAGTCAGCTTGAGCGTCAAAGTCTTACCTTTTTTAAGCAAAAGGCTTTTTGTAACTGTCAAACACCTTAATTGGTAGTGCAATATATATTTTGGCAGAAACAGGTTGGCACAGTATGAGCGGTAACGCGATTCCAGTTAATTGCTCGGGTATTGCTGTAGTTGCTCGATTTGATATTGAGCGTCGTTGTAACAACCCGTTTTTCCTTGATCCAGACAGAGCTTGCCCCCTTGGCGAAAATCCTCGATCGCTCCTTCGCGATCGCCGAGCTTGACCCGAATCATTCCCCTATGATAGTGAGCCAAATCGTAGTTTGGCTTGAGGCGAATGGCTTGAGTGTAATCCACCAAAGCCTCGCCATAGTCTCCTATGTCTGCATATACTTTACCGCGATTTGTGAAAGCTACGGCATCGTCGGGTCGCAGCCGAATTGCCTCTGTGTAGTCCTCTATTGCTCCAGGGCTATCCCCAGCCGCCGCCCGTGCTAGGCCCCTATTTACATAGGCTTTCGTATTTTTGGGATTTACCTGAATCGCTTGAGTGCAATCGGCGATCGCTTTGGCATATTCGGCGATATTCATATAAGCAATGCATCGGTTATCATAGGCTGCGGTATCCAAAGGATTCAGTTCTATTGCCCGAGTACAATCGGCGCTAGCTTTTTCATACTCTCCCAAATTCAAATAGGCACCGCATCGATTGGCATATATGGCACCATTCTCCGGCGTTAGCTGAATCGCTTCTGTATAATCCTCCATCGCTCCCTGATAGTCGGCCAAAAAGAAGCGAGCCCTACCCCGAGAGTAGTAAGCATCGGCATTGTTCGGCTCCAGAGTAATTGCTTGAGTATAATCCGCGATCGCCGCCTGCTTGTTGCCATCCGCCGAATGAGACAAACCTCGGCTGATATATGCCGTCGCCAGATCGTCGATATTGCGCTGAATTGCCTCGGTATAGTCTGCGATCGCTGCACTGTAGTTTCCTAAATTATGATAGGCCACCGCTCTCTTATAGTAGGCATCGCGATCGGTCGGCTCTATCTCGATAACCTTGCTATAATCCTCAACTGCTGCTCCATAGTTCCCGGCTTCATCATTAGCTAAGCCACGGTTATAATAAGCATTAACGTATTCTGGCTTCAGTTTAATTGCTGCGGTGTAATCCTCAATAGCCTCCTTATAATTTCTCAAATCGAATTGGGCATTTCCCCGCTTGTGGTAAGCTTCATGGTTATTGGGATTCAGCTCTATAGCCTTGTTATACTCCTGAATTGCTCCTTGATTGTCTCCGCTACCGGATCGCTGCTGACCGCTGCCAAGCAACTCTTGAAAATGATTTTTCCTAGCGTAAGTGCTGTAGAAAGTCCAGCCCAAGATAAGCGCCAAAAGCAGGGCTACTGCCGCGCCGACTCGGGCGATCGGCACCCCGATCCAATTTTGCTGTTTGCCCCCAGACTCCGGCTGCGAAGCTTCATTGGCAATAGGCTCTGCCTTCTTCTTGCCATCCTGTTGCCATTCTGCTGGCAATTGCCCAGTCGTTTGCCCAGTCGTTTGCCCATTGGTTTGCCCAGCAGTCGTTTGCGCGCTCGATTGGGGTACTGGTGGCGGTGGCGGCGGTACTTGAGAACGGATTTTTACCCTTCTCAAATCTGCCATAACCTCCTTCGCCGATTTATATCGTTGCAGCGGGTCTGGAGAAACCATTTTATCTATAACATCTGCTAGCCCTGCTCTGACCTCAACCCTATGGCGCCAGATTATTGTGCCAGCAGTTCCGTTGTTTTCTAGCGGCAGTTTGCTGAGGTCATCTATAGATAAACCGACTAAAGCCTGAATTCCAATGGCTCCTACTGCATGGATATCCTGAGCATAACCCCGTTCCTCCTCGGTTTTTTCCTGGGGCAAATAGGTCTGGGTTATGCCGACTCCCACCTCCGGTATCGAGCGATCGCCATTGAGAAGCTCTTCCCCATCAGCACCGAGCCATTTAAAGTCAATCAAGACTAACTTCCCAGTTACTTGATGTCTGATTAAATTCTCTGGTTTAATATTTCCGTGGGTAATCTCATTGCTATGTACGAATATCAAGATTTCTAAAATCTCTTCTAACAAAGCTACTGTTTTTTCCTCCCCTAGGGGTTGACCGGGGAACAGTTCGCTATCCAGGCCCGAACCAGGAATATATTCTTCTACTACATAGAACTCTTCCTCTTCTTCAAAAAACGCTAATAACTGAGGAATCTGGTTATTTTTCCCCAGTTTTTCAATAGATTCTGCCTTCTGCTTGACAATTAGCTCTATCGGGTGCAGGTTTTTTGGTTGCTCGCCTGTTGGCCTTAGTTGCCTGACCACGCATTGGGGATACCCCGGTCGGTGAGTATCCGCCGCTAAATAAGTCTGTCCAAAAGCGCCCGAGCCTAGGACTTTGACAATTCGGTATCGTCTATCTAAAAGTTGTCCTATATTAATATTCATTGCTGCACCCAGCGCCATATTTGTTTGTGATTATGACATTGTTGTTCTGGAGTACCGCTTTCTCCAAGAGTCCTCGCGTTGGCGCGATCGCGCTTTGCGCCTCTGGGCTTGCGATCGTCGCGCCGAGCTGGGTAACGGGGACTGGCGCGATGCGGAGGGCGTACCCTCGACAATCGCACCCCAGCTTGCCCAACTCTTGCCCAACTTCTTGCCCAATTGCCCAGCCTTTTGCCAACCTCTTGCCCAACAGAATTACAGGAAGGATTGAACTTCAACTGTATGGGCTTGCCTCTCGCACCTCTGACATAGCTGCCGAATGAATAGGCAGGAGATAAAGAACCACTATCAAGTAGTATATCCAGTTCGGCCTTACCTTGAGTTTTTTAGACCCGATTTATTACGCATTAAAAGCTAAAACCATCTGAAATTTACCTACAATTATGGCTCCCTACACTAGGACCGCCATAATTTTAGAGCCGCCATAATTTTAGAGCCGCCATAATTTTAGAGCCGCCATAATTTTAGGGCCGCCATAATTTTAGGGTAGGGTGTTGACTCTGGAGGTTTTTCAATTCCTTAGGTGACATTTGGGGATCGAGAGTATCCTTCCCAGTTGTAAATCCCGAAACCCCTAGCAGCCAGGAAGTCCTAGTGATAGATAGGAGTAGAATGCATGAGGTTTTCCTACACCCTACACCCCCTACACCCTACACCCTACACCCCACACCCTAGTGTAGGGACAACGACGAGCAGTTGAAAATCAGCTAACTATTAGTTGGTAATTAGCTATTGCGATTTTAGCGCTAGATTGAAAATGGAGACGAGGAAAATGTCCGCAAAACTGCTGCTCCAAGGGGAAACGATCGCGGCAATTGCCACTGCTATCGTCCCCGAGCAAGGCAGTATCGGGATCGTGCGACTTTCTGGAGCTACGGCCCTGGCCATAGCCAAAACCCTATTTCATGCCCCCGGGCGGCAACCCTGGGAAAGTCACCGCATCCTTTATGGCACTATTCGCCATCCCCAAACAAAGAAAATTGTAGATGAAGCCCTATTGCTAATTATGAAAGCCCCTCGCTCTTATACGCGAGAAGATGTAGTGGAGTTTCACTGCCACGGGGGCATTATACCAGTACAGGAGGTGCTGCAACTATGCGTAGAACGAGGAGCTAGACTGGCAGGGCCAGGAGAGTTCACTCTTCGCGCCTTCCTTAATGGGCGACTGGACTTGACCCAAGCAGAAAGCGTTGCCGAGCTGGTCGGCTCCCGATCGAAAGCAGCGGCAGCAGCGGCTCTGGCTGGTATCGAAGGCAAATTAGCCAATCCCATTCGCACCGCTCGCGATCGCTGTCTCGATATCCTGACAGAAATCGAAGCTCGGATTGACTTTGAAGAAGATTTGCCACCACTAGATGAAGGTGCAATTATAACACAGCTAGAGCAAATGGTAGCAGAATTGTCCCGATTGCTGGCTACTGCCGGTCAAGGAGAACTGTTGCGATCGGGGTTGAAAGTCGCCATTGTCGGTCGTCCTAATGTTGGCAAATCTAGCTTGTTGAATGCTTGGAGCCAGAGCGATCGCGCTATTGTCACCGATCTCCCGGGCACTACTCGCGATGTCGTCGAATCGGAACTCGTAGTGAAAGGTATCCCCGTGCATGTTCTGGATACTGCCGGCATCCGCCATACCTCCGATCGGGTCGAAATGATTGGGGTGGAGCGATCGCATCGGGCTGCCGAAAATGCCGATTTTGTTTTGCTGGTTATAGACGCCCAAGCAGGCTGGACCCAAAGCGATCGAGATATTTATTATCTAGTCCAGGATCGCCCGCTCGTTCTCGTCCTTAATAAAATAGATCTGCTAGAAAATCCTTCAGAGGCGATCGCTCTAGCTGCTGGTAGCTCTTCGATACCTGGCGATCGCATTGTTGCTACTTCTGCCCCTCGCAACCAAGGCATCGAAGATTTAGAAAATGCTATTTTAAATGCCGTTAATGCTGGAGACTTGCAAGCGGCCAATCTAGATTTGGCTATTAACTCGCGCCAAGCCGCCGCCCTAACTCGCGCCCTAGCTTCCCTCGAACGAGTCCTTGAAACTATTGGCGATCGACTGCCCCTCGACTTCTGGACTATCGACTTGCGCGGCGCTATTGGCGCTTTAGGAGAAATTACCGGAGAGGAGGCAACGGAATCCCTGCTAGATAGAATTTTTAGTCGTTTTTGTATTGGCAAATAAACTTATATCAAATCTGGCTAATTACTCGCAAATACCTAGCAATAGCTTCTAGTGTGAGTGAGAAACCCGGTTTTTTGGAAAAACCGGGTTTCTGGGGTTTCTGGCCTCAGCAATAGCTTCTGGTGTGAGTGAGAAACCCTGTTTGTTGGAAAAACCGGGGTTCTTGGGTTTCTGGGAAGATCTGCATAAGTCCTCATAAAAATCGGTTACAATCTTAACTAGAGCTAGAAACCCGGTTTTTTGAACAATACCTTCGCCATTTTACCGTAGGGTCAGATCCCCCCAACCCCCCTTAGAAAGGGGGGCTATGGTCAAAGGCGTCAATAGCCCCCCAATTTATCGGGGGGTTGGGGGGATCTGACGTTGGTATTAGACCTCGCATTTGTTGTGTTTCGTTCCCGAGCCGCTCCCTACAAATAAGGTGTTTTTGCGTTTTGGCGAAGGTATTTTTAAAAAAACCGGGTTTCTCATATATCGCGCATTTAGGATTGCTATATGACTTCCCTACCAACTCCATTGCAATCTATACTAATGCCTGGGCAGAATTTGCCGACCATGTACGATCTGCCCAGCGAACATATAGAAGAACCTGCTTTCCCCGACGGACTTCGTTTTTTGCAAGCGATGCTGCTGATGCTGACCTTTATGCCCCCCAACTGGGAAAAAGACATGGTTTTCAGCGCAGCAGATCTGCATCTGTATTACGATGCGAACCATCCCAAATGGTACAAGTGCCCGGACTGGTTTGGGGTCGTGGGCGTGCCGCGACTGTATCAAGAGCGCGACAGTCGTTTGAGCTATGTGATTTGGCAAGAAAAGGTCAGCCCCTTCGTAGTAATAGAGTTCTTGCCTCCGGGAACGGAGGACGAAGATCTAGGTAACAGGACTCCCCAGCCGGGAAGGCCGCCGCTCAAGTGGGAGGTTTACGAGCAGATTCTGCGAGTACCTTATTATGTGGTGTTCAGCCGCTATACTAATGAGATGCAAGCGTTTCGCCTGATTAATAATCGCTATCAACCAGCTCCCCTAACCCAGGGACGCTTGCTCGTTCCAGAACTGCAGTTAAGTCTGGGCTTGTGGCAGGGAGTCTATCGCAGTCTCGATCGCCTATGGTTGCGCTGGATGACTTTGGCCGGAGATGTAGTTTCCCTCGATAGCGAGGAACTTATCGAAGCACAAGAACAAATTACCGAAGCAAGGGAACGCATAATCGAGGAACGGGAACGTGCGATCGCTGCCGAGGAAAAAAACGAACAATTGAAGGCGCTACTGCTAGAAATGGGCGTTGACCCAGAACGGTTGCCTTAAGCCCGATTTGTCTGGATTACCTGGACTACTGTAATATAAAATCCGGCTAATTACTCACAAATCCCGTAGGGTTCCCGGGGAGCGCCTTCCGCCTTCCACCTTCCGCCCCAGACCAACCGGGGCAGCCACGGGGGGACTGCCCCTACAGGATTTATGGGTAATTAATAGGACTAGATCTAATACCAAATCCGTTTAATCAACCTAGAAAAGTTAATTCTTGCGTAGGACGGGCGTCCCGCCTGTCCGCCAGGGCTCGGGAGGGACAGGCGGGATGCCCTTCCTACGGGATTTAAAATTTTTTTACGAGCATTTAATCGGACTATATCTAACTCATGGCCAAGAGATTATTTCTTTTTGACTGCTCTAGTTCTATTGCTTCAAACAAGGCGCGAAAGTTATTTTGGCCGAAGCCATAAGCACCGCCGCGCCGGGAAATAAACTCGAAAAAGAATGTAGGTTCTTTGAAAATGGGCTGGGTAAATATTTGCAGCAACAGATTGCTGGGAGAATCTCGCTTGACTTCTAGCAAAATTTGCAGCTCTTCAATACAGTTCCATTCTCTCTCGTCTAGGGGCACCGGGATATCCTCGCAGCGCTGCCGCAACTGTCGATAGTAGGTGGGCGGCGCTGACAAAAAAGATAAACCGCGATCGCGCAACAGAGCAACTGTTTCGACAAGGTTCGTTACTCTAAGGGCAATATGCTGGATGCCAGAACCCCTATTCCAATCCAGAAATTCCTGAATTTGAGAATTCGCCGATGTCGGTTCGTTAATATTCAACCAAAAGCGATCGCTTTTCTCCTCTAGCACTTGGCTGTACAATCCCGAGCGTTCGGTCTGAATATCAAATACTTGCTTGACCTGGAACCCAAAAAGCTTTTGATAATAGCAAGAAGCTTTCTCTAAATCCCCACTCGCAACATTCAAAACCAAATGATCTATTGCAAAATCAATACTGCCCGGGGATAAATACGACCGGGCAGTTCTGGCTACATGACTTGACAGTTTCTTAGATTCTAGCTCGATCGCTTCCCCTATCTCTATTTGGCAGCCATCTGCTTCTAGGGCAAGAATAAAATGGTAAAACTCTTCAATACTTTCCGGTCTGATTTCCTTCTCTATCTTGGGGTCTATTTCAGTTTCGATTAAAGTATGACTCAGAGAACCCCAACCTCTAATTTTTGCCCATTTTACGGTTCCTATCTCGAAGCTACGTTTTTGAAGGGGTTGCAAAAGGTCTCCCGCTCCGATCGCTTTGGTCAAAAAAGACTCTAAATCGCGAACCCGGAAAGCCACATCGGCAATTCCATCTGGGTGAGATTCTAGGTAGCGAGCTACTGGACTCGATGAAGTCAATGGGGAGGACACCAGCCAATAAACCGAGCCGCCCAGAAGAATTTCCGTCCGGGCGTTATCGCTTTTTATACTGCCAATGGGTTGAAACCCCATCCGCTGCCTAAACCATTCCCTTCTTTCTGCTGCGTCTTTAACGTAGAAATGAATGCGATCGATTTCCATAGTCTTTTCTTTGAGAGTTCTGAGTTTTAAGTTCTTAGCTTGAGAAGTTTTAAATTTCAATTTTTATAACCCCCGTAGGACGGGCGTCCCGCCTGTCCACGCCTGTCCCTATCTCACAAACTAGGGACAGGCGGGACGCCCGTCCTACGGGAGGGCTTGACTTTTTTTAGGGCTATGAAACAAATTTGATATTATAAATAGAGATCTTGTCAGCGATCGCCTGCAAAGCACAAGGAAATTCTATAGCAATTTGGTACGGGCGATCGCTGGCTTCTGTGCCTCCTCGAACTCAGAACTCAAAACTCCGGTTAGCTCGAACTCAAAACTTCGGTTAGCTCGAACTCAAAACTCCGGTTAGCTCGAACTTAAAACTCAAAACTTAAAACTCAAAACTCAAAACTCAAAACTTATTTTAGGGCCTACAAACAAGAAAATGTAGCTTCAATCAAGCGCTTGGCGCAAGGCCCTTCATCGACTGCGTTGGCCATGCGATTGGGAGCATAACCAAAGCCGACCTTAACATCTGGATCGCCTAAGCCAATACTGCCGCCAGCGCCGGGGCCGCCAAAACAATTTGGATTTCCATTCAGATTGTAGGTTGGGTTGGACAAAACCAGCCCCAGGCCGTGACGAAAAGGCGAGTTTAAGATTGCATCGACTCCATGCCAATGTTCTTTAACTGCTTCTTCTAAAAGGTTTTTGCTAATTAGCTCTTTTCCTTCTATCTTGCCGCCATTTGCCAGTCCGCCATAAATCCGAGCTAAGGCGCGAGCATTACCATGTCCGATGGAGGGAATGCCCCAAGTGCGAAATTGCCTGGAGTTGAAGATTTGACCGAAGTCTGCCCGAGGAAAAGGAGCCCATGCCCGTCCTATTTTTGTCCTGGTATTGCGCAAGGCTTGGGCGAAAGGCTGGCGATCGCTAGCATATACATCCGAGCAGCGAGCTTGTTCCTCCGCCGAGAGAATAAAGCGATAATCTATATCAAACTTGGTGGCTATTTCTTCGCGCCAAAAGGAATCAATCGACTGACCGGTAACTTTTGTAACCAGTCCCCCTACCAGCAGACCCATCGTGAAAGTATGGTAGCCCGGATTTTGCCCCGGTTCCCAGCTAGGCACTTGTTGCTCGATTGCTTTATATAGTCCCGAAGTATCGAATAGGGAACCAGTTGGAGCGCCATCCAAAAATGGCAAGCTAGCCTGGTGCGCCAACATTTGCCGAACGGTAATTGCTTCTTTGCCCCCTTGGGCGAACTCCGGCCAATAAGTGGCGATCGCCTCATCCAGCTCTACCAAACCACGGTCAACTAGGAGCAATACGCACAAAGCGCCCATGCCTTTGCCCGTGGACATCATGCAAACAATCGTATCCTCTTGCCAAGGTTGGCTGCGATCGCTATCTTGATAGCCACCCCACAGATCTACGACTATTTGACCTGCTACCACGGCGCAAACGCTCGCACCCAGTTCTTGCCCGGAGGCCAAGTTTGCTGCGAACGCATCATAGACCGCCTGAAAGGATGGATGGCAGAAGCCGCTAATTTTAACTTCAGAAGTTAGCGCATTCGAGGATGGGAGCGTTAGAGCAATTGTCATAGAGTCCTAGTTAACCTAAATTTTTTCTTCTACACAAAAGTTTATATTTGCATCGCCTCTCAACTCTATTTAAAAAAATTATTGCACCTATAAGCAATACTTATCAATCTTGTAGAGTCCTCTAATAGCCAGAGCGAGGACGACCTAAAGTCGTAATATAAAGGACGGCTTCATCCTCGGGAATGCCGATCGCTTCATTCACCTTGTCGTCAAAAAAGCCGCCGATGCCGCTCACGCCAACTCCAGTATAGATTGCTGCTAGATTGAGCCTTTGCCCTAGGTGACCGGAATCTAGGTGCAGGTAGCGGTAGGCGCGATCGCCATATTTTGCCACGGCTTTGCTCAGGTCTGCAGTATGAAAAACCACTGCTGAGGCATCTCGTCCCAAGTCTTGTCCCAAACAGAGAAAATACAATTCTCGCCGCAAGTTCTTAAATCGAATTTGGCGCAGTTCTTGAGAGCTTGGGGCGTAATAATAGCAGCCTTCTTCTAAGTCCGATACCGAAGTAACCGCCACAAAAGTGGAAATAAGACTCAGATCGAAATAGTCTGGCGATCGCTCTAAGCGCTGATTTGTATAATGCTGCGCTTGATAGGTGAAGTCGAGCAGAGCCTTGAGTTGCTCTAAACTTATAGAAGCGCCGCTGTAGCCTCGGGTGGAACGGCGCTTGAGCATAGTCTTTTCTAAGCCTTCGAGATTTTCTCCCCATTCAATAGCTGAGGTTTTGGTAGAGACTTTCGTACAAAAAGGAAAATTATACTTATCCTTGGGAAGTTCTTGTTCCGATGGCTTGCTCCAGCCGCCAGAACCGCTGGTATCCGAATCAATTTTAGTAGCTTGGTGGCAAGCACTTAGCAGTTCTCCCTCGGCAATTTTGGGATAGTCCGTCTTAGTTGGCGAAGACAAAGCCGTGCGAAAAGGCGGCAGGTTTTGGCTGATATCCAGCAAGTCCGCTATAGGAATAAGGGTAACGACCGACTCTTGAGAAGAGTCTAAATATAGGAGTTGGTTGAGGGCTTCATCGTTAAATCCGCCAATCGGGTGGGGACGATAGTCGTTTATGGAGCCGGCTAGTTCGATATTGCCCAGCAGATGGCCCGTATCGAGAAAAATGCGACGATAGGCTCGGTCCAGGTAGCGCCAAGCCGATCGGTAAAAGATGGCAGTGGTGGCGATCGCCAGTTTAGTTGTCTCTAAAGCCGGGTGCCAAAAAGTGGCCTTTTGCAATCCAGGCCAAACGTCGCTATCCCAAAACCTAATTAAAGAATGGGTTTTGGCCTGGTAGTTATAGAGACCGGCGGGCAGTTCTTGGGTCCCTTTGGAAATTAAATATAGTTCTGCCGGGTACAGGCCGCCAGCAGAAGGAGCCGCTCTTAAATACATCGGCGACCCCATCGTCTGTATCTGTGCGGTTATGCCATAGCTGCAAAACAAAAACCAGGACAAACGTTCCTGGACCGTTCTGTCTGGGTCCCCCGGAAAACTGTTTTTAAAATAGAGCTTCAGGTCAATGGTCGTCCCTATCTTATATTCCTTGAACGGTATTGGCTGGTTGTCCCAGTCCAACTCGCGACTCGCCCGAGCCAGAGTTTCCGGGTGGTATTTGGTGCGCTCGTGGAAATATTGGGCAATCGATAGTTGAGGTTCTGGCATATTTTTTGCTCGAAATCTCTGGTTGCTGCTCTCAAGAGCGATCTTTACATTTCTGGGGCGCGATCGTTGCGGGTAGCGACGGGTAGGGGACTTGCAAGTTAATAATGTACCAATCCGCAGGCTGCTCCTGAGCTATGCCCTCCTTGGGCAGGCTGCGACTGGGCGCTCGCGGAGTCGTAGGCGCAGCCTGCCTTCCGGAGGGCATAGCCCAGTCCGGAAAGCAGGCTGCGCCAACGCCTCTACCGATTTTTATAGGACCTACGCTTTCTTACTTTACCCGCAAGCCTTTATCTTTCTTTGCTCTAGAAGGCAGAAAAGCCTATTAGTCAGTTTTATAAATCTTATAAAAGTTTCATATTTTTACTCCAGAGGCCGAAAAACGAAAAAAATCATTAAAAAATCTATGGATTTCTTTACAAGAAGTTACATTTAAGTAGTAAATAAGTATAAATACGCAATTACTCTCCGTTGAATCTCCTAGGCATGGTAGCACCAGCTCGGGCGACTAGAGAGCAAATCGATATGCAAAGAATTAACGTGCGAGAACTACGGGCTCTATATGCTGCTGGCATGCGAAATTTTGGTCCCATCGATTTGAGCGATGCAGATTTATTTGAAGCTGAGTTAGCTGCTACCAATCTGCAAGGCAGCAACTTGACAAAAACCTATTTGCCTTACGCGAATCTCTCTCAAGCAAATTTGCAAGAAGCCCAGCTATCCCAAGCAGAACTCAGCGATGCTAAATTGTACCGAGCGAACCTGTCTGGAGCTAACCTAGAAGGCTGTAATTTATTGAGAGCCAATCTGCGTTATGCTAATTTGCAAGGAGCAAACCTCTCTGGTGCCAATCTCACTGGCGCGGATTTATATAAAGCCGACCTCAGCGGGGCTACTCTACAAAATGCCGATCTAAGCCGAGCAAACTTACAAGATTCTTGCTTATCTAGTGCGGACTTAAGAGGGGCGACTCTGTTCCGCGCCACTAATCTCGATATAGCTGGTGCCCTTGTCGATAATACAACCCAGGCTCCCGATGGATATAGGTTTTAAGTTTTGAGGTTTGAATTTTGAGGGTTTAATTTTTAATTGTGATTTTTAACCTTTAACTTTTAACTTTTAACTTTTAAATTTTGACTTTTGACTTTTGACTTTTAAGCCCAATGCCCAAACCTCAAATCATTACAGTTCTGGCAATGAGCGCCGATGGTAAAATTGCCGATGGAGCGCGATCGCCTGCTAAATTTGGTTCCGCCGCTGACAAAGCTCACTTAGAATACCAAGTTGCTCTAGCCGATGGTGTTTTGAATGGTGCTGGCACTCTTCGCTCTAACGGGACTGCCATGCGAGTTATCAATCCCGAACTAATAGAAGAAAGGAAAAAACAAGGCAAACCGCCGCAACCCGTACAAATTATTTGCTCTAGCAGTGGCAACATCGATTCCAAACTCCCTTTTTTTCGCCAACCCGTTCCCCGTTGGTTGCTCTCTACTGCTGCTGGTGCGAAACTCTGGCAAGAAAAAGCGGGGTTTGAGCGAGTTATGGTTTTTGAAAATAGCGAGCAAAAAATTGACTGGCCTGCTGCTTTGCCCCAGCTAGCTAAATTGGGTATCGATCGCTTGGCCGTTCTCGGCGGCGGTCAATTAGTTGCCTCTTTGCTAGCTGCAAACTTGATTGATGAAATCTGGCTTACGGTTTGTCCTTTGATTTTAGGAGGCAAGGATGCACCAACCCCAGCAGATGGCGTCGGATTTCCTAGCAATCTCGCTCCCCGTCTCGAACTCCTAGAAGTTAAGCCCGTCGGCGATGAGGTGTTTTTGCATTATCGCCTTCTTAAGAGGTTTGAGGGTTAAGTTTTGAGTTTTGAGTTTTAAGTTATTAGCTTGAGAGGTTTGAGGTATATAGTCATTTCCAATAAAAATGAGACAGAATGTAGGGGCGAGAGCGCGAAATCGCCCCTACAAGAGCGATCGTAACTGGATAAAAATTAATTGAAATGACTATAATTTCTTAGCTTGAGAGTTATTAGAGCTATTGCATGATTAAGAAAATTACCCCCAACCCCGCGAGTGAAAGGGGAGCTTATTCGTTATTTTTTGCCTGTAGGGACGAAACAGGTCGCGACAGGTTTCGCTGTCGCGACCTGTTTCGCTATCGCCCTGTCGCGCAGGCTGTGCCAACGCGACAGGGGAGCATTTCACTTTTGTAAGTAGTAGGGAGCGGCCCGGGAACGAAACCCAACAATAGCGACAGTTTTGTTGGGTTTCGTTCCCGGATTTTTTTTATGATACGGCGACTACCGAGCTCTACGCTCTTGCCCCACACGGCGCTCTTGTGTGGGGTGTGGGAAGGGTGGGAAGTGTGGGAAGTGGGGGAGGGGTGGGAAGTGTGGGAGGTGTGGGAGGGGTGGGAAGGACTGCTGAAAATTTTCCCCACACTCCCCCCTCTCCCCACACTCCCCCCTCTCCCCTCTCTCCCCTCTCTCCCCTCTCTCCCCTCTCTCCCCACACTCCCCACACTCCCCACACTCCCGCTCCCCCGCTCCCCTGCTTCGATCGGGCGCGCTGGTTCTGGGAAAACAGCCGGACAGCGGAGTTCGGCAATTCTTTGTTCTACCACTGCTTGGGCTTCTGGGGGCAAAGGTCCGACGACGGCAGGACATCCGAATTTGAGAATGCCAGCTTTTTCCCCGGCAATATCGGCTAAAGTAGGGCCGAGTTGCTGCCAGTGGTCGCGACTGATGGAGGTGATTATCGTGACTAGGGGGCGATCGCAGACATTGGTAGCATCCAAACGTCCTCCGAGCCCAACTTCCATAACTGCTATATCCACCTGCTCCCGGGCAAAATACAACCAAGCCGCAGCGGTAATGACTTCAAATTGTGTAGGGGCAAATTGTGTAGGGGCTTCTGTAGAGGAGCGATCGGGGCGAATGGTCTGTTGGATTTGCTCGAAGATTTGCTCTAATTCTGCAATTGCGATCGGTTCCTCGTTGAGATAAAACCTCTCCGTCCAATCCACCAGATGAGGAGAGGTATAGCGCCCGACGCGATAGCCCGCTGCATAGAGCGCGGCCGAGAGATAGGCGCAGACAGAACCTTTACCGTTCGTACCGGCCACATGAATGACGGGTACTCGTTCTTGGGGATTGCCCAAGTCTGCCAAGAGTCGTCGTATTCTCTCCAAACCAAGATTCACGCCAAAGCGCTCGTACTGTTTGAGAAAATCATTAATTTTATGAGTCATGGGTTTTTGGTATAAACGAGAATAGCATGATTCGGGACTTATGCAGTAAGGGACTTGCGCAGAAATAAAGTACCAGTCCAAGAGCGTTACCGTTCGGGCGCTCGTCCTGAGCCTGTCGTAGGCGTAAGCCTGCCCGGAGGGCATAGGGTCGAAGCCGAAGAACCCGGTACGTTATTACAATACCAACGCCTATCTGAAAAAATCCGAGGTAGGGGTATGTAGGGTATGTAGGGGCGACAGCATCCCCGAGACAACCCGATTTTTATAAAGTAAAGTTATTATCTTGGGATGCTTCGCCCAGACACCTATGTATCCCCGAGACAACCCAGGGCGAAGCATTCCAACACAATAGATTTTTGCGAAGACAGCATTGTCTCGGGAATGCTGTCGCCCCTACAGCTTATTAACGCCCGGGAAAATGGCGAGGGTATTGTTATTAACTTGCAAGTCCCTAATACCAAATCCGCGCTATACAAACGAGCCTATTTCTAGGGGCAGAGGGGAGCGTGGCTGCCCCGTACCTATTGGGGCAGCCACGGGGGGAGGGAGCATTTCAATTTTGTAGTTGTAGGTTGGGTTGAGGAATGCTTGCTATCGCATTGCAAAATTGAAATGCTTCCTCGTTCCCTGCTATAACTGTTCGTCAAGAAGATTGCACCATTACACCAAGCTTTTTAGGGTTTGTGCGGCTTGGTTGAGTTCTTGGACGCTCGCTTGAGTTTGGGCGATACCGCTAGCGATTTCCCCAGCGCCTTGGTTGATGGAAGCAATTGCCTCAACGCTTTGTTCGAGCGCGGTTGACTGTTCTTTGGCACTCAGGGATATTTGTTGGACGTTGGCTGCAATGTCGTTAATTGCCGCCACCATCTGCCCTACCGCCTTTGTAGATTCTTCCGTTACAGCCACCGTGGCATTAGCAGCTTTTTGAATATTGGCAATCAGCGCGCTTATTTTTTCGGTAGATTTGCCGCTTTCGTCTGCAAGAGAGCGAATTTCCGTGGCAATAACGCCAAATCCCTTGCCATGTTCTCCCGCTCTTACTGCTTCAACTGCTGCATTCAGCGCCAGCATATTAGTTTGATTGGCTAATTGACTGACTGCATTGGTAATGTCATCAATCTGCTTGAGCTGCTCGGTTAAGTTTATAACTTGCTGGGAAGTCTGTAACGATTTTTCTTGTAAGCTAGATTCTTGCTGCCAGTTTTCCAGTGCTTGACTGCGATCGCCGACGGACAACAGTAATAGCTCTTGGGCTCTCTCCGCTGCCGCTTCAGCTTGCTGGGCTGCTTGCCTTGATGACGCCCCCAATTCATTCATTGTCGCGTTTGTTTGATTGACCGAGGCTGCTTGCTGGTTCGCTACCCGTTCTTGTTCTTGCACTGTAACGGCGATTTGGGCTGATGACCTTGAAATATCCATCACAATTCTATTGATAGGCTTGACCGCATTGCGCAAAATAAACCAAATCATTATTGCCACGACCGTTAAGATGCTAATCGCTCCCCCAAGAGTCATTCTATTAGTTTTTTGCTTGATAATTATAGATTGCTGCTGTCGAGCTTTTAGACTAGCGTCCTCTACTTGGCTCATTTCATCTAATATACTTCTAATTCTATCCATTAGATCTTTTCCTTGGTTGGATAGCACTATAGCCATAGCATCTTTTTCTTTACCCAATCTTTTTAATTCTATCGTCTGTCTTAGCTCGTTTAGCTTTTGTTCTATTAAGTTTTCTATAGTAACAAGCTGATAATTTTTATTAGGATCGTTTTCAAACAGCTTTTTTAAAATTAGAATTTGTCTATCGATTGTATTTAATGCTTCATTATAAGGTTTTAGATAGTTTTCTTTTCCCGTCAACAAAAAGCCGCGCTGACCTGTCTCGGCATCAACTAAGGTCTTTTCTAATAATTTTAACTCTGCTTTTACTTCATGGGCAGAGTTGACGCGATTCAGGGACTGAATAAGAGAGCCTATGCTGGCTTCAGACACAAAAGCGACGAATAAGTTTAACAGAGCGATCGCGCCCAAGCCTATGGGAACTACTTGACCCAGCTTCAAGTAATTCTTCGCTTGTTGGTTAGAAACTAGCGCCATAAACATCTCCTCTAGCTATGGGATTAAATATAGCACAAGGGAGCATTTCAATGAAAGTATGCTGCCGCAGCAGCGCCTATAGGCGCAAGCCCCGCCTCCGAAAAGCGGCTGGCGCGGCTACACAAAACAAGCGCCCTCCGGGCTGCCCTGTTACAAAAGTGAAATGCTCCCTAGCACAAAGCCATGTTTGGTTAGAGCAATCTCATTGTTTGCCTGTAGGGGCGTTAGCAACGCTCTCACGCTCGGTGCGCACAGCATACCCCGAGGGCTACGACCGGAAAGCCCCTACTAACTGCCTTGCTCGTGCATCTATAGCTACGCCTGCGGGGAGCTTCTGAGCTGAGTTCTGACTGCTTACTGCTATAAAAGCTTTAAATGACGAATATTAAAAAAAATATCATAACCTCCGAGGCCATACTAACACAGTAAGTAGCATAAAATTAATTACACGGAATTGGAGCCCAGACCCAGTGTCAGCAAGCAAGCGAGTGTAAATAATTTTGTCCATTTACTTAGGGCTTGCGCTCATAAATCTAAAAAGCCCGGAGGGTGGAGAGTGTGGGGAGACCGGGGAGACCGGGGAGACCGGGGAGACCGGGGAGAGGGGGAGAAGACAATTTTATTTAATTCTTCCCGCACTTCCCACGCTTCCCACACTTCCCACACTTCCCACACTTCCCCACACTTCCCACACTCCCCACACTCTGCCTTTTTCAGCAAGCCCTACTTAAGTCCTGGATATGGGTCGGTTGCTATTATCCGACTGGGTTTTGGGAGGGCCTTTCCTGCTTGCGATTCTCCGGCAGATGCGGGGCTTTCGCATTCTCGACTAACTGCCCCGCCAGAAGAGCGGCCTTTTTGGGCAGTTAATTTTCTCAAGCAGCGGCATTGAACTTGTATAATAATGACATCCAGTTTAATCCGAGAAGCTTTGTCAAATAGCTGAGGCATTGCAATATGAAGATTGATAATTACGAGCAAGCCGTAGAGTTGATGGCCAAGATGGAGCAATGCTTGCCTATTCCAGTTACGGCAGGGAAACCGCTTCTACAGACAATGCGCGATCGCGGAAATGTCACAAAAGCTAAGCAAGAACTGCTAATCGACAGTATGTTTTACGGTGGGGATGAAGGGGGAATTATTTGTTCTTTGAATTCGTCAGAAGATGACAAGGAAAACTATGTAGTTTCGCTTACTCACCTGCACATTGACCCCCAGCATCCCTTGGCGGAGGAAATTATTGCTTATCAGGCTTTAAGAATAAAAAGGCTAAAGGCACAAAATCAAGTAGGGTTTAAATCTTTGCTTGCTGAGGCTCGAACCAAGCCAAGAGCCAAGAAAAAAGGTTTTGGTAACTAGCGCTATTGTACGATCCACCAAATCAAGCATTAACACTTTGCAATAGACAATAAACTGCAATTTGAGGTAAAATTAGTGAAAAAATATCCTTCTGCTAATTGCAGTAAAAGCCAACCATGATAACTCTTCTCGGCTACCAGATTCGCGAGCAGATTTATGAAAGTGCTAATTCTCTAGTCTATCGAGGCATCCGCCAGTCAGACGATCGCCCGGTTATCCTAAAACTTCTCAAGCTCGACTATCCAACGCCAGAGGAACTGCGTCGGTACAAACAAGAATATGACATTACTCGGTCTCTAAATCTGGATGGGGTTGTTAGAGTATATGGTTTGGAAAAATATCAAAACACCTTAGTAATGTGTTTGGAGGATTTTGGTGGAAAATCTATAAGCAAATTAATAGAATCGCAAAAGTTAGCCCTGGATGAATTTCTGGCGATCGCCATCGATATAGCCGAGACTTTGGGTCAGATTCACGCCACTAACATAGTCCACAAAGATATAAATCCATCTAATATAGTTATTAACCCGGCCTCTTTCCAGGTCAAAATCATAGATTTTGGTATTTCCACGGTATTATCCCGGGAAAACCCGACCTTCAAAAACCCGGCAGTCTTAGAAGGCACTTTAGCCTATATGTCGCCAGAGCAAACTGGCAGAATGAATCGCTCCTTGGACTATCGCACGGATTTTTATTCCCTCGGGGCTACCTTTTATGAAATGCTCGCCCATCAACTACCTTTTCAGACTACAGATGTTATGGAGTTGGTGCATTCTCATCTGGCCCTCTCTCCACTGCCCCCCGATCGGCTCAATCCCGAGATTCCTGCCTGCCTTGCCAATATAATAATGAAATTATTGGCGAAAAACGCAGAAGACCGATACCAAAGTGCTTGGGGTCTAAAAGCAGATTTAGAAGAATCTTTGACTCAGTTACGGATAAATGGCAAAATATCTAGCTTCCCCCTAGGCAGTCGCGACATTTCAGAAAAATTTCAAATTCCCCAAAAGCTCTATGGTAGGCAGCGCGAATTGAAAATATTGCTAGCCGCCTTCGATCGCGTAGCATCCGGGCAGCAAAATAGCTTCTGCTTTGAGGATGAAGAGGAATTTCAAAAGTCAAAAGTCAAAAGTCAAAAGTCAAAAGTCAAAAGTCAAAAGTCAAAAGTCAAAAGTCATACCTCTGCAAGCGAGCTGATGCTGATTTCCGGTTATTCCGGTGTTGGCAAGTCGGCGCTAGTTCAAGAAATTTATAAACCGATTACCCGACAAAAAGGCTATTTTATTTCGGGTAAATTCGATCAATATCAGCGCAATATTCCCTACTATGCAGCTATAGAAGCTTTTCAGGAGTTAATAAAGCAACTCTTAACAGAAGACGAAGATAGGTTAGAACGATGGCGCAATAAAATTCTAAAGGCTTTGGGAAATAATGGCGGGGTTATTATTGACGTGATTCCCGAGGTGGAACTGCTAATCGGGTCGCAACCTCCCGTCCCGCAACTGCCCGCAGCCGAAGCGCAAAATCGTTTCAATTTAATGTTTCAAAAATTTATCTGCGTTTTTACTCAACGAGAGCATCCTCTAGTTTTGTTTCTAGACGATTTACAGTGGGCAGATAGTGGTAGCTTGAAACTAATCGAAGTGCTGATGAATGCTTCGGATAACGAGAGACATGGGAAAGACTCGATTGGCAAAGAGGCGATCGCAGAAGCAGGAGCTTTACAGCCATCGTCCATCCGCAGCCAAGATATCGGTTCCCATGCCCCTTCTCTATTTTTAATAGGAGCTTATCGAGATAACGAAGTTTCCTCAGCCCATCCCTTGATGCTAACTATAGAAGAAATTAAAAAAGTAGGGGTACGGGTAAATAATATTTCTCTTGCTCCATTAGGTTTATCCTGCGTAACTCAGGCGATCGCCGATACCCTCAACTGTACGAACTCCCGAGCAATGCCCCTGGCTAAATTAGTCTTGGCGAAGACCGACGGCAATCCCTTCTTTATGAATGAGTTTTTGAAATCTCTCTATGCCGAAGGGCTGCTATATTTCGTTCTAGAGAAAGAAGCGACCGCTAAAGATGCGGTTAATCCGAGGGCTAGCTCGCTTTTAGCCGGTGGACTGTGGGAGTGGGATTTAGATCGAATAGAAGCGCGGGGCTTTACCGATAATGTCGTCGAATTAATGGCTGGCAAGATTAAAAAGTTAGCAGAAGCCACGCAACGGGCTTTGCAACTGGCAGCCTGCATTGGCAACCAATTCGACTTGAAAACTCTGGCAATAGTTTACGAGCAATCCCTGCAAAAAACGGCATTAGCCTTGCGATCGGCTGTGGCAGAAAGTTTACTTTTGCCCCTGAGCGATGCTTATAAATCAATTGAATTGGGGATTGAAATTACCCAAACAAGCATTGCCCCCCAGTCCCCAAGTTATAAATTCGTCCACGACCGGATTCAGCAAGCGGCTTATGCTCTTATTCCCGAGGCAGATAAGCAAGCAGTTCATCTGCAAGTCGGCCAAATGCTGCTGCAACATACTCCCCTAGAAAAACGAGAAGAAAAAATATTCGATATTGTCAATCAACTGAATTTAGGCTTGGGATTAATCGACGCTTCAGGGGAGATACTATGCGAGCTGACTGGAGCCCAAAGCAATAATCTAGCTGGCTTAGCTGACGATAGCGTATATTTGAAGCAGTTAAACGAGTCGCTCTCTAGAACTCAATTAGCCCGCTTAAATCTCGTAGCTGCTCGGAAAGCTAAAGCATCGGCGGCATACAAAACGGCCTTCAATTATCTGCGCCTTGCTAGAGTTGTTTTGGAAAAAAATAGCTGGCAGGAGCAGTACGAGGTCACCTTGGCTATCCATGTGGAAGCAGCGGAGGCAGCTTATCTAAACGGCAAGTTCGAGAAAATGAATAGTTTGGCAACTATTGTATTAGAGCGATCGCAAACCCTCCTAGATAAAGTAAAAGTCTATGAAACCCAGATTCAAGCTTCTATCGCTCGCAACAAACTTCGAGAAGCCATCCAAACGGCCTTATTTGTTCTCAAGATGTTGGGCATTAGCTTTCCAGCGCAGCCCAGGCAAGGGAACATTGCCCTCGGTTTTTTGCGAACTAAATTAGAAATTGGTGGCAAAAAAATAGAATCATTAACCGAGCTACCGGAGATGACCGATCCCTACAAACTGACGGCGATGCGGTTTTTAGCAAATATTTTTTCTGCTTCCTATCAAACGACTCCCGCATTGATGCCGCTACTTGCCTTCAAACAGGTAAATTTATCGGTTCAAAATGGCAATTCCCCCTTATCTGCTTATGGTTATGCTAATTACGGCGTTATTCTCTGTGGAGTCATAGGAGACATTGAAGCGGGCTATCGATTTGGCCAACTGGCTTTAGATTTATTAGAAAAAGTCGGCGCTCAGGAAATTAAAGCCAGGACTATTCATGTGGTCAATGCCTTGATTAGGCATTGGCAGGATCCGGTCAAAGATACTTTACGCCCGTTGCAGCAAGCCTATCAAATGGCTCTAGAAAACGGCGATTTAGAATTTGCTGCTTTTGCTGCCCACCAATATTGCCTGCATTGTCTCTGTATAGGCTCGGAACTGGAGGAGCTGGAACGGGAGATGGCTTCTTATAGCAAGGCGATCGCCTCTATCCAGCAAGAAACTGTCTTTATTTACAACGAAATTTATCGCCAAGCGGTCTTGAACTTACTAGGTAGATCCGAGAAACCTTGCTATTTACAGGGGGAAGCCTACGACGAGGAGAAAACGCTGCCCCTTCACCTCGAAGGGAACGATAGAACCGCTATTTGTGTTGTATATTTATGCAAGCTCATCCTCGGCTATCTTTTTGAAGATTTCCAGGAAGCTATTGAATGGGCAGCCCAGGCAGAAGGATATTTAGAAAACGTAACCTCTTTGTTACTGGTGCCAGTCTTCTATTTTTACGATTCCCTAGCCAGACTGGCGCGATCGCCCGAGGCTAGCCGGGAAGAAAAGTCTATCCTCGCGAAGGTGCAAGCAAATCAGAAAAAAATGAAGGTATGGTCTCGTCATGCCCCCAAAAATTACCTGCATAAGTTTGTTTTAGTCGAGGCAGAGCGGCATCGAGTTCTCGGTCAATCCGCTCGGGCAATAGACTTGTACGATAGAGCGATCGCGCTAGCTAAAGACCACGAATATATTAACGAAGAAGCACTGGCCAACGAGCTAGCGGCCAAGTTTTATCTGCAGCAAGGAAAGGTAAAAATTGCTGGGGCTTATATGCTAGAAGCTCGTTACTGCTATAGAAAATGGGGAGCTACTGGCAAAGTTAAAGATTTGGAGCGGCGATACAGCCACTTACTGCCTGCCAATCCCGTTCCTGCTATTAAAGATACCAAGAGCGGTACGATTCAGACGCGCATGAATTCGGCGGAAATGCTGGACTTGCTGGCAGTGATGAAGGCATCCCAAGCAATTTCCAGCGATATCGTGCTAGATAAACTGCTGGCCAACTTGATGAAAATTCTCATCGAGAATGCTGGAGCCCAATTTGGCTATCTGATTTTGGAAACTAAAGGTAAATTGCTGATTGAAGCTTCCGGTGGGTTCGACTCCGCTGGCTCTGAGTCTGGTGCGCCTTCCTCAAAGATAAGAACTATAGAAACAGCAGTCTTACAATCCATCCCCATCGATACAGCTCTACTCCCGGCATCTATTGTTAATTATGTGGCTCGCACTAAGGAAACAGTAGTTTTTAATAATGCCTCGCGGGAACTGGAAAATCCTTCCTCCAAAGTCTCTACACAAGATGACCCCTATATTATTAATAATCAGCCCAAGTCTGTTCTCTGTTATCCTTTAGTAAACCAAGGGCAACTCAGCGGCATTGTTTACCTTGAAAATAATCTGGCCGTTGGAGCTTTTACCTCAGAGAGACTGGCGATGTTAAATCTCCTCTCCGCTCAGGCGGCGATTTCAATTGAAAATGCCCGCTTCTATGCCAATACAGCGGAACTGAATCGGGCTTACGAGCGCTTTGTCCCCCGTCAGTTTCTCCAGTTTTTGGATAAAGATAGTATTGTTGAGGTTCAGCTAGGGGACCAAGTTCAGCAGGAAATGACGGTGCTATTTTCCGATATTCGCGAATTCACTACTCTATCGGAAAGTATGACTCCCGAGGAAAATTTCAAGTTTATTAATGCCTATCTGTCTCGGATGGAACCGATTATTATCGACCATAAGGGCTTTATAGATAAGTATATAGGCGATGCTATTATGGCGCTGTTTTGCGGGGAGGCAGACGATGGAGTTAAGGCAGCGATCGCTATGTTGCAAAGGTTGGAAAAATACAATCAACAGCGCGATCGCCAAGGTTATATCCCCATTCAAATTGGCATTGGCATTAATACCGGCTCTTTGATGCTGGGCACCGTGGGCGGCTACAACCGCATGGATGGCACGGTAATTAGCGATGCAGTTAATGTCGCCTCTCGCGTAGAAGACCTGACCAAACAGTATGGGGCATCTCTGTTAATCACTCACCATACATTTGCCCGCTTGCAAAATCCAGATAATTATTGTATTCGTCGCCTCATCGATCGCGTGCAAGTCAAGGGAAAATCAAAAATGGTCTCTGTTTTTGAGATCTTCGATGCAGATCCGCTACCTCTGAAAACTGGCAAATTAGCAACTTTACCCATATTTGAAGAAGCGCTTTTGTCCTATTATATGCAAAAATTCGCCGCCGCAGCAGAGGGATTTGAAGAATGCCTGCATCAGAGCCCCGAGGACAAAGTTGCTAGAATCTATTTGGAGCGATCGCGAAGTCGATCTTGATAGTAGGGTGTGGGGTGTGGGGTGTGGGGTGTAGGGTGTGGGGTGTGGGGTGTGGGGTGTGGGAAGTGTGGGAAGTGTGGGAAGTAACCTTACCCGAAATTAATTATATCAAATCCGGTTAAACAGTTGCAGTTTGTAGGGGTTCCCCGTGCCCGCCCCGGCTGGCTTCCCCTCCTGCGGGCGGTGTGGGTGGGTTGGGGCGGCCGGGGCGGGCACGGGGAACCCCTACGGGATTTATTGGTAATTAACCGGATTTGATATTAATTATAGGAATGGCAATGATTACGAAAACGGTTGACGTAGAATCGCAAATAAGCCTAACCGAGTTATTGTCTTTACTAGACAAAGACACGGAAATAGTTCTGATGGAAGGCAGCACCATGCGGGCTCGCGTAGTGCCTTGTGCCTCCTCATCTAAAAGACGGACTTTAGGATTGCACCGAGGAGCTATTTGGACGAGCGATGATTTTGACGAACCTTTACCGGAAAAATTTTGTATGGGAGAGGCATGAAATATTGCTTTTCGCCTCTCAATTATCAATCTCAAGCCAACTTAGAAAAATCCCCAGAATTTTCCCAGGATTCAGGGGATACTCTTTTAAATCTATCTCGATCGCCTTTCCCGCCTTTCCCGACAATCTCATAAATTGCCATAGACTTCCAGTCGTCACCGAGCCATAAATTGTATCGATATTGTTGTTTTCCCTTTCATTGAACAATTGAGCGGCATACATTTCAGCCATACATTGCCCGAAGCCCGATTGAAGATTATCATTCTTGGCTTCTACTATTGCCAAGACCGGGGCTTCTATTGCTAGCTGCGAAACCGAGCGACTAACCAGAAAATCGCAAAATCCATTTAAGCCTTTTTCCTCATCGACATTAAAGTCTCGCCCCGAAAATAAGCTGATTTCCCCGGCCTGCTTTTTTAACTCTATTAAAATTGGCGCTACAATCATCTCCGATCGCGCCTTTTCTGTAGCGATCGCCAAGGCTAAGGGCAAGTTAGTTGCCAAAGTCTCCTCCAGCCAGCCGCTATAGGGGGCCTCTGTAATATCGGCAAATAGCTCGAATTTTTCAGAAATCGCTAATCCTAAATCGTTCTTAATTTTGTCAATATTAAATTGGTTATAAGACATTGGACCTTCTAGAGCGATCGCACATTTTATTGCCTACGAGCAACCTGTAATCTGTCGCGGCAAAAAACAAAAAAATAATCGGACACCGACTTTTGGTGTCCGACCGGACGCATCTACTAGATCTAATACCCCCAGGGGAATTCGAATCCCCGTCGCCTCCGTGAAAGGGAGGTGTCCTAGGCCTCTAGACGATGGGGGCTTGTTTTCTTTTCACGTTTTCTAATATAACTCGGATTTTTCAAAACGTCAACCCCTTTTTCAAAAAAAATGAAATTTTTTTTTTCCGGGCGAAGCCGAATCGGCTGAAACCCTCTCTCAGAGGGGGGCATCGGGCATTGGGCATTGGGCATGGGAGAGACTAGAGGAGACCGGGAGACATGGGGACCAGGAGATAAGTATACAAGGGGGCCCAGAGGTACGGGGAGAGTGTGGGAAGGGTGGGAAGTGTGGGAAGAACTCTGCTGAAAATTCTCCTCTCCCCATGCCCAATGCCCAATGCCCAATGCCCAATGCCCCATGCCCCATGCCCAATCTCGGATTTAAGCTGGCCCCGGTGCGTCTAAGGACAATCCATAATATAGAACGAATGCAGTCGCGGAAGATGTGGAACCGGGACTCTGAGGGTACGCCTCCTGAAGGGACGGGAAGGAAAGTTACGGCAATGCCCTGGCTGCCGAGAACTAGAGAAGCGATCGCCCTGGCTCTAGGCATATGGTAGTCGGAAGTTATCAAGTATAAATGCTCTAGCTTGTTTGCGAGAAAATCATCAACGGTACAAGTAAAGTTAGTGACAGTATCCGTGGCACAGCGATCGTAATGGATTTGTTCCGGTGGAATTCCGGCTTGCCGGAAAATGTTGCCTTGCAATCGCTCTTCCAAATCGGATATTGCAGAAACCCAGATATCAAGATGGCGGTGAGACTGCCATAACTCAGCTGCAAATTGGATTCTATTTGGCTTGCCATTGAGAACCAATATAGCTTGAGGTACTGGCGATCGCTCCAGAACAATCGCCGTTTGCAAGGGAATAAAACCAAGCAGCATAATTATGGTCGCGAACAGCAGCACCTGCCAGAACTTTCCCGACCTCAATAGGCGCATTACCCCTATCTTGCGCGGCCAAAAACTCATAAAACTTTTCTGCCTTTACTGCCCTTTCTATCAAGTCCGGTTACCCACAGAAAAAATTTGTATTCTCCCGTAGGACGGGCGTCCCGCCTGTCCCTCCCGCTCTTTGGGACAGGCGGGACGCCCTGTCCTTGCGCAGAAGCTTTTTTTGGGGCATTCAAACCGACATGATATTACTGCCCCTCTTGCTGACTTTCAAGTTCCAAAGCGTCCCGAGCCGATAATCCTTCATTAAGAACGCCAAAATACCAGAGGGCAGCGGCTGCTTCCGCTCTAGTCACGGATTTCTTCGGTTGAAACAAGGTAGTGTAACCAAAACTGCGACGGATATTAGCAAAATCGCCATTTTGAAAATCAGCCAAAACAGCCCGCAATGCCTTGGGACTAATTTTAGCGGAGTCTTGGAAACCCCAAGTTTCTCTAACCGCCTCAATAGATGCTTTTGGCAAAGTCTTGCGAGTATCCAGAGGTAATTTCCACAGCAGCATATCTTCTCTGGTCAGGGGCGCATCCGGTCGAAAAGAAACAGCAGTGCTATCGCCGCTGAGAGGACTGGGAATAATCCCTGCATCGGCTAAACCTTGAATAGCTGGGAAATCTGGATTGGTTGCCAGGACATCTTGAAAGGTAGGTTTGTCCGTTGCTGTTGCGGGGCGTATTTGTTGCGCTGGCCTATTGCCATAAATTTTATTATTGGCAGCCAATAGCCAACGAGCATATTCTCCGCGAGCTATAGGTTCTAATAAATAAATGGAACTTTTCGACTTATCCTCAGAACCAGATTGCTTTAAAGAGAAGACTCCCAATTCAATTAAATCTTGGCTGTATTGCTGCAATTGCTTTGGAAGTCTATCCAGTGGCGAGGCAGGCTCTGACTGCGATCGCGATTCTGCTGGGGATTCTGCTGGGGATTCTGCTGGCGAATCTGTTGGCGATTCTGCTGGGGATTCTGCTGGCGAATCTGCTGGGGATTCTGTTGGGGATTCTGCGGGGGATTCTGCGGAAGGAACGGGGGTCGGTGCCGGAGAAGGGGAGCCGGGAGCCGCGCTTTCTTCAATTGTTTTTTTGTCGGAAGCTGTCGAGTTTTCTCCATCTGAAGTGGAATTTTCTGCTTGCTCCAGGGGGCGATCGGATTCGAGGGGTAAATTAGAGGACGAATTAGAAGGCGAATTAGCCTCCTCCGTTGGGGCGCTAGAGGGAGCGGGACTTGGGGAGGCGAGGCTTGGGGAGGGAGAGCTTTCTCCGAGCTGAGGGTCCGGTGCCAAAGATCGCTCCAGAGCTTCCCCCGCCCCAGTATTGGCACAGGAGCTTAGGGATAATAGCAGCAGGCAAGTAGCAAAACTGCGGGTTAGAGCAGAAAGTTTGTCAGACAACACGGCGAAAACGGATAAAAAATATTCTCTTATAAGCTAGCGCGGTAATGGGGTAGGGTGTGGGGACATGGGGACATGGGGACATGGGGATAATTTTCGCTTCTAGTCCTTCCCAAGCCTGCCACACCTGCCACACCTGCCACACCTGCCACACCTGCCACACCTGCCACACCTGCCACACCTGCCACACCTGCCACACCTCTGACCCCCTTTCCTCGGGGTATGTTTTTTATAATCCTTCTTTTTGGAGTTGCCAGGGAGGGGCATAAATTTCTGGGGCGAAGCATTCCAGGTTATAAGTTTAGTTTATAGCAAAGGATATCTCGGGAATGCTATCGCCCCTACACCTTATTTCGAGGGTCGATCGTGGCCAAAAAACATCAAATCTAAAAAACATACCCGCAGATTGCCACAGTCCCCACCCTTCCCATCCCTCCCAGTCCCCTTGTCCCCTTGTCCCTATTGCCCCATAGCAGGCAAACTTACCGCAAAGGTGCTGCCTTCCCCCAATTTCGATCGCACCGTAACCGTACCGCCCATTCCCTCTACCAAAGTTTTGACGATGGACAGACCCAAACCCGTGCCGCCGGTAGAGCGAGAACGAGCTTCGTCAATGCGATAGAAGCGTTCAAAAATACGGGCTTGGTCTGGCAGGGGTATGCCAGGTCCGCGATCGCTAACTTGAATTTGTCCCCAATCCCCATCGCCGATAACTCTTAAAGTCACGGGCTTATCCGGCTCGGAATATTTAACCGCATTATCAATTAAATTCAGCAGCACTTGTTTCAAGCGATTGGAGTCTGCTCGCACTTCAACCCACTGGCTACCGCTTGCTACTAAAATTTCTCTATTGCTATATTGCTTGGCCATTTCCGCTACCTCCTCGGCCAAGTCGTTTAATACCATTGGCTCCAAATGAAAATGGAGGTGACCGCTATCTGCTCGGGCTAAATCTAGCAAGTCTTGCAATAGGGCAATTGTGCGCTCTGCTTCTCCCGAAGCAATTGAGAGGGCTTCCCGTTGTGGTTCTGTCAGGTTAGTGCCCCGTCGGAGGGTGCTTTGCAGATAGCCAGAAACTATTGTTAGGGGAGTGCGCAATTCGTGAGAAACATTGCTAACAAATTGCCGCTGTTGTTCCCAAGCATCTGCAAGACGAGCGAGCATTCGATTGCAAGTTTGGGCTAGCTCGCGGACTTCGCTCGGAGCATTTTCCAATTGCATCCGGGCGGCTCCGAGGTCGTCGGGGGAAACAGTGCTAGCGATTTGGCTCAGTTGCAGCACGGGTCGAAGCGATCGCCGCACATAGATTGCGATCGCTCCAGTTATAGTAAAAATTACTAAAACGCTGGCAATACTGAAACTCCGGATATTTTCCACAAACATCGTGTAATCTCCGGTGATATCTTGAGCCAAATAGAGGTGTCCCAGTTTTGTCCCCTTCACTTTCAGCGGACCGCTACACCAAACAAAATAGCGATCGTTAACGTGATGGACTTCTGGTTCGAGCATCCCCCTAGGCATAGACATCAATTTATTGCCGATGCTGTCAGCCCGACCCATCAAAGCCATTGATTTAGCTGCGATCGACCCATCGGCATTCTTAACCCACAGCAATACATTATTAGAAGTCAAATGGTCGATAGCCGGTTGCAAGCCGAAGCTTGCCGGCTTCATCTGGCTGTAATGTTCGACATTGCGAGGAAAGCGAGCTGCAATGTAGCGCAGATTATCTTTGTGGCTCCAAACTAGCTGCTCCTGCATTTTCCAGCTCGTCCATATTGCTAGAGCGCCAATTCCCAGCGCCGAAACCGCAGCAATACCTACGGTTAGGCGAAGCTGCAAAGAATTAGCGTCTATTTTTCCCCAAATTCCGTTTGTCTGTTTGAGCCACCTGCCAAGCAATTTCATGCCATTAAAAACTCGTAATACCGGCTAGGTGGGTTTGACCCACCCTGACAGTTTACGGTAATCTAGGATCCTTAGAAAGCGCTGATAAATTACTGAGCTAAGCAGGTCTGTATTGCTATATTTTTGTCTATAGAAAATCTGGTTGGCCCGATCCTAGGAGCTGTAGCTTGGGACCGAGGGAAGTGTGGGGAGAGGGGGGAGTGTGGGGAGAGAGGGAAGTGTGGGGAGAGGGGGGGAGAAATTTCAAGATCCGTAGTGCTATATAATCTTTTGATAGCGTCTTAGTCTTTAAATTTACTCTATATATAGTGTTTGACTGACATTTTGCATAAGTTTTGGGCAAAAGGGTAAGATAAAAGATATAGCCATTAGTTTTTAAGAAGTAATAGGTGATTTAGGGAAATCAACGATCGCGCTCCGGGCGGCTCCCCGGCCAACTGCGTATCTTTACAGTAGGAAATTAAAATATTGTCCAAATTTCTGCGATCGGTATAAACAGTCTTATGTAAAATTACCCTAGTTTTTTTATTTGCTTGTCTTTACTTTTTTTCTCAGGTAACTTTCTGGGATAAAATTTTTATTTTTGGCAGATTATGACGATGGGGCAATCTTTATATCTGCCATTGTGTACTATGAGGGGAAAGACCCTTTTGGCAACCCAAAGAGCCTTCAAAGCCGCTTTCTAATTTTTGGCGGTAGCGCAGAGCCCCAACAAAAGCAAATGCGTTTTACCCGCCGGTGGCCCACCAAGTGACATATCTTTTTGACAAAAGCCGGTCGCATCCTAGTGCAGAAAATGGTGCATCTGTTCTAGAGCAATTGCTTTGCAATTCGCGTTTGTCCTTAGCGTTTGTCATTCTTACCCTGTAATGAGGCTAATGACAGACAGACTGCCAGAAATAGCAAAGGCTTCTTTCTGGTAGCCAGATTGCAATATATAAAGGATTTCTCTAGATTCGGGACTTACGCTTTCTTATAGGCTCGAAATATATATAGCCCGGACTTACGCATATTTTAGGGTGGATAACTACATATAGTGTATGGCGTGCTGCGGCGCGTCCTAGTAATAGAGTGTTTGCGTAAGTCCTGTATGGCCTCTAGTGCTAAAAGGCATAGCTTACCAAAAGCGCAGGTTCGTAAGTCCTGTAGGTCTTAATTAAGATTGCCAATCCTCAACCTACAACAAAATTAGGCCGATACAAGGGTTTCTCGGGTTCGATCCACAAGAGAATTGGTGCAACCTCTCCCCACTTTCCCCTCCAGCGCGATCGGGGTTCTCAAATAGATTACGACAGAGGAATTGCTATTCCGTTTAAAGAATTGCAGGCTGCCTTGACACCATTTTCTATGCGGATCGACCCTCGTCGGGAGTCTCTAGCGGTAAATGAAATAAATATGAAACTCCGTCAGAAGACATTATCGCTCGTTGGTGCATCGCTCGTAGTGGCGAATATCGTGCTGTACGCCACCGCATCGACTATCTTGCTGAGCGGTTCGGAAAAACTAGCCGGGCAGCAAGCTTTTAAAAAAGGGCTCTTAGCCGCACCGAAGTTGGATTGGTTCTTATCCATCGACGGGCAAGAGACTATTCGATACCAGGAAGCAGCTAGCAATGAAGATATTAACAGCAATGGAACGCTCTCCCAGGAACAGCTCGATCTACTGCTAGAACGTCAAAAGTCAGATCCCAATCTCAGCGGAATACTGAACGCTGAAGGCGGACCGCTACTAATAGCCTCCCAGACTGTCGGCAACGGCACGAACCAGGACTTCAAAATTGTCATGGTAGGACGCTATCTAGATGAGGCAGAAATCAAACGACTAGCAGATATGACAGGCTCGCCTCTAAAAGCCTATGAATTAAGCCGGGGTAATTTACCACCCCATCTAGGCAAAGTGAAGGCGGCATTGCAAGCAGAATCGACGCAACCAGAAAAATTGATAGAGGGGAATTTTCTTCTCCATTCAGAGTTTGGGATTCGGGGCAAGCATAAAACATCAATTCTGGTTCCTAGCAAATCGGAAGATAGTATTGCAGGCTACGGCTTGCTGGGGGATATCTACGATGAGCCAGTGCTGCTGCTACAAGTTCTGGCAGTTTCGAGAATGAATCGAAAAGAGCAAGCAAGTATCATTTATTTTATTTTAGCGACATTAGCAATAGTGACATTGATAATTAGTGGAGGTTTAATTTATATGGACAAATATATCCTGGTGCCCCTACGAGTTCTCAGCAGCAAGATAGGCAATCTTCGTAAAGGCGAAGAATTGACTGAGGTAGCGGTAGGGAAGGGCAATAAAGAACTGTCTAATTTGACTGAGGCAATTAACCAATTGCTCCAAGCCGCGCGATCGCAGCACAAAGAGCAAAAAGAAAGGGAAGCGCGCTATCGGTTGATGGCAGAAAATTCTACAGATATCCTGGCCAGACATACTCTCGATGGTATTTTGATATATGTTTCTCCAGCTTGTCGCAATAGTCTCGGATATGAAGTAGAAGAGCTGATAGGAAGTTCCCTGTACGATCTATTTCACCCAGAAGAATTAGAAGTCCTTAAGAAATCATACGCTGCGGTAATAGAAAAGCCGGCTGTAACCTACACCCTCGCCCACCGCTATCGTCACAAATCTGGGAATTATGTATGGTTTGAAACCACTGCCCGCATTCTCCGAGAGGCGAAAACGGGTAAGGTGCAAGAAGTGCTATCGGTGTCCCGGGATATAACCGATCGCCATCAGAGTGAAGAAGAGCTGCGCGATAGCGAGCAGGCGGTTAGGACATTATATAAAATAACATCTTCTAGAAAACTAAAATTTCAACAAAAAGTACAGCGCTTGCTGGAGATGGGACGGCAGCGTCTGGGTATGGAAGTGGCTATTTTGTCGCGGATAGAAGGGAACAGGTATGAAGCGATCGCCGCTCTATCCCCCAAACAAGAGCTAGCTCGGGGAGCGGAATTCGACTTAAAAGATACTTACTGCCACGAGACATTGCGCCGTAAAGAGACAGTTCTTTTTGAATCTCTGATGGTCTCTCCTTGGCCCCCCTGGCCTTGGCAACCCGGCCCTATTAGCGATTCCCCGCTCAAGCGAGAAGCCTATATCGGCACCCCCGTTATCGTCTCTGGTAAAATTTACGGCACCCTGAGCTTTTCTAATTCCGAACCTCTCAACAGACCTTTCAAAAGCCAAGATAAAGAGCTGCTAAATCTCATGGCTCAGTGGATGGGCAGCGAATTAGAACGTCAGGAAGCTGCCGCCGAACTAGCCCGCGCTCGGGACGAAGCCCTGGCTGCCACCCGGGCTAAGAGCGAATTTCTGGCCACCATGAGCCATGAAATCAGAACGCCGATGAATGCGGTGATTGGCATGACCGGCTTGCTTCTGGATACTTCCCTAAATTTACAACAGCGCGATTTTGTGGAAACAATCCGCAATAGTGGCGATGCCCTGCTGGCTATTATTAACGATATTCTAGATTTTTCTAAGATAGAGTCTGGCAAACTGGAGCTAGAGCAGCAACCTTTTGAAATACGCTCCTGCATTGAAGAATCCCTGGACTTGTTTGCTGGCAAGGCCGTGGAAAAAGGTCTGGAGCTGGCTTATTATATAGAGCCATCTACTCCTAGCGCGATCGTGGGCGATATCACCAGAGTGCGGCAAATATTGGTCAATCTGGTCGGTAATGCTATCAAATTCACCCAGGCTGGGGAAATCGTTATCTCGGTAAGTACTGGACAGAAAGAACGGGATGACACTGCCAAGTCAGATGGCGATCGCGTTTTAATTGAATTTTCCGTTCTAGATACTGGCATTGGCATACCCAAGGAACGGATGAATCGTCTGTTTAAATCCTTCAGTCAGGTTGATTCTTCTATCACGCGACAATATGGCGGTACGGGTCTCGGCTTGGCAATCAGCAAGCGCTTGAGCGAACTGATGGGCGGTACTATGTGGGTAGCCAGTCATGGCAATCTGGGAGGCTTTCCACCACCGGACTGGAAAATGCCGAAAGAGGAAAGAGACTGCGCCTTGGGCTCGGCTTTCTATTTCGCAATTCTCGGCAAGGAAGCTCCCAGCTCTTCTCCAATCGAAAAAATTGGCGAACCCCATTTATTATCTGGCAAGCGAGTTCTAATTGTGGACGATTGCAGCACGAATATGACAATTTTAACTCGACAGCTAGAGTTGTGGGGGATGGATATTCAGAGCGCCGCCGGGGCAGAAGATGCCCTTTCTTTACTGCGAGGGCCCGGAGAGTTCGAGGTAGCAATTATGGATATGCAGATGCAGGGAATGGATGGGGCTACCTTGGCAAGTAAAATAAGCTCTTTGCCCCATAGGTCTCGGTTGCCTTTGGTGATGCTAACCAGTTTGGGCACTCAGGCAAGCGATCGCACCAGCAATGTAAAGACGATCGCTTGCCTGTACAAGCCGATTAAGCAATCCTCGCTCTACAACACCTTAATTTCTATATTTGGGGGAGAGCCTTTGCCCCAAAGGAACCCCCTGTCTGGTTCCAAGCAGTTCGGTTTGGAAATGGCACGGGAACTACCGCTGCGGATTTTGCTCGCAGAAGACCATCCGGTAAACCAGAAAGTCGCTCTGCAAATGTTGGATCGAATGGGATATCGAGCGGATGTGGCGGCCAATGGTTTTGAGGTACTAGATGCCCTAGGCCGACAATGCTATGATGTGGTGCTGATGGACGTGCAAATGCCGGAAATGGATGGTCTGGAGGCTACGCGACGTATTTGCGAAGAGTGGGATGCAAAAGATAATGATGAATTCAAGCCAGACGATTCTATCGGTTATTTTCCCCGTCCCCGAATTATTGCCATGACCGCCAATGCGATGCAGGGCGATCGCGAAGATTGTTTTAATGCTGGCATGGACGACTATGTATCCAAGCCCATCCGCATGCCAGAGCTAAGCGCCGCTCTTTCCAAGTGTCGGCCTCTATTCACTGGCAGCGGATTGGTAGCGGATGTAACGGATGGATCTGATGTCGGAGAGATAACTAATTCTGGCAGCGGATTGGTAGCGGATGTAACGGATGTAACGGATGTCGGAGAGATAACTAATTCTGGCAGCGGATTGGTAGCGGATGGATCTGATGTCGGAGAGATAACTAATTCTGGCAACGGATTGGTAGCGGATGTAACGGATACCTCGGGCACACAGGCAACTAATTCTGGCAGCGGATTGGTAGCGGATGTAACGGATACCTCGGGCACACAGGCAACTAATTCTGGCAGCGGATTGGTAGCGGATGTAACGGATGGATCTGATGTCGGAGAGACAACTAATTCTGGCAACGGATTGGTAGCGGATGTAACGGATGGATCTGATGTCGGAGAGGCAAGTAATTCTGGCAACGGATTGGTAGCGGATGTAACGGATGGATCTGATGTCGGAGAGGCAAGTAATTCTGGCAACGGATTGGTAGCGGATGTAACGGATGGATCTGATGTCGGAGAGGCAACTAATTCTGGCAACGGATTGGTAGCGGATGTAACGGATGGATCTGATGTCGGAGAGACAACTAATTCTGGCAACGGATTGGTAGCGGATGTAACGGATGGATCTGATGTCGGGCAAATGCCTAAGTTCCCTGAAAAATTGGAAGCCAATGGGGAAAACCAGTCTATTCTCAGTTCTCAAATGTTAGAGTCTTTGCGGGAAATCGATGCCCTAGAAGAGTTAATCGATCTTTATTTGGAGCAGGCTCCGCTCTTGCTAGATAGAATTACCGCTGCAACTACTGCGGCCGATGCCTCGGAACTTAGAGAGGCTGCTCATTCTTTGAAGTCAACCAGTGCTGCTCTCGGTGCGATCGCTCTCTCGGAACTAGGTAAGGAACTGGAGCATATGGCTCGCTCTGGTAGCATTACAGAAGCTCCGCCCCTCGTCGAAAAGGTCGAGGCCGAGTATGAAAGAGTTAAGGCCGCTATGGAAATAGAACTAGAGAAATGTTAAAAAGACGGTTTTTTCAGCGGCCAGAAACCCGGTTGTTTCAGCGGCCAGAAACCCGGTTTTTCCAAAAAACCGGGTTTCTCATTCCACAGATGCATAATTTAAATCGAGAAGCACTATATATATAGAAGAGTCTAGGCTAATTGTACGATTTCCCTAGGGGCAGTCAAGAACGCGGCCACCGCTCTATACCAATAGGGGCGATCGCGGGGAGCCCCCTACAGAAATTTTACAATTAATTTAGACGCATATAGATAAGGAAAAGCCGGAAAGGCCAACAATAGCCAAAATGAATTCAAAGTTGCCGTCGGTCATCTATGCTGAAGCGGCTGTCCGACCGGAGAGCGGACGATCGCTCTTGACGACCTCAGAACCGATTACTAGCGAAAACATCGCTAACTTTTATGCCGAGCCCGAGCGAGTCAGCTTGGCGGCCAAGCGACTGCGCCAGCAAGGGTTTCAGATTTTAGACCCTGGCAGACTGACTATTACCATCGCCGCCCCAGCGGAAATATACGAGCGAGCTTTCCGCACCAATATCGTTGCCGAAGAGCGACCCGTAATCAAAGGAACTGGCTGGGAAACTACGGCCACTTTTCTGGATACTCCCAATACGAATATCTCCGGATCTATCGATCCTGCTGGGAGCGTCCTGGCGGATCTCTTGGGAGGGTTGGCGATTAACGAACCCGTTTATTATTTCGATCCTGCCCTTCCCCCAGATAAAGCTTATTGGCATTTAGACGTACCCGGAGATATCGCCCGAGGACTCGGTGCCGAAGGGGCTCCGGGCAGAGGCTTGACTGGGCGCGGAGTTAAAGTCGCAATGGTTGATTCTGGCTGGTATCGCCATCCTTTCTTCGTTCGGAATGGCTATCGCGCCAATGTTGTCCTGGGTCCGGGGACTAGCAATCCAAGGAGCGATCGCAACGGCCACGGTACTGGGGAATCGGCCAATGTCTTTGCTATAGCACCAGAAGTAGAGTTGACGATGGTAAAGACCAGTTTCGTCAATTGTCTGGGGGCTTTCAAAAAAGCAGTATCCCTGCAACCAGATATTATTTCTTGCAGTTGGGGTTTCGATCGCCAATTTCGCTACCAATTTTCTGCATTCGATAGGGCGATCGCAGGGGCAGTTGCCGACGCAGTACGCCAGGGAATTATCGTTATTTTTGCCGCCGGAAACGGCCAGTGGGGTTTTCCCGCGCAGCATCCCGATGTTATAGCAGCGGGAGGGGTCTATATGTACCCCGATGGCAGCCTAGAAGCGAGCAACTATGCCAGCGGTTTTGCCAGCAACATTTATCCCGGGCGAAATGTCCCCGATCTCTGCGGTTTAGTTGGCAAGCAGCCGAGGGGCGCATACATAATGTTGCCCGTACCTCCCGGCAGCGATCTGGATCTCACAACTGCACTCGGAGGACGCCATCCTTATAGCGACGAAACTCAACCGGGGGATGGTTGGGCGGCTTTCAGCGGGACTTCCGCTGCAGCACCCCAACTGGCAGGAATTTGTGCCTTGATGAAAGAGGCGAATCCCAATTTGTCCCCGTTCCAAGCGCGAGAGATACTCCAGGAAACCGCTCGTTATGTCAGCCAAGGTCGCTGCCATTCCAGAACTGGAGGACATAGCGCAACTGAGGAAGTTAATCTAGCAACCGGCAGCGGTTTGGCCGATGCCCGGGGCGCTGTTCTGGCGGCGCGACAAATGCCGGGACAAATTAACAACAACAAGGCTCAAGAGCCGGAACCAGAACAGAAACAAGAACAGAAACAAGAGAACAATCGCCAATTATCTAGTATTAGAGAAACAGAGGTTATTATGGATTCTCAACTCAAGTCTAAGCTCGAATCAAAAAGAAAAGAGGCTATGGCGGCATTTGACAAATGGCTGCTGGAAAACGATCTCTCAGAGTTCGAGATTAGCGGCCAGATTAATTTCGTGCCCCGCTCTCCCGAGACCAAGGCGGCAACTGCCCTCAAGGAAGTAATGAACGATGCAGGCAACGATATAAAAGTCCGCATATCTGCTGCGGAGTCTTTGATGAAAATCGGTCGGGATTTAGAAGCAGTCCTAGAATTCTTAAGCCAGCAAATTCAAGAAAAGAACAATCCTCTAGAGGCTCGCCAGCTTGCAGCCAAGGCTTTAGGGGAAATTACTTCTGCTCCTACGAACGAGGCATTGGAAGAATCCGCCGAAACATCTATGTTTTACGGTGATACTTTCTCTTGTCAAAGGAATTGTAAATGTAAGAACGGTCGTGTGGTAGGAATGTCATCATAAGTGCTAGGGTTTTGACCTTAACGGCCTATATTCTGTCGTACTCCATTTATTGGACAGACGTTATATAGCGTTTCTCAAATAAGTGTAACGTAGGGGCGACAGCATCCCCAAGACAATCTCGGCCGTAGAACGGTAACCCTCGTAATGGGATGCTTCGCCCGCTTCGCCCCAGAAACCTCACATCAATTTGAGAACCGCTATATGCAGTGAAGTAACTTGTTAATTAAGACAATACCTTCGCCAAAATCAAAAATGCCTCAACCCAACCTACGGGAAAATGGCGAAGGTCTTGTTAAGAAACACCAAGTTACTGCTAGGCTGCAGAGTCTAAATTAATCCGTTTACTCCGTTTACTGAGTTCTTCCCAAACGAAGTCAGGAAAACCTACTTCCTTGCTTTGGCTCTGGCAGCAATCCCGCACGGCCAGCAGGAAGCCCTCGATATTACCCGGTGCATCTGGCATAGCATCCGCCTTTGCAAAAAAATCGCGCCATGACTGTTTGTCATCTCCGTAAAGCTCTACCATGCGCAAAGCCGCAAGATATTCGGCCTGGGTATCAAGAGCAAAGCGGATTTTGTCTTGAGCAGGCTCAATAGTCTCGATAAGGTGCAGGTGGTTTTCTAGATAGTCCAAGCGCTCCTCTGCATCATCTCCCTCTAGAGCTGCTAGGACATCATCTCGTTTGGCTGCTGCCGGTCGGTAGGTCTGCTGGAGACATTGCCAAGCGATCGCCTTGGCATACGGATAGACGGCGGGATCGAATAGCTCCTTCATAGTAGGCTTAAGTTCAGTTGGATTCACCCCCCCTAGCTTTTCTTTTGACCGGGATGTCACCACCAAAGCATTAACAGGGAAATCTGCATGTATTTGCTTGCGAGTATCTTCGCTCATTTCCGAAAAACCATCGACAATAACGAGCAGGCGTTGCCGTCGCAGCAATTGCTCTAACAGTTTCTCTGAAATATCTTGCGAGTTGATTAAGTTTCTAAGCGACCGTCGAATTGCTTCTATAAAAACTTCTGTAACCTGAAAGTCTTCTTGTTCGAGCAAAATCGGCAACATTTTATGTTCGCAGAGGCGTTCTTCCGGATTCTCCGACATAGCCCATTTTTCTAGCTGGCAAGCCAAACTGGTTTTGCCCGATCCTTCTTCTCCCCAGATTAGAATGCACTCTCGTCCTCGATCGAATTTAGGCTTTAGGTTCTTGGCAGTAAAGTTTGCTAGTTCTGTGTCATCCATAGCTACTGGGACGGGAACATAAACATATCGTTTCTTGACTTTTTGCTTTCTCTCAAGTTTGTTGCGAGCATTTTTGATGTTTGCGGCGACCCAAGCATCGAGGACTCTAGGATGGTGCTTGACAAAAACCACTAGCGAAAGATAGTTAATTGGTATTGTTAAACTTACCATAGAAATGGAAAATTTAATTTCGGCATCGCCTCGCAGCCACTTATTTGCTGTCAGCATGAATAAGGGGCTACGCCAGAAAACTACTAAAAAAACGACTATATAGACCAAGATTATTCCAATAAACAAAACAACGAAGAGAGTAGCCTTATCTAGCAGAGACTTGTCATAAACTGTTAGACTTTTTTTAGTTTCCCTTAAAGCAGCTATGACTTTTTTTGGGTCTCCGATGTCTTGTAAGTCTTTGTTCAACTTTTCTAAGGTTTTTATAGCCTCGTCTAAACCCTCTTTAGCGTTCTCTCTTCGATCCCGGGTGAGAGCCTTCCCCCTTAATTCAGTGGCGATAAAGTTTAGAGCGCCAATAGCATTGCGACATACCTCCTCATCTTTATCTTGCAGTAGGTCTGCGAGTTCAGATACAGCAGATTTGACATCCAGACCGCTGCTCCCCAGTACCGCAGCTGCCTCTAGTCGCACTTCCCAGTCATATTCTTTGTTGAGCAAGTCCCCGAGATCCTTAGTCACTCGTTCCAGGACACCTTGGGACGTTATCTTATTAAAAGCCTTCCTAAGCGCGAAATTGGCACTATAGCGAACATCGTCTTCTTTTACCTTTAAAGCTTTATCGATAATCAGCTTGACGGTTTCTTCCTTGATCGGCTCTATTTCTCCCAAAGCTATCACTATGTTAGAGAGAAAATTAGGATTATCTTCTGCCTTCAGTTCTTCCCTTAAAGCCTTTATAATCTTCACGCTAACTTTTTCTTTCTGAATCTGCTCTATTTCCCTAAGTATCTTAGCGAGAACCTCCGTATCGCCCGCTGTTTTGATGGCTTCAGTCAGACATTTAACAGCGCCTTCGTCATTTAGTTGGTCGATACAACCTGTAGTGTTGAGACCCGCAGGAGGTGTCTGTGCCGTCTGCGCCCATCCACTGCCGGTCAACAATAGAGGCAAGGCAAAACTAAGCAAGGCCCCTTGGATTGTTCTAGAGAATCTTATACGTTCGGCCATGAGATACCCCTGTGCGAGAACAAGTCTATCGTAGCAAATACGCTATATAGCAATAAGCAGTCAGCATAAGAGCGGTAGGGGCGATTCGCTGTCGCCCCTACGTTTCGCAATTAAGGTGTAGGGGCGACAGCATTCCCGAGATGACCCTGGGCTATAAGAGAAACGTATTATACTGGAATGCTTCGCCCCAGAAACTAATGCGGCCCACCTATCGCGTCAAAAAAACGGGTGCGGCTCCTTTGGTTTTTCTGCGGTTTCCATAGATGTCTGGGGCGAAGCATTCCAATACAATAATTTTTTTTAAATAAAAAAACTGTCTCGGGAATGCTATCGCCCCTACACCATCAATAGATATTCGCTTTTCTCTTAAAAACCCCTATGTAAAAACATACCCCCTTGTCCCCTTGTCCCCTTGTCCCCTTGTCCCCCTGCCCCCCCTTTCAAGGGTATGTTTTTTATAATCTCCTAAATGAGCGCAATTGGTGGGTTGCAGGAGTTTCTGGGGCGAAGCATTCCAATACAATATTTTTATATAATAGCAAAAGCTGTCTCGGGAATGCTGTCGCCCCTACGCCCAGGGTCGCGTCCTCGAAACCGGGCGCTGAATGCCAAATCTAAAAAACATACCCGCAGATTGCCTGCCCCTCTGCCTCTTACCCGGGGCCTGAATGAAATTAGCCTATTTTGCCTTCCCCCCTTGTCAACGATCCCAGACGGTTGGACACTGGGAATGAGAATTCACCGGCAGTCGCGAGGTTCTTTCGTGAAACGAGTCTTAGGCATCATTCTTGGTGGGGGAGCAGGCACCCGCCTTTACCCACTTACTAAGCTGCGGGCTAAACCTGCCGTACCCCTGGCAGGCAAATACCGCCTTATCGATATCCCAGTCAGTAACTGTATTAACTCAGATATCCTCAAAATCTATGTCCTAACCCAATTTAACTCCGCATCCCTCAATCGACATCTTGTCCGGGCCTACAATTTCTCCGGTCTGACCGACGGATTTGTGGAAGTGCTGGCCGCCCAACAAACTCCTAAAGACCCAAGCTGGTTCCAAGGTACTGCAGACGCAGTTCGCAAGTATATTTGGTTGTTCGATGAGTGGGACATTGACGAGTACCTGATTTTATCTGGGGATCACCTGTATCGGATGGACTATAGCCAATTCGTGCAGCGTCACCGGGAAACCAATGCCGATATCACTATTTCGGTTTTGCCTTGCGACGAGAAGCGGGCCTCGGCTTTTGGCTTGATGAAAATCGACGAAACGGGTCGGGTCGTCGATTTTAGCGAAAAGCCTAAAGGAGATGCCCTGACGAAGATGAAGGTGGACACCACTCAGCTAGGTTTGTCTCCTGAAGAAGCGAAGGAAAGTCCCTACATTGCCTCGATGGGAATTTATGTTTTCAAAAAAGAGGTAATGAAAGACCTGCTGGAGAAATATCCAAATAGTACGGACTTCGGTAAAGAGATTATCCCGTCAGCTCGACAAGACTATAACGTACAGGCTTATTTGTTCAACGGCTACTGGGCAGATATCGGAACTATTGAAGCGTTCTACGATGCTAACTTGGCTTTGACCCAACAACCCAAGCCGCCTTTTAGCTTCTACGACGAAAAGGCTCCTATCTACAGTCGCTCCCGTTATTTGCCGCCGACGAAGCTTTTGGATTGCGAAGTGAGCCAGTCGATGATTGGGGAAGGATGCATTCTCAAAAAATGCAATATAGAGCATTCGGTCTTGGGAATCCGAACCCGCGTGGAAGCCGGTTGCGAGATTAAGGACTCCCTGATTATGGGGTCTGACTATTACCAACCTTTTGCGGAACGGCAATCTCAAATTGGTAGCGGCAAACCAACTATCGGTATCGGTGCCAATAGTACGATTCGCCGCGCTATAGTTGACAAAAATGCTTCTATCGGCCAAAACGTGAAGATCGTTAACAAAGACGGGGTGGATGAAGCAGAGCGCGAAAGCGACGGTTTCTATATCCGCAATGGTATTGTCGTGGTGCTGAAGAATGCCGTTATTCCTGACGGAACGATAATTTAGCTATAGGGAGCTACAAGGAGCGATCGCCAAAAAGGCCAGAAACCCGGTTTTTCCAAAAAACCGGGTTTCTTTCGTCTCAAGCTTTGGGGCAGAAATGCTAAGAGAAGCAGGAGTCGAACGGACTATAAATTCCGTCGGCCATGCAATCCACGACGAAGTGGAACAATCCGCATTAGTAATATCAAGTCCGGTTAAAGGGAGCATTTCAATTTTGTAATCCGAGCTTTTTGGTTGCGTAGGTTGGGCCCGGGAACGAAACCCAAGGGTAGCCCCCTTGTTGGGTTTCGTTCCCGGGCCCAACCTACTGCTTGCAAAAGTGAAATGCTCCCCGGTTAAATGCCCACAACAAAAATTGGAATCTCCCGTAGGACGGGCGTCCTAGGCAGGACTTGACTTTTTTGGGGCATTCAAACCGATATGATACTATATCAAATCCGCGTAGCTGTTCCATAAATAAACTCCCCCTGGGGTTCCCCGTGCCCGCCCCGGCCGCCCGAGACGCTCCCGGGGCGGGCACGGGGAACCCCTACAAACTGTGACTGTTTAAGCGGATTTGATATTACGCATTAACTCTATATGTGGCAGGGGTCAACGGCCGTTGACCCCTAGAGAATGGTATTGGACGATCTTTTCCGTAAAACAAGAGCGAATTTCTCCAAAGGAAAACCCACCCGCTGCCCGCGACAGGGTGCGCGATCGGCGGGGGTATTGGGGTGGGATATCTTCCCGCATCCAGGCTAGCTGTTGGAGTAAAGCCAATGGGCGACTTGCTTGAGAGTCCAAGGCTTTACCCCGCCGCAGCCCGGTTTTTTAAGGGAGAAATTTTTCGATTGAGAATACCTCCTTTCTAAAGTTTACTTTTTTTCCATGCAAAGGGTCGCGGTTATTAGCTGTGGCCCTTATTTATGCACCCCTTAGCTAGGGAGCTATACATAGATATTAGCATCGTTTTCCTCGAATGTCAACACTAGATGGAAAAATTTTTTGCGCCTTCTGCGCCCCTCGCAGTTTCTGCATTGTTCTATACCCTAATATTACAGCTTCGATCGCGATTAATGGATCCCAGGCAAACAGGTTTCCTGGAATTGGGAAGAGCGGAATTGGGGATTGGGTAGCGGATGGTGGAGCGCGGATAAGATTGGCAGGGGATAAGATTGGCAGGGGATAAGATTGGCAGCGGATAAGATTGGCAGGGGATAAGATTGGCAGCGGATAAGATTGGCAGGGGATAAGATTGGCAGCGGATAAGATTGGCAGGGGATAAGATTGGCAGGGGATAAGATTGGCAGCGGATATAGCGTTTCTCAAATAAGTGTAATAAACGATTGAGGTGGGAAATGTAGGGGCGACAGCATCCCCAAGACCATCTCTGCTGTAAAACGGGGACGATCGTATTGGGATGCTTCGCCCAGGTACCTCACATTAATTTGAGAAACGCTATAAGATTGGCAGCGGATAAGATTGGCAGGGGATAAGATTGGCAGCGGATAAGATTGGCAGCGGATAAGATTGGCAGCGGATAAGATTGGCAGGGGATAAGATTGGCAGCGGATAAGATTGGCAGCGGATAAGATTGGCAGCGGATAAGTAACGGATTAACGCGGATGGTGGAGCGCGGATATAGCGTTTCTCAAATAAGTGTAATAAACGATAGGGTAGGGGCGACAGCATCCCCCTTGACTATTTTTGCTGTATAACGGAAATTTCGGTATTGGGATGCTTCGCCCAGAAACCTTACATCAATTTGAGAACAGCTATAGATAGCTAGCTAGTTGCCGCCAGAAAAATTACAAGTGATAAAATAAGAAACCAGAACTATATATATAAGAGTGGCAGGTTAGGACGGTTAGGACGCAAATAGTCTCGGACCAAGACAGCAGCGGAATTTTCCAGCCTATTCCCAATTCTCCGTTGCCCGCGTTCCCCGTCGCCCTGCCAAAAAATTGAAGATATGGAATTAAATATCAGCTTTAACTCGCCCAATGCTTTCACCGCGAGCTATGAAGGGGGAACAACGGACCTCGTACCCTTCAACAGCCCGATCGCGATCGACGATTTGCGGGATTTGGCCTAGTATCTGGAAACCTACAGCAGCCAGTACATGGCCGAGCCGGAGGACGATCGCACCCATATCGAAGCTGCGCGATCGCCAATTCCTCGGATGTGGTTTTGGAAAATTATTGGGACAGGCGGGACGCCCGTCCTACGGTAGGAATGAATTTTGTTTGGGGGACAAGCGCGATCGCACCCATATCGAAGCTGCGCGATCGCCAATTCCTCGGATGTGGTTTTGGAAAATTATTGGGACAGGCGGGACGCCCGTCCTACGGTAGGAATGAATTTTGTTTGGGGGACAAGCGCGATCGCACCCATATCGAAGCTGCGCGATCGCCAATTCCTTGAATTTTTTTGCCCGCCTTAGTATCTCTGCTGTTTAACACTTAGCACTTAGGAGCAAGTTCAGCAAGGATTTCAGCCTTTAAAGATCCCTTGCAACTCTGATTTGGTATCACTGGGAACTGCACTCCAGTAGTGTATTGTAGCCACTTGTACAAGTTTTAATTAATTCCCCAGACTCGCTATTGACAATCTCTATAGGCTTCAACTGGGGTCCCGGACGACTAGGCTCGCTATCGTGGCGATAAAATCGGACTGTGTGAATGCCTTGTTCCATCGGTCGAACCTTGACCCGATAGCGATCGCCAAGCCACTCCACACTCTTAATCTCATAGGCAAAAGACCAAATTCTAATCAGCTTTTCGAGCGGAGGACTGTTGGTGGATCTGCCTTTTTTGCTGCACATATTTTCGGTTCCTTCTCCAAACCAAATACCGGAGTAATGGAGGGGATCTGCATGCAGCGAGTACGTTACACCGAATGACGATAGTATCAACAAATCTGCTGTCCAATACTTGGAAACATGTTCTTGGTTGTAGAGATCCTCCGCACTTCTAACATAATAGTAAGAGCTTCGGGCGTTACGAGTCGAAACCTGCTGCAGATGAGCTACCTGTTCTTCATCTGTGGGACGAGTCCATGTTTCTGAGAATACGCAGGTTTCAAAAGGAAAGGTCGAGCCTTGAGCCAGCTCAAAATTCGACCTTTCGACTTGGGCTGTCCCTGGCGCTAGCAGAGCAGCCCAGCTACTCAGAAGCGAGATAGTTGCTGTTGCAAGAAGGTGGTTTGTTTTCATGTTTTTTAAGCTTTTTGTATTTGTAAGACCAATTCTTTATGAAGATGCAACAAATTTACCGTTCGGGCTGAGCTTGTCGTAGGCTACGCCTACGACAAGCTCAGCCCGAACGGCGGATAAAGGTCGTTATTGCGTGCAGCTTCATACAGAAATGGTATAACTTATTGCTGACTGCTGGCTGCGCGGGTCTCTCGAACTGCCCCCCCGCCAAGACGGCCTCTCCCCAATGCCCAATGCCCAATGCCCCATGCCCAATGCCCAATTCCCAATCCCCTACACCCTACACCCCACACCCCACACCCCACACCCCACACCCCACACCCCACACCCCACACCCCACACCCCACACCCCATTTGATATAATCAATCCATCGCATCCCTTTTGGAGAATCGGCTCCATGTCGAATAGAACCGAGACAATTGCGCGCATCATAGAGAATCGCCGACCCCTTGCCCGAGAGGTGGAAAGGGTTCAGGCGAATCTGGAGGTTCTCAGGTCGGCGCTGCGGGACCTAAAACTGCACCGGGATAAGCTGCTAATTCAGGTGGAAGACCCGCAAGTTAGCGGCAGTTTGGCGGAAATCGATTTTGTCAAGATTCAGAAAAACATAGCTACAGAACTAGAGGCCCTAGATAAGCTGGGGGTTCGTTTCTCCCGCGATACCTTAAATATTGGGGTAGTCGGACGAGCCAGACAAGGCAAAAGCCGCTTGTTGCAGAGCCTCACCGGACTGACGGCGGCGGAAATTCCCGATGGATCTCGCCAGCATTGCACCGGGGTTCGCAGCACTATTCGCCATACTCGGGGAGTGGAAACCCATGCAGAGGTTAGTTTTCATACCGAGCGATCTTTCCTAGAAGAGGCGATCGCTCCTTATTATGAAAAACTCCGCTTGGGCGCGAAACCCAGAACCATAGCCGAGTTTGCCAGCCAACCCCTGCCCGCCCTACCGGATGACTTGCCCGGATATGCGGAGCCGGGAGCAATGTACGAACATCTCTCCCGCTATCGCGAAAATGTAGAGCAATACCGACATCTGCTGGCTGCGCCTTCCCCGCGTCGGATTTCTAAAGAACAAATTCGCGAGTATGTGGCTCAAGATACCGCCGACGGACAGCGGATCTTTTTTAACTATCTCGCCGTGGCAGAAGTGAAAATTATCTGCACTTTTCCCAATGCCGAAGTAGGCCGGATTGCTTTAGTGGATATGCCGGGATTGGGGGATACGGGGATGGGGGATGAAGAGCGCTTGATGAAAACCCTGGGTCAGGATATTGATGCGGTGCTGTTCGTGCGGATGCCGAAATCGACGGGGGATTTCTGGGGAGATGTGGACGTGCGACTTTACGATACGGCTCGGGCTGCTTTGGTGGAGCTGCCTTTGGAAAAATGGTCGTTTATGATTCTCAACGAAACCGGGGCGGATTCTAAAAATGGCGATAATTCCGATCTGTGCCAAGATTTGGCGCGGGAGCTGAGCAAGAAGCATATTAAGGTGGTGAATTGCGCGATCGCCAACTGCGCCCATGTGGAAGAAGCCAATAGCAAGGCACTCGATCCGGTTCTCGATTATTTAGCTGCTAAGATTGCCGAGCTAGACCGGCAATATGCTGATTCCTGCCAAGACCGACTTTTGCAATTGCAGAGCGCCGTTGCCGCCGAGGTGGAAAAATGCCGCCAAGCTTTTGCTAAGGCCGCGCCGTCCCAAACTGAGTTTAGCCGCTTTTTGAAACTCTTTAAAGAATTATGGACGAGTCTCTCGGTTGGCCTGACGAGATTGCTGCAAGAGTTGCGGGCAGGTCGGGACGATGATGAGGAAAACTTTTTTAAGCCGCAGGTAGAGGCGGTCATGGATGAGTGCAGAAATGATACGGGCATTCCCAGTCTGGAGGAAATAGAAAATCGCCACGCGCAGACGGGAGCTTGGGATATCGCCTATGCGGGATATTTGCATAAAATTAGAACTCATCTGACCGGACATTTCGGCTCGATGGATACGGGCTTAAAGCAAGCGGTGAATTATGCGAAAACTCAGGTGAGCGAAGTGCTGGCAGAACAGGGGCGCTTGGGAAATATTACCGAGGCGCGGCGATCGCTACTGTTGGAGGCGATCGCCAACCTAGTCCCGGAGGAGCAAAGCGAACTGAAAAAAGCTTTCCAAGACCTTTGGAATTTTAAAATGTCTTATGACGTGAATTTCCATTACCGGATTCGACAGCATCTGGACGACATCACCCCGGATACCAAGGGAATCGAGCTATCCCGCCAACCCAATGCCGAAGAAGTTTTGGAAAGTCTGGAGCAGCTCCACCAGGAAGCGGTTTATAAATGCAAGGAAGCTCTAGAGGACTTGTATTGCGAACCGAAGCAAGCGGCTTTTGCAGCGGTGGAAGAGTTTGTGGATCGGGTTCTGCGTGCGGAAGGTGTCGATAGCGAGTGGCAAATTTTTCTTTATGAAAGGCGCGCCCAAATCTGGCCTTCTGATTTCGACGACCCCGTAGGCGAAGGCTCTAGCGCCCGCCGGGAATGGCAAGAGTTAGTGGAGCAAGCCGCCGCCGTTAATCAGAGGGAGAGGTTGAAGTTGTAAATTGGGCATTGGGCATTGGGCCCGCAACGACCGGGCTCAGGATAAAATTGGGCATTGGGCACTGTCTCTTTGAGAGCTTTCAAAGGGGGTCAGCGGGGATGGCATTGGGCACCCAGCCCTGTCAAGGAGGCCAACGAGATTGCTAGCTTTCGGCCTTCGAGGCTCCGATCGCGTCGCGAGCAACGAGACAGCTAGTAGCTGAATCTGGTTTTCGAGCGTCCGAAAGATTTTTCGTTCCAAAATTTAGACCTTGACAGACTGCCAATGCCCCATGCCCAATGCCCCATGCCCCATGCCCCATGCCCCATGCCCCATTTGCAATTCCCATATTCAAAATGAACGAAATTAAGATAACTATGCTCGGCCCGAGGGCGGTGGGCAAAACCAGCCTTTTGACTTCCATGTACGAGCAATTTAAGGATATCGGCGCGCAGGGCAATCTCCAACTTATTGCCGAAGAGGAAAGCAAAGCCCGTTTAGAGGAGCGCTTGCAAGAGCTACAAAGTTTGGCAGAAAGATTTAAAGTGCAACCGGGCGCTGGCATCCAAGGTTCGGCAGAAGTGCGCTCCTTTATTTTTGACTTGGCTCGGGTAGGGAAAAAGCCATTTATGCGGCTGCACTTTGCCGACTATCCGGGGGGCTATATTTCCCAGAACGCCTCGGCAAGGGAGAGAAAGTTTGTCGAAGAATTGCTTGCGGATGCTGCTGCAGTGACGATCGCGATCGATACTCCCGCCCTAATGATGGCGAAGGGCAAGTACAATGAATATGTGAATAAGCCGAAGCAGATTACGGAGATGTTCAAGGAGGCTTACAGAAAGATCCGCGAACCGAGGTTGGTGATCTTGGCTCCGGTGAAATGCGAAATGGAGATGCAAAAGGGCGATCGCGCTGCCAAGCAATTGCTCAAAACTCTGAAAAAAGAATACGCCGATTTGCTGAGCTTTCTCGAAGCCAGCCCCCAAGTGACGGTAGTCGTAACCCCAGTTCAGACCTTGGGCTGCGTGATTTGTACGACTATCGAAGAACCAAGTAAAGAGTATTTGCCAGCTTTTGGTTTTCGCAAGAAGAGCCGCGATGCCCAATACAGCCCCCAAGATAACGATCAACCGCTCCGCTATTTGTTGCGATTTTTATTAAAAATCCACCAGCAGCAGCGCTTACCCCGGTTTTTGCAGCCAGTTGCAGGCTGGATGGGTTTCGATGCTCCGCTGAAAAAGGCGATCGCCGAATTTGCAAAAGGCAGCAAAACCAGTGCTGGCTTTGCCGTACTACAGGGGGAAGAGTTTTTAGAAATTTAATGATATAGCAGTAAGCGGTCAGCTATCAGCAGTCAGCTTGAGCGTCAAAGTATTGCCAGCTTAAGCTATGGGCATTTTGCAACTGTCCTCGCCTCAGTCGGTAGTCCTATACTATTTTGATTTATGGGTTTATGCATACTACAGATAAAAAAACAAAAATTTCTACCGACGTTGTAGGGGCGTTTCGCGCTATGCCCTCCGGGCAGGCTACGCCAACGCGAGATGAAAGGCGCAGCCCTATGCGCTTTGCGCAGGGATATCCTGAGCCCTTCGACAGACTCAGGAAATCCTTGTCGTAGGCTTTCGCCTACGACAAGGATCGGGAGAGCCCTGCCCGGAGGGCGAATGCCATTCGCCCCTACCTCAAGATAAGGATTTCAGGTAATACTGAACCGATGCTCTAGGGGCAAGGCGACGCTTAAAATTGTGGGTTCGATCCGCGACAGCGCACCTATCCCCCCAAACCCCCCGATAAATTGGGGGGCTATTGAGGTAGTTTGCCACAATTTTAAGCTGGACGCGCCACTACGGGGGATTAGTTTAAAATAGGAGAAATTCGTGAAAGCGCTCTATGTAGAAAGTTGCGGCTTTAGTCAGGAATATGACTACCGCTGGCTGCAATTTCGAGAACAGACCGAGGAACGAACGGACAAGGAAAGTCTGCCTGCTATCTTGCTCGACGCCTTGAAATTAGTCGATAGCGAGACTTTTTCAGTAGTTTTGGCGCGCCAAGATGGAGAATTGCTGCTGCTGGTGACGGGGCTGGAACCAAAGAAACGATTGGACTTTGTGGATCGCCAGATTCGCATAGCGGTGGCTTGGGTCGGGGAGGACGAAGCAGATAGCGAGCTAGCTCTGCGAAACTTGGCCGCACGCGCTTTGGAGCCAGAAGGACTCGCATCTTTAACCACAGCAATTAGCCTCGCGGTGACCTTGGGCGGCGAAGAAGGTTTCCAGACAAATGTTGCGGCGCTATTTGCATTAGCGGAGCCGCACCAGGGAACCGAGTTGGTTGCCGAAAATCCGTCAGAGGAGATTGCCGAGCCGGTTGCCGAGCCGGTTGCCGAGCCGGTTGCCGAGCCAGTTGCAAATGCTATTGCCAAAAGAGCCAAGACATCGCCGGAGCGAAAACGGGAATTGGCAGCGGAACTAAGGGAATATTCTTTGCCGGTGCAATCCGGTGCGCTGGTGGTAGTGACGGGAATTAAAAAAGAAGATACGCTCCGAGAGGCAGGGGTTTGGCGCGGTCTCTCGACTCTGGTAACAACTGAAGAATGGACAGAAGATATTGGCGCTGGCAAGAAAAGAGGCATTTTGCTGGAGTTAGTAAGTATCGGGGTCTTAACAGCGCTGCTTGGTTTTTTAGCAAAATTTTTAAGATTTCATACGATGCGACCTTAATGGATTGGAGCATTGGGCATTGGGCATTGGGCATTGGGCATTGGGCATTGGGCATTGAAGTGCGATCGCTCTTTTCTCTGCAATAGGAATGTACAATACGAGTAGGGGCGATCGCGTGGGGATTGCCCCTACAAAAATCAGATATGGATATTTTGCGTAAGTCCCGATCTAGCAACCTTGTCTTCTAGCTCGCTCGCTATTATGTAAAAAAATAAATCATGTTGCGCCTTGACGATCCGACTTATATATATAGAGAAGCAGACGATCGCCTTTATCAATTTCTGCAAGCCTCCGACCCTGGCGAGAGCATTAGCTGGGTTTTAGGAGGACCGCACTCGGGCAAGTCCAGCCTAATGGCGAGAACGGCCAAAAGACTTGCTACAGAGGGGGCGATTTGCTTTCAGGTGGGGCTGAAACCTTCTGAAAATCCCGTTTCCGAAAGCCTCTTGTATTTTAGCCTTTTCCAGATTATTTCAGAGCAAGCAAAACTTGCCGAACGAGGGCTATGGCAGGACTTCTTGGATTTTGCCCCAGGGCTGAAATTTCAGGAACTGTTTCAATCCGGGCTAATTCCAGCAATCGGGGCGAAAAAGTTAGTTATTTTTCTCGATCGCATTGAGCTTTTAGTTGATTGGCAGCTCCTCTCCAGTCTCCTGGCAACCCTCGATAGTTTATGCGCCCAGTCCGCCACTAGCCGGGATGCCGCTCGGGCTCAGTTGAAGTTTGTTCTCTTGGGAACCGTGAAGCCTTCGCAGTTGTTAGCGGATGCCAATCGGGAGCATTTCAATTTCGCATACGGCCGCCTGACGCCTATAGGCGTAAGCCCCGCCTCCCAGGCGGCTGGCGCGGCTACACAAACAAAGCCCTTCCGGGCTACAGATACCGGAACTGAAATGCTCCCTGCCAATCGAGCTTTGGGGAAAAATATAACTTTGCGGAAAAATCAAATTTTACTGGCTCCTGTAGTTGGCGATCGCCGTAGTAGTGATAATTCCCCCGAGAGTTTGGGCGAGAGTCTGGGCGAGAGTCTGGGCGAGCTATCGAAAAGCGATCGGCTTTTGCTGGCCAGACTCGCGGAAGTTAGCCCCCAGAGCGAGGAACTTCTCGAAGAAATTCTATTTTGGACGGGGAGACAACCTTTCTTAACACAATTTTTATGCGATTTAGCGATTAGTCATGTTAAAATCGCCAATGGTAACGTTCGGGACTTGCGAGAATTAGTCAAGATCCAAATACTGGAAAATTGGCCGCAGCAAGAGCGACTCGCCTCGCACTTCCAGCGGATTGAGAATGGCTTCGCTAGCGGGGAACTGTCTGTGCTGGATCTCTATCTAGAGATACTAGAGCATCCCGAGGGGGTGAAATATAGCGATCGCAATTGGCAACATATGGATTTGCTAGCATCGGGTTTAGTCGCCAAGCAAGCAAACTACTTACATATTGCCAACAACATATACAGGCAAGTCTTTGCCCAGCAATGGGTTAAAAAAACAAAAAAAAGAATCAAGCAAGCGAGAGATAATATGGCGGACCAAAAAGTCTATAACCGGGATGTCTTCATGCTCATCGATAGAAGCGGATCGATGACCTTAAGAGATGCTACCACTGCGGGGAAGAAGCGATGGGAGTATCTCCAAGAAACGGTTCAAGGTCATGTGGATGAGATTCTCAGCGAAGAGGATGAAGATTACGGAATTATTTGCGACGAGATAACGCTTTATTTTTTCAATCGCAATCAAGTACCGGCCAAGACTATTTACCTGAGAGATGCCGAACAGGTGCAAAGTGCTTTTAAGGAAAATAAGCCGGGGGGAGCGACCTATCTAGCGCCCGCTCTAATGGAAGCTATTTCCCAGTGGTTTGCCAATCGCACCGATGACAAGAGAGCTTTTATAATTATTTATACTGACGGCCAGATTGACGATAGCAAGGAACTTGTCAATGCGATCGGCAAGGCTTGTTCCCAGATCGACAACCAAGATGAAATCAAGATTTTGACTATCGGCATTGGTAGCGAGATTCAGGTAGAGAAAACCATCGAGTTTTACTTAGACCTAGACTATAATGCCAGCCAATTCAAATCCAAGAAAGGAGAGGATTGCAATATTTTTGTCTTCGACCTGATCGATGACGTGATGGATGAAGGAATTGTCGCGGCTCTAGAGCGGCAGCTTGAAGGCGACCCCAAGAAGGGTTTGGCCAACTGGATTAAAGAGCGCTATCCAAATTTGGCTGGCAAGTATTTTAATTCCTAAGGAATTGGTTAGGGTGTAGGGTGTAGGGTGTAGGGTGTAGGGTGAAGAGAGATGGGGAAGGGTGGGGAGGGTGGGGAAGATGTAGGTTGGGTTGAGGAACGAAACCCAACACGACGCTATTGTTGGGTTTCGTTCCTTAACCCAACCTACTGCTTGCAAAAGTGAAATGCTTCCAGAGAGATGGGGGAGGGTGGGAAGGACTAGAAGTGAATATTCTCCCACAGTTCCTACGCTTCCCCCTCTGCGCACACTCCCGGCCTTGCCAAAGAAATTCATCGGCAGAGCGACGCTTTATCGCTTGTATGTTTAGGAGAAACTTCATAATTAAGCTGATACCAAGTGAATTTCTTCAGCCGCCACCAATGCGATCGCATATTTCAGACAAGCGCGAATATCCTCCACCTGCAAGTCAGGGTAGTAATCCCGAATAATCGCCTCAAAAGAAAATCCTTCATTAAGCAATTCCAGAACGCTCTGGACGGTTATGCGCGTACCGGCAATGCAAGGTTTGCCAAAGTGGATTTGAGGATCTACCGAAATTCTGTCCATATCGCAAAAAAATCCAGAATCTGTTTCTTATATTTTAGGCCGCGCAGACAATTTAGGACAAAAGGTTCGTAGGGGCGTAGGCTAGGGTGTTGGGTGTAGGGTGTAGGGTGTAGGGAAACTTCATCCTATTTTCGCGATCGCTTTCGGGAGCCGGAAAGTCTTACATTTAGGTGCTTTCAGGTTTCAAGCGGCAACGATCCCCGGATGTCACCAATTGGCGTGAAAAGTTTCAGAGTCAACACCCTAGGCGTAGGCGGAGCCTGCTTTTCGGAGGGCATATGCCATATATGCCATTCGCCCCTACAGTCCTAACCTTATGTAACTTCTCTAAGCTAATCCCAATCTCCTCTTGACTTCTTCGAGGGAAGTAGAAGGACTATTGCCTTCCTCCTGCTTAGCAGCTCTAAGATCCATGAGGTCTTCTAGGTCGGCGAGTAACTCCTGCAAGGCCAGAAATTCTTCATAAGGTAAAATCGCGAATTCCTTTTGGCCGTTTTTGCTTAAAAATTCAGGATGTAAATCTAGCATAGCAATTCACCACCCCTTTCTAAGAGTAATATCAAATCCGGTTAAATACCCATTGGATCTCGAAGATTCCGTAGGACGGGCGTCCCGCCTGTCCGCCCCCCGCTCTTTGGGACAGGCGGGACGCCCGTCCTACGCAACGCTCTTTGGGACAGGCGGGACGCCCGTCCTACGCAGGACTTGACTTTTTTTAGGGCTATTAAACGGATCTGATATAAACATTTTTTCTGTGTTTGATTGGTAATTCATTGTATCGTTACCTTTGCCTTTCCCCCACAGAGTCAACACCCTACCCCACACCCTAGATCTAGGGCAGCGCCACTCGGCTGCCCTACGGAATTCGTGACTAACTAATCGGATTATATCTTATTTTTTGGCTATAATCCAGACCGCATGAATGATGCCGGGAATGTAGCCAAAAAGGTCAAGAGGAGATTAATCCAAAAATCTTTACCAAGACCAACTTGTAAAAAGACGCCCAGGGGAGGCAGAAAGATAGCAGCGATAATGCGAACTAAATCCATAAGATTCTCCTTTTAATTTAATAAACGTACTATATAACAACAAACTTCAAAAATCGATTTCCGTAGGCGCTTTGCGTCTCTTACGGAAAATACTCCAACCCCCTGATGGATTGGCGATGGATTGGGAGGCTAAGATTCGGGTTTCCCCAATTCTTGGGTGTAGGGGCGTAGGCGGAGCCTACGCCCCCTACGGATATTGCCGCCGATCGCCCCCCTTACCTCGGGGTAGGTTTTTGCAATCTCCTTTACTACGCCTGTCGGAATGCTCCTTCAAGTTTCTGGGGCGAAGCATTCCAATACAATAATTTTTGCGAAGAGAGCAAAGGCTGTCGAGGGAATGCTGTCGCCCCTACACTCCCCTACACTCTCAAACATCAAATGTAAAAAGCCTACCCTTGTGAGCGATCGCCCCGATCGCCCCGATCGCCCCCCAACTCCCCCCGACCCCCCGCGACCGACCGACCGGCGCGGGCATTAACTGCTCGGTAGGCTCGCCGAGGTGGCTTGGGTAGATTCTGGTTTTGGTTTTTGTTCTTGAAAGACGGCTAAATCAAACCAGAAGGTAGTGCCAACTCCTACTTCACTAATAAGATTGACTTTAGTATGGTGTTTGTCGAGGATATTTTTGACAATCGATAGACCCAGACCGGTGCCTTCCAGGGTATGAACGCGATTTTCGACCCGGAAGAAGCGATCGAAAATTGCCTCTTGGTCTTCTTGCTCGATGCCGATTCCGGTATCGGAAATTTCAACGCGAACCATTTGTTGGCGATCGCGAGCTTCTGGGTAGGCTTCCGGTGGCTCCAGATGTGACAACCAAGAGTCTTCTAGCAAGTAGGCGCGAATGGCTATTTGTCCTCCAGATTCGGTGAACTTGAGAGAATTGCCCACTAAATTGGCAAATACTTGTAGGAGTAGGTCGTAGTTCCCGGCTACTGGGGGCAATTCGTTTTCAACTTCTTGGAAAAGTTTAATACCTTTATCTTTTACGCTTAATCTATAGGTGCGCAGAGTTTGTTCCACGGTCTGAGCCAGATCCACCGCATCAAATGAATAGACGTGGTTAGATTCTAGGCGGGATAAATCTAAAACATCGTTCACCAAACGAGCGAGTCTATCCGTTTCCCCGTTAGCGGTTTCTAGAAACTCGCGCCGTTCTTCTTCGCTTAGTTCTGAACCATAATCATGTAGGGTTTCTATAAATGATTTTATATTAAAAAGAGGCGTTCTTAATTCGTGGGAGACATTGCTTATAAATTGGCTTTTGGCTTCGTTGAGTTCCACCTCCCGGGTAATATCTTGCACCGTCATCGCAATTCCTTTAATATTCTCTCGGTTGTGCGCTCCGATATTGCATTTATAGTGGTCTTGATAAAGGGTGCATTCCCGGGCGGCGGGACGTTGCGGAGAAGTGCAGCTATTATCGACATTGTAGGTACAACTGATGCAGAGGGACTCTTCTCCAGGGGCTTTGTGCAAGAGAACGTTGGTTAGGAGAATGCGAACAGTGCGATTGACGGGTTCGGGGAGATTAATTCTAAATTCACCTACGTCGCGATCGCCCAAGGCAATCTCGTACAGCGGCCGAGTTAGTTCTACTGTCACTGAAGATGGCAGGTTATGCAGGACGTTTTCTCCCACCACATTTTTACCATCCCAGTTAAAAATCCGCCTCGCCGTCGAGTTCACCAACATTGCCTTCAATTCCGTATCTATCAGCACTGCTCCATCGGCAATCTTGGAAACTAGAGTTTCTAGCTTAGCTTTTTCCGCCGTCAGTTCCTGGATATTCTGTTCCTCATAGCTCTCCAGCCTCTCTGCCATTTCATTAAAGCTATAGATCAATTCTCCCAATTCTCCTCCAAAAGGCAAATCGATCCGCTGCTTAAAATTACCGCTGGCTATGTTTTTGACCCCGACCAATAATTCCTTAATCGGCCGAGTAATAGTGAGGGCATTAAACACTACCCCTAAAATCACCATCGCCCAGATGGCAATAAAAACTGCTATGGTCACATCCCGCGTCAGATAAGAGGAAGTAGCAACCGTAGGATTGGGGTTGATGCCAATAGCGAGTACCCCCAAATAATTTTCTTCGCGAATCAAGGGCACGAATACGTCGGTCACTTCCCCATCTGGGGTTTTATGTTGCCGCACCATCGGCTCCATTGCCATGTTGGTGGCAAAATCTTCCGGTAGCTGAATTCGACGTTTAATCTTTAGAGAGTTTTGTACCTCCGATTCCGAAAAGGGAATGCCCAAAAATATTTCGCCTTCCGCGTCTGCGTAGAGCATATAGCGCACGCTAGTGGTGCTGCTGTAGAATCTGTGGGAAAAGCGGGCCACCTCGGAGCGATTATCTTCGGCGATCGATGGCGCTACATTGGCGGCTAGGAGCAAAGCCAAGTCCCGTCCAAAACGAGTATCGTTGATACGGGCATCTTCCTGTATCGTGTTAACCGCCCAGAAGGTAAGGCCGCTCATCATCAGGGAAACCACTAGGGTGGCCGCCGCTAGTAGTTTGGTCTGGAGAGTAAACTCAGACCACCACCGGGCAATTATTTCTCCTATCCGTTTCAATACTGCTAGCAAAGCTTCATCCTACCCTTGTGAAAAGCAATGACCCTGCAAGGTTTGGCGATCGCCACATAAGGCCCCATACCAAACCTGACAAGCTCCCCTCGGAGATTGCACTATAGGCATTTTTAAGTTTAATGAATTTTGAATTTTAGGGGAGCAGGGAGCAGGGGAGCAGGGAGCAGGGGAGCAGGGAGCAGGGGAGACATGGGGACCAAGAAAACGAGATACCGAGGGACCGGGGGAGGGGAGCAGGGAGCAGGGGAGCAAGGGTAGCAAATTTCCCCTGCCCCCCGCCCCCTGCCCTTTCAAGGGTATGTTTTTTAGATTTGGGATTTTTGAGAGGGATTATCGGTTGAGGGCGTAGGGGCGACAGCATTCCCAAGACAGATTTTCCTCTTAATTAAAGTTATTGTATTGGAATGCTTCGCCCTAGTAACCCATGCATCCCACCGATCGCGTCAAAAAAGAAGATTATAAAACTCCCACACGTCCCACATTTGGAGTTGCCGGCGAGCAGCATAAATTTCTGGGGCGAAGCATTCCATTTTATAAATTTAGTCGAAAGCAAAGGATATCTCGGGAATGCTGTCGCCCCTACGCCTAGGGTGTTGACTCTGCGGGGAAAACAAAAAGGGGGTTTTCATACAATTTTTTTCCCTTCTTTAAAAAGGATGAAATCCTTACTGGGAGGAGGTTTTGGCACTTTCGCGCTTCCCGCGATCCCCGTAGTTAACTAAGGTGGGTGAAAATCCTCAGAGTCAACACCCTACCCTACGCCTTATTTCGAGGGTTGGTCGTGGCCCGTTAAAACCTAAAAAACATACCCTTGAAAGCGCCCCCTCCCCCTGCCCCTCTGCCTCTTCTCCTCTGCCCCCCGCCCCCTGCCAAGACAGCCTCTTCCTATGCCCAATGCCCTATTCCCCATTCCCCATTGCCAATACCCTATATCCAATATCCCGCCGATAGTAGGCCCCTTCAAAATCAATGCATTCGATACCTCTATAGGCTCCAGCAAAGGCTTCGTTAAAGTTGCTGCCAATTCCGGTAACCCCTAGAACCCGACCTCCAGAAGTTAAGATCCTATCTTCTTTGACTTCGGTGCCCGCGTGAAAAATAAGGGCTCCTTGCTCTGCGGCTCGGTCGAGACCCCCGATCGCCTTCCCTTTCTGATAGCTTCCCGGATAGCCGCCAGAAGCCATGACCACGCAGGCGGCTACCCGATCTTTTCGCCAGCGAATGGGCAACACAGCCGAGAGATTGCCTCGGGCGCAGGCGAGCATCAACTCTTCTAAAGGAGTTTCCAGTAGGGGTAAGATAACTTGAGTTTCCGGATCGCCAAAGCGGCAGTTAAATTCTAAAACCCATATATCGTCGTTGGGAGAAATCATTAAACCGGCGTAGATTACTCCTCGATAATCTATGGCTCGTTTGCTTAGGGTTGCGATCGCCGGTTCTAGAACTTCCTTATTAATACGTTCCATCAGTAAGGGGGTCACTAGGGGCGCTGGGGAATATGCTCCCATCCCTCCAGTATTAGATCCCGTATCTCCCTCGCCGATCGCTTTGTGGTCTTGGGCTGGCAATAGGGGTACTATCGCCCGACCGTCTGTAAGGGCTAGCACCGAGACTTCCTGGCCTGTCAAATATTCTTCGATAACCAAGCGATCGCCTGCCGCACCAAATTGGCCCGTTGTTGCTGCTTCGATGGCGGCGATCGCTTCTTCTACAGTATTGGCGATCGTAACTCCCTTCCCCGCTGCCAGTCCATCGGCCTTAACTACAATTGGCGCGCCCCGTTCCGCCGCATAAGCTTTCGCTGCCTCCGCCTCTTCCCGAGCAAACGTTGCCGACTTGGCCGTAGGAATTCCCGCCTCTTCCATCAGCCCTTTCGCCCAAGACTTGCTGGATTCCAGTCGAGCCCCAGCCTTCTTGGGACCAAAGACCGTTAGGTTTGCATCTTCTAAATAGTCGGCAATTCCCAAGGCTAGGGGCAGCTCCGGGCCAACAACCACCAAATCGATATCGTTTTCTAAAGCAAATTCTTTGATGCCCTGGAAATTATCCACCGCCAATGGCAAATTCCGGCAACCCTCCATTGCCGCAGTTCCTCCATTTCCCGGCGCGCAGATAACCTGCTCTACTTGCTCGGATTTCAGCAGTTTCCAGGCTAGGGCATGTTCTCGGCCCCCATTGCCAACAACTAATACTTTCACGATCTCCTCTTGGGATGCACGACTTGGACAACTATAGCGGTAAGCAGTCAGCAGTCAGCAGTCAGCGGTAAGGGACTTGCAAGTTAATAATGTACCAATCCGTAGGCTGCTGCTGGGCTATGCCCAGTCCGGTGGCGTTTCACTGTCGCGACATGAATGCGCCCCAGAGAGCAAACAACGAGATTGCTCTAACCTTAATGCGTAATGCTATGTGATACTATATATATAGAAGAGTTAGACCAATTCTTTATAAAGCTGCAGTAAATTCGCCGTTCGGGCAACGACCAAGCGAGCGCCCGAACGGTGGATAAAGGTCGTTATTTTTTGCAGCTTCATATAAATGGTATTAGATCTTATTATTTGCGTAAATACCGATAAAATTTGAACTGCGTCCATGAGTCAGATCCGTTCTTACTACGAAATCCTGGAACTCGAACCCGGTGCTTCAGATGCAGAAATCAAGCAAGCTTATCGCAAGCTCGCCAAGATTTGGCACCCAGATCTTTTTCCCAACGACCCCGAACAGAAACAAAAAGCCGAGACGAAATTTAAGGAAATTAGCGAAGCTTACACATATCTCAAACAAAATAAAGATGGAGCTGGGGTCTTTCGCGATGGGGTTCCAGCTTATAGCGTTAAGAAAAGAAACGCCGAAGACCTCTACTATCGAGGATGCGAAAATGCCAAGCAAGGTAATTATAAAGAAGCGATCGACGATTTTACCAAAGCAATTCGCCTCGACCCCGATTATGTAGAAGCTTACAAATATAGAGGTTCTGTTTGCGAGAGACTCGGCTATAATCATCGAGCCAAGTCCGATTTTGCTAAGGCCATAGAAATAGAACTAAAAAAATCTCCTCCAGAGCCAGCTAAGAAAACGCCAGAATCCAAACGACAATCCAAACCAGAATCCAAACGACAATCCAAACCAGAATCCAAACGACAATCCAAACCAGAATCTAAACGACAATCTAAACCAGAATCCAAACAACAATCCAAACCAGAATCAAGGCCAGACTCAACACCAGAATCGCGGAGGGAATCAAGGCCAGAGAAAAGCTCCGGTTCTACTAAAGATTTAAATAGAGAACCAAGTAAAGCATCGAAAGCAGCGCCGAACAAAACATCAACCAAGCCATCTTGGCAATGCGATCGCACCCTGAAAGAACATACAGATAGCGTCAGTGCTTTGGCCATTGGTTTGGGGGGACGAATTCTGGCCAGCGGCAGCTTTGATAAGACAGTCAAACTATGGAATCTGCAAAGCAAAAAAATAATTCATACTTTAACCAGTCATGGCGATCGCGTTTGTTGTGTTGCGATTAGTCCTGACGGCAAGCTAGTAGCTAGCGGGAGCGGAGATTCGACTATTAAAATTTGGCATTTGCAAACCGGAAAGCTAATAGAGACTTTGGGCGGTTGGTTTTCGGGACATTCAGGCGTTGTCTCTGCGATCGCTTTTACTCCCGACAGCAAAACGATCGTCAGCAGCAGTGCAGATAGCACGATTAAGGCTTGGGATTTGAATATAAAAAAAGAAATTTATACCATAGCAACTAATCCGGCCAAAATTTGGGCGATCGCCATGAGTCCCGATGGCGAAACTTTTGCGACGGGAGGTTTAGAAAAGCTGCTGCGCATTCGACAGAGCGACAACGGCAAACTGCTGCGATCGCTCCCTAAAAATGCAGCCTTAGTCACCAACAATGCTGCCTCTGTTTTATCCCTGACCATAAGTCCCGATGGAAATATTTTAGCTAGCAGCAGTTTTCAAGGTATCAAGCTGTGGAACATTAAGACTGGTCAAGAAATAAATAGCCTTCGGGGGCATTCTCGCGAAGTTACTGCGATCGCTTTTAGCCCCGATGGCAAAATTATCGCTAGCGGCAGTGCGGACAAAAGGATTAAGCTGTGGGACATTAAAACTGGTCAAGAAATTTGCACCTTGAACTATTTTGACCTACATCGCGACTCCGTGACATCTCTGTGCTTTAGCCCGAATGGCAAAACTTTAGTAAGTAGCGATCGCGGCGGTTCTATTAAAATTTGGAGCTTTCGCTAAAGTTTCCCCGAGAAGACTAAAGAAACCCGGTTTTTTGGACAATACCCTCGCCATTTTCCCGGGTGTTAATAAGGTGTAGGGGCGACAGCATTCCTTAGATAACTCAGGACTTACGCAAACTGTCCATATAAGCGTATTTGTAGGGGCAATCCCCCCGTGGTTGCCCCGTTCGCGAAGCGTCTCCGCAAGGAGAATCGCTCTTTGTCGTTGCGTAAGTCCTGATAACTTTTGCTCTCTTCGCAAAAACTTATTGTGTTGGAATGCTTCGCCCTGGGTTGCATATGGGGTGTAGGGGCGACAGCATTCCTTAGATAACTTTTGCTCTTTTCGCAAAAACTTATTGTGTTGGAATGCTTCGCCCTGGGTTGTCTCGGGGATGCATAGGCGTCTGGGGTCCGCGCATACCAAGATAATAAGTTTATCATAAGAGTAAATATTGTCGCTCGGGATGCTCTCGCTTTTACATCCCCTACATCCCCCTACCAGGTAGTTTTTCAGATAGGCGTTGGTATTGTTGGAAAAACCGGGTTTCTGGCCCATAGTTAGATAGAAAGCAAAGAAACCCGGTTTTTTGCAAGACTAAAGAAACCAGGTTTTTTGGAAAAACCGGTTTCTGGCCCATAGTTAAGTAGAAAGCAAAAATTATGAAGACCACTGCTCAGTTAGTAGTTGCCGCCGTAGCGATATTTGCCTCCTCTGCGATTAATGTGATTTCAGTCTATTCTCTCCTCGACAGACTGACCGATGATGCCAGAGTAGTCAATCATGCCGGTATAGTCAGGGGTGCAACTCAGAGACTGGTAAAGCTGGAACTTGGGGGAGAACAAGGCTCGGATCTTATCGAGAAGTTAGATTTGCTTGTCAATAGCCTAATTAACGGAAATGAAGATTTAGGCTTGCCTCCTGCAACAGATCCAGAATTTTTGGCCAAAATGCAGGATGTTGAGGCAGCATGGCAAAAGCTAAAGCAAACCATTAAGGCGAATAGAGTAAAGGAAAACGACACAGAAAGGCTAATCCGGGAAAGCGAAAAATATTTCGAGCTTACCAATGAGGCAGTCTTCGCCGCTGAAGATTTTTCTAAAAAAGAGGTCAAAACTCTACAGGCTATTTCGCTGATACTTTTTGGCTTCAATACGATGGTGCTGCTCGGGATTGGCTGGCTGATTCGCTCAATCCAGTTAAAACTGAAAAAAACTGTCAGCGCGATCGCCATTTCTTCCACAGAGATTGCTGCTGTAATTGCCCAGCAAGAGGCTCTAGCCAGCAAACAGGCTCTTACCGTTCGCGAAACCACTACTACAATGGAGGAGCTGAGGGGCTTTTCCCAGCAATCGGTAGAATATGCAACAACCGTTGCGGAAGGGGCATCTCAGGTTAGGAACTTATCCCAAGATGGAACGAACGCGGTAGAGCAAACTTTATTCGATATGGCCAAACTGCAAGCCAAGGTGATAGAGATGCAAAAACCAATTATGCATTTAAGCGAGCAAACAAGTCAAATTAGTCGCATCTCCGGTTTGGTCGGCAATTTAGCAAACCAAACCAATATGCTAGCCCTCAATGCTGCCGTTGAAGCGAATAGAGCCAAGGAACATGGCAAAGGTTTCGCCGTAGTAGCCAGCGAGATTCGCCAGCTTGCCGATCGCAGCAAAAAATCAGCCGAAAAAATTAAAGATTTGGTCGCCGATATCCAAGGCGCAATTAATTCCACAGTATTAGTAACCGATGAAAGCACTAAAACTGTAAGCTCTGGAGTGGAAACCACTCAAGGGATGATAGCAGCATTTCAAGAAGTTGCCGGTGCCATTGAAGAACTATTTGCCAGCAGCGAGCAAATTTCTCTGAGTGCCAACCAACAAGCCACTGCAATTCAACAAGCGATCGATGCCATGAGCGACCTGAATCGCGCAGCTCAGGAAACCGCAGGCGGTATTCGCCAAACCAAAAGCGGTATGGAAGATTTAACCCAAATTGCGATCGGTCTGGATGATATGGTTTAGGGAGTTTTGAGTTTTGAGTTTTGAGTTTTGAGTTTTGAGTTTTGAATGTTGAATGTTGAACTTTGAGTTTTGAGTTTTGAGTTTTGAGTTTTAAGTTTTGAGTTTTAAGTTTTGAGTTTTAAGTTTTGAGTTTTGAATGTTGAATTTTGAGTTTTGAGTTTTGGGTGGCCAGGAGCGAAAGGCGATCGCAGGAATTACCCAAATAGCAGAGATAGCCATAGATAGAGCAATCCTCTCGTAGGATACGATAAGAACCGGAGCAAGAAACCCGGCGTGCGTATTGCCGGGTTTCTTAGATATCGCGAATTATAAAGAAATTGCTATATGGCGTGACGTTACGGGAATCGACTGGTGACGCGACCCACAATAAGATGTGGTTCCACCCAACCAAAGTCCCAACTATCGGTACTTTGGGAACGGTTATCGCCCTGTACGAAGCAAGCGCCACTGTGGTGAACTGAAAGCACTCGCTTTACCAAATTCATATTTGGCTGCTTGGGTAACTTAACAACAACCACATCACCAATAGCAGGAGCGGAATGCCGATATGACGACAGATCCGCTAGTATTTCATCTCCGGGTTTCAGGGAAGGTAACATAGAGACCCCAACAACCTGAAAACGCTGTCGCTGCCTGAATAACCAAAGGACAATATCCCAGAAGGTGCTATCGGGGATTGGGGTTAATGCTAAATCGAGATCGGAGTTATAATTAGCTGGCTTTGTACCAAGGCACATCAGTCCTACCTTTGGTAGCCCAGAAGATTTCCTGGATCTCTTTAATAGCATCCATCAACTCAGTTGCATGTTCTAGGCTAACCTCAACTTTGCAAGCCGAGCAAAGCTTAGCAACCTTCCAGAATTTAGTATGCAAATCTGGATACTGTTCTAAATGTACGGGCTTAAAATAATCTGTCCACAAAGTCAGGAGTTCTTGCTTGGTGAGGTGTGCCTGTTCTTCCTTGATTTTAATATAGCGGCTGATTGTATTTCCATAAGCTGCCTTCGCCTTTGCATCGTCGGCTGCTGGAAGTTCCAAAGCTAGGATTTTCTTGGTCATCGACAATACGGCTTCAGCAGCAATCCGAGCTGATGCTGGATCGTAAACTCCACAAGGCCCGTCACAATGAGCATGGACGACTGGAGCGGGAAACCAAGTCTTAATTTTGGTGGCAATCAACTTGAGTACAGACATAATGACTCCTTTGAAGCACGAACCTGTCTATAGTAACACCGCAGGCAGCATGGAGCGGATATAGTGCAAAAAAAATACAACTTGCACGGAGCGATCCAGATATAAGTCTATACTTAGCGTTTGAAGCACAGTGCTACCCCTACAAATAGAGTTTGTGCTAGTTTGTGCGCTTCTCCCTCGTCTAATTGCCAATTAGATTAAATTCTTGACAAGCGGGTAAAAAATTGCTGTTTTCGTGACTGGAGCGACTGAGCTTGATCAGGGCAAATCGCTGGAGGGGGGTGAGGTTCGCCCATTGGTCGGGTCCGATCGCAGCCTCAAACTCTCGGGCCTTTTCGCTAACTTCCACCGGCACGGCAGAGGCATCCATCCAGGGGGGATTTTCTTCTACAGGTAGCTCCTTTGCTGGAGTATTGCTGTATTGGAGAACCAGTTGCTGCAGCTCTTCTCGGTAAGCGCGGATTTCCGTCGGGGTCGCGCAAGAGCGATCTACTAAGATCTGGCGCACCTGTTGGGGAAATTTGTTCCAATGGGATAATGCCAGTTTCACCCCGCAAGTGTCGAGCTTGAAGCGTACCAGCATGGGGATACAGCGCAGGGATTCTATAAAGTCCGCTTCAAATTGAAAAAACTGAGTCATAGCCATTTTGAGTATAAATACTATATCTTAGCTGTTTCAGGACTTACGCATAGACACTATTTGTAGCGTGCCGCACCGCGCACCAGAACCTATATAGAGTTCGAGCCGACAAGTTGCGCAAGTCCTATGTTTGCGATCGCCTCTCAATATCTAGTTAATTATTAAACCTAATGACACTATATCTAGAGTTTAATTTGGCATTGCGGTGCTTGAGTTACCACAAATACTTGCCCATTGCCGTTTTGTTTGTCTGGGGGACAGGCAAACATATTGGATTAAACCCCAGAATCCCGAGCCGCTATTTGTCGCGCTTAAGTCGTGTCAAGATATAATACCTGCGATCGCGATTTTTGTTTTCTCCCCAATAGCCCATTCTGATTGCCCCCCCTTCGAGCCAGATCTTGTCCTTCGGCCATTTTGTAGCGAATACGGTTATTCATACCCAGTTCGATTATGCCTACCAGCCTAGATAAACTTCAGCCGGCTTCCCCCAAGGAAGTAGGTCTTTACAAGCCTTACTACGCAGGCAATAGACAAGCTTTGTTGCCTAGAGCGATTAGCCTCTATCGCCAAGGAAATTTGGAAGGCGAGCGTAAAATTGAAGGTGGCGACAACGTTCCCTTTGTAGCCAGTTGGCATGTTTCATCCCTGCCAGCAGATCAAACCCGTTGCCGAGTGCAGTTCAATGGCAACGCAGACCTAACTTATGAAATTACCATGACGAATGTGGATTTTATCCATTTTTTAATCGAAATGCTTGCTTATCACAAGCGTCATAATCTAGTGGATTTCCCGAAGGGATTTTACCGCAAACTTTTGCGGCTAGATGATTAAAATGAGAACGGGGAAATAGGAAATATCAAGTTGGTAGGAGGGAGCTTATCTTGCTTCCCAAACCCTCGGCGACTCGATATATATCTCGTCCCTGGCAATCCTTTATTGACAAGACAAGCGCAAAAATGGGGGAAATGCGTGCTAAAATCAGCGGAGCAAAAGCGACCTGTAAGGTCTAAATATATACTGGTTGGTTCAACAGAGCCTTATAGCGGCAAGTCAGCCACAATCTTGATAATGGCTCGGCAACTCCAGAAGAAAGGACTGGATATTGCTTATGGGAAACCTCTGGGAACCTTTTTTAGCGACTCGTCAAACACTGAAGTTGATGAGGACGTTGAATTTTTGTCGGAAACCTTGAATTTGCAGCCGGATCGTTTGGGAGCAACCTTGGCATTTTTAGAACCGGAAGCTCTGGAAAAACGGATGCGAGGCGAAGATGCCATAGATTACCCTCGCTCTTTTCTGGAATCTCTGGAAGGGGTTGGTGGCGATGTCCTTCTTGTGGAAGGACCAGGAGATATGGAGGAGGGGTCTCTCCTTGGCTTGTCTTTGCCGGAAATGGCTAAACTGACTGACGCTTCAGTTTTGTTAGTGTCTCGTTTCCAATCCCTGCTGGGGGTGGATGTATTGTTGTCGGCTAAGGAACGGTTGGGCGATCGCCTGATGGGAGTTTTGCTCAACGATATCGATCCAGAAGAGATGACCGTAGCACAAGAAACAATACGACCTTTTCTAGAGGCGCGGGGAATTCCGGTATTGGCCATGCTGCCTAGGAGTGCCCTGCTTCGCAGCGTGAGCGTAGCGGAACTGGCCAAACGCTTAAATGCTGAAGTTCTCTGCGGAGCGGATAAATTGGAATTAATGGTCGAGAGCCTCAAAATCGGGGCAATGAATGTTAATTCGGCCTTGAAGTATTTATCTGCTGGGGAAAACATGGCAGTGGTTACCGGCGGCGATCGCACGGAAATTCAACTAGCGGCCTTAGAGACTTCTACCCAATGCTTGATCCTTACCGGACACCTGCCTCCGTCTCCCCAGATTCTCGAACGGGCCGAGGAAGCGGAAGTGCCAGTTTTGTTGGTAGATCTCGATACCCTATCCACTGTAGAAATCATCGAGCGCGCCTTGGGCCAAGTTCGCCTCCACGAACCGATCAAAGTCAACTATATGGGACAACTGATGGAGGAGCATTTTGCCCTCGACCGCTTGCTAGCTGCGATCGGTTTAGAACCAGTGCTGGCGTAACGCCCTAAATCCAGCTAATAGCGCTTGGCGTTTGGCTTCTAGCTTGGGGTTCTCAAAGGCGCAAGTACATCAACGCCATCAATACAGATAAGGATAATTCTGGGAAAGAAAGTACCTTTTCCCCTCCTGGGAGGGGCTGGGGGTGGGTTTTTCTCTATCGGAGTACCCACCCCCAACCCCCTCAACCCACCCACACCGCCCGCAGGAGGGGAAGGGGGCATTGCGAGAGCGATCGCGCCTTGGGTACTTTTATTACCCAGAAGTCCCCTAAGTATAAGAGTAGTCCCTACTTTATGCTTATCTGTAAAAATTTTCGGCCATGATATCGCCTATTAGACCCAAACAGGCAGTTGGGGGACAGAAAGCTGAGGGACTCTGGGCAGCAGGGGGCAGGGTAAGCAACCGCACCAAACACAGACAGCTTATAGGGAATAGCCTTCTGCCCAAAGTTTGCTAAAATAGCCTGGTTGTTCTAGTCAGATGGATAGCGTCTTTGACTCAATCCCTAGAAATCAAAACAGATACGCTGGCACAAGAACTCGCGGCGATCGCACAAACTAGCTCTAAGCGGATTGCGATATTGGGGTCGCGCCACGTTCCTATTACTCACCAGAAGCTGATCGAGATGATGGCTTATGCCCTGGTGCTATCGGGCAATCAGATCATCACCTCTGGCGCTACCGGTACTAATTCAGCAGTTATTAAAGGAGCGATGCGGGCAGATGCCAATATGCTAACAGTGATTTTGCCCCAAAGTCTCGATCGCCAACCCCGCGAGTCCCGCGACCAGCTCGAACAGGTTATGCACTTGGTGGAAAATACTGCCAACGACCATTTGTCTTTAGCAGAAGCTAGCACTCTGTGCAATCGAGAGATTATATCCCGCTGTCAGCAACTTATATGCTTTGCTTTTCACGATAGTCATACCCTTATGCAAACCTGTAGGGAAGCGGAAGAGCAAAACCGGCTGGTAACTTTATTCTATTTCGATTAATGGCTCTGCCACAAAGATTCATTTCGCTCTTTGTAGCTCTATGGAGCTGGGCAAAATGACTCGGGCTATTATTACCGTTCGCTAGGGCTCCGAGCTTAGGTGCCCTATAATTTGCGAATTTATAATTGCTCTTCAAAAAGTAATTACCAATTAGATCGAATAGATTGCGCTAACTCCAAGATCCCCGAGCCCGCACAGGCGGGCTTCATTATTTGTAGGCTTACTCTTTTTGCATAGACCCGAGCGGCCCGAGCCGGCAAAAGGAACTCCTGCCAGAAAAGTTAAAATCGAAAAACAGGCGATCGGAGGTTTATATTTATGACTCAGACTGTTGTGCCCGTCGAGGGGGTTACCGTCGAGAAGGTTGCCGTTCAAGAGATTGCGGTTCAGGAAGTTGCCGTCCAGGAAGTTGCCCCCCAAGAAGTTGCCCCCCAAGAGGTGACTAAAGATACATCGACTGAAAAGTTAACCTTCCAACAGTACCTCTTTTACGAGGGAGAGCCGGATGTTCTCTATGAATTAGTAAGGGGCAAACTAATACCCATGCCAACCCAAAGTCACTTGCATACGAATATCGGCAAATTTTTAGTTTATAAATTGCAGGGCTATTTTGCCGCCGAAAATCTGGACTTAGTTGCCAACTCTTTAGCGACGGGAGTCAGAACCGAGGAAGCTTCTTCTAGAATTCCCGACCTGGTAGTTTGCAGCCAAAAGGTTTGGGAAGAAGTCATTCCTCGCGCCGGAGCAGGGGTGCTGGATTTTGCCGAAAAACCAAACCTAGTTGTAGAAATAGTTAGTAGCAATCGCCGCTCCGACTATGTAGTCAAAAGAAACGAGTATGAAATAGCCGAGATTCCCGAGTATTGGATTGTAGATCCGAAAAAAAAACGGGTGCGGGTCTTTACCAATCCTAGCGGGGAAGAGGGATATAGCTTTGTTGACTTTGGCGAAGGAGAGGAAATTGTCTCCAGCCAGTTTCCCAGCCTAGCGTTGTCGGTTGACGAGATACTTTCACCGCCGATAGTCGAGCAGTTAATTAAAGAAGAACAAGCTCAACTCAAGCAATTGCAAGAGGAGGCCGAAACAGAGCGACAACGCGCCGAGGCAGAGCGACAACGGGCCGAAAAATTAGCCCAGCGCTTGCTGGAATTGGGAGTTAACCCGGAGGAAATAGATTGAACCCGAGAAGAGGGAGTAGGGGGACAAGGGGACAAGGGGACAAGGGGACAGGAGGAGTGTGGGTAGGGTGGGAGGTGTGGGGGGAACCAGAGGGCCCTTTAAAATGCAGTAAATGGTTCAAGTCGAGCCGTTCCATTACTCCCCCACAGTCCCCACAGTCTCCACATGTTACTATCGATATCGAAACCTCCGCCAGAAACCCGGTTTTTCAAACAATACCTTCGCCAAAACGCAAAACACCTTATTTTTAGGTTTCTCCCGGGAACGAAACACAACAAATGCGAGGTCGTTTATCAACGTCAGATCCCCCCAACCCCCCGATAAATTGGGGGGCTTAAGAGAGATTTAGAGCTTAGCCCCCCTTTTTAAGGGGGGTTGGGGGGATCGTCCCCTGGGGCAAATAGGCAAAGGTATTGTCAAAAAAACCGGGTTTTTCCGCTGGTATTTTATTTGTGCGTAAGTCCGCGTAAGTTCTAAATTACTCCCATCTATTTATGCTCGAAAATATCCCGATATTGGAGCAAATCTAAGGTAACAAAGACGGACAAACAGTTAAAGCATTGCTGAGCTAATTCCCAGCGCTCTTCCCGTTTCAACATCTGTTCTAGTCTTTCTCGCACGGAGAGCAAATACAAAACATCATTAGCTGCATAGGCGAGCTGGGCATCGGATAGATTCTCTGCATTGCCCCAATCAGAACTTTGCTCGGTTTTATCGAGTTCTACCCCAGCCAGTTCTTTGACCGCTTCTTTGAGCCCGTGTTTTTGGGTATAGGTTCTGGCTAGCTTGCTAGCAATTTTAGTGCAAAAGACGGGAGCTACATTTATGTCTAGGTGATAGCGCAAGGTGGCTAAATCGAAACGGGCAAAGTGAAAGACTTTGACCGCGCTCGGTGCTTCTAGCAATTGCTTTAAGTTGGGAGCTTCTTTTTGCCCTCTAGCGATGCGAATTACGGAAACGCGACCTTTTGGGTCGCAAAGCTGCACCAGACATAAGCGATCGCGCTGGGGCAAAAGTCCCATAGTTTCCGTATCCACAGCAAGAGCATCCGCCGCCAAATAGGCAGCCAACTGCTCTTCGGAAAGATCGCGATCGCACACCTGAAAAGAAACGGGTTCCATAATCAGTTCCTACTTGAGAAAAACTCACTACGCGCTGCCTACCCACTTGGCTGCAGTTTGCACGTCTTTATCGCCGCGACCGGAGCAATTGAGTACAATTATGGGGCTGCCAGGGAGCTGAGGGCAGAGGGTTTCTAGATAGGCGATCGCATGAGCCGTCTCCAAAGCTGGAATAATTCCCTCCAACTTAGACAGCCGCTCGAAAGCCGCCACCGCCTCTTTATCCGTAACGCTAAAATACTCTGCTCGACCAATTTCCTTCAAATAGCTGTGTTCTGGTCCGACACCCGGGTAATCCAGACCCGCACTAATAGAGTGGGGTTCGACCACCTGACCGTCATCATCTTGGAGCAAATAGCTCATCGCCCCGTGCAAAACCCCCACTCTTCCCTGAGTCAGGGTAGCCGCATGCTTGTCAGAGTCAACCCCTTCGCCCGCTGCCTCTACGCCAATCAGCCGGATTTGCGGTTCCTTCACAAATTCGTAAAACAGCCCCATCGCATTAGAACCGCCCCCGACGCAAGCGAGGAGAATATCTGGCAAACCGCCCCATTTTTCCTGACATTGGCGGCGAGTTTCCCGGCCGATTACGGCATGAAAATCTCGCACCATCATCGGGTACGGGTGAGGCCCAGCCACCGAACCGAGAATATAATGAGTGGTCTCCACATTCGTCACCCAATCGCGAATAGCCTCGGAAGTAGCATCCTTGAGGGTTCCCGTCCCAGCAGAAACCGGGCGGACCTCTGCCCCCAGCAGGCGCATCCGAAATACATTTAGGGCTTGGCGTTCCATATCGTTAACGCCCATATAGATAATGCAATCGAGTCCAAAGCGAGCGCATACCGTTGCGGTGGCTACTCCATGCTGGCCAGCTCCGGTTTCGGCAATAATCCGCTTTTTGCCCATTCTTTTCGCCAAGAGTGCCTGAGCTAGGGCATTGTTTATTTTATGGGCTCCCGTGTGGTTTAGGTCCTCTCTTTTGAGGTAAATCTTCGCACCGCTACCATCGGGTCGGGCATAGTGCTGGGTTAGGCGCTCTGCAAAATACAAGGGACTCTCCCGTCCCACATAGTCCCGCAATAAATAGTTGAGTTCTTCTTGGAAATCCGAATCTTGCCGATATTGCTGATAGGCAGCTTCCAGCTCAGTCAGGGCGGGCATCAAGGTTTCTGGAACATACTTGCCGCCAAAGCGCCCAAAGCGACCGAGGACATCTGGTTGTTGTTCTCGGGCTGCTTGTTGTTCTCGGGCAAGATTTCGGGGATTTAAGGGGGTAGTAGTCACGGATTGGCTTTCTCCTCAGACAATAAGCCGGCTGGACAAAAGCCCCCAACATGGGGGCGAGTTATAGTCGGATATTAGCGCTGGCCGAGCGCTCGTATCAATTCACGATACAACATATCGGCGACTTTGGCCGAGCGCTTGTATCGTTACGGCCTTGGGAATTAATCCCTTGCAACGGTTCCCATCTTCGTCAAATTTAAGCTTTTCGCAATAATCAATAAGCTCGCTTGCTAGGTCGGTGTCGGGCAGAAAATTCCCTGACTTCAACCATAGAACTAGAGAAGCGCCTTATTCCCGCACTTCCCACACTCCCCACGCTTCCTACCCCCTACGCCCCCCTAAGCCCTACACCTAATTCTTAACTAAATGCCCAATGCGAACATGCCCAATGCGAACATGCCCAATGCGAATATGCCCAATGCGAATATGCCCAATTCCTCATTCCTTAATACCGTTCCAACAGCAATTTGACTTCTTCTTCTAACTCCATATCTTTCATTGCTTCCCACTCGGCCGATCGCACTGCTAGATAGGCTTGTGCTAATTCCGGCCCGAGGGCATCTAGGAGAACTTTATCTTGGCGCAACTGGGCGATCGCATCTCCCAAATTATTGGGTAAAGGGTCGATTCCTTGAGCCTTCCGTTCCTCTTCTGGTATATTTCCCGGGTCAATTGCTACCGGATCTCCAGGATCTAGATTGCGGCGCACGCCATCTAAACCAGCGGCAATAACTGCTCCTAAGGCCAAATAAGGATTGGCCGAAGCATCAGAAGTTTTTAGCTCGAAATGGGTCGGACTCGGTGCCGTCGGATTGCTTGGCACCCGCACCGCACCTTCCCGGTTATCGAATCCCCAAGCACGAAAAGCTCCGCTCCAAAAATGGGGGCGGATGCGGCGATAAGAATTGCTGCTGGGAGTAGTCAGAGCCATCAAAGCCGGGAGATGCTGGATAATTCCGCCAATAAAAGCGCGAGCAGTTTGGGAAAGTTCTCCGGGCACTTTTGGAAAGGCAACTATATTCTGTCCTTCTTGCCAGAGACTCAGGTGTAGGTGACAGCCGTTTCCTGCTGCATTGGCCAATATTTTTGGTAAAAAAGAAGCCCTTAGCCCTTTTTGCAAGGCCACCCCCCGCACGGTTTCCCGAAAAATAATTTGGCGATCGGCTGCCTCTAGGGCGCTACTATAGCGGATAGAAATTTCATGCTGCCCCGGAGCCGATTCGGGATAGTATCGCTCCACGACAATATTCTGATCTAGCAAAGCATCGGCGATCGCATCTATTACTGGCCAATTCAAATCCATTCCCAGAGTCGAGGCATAAACCGTATCGTCGGCAGGGACGATTCCCTCAGAGCTAGGCTTTAGCAAATAGAACTCATTTTCAAACGCGGCCATCACCTCCAGTCCTTCTTTCTTGGCTTCGGCGATCGCTCGTTTCAGAAAATAGCGCGGACATAGAGGCCAAGGCTCGCCGTTTTGAAAAATATCCCCCATCACCCTGGCATGGCTGGGAGCATAGGGAAGGATATCGAGGGTAGGCAAATCCGGCATTAACCAGACTTCGCCCGTAGGCGTTAGCCCGCTTTCGGGAATCACCATATCGAACATTACCGGAAATGCCTGAAGGGATGCGGTAATTCCTATTCCATGCTCCAAATTTTCCTCTAGAACGCCAATGTGAGCGGCTTTGGCTCGGATAACATTGGCGTTATCGCACCAAGTAAAACGCACGAATCGGATGCCGCTAGCTTGGAGAGATTTGCATAATTCACTTGTCATGTGTGCTACCTGTTGTTTAGAGTTATAGGTCGTTTATAAAGTAAGTCTAGAACCCCCCAACCCCCCTTGGGAAGAGGGGCTAAGAGTATTGCCCCCCTTCCCAAGGGGGGTTGGGGGGTTCTTTCCCTTAAAAACAACGGTTTTAGCCTTTAACATTTACTGGCTCGGCTCTTACTATTAAATAGCTGTAGCGAAGTCGAACTCTTTTACTCTTCGTGCTGCTACGATATAGCGAAAAATATACTCTACCAACTCTATATAATTGCGGGCGGCTTCTGGGGAAGGAGCCCAAATAGTAACGCCGTGGTCGCGGATGAGTAGGGCGGGCATTTTTGGCGGATTTGCAGAAAAGCGATCGCGTATTTCTGCGGCAATCCGAGGCACCTGTAAATAATTCTCAAATATCGGCATCTCTACTTGGGGATTTTCTTCCCAAATTCCAAAGCCCTTGAGCATTTCTATAGCCGGAATCGGCCAAGAGTTGTTATTGGTAAAGCGAGAAACTAAACTAGCTTCAATGGAATGGACGTGGTAGCAGGCCCGAGCTTCTGGAAATAGCTCGTATATGGCTTGGTGGATGCTAGTTTCCGCAGAAGGGCGATCGTTGATCTGATGGCGCTCCAGCACCGTACCGTCCGGGGCAACTCTAATAAAATCCTTGGGAGTCAGTTCTCCCTTTGCCCGACCGCTGACGGTAATCCAAAAGCTACCGTCGGGGAGGCGGGTCGAGAGATTGCCAGCGGTGCCCACCATCCAACCCATCTGGTAGAAGAGGCGGGCTGCTCCAATCATTGTTTGGCGAGGGTCGCTAGGGCGAAGGTCAGTTTCAGTCATTGTTAGTTGTTGATGCTAGATTTTGCCAGGTATCGGAAAAAGTTTTGAGTTTTGAGGGTTAAATTTTAAGTTAAATAATTGTAATTCAAAATTCAAAACTTAAAACTCAAAACTCAAAACTCAAAACTCAAAACTCAAAACTCAAAACTCAAAACTCAAAACTCAAAACTCAAAACTCAAAACTAAATTACCCGCTCGTTGCCACCATCCACGGGCACCTGGGCTGCCGTGGTTTTTGCGAATAGTGGGCCGCACATTTCTGCTGCCAGCTCTGCTACTTCATGGCTCGTCACCTCTACCCCAAGCACATTTTTCTTCTTATATTGTTCTACCGTCAGGCCGTAGTGTTGGGCGCGAGACTGCAAAACTTCCTCAGTCCAAATGCCGGTATCGAAGACCGCGTTCGGGTGTAGGGAATTAATCCGAATCCCATCGCCGCCCCACTCTAGAGCCGCCACCCGCATCAATTGGTTCAAAGCCGCTTTAGAAGCAGAATAAGCTGCTGCACCAGGACCCGGTGCCGGAACATTTTTGGAACCGATCGCTACCACCCGACCCCCGTTAGGCGCAAGTTTCAGTAAAGGGTGACATTCTCGCATTAGAGTTAGATTGGCATCTAGATTTACTGCCATGACCCGTCGCCATTGTTCGCTTTCGAGCCCCTCGATGCGGCAGCCTCCGGGAAATATTCCGGCATTCAAAATTAAAATATCGAGACCCCCAAAAGCACGCACGGTTTTTTCTAAAGCTGCTTCTATCGCCTTATCGTCAGTAATGTCGCAGGAGATGCCGCAAAAATCAAGGCGCTTGTGCAGTTGTTCTATAGCTGGATTAACATCCAGTCCCACCACCGCTGCCCCGCGCCGCAACAAAGCATCTACGCAAGCTTTGCCAATTCCGGAGGCCGCACCGGTAACTAAAGCAATTTCCCCCTGAAACATAGGCGGCTTACCTGCTTTGCGCAGCTTTGCCTGCTCCAAATCCCAATACTCTACATCAAAAATATCTTTGGCGGGGAGTGCTTGGTAGCCGCCCAGGCCAGTCCCCGCCTCGATAACGTCCATCGTGTGCGAATAGATGTCGGCAACGATCGCCGCTGCTTTTGCATTGCGTCCGATCGCGCACATTCCCAATTCCGGATCCAGAATTGCCCGTGGTGCCGGATCTAGTATCGTCTTTTGTTCTTTGGCCGTCGCGGCATAGGTGGCGAAATACTTTTTATATGCTTCGGCATAGGCTTGCACGTCTCGACCGACTAAAGGGAGGCGCTTAGTACGAATAGAGTGATCGGGAGTAGCCGGCCCTTGCTGCGATATTTGTCCGACATCCTCCCGCCTCGCAAAGCCCAAACTACGGGAGTCATTATGGACGGTCATAATAACTGGGAAACCGGCAACTTCTGAGAGTTCTTTACGCAAGGTCGCCAAAGTCTTGCCCTGCGGCCGGTTGTCTGGTTCGATAGGGGGAATTGGGTTTTGCCATACTCCCCGCTCTCGCAAATATTGCTCGGCGCGATCGATCAGGGAGATCGTGCGTTCGTAGGATTCTCGGGCAGTTGCCCCGAAAGAAAAAACGCCGTGGTTCATCAGCACCATGCCAATGGTTTGCGAGCCAGCTTCTGCAGAAAACTTTTCCGCACAGACTCGCGCTAAGTCGAATCCGGGCATGATGTAGGGAATGATTACAACGCTGTCCCCATAGATTGCTTCAATTTTTTCGCGGCCGTTAGCCGTGTTGGTAATGGCGATCGCCGCGTCTGCATGAGTGTGATCTACATATTTATAGGGTAGAATAGCATGGAGAATAGTTTCTACAGAAGGAGATGGCGCGCTGGCAAGGGTCATCTGGGTTTTTAGCTCGTTGACCATCTGCGGGTCGGAAAGAGATTCTAGTTTGGCCAGCCCCAGTAAATGTTTCATCCGCACTGGAGCGAAGCCTCCCTCTTCAATAGTGGCTAAATCCCAACCGCTCCCTTTGACATAAAGGATGTCTTCTTCTTCCCCAAGTAGATTTTTTTGCCGGACTTTTACCGAAGTATTGCCGCCGCCGTGCAGGACTAGCGAGGGGTCGCGCCCCAATAGACGCGAGGTATAGACTCTCTGGGCCAAATCGCCCTTGTACCTTGCCGCTTCGCTATCGTCCCAAAGACTTTTCATGCCGTTCCTCCCAGATTGGCGCTTGTTTCACCAACAATTTTAGCTGGCAAAGCGCCACTTTCCAGCAACATACTTAGGGTGTAGGGTGTAGGGTGTGGGGTGTAGTGGTGGGGTTTAGGGTGTGGGGTGTAGTGCTAGGGTTTGGGGTGTGGGGTGTGGGGATGAAGGAAAAGTGAAAAGTAAAAAGTTAAAATAAGGCTCTGATTTCTTCTTCAATCTTCACTTTTATCCACCCTAAACCTTAACCCCCTTAAACCCTACACCGAACTTTTTTAGCCCAATGCCCTTATTTAGGGTGTAGGGTGTAGGGGTGGTATTTATTTCTTTTCCCCACACCCCACACCGTAGGCGGCCCCACACCCCAGTTATTGCCCAATGCCCAATGCCCAATGCCCTAATTTTGCCAATGGTTCGCCAAATAGTCGCGAACATCCAAAAAATCATTCCAGGGTATATAGGGTTTTTGACGTTCGTCGAGATACCGAGCTAGGCGATCGCGGGCAAAAACCAGGTCTGCATGCATTGCCATATTCAAGTCCGTGACAGAATCGCCAATGGCTACTGATTCTTCGGCGGCATATTGTGCCATAATCTGCACCTTAGAAACCAGTTCTGTCTCTCCTTCAAAAGCAGAATTGACCCATAGATACTTGCTGCTTATATCGAGATCCACGGCATAAATTTCAGCCACTCGCTCTACCAGGGAGCCCAGCACTGTTTCTACCATGCCTCGCACTCCTCCGGAAACCACTACAAAGGGAATGCCTTTGCCATCGAGGAAATCCAGGAGTTCTACCAAGCCCTTTCTCATCTGCTTCCCTTGAGAAAATTCTAGTATTTCTGGATAGCGGGCTGAGGGGATAGACTCCAACAGTTGGCGCACTCCTTCTCTGAGAGTCAGGCGCAGAGCGTACATCTCCGGCATTATTTTTGCTGACAGTTCCGGCGCAAACTGCTTTAGCATAGCTACAAAAGTTTCGTCCGCTGTAATAGTGCCGTCGAAGTCGCAGAACAGAACTCGTTTTGGCGTTTGGACTGATGGCGATTCCACAATTATTTCCTTTTACCCTAGCGTTGATAATGGCAAGCGATCGCAATTAGGAACTATCTGTCTGGGCGATCGCTCAAAGAGCATCTCCGCTTTTGAGAATATCATCCTTCCGACACCTCAATGGCGGCCTCCCACAGTCCCCACCCCTCCCACACTCCCCACAGTCCCCACCCCTCCCCTGCCCCAAAGGTCCTCTACGTCCCCCATTTTTCAATAGCGCGGCGCAGGGCACCTTCGGGCAAAGAGTTTAGCTCGAAAGACTTGCCTTGAGCGTTCCATTCTAAAGCTTCAAAAAAAGCTGTAACTCCAGCAGCAGCGCCATCTGGATGATCCATAATGCCCGTGCCAGCATTGAGAATTACATCGCTCCCATAATCTCGATTGGCTTTCGGTACTATGCCCGGTTTAATGCCAGCGGAGGGAACTGGAAATACATTGCGCGATCGCAAAATATCCCGAATTTTTCCTTCTTCCTCTGCCTCAAAAGGCAAACTGCCATAATGGCTTGGATACAATACCGCATCCGCACCGGCATAAGCCATCAAAGTTCCCAACACCACCGAATAAGCCATACCATAATTTGGGGCACCGCACCAAGCACCCGCCAAGGCCGGATGGGCAAAAATGGGTACGTTAATCTCCGGATCTGCTGCCAGAGATTCCAAAACAGAAAACCCGTAAGAAAGCACATTCAGCAGCAAAGCATTGGCACCTTCTCGCACTAAAATACGAGCGCTTTCTAAAGGAGTCTTGCCAATATCGCTAGTGACATTAGTGGCATATAGCACAGTGCGTCCCGTCGTTTGCTTGATGCGATCGATAACTTCGCGGCAAGCTCGCAGCCTTTCTAAGGTTTCGGCTCCGGCAATATTGCCCATAATTTCATCATCTTTAATCAGATCCAATCCGGCATTGGCAACTCGGTCGAGAATATTGGCGTGTTCCTGGGCTGAGATTCCCAAAGCTGGTTTAAAAATTGCCATAACTAGAGGGCGATCGCGAACCCCGAGAATTTCCCGAATACCGCTAATGCCAAATTTGGGACGCTTGCCATATCCTTCTGGCAAGCGAACCGCCATTACTTTTGCCGGTCCGGCCATTGAGTATTTGCCAAATATTGCCGTCAGCAGGCTCGGGATATCATTCTCTACGTTTTCTTCTGGAAAGCTAATAGTAGCCACGCTCTCCCCCGTAGTTTCAACTTTGCCCGAGATCACTTTTGCCAAATGCTTCTGAAACGATTCTTCCCAATGAGCATAGCGAGAATCCCAAGTTCCAGCGGTTTGACCGATAGCAATAATCTTGGCCTGCTTCTGCGGATCTACTCCTGGCGGGAAACGATAGTCAACTTCGATTGCCATTTCCTGATTTATTTTTTTCTTGTCAATTGCCAATCGTATTTTACAGCCGTAGGACGGGCGTCTTGCCTGTCCAATTAATGACCTGTCCCGATCGCGCCAAGTCCCTATAGAACAGGCCAGAGGCCCGTCCTAGAAAATTCCATTGGACAGGCCAGAGGCCCGTCCTACCCGGGTATCCCGAAAATTCAAAATTCTCTCATTCAAAATTCAAAACTCTCAAGCGCTCGAACTCAAAACTCTCCCATCACCCTACGGGGAGCAATCTTTGCGATTAACTTGACGTAGTTCGAGAAATTCTAAAGAAACGGGCAAGGCACCCGATCGCAATTGAACTGCCAGCTCGTCCACTTCTTCAAAGGTAAATTGTCCGCTAATAACGGCAGCTCCTCCGGTAATGCCGGTTTTGGCAAATTCCGCAGGGACTCTGGGAGCGCTGACGAGTTCGCCATTGAGAAAAATACCAATCTTTCGCCCGGTTCCTGCCATCTTTTTAGTGATTTCGGCAAAGAGTTCGGCTCCAGTCTTGTCAAATTGAATAGCTATCTGCCAGTTTGAGCCGCCGCTAGATTCTGGCACGGCATCTTTAATATAAGTACCCGTCAAGCCTGTAGGGTCGTAGAGGCTGGCGATCGCTTCGTTAACTTTTTTTATTTCTGCATCAACTTCCGCTAGCGATCGACTAAAAACCCTCTCTCTTAAATCTAATAAATTTTGCTTTCTCACCTGCAACGCGCTCAGTTCTTCCTCGCTGCCGCTTCTTTGCTGTCGAAACTCTAGATTGCCTTGACTTATCAGCAACTTTTGAGCCTTTTCGAGATCCCTCGCCCCCGACAGTTGGACTGTAATTCGCCCTTGGCCGATTGCTTGAATCGCCGCCCGCTGGAACTCTAGGTTGTTGGCGCGCTTTTTTAAAATCTCGATAACTTTCTCTGTCTCTTCAGGGGTTGCAGGCCGGTTTTCTTCCTCGGACTCCAGTTCCAGGACGAACTCTACCCCCTGAAAGGGACAGAGCAAAGAATCCGAGACTCGACCGCTATGGCAACCAGCAATAGCCAACAAAATTACCAATATGGTTGCAATTCGGCATCGGTATTTATGGCTGGTATTAAGCATTTTAAAAAAATCAAAATCATAATTATAGCAGTAAGCGATTAGCTCTCAGCAGTCAGCAGTCAGCTAAAGTCCTGCCATATAAGCACTCGCACGCATCTTGTAACTGTCAAACACCTTAATCGGTAGTGCTATAATGTTTTATTGAATAATTTCTATCGCAACTAATTTAAAATACATACAAACATAGCATAGCACCCCCCCCACTCAAGCAAGAAGGGTGCGTAGTTTATGCGATTGTTAAAACCTAAAACTAAAAAGCGGATTTGGAGTCAACTATCGCGCTCAAACTAGCTTTGCAAAACCAAATCCTTTTCCTTCAATGCCGCGCTCTTACTAAACTTTTGGGCTTGTATGCGAACCGCTGTTTTACTGTAATAGGGCACCCAACCTTCTGTGCCGCTAAAATAGCGAACGGCTTTGATACGTCGGGAGGGGGTCAGAACAAACCAATGTTCTGTCCCTGCGGGAATGTTGATATATTGCTCGGCTTGTATGGTCAGCTCCATTTGAGAGCCGTCGGGACGAACGAAACCAAAAGTCCCTTCGCCGTCAATAACATAGCGAACTTCATCATCGGCATGGGTGTGGCACTTATCAAATTTACTTAGCAGCACGTCCAAGGAAGGAATATTGGGATGCAGCACTATTAGGTCGCGAGATTGATAGCCAAGCGATCGCTGGAGCTGCTCGAAGTATCTGTCTAGCGATCGCAACACCTTCTCCTTCTCCTCATCATTAAGGCTCTCTTTGGCAAGTAAAGCAGCAACCTCTGAAGAGGCCCCTAATGGCCAGCGATTCAAACTGACCCCTAGGAGGGCAAGTTCCCGGGCAACATCGCTCATTGTCGTATATGTCGTACCATTTTCCAGTTGCAGGATTGCCATAGTTTATCCTCTTCAAAGAATATTGCTTGATTTTATAGAACAGAATACCAGAAAAAATACTTATTTGGTTAATTGTACTTACTCTGGCTAGTAACGTTAAGGAGACTCCCTGCCCTGCTAAGGTCCTTTGAATTAGCCCATTATGGGGACCTCTTAACGCAAAAGGGCGACAAGGTTACGTCAGCTTTCGCGCTCTGCAACCTGGATAGTAAAAATTTTCTTAAGTGCATTTGCAAACACAATTACACCAGCGAACCACTGCTAGCGCCGGGTATTCTGGGATTGACAGAGTAGGGTTGAACCGGGCTTCCTTTAAATGTTGGTTTTTTGCTTAAGCTTTTAGGCGATCGCCTACCAGTTGACCGTACAATATTTGACGTTCCAGTGCAGTTGGTGGTAGTGCAGTTGGTGGCTGTGAAGTTGGTGGCTGTGAAGTTGGCCCCAAACTTATATTTGGATTAGTCCGGTGGCGATCGTCCGACAAGCCGCCTCTTGACAGCCAGATAGTATTGCACAATGTTACGCCAGCAATTTTACACCAGCAACTTTACGCCAAACGAGTAGCAAGAATAGAACAGCAAGACTAGAAACGGAGAAGTGAATATGTCTGATATGGAGCAAGACGGTGCCCTGTGGATGCTAAAAGATGTGTATGGGTTTAAAAACCTTCCGCCGGATGGGGACTATAAGGCATTTATCAAAGCGGTTCTCATTTGTGCAAAAGGAGATGGCGTCCTGGCACAAGAAGAAAGAGACTGGGTAGTTGGTCGCGCTGCAGCCTATCGCAATACCGGATATGAACTAGCAAAGACTTACGAGGCCAATGAGGACTTGCTTTATGTCCTGAGTCAGGCACCTATGCTGGACAAGGGCGCTCGTCGAATGATTCTTTATGTTGCTATTCAGGCTTGTGCTGCTGATGGAGAATATCATGCCGAGGAAAAGGCGGAAGTTCAAAAACTAGCCAAATATCTTGGAGTCGCAGAAGGCGTGCTTAATCAAATAGAGCAACAATGCGTAGAAGAACTAAAGATGCGCGAACAACGAATTGCCATACTCTTTCCAGAGGGCGTTCCTTACTAAACTGTATCTGAGTTGGCTGGCAGTATTTGCTAGCTAACTACCCTATTATAGTTGGCGATTAATCTCAACCAGTTCACCCGTAGGATAGGCGTCCCGCCTGTCCTACAAACGATCGCTTTTTTTTGTGTAATTAAGCGTATTTGATATATAGCAGTAAGCAGTCAGCCCTATGCCCTCCTTGGGCAGGCTATGCCCCAGAGGGCAGGCTACGCCTACGCCTAGACTTAGCCTCGGGACATGCTTTCAGCTTTCAGCTTGAGCGTCAAAGCCTTGCCAATTCAAGATGTTGGCGTTTTGCAACTGTCAAACACCTTAATCGGTAGTGATATATATTGTCATTTAAAACAAAAATGAGACTTTCTGGTTGGGGCGATTTCGCGCGAAATCGCCCCTACATAAAGAGCGCGAGCAACGCTCTCAAGCTCGGTGCGCGTAGGCGTAGCCTGCCGGCGCTACAAATAATAAGGCTCCTGTCTGTTGGCTCGTCAGCGATGGGATTATTGGCCGAAAAAGGCTGGATAGACAAAGGCGAAAGCAGTGGAACTTGGGATTGGCGTCCCGTCGAGTTCTTCAACCGCTACCGTTTCCAAGGAAGTATCCCAGCGAGCCCGAATTTGCCGCCCGTTAAATTCTAGGGTTTGTTCGCCTATTTTCTTCATTTCCGAATGAACGAATTGCTGACTGACGCCAGAGAAGCGATTCTCCTGCGGAGACGCTGCGCGAACGCGCGGCGTTCCTCCATCCGCTTCCCAGACATAGCTAACAATTTCTTTCGGATGCAGGGCGAGCTGGTCTTGATTGCGAACCGGGAAAATAATCCTCTCGTTGGTGTAGTAGGTTCCGTAGGGATAGCTTTGATAATTGCGCTTGTGCCCAGTTTCCGTGCCAAGAATTTTGCTCTCGGGATGCTTTGCCAGCCAAGCGCCTAATGTTGTTTTCACTGCTGGGATTTTTTCCAAGCTCTGGTTGACCTTATCGCCCAGAATACCCAGTCCCCAGGGTTGGGCGTAGAGACTGTCAGTAGCGCGATCGTACATGACCAGACAGCTTTGATAGAGTTTCCCCGTTACTCCAAATGTCGTATCTCCCCGCTTAAAAGCAACAATAGTATCGCATAGAGGACAGTAAGAAACGCTTATATTGACCCCACCCACGGTATCGTTAACCATTTCATGCCAATTCATAATTCCAAAAGGATAAGCCTTTGCCTCTCCATTAATAATGACGCCAATAACCTTGTGGTCTGCGGCAAAAGGGGTGGTCTGGGCAGTATCGAAATCGGGGTTGTCAATACTGGGAATGCCATCTTTTGGCGGCCCGCCATTGAGAATTTGCTCTAAATCAACTCGGGCATTTTTCTGGAGGTCTATGTTTTGCTTTTGAAGATCTCTCAGTTCTCGGTCTTGGTCGTGCAGATACTGGGTTAAATTAAAGTGGCTCAGCTTAAAATTGTCCCAGCCTCCCGCTTCGACAACCATCGCACTCAATGCCAATGTCGCTACTGAAGTTATGCCTAGGATGATTTTGATAGCTTTTTTCATACCATAGCCTCTTTTGAGTTTTGAGTTTTAAGTTTTGAGTTTTGAGTTTTAAGTTTTGAGTTTTAAGTTTTGAGTTTTAAGTTTTGAGTTTTAAGTTTTGAGTGGCAATTCTTTAATTGAAAATTTAAAAGTCAAACCTCAAAACTTTCCTCAAGTCCCCGAGTCCCCATGTCCCCATGTCCCCAAATCCCCAAGTCCCTATCTCCCCATGCCTAGTTCTCTGATAACTGGCATTTTAGTTGTCGATCGCATAAAATGACCGCAAGAGCAATGAAAGTCGATCGCTTGATTATATGCCAGTCAACGTACAAACCCGGGCATACATAGAAATGATGTCCGAGGGGGAAAAGCAACCTCTAGAGGAACGGGAGCCTACAGAAGTCCGGGAAGAAGTAGAGCAGAAGGCAGCGGATATAGCTCCCGAGCCAGAAGCCGTTGCCGAGATAGACAATCGCACTATTCCCGGTCCAGTAGGAGCGATTCCCATCCGCATCTATCGGCCAGAAGGGACGGGACCGTTTCCCATTTTAGTCTATTTCCACGGCGGCGGTTGGGTGGTAGGTAGCCTGGAAACCGTAGATTTCATCTGTCGGAATTTAGCCAACGGAGCCGACTGCATTGTAGTCTCGGTGGCTTATCGTCTGGCACCAGAACACAAATTTCCGGCGGCTGCGGAAGATGCCTATGCCGCTACCAAATGGGCCGCAGAGAATGCTGCGGCAATCGGCGGTTCGGATGGTAAGATCGCCCTGGCCGGGGATAGCGCTGGGGGTAACTTGGCGGCAGTAGTGGCGCTGATGGCGCGAGATAAAGGGGAACCGTCTTTAAGATACCAAGTGCTATTTTATCCGGTCACTCATTATGGTTTTGATACCCAGTCTTACGAGCAATGTGCCGAGGGCTATCTATTAAGTAGGGAGGATATGATCTGGTTTTGGAATTGCTATTTGGCTTCGCCAGAAAATGGCGATCGCCCTTACGCATCTCCCTTATTGGCTAAAGACTTAAGCAATTTGCCGCCCGCTCTGATTATTACTGCCGAGTATGATGTCTTGCGAGACGAGGGAGAAATGTATGGCGATCGCTTAATAGTTGCTGGAGTCTCTGCCAAGACTACTCGCTATCGCGGCACTGTTCATGGATTTCTCAATGCTGCTAAATATATAGACCAGGGTTGGGAAGCTTTGGCTGAGGCGGCGGCGGAATTGCGCAAGGTCTTTCAAGTCTGAAAGTTTATAGCAGATCTGAAACGAGCGGCTATATAGCGCTACGCGCAAGTCTCAAGGTAATAAGTCAAAAGTATAATCTGACTAAGGAACGAGCATTTATTGTCTTAACTCATTTGCGTAGTGCTATATACCGTTAGGGAAGCGAGCGGGAAGCGATCGCGGAGCGCGTTATTAAACCAGGGGCTCGCTCATCCCAATACGGAAATTTATTTTATAGCAGTAAGCAGTCAGCTTTCAGCTTTCAGCTTTCAGCTAAAGTCCTGCGATTCTTCGCAATAAAGACATTTGTAACTGTCAAACACCTTAATCGGTAATGCTATGCCGATATTGTTGCTAGTGCCGCTGTGGGTAATTAAAAATTATTTCATTCAAAATGAAAAATGTTTTTAAGCTCTGGCTTTGACTCTTTGTTTGATTGTTTTAGAGTACGGTAGCAGAAAATCTATGCCGTTCAAAAATATCGTTATTTTAAGCTTGTTGTCTTTGCTATTGCTGCTTGCGTTTTCTGGACGGGTTTCTGGGCAGGCATCGACTGCGATCGCCTCTTCCAATCTCTCGGCTCGGGTTTTGAGATTGGAATCGGATCTATTTCAAGCGCGATCGCAGCTGAATCGTTTGGAAAGTCAGGTCGCTCGCCAGGGCCGACGCCTAGAATCCCAGCGCCTAGAATCCCAGCGCCAATCCCAAACTGGAGGGAATCCTGCAGGCTCGTCGCCTTCCCCCCCTCGACTCAAACCATCGGAACCAACAGAAGAAGAACAATTCGATCGGCTGGCTACCCTGGTTATAGAACTGAAACAACAGCTCGAAGAATTAGAGGCGCGAGTTGTTCTTCTAGAATCGCCATAAAATAGGGTGTAGGGTGTAGGGTGTGGGGAAAGAGATGGGGGAGGGTGGGGAGAGGGGCTTTCAAGGGTATGTTTTTTATAATTCCCCTTTTTGGAGTTGCCAGCGAGCGGCATAAATGTCTGGGGCGAAGCATTCCATTTCATAAATTTATTTGAAAGCAAAGGTTATCTCGGGAATGCTGTCGCCCCTACGTTTTATTTCGAGGGTCGATCGTGGCCAGACAACATCAAATCTAAAAAACATACCCTTGAAAGGGGGAGAGGGGGAGGATGGGGAGGAGAATATATCTCCGCCTTCTTCCCAAACTTCCCACACTTCCCAAACTTCCCACACTTCCCACACCCCACACCCCACACCCTACACCCTAAACCCTACACCCTACACCCCACACTCTAATAATGGCTCGATGTCCGGTTTGCAATAGCGAGTATATTTCAGGAGAGAGCGATCGCTGCTCGGTTTGTAATTGGGATTTGAAGTCTTATCCCTTGCCGCGCACGGGGAAGTTTCGCAAAATTTTTCAGGAAAAAGAGCGTTCCTATCTGGAATGGGCTCGCCATGCTTGGCAGCGTCTGGGGGAGGAGCGATCGCTTCTGGAAGAATCTGCCCATTTGCCCCATTCGGGAAAAATGCCAAATCTGGAGGCGGAGCTTAATGAGTTGCGATCGCAGATGAAACAAGCAGCAGCAGAAACAAATGCCTTGCGAGCCGAGCTAGCAGCGGCAAAACAGGATAGAGCTTTTTTAACTTCTCAGATCGAATGGATTTTCGCTCGCTTGGAGGCGGTCAATCTGGAGGAGATGCAGGAAGGCATCTGGCAACTGCAAGAATGGGCAAATGCTATTTATGACGACCAAATTTATAACAATCAAATTCACAACGAACAACCGGAAAGCTATCTAAGTTCTGAAGTGGGGATAGACTACTCTCCTTTAGAGAAACTTCTCGGGTCGGGGACATGGCGCAAGGCCGACGAACTGACTTGGCAGATAATGCTCGAAGTCGCTAACCGAGAGGCAGAAGGTTGGTTGAGAATAGAAGATATTGAAGCTTTTCCTAGTACCGACCTGGGAACTATTAACTGGCTGTGGGAATATTACAGCAGCGGGCGCTTTGGCTGTAGCGTTCAGCAGCGCATTTGGGAAACTGCTGCCAAAGACTACACGGAATTTTGCGATCGCGTCGGCTGGCGGGTAAAAGAAAATTGGCTTTACTATGAAGATCTAAACTGCTCCCTTAATAGCCCTGAAGGTTATTTACCAATTATAGCTTGGCGAAAGCGCTCTTGTTACGGAGTTGGCAGTATCAGCGCCGGGGAAACTATGGCAGCTCTGCTCTCTAGATTTTGAACTTGCCCAGAAACCCGGTTTTTTTGATTTGAAAAACCGGGTTTCTCAAAACTCCAATGCCCCATGATGCCCAATGCCCAATTCCCAATTCCCTTAATTCAGCATTTCTTTTACGCGAAAAGCGAGATAAGCTTCCAGTTGCGAGAGGGGAGCGGAGCCTTCGGCAAAGCGAGCAAAGCTAAGCATAGTTGGCAAGTCTTCGGCATCTCGCAGTCCCACGGTCGGAATCGCCGGACTCAACTGGCGCAGGTAAAAATCTTCGGCATCAAATACGGGATTGCAATGAATAATAGAAGTTCGTATCTTGGGGTCGAGCTTGTCGCGATAGATTCGCAAAACTTCGGCAGCACCGCGAGGCGGATCGTTGTCGCAGGCATCAGAAATAATAACTATTAAATCAGGATTCCAGTCCAGAGCATCTAGCAGGGGCTCTGCTATATTTGTTTGTCCCCGAGCCCGCACCAAGATAGGATCTTCTACGGGCAAAGTCCAAAAGGCGCGATATTCTTTCGATGCCGCTTGTAATAAATAATGTCCTGCTAGAGCGACGCCGAGAGGACGACGGCGTTTTTCCGACGAGCCAGAAGCAGAGTAGCTGCAATCGAGAACGGCGGCAACGCGCTCTAATTGTTGAAAGGGCGATACTTTCAAGCAGTTCTGCGCCGATCGCTCTAAGGCGGAATGCAAAATATCCCGGCGCTTTTGGCGATCTCCAAGAGCTAAAGACAAAACATAAAGAGCCAAACGAGTTAGGGGCATTCGTCCCAAATCTACTTTTACTTCAATATCGCCAGCGCGCTTGGCCGATTCCTGGAAGCGCAGTTTCTCTATTTTGGTCATCATCGGTTGGATGCGATATAAAAAAACATCTCGCGGAATATCGTGTTTGGCGGCGAATCCCTCGGCAACAGTTAGGGGCAAGCGGTAAACTGCTTCGCGATCGTAGCGAGCTTTGCGAAAAACCTCGAATAGTTCTGTTTCATAGGCGCGCTGCTGCCAGTGACGAAACAAAAATAATCCCAACTCCCCGGCCAGATTGAGGTGATTGTGAATGGCGATCGCGCGGACTTTGGAGCGATATTTTACCGCGTGAAAGCTCATATCTTCCCTTTGCTTGATGTAATCCCGGGCTATAGCACGGCTGCGACGGTTATTAATCCGTCGCTGGCGCATCTCCACCAAAAGTCGCCAAGCCCTTTGGGGAGGCATCCGATTTAGAGTAGCAGCAATTAGCGCCCCTTCTTCAGCGCGATGTTCTGGCAAGGTCTCTTTTCCCGTCGCTAGCAACTTGAGAATAATCTGAGCTTGATTAAAATGATTGATGCCCGCTGCCAGAGTGCGAGCGTATAGGAGGCGATAATTTCCTAAAATATAGTCGTGGAGAAAGTCTATAGAAACTCCTCCTCCCCAAGCATCGCTATAAAATTCTTGCTGCCCCGTGCAAGCGAAGCAGGCATTAACAAACATTACCATGTCTTCTCTGGCAATTTTTGCTAGTTGACGAGACCAAGTGTTATTGGGCATGGGGCATTGGGCATTGGGAAGGGTGTAGGGTGTAGGGTGTAGGGTGTAGGTATAAGAAGGAGGAGACTAAAAGCCTAGTTTCCGCCTACACACTACACCCCTACGCCTGTAGGGACTATTCGTTATTGAAAAATTATATGTAAGAGACCCACCAACACCGCCCGCAGGAGGAGAACCTACCTTCTATTCCCCTCCTGGGAGCCCTCCTGCGGGCGGTGTTGGTGGGTTGAAAGTATGTCCTGAGCCGGTCGTTGGGTCGAATAAAGCACATTAATTTATATAGATATAGAACGAATAATCCCTGCCCTAAGCCTGGGGTGTTTCCCTCAAAACTCAAACCTCAAACTTCAAAACTTAAAAATCAAACCTCTCAAGCTAAGAACTTAAAACTCAAAACTTAAAACTCAAAACTCAAGAAAAGGGGGCTAGAAAGGGGAATGGCAGTGCGACTAGCTAGCTTAGCTTCATAGGCTATATTCGGAAGTCGCACTAGAGTCCCGCTTTCCAGCTCGGTCTAGGATAGCACGGGTTTGCGCTTGATTGGCAACTATCAGCGCCCGCTGCGCTTGTCAATCATGTCAGCCAAGAGGGCAAACATTGCTAATTGAGTAAAAGTAACTAAAAGAATGACGGTTTTGTCGGTTAAATTTTGTTCTACGAAGATATCGCGCACCAGAGCGATCGCAAAACCGACAAAGAAAAATCCGGCGACGGGCATAAAGACTCTCATCGGCGCAAAGTAGGTGCCGGTGCGGAGGACTATTTGCAGAAAGCGCAAGGTATCGCGAATCGGTTTAATCTTGCTTTTGCCCAAGCGGGCATGGTAGTCTATCGGCTCGTAGCGAACTATATAATAATTGGTCAGCATAGCAATAGTGATGGTGGTGGTGAAGCTGAAGTTATCGGGGAGAATATTGATAAATTTTTCGACCACGCTTTTGCGAAAGACGCGCAGGCCGCTGTTTAAGTCGGGGATGCGAGATTTGGTGACCCACTGGGCGAAGCGAACCAAAAACCATTTGGGAATTTTGCGCAGGGTTGGATAGCTGACATTGGCACCGATGCGGGCACCGACAACCATATCGGCTTCCCGAGCCAAAGCCACTAATTCGGGAATGCGATCGTTGGGATAAGTGCTATCGGCGTCGGTAATAACAATTAAAGGATACTTGGCTTGTCGGATGCCGGTTTTTAGAGCAGCGCCATATCCCAGATTGCGATCGTGTTGTATGACGCGCAGATTATTTGCTTTGGGCATTGGCAACTCCCCTCTCCTCCCCTCCTGGGAGGGGCTAGGGGTGGGTTCCTCCTGGGAGGGGCTAGGGGTGGGTTGGAGGGATTGGGGATGGGTGGCATTGGGAATTGGCAGCGGGGAAGCGGGGGAGGGAGGAAACTCTGGAGCGGGAGAGTTGTCGAGAGAATTGCGATCGCTTTCGCCCTGGATAGGAAAATCGCCCTTGGGCGTCTGGGCAGGAGAATCGATAATAGCGCGCAGGATTTCCCCAGTGCGATCGCTAGAGCCATCATTGACCGCGATAATCTCGTATTCGCAGCCAACGGCGCTGAGAATTTCCTGGAGATGCTCCAGAGTCTTGGCAATGCTCAACTCTTCGTTATAAACTGGAATAACCACGGAAAAAGGGGAGTCTGCTACCATTTTTAAATTTAATTAGGGCGTAGGGTATAGGTAGGCAAAATATACTTTTACCATTTCTGTGTGAAGATGCAACAAATCCGCCGTTCGGGCGATCGCGGAGTCGTAGGCGTAGCCTGCCCTCTGGGGCATAGCCTAGTCCGTTGGGCAACGACCAAGCGATCGCCCGAACGGCGGATAAAGAATGTAGGTTGGGTTGAGGAACGAAACCCAACGTAACGGTTGGTATAGTTGGGTTTCGTTCCTCAACCCAACCTACAATTTTAATGCGGACAGTCCAGTAGGGTGTAGGTAGGCAAAATATATTTTGCCTACTTATATCAAATCCGCGTAGTTGTTCCACACAATTTGTAACCCCCCGTAGGACGGGCGTCCCGCCTGTCCGCCAGCCCCGGGGAGGGACAGGCGGAACGCCCGTCCTACGGGAGGCTCGACTTGTTTTTAGGGCGATTAATCGGATTTGATATTATGCCCTACCTACACCCTAAAACCAAACGTCCAACACGATCCCCAGCAGGCGAAAATTGCCAAGCCTATCCGTAGGAGAATTGCGCCAATTTTTTAACAGCACCTATTTTGACCAACTCTAAATCATCTCTCATATTTTGGTTGAGTCTGAGCCTGAGCTTCGCCGGGGTTTATGCCCTAATGGCATTACAGCGAAGCTTCATCCCCTACCTAATACAAGACGACGCGAGGCAGCATGTTTTTTGGATGCAGCGGTTTGTAGATCCAGATTTATTCCCCAACGATTTAATCGCCGATTATTTCCAGTCCGTCGCCCCCGCTGGATACACCTCACTCTATAAATTGCTGGCTTGGGCAGGGGTGAATCCCCTACTATCGAGCAAGCTTTTGCCCTTAGTCTTGGGGCTGATAATGACGGCCTATGCTTTTGGAGTTTGCCTCGAATTATTACCAGTTCCCTTGGCTGGTTTCATAGCAACTATACTGCTAAATCAATGTCTCTGGATGCAGGATGGGTTGATTTCGGCAACGCCGAAAGCATTTGTTTATCCTCTCTTGATGCCCGTTTTATATTATTGGCTTAGGAAAAAGCTACTAGCTACTAGCATAGCCTTGATTCTATTAGGACTTTTTTATCCTCAAGGAGTGCTAATTGGCGCCGGTGTTTTTGCGCTCCAATTGGTGCAGTGGCAAAACGGTCGCCCCTGCCCGAGCCGAAATCGACGGGATTATCTACTAAGCGGGATTGGCTTAGGGGTTGCTTTCTTGGTTTTATTGCCTTATGCTTTAACTGCTTCTGATTTTGGGCCAACGATCGCCGCCTTCCAAGCCAAGCAATTACCAGAATTTTTGCCCGGAGGCCGCACGGAATTTTTTATAAACGACCCTTGGCGATTTTGGTTTAGCAGTCGCGGCGGCCTTCGCCTTTCCTTAGAACCGCCCTTAATGGCTTTTGGAATATTACTGCCGCTATTGCTAGGATTATCCCTGGGTCAAAAGAAAGCTCTATTTTACCAGCGCTTTCCTTTGGTGCAAAAAGTCAGCAGCAAGATTAAGATTTTATGGCAGCTCCTCCTGTCATCTCTTGTCCTATTTTTCGCCGCCCACGCCCTCCTCTTTGCCCTCCATCTCCCCAGCCGATATACTCAGCATAGCCTCAGAATTGTCATAGCGATCGCTGCTGGTATTGTACTAACCATAGTCTTGGATTCTCTCTTATTCTCAAATTATAATAAGGCGACTTCTGGTAATAAAAGTAACCTCTTGAGCGCGATCGAAGAGCGACGGCCCAAAGTCACCTCCTGGGAGGGGTTAGGGGTGGGTCGAGGGGGTTGGGGAGTGGGTACTCCGACAGAGGAAAAACCCACCCCCAACCCCTCCCAGCCCACCTCTAGCCCCTCCCAGGAGGGGAATAAAGGGTGGGTTTCCCAGAAGTCTTCTAAGCAAAGTATCTGGCGTTTTGGCAACCAATTCTGGCGCTTGGCGATCGCCCTAGCTCTATTTTCCTTTTTAATCTTCTATCCTATTTCTCTGAAAAAATTTCCTTGGACGGGTTACGTCGTCGGTGACGCCCCTTCCTTATATAAGTTTCTACAGCAGCAACCCAAAGACAGCCTTATCGCCTCCCTCTCGGAAGAAGCAAATAACCTCCCTGCATTTGCTGGGCGCTCTATTTTAGTCGGTCGAGAATATGCCATACCCTATCATCTGGGTTATTACAATGAGTTTCGACAGCGAACGATCGCCTTAATTCAAGCCCAATACAGTCCCGACTTAGCAGATGCCCGAAAGCAGATCGAAAAATACGGTATCGATTTGTGGCTGATAGACCGAGGCGCTTTTTCTGGAGAATATATTGCAGCCAATCGCTGGCTAAGCCAATATCGGGTCGCTGCAGAAGCGATCGCCAGCTTATCCCAAGGCAGCCAACCAGCACTAGCCGCCCAAGTCGAGCCCTGTTCTGTTTTTCAGAGCGATCGCTTTTTAGTCCTAGAAGCAGATTGTATTATTCAGCAGTAAGCGGTTAGCTCTCAGCGGAAGAGGCAGAGGACAAGGGGACATGGGGACCGGGGAACATGGACTGTGGGGACTGTGGGGACTGTGGGGAGAATTTTCTCTGGTTCTTCCCACTCTTCCCACCCTTCCCACCCTTCCCCATCTCTCCCCAAGGTTCTTCCCACCCCTCCCACCCTTCCGACCCTTCCCCATCTCTCCCCATGCCCAATGCCCAATGCCCAATGCCCAATTCCGCTCTTCCCAATGCCCCATGCCCCATGCCCAATGGGCAGGTATGGCGCCCAATGCCCCATGCCCAATTCCGCTCTTCCCATGAAAACTAATCTATTTTCCGATTCTCGCTGGTTTCGGATCTTAATTCTCGCAACCATCGTCCTGGGTGTTTTTTTTCGCTTTGCCAACTTGGACAAAAAGATTTACTGGATTGATGAGGTTCACTCTTCCCTGAGAGTAGCTGGCTATCACAAACAAGAATTTGTGGATAAAGCCCCTGCCGGACGCATTCTCACTATTGAAGAATTGCACCAATTCCAGGGTCTTTCTCCAGACAGAGGCTGGGGGGATACGATTAATGCTTTAGCAGGCAATGCCGAACATACCCCTTTATATTATGTAATGACTCGAATTTGGATGCAGTTGTTTGGCAGCTCTCCCACCGTTACTAGAAGTTTGGCGGCAGTTATTAGCTTGCTAGTATTTCCTTGCCTATATTGGCTCTGTTTGGAATTATTTCACTCGGCAATAGTGGGATGGATAGCAATAGCCCTGGTTGCCGTTTCTCCCTTGCACGTCCTCTATGCCCAAGAAGCTCGGCAATATAGTTTGTTTGCCGTAGCTGTTTTGCTTTCCAGCGCCGCCCTGCTGCGATCGCTGCGCCTCCAAGTCGAGTTTTCGCCCTTTATCCACACAATACTACCGCTACAGACTGCAACCCAGATACAGAAACAGACTATTTTTAATTGGAAATTTTACCTGTCTAGCTGGGGAGTATATGCAGCTACTGTAGCTTTAAGTCTTTATTCTCATCTGATTTCCCTATTATTCTTAATCGGCCACGGCTTATATGTAGCGATCGCATATCGCATCCCCCGGGCTTTAAAGAATTATGCGATCGCCTCCTGGATCGGCCTAATGACTCTGCTCCCCTGGGTAGTATTATATTTTATCAATTCTAGTAAAATTGGAGGCTGGGTCAGCCGCGACATTCCTATAGAAAACTTAGTCAGAAGATGGGTTCTGAACCTGACTGCAGTTTTCTTAGATATACAAATTGGCAATCCCAACCAACTAATTAATGTAGAAACAGGGCAAGACCTGTCCCTAAATTATAGCAATCCTTGGTTATACGCAATTCCTCCGATTCTCATCTTAGCGGCATATGCGACTTATTTTATCTGTCGTCGCGCTCCCAAGCAAAGATGGTTGTTTATCCTCACCTTAATTGGCACCACCAGCTTCGCGCTCATGTTCCCAGATATTATCTCCGGCGGCCAGCGCTCCAGTATTGCTCGCTATCTTATGCCCGCATATTTAGGAATTGAAATTGCCGTAGCTTATCTGTTCGCGACTAAACTTCATGCTTATAGAGTTAGCAAGCTACAGCGGAGATTCTGGCAATTAGCATTTGTGGCTTTACTAGCTGGCGGCATTATCTCTTGTACCGTCAGTTCCCAAGCGGAAACCTGGTGGAATAAATATAGTTGCTATTACAACGCCGAAGTAGCTGGCATTATTAACCAAGCTAAAAAACCCCTGGTAATAGTGCCGCGAGAGCGAGTCAGTCGCCTGCTATCTTTGAGCTACAAGCTCGACCCAGAAACTAAATTGCTCTTAGTCGAAGGAACTAATCTGCCGCCCATTACCGATGGATTTGACCAACTATTTTTATTCCGCACTTCTGCCGACTTGTATGAGGGAATCGAACAAAATAGCCCCTACCTGCTCCAGCCCCTTCATCCCTTCGGACATATATGGCGTTTGGAAGCAAAAAATTAGGTATTGGGCATTGGGCATTGGGCATTGGGCATTGGAGGAATTAAAAGTGATATCAAATCCGGTTAAACAGTTACAATATTTATTTGTAGGGGTTCCCCGTGCCCGCCCCGGCCGCCCTGGTTGGTCTGGGGCGCTCCCGGGGAACCCCTACGGGATTTATGGGCAATTAACCGGATTTGATATGAATAGTGAATAGTCATATGATTAGTTTTCTTAACTATTCACTATTCACTATTCACTATTCACTTTTCACAGTAGCTTGCTAGTAATCGCAAAAGAGAGTTTCGCGAGTGTTGCGTTTTGTAACCGGATTGGTTCCTTTAGCGACTTCGCACAGAGCCAATAGGGCGTCGTCCCGCAGAAATGCATCGGTAAAATCAGCCCCATCGATAATCACTCCGTTGAATTGGGCAGAAAAGGCATAGGCTCCTTCAAAAATCGCATTGGTTAAATTCGATCGGCTAAAGCGAGCCATATCTAAGGTTGCGTTCGTGAAGTCAGCTCCTTCTAAGTTTGTATTTTTGAAAACGGCACCAAAGAACCTGACCCCTTGGGCTTGGATATGGTTGAAATCGCTATTGCGAATTACGGCCTTAGTGAAGCTGGAGTCTGTCAGGTCTCGCCCAGAGAAATCTTTGCCAGTAAGGATTTTGTTGTTGTAGTCGTTGGCCAGAGCAGGGCGGGCGCCAGCAAAAGACACCGCTCCAATTCCTACTATCCAAATCAAAGCCACGCAGGCCAAACTCAATACCCTAGTCAAAACAGGCAGCTTGTTTTCTCTATCCATTTCCTTATATATTAATCGCTTTCGGAGGCAAACTATATATTGTCTGGAGGCTTGCGTGGAAGCTACAGGGGTTCCTTTCGTGAAACGGCCCTTTTGCATAAAAGCGCGCCCCATTAGTTTGGGGAAAGCTAATGTAGCTTATAAGCCACATCCACCCCTCTGCGGTCATCCTACCAGTTAAGCATTACCATGAGTTATTCCCCCTCGAATCTCTTCTTAGCAACCGGCAATTCCAGACAGCGAAAGTTGGATCTGGGTCTTTTGGGAGAAAACTGCGTTTGTAAATTCTTGGCGGCGGCAAACTGGAAAATACTACACCAGCGCTGGCGCTGTACTCGGGGAGAAATCGATATTATTGCTTGGCGTAACGAGACTCCCGATTCCCCCGAGCAACAGGCAAACTTGAGATTTGTAGAGGTGAAAACTAGGTCTTCGGGTAGTTGGGATGCTGGCGGACTTTTGGCCATTACCCCAGAGAAGCAAGCTAAACTTTTGCAAGCAGCACAAATGTTTTTGGCCTCGCGACCGGATTTAGCCGATTTACCCTGCCAGTTTGATGTTGCTCTAGTCAGTTGCCGCCGATCCCGGCAAAAAAAACAAGCCTCGGTTGAAGCGATCGGCCTGGGTAAGCCGGTTTTAATGGGAGAATACCAACTGACTCTCGACCAGTATATTGAGGGAGCTTTTAGCTTTTAGCAGTCAGCGGTCAGTTAAGAGCTAAAAGCTAAGCTTACCGCAGTCGGTGCGTTATTCCTTCCTAAGCAAGTGTTTCGGGGCAATATCCCAATCCTCTAACAAATTGTTTGCGAAATTCCTCAATTTCTTTTCTTTCGGGAAGACCGTGAGAAACTACTGCCACCTGATAGTGACGCATAACTTCTATAGGGGACTGTCCCGTTTCCAAGCTCCAAAGAGCCATCTGCATCCGAATATCTGGTTGGCAGGGTATGCCCAATTCATTCATAAATGCCCGAAAGTCTCCATGTTCCTGAATATCCAGACACCGGCTCATCTTGATTCTAACCGTCCAGCCATCAATTCTATGAATAACTGTCATAAAATTAATAGGAAGATAGGGTTCGCCCGTCAGGCGTTCCGTTATTTTCAGGGTAAGACTGGCATTGGCAAGATTATAAATATATTCCATATAACTTAGACTTGCTTGGGGCAAATGAGTGCTTCCATCTCTATTATCGTTTTCTTCTATAGCCTCGATATGGGTAAAGTACCTAAAAAGACCTGGGTGGTTTTACCCAAAATGCTGGGCGCGATCGCCCATCACTCTGTCATTGTCCCTGTCATTGGCCATTGGCCTCCATTACCAGAGCTAAATAAAACAGGTTAGACTTAGCAAAATCGGAATAAATGCTTAAAAGCAAAAACCAATCAAACGACATCAGAAGCGATCGCACCTTAGCCGCCTATGACTACGAACTGCCAGAAGAAAGGATCGCTCGGGACCCGGCCGTGCCTCGGGATAGCTCTCGCTTGCTCGTTGTAGAGTCCAGCACTAGCCACAGCCATCGGGTTTTCCGCGACTTGCCAGAAATACTCGAACCTGGCGATTTGCTCGTTCTCAACAATACGCGGGTAATACCCGCTCGCCTGTACGGTCGCAAATCTACCGGCGCGCCTGTAGAAGTTCTGCTGCTAGAGGAACTCGAAACCAATATTTGGCTAGCTTTGGTAAAACCGGGAAAAAGGTTGAAGCCCGGAGCTTGGATATACTTTAAACCCCTCGATCTTTTAGAGACCGAGATAGAGCCTATTCTCGAAGAGCATTCTGGCCTTCCCAGCAGTTCCCCAACTATTGATTTTAGTTCTATCTCTTTGCGCGCTGAAGTTCTGGCGATCGACGAGCCGACTGGCGGGCGTATTCTTCGCTTCGATCGCAATGAGATTAGCGATCGCAATGAGATTAGCGATAGTAATGAGATTAGCGATAATGAGAGTAATGAGAATAATAAAATCTCTCTGCTCCAAATCCTGGAGCAATACGGTCGCATTCCTTTCCCACCTTATATTAAGAATTCTCAAGCAACCCCCGAGCAATATCAAACTGTTTATGCCCGGGAGTCCGGCTCCGCAGCTGCCCCTACCGCTGGCCTGCATTTTACCGAAAATTTGCTAGCGCGCTTAGAACAGAAAGGAATCGATCGCGCCTTTGTCACCTTGCATGTAGGGGTAGGAACATTTCGACCCGTTGAAGTAGAAGATATTCTCAATCACAAAATGCATGGGGAATGGGTAGAAGTGCCTCGCTCTACTGTAGAAAAAATTAACGAGACCAAGGCTAGAGGAGGTCGGATTATTGCTGTAGGCACAACCGTCGTGCGGTCTTTGGAAGGAGCCGCCGCTTCGGGAAACTTGGAATCCTTCTGCGGCAAGACCGATTTGTTTATTTACCCGGGCTATCAATGGCGAGTAGTGGAGGGGCTGATTACTAATTTTCACCTGCCCCGCTCCAGTTTGCTGATGCTCGTCAGCGCTCTAGTGGGACGGGGCCGCCTCCTAGATTTGTATCGAGAAGCGATCGCTCGTCAATATCGCTTCTATTCCTTTGGGGATGCCATGCTGATTTTGCCTCAAGCTAATAGCGGTCCTAGAACATAAGCTTTCAGCTTTTAGCTTTCAGCTTTTAGCTTTCAGCTTTTAGCTTTCAGCAGTTATATCAAACCCGGTTAAACAGTCACAGTTTGTAGGGGCGGTGCCCCCGTGCCCGCCCCGGTCGGTCTGGGGCGGGCACGGGGGCACCGCACCTACGGGATTTATTTGTGGGCAAA
>JAAHFN010000050.1 GCA_010672965.1 Oscillatoria sp. SIO1A7
CAAATGCGTTCTTATTATGACAGTTAGGCAGTCCAGTTGGTTTACCAAAAACGGTTAAATGGGCCAAGAAAACCTTAACCAACCGGACCCAATAATTGTGATTTGTTAAATTCGCCAGCAGCATCTTCTTAAGGGGGGCTAAGCTCTCAAGCCGCTCTGAAGCCCCCCTTTTTAAGGGGGGTTGGGGGGATCCGGCATTGCTTAACGATCGGGTATTTGTTGTGTTTGTCAACTGGGGCTCTTCCTTAAAAGTAAGGTGTTTTTGCGTTTTGGCGAAGGTATTGTTCAAAAAACCGGGTTTCTGGCCTAATCGGTTCGGCAATAATATTTTCTGACCGTAAGATGTCCTGGCTGGCATAGTCTCGACCAACCAGTATAGCAATTCTGGGAGTAGCTCCTGGAATGGTTCCAGACGATCGCGCAGTTATTCGGGTACTTGAATGGTGAATTAGGCCATTATTAATATTCTCAATTTTAGGATTATTGTAGAATTTTTTAGCTTAAGTAGATGCCTTTATGCAGGGCGATAGAATATATTAGAAATCGGGGTTTTCATGTATCCTATGGCCAAGAAAGTACAGAGCCAGGTAGAGTGCTTTGCCGCAAATATTTGTAGTGCCAGCAAATCTGTGGGCCGGAGATGGGGTAATGGCGATCGCTCTCTGTAACATTAGGCTATACGACAGTGGAAGAGGTCCATAAGACGCAGAAGGTGCAAAAAAATTTTTGCATTTAATGTTGTTTTTCGAGCAAAGCCGTGCTAATATACTTTTTAAGTTCCCACGAGGGAGAATAAAGAAGGGCCACGGCTAACCGCGACCCTTTACAACATGAGACACCAACTAACCCTAGCAAGGAGGTTTTCACTCAAAGAAAAAAAAGTTCTCCCTTAAAAACCGAGCTGGCACGGAGTAAGCCAATGACTTTGGGAAAGTTGCTCTTTGGCATACTCCAATAGCTAGCCCGGGTGGGAAAATCGCCCACCCCAACAACCCGCCGATCGTGGAGCAATCGCGGCAGCGGGTGGGTTTCCCTTGGGAGAAATTCGTCTTCTTTTTTAGCACTGGCCAGTGTGGGAAGTGTCGGAGGTGTCGGAGGTGTGGGAAGAACCAGAAAAAATTCTCCCCCCTCTCCCCTCTCTCCCCACACTCCCCACACTCCCCTTGGAGCCAGCCTGGAACCAGGCTTGGACCTCCTTGCGTTTTCTAGATTAAAAAAAAATTATAGCAGTAAGACGGTTCCTGCCCGGTCAATAGAGCGCTGCTCCGCCCTCTATTGCCCTCTATCGCTATTAATATCAAATCCGCTTCCGCTGTTTCATAAAGACCGTACTGTAGGGGCTTTTCCCGAGCGCGATTGCCCCGATTGGTTTGGGGCGCTCCCGGGGGCACCGCCCCTACTATGACTGTTTAACCGTGTTTGATATAGTCATTTCTCGCGCTGCTAACAATTACTAACTTTCAACCTAAAACTTGAGTGGAAACTGACCAAATTTTTTTTTGGTTTTAACTTATCAGAGCTTGTAGGTTGTCTCAGATCGCGATCGCAAGGATACCAGTTCATTACCTTTGCCTTTTTTGGCGAAGGTTTTGTTCAAAAAACCGGGTTTCTGGCCTAACTATTTAGGAATGCTATACAGCTATAATAGTCTTGAAAATCCAGATTGCCATCGCTAACTATGGAACTAGAAAAAACCTGGCAAAAGCTGGCGATCTTGTCGCCGGAAGCTCAGAGAGAGGTAGCCGAATTTATTGCCTTGCTGAAACAGCGCGATCGCTTTTCGGAGCAAACAGCAGCAACCGAGCAAACTCCTTGGCGATCGCAACCATTCATCGGGATGTGGAAAGACCGAACAGATCTAGAAGATAGCAGCCAATGGGTTCGCTCAGCTCGGCAGAAAGAATGGAGAAGCTAAATGGCCTTGATTTTGATAGATACCGATATTCTCATCGATGTTGGACGCGATGTAGAGCTAGCTGCCGCTCGGCTTGAAGCGCTTAGAGGCCGAGGCCGACAAGCTGAAGCTCACTCCTGAAGCAATGGCTCTCAGAATGCTTCAGCTCCAGCTACCTGAAAAGACAATCCGAATTGACCCCGACGAGGCTCTACTGAGATTGCGCGAAATAGGTAGAAGACAGCCACCAATAGATAGCGTTCAATTGGTGCGAGAAAGTCGGCAAGAGTTAGAGCAGGGGGGAATAGTCTAGTGCCGCTGTGCGGAAGTCTCAAGGTAATATCAAATCCGGTTAATTAACCTAAACAAGTTAATTTTTGCGTAGGACGGGCGTCCCGCCTGTCCGCCAGATCGGGCAGGGACTTTTCGGAAGCCCGTCCTACGGGATTCCAAATTTTTTGTGCGAGCATTTAACCGGATTTGATATAATAAGTCAAAAGTCAAAATGCCTTTTTACCCGGCTCAAAAGCCCGATCTGATATTATTTCCCTACACCCCACACCCTACACCCTACACCCTACATTCTACACCCCACACCCTACACCCCACACCCTAAAATTGTTTCCCACAATAATTCCCGATGGAGGAGCGATAGCTCCACTGTCGAGGAAATTATTTCGCCAGAAAGAGCCTCCCCCTTAGCATAGAAATCTATCCAACTCTTGGCGATCGCATCAGCATCCTCCGGCAAAGCAGACAACTCCCATCCAGGCAGATTAAATTCCGCCATAAGCTGGCTAACTTTAGGATCGTAACTCAGAGCAAAACAGCGACATCCTTCGGCGGCTGCCATAATCAGGCTGTGGTAGCGCATCCCAATCGTCATTTCCACCTCGCGAAACAAACCTTTTAATTCTTGAGGGTCTTCTAAACTAAAAATCTGACTCGGCCCGGTTAGCTGGGGCTGAATCTCTTGGGCAATTGCCAAATCTTTAGAAGCTTGAAAAGGAACCAGGAGAATGCAAGTATTAGTAGCTTCTTGAAAATCAACTAAAGCGCGGGAGAGATTGGCAAGACGAGCTGCAGTTAGCAAAGGATGCGATCGCAGAGCAACAGCGACTCTTGGTGCCGGTAAATCCCAGACCACGGACATTGGCTTGCTATCCATTGCCCAAACCGGGTCGGGAGCCATAACAAAAGGAATTTGCCAATCTGCCAGTAGGGCAGCCGAGCGCGCATCCCGGACGCTTACCGCGCTACAAGTGGCAAAAGCTTGTCTGGCCAATTTGCGAGTCAGGGAACCCTGCAACGGACCAATACCCTGAGCCCAAGCGATCGTTTTCAAGCCCATAGAGCGAGCCAATCCCATCAGCCCCTCATAATACAAAGGACTCCGAAAGCTAGTGGCATCTTGGATGAGACTGCCCCCGCCCCAAATAAAAACATCGCTCTGGCGAAAAACCGTAACAATTTGGGGAGCGGACATTCGCTCTACCGCCGCAACTCCGTAGCGATCGCTCGTTTCTTCGGGATTGCCGCTGAGAACCACCGGCGTCACCTCCGGAGGCAACATTTGTAGCAGAGAAGCCAACAATGCCTCGTCCCCAGCATTGCCCATACCATAATATCCACAACAAACTGCCCTCATTTGCTCCATCCAACCCTTGCAAGTTTTGGAGTATTGTATAGCAGTAAGCGGTCAGCTCTCAGCGGTCAGCTCTCAGCGGTCAGCTCTCAGGCGAAATGCTATAGTACTACGCATTAAAATTAGGGCAACTTATGGTTTGCCAAAGCTAAGCTCCGGCAATGCTTGTGCTGAGAGCTGACTGCTGAGAGCTGACTGCTGACTGCTATATATAGCGCCAATTGGGTATAAGATAAGAAAGTAATTTTTAGCCTCGACTCATGCACGCGCTTTCAATTCCCACCTGGATTATTCATGTTTCTAGCGTTATCGAGTGGATAGCTGCCTGTTGGTTAATCTGGCGATATGGCGAAATCACCGGCGATCGCTATTGGTGGGGTTTATCCTTAGCCATGTTACCCGCCTTAGTCAGCGCTTTCTGTGCCTGCACCTGGCATTATTTCGACAATCCTACTTCCCTAGAATGGCTCGTCACCTTGCAAGCTGCCATGACCGTTTTGGGCAATTGCACCCTTTGTGCCGCCGCTTGGTGGATTTGGCGAGCAACTCGGGTTAGCGAAAGCAACTGATTTTTGCAACTTATATCAAATCCGGTTAAACAATCATAGTAGGGGCGGTGCCCCCGTGCCCGCCCCATACCAATCGGGGCAGCCACGGGGGGACTGCCCCTACAGTACGGTATTTATGAGTAATTAACCCTATTTGATATTATAGCGTTTCTCAAATTGATGTGAGGCGTTCTGGGCGAAGCATCCCATTCACTGGAGTTACCGTCCTACGGCCGAGATTGTTTTGGGGGATGCTGTCGCCCCTACGTTTCGTTCGTTAGACTTATTTGAGAAACGCTATATCTTTCTATTTTCTCAACATGATTTCCAAAGATACCCTATTCGCCGTATCTCTGTTTCCCTACTTGGGATTCTTGTGGTTTTTAACGCGATCGGGTCAAGCTCCTCGCTTGGCACTAATTGGCTTTTACGGAACCCTAGTTTTTGTCGCCATTACCATTCCCGCTGGCATCTACGCCAAAGTCGCATATAGCGATTCTTTGGCAAACATAGATGCCTTGCATGGAGGCGCGGAACTATTCTTGACCCTCTCGAATATTTTGATTGTCCTCGGTTTTAGAGAAGCTCTCAGAAAAGCCCAAGGTTGATTTTCTGAGTAGAGGAGGGTGGGAGGTGTGGGGACTGTGGGGGGTCTTACAAGGGTATGTTTTTTAGATTTGATGTTTTCTAGGCGAATCAACGGTGTAGGGGCGACAGCATTCCAGAAATAACTTATTGTTATAACAAAAAACCTTTGTACTGGAATTCTTCGCCCCAGAAAGCTATGAAACCCACCGACAACATCAAAAAGAGGATTATAAAAAACATACCCTTGAAAGGTGTGGGGGGTCTGGGGACTGTGGGAGGAGGACTGGGAGATAAGGGTAAAAGGTCAATTCCCAATTCCCAATTCCCAATTCCCAATTCCCAATTCCCAATTCCCACACCCTAACGAGGCAAATAAGCCATCGGGTTAACTGCTCCTTGTTCGGCAGGATGGATTTCAAAGTGGAGGTGAGGCCCAGTGCTGAATCCGGTACTACCCATTTCTGCCACTTGTTGCCCCTGTTCTACCTCCTGACCCTCATACACCGAAATACTGTTGTTGTGGGCATAGCGGGTCAAGCTGCCATCGGGATGTTCGATTTCCACCAGATTCCCATAGCCGCCAGCATTCCAGCCAGCAAAAGTAACAACCCCTGGAGCAGCGGCAACGATCGGCGTGCCAATCGGAGCGGCAATATCAATTCCGTTATGCATCCGTCCCCAGCGCCAGCCATAACCAGAAGTCAGCGTGCCCTCTGCCGGCCAGATATAGCCATTGAAAATAGGGGCAGATTTGGGCAAGTAATTATCTGGTTCTTGTAGGGGCGGCAACTGTGGCGAGACTTCTTGTCCCACCGGAGGCTGGAATACTGGTTGATAAGCTTCCGGGCCGAAGAACCTTTTAGCCACTAAATCTTGTTCGGGCAATGGCAGTTGTCCGGGCAATGGTTGTTGTCCGGGCAATGGCAATGGCAGCTCCGGCGCTTTGTATGGCTGTAGTTCAATCGGCGTTCGCGAAGCGTCTCCTTCGGGGAATCGCGAAACGTCTCCTTCGGGGAATCGCGCCGCTATTTCTGCTAGCTCCTCTTCTGCTCGCTCTTCTGGATAAGCTTCCAATTCCGGCTCTGGATAAGCTTCCAAAGCTGGCGTTCGCGAAGCGTCTCCTTCGGAGAATCGCGAAGCGTCTTCTTCGGGGAATCGCACCGCTACTTCTTCTGGTAGCTCCTGTTCTACTACCTCTTCTGCTAGCTCCTCTTCTGCTAGCTCTTCTTCTGGATAAGCTTCCAATTCCGGCCCTGGATAAGCTTCCAATTCAATTGGCGTTCGCGAAGCGTCTCCTTCGGAGAATCGCGAAGCGTCTTCTTCGGGGAATCGCACCGCTACTTCTTCTGGTAGCTCCTGTTCTACTACCTCTTCTGCTAGCTCTTCTTCTGGATAAGCTTCCAATTCCGGCCCTGGATAAGCTTCCAATTCAATTGGCGTTCGCGAAGCGTCTCCTTCGGAGAATCGCGAAGCGTCTCCTTCGGGGAATCGCACCGCTATTTCTTGTAGTAGCTCTTGTGGTAGCTCAAGCGATAGCTCTTCTGGTAGCGATGCCAAATCCGGTGCTTGATAAGCTTCCAGTTCTATTGGCGCTTGGAAAGCGAACTCTTCTGGAGAATCAACATTAACGGGAACGCTGTAGTTGCTTTGGTATGAAGTTTCTTCCGACCACAATGGCTTTTCCTGCCCTTGGTTAATTTCTGGCTCCAAAACTATCGGAGCTACCTCCAAGTTCGTCGGTTCCTCTAGACCTTGGTTTGTTTCTGGCTCCAAAACTATCGGAGCTACCTCCAAGTTCGTCGCTTCCTCTGACTCCTGAGTCTCAACAGATAGTTCTACTTCCTCGACAGTTTCAGTTGCTTCGGCCTCGTAGTCTTCTACCGTATTGGCGGGTACGGATTGGTATTTTTTGCGCAGCCTTGCGATATCCGCCATCAAGCCCCGTACATAAGGGTTGTTTTCCGACTCTTCCAACTTAGAGCGATCGCTAGTTCCTACTGAAGCAATAGTCACTGCAGCTCCACCTAACCCATATGCTTCCGAGCCTTCAACATAATAATCCATTGGTGGCTGCTCGGTATCTAAAATAGTCACCGGCAGCGATCGCTCCTGGGGAAGCTCTATCGGCAACTTTACATCCGTTCCTTGAATCGGTTCTTGGTATTGCTCTTGGTACTGATTCGAGAAACCGATTTGGTAGTTCGAGCGATACGAGCTATCCCCATCGGGATTATAATTCACTTCTTGCCAATTGGACAGCCCCGTAGAAGTCAATTGGCTTTCGCTGCTGGGATAGTTCTGCCCAAGGGAAGCTTCATCAATCGGTAGCATACCGACAACAGCTACATCAGTTCCGCTCCCATCTCCATTAGTTTTGTTATTGGCAGCGCTAGCATTGCTCCAAGCATTACGGAATACAACCTTTGATTTAGGCGCTGTTTTGGTTTGGCTTGGCAGAAAGCTCCTCGACACCATAGAGCCGGACACTTCCGCCGCTATCCCCCGAGCCGATTCTTTTTCCCGAACCAGAGGTATTTTCAGGGCTCGATCTATTTCTATGAAATTGGGATCGTCAATCTTATTTTTCTCGGCTATGCGATCCACAGATATACCGCTTTTCTCAGCGATCGTCCCCAGAGTATCTCCAGATTGCACCTTATATAACTTAGATGTAACTGGCGATCGCTTTTCCGACTCGACCGGCTCTATTACTACCGCATCGGTCAAATCCGGCGTTAATGCTGCTGCTGGAGCGGAAGCACTATCCTCATTTACTTCCTCAGCATCCGCAACTAGCTCGAATTCTATTTCTACTTCTTCTGTGCTTATTTCTGTGGCCGGTTCTGTGGCTGTTTCTTCCGCAGCCATTTCCAGCCCTTCAGTAGCAGACGGTACTGCTACCGTTATATTTGTTGCTGCTGTTATCTCATTTACATCCCCATCCGGGATTCTTCCCAGCCCAACAATATTGGGGATTGTAATCTCACTTTCCTCTTGCCATCCTTGCCCTCTTATTGGCGATGGCACATTTAGATCTTGGGTTTCGGGCAATGCCACCGGCATCAAACCCACTTCAGGAATAGCCCTCGTTCCATTAACTGAGCCTACAGTCTCTTCTATCTGCCATTGCATTCGACCGTTAGGCAACAGGCTTGGACTTAGATTATTTTCGACCTCGCTTCCCAACAAAATCGAGGGTCTATTTAGATCCTCCTCTATAGCCGCCCCGGGCTGCACCGCCGGCTCTGGCTCTGTAGCTTCTGGGCTATAGTCCAGCTCCGAAACATCAGTTGCTACTTCGCTGGCGATCGCAACTGATTCTGTCTTATCCGCCGGATTAAACGCAGAACCACTTTTCTCTTCAAACATCTCCAATAGGGCAGAGTTCTCCTTATTTAATGGAGTTGTTTGAAAATTACTCGCAGTTTCGCTACCTGGAAGCTGGGCGAACGCTATCTCCCCATAAGAAGACGCCGTTAGTGGTTCGCTTGCTGCCGCACTATTAGTTTGTTGAGGCAGCAACACGCTCGAAGCAGCGCCCATTCCGATTGCCAATCCAATCGCGGCGGCAGAGGTGCCAGTTTTTTTAGCCCCCTCCATTTCCAAAGTCCCGAGCTGTTCTACCCTTGCCTCAGTACCTGCTGCACGGGAAGGAACTGAATTCGTTTTCTGCGAATATGCTCCTTTCAAAGCAAGACCTCCTTTTAACTAGCGCAGAGAATGTTTTTGAGTCTTTTCGAGTCAGTTTATACACCAACCTCTCCAAGATTTTTCATCACCTCAACCAGAGACCGAAATTGTTATTTTTACCCTGATTTAGGTAATCTTACCCCTTTTTTCTATTTTACACATTACATCTACTAGCAAATGTAATGTGTATCCTTTTTGACTCTTCGGCTTTTTTTTTATAGGCCCTGGATAATTTTCCCATTAGGCTGCTTACGGACCGTATTGGGAAGATAACCAGATCTACAAAACCGCCTCTAGGCTAAAGTTATAGCCCCAAAGCGGACAAATGCAACAGCAATATAGCATTTTTTTGGACCCTGGTTTATATCCCCAACCCTATAAAACTCAGGCAAATCGTCAGCTACAACCCTATATATAGGTTTTTCGCTGCATTAGTACCCTAAATTTATGGGTCTATGCATAAGTCCTATCCTAGAGAAGGCAGGGGCTATCCACGATCTCTGCTAACTATAGCTGTTTTTTGCAGTTTTTGTATTTTGACTTGATGAATAAAACTTATAAGTCCTATTGGGCATTGGGCATAGGGCATTGGGCATCGGGCATCGGGCATTGGGCATCGGGCATTGGGCATCGGGCATTGGGCATCGTATTTTTTTGGGGCCGCATTCAGTGTGGGTCTGGGGAAAATTACTGCTATTTTCCGTTCGCGAAGCGTCTTTGCCTCTGAGAATCGCGCCCCGCGTCTCCTTACGGAGAATCGCTTTCTGGAGCCGGAAGCCCTACGGGAAAGGAGGAGTAGGGTTTAGATCGGGAACGATCCCTGTTTGTCACCAATTGGAGTGAAAAAGCCGAGGGAGTAAACACCCCAGGCATGGACCCAATTCCCAATTTCCATCCTGAGCCTGTCGTAGGCGTAGCCGGCGTAGCCCGCCCTCCGGGGCGTAGGGGCCTAATGCCAATGCCCAATGCCCTATGCCCTATGCCCTATGCCCAATATCCTAATCCAGCAGCCCCAACTGGCGGCGAGCTTCAAATAAACCGATCGCCGCGCTCACGGAGAGATTGAGGCTGCGCACTGCTGCTTGGACAATCGGAATGCGGAGAGTGGCGTCGCAGGAATCGAGAACTTCTGCTGACAATCCCTGGGTTTCGCTGCCAAAAAGCAGCCAGTCATCAGGTTGAAACTGAAATTGAACATAATTGCAACTGCCACGGGTACTGAAGCCAATCCAGCGCCCCCCTTGTTGCTGGTGACTGGCTTGAAAATCTTCTAGGCAGGGATGATAGTGGAAGTCAACGTAGGGCCAGTAGTCCAGACCGGCTCGCTTGAGGTAGCGATCGCTGATTTCAAACCCCATTGGCCCGACCAAATGCAAAGGAGTTCCCGTGGCAGCGCAAGTTCGGGCGATATTGCCAGTATTCGGAGGAATTTGTGGATTAACCAAAACAATTTGCGGCATTTTTCCCTACATTAGGACTTATGCATTAACTCTATGGCGCACCAGGGGGGGGATTGCCCAAAATGTGCATCAAGTTTCCCTACACCCCACACCGTAGGCGTAGCCGCCCCGGAGGGGCTTGGCGACCCCACACCCTACACCCCACACCCCACACCCCCACACCCCACACCTGCCCTCAAGCTACCAACTGCTGACACAGCTGATCTTCTAGTTCCCGTTCGGTTTCGACCATCTCTTGCATAGCTTGCAAAATAATGCTGCGAATCTCCCTGCCGCCAGCGTAGAGTTTTAGCCACTGCTGAGCCTCGTTCCCAACGCGCAGAATCTTCTTAATTGGCGAGAGGAAGCAAGAAAAGGCCCGCTTTTTGGCCAAGGGAGTCACTTCTTGGTAGAGAATTTCAATCCACTCCCGAGCCGAAATAGTTCTGCCGTCTTGCCAATGCCTCAATTCGGCGTCTAAACTGTCGCGGGCAACTGCTGCTTCATTGGCGTCGGCGATCGCCAGCAAGTCTTCGGCACGGGTACTGGCGGGTAGCTCGCTCTGGATTAAAGGATCTAAGCTGGGGTCTTCCATAAGCTGCCAGATGCGAGCTTCCAGCAAAGCCGTAACCGCTAGCAGAGCGATGGGGTCGATTATTAAGTCGCAGATTCTCAGCTCTAGGCGATTGATATCATAAGGACGGCGATCGCCATTGGGCCGTACAGCAGACCACAGATGCCGCACGTTTTGCATGGTTCCTTTGGCAATCTGCTCCCCAGTCCATTGGATAAAGTGACCGTGGCTTTCAAAGAGGGGCACATGAGTGGGGGTCTTGGGAAACTGCTGCCAGCGAGTGGAATGGAAACCTGTTACCCGTCCGTCTAGAAAAGGAGAAGAGGCACTCAGAGCTAGGAATAGAGGAGCTTCCATGCGTATCAGGCGATTGGCCCGCATCAGCACTTCAGGGTCGCCGATACCTATATTAATGTGAATGCTGGCGGTGACTATATTAGTGCCATAGGTATTTTGAATGTAGTCGTGGTAGGGGTTGCTGGGGTCGGAGCGATAGAAGCGATCGCTATTGCCCAAAGACAAGGTACTCCCCGGAATCAGAGTATAATCTCCCAAAGTTTTGATATATTGGCGCAACTGCAACCTGGGCAGTACCAACTCGCACAATAACTGCTCGTAGCGACACAACGGAGCGGTAGTGTATTCTACATTACGGCTATCTGGTTCGCGCACGAACCTATTAAGAGCCGCCACAATTTTATCTGAGAGGCCGACAATATCCCCCTGGGAGGTGCCCGAGTACACCTCGACCTCGAAGCCTTTTGATAGCAGCACGGTTTTTCCTCAACTGGTCTCCTCTTTTCTAGTATCTCGGAAAATGAGGCAATCTGTCTGCTAAGGTTCCGATATTTTTGCACGCAGGCCAGTCGAGGCAGGTTTGCCTGACATAACGTAACGTAGGGGCGATTCGCGAATCGCCCCTACATACCAGCGATGCTTTTGCTGAAAGCTGACTGCTGATTGCTGAACGCTATATCAGACGGCAACGGACCGAGCTAGCAAACTTTCTACTAAAGGATCGATGGCATCGATCAGGGGCGATCGCTCGATTAGAGTCATTACCTCATTCCAACTGGCTGGCAAAACTTGCAAGCGATCGTCTTTTGGCGTCACGACTCTCATAAAGCGGTCTTCAACAATAAAAGGTCGGGCAGCTTCCTGTAGTTTCCGGTCGGCTTCTGCAACTAAATCCCCGTCAGCGTCAGAAACCTGACTGAGAATAGAGACCAGTCGCGGATCGCTATCCTGCGCCGGTGCCCGTTCCGCCAAAATCTCCAAGAGTCGGATAGTTCCCAAAATAGATTGTTCGCTTAAGGTCGTTACCAGAAACCGATGAACTCTGGGATCTAAGATAAGATAAGTAGCCAGTTCCGAGAGTCCAGAGCGAAGATCGACTACTACTGCATCGACATTCAAAGCTTTGCCAAGACTGGCTAGGATGTAGGTCAGCAGAAAAGTATTTTTGGAGCCCATAATAAGGTGTTCCGGTCGGATTTGTATTGAGGTAAATCCGGGAGACCGGAAAGAAGGCAAGAGATAAATACCATCTTTGGCTGTATTGGCAAGGCGATCGCTCGTTAATTGAATCGCATTTTCCGATACTGGCGACAGGTCTCCATGAGCCAAAACGATAAAATCGGCAAAAGAAATCGGCTGTCCTTCCAGGGGAAAAAGCCAACTCAAGCCTGGAGATTCTAAATCCCCATCTACCAACAAAACCTTTTGCTGTTTTTTTGCGATCGCTTTGGCCAAAGCCAGAGAGTGAATCGTTCTGCCCGTTCCCCCTTTAAAAGAATGAAGAGCTACAACTGGGGGAAAGTCAGGCGGCAATGGTTCTATCGGTTCTACCCAATCATCTGGATAGGGTTTCCAGAGAACTGTGGGTTTGGATAAACTAGGTTTTAGTCTTGGCAGGGGTGCCGATGCGTTGCTTTCCTGGAAGAAAACCGGCAGAAGGCGATCGCTTCCCGAGGCACTTTCTAGGATAATAAAGCTATCGGTCATTTGCCCTTGGGGGTCGATGCGGAAGTGCGACTCAAATAGCGATCGCAGCCATTCTTTTGCCTCCGCCTCCCTCTCCGGCAGAACTTCTATATCCAACTGGTCCCAATAGCCTCTGGCCGCAACCAAGCATCTCGGCCATTGACCTTGCTTTTGAATTCTCTGCAAGACTTCTTCTACATCAGCCCAACTATAAAGACGAATATCGGACGGTATCATCTATTGATGTTCTCCTTAATCCAATCGCATATTTTTTCCAACCATTCTACCAGCAGTCTTTCATCCCGGGAATTCATGCCAACCCCATGCCGCCAGACTTGATGGGCCTTTTCCGTATCTAAATTAGCTCCACCCTTGGCTAGATGAAAAAAAGGAGGTTCTCCTAGTTCTTTTTCCGGTACTCCGACTTCGTTAATCCATCTAGCTAAGTTATGTCCATCTTCCGATAGAAGCGTCCGATCTTCAATATCATTGGTTGTCCGCAAATTTCTTTGTCTTAGAAATATGCTTTTGAGTCCGCATTCGACAGCATAAAATAGCAGCAGGCGTTTGGAAATACCTTGAGTTCTTTGAGCGGATACTAGATGAGCATTAAAAGCTTGGCGCAATTGGCTAACCCCAACGTGAATCTTTCCGTCGCCCCTCCGGCTTTTTTGCCCTTTGAGTCGGACGAGCTGATTTTTGAGGTTGTATAAGGAAGCAATATCCTCTGGTTTTTCCGCTGGGTCAATAAGCGATTCGGTGTAATCGAGGATGTGGGCGATCGCATTCAGGGCTGACGGGTCGAGCCCGAGCCCAGATAGATCTATATTCGGCAGCGAGTCGGACATAGTTGTTATGAGTAGTGTTACTGGTTAGTTGCGATCGGAACGCAGCAGGGTCGAACCCTTGGCCGCAGAAAGCCGCAGAATTGCGAACTTCCGATTCTAAGTCGGACTCGCTCCGCATCCAATTGCCTCCCGCAGGCTGCCTCGTTCCGGTCTGAGCCAATCCTAAATTGGGGTTTTTCTCTGGCCAAAAAACCCCCATTCTCGCTGGGGTGGTTGTAAAATACGGGTTAGCGATTGGGGTTAGTCGATTAACCCCGGGGTTTTTACCGGGGGTTTTGGAAAAATTTTTGGATTTGGCTGATGGGCAACAAGCATAGAACTCACGGGAAGCGAGTTCAGTTCTGGGTTAAGCGCTTTTTTGAAGCACTGTTGGATTTTGCCTATGAGGACGAGCGGGCAATCTGGCACTCGACAACCGAGTTGGAATTTGCCGAAATAGACAAGAAGATTTTAGTGGCCCTGGGTGCCAAGGCTGGGGGAAACTGTCCTTTAGAGGAATGGAAGGTTCGAGAAGCGCTCGTCTATTACCTGCCAAAGTTTTTGGGGATTCTGGAGGATAGAAGGAAAATTAAAAAGGGACGGGGGTCGGAACTCGGACACTTCAAGCTCAACCTCTGGCATTCAGACAAGGAAAAAAATCTAGAGCAGTTTGACAAGGAGTGGCAACAGCGGGTAAAGCGTCTGGAGATAGAACCCAACTCGAAGGGCACTACAAGCTATCCAGGGTTAGAGTTAGAAGCGCAGGAACAGGAGGTCATTCCAATCTGCAAGTCTCTAAAGATTAGCTCACCTGGCAATGGCATCCCCAAGGTAATAAGATACATTGTCTAGTGGGCTACCTTCAGAAATATGCAACGCTCTTTGTCATTATGCCGCTCCTACCGTTTATTTTTACGCATGAGGGCTTTTCATAAGAACGTACTCTTTAACTAAAGGGTGCAGGGTGAAAACTGCCTTATCCTCCTTTGAAAATGTTTCGAGTAATGACCGATCGCTTAAGGAAATTAAGGACGCCATTAGGTCACTGCGATATTTTAAATTAATCTCACTTTGCAATTCTTGAACAGAAACTGGCTGCTCGTTATTTGCTAGGTAGTTTAGTATATCTAATTCCGAACTCGATAAGCGACCAAAAACCTCTAATAAAAAAGCTTCTAACGAAGTATAAATAATGGTATCAAGCTCCAGGAATTGAGAGACCCTGCCAAGAAATAGGTCTTTAATTGTGTTAGATACTATTTTTAATGCCAAAGGGTTGCCTCTATAAAGGTTAATTAATATTTGCCATTTATTTTGATTAAATAAACCTTTATCCCTTAATATTTGTCGTGCTGCTTGTTCATCTAAACCCATAATTCTTAGCACTCTTACGGGTAGATGATCTCCTTCAAGTACGGCAATTTCTTTTGGTTTATCGCGACTGTTAAGCACTAAACAGCTTTGATGGTTTACTTCTCCCACCTGTTTCAGTAACTCGCCATAACCCTCACGATCGCAGCGATAACGTCCGGCAAATGACCCGCTTTCCAGAATTGTATCCCAGTCATCTAATACCAGCAGACAGCGATGCGCTTGTAAATACTCGATTAGTCGGGATGTACTCTGGTCAATGTCCGGCAGATACCTATCCGGAACTAGAAATTGCATAACGTCCGCCAACAGCTCTGTGAGAGTTGGGGCATTACGGAGACTTCGCCAGATACAACATTCAAACTCATCTTGAATTTCGCGAGCTAGTTTCGCAGACAGAGAAGTTTTGCCAATCCCACCCATGCCCAGCAGGGCGACCAGTCGGCATCGATCTCTGACTATCCATTGCTCTAATTTTGCCAGTTCTTCCGTGCGGCCGTAAAAGCCAATAGATACATCCGGCGACTGACCCCAATCTTGGCGCTGAGTCGCTATCTCTTCCTCAGCCTGCGTGTTTGACCAAAATGAACTGCTACCCTTGTGGTCTAAATCGGCCATCTCCAGCCAGTCCAGCCCCAATCTCTCACAAATTGCTAAAAAAGTCTGATAATCAACAGGTTTCCCCTTAACGAACCTGGCAATTGTAGAGTGAGATCTTCCCAAATCCCTAGCCAGAGCCCTCTGGCTAGGAAAGCCACTCTGCCTTATGGCGCTTTTAACTCGCTCGATACCCTCTGGAAGAACTCCGATCGACCTTGGCATACCTCAATATACATAGAGTTTGCTTAGATCATAGCATTTTTGGCTTACGTTAATCGTCCATTAATCGTCCATTCTGTTCCAAAAGTCACTTGTAAGTAAGCTATAAGTCAACCTCCGCTAAGACTAGATCTCGGTCATAGCTTTGTTTTCATGGATTTAAAGGATCAATAGGACATTTTTTGAATAGCAACGGCAGAATGCGGGTCTGGGACTCCCATATTCCCCCAATCGCCAACGGTAGAATGAGGGTTTCAGCCGTTACCCTAAAAATTGTCCGGACTATTGTTAAGTAAAGATAGAAGAAAAACCCATGCAGGTTCTAAAACCAGACTTGACAATACACCGCCTGGTAACTCCTCAGATACAAGACTCATGGGGATGCTGCTTAGAGGACAATTTAATTACAAAAATACCTCGCCAAACTAACATACCTAATACGCATTGTTACCGCTTCAGCAGAGCAGAGCTGGAAGATTTTGAGAGTGATTGCTACAAGTCTGCCCCTTTACCGAAGCTAGTTCGCCCCGCAGATACCACTGATGCTTACTGCTATAAGTTTGCTAGCAGCGATGTAGGCTTTAAGACAGAGCTGCCAGAGTCAGCAACCTCTCCAAACCAATTTCCTCCTGTTCGCGAATCATAAAGCCTCGGATGGGAGCAGTAATGCCAGAAAAGCTGCGCCAGATATTAGCCGAGCTAGAGCGAGAAAAGCATAGGCGCAGATTTGATATCTATAGAACAGAAGCGGGCGAATTCTTTGTGGTGTTCTGGAGTAACGTCGAGATAACCGATGACGTTAAAATCTACCCCTGCGACACCGTTGTTTATGTTAAGACGGCAGACCGAAATCAACCGCTTTTCTTGGAATGGGCTACCTTTGCTACATTTATATGCCACGGGGCGCTAGAAAATAGCCGTGCTTTTTCCAATCAGATTGACGTTCTCAATTACCACTACTTAGGAAAGTTCGTCCGAGACTACACAGATGGGAGTCAGGATATCCTTTATGTAACGAGCGAGCGGTTGAGCAGTCTGACTCTAGAAGCGCTGAAGGCGCATCTTGAACACCATGCAAAAGCAAAGGCAACTGTTATTCCTCATTTAGAAAGACTGAGAAATTGTTAGTTTTTGAGCGTTTTGAGCGGCAGGAGCGGCAGTCATGCAGCGATCGCTCTTCTCCCTAAAAACAAGAGCGATCGCAAAATTAAAAACTCAAAACTCAAAACTCAAAACTCAAAACTCAAAACTCTTCAAATAACTCCATTGCGCTTAAACCAATCGCGCAAGCGTTCCCAGCCGTCCTCTGCTTGGTCTTTGCGGTAGCTGGGGCGATAGTCGGCATGAAAACCGTGGGGCGTATTCTCATAAAGAAGTATTTCTGAACCGCTATCCCCAACAGAAATAACCCGACGCATTTGCTCCACCGTATCGTTAGGAATAAGGCTATCGCTCCCTCCATACAATCCTAAAATCGGCACCTTCAGCTCCCCGGAAATATCTAGCGGATGCTTCGGAGTTAGAGATGTCGATTCGCCCACCAAGCGACCGTACCAGGCAACTCCCGCTTTTACTTTGGGATTGTGGTAACTATAGAGCCAGACAATGCGACCGCCCCAGCAAAAGCCGGTTATTGCCAATTTGTCGGTATTGGCTTTGCCGCTATTTTTTGCCCAAGCCACCGTTGCGTCTAAATCGGACATTACTTGCTCGTCCGGTACTTTCGATACTACTTGGGAAAAAATTTCTTGAATGCTGCTGAGTTGGGAAACATCCCCTTGACGGGCATAAAGTTCTGGAGCGATCGCCATGTAACCCAGCTTGGCAAAACGGCGGCAAACATCCTGGATATGTTCGTGGACGCCAAAAATTTCTTGAACTACCAGTACCACAGGAAAATTACCTCCCCTGGCCGGTCGAGCGCGATAAGCGGGAATTTCTCCATCAGCAACGGGTATCTTTACTTCACCGGCGACCAAACCTTCTGAGTCAGTGGTTATGACTTGGGCAGAAATCGGATGGGCGGATATGGCAAAGCCTGCGGCAAGGGCAGTGACTGTAATAAATTTTCGGCGCGTGAGATTGCTCATTGGTTGTTTTTTTGTAAAAATATACGGTTCTATTAGATCTCTGCTAATCTTGATTCATATTTTCATCGGACAATTTCTTGCCTTTCCATCGTTTCCAGAGCTTTTGCACGGCAAACAATATAACTCCTACAGTTAAAACCATTCCTAATATAGGTAAAGCGATCGCCAGAATCGATAAAACTGTAGCGCTAGTAAGTTCCATTGTCGAAACCACTGGATTGCCCAAACCGGCCGTGGTTACGTTAGTCGCGACTCTAGTAACGTCAGTTAACAGTTGTACGCTCCCTGCAGCGCCGCCGCCCGTTATTGCTGCTAAAGTCCATTGAAGCAGGGGACTCATCTCGGGAATAAATGAAGCGGTAATCATTGTGCCGGCAATAATGGCCGTTGGCGTTGCTACCACATCGAGTAAATTATCAATCCAGGGAAGGTAATAAGCGCCTACCTCAATAACAGTAGCTATGCCAAAAGCTATAAGTGCTGGATAGCTTCCCATCCATGCCCAGTCAGGAGCGAGTTCTAGATTTCCCGAAAGCGAGGCAATGCTGACAGCTAGAAGCGGTACGAATATGCGGAAGCCGCAAGCAGCACTCAAGCCCAAGCCACAAAAAAGACCAAATAAAATATCCATGAATTTTATCCTTATTTTTATTCAGGATTAAAGCCGATACTGCCGATACAACTGGGCAGCAGCTCGGTGTAGCAATGAGTGGCGGTAAGCTAGCGCTTTCATGTCGTGAGCATAACCGCCGCCGATGACGCAGGCTACGGGATAGCCAGCGGCGAGACAGGTAGATAAGACCTGCATTTCGCGGCGAAAAATACCCGTATCGGTAAGAGCTAGTTTTCCCAAGAGATCGCTCCCATTCACATCTACTCCCGCGTCATAAATGACTAAATCCGGCTTGACGTATGATAGCAAATCTGGTAAGTGACTGGCTAAGATTTGCAGATATTCGTCATCCTCCATGCCCGCTTTTAAAGGAACGTCTAAATCGCTTTTTTGTTTTCTGGCCGGGAAGTTGATTTCGCAGTGCATAGAAAAAGCGAAGGTGTTGGGGTCATTTTGGAAAATGACAGCAGTCCCGTCTCCCTGATGTACGTCTAGGTCCACGATTAAAATTTTGCGCGCCAGTCCTTGCTGTTGCATAACCCGGACGGCGATCGCCATGTCATTAAAAATACAAAACCCAGACCCAAAGCTGGGAAAAGCATGATGGGTGCCGCCAACAGTATTGCAAGCTAAGCCGCGACTTATGGCTAATTTAGCAGTGAGAATTGTCCCCCCAACGGCGATACAGGTCCTATGTGCCAGAGCCGGACTCCACGGCAATCCAATTCGCCGCTGGGCTTTGTATTCCAAAGTGCCTTCGCAATAAGCTCGAACGTACTCTGGCTGGTGGACTAGCTCTATCCATTCTCGCGGCGGCAAGATTGGCTGGTGAAATTGCCAAGAGTAAGCTGTGCTGTCGGCTAATAGTATTTCTTGGAGCAAGCCGAACTTGGGCATCGGGAAGCGATGACCCTCCGGTAGCGGTGCGATGTAGTCGGGATGAGAAACAATGGGCAAGCTCATTGAGAATAGATTTGCTTAAGTTTTGTGCCAGGGTTTTATAAAAAAATGTTAAGATTTGTTTGCTTTACTTAATGCAAACATTCTATATTTGAAGTAATATATCTTTGTAATAGGCCATTTCCAGTCCCCTGTTTCCCTGAATTTTATTTTTTTATCATTATTCTCAAGACTTAGCTGGTATTTTCTGTAAAATTACGAAATAAGTTTACGCGAATCTACGAAGTCAAAGATCCGTACATTGAAGACAAAAAAACAGGAATATTACGGTTTGAATAGGAGAAGCAAAGCTTCAGAATAGGTAAGTAGCAGATTTTGAGGGAAGGGCGATGCAAGACGCGATCGCAAAACTAGAGGAACTGTTCGTGGCTTCTTCTATTTCGCATACTATTAGCGAAAACGACTGGCAGATGCTAGAAGCTCTACGGGAATTGCCCCTAAATTTAGAAGCAGAAATCTTGATAAAAAGAATTATGCACGGCGTTCGCAGAGGATGGGTCAGCGTCGTAGAACATTCTGGTTAGAGCGCGATCGCCATGCCATCGGCACGGGGCTCGGAACCAGCGACTAATACTCCATTTTGCCTCAAGATAATCTGACCCCGACCAAACAATTTAGTCTGGTTGGTCGATCGCACTTCGTGACCCAAATCGGCCAATCCCCGCATTACTTTCTCCGGCACGGAAGGCTCAAAGAAAACTCGCTTGCCCGAGGCAAAACACCATCTGGGAGCATCCAGAGCCGCTTGAGGATTCAAACCGTAATCTGCAAGATTGACAACTACTTGCAGATGTCCTTGGGGCTGCATGGAAGCCCCCATTACTCCAAACGGACCCAAAGGGTTCCCCTCCCGAGTCAAAAAGCCGGGAATAATAGTATGAAACGGGCGCTTTGCTGGGGCAAACTGGTTTGGATGTCCTGGTTCGAGGACGAAGCCGCAGCCTCGATTATGTAGGGCAATGCCAGTTTCGGGAACGAGAATGCCGCTGCCAAAACCCATATAATTGGATTGAATAAAAGAAACCATCAATTCCCCATCTGCGGCGGCCAGATAGACTGTACCCCCTTTGGGCAATCCGGGCTCGCAGGCGATCGCTCTTATGCCTATCGATTGGCGGCGTATCGCTGCATAATTTTTATCTAAAAGAGCCGCAACCGATATTTCCATAAAGCGAGGGTCGGCAGCATAGCGATACAAGTCGGCAAAGGCTAGCTTCATCGCTTCTATTTGCAGGTGATAGCGATCGATAGATTCTCTCTCGTACTTCGCCAGGTCGAATCCTTCTAAAATATTCAACGCTATTAACGCCGCCATCCCCTGCCCGTTCGGGGGAATTTCCCAAACCGTAAGGTCGCGATAATCGGTAGAAATAGGCTGCACCCAATCGCTCTGCTGTTTTGCCAAGTCCCTTAAGTCGAGAAAGCCGCCGGTATCGGCAGCAAAGTTAGCAATTTTTTCGGCAATCTTGCCCGAGTAAAAGCTTTCTCCTCCAGTAGCTGCTATCTCGCCCAAAGTTGTAGCGATCGCCGTACTGCCCCAGATTTCCCCGGCTGCTGGCGCTCGGTTTTCCGGGAAAAAGACAGCTTTAAAAGGCTGGAACTCCCGACCTTCCAGGGGTAGATAAGTTCGCTCTGCTGCTTTCCAAGCGGAGGCCGTAACTGGGGAGACCGGGAAGCCTTCGGATGCATAACGAATTGCTGGAGCAAATAACTGCTCGAAGGGTAGCTTTCCCCAGCGCTGCCATAAAGCTCGCCAACCGGAAACTGCTCCCGGGACGGTAACCGATAACCAATTATAAGGAGGAATTTCTGCTTGGCCGTCAAAGCGATCGCTGGTTAAATTTTTCGGACTTTTACCAGAAGCGTTAAGACCGTGCAATTGGCCATCCCAGACTAGCGCAAAGGCATCGCCACCAATCCCGTTGGAGGTAGGTTCGACTACAGTGAGGGCAATGGCTATTGCAATAGCTGCATCTGCGGCATTGCCCCCGGCTAATAACATTTCTATGCCGGCGATCGCGGCTAAAGGCTGGCTCGTCGCTACTGCCCCCCGTTGCCCCATTATTACTCGTCTGGCCGAGGCATAGGGATAGTTATAGAAAGATTCTGGCTGCATCCCACACAATTATCAAAAAACTGCTATATAATTTTATCTTTTTTTAAAATTTTTTAAAAATATTTTCTGCTTTAATTTAATAAAATTTAAATTTAATTATATAAAAACCTTGCTATCGAAAAAATCAGACTATTGCTAATCTCTTAGTTTTAATTGAGAATTTAAAACTTAAAACTTAAAACTTAAAACTTAAAACTCCCTGGCCGCTGCTTTGGTCGGGATGCACCCCATTTTTTAACCTAGGGACTTGCAAGTTAATAATTTATTGATTCTTGGGGTGCATTTGTTGCTCCGTCGTCAATCCGACTGTATGACTGGTACTTTATTTCTGCGCAAGTCCCCAGAAGAGCGATCGCATAGCTGCTCAATCACAGTCCATTGAATCTCCAAAGGAAAAATCGTTTGCCCCTGAAGACTCTGGACTAAAGAAACTACCCTCATCGTTAGTAGGGTTTTTGCAGTTTTTCCGACGGAATAATAATGCGCCAGCACCAGCAGCTAGAGCAGTGCCGCCAAGGATAGTTGCTCCCAGGGGAAGCTTGGAAATACATCCACCAACTCCTTTGGACCCGACAGAAGCTTCAGCGGGACTCGCCGTCAGCAAGGCTCCAGCAGCAATAGCGGCGGTGGATACCCAACCTGCTAAAATACGCTTAGATTTCATCTTTTAATTTTGCCAAATTTACACCTTAGATACTATAGCAGTTTCTTAGGTTGGCGGCTTACTTTCATACAGGGACTTGGGGACAAGGAGACTTGGGGACAAGGAGACTTGGAGACAAGGAGACTTGGAGACAAGGGACAAGTTTCCCTCCCCCGGTCTTCCGGTCTCCCGGTCTCCAGGTCCCCCATTATCTCTTTCCCCGTCTCCTCGTCTCCCGGTCTCCCCATCTCCCGGTCTCCCCATCTCCCGGTCTCCCCGTCTCCCGGTCTCCCCATCTCCCGGTCTCCCCATCTCCCAAGAGCTTTGGCGGCTCGCGGCTCCTTGCTCCGTTGCTTGAAAAATTAATAAAATTTAACATAGCCGATATTGGCCACTATTCGTACCTGCTTTCGGTTACGATCCGCGCCGCTGACTTTGTACAGTTACATCGGGAATGCTTACTTACGAAGCCCGGTTTTTTTGACAAACCAGGCTTCTGACTCGCAAGGAGCGATCGCAATTTTGTATTGCTATAGCATTGTTGTTATAGAGGGATTTGAAAAACGATTTCTACTTACAGGAGCGATCGCTACTCAGCCATAAATTATCTACAACCGATCGTTTACTACTTATGCTCGACAGTCAGGGACATAGGTTTGTCAAAATCATCGGCAATCCAGATTGGCTGCCCTCGTAGCGGATAAGCTATTTTACTATCTATCCATTCTAAAACTCGATTCCAAGCCCACCAAGGGTCTGGGTCGCCTGCTTCCTGCTGGCTATTTTTGCTGCTGATATATCCCACATGACCGCCGTAAGGAGTGGAAAATAAATCAATAACGGTATTTGCGCTGCAAGCTTGTTTTAAATCGGGGACAATAGTCGGGTCGAACATGGGGTCGTCTTCGGCATAGATAATTAATGTTGGTTTCTGGAGATGGGGCAGAAAATGCAAGGGACTGGTAATGTCGTAGTAAATTTCCACTGTTGGCAAGCCCAAGGGAGCGATAACTAGCTCGCGATCGAATCCGTAAATGCTGTTGGCTCGGGCGATCGCTTCTGGGTCTATAGCCCCCGGGTGAGCGTCGTGGATATGCCATGCAAGAGTTTTCAGATTTCGGGCTATTTCTTTTTCTAAATACTTGCCTAAAGGTGCTTGTATTAAATAAGATAGGGAACGATTAGAATCTAGATTGGGGCAAATAACTGCAGCGCCGCCAATATCGGCAGAATATAGACCCAATTCTGGATTTTCTTCGGTTACTTGCTCCGACACTTTCACACCCCAGAGTGCTAGTTGGCCGCCGAGAGAATAGGAGGCAAACCAGAACTTTGGCGGACAGCCCATTGCTTTTGCCTCAGCGGCGATTCTGACAAAATCTTCTCCTTCATATAATCCATCCGAGGTCAAAGTTGGCGAGAGTTCGGCGGTTTTGCCGTGAGCGCGCCAATCAAATAAAACTACAGCATAACCTCGGGCAAATGCTTTGCGTGCCAGCAGTTGCAAAAACCATTGGTTTTCTACGGTTCCGGTAATGCCATAAGTGCCAACAATAGTGCCTCGCGGCTTAGAAGGAATGGCAACTAGGCCAAAAATTGGTACGCCACCAGCGCCGGTAAAAATTTTTTCTTGGAAAGGAGGCTCCGGGTCGATCGCAGTTTTTTGCCAATGGCGACTTGTCCAAAGCGCTGCATAGAGGGTCATCGATAAACCGTTTTTCAGGAACCACGGGGGCGTATAGGCGGGATAAAGCATATTATGATTCTGGGTGCGTTCTGCTGCTAAAGGCGATCGTAGCGGAAAATAGGGTATAAGGTGGCATAAAGTAGTATTGGGTATCCCCAATGCCCTATGCCCAATTCCCCAAGGAAGCGGTCAGCGGTCAGCGGTCAGCAGTCAGCTAGAGCTGAAAGCTGAAAGCTGAGAGCTGTTGGGCGAAGCCGTTCCCGAAGGGTGAGCTTTTTTGCCCTATGCCCAATTCCCAATGCCACCCACCCCCGACCCCTCCAACCCACCCCTAACCCCTCCCGGGAGGGTCACGCCCAATTCCCAATGCCCAATGCCCAATGCCCAATGCCCAATGCCCAATTCCCAATGCCCAATGACCTCCCATACGTTGACCCCAAAACTTTCATATCCCAAACAGCTACAGCCACGGTTATCGAGCTATTTGCCGGGGCGGGCGGCTTAGCTTTGGGATTGGAACGAGCGGGATTGCAAGCCACGGCGCTAATAGAACTGAACAAAGATGCTGCTGCTACCCTGCGACATAACCGACCTAACTGGAACGCAATTCAGGCGGATATCCGCGAGTTTTCTTTTAAGGACATTAAGGCAGATGTAGTGACGGGGGGCTTTCCTTGCCAAGCCTTCAGCTATGCGGGCAAAAGTTTGGGACTTCAGGATACCCGGGGAACTTTGTTTTATGAATTTGCCCGCTGCGTTCGCGAGGTGCAGCCCAAAATTTTTATTGCTGAAAATGTCAGGGGTTTAATTAGCCATCAAAAGGGAAAAACTCTGGCTGCTATTTTAGCAGTTTTAGAATCTCTGGGCTATGGCGTTCAATATCGCTTGCTGAATGCGGTTAACTATGACGTTCCCCAGAAGCGAGAAAGAGTGATTATTGTGGGAACTCTTCCCGGAATTGCCTTCCAGTATCCGGCTCCTTCGCCAAAAATACTTACCCTCAGAGATGCCCTAGCAGATGTTCCTGCTTCTGACGGAATGAAGTATAGCGATAAAAAAGCGGCGGTTTTAGCTTTGGTTCCCCCCGGTGGCTACTGGCGAAATTTGCCAGAAGAGGTGCAGAAAAGCTATATGAAGAAAAACTATTACCTGACCGGGGGTAAAACTGGAATAGCGCGGCGCATTTCTTGGGACGAACCCTGTCTGACTCTGACTACTTCTCCATCCCAAAAGCAAACCGATCGCTGTCATCCCGAGGAGACGAGACCTTTTACGGTGCGGGAGTATGCGCGAATTCAAACTTTTCCCGATGATTGGGAGTTTATGGGGGGCATGAGTTCCAAGTATAAGCAAATTGGCAATGCGGTTCCGGTTAATTTTGCTTTTCATCTCGGGCGAGCGATCGCTAGTGCTTTATCCCCAGCCTCCAATTAGTTATTTGTTAGCAAACAGAGGCAAACAGAGCGATCGCCCAAGGGCAGTCAAAATCCTGCCAATCTTCGTAGAGGCGATCGAAATTGTAATGGGCTCTTACCTCTGGACTTTAGTCTTTGCAAGCGTTTTAAAAGGTTCCTCGGTCGCTGCTCGGGCAGGGGAGCCATCAGCTCGTCAATCAAATCTGCCAGGGGCTTCGAGACCCAAGGGGCTTCACTTCGCCAAAGTAATTTGCCAGTTTGACTGCCAGTTTGACTTCCCGTTTGACTGCCAGTTTGAAGGCTTTTGGCAAATTCTATGGGATGCTTTCCCGTCAACAGATGAACGAAAGTCCGCCCCAAAGCAAAATAATCCGATTGCGGCAAAGCATGACCCTCGATTTGCTCTGGTGCCGCGTAGCCCATCGAAATAACTTGGGCGATATCCTGCTTTGCCGGTTTATTAATAGGACTTACGCACTGACACAATCTGTAGGGGCAGTGCCCCCGGGAGCGCCCCGTAAGAGCAAATATAGAAATAATGCGTAAGTCCCGATCGAAACAAGCGATCGTTTCCTCGCGAACTGCCCCAAAGTCTATTAAGACCAACTGTCCGTTGGGATGACACATTATATTAGAGGGTTTAATATCCCGATGCAACAGTCCGTTTTGATGGACTAGCGCTAAAATATCTGCCAGTTGGTGCAGCCAATTGAGGGCGACTTGTTCGGAGATAGTGCCCTGATTTGCTAATTGCATTTCCAATGAAAGTCCCTCAATTTTTTCCATAACTAGACAGTGCAATACCCGGGCGCTTTTTTTGCTGCTTTTTTTGAGTTTGACCGTAAAGTAGCCATCGGGTTCGACTCGGGGAATCCCAGAATGTTTCTGGCTCAGCCAGGTCAAGACCCTTGCTTCTTGCCGAAACAAACGAACGGATTCGGGATTATTGTTATGTGCCAAAACTTTCATAACTTTCGGGGCAGCCTCGATCGCTGTCTCCAGACCCCAATCCTCCACCTCAAAAATTTCGGCGTTGCCCGGTTGCTCTAGGTCTCGCAGGGGTTCGACTAGGCGATAGCGCCCGTTAATCCACAAAGGATTGCTACAGCTTTGGCAAAAGCCGAGATGGTCGGGATTTTGGCGCTTTTGGCACTTGGGATTGATACAGTAACTCGCCGGTTGCGTCGTCGGTTGCGTCGCCAGTTGCGCGCTAGTCGTTGGCTCTTTTTGATTTGTCGTCATCTCTACCGCTTTTGCTCGTTCCCAAGCTCCGCCAATGCTAGCGTGATTGGGCCTGCCTGATGCCAGACCTACAGCTAGCTTCTGAAAGCGACGGCGAGGGAGTTTCTATATATAAGTCGGGAGAAAACCACCCAGCTTTTACGAAAAGCGGCGTTTTTTGTTACAAAAATTTACACGATCTGTATGGGCCCCGTTTTAGGGGCGAAGCATATGCTTCGTCTAGGTCGCGAGTTTTGTAGGGGTGCCGCACCGCGCACCTTATTTTGTGGCTCGGCTGCTGGTGCGCGGTGCGGCACCCTACGAGGCTTATTTTTATAGCTCCCATGCGAACATGCGAACATGCCCAATGCCCTATGTTTTAATGACTTCTAGCAGACAGCGTATATTATTTTTAGAATATCCTACTTCTCGCGCTGGCTGTTTGTCAAGAAGAGTAAGGATATGTTGGAGATGTGCTGTAAGTCTGCTTTCGGTTTTAAATCGTTTCCCCAATTTGTCCCTAATCGGCGTCAGAATAAGGCGAAGTTGGAGTTTCTTGAGGTTTTGGTCTGTATCGCTGACTAATCTAAGGCTGCCCAAGCGGTAAAATTCGTCAGTAGTTTTAGTTTTGTAGGAAGATGCTATCTCCTTGCAGATGTCTTGGATTAATTCCTCGGTTATGTATTTCATCGCGACAGGCTGAAGCGCGAAATGGGTTCGATCGCTGTTGGCAGTATTTTCGAGAAGCGATCGCCTTCCCAAGGAGTCAATTGCCTCAATCGCCTCGGACTTAGAGACGGGCAACAATGCTTGCAGTTCGGGGAGAGAAACCGGATAGCGGGCGATCGCCAGCCAATACATTATCTCTTCCTCCAGATCGGATAAGCGGTCAATCTGCGTTTCTAACAAATTGCGAAGATTTTGCCCCAGCACTAGAGTATTTTGAATTATATATTGAGCAACGCGGCCTTTAAATGAATCGACAACGATCTGGGAGACAATCTTCAAGGCCAAGGGATTGCCGCGATAGAGTTCGATTAATTGTCCCCAATAATCTCGGTCGGAGAGTTCCTGCCGAGTCCCTAAGATTTGCGCTGCATCTTCTTCGGGCAAACCCTGGAGGGATAAAGATCTAGCCCAATCGGCGATCGCAATATCTCGGGGTAGTTCCTGACTGACGACGAGCAAGCAACCTTGGTGGCGCTCTTCTCCTACTCGTCGGAACAGTTCGCGATAGTTCCGATATCCTTCCCGGTAGTTTCCGGCCAGCTCGCCGCTTTGCATAATTCCCTCGGCTTCGTCCAATACCAGCAGACAGCGCGATCGGTGCAAATAGTTCATTAATTGCGATAGAAGTTTCTCGACCGTATCCGGCAACTCTGTTTCCTCTCCTAAAAATAGCGCCATTTTTGCCAGGATTTCTGCCAGTAGTTCTGCCAGAGGTGGCGCGTTGCGCAGGCTGCGCCAGAGGAGATAATCGAATTGCTCCTTAACCCCTTCTACCAGTTTCACTGCTAGAGCCGTTTTGCCAATTCCCCCCAAACCTTGGAGACCTACTAATCTACAGCGTTTTCCTACAATCGATTGCTCTAGTTGGTTTAGCTCTTCCCTGCGTCCGAAGAAAGCGGGCACCTCCGGCATCCGGGTCAAATCTTCCCTTCGGCTGGCATCTGTAGGCTGGGGACAAGCGCAGTTTAGAAAGCACCGTTTCAAAAACTCTATATCTTCATCGCTATATTCTTTTTTCGAGCCTTGATAGATTGCCACCATTTGCCCCAGGATATCCTCGGGAGATTCGCCACTTTTGGCAGCAAGCGCCTCGACTAGCTTGATGGCGGTGGTGAAATTGGGCTTGCGCGTTTTGCCATTAAAGAGTTTGCTGACAGTGGCTCTATCTAGATTGGCCGCTTCTGCCAGCTCGGCTTCGGTCACAAAACCCATTTTTTCGCTCAGGGCTCGAAGCTCCCGTCCGCAAGTCTCCGGGTTTTTTGTTTCTGGAGGCGGCATTGGCTACTCCCTCTCGCTTGCTGCTGCCATTGACTTTAGCATAATTGCGCATAGTTGCAAAGAGCGATCGCGATCGCCCTTGGCGCAAATCCATTCCAAATGTTGCTCACTTCCCCAGATTCTTGAAGCTTTCAACTTTAAAAGTTGAAAGCTTCAAGGCCAAATAATGCTAAAAATTGCGCCGATAATTGAAGGTTTCTATCGGTCGTTTTTAGGCCAATTTAAGTGCTATAAGGTAAGTCAAATGTCGAGCGGGCATCCCGTTCGCGCTTCAGAGCCAGCGGGTGAGGTTGTTGCATGACATCCAGGTTATTGCAGAAAAAAAATAACCAACCTGCCCGGGCAAGAAGCGATCGCTTTACCAAATAAGGAGATAGATATGTCTCAGAAAAGATTCGATTTAACCAAAATGCTGGTAGCAGGGGTACTGGCCCTAGGGGCTACTGCTGCCTTCCAGCAACCCAGCCGCGCTCAAGGGCCTCGCTTCTATTGTGCCAACGGCGCTGACGGCGTGCCCACAACTTTTGCTCAGACCCCTCGGGGCACCGTCAGCATCATTCGCTGGGTTTCCCAGCATTTTGGCGGTTCCGGCTATACCCCCGAGCGCCGCTGTCAGGAGGTCTCTGCGCGATTCCAGACCTACAATAACAACGGCACGCTCAACTTCATCACCAGCGGCTACATGAATGGCCAACCCGTGGTCTGCGTGAGTGGCGCTAACGGAGGGCCTTGCAGCGGCTTGTTATGGACGCTAAAACCCGGACAAAATGCAGCCCTAACCCTGCAACGTCTATTTGACAATAAATATTACGGTGCTGGTCCTCTGTCAGAAAGCTCCGGAGATAGTGTCTATATTGACGTGCAGCAGGTGCTAGAGGAGGCTCCGGTAGAAAGTGGCGGGGGCGCTCCCAGCTCTCAGCCTTCGGCGGCTCCGGCTCCCGCTCCGGCACCGGCACCTGCGCCGAGCGGCGGTGGCGGCAGTGCCTGGTAACCGCAAGCCCATCCCACGGAGTCAGTCTTGATGAATTGGTACTCATTTGTGCTAGTAGCCTGTATTGGCAGTTTTTCTGCTTATCTGTCAATACAGGCACTTCCTATCCCCGGTTCTGGCGTAGGCGATTCGGTCTCGATCGCGCCGGTCTCGATCGCGCCTCCAGCAAACCCAAATCCCAGTTCCACAGAGCAACCTTCTATAGAGCATTCCACGGAGCAGCCATATCAGATTGCCCAATCGATAACCGTGAAAATTTTCTCGGGAGATACCTCCGGCTCGGGGATTTTGATTCGCAGACAGGCACAGAGCTATACAGTTCTGACCAACGATCACGTTCTGACCCCTGGAGCCGGGGGGCAGTATCGCATTCAGACTCCTGACGGTCGGATTTATCCGGCTTCGGCGCTCGAGGGTACGAGCTTTGGGGATAACGATCTGGGATTGTTGCAATTCCGCAGCAGCGGGGCGGCTTATGCGATCGCATCTCTGGGAAATTCATCGGGCCTAGCCCCGGGAGATCGGGTATTCGCCGCTGGGTTTCCCTTTGGGGGCGGGACTGATGGAGCCGGAGGATTTGTCCTTCTACCCGGCCAAGTCTCGATGAAGATTGACAAAGCTTTTCTTGGCGGCTATAAGCTCGGCTACACCAGCGACTTTCAAAAAGGCATGAGCGGAGGACCCCTGCTGAATCTTCGCGGGGAGGTAGTTGCGATTAATGGCGTTCATAAATATCCGCTCTGGGGCAATCCTTATGTATTTGGGGATGGCTCTGTGGCAGACGAGGCAATGCGACAGCAAATGAGTCAGTCGAGCTGGGCCGTCCCGGTGGAGACTTTTTTGCAATTGGCACCGCGCTTTGCCTCCAGTCGCCCTCCCAGTAACGCTCCTAGCAACCCTCCTAGCAATCCTTCCAGTGGCGGTTCTGGAGAACTGCCGAGATCGCGCCCCCCGGTCCCTCCAGCACCCGCGCCCGCACCGGCACCCGTCCCTCCAGCACCCGCGCCCCTCCCTCCAGCACCTGCGCCCGCGCCAGCACCCACGCCGCCAGAACCGCGTCCAACTGGCAACAATCCTCTAGGAGAGTATCGGTTGCCGACTCCGCGCTGGTAAGCATTTCCCCTGGCAAGCAGGAATTTTAGCAGGACTTACGCATAGACACTATTTGTAGGGTGTCGCACCGCGCACCAAAGCCCATATATATATAGAGTTCGAGCCGACAATTTGCGTAAGTCCTATTTAGGATTTTAAAAACTTAAAAAAGCCAGACGATTGAAATGGCGACTGTACGAGAGGCGCTTGCTTTGACGGGCTAAAGGAGCGGCGCTGCCAAGAGCCTGGTGAGGAAAGCTGCGATCGCGCCCAAAAAAAACCTTACTCAGTTCGCAAGCTACAAGGCAAGCGACGAGCCATAAAACCGAGAGAGGTCGATTTATCGCCTCTCCAAGATCGGCCTTTGGAAATTTATTTTAATTATTGACAAGGGAGCGTGCCATGAAACAATTTCCCCGAAAACTGTCGGTAACTTTAGCGATCGTAATGCCCCTGCTATGGCAATTGCCAGCGATCGGGGCGAGTTATAAACGGGCTAGCGATCGGGCAACATCGGTTACCGAGAGCATCGAGAACCGAAGCAATAGCTCTGCCGAACCAGCCCGGGTAGAACTCGCCCAAAACTTACTGGGTCTGAATCTTCGCTACCAGAAGCTGGCGGAGGCCGACCGATTCTATCGCCAGGGAAATCTCCAAATGGCGGCGACCATTCAGCGCCAAGTAAAAGACCCTTGGAACAAACCGGGCACGCAAGCTGAGGCGATCGTCGAACCCGAGAATTTAGCGCCAGCGGCTCGGGTGTATTGGCGAGAGGCCAACGAGGGTTTAGAAAAGGGCATGGAAAGCAGAGCCTTGGTGGCGCTAGGACTCTTAACCGAGAACTATCCCGAATATATCCCCGCCCACTTGCTCTTCGTCGAAGCAACCAAAAAGTTCGAGAAGCCGCCCGAGGAAGTTCTGGGAGTTCTAGACCGGGCAACTACCCTGTTTCCCGACAATACCCAACTCCTCGACGCCAAAATGTCTTTGTTGGGAGAGCAAAAGAAATGGCTAGAAGCATCCATTGAGGCGCGTCAATTTGCTGTCAGCTATCCGGAGCATCCAGACGCTCCTAAATATCAAGAACTAGCTGAGGAACACCTGGAAGAATACAAATCCCTGGTGAAAAAGAAGCTGATTGGCAACTTGATTGCCAACGCGGCGATTTCCGTCTTCACCGGGGATACCTCCGGTGCGACGATAGTCAGGATGATGATTCAGGGAGAATCTGAATTTGGCCGGCAGGTCGCCGAGCAATACAAACAAGAACTGACTCTGGTGGAAGACCCAGAAGTGGTCGAATATGTAAACCGCATAGGCCAGAAGCTAGTTCAGTTCGCCGGACGAGATTTTGAATACGAATTCTATGTAGTGGAAGACCCCAGTCCCAATGCCTTCGCTCTCCCGGGGGGCAAGATATTCGTAAACACCGGCATTCTAAAACTGATGGGCTCCGAGGCAGAACTGGCCGGTTTGCTGAGCCATGAAATCGCCCATGCGGTTCTCTCCCACGGCTTTCAGAAGCTGTCAGAGAGCGCCACTCTCGACAATATGTCGCAAATCATTCCTTTTGGCAATATCATCGGGCCGCTGGCTACTTTGGATCAAAGTCGGCGTTTAGAGAAACAGGCCGATATTTTAGGAACGCGAATTTTAGCCGCTGCCGGCTATGCTGCCGACGGGCTCCATAGCTTGATGGCGCTTTTCAAACAGCTCGAAGGAAAAAGTTCTCTGACTTTCCTCTCTACTCACCCGGCATCGGCCGATCGGGTTCGCGAGCTAGAGTCGTTGATTCAACTGAGCGGCTATAACCGCTATGCCTATGAAGGAGTCGAGGACTATCAGCAATTAAAGCTAGCTTTAACCGGGGGAGATCCAAATGCGGAGGTAGCAGCTTCACCCCAGACCGCGCCCCAAACTGCGCCCCAAACCGCGCAACAGGCGCAGCCCAACTCTCCGCCGCCTCAACCGACAGTGGGGGAAGTGGCTATGACCGCAGGGCAACGAAAGCGAGATGTGGAAATTCGCTTCGATTCGGCCAATGTAAATGCTAACGGGCGGTATGTGGTTCGGGTGGTCGTTCAAAATAATAGCGATAACAGTTTTGGCGTTGCGCCCGGAAATCTGGAAGTGGAGAATGTCCGGGGCGAAGAAGTACCCGCCCGCTTGACTTGGGATGGAGATTTTATCGTGCCGTCGGGGGGCAGTCTGAACGGCGAATTTAGCATCATTGGTCCTCGCTGGAATAGCAGCGGCAACCAAAGTATGACGGTGGTTATTAAGGAATCCACCGGCGGGGGTCGCGTTTTCCGCATCGATTTCTAAACCGGGAGGTAGTCTGATTATGAAATTTGATTGGGGACTAAGAGCAGCTTTGCTCGGTGCGGCGGTAGCGATCGCTCAGCCTCAAGTGGTAGCCGCGAAAAGCATCGCTGAAATCCAGCGCATTGCCGAGCAAATTACAGTCCGCATTGAGGTGCCCGGAGCGCAGGGTTCGGGGTTCATTATTGCTAAAGAAGGCAATACCTACTACGTTCTCACGGCATATCATGTCATCGTCAACAAGGATCCCGGACAGGTCGAGCTGTTTACCTCCGATGGCCAAAAACACTCTCTGAGCGATAACAACCTCGCACCTATGTATCCCGACCCGAAGAGTGGAAAATATTTCGTGGACTTAGCTGTAGTCCAGTTTACCAGCGATCGCAACTATGAAGTCGCTACCCTGTCTAACTTCCAATACAGGCTTTACGAAAACCGCGACTATTCTTCTGCTGGCAGCGGCTCTGTTTCGGCTCGGGCACCGGAAGAAAGTTTTGTTTTTGCATCGGGATGGCCTAAGCCAGAAGAAGGAGAAGGCCAAAAGCGTCAGTTCACCCGAGGTCTTCTGTACGATAATTTAGCTTATTCGACTTCCAATCCCGAGCCGGGCAAGCGGGGTTACGAACTCGTCTATACTAACCTCGCTCACCCAGGCATGAGCGGCGGTCCGGTATTAGATGGCAGCGGTCGCGTTATTGGCATTCACGGTCAGGCTGATGGCAAAATAATTGATTCCGAAAATGACAAAATTATCCAGGACTACTTAGAAGAATCTGGAAAACAGATCCGGGTCAAATTAGGTCTGAGTCTGGCTATTCCCGTCGAAACCTTTTTGCAGCTAGCACCGCAAAACAATATCAATTTGCGCTTGAAGTTGGAAAGTTCGCCGCCGGAGCGAATTAAAAAGCCAGATTTCCAAAACTGGGCACCGCCAGTTGCCACGGGCGATCGGGACAACCTCCTCTACTGGCTCGACCGAGGCAATCAACTGTGGCGCATAGGCAAAATTGAAGAAGCTTTGGCAGATTTTGAAAGGGCGATCGAGAAAAGGAAAAATTACTACTTACCTTGGTTTGCCAAAGGTTTTACTCTAGGATTTGCCGAGCGTTATGAAGAAGCGTTTGATGCCTGCAAGAAGGCAACCGACCTAAATCCAAAATTTTATGACGCTTGGCGCTGCCAAGCGGGAGCCTTACAGAAAATGCAACGCTTCCGCGAAGCGCTTTATGCCATAGAAAGAGCTACCAGCATTAAGTCCGATAATCCTGCCGACTATGCCACCCGAGGGGAGCTACAGTTTGCTCTAGGACAGTACCCAGCGGCTCTAATCTCCTTTGACGAAGCGATTAGCAAGCGCCGCGCGCTCGGATTGCCCGACTCGGTTTTGTTCTTCAACAATAAAGGCTTCGTTTTTTTAGCCCTAGGGAGGCATTCAGAAGCTCTGACCTCTATTGAGACAGCCCTGAAGCTCGACCGGAACTACGCTCCTGCCTGGAGCAACAAAGGTTGGGCGCTCAGAGAGATGGGTCAACACCAGCAATCCCTGGATGCTTACGACCGGGCAGTCGAGCTAGACCCGCAGGATTTTAATGTCTGGCACAACCGAGCGGTGACTCTATACCAAATGGATCGCTGTCGGCAGGCGCTGGAGTCTTTGGAAAAAGCGCTGGAAATCAACCCGGATTACCAGCCCGCCCGAGATGAATTAGAAGCGTTGCGAGGAAGTTGCAGCTAGAAAGCGATCGCCCCCGGGGCAGGGTCGCCGTGCTGTCTCGGGGGTATCCCAAAAACTGCTCCAATCGCCGGAGGAAACAAATCATGCGTAAACTGCTTAGAGTGCTTTTTTGGGGAGGCATTCCCTGGCATAAGAGAATTTTGCTAAAAGACGCCTTTACCTCGAACAATGAGGTGTGGTCAAAACCCGTTGATAAAAATGGGATACCCCAGTCGCCGGATCCCCCCAAACCCCCCTTAAAAAGGGGGGCTTCCTTGCCCGCTTCTTTGCCCCCCCTTGCAAAAGGGGGGGTTTGGGGGGAATCCTCTGCAACTACTTTTGAGCAAACCCCGAACAATGAGGCTAAGGGAACCGTACCCTACTGGTGCTACTTGGCTATTTTTCTAACTGTCTTTGTATCGGGCTCGGTGCTGAAAGCGGCTGCGGCTGAGAGCCAGACATTCATTTTATTAGCCCAGGTGGAGGGAGTGGGGTATCTTTCTACTTTGGAAGCGGAAATACTAGCGGAAATGAATCGGGCGCGAAGCGACCCCAAGGCTTATGCCGAAAAGCTAAAGAGCTTGCGGCGGTATTTCAGAGGCAATGTTCTGGACATGCCGGGAAAAGCGCCCATCCGCACTGAAGAAGGAGTCGAAGCGGTGGACGAGGCAATTCGCTTTCTGGAGTCTATCGACCCCCTGCCGAATCTGAAACCATCCCGAGGAATGTCTTTAGCCCAGCGGGAGCGCTTGGAGGAGGAAGGTATTGGCGATACGGGTCGCAGGGATAGGGATATCGGGGATGTCTTTGCGAGGCTGGAGCGCTACGGAACTGCCCAAGGCTGGCAAGGGGAAAACATCAGCTACGGCGCTAGCTCGGCGGCGGATGCGGTAATGCAATTAACTATTGATGATGGGGTTGCCGATCGCGGGCATAGGAAAAATATTTTTAGCGAAAACTTTGAAGTAACTGGGATTGCCTGCGGGGAACATTTTCGTTATGAAACTATGTGCGCGATCGCCTTTGCCACCGGATACATAGAGCAAGACCCAAGTGCCTACGAACCCGAGGTTGCCGAGCCCCTGACTGGTCGCTGGCTGATAGAATATCCCACCCAGGGAGCCGAGGAAACTGTAGAAATTGTGGAGAATGACAATCGCCTGGAGGTGACTCAGAACTCTGAGAACCGTTTCTTTCAACAAGCGGGCAGTATTTCCGGCAACAAAATCCGAGTTCCCTGGCAATGTCGGGGGCGCTGCTGGTTGGAAGGAACGATTAATCGGGATAGAGATAAAATTAACGGTCGCATCCGCTGGGAACAAGGGGAGCTACTTCCCTTTTCAATGCGGAAATTGGCGTCAGAACCCGAACCAGCAGCAACGCCTCCGACTCCCCAGTCCCCTCCTCCCAGTTTGCCGCCTTACCCGCCCGATTCGCCAGATGCTTGGTAATGGAGTTCTTGTAGAGACGCGATTAATTGCGTCTCCAAGATTTGACAATTGCCAGTCTTTTTTTATTGGAGCATAACTCATGGGTCAGATTAGATTGGGGGCGATCGCCCCTGTGCTAAGGAGAATCGCTCTCATCAGTTCTTTTTTAACAATCGGAGCTTTCACGGCGGCTCCTACCTCAACTAGCGCCAAGCAACCTCAGCAAGTGGCACAAGTCGAAAGCCAGTGTCGCGGAGGACAGATTTTGCAAGCGCGAGCCTGCGTTGGAGACGGAACCGAACCAGAGGAACAAAAACTACATCAACTTGTGAATCAATACCGCGCTCGATACGGATTGCCATCAATTCCCTTATCTCCATCCTTAAGTTTAGTTGCCAATCGCCACGTCCGCGACCTAGAAGAAAACATTAGGGAGTTAACCCACGGTTGGAGTGACTGTCCTTATGACGGGAATAACCGAAGCACTTGGCCTTGTATGTGGGAAGCGCCCCAACGATTGGGAACTTCTTACCCGGGCAGAGGCTACGAAAACGCTCATGGTGGTACGGGGGGATACAGGGCTTCCGCCGAGTCTGCCTTGGAATCCTGGCAGGGTAGCAGTGCCCACAATGCCGTTATCCTCAATCAGGGGATGTGGCAAAATAGACAGTGGAATGCACTGGGGATTGGGATTTACAAGGGATATGCAGTGTTGTGGTTTGGGGAAGAACCCGATCCGGCAACTGCTCAAAGATCGCAAGGCCAACAAAATGAAACTGTTTCTTGTCCGCTGACAGGCAATTGGAATTATCGTCAAGCCCAAGGTTGGGAATATTGGAAGGGACAGGGATTTGTGGGAGAGGGACATATAGATTCGCCTACAGCCTATTACTCCACTAAGCTTGTTCTGAAGGAAAATCCTCGCCAAATCGAAACCTCTTCCTTTGTACCGAATCAAAACGGAGGTTTAGGAACCTTACAAGGAAACCGTTTGAGTCTCAGTTTACCCGTTGCTAATGGTGCCGCTCAATTAGTGGGCACTGTTAGTCCCGATCGCCAGACAGTTCAAGGAAACATTACTTTTGTCGATGGGAAAACATCAGGACGACAAGTAACCATCCCTTTCGCAATGCAACGAGAAACGCCCTGCGGCTCCGAACCGGCAAGTGGTTCCGAACGGACAACGCCAAGAAATACCAATCCCACACAACCGCCCAGTAACACCACTCACCCCTCTCCAATCTGGTAAGCATTAGATTCCGCAGGGTATCGTTTCAATTTTGTAGCGAATGCAATGGCTTATAGTAAGGAATTGAATTTTAAAAAGCTTGGGAGTTTGAATACGAAACTTATACGAAACCAAATTGTCCAGGTTTTTCATGTCTAATTATCAGAGCCGAGGGACGATGAAAAAAACTATTTCCCAGACGAAGCACCTTTGCTGGCACGTTGCTTTATTCTCAATCTTGCTGGTTGCCTCCGTTTTTTATCCGCTACCAACTCTAGGGCAAACTGGCCGGGAAGTACGCGAGACTCGAATTAGGGAACTAAAACAGTCAGGCGATCGCTGGGTTGAAATAGATGTCTATAACCAAATGCTAACCGCTTGGGAGGGTTCGGAGCCTATTTTTGCCGTTCTGGTTTCCACTGGCAGAAAAAGCGCTCGAACGCCTGCGGGTGTATTTGCCATTCAATCCAAGCACGAAGTGGCTCGGATGCAGGGAGAAGGTTACGACTTGCCCGTGGTTCTTTACACCATGTATTACGACGGACATTATGCAATTCACGGAGCAGATTGGCACAATAAATTTGGCCAAGCAGTAAGTGCTGGATGCGTAAACGTGCCAGTCCGAGAAGCATTTTGGCTATTTGAATGGGCATCGGTGGGAACCCCTGTAGTAGTACGCGATTAGCTGCGCAACCTTCCAATGGCTTATTGCGATCGCAATAAGCGCTCTTGCAGTTATACCAAATCCGGTCAAAAAGTCGTTATTTTTAGAGCTTGCCCCAGGATGGCGTCACGCCTGTCGGGGCAGGAGCGAGGTAATTTATCCAAAAAAATTGAGGTATAATTATGGGTCAAATGACATTGGGGACGGTAGGAGCGATCGCCTTGCTTTTAACTAGCAGCTACGCCGCTTTCACCGCCAGCTCGGGCAATGCCAAAACTTTGCCAGAAAACCGGCGCTTCGCCCCCATTCAAATTGAAGAAAATCAAGTATCTCATCAACCCAAGCAGCACTTCAATGGAGGCGGATTTCAAGTCGTGTACGGACCGGCAGGCGATCGGGGACAGCGTTTCCAAAACGCCTTGCGGGATGCGAGACTATTTGAATCCTTGGCAGAAGGTCTCAACAGCAGCAACCTAAACGTTCCCGCCAACATTCCCATTATTTTGAGAGATTGCGGCCAAGTTAACGCCTTTTACAGACCCGCCGATAATTCTATTACCATGTGTCACGAACTAACCCTCGACACGGTAGATCTTTTTTCGCAGTCTGGGGGCTCATCCCGAGAAGAGGCTCTAGAGGAGGCTCTCTTCGTAACGATATTTGTCTTTTTCCACGAACTGGGACATGCTTTAATCGATGTATTGGAAATTCCGGCTACGGGTAAAGAAGAGGATGCCGTGGATGACTTTGCGACTCTGTTGTTACTGGAAACGGACTCGGAACAAGTTGAGGAAATTGTCCTGAACGCCGCCCGCTGGTTTGCCCTGCAAGCGGAACGCTCGGAAGGTAGCGAAATTCCCTATTGGGGCGAACATTCTCTCGACTGGCAGAGGTTTTATAGTATCGTTTGTCTGGTATATGGCAAAAACCCGAGTAAATACGCGGCTCTAGCGACCAAAGGAATATTGCCACGACGTAGAGCAGAGCGGTGTCCCAGAGAATACGAGAAAAAACTGGCTAGTTGGACAACTTTACTCAAACCCCACTTTACCAATCCTAATGGTACATGGGGCAGTCCAGCGCAGCCGCCCCCTGGTTCCTATCCTCCTCAAAACCCACCTCCCAACCCCAGACAACCGACGCCAGTGCCCCGCTGGTAAATCCGGCGATACAATCTCCTGCCTTAGCTAATTGTTTGGTAATAATTGGTAAATATTAATTAAATTAAATATACCGCTTGGTTGACGATCGCTCCTTGGAGAAAGCTGCCATAAACCGGGTTTCAGCCGATAACTATTGCTTCCCAACCGACAGGTTAATTAAGAAACCCGGTTTCTTCTTGGCGGGAGCGATCGCGTGCGCTCGCGTGCTAGGATCGTCTAAAGCTTCGGCGAAAGCAACGGTGCGATTCGGTTAAAATACCATAAAGGCCAAGGATTCACAGAATATGGAAATCGAGCGAGTCTTGAAAAATCGAGAAGAAATTCTGCAACTAGCTGCTAAATACGGAGCTTATAACGTCCGAATTTTTGGCTCGGTAGCCCGAGGAGAAGCCGATGCAGATAGCGATGTAGATTTTTTGGTGGAAATGGAACCGGGAAAAACTTTATTCGATCTCGGCGGACTTCTTATGGATTTGCAAACTTTGCTTTCGCGCCCAGTCGATGTTGTCACTGAAAAAGGATTGCGGCCAAGAATTAGAGAAAGAGTTCTTAAAGAGGCAAGGCCATTATGAGAGATAACACTGAAAAATTGCGGGATATTATCGAAGCCATAGAACGAATTGACCGCTATGCAGTATTAGGGAAGACAAATTTTGAGCAAAACGAATTAGTCCAAGTCTGGATGACTCAAAATTTGCAAATTATTGGCGAAGCATCTAGGGCTCTATCTGCTGAATTTCGAGAAAAACACCCGGAAATACCCTGGGTGCAAATAATTGGCATGAGAAATATTTTAGTTCACAATTATTTTGAGATTGATGTAGAAATTGTCTGGTCTGTAGTGGAAAAAAGGTTACCGGAACTCAAAAGCCAAATAGAAGAAATTTTGTCAGCCATGAGTTAAATCGGAGCGATAGCCTTGTTCCCGCCAACAAGCGATCGCCCTCCAACTCCACAAAGAGCGATCTCTTTTTTTATTGCTAAACTGCGATCGCCTAATTTTGCCAATAGATAGGCGATCGCTTTTTTCTGCCAAACTGCGATCGCCTATTTCCAGAATAGCGATCGCTCTTTACCAAAAGCTGCCAGAAACCGGGTTTCTGCGATAACTATTGCTTCCCAACCGACAGGTTAATTAAGAAACCCGGTTTCTTCTTGGCGGGAGCGATCGCTATTCTGGAAAACGGGCTTTTTTGTCCCGCTTGCCCTTATTCTGCGCTTTCGGAAACCCTGCCAACATCGGTCAAATGGGCAGAATTAAACCTAGAAAAATGGTTAGGTAGTAAGCTGAAAGCTATCAGCTCACAGCGGTCAGCTTTCAGCTTAAAATGAGAGCTGTCCCGAACTAGCCCAAGGCAGCATAACCTGCTGAGAGCCTATGACCGATAGCTTTCTGTGTGGGAGCGCGCAAAGCTGACCGCTGATAGCTGACTGCTTACAGCTATAAATAACGCCAAACTTGACATTTGCAAAAAAATACGCTATAATTCTCAGCGTTCTCGATCTATACTACCGTGTAAATCTGGGAGTAAGACAGACTATCGCTATGCCGACTTACGATTATTTCTGTCCAAGTAATAACGAGACAGTGGAAGTGATTCACAGTCTAGACCGGAAGGTGGAAACCTGGGGTGACTTATGCCGCTTGCTTCATTGCGATCCGGGGGAAACTCCTACAGATGCGCCAGTGCGCCGTCTGATTAGCGCCCCCAGCGTTATGGTGCCCACGTCAAACACTGACTATAAGAGTCTGGGCTTTAGCAAGCTAGTTAAGCGCGATGAGGGGGTTTATGAAAATGTAACCGCTACCGACGGCGAAAGTAAGATTGTTACCCCCGGCGATCGCAGTACCTATCCCGACTTTAAAAAGAAAATAAGCGATTAGCGATTAGCGATTAGCTTTCAGCCAGAAACCCGGTTTTTCAAAAAACCGGGTTTCTTAACCTAGCGCGTACATCCAGCCATCGCGAGCGCAGATGTAAACTTTGCCCTCCCAAACCACGGGAGTAGCTTCAAAGGAGATGCCCGGTAGAAAGCGCCCCGACTGCTCGACTTTTAACCGATAGAACTCTCCCCAGTCATTCATAACTCCTTGAGGGTCGTCGGCATTGGTAGGCTCGAAATTCAGGTCGAACATATAAACCCCGTCATAGCCGGCTGCAATCAATTTATTGCCATCGGTAAAAATTGGCGTGGAAATACTAGCGCCGATTCTCTTTTTAAACAAGATTAATGGAGTATCGTATTTTCTTTTACCCAAATGGCCGGTTACTTTTTGGCCAGTAATTTTGGTTTGGGAACCAATATAGAGATTGCCATCTATAGAGTTGGTGGCAAACAACGCTGGCTCTGTTAAGCGATATTCGTCGTTCAGCGCCGCCGAACCAATTATGCCCCCTTCCCAACTGGCAAAGTTTCGATTTCCTGTCGGCAAAAACCACTCTACCGAGTCCTCTTCTTTGCGGCTGGGATTCAGTTTTATAATACCGCCATTGCCGGGAATATATTGTTTTTCAATCGCACAAAATAGTTTTTCATCTTTGGAAATGGCGATCGTGCCATCCATATCCGAGCCAGTAAAAAAGTCCCAAATAATCTGGCGGCTCTTGAGACTAATACCATAAATATGTCCGGCACCAGCAGCAATAAAAATTGTATCCCCCAGTCGGGAAGGAGATGCCTCTGCCACAAGATTGCCGCCATGCCTCCTGATATCCGCCGCTTCATACAGTTGCACTTCAGAGAGTATCTCCGGTTGCTTGACACCATCTTTGACCGAGGCGGCTTTAGTAGAACTATTCAGAAAATAGCCTATCGAGTTTTCTCCGGCATTGAACAAAATACCATTGCCCAGGTCGATCGCACTGCTATCGTTGTCTCGGCTATAGCTATCGGTTTTTCTTATATTCAGTTTCCAGAGTTCTCGGCCAGTTCTAAAAGAAATGGCTCGGAAGCTAGTGACGGGATTGGCAGTGAAGAGGTCGTTTTGGTTTCCGCGACGGCTTCCCTGCAAAATCACAAGCTGGTTTTCCTCACTGGCCGTCGGATCTATATATATAGTCGCCGTTCCTTTGATTACATCATCAAATTTGTAGCGCCAAACTTCCTTATTCGTTTCCAAGTCTATTTTTCTCAGGTGGTGGTCGAATGCTCCGATCGCCAGATAAGTTTTTCCCCCATCTCTGACAATAGTAGGCTGTCCAGTCCATCCTGCACCGTCCCAAGTTGAAAAGCCACCCAACCAAGTCTTGCCGCTGCCTAAATAAAACTTGTCAATAAAATTTAATCCTTGAGGCGTTCCTCTTCCATAAAATCTTCTTTGGTCGTTACCCAGATAAGTCGGGACTAGGAGCCCTGTTTCTCGGGTAAGTTTTTTGCCGAGTTTGCCGAACTTCCCGCCAACCGTCTCTAAAATATCCGTACTGGCTCCTAGATGCCGAGCGGAGGTTTCAACTTCACAACCTTGGAGGATAGGCGGAATCGAGGCTCCCATTAAAAACTGGATAGCTCGTTGATTAAATTTTCTCCGAGATAGGGTCATAATTCCAGGAGAGACAGATCGCAATCGAAATTGGCGTCAAAGAGAATCAAAGGATTCAATAAGTCATCATACCTTACCTGAAGTATTCCATAAATCCGGATTTAGGGATCTGGATGGGACCCAGAGAGGTTTGAATTTTGAATTTTGAGTTTTGAGTTTCGTAGGAGCCAGAGCATCTCTAACACCCCTGACACAAGCCTTACCTCCCAAGCCTCCCAAAGACAATCGGGATGCTTAGCTATAGGGTTATAAGGGGGCCTAATAAGTTTTAAGTTTTGAGTTTTGAATTGTAAGTTGCAAATCTTTAACTTACAATTCAAAACTTAAAGCTTCAAAGCCCATTGCCAATGACTGAGATAATAATAAGACTAGCAAGCGCGCATCCAGCAAAAATGAAACGCTCAATCCTAGCTCCTACTTTAATTCTGGCTCCATTGTTGCTAGCGGCTCCGCTGCAGGCACAAAACTCCGAACACTTAGAGCGATTTCTGGCCACTAATCAATGTGTCAGATGCGACTTAAAGGGTGCCAGTCTAGTCAGCAGCGAGTTCAAAAGGGCCTTATTAACCGGGGCAGACCTCTCAAGGGCAGATTTATTTGGCGCTAATTTGAGCGAGGCCGACTTGAGACGCGCCAATATGGAGCAAGCTGCTCTTGGTTCGGCCAACTTAAGCGGTGCTTTTCTTAGCGGTGCTTTGCTGAAAAATGCTTTTCTTAGGAGTAGCAATCTGAGTCGCGCCAATCTGGTGGCAACCAATCTCAGCGGTGCTAATCTAAGTCGAGCGAATCTGGTGGAGGCTTTTTTGGAGGGTGCAGATTTGAGTAGGGCTTATTTGTTTGATGCCATATTCAAGAGTAGCAACCTGAATCGGGTTAATTTTAGCGGCGCTTATCTAGAAGCCGCAGATCTCAGTAATGCTAGCTTGAGAAATGCCGACTTGAGAAATGCTGACTTGAGAAATGCCGATCTTACTAATGCTGATTTGAGTAGGGCAAATCTAACCAGTGCCGATCTCAGAGGGACGAATTTTTTTGGTGCCAATCTTTGTGGCGCAACCCTACCGGATGGTTCCACCAGCAGCAAAGGATGCCAGTAAAGGCGATCGCTGTTTTTTCTCTATTATATTTGTAGCAATTGCGATCGCCTTGTCCTGCTCTTAGCGCTCCTCTTAGCTTAAGCTAGGGTGTTGGTCATGGTTTTTTCGTCATAAGAGAGTACGAAAAGATCTATTTCCCTACACCCTACACCCTACACCCCACACCCCTCTTAGCTTAAGTTAGTTGCTTTGGTTTGGCGGGCAGTCTCCCTCGGCAAGATGCGACGCTGCCGACTCTTCAACATCCTTATCAACCCAAATTCCCAATTGTCCCAACTTTTCATCCTCCCCCCATGTCTCCAACCAATCTCCTTCCACATCTTGAAAATACAGATCGACACGTCCAAGACCGTGAGTGCGCTTGTTTCGCTCGTAAGTCTGAATTGCTTTGAGAGTCTGTAGAGCGCTCTCTATTGCATCCGCTTCTAGTATTTTGCTTTCAATACCCATAATTGCTCGAAGTTCAAAAAGATTTGTTAAAAAATATGTACGGCATAGCCATTGTCTGGCATTAGGTCGCTTTTCTCTAGGATAACATCCGCCAACAACAGGCGATCGCGCTCGTTGCTGGGGTTGATGCTAACGAGCAATCCCCTGCGCACTCCCCAATAGCGAATCGTCGCTTCCCAATTATCCTTTTTATTCTCTAACCACTTTTCTGCCAAAACCGTCAATTGAACGCATAATGGGAGAGCAGAACTACCACTAACTGCTAAGTCTGTTGCCATTGATAAGTCTAAGATATGTCTGTATAAACAAGCCCCGCCACCAGCTTCTATTTCTTCCGACACAGAATTTATTAATGCTTCGTCCTTCTGGCTGTAGTCTCCGGACATCATTCTTTTTTTCCAAATAGCTAGCTTTGGATCCGATTCGTCAATCCATTGGGTGAATAAAAACTGATACCAGTATTGAGCTACAGGGGATAGCTGCGATCGCTCAAAAAAGTCCTCCCTTTGCTCGTCATTTAACGATCTCAGCTTTAACCATAGCTTAGCATCCAAAATTAGCTCTGTCAAAAAATCCAAAACTACTCGTTTGCTCGTTAGCAGTCCGACCTTTTTATCTTTAATCCAATGCCAGATATCGTCTAGTCGCTTAGCTAAAGCTGGCTCTGCTGCCGAGGATTGATTAATCAAAGAGCGGAGTTCGAGCTTAATAGAGTCTGCTGGCAAACGCGGCGTCACCAAAACTTAACCTCCCCATACGGCAGATTAGCCATAAGCAGTTTCAAAGCAGATTGCCCAAGGCGGCATTTTTTTTGCATTTTTCCGATCGTAACGCAGCCATCCCTGGCATCGATAATTCTAGCATTTTTTCTCGTCGTAACGCAGCCATCCCTAGAGGAGAGGAAGTCGGAGCTATTGCCAAATTGTTTTGAATTGCCAAATTGTTTTGAATTGCCAAATTGATATCAGGGGTGCCTTTTACGATTGAACCTCAGCAACAAACTACCATATCATGCCATATTCTACTGCAAATCCTTAGATTTTAACTCAATTTAACCGGAACATTATCATGGAGGACCTCACACTTCACTAGCTTTACCGTTCTACAGGCGCTCGTCATGGTGCTAGACTCGCCCTGGCCCAGCAATCGGCGTCTATTTTGTTTTGGAATAGCGATCGCCCTGGCTGCCGCCTGACACCCGACCGGCGCGGCTATACAAACTCTCGCCCAGGTGGCCGAAAAACCGGCGGCTTTTTGAGAATAGCGATCGCATTCTCTCGCCCGAAACCAACGGCTATTTTACTTGAGAATAGCGATCGCCCAGATGGCCGGTATTTTTGCTTTATTTTCAGCGCAGCAAAGGCTTGAATAGGAGCAATAAAATAAGAGCGATCGCCAATATCCCGGCGCTTCCCGAAATTAGCAGCGTATTGCTATGACGGACGGCAATAGCTACCAGCGCCCAGACGATAACTAGGGGAAAAGCCAGATCGTTTCTTTGCATCCCGACTATAGCGGCGATCGCTGTAGCAGCAACCATCATAATTGTCGTCCATACTTCAGGACTGATGCCCCAGCCGTTCCAGCCAGCATCGTACAAAACGATAGCTACATTGACGATAGTAGCCACGCTAATCCAGCCGAGATAAATGCTCAAAGGAATGCGAACCAACCATTTTTCCGACCGAGGCGATCGTCTAGAACCAATATCCAGGCGCAGATAAATAGCCACCAAGGGCAGCATAATAGCAAGCATCATTAGCAGGGACAGGGGAAAGAGTCGAGAGAGAAAGACAAAAACCCAGGCAATCTGAGCCAAACTACTCATTACCAGCAGATAGCCCATTTGGCGCAAAGATTGATTTTCGCGCTGGGCGGGCAAAAGCTGATAAACCCCGAGGGCAACTAGCCCCAGATAAATTAGCCCCCAAATAGCAAAGGCATAATTAGCAGGGGTAATCAAAACATCTTTGAAGAGAGTATTGGAGATTTGGCCAATAGTCAGACCGTTAATTGGGGCGATATTCGTCACGGTATTCGCCCCCAAGGCGGCCAGAATAGCAGTTAAGTTACAAACTTGGCGTATAAAATCCCGGTCTATGCTTTTTGCAGGCGGTTTCATTAGTATATAGGAGTTACAAGTATGCCAGTATTTTTTATAGGATATTTCTGTAGTTCGGCGCGTTCTGGATAATGCCGGGGAGCGAGAGCGCACCCTCACTCCCCCGCTGGCCAAGATATTTTTAATAACGCGCCCGTGCCCGTGCAGTTTAATTCAAAGCTGACCGAAATAAAAAGTATCCGTATTTGGATCTATAGCAAATCGGATTTTTTACAAAAAACCAGTCAAGCCGATAAAACAAGGAAGATTTCCCCATAGCTTCTCCGATTCTGGTATAAAAACCGTTGAATCCACATCCAAATCATCGCCTTGTTCGGCTTTTAGTTTTATATTGAGACGAGTCAAAAACCCTTGCAGTCGCATTCCGCGAATTAGCATTATTTTTCTTTCCAATGCGGCAGCAGTATTGACTCCTGCATCGAACGCAACTTGAGGCGAGCAGACTACATAAGGAGCGCCCGTATCAACAGCAGCCCGAGTTGGAATCTCCTGAATCTCTACTTCAAGGATAATTCTGTTTGTTGTTTCTCCTTGAGTAGCTGGTCCATACTTATAACCTACTGCACCTGCTGCAAAAGTCTCCCCGCTGGCAAACAAAAGTAGTGTCATTAGTAGATAGGAGTTACAAGTATTCCAGTATTTTTTATTATACCAACGAGATCGATAACTTCATCGTGACTTTTCCCAGTTGCCAATAGCTCGCCATTCTTAATGGCTACCCAATGGCCCCGATACTCCGCCTGATTCTGCTCTATCCACTCCCGATTGGCTCGGACTTCTGGATGTCCGCCTGCTTTGACTACTCTGACCTTGGGGGGAGCCAGAATATAAGCATATTTCTGTAGTTCGGCGTGGTCTGGATAATGCTCTAATCCTTCAGTGGCAATTTTCGCTCGCTCCATTCCAATCCCCTAAATCCAATTGGCGATCGGCGGCACCGATAAATTCTGCTGGAGTTTTGTCGTTCATATTAATTGCGATCGCTTTGCTGAAGACTACAGCACTATTTTATTAGCACTTACGCTTTCTCGTCAGCTCAAAATCTATATATAGGTTTTGGTGCGCTGCAGCGCACCCTGCTCTCTCCTTGTCCCCTTGTCTTACCCTACACCCTACACCCTACACCCTACCTGCCCACTTCACGCGCCACGAATGGGAATCTCGATCGCAAACTCAGTGCCTCGACCGGGAAGCGATCGACAAGATAAATTACCCTTATGTTTTTCGACAATAATTTGGTAACTTACTGAAAGACCCAGACCCGTACCTTTGCCCACGGGTTTGGTAGTGAAAAAAGGGTCGAACAAGCGGGAGCTGACTTCCTCGCTCATGCCAAGGCCGCTATCGGCAATACGAATAATAACCGATTCTTGTAGGGGGGAACCGTTCTGGCGATCGCCTGACGCTGGAACCGAAAGCTCCTCTGCAGAATGCTTCGTCCCTACAGAGGTTTCATGCTGGCGATCGCCTGGAACTGCAACGGAGCCATTATCTGGAGAATCAATGAATTCTTTCAAAATTTCGGTTTCATGCTGGCGATCGCCTGAAGCTGGAATCGCCGGATTTGCTGGGGAATGCTTTCTTGCTAAAGACGTAGAGATAATTATCCTGCGCTCTTGTCCGGGAGGCAAGCTTTCGACCGCATCAATAGCATTGGTGAAAATATTCATAAATACCTGGTTCAGTTCCCCGGGATAGCATTCCACCAGCGGCAGCTCTTCAAAATCCTCGATCACCTCAATTGCCGGTTTATCTTGATCGCCATTAAGTCGATTCTGTAGCAAAAGCACAGTATTCTCAATTCCTTCGCGAATATCCACCTTTTTCCTATCCGACTCGTCTAGGCGAGAGAAGTTGCGCAAAGACTCGACAATTTTTTTGATGCGATCGGCACCATTGCCCATAGACTCCAAAATTCGAGCCAGGTCTGACTTGATAAAATCGATATCGTCTATTTCCTCTATCTTCTCCTGAATTTCCTCAGCGGCTTCGGGATAATGCTTTTCGTATAAATCCAGTAATTCCAAGAATTGCTTGCTATATTCTGAAGCATAGTAAATATTGCCAGAAATAAAACTAATTGGGTTATTTATTTCATGGGCTATTCCTGCCACCAATTGGCCCAAACTAGACATTTTTTCCGTATGTACGAGTTGGCTTTGAGTCCGCTGTAGTTCTTGTAAAGTTTTGGAAAGTTCCTTAGTCTGTTGTCGCGATTTTGCCTCCGATCTATGCAGAGCTTCCGTAGTGATTTCGTGAATCCGCATCTGAGCCACAAGTAACTGATGTACGTCTAAAAGCTGATGGACTCCTGGAGCCAAAACCACCACAATCGGTTCGTAAAGCAACTCTGGCGATCTCTCCAGCGATCGCTGTACTCCCGTAAATATAGGAGTATCCCGATCCATAACTAAGATTTCCTGTTTTATAAAAAAATAAAGATCGCTTAGCGACCTTCTGGAAAACAATTCTAAACTATAGGGGCGGCTCATATATTCAAAAAAAAGCCGCCGCGAAATCATCCCTACCATCCGATCTCGATCCGTCAGGATAACCCCGGGTAACAGCGGATTATTTTCAAATATTTTTTTAAGTTCTCTACCGGAGCAATCTATATTGATGCCAGCCTCGTAAAGATTTAGCTCTCCCAAGGTCGCTTCTCGATGGACTGCAACATCCCTGGGTTGCTTCTGATGGGGGTGCGACCCTGTGGCGCTCCCCATATCCTCACCAGTCCCAGACCTGGGGGGCTGAGATTCTAGCTTGGTTCGTTCCGGTTTTATTTGTGACATTGGAAAGAAGGTTGCCATTCCCTTATGCTTAAGGCTGCGATCGCTTAAAACTCGCGCTTTGGGGAAACTAACGGGCATTCAGTATATTAGAACTGACTTAGCTGGCAATACTATCAATATAGAGCCGTCCCCCACGACATCGCTACAATCTAAATTGTAATATAGTTGCGAGCTAGCTTAAACTTTATTATGATTTCTTTATACTTCCTCTGGATTGGGAGCATTTCAATTTTGTAATGCGATCTTGTTGCGCTCTGGTAGGTTGGGTTGAGGAACGAAACCAACCGAATGCTATAGCGCTACGCGCAAGTCAAAAGTCATGCATTCAAAAGTCAAAAGTAGAATCTGACTAAGGAACGAGCATTTATAAATGTCAAGCGCTTATTTGCGTAGTGCTATATTGTTAGGTTTCGTCTCTCAACCCAACCTACTGGTTGCAAAAGTGAAATGCTCCCCTCTGGATTTAATTTATTCTCAAAATTATCTAGATGGTAAGTTTAGGAATTTTTTAGATAGCAATTTATATATAGCTTAACCTGCTAGCTGCTAGTAGTTTGCGAAATTGGGCATCGGGCATCGGGTATCGGAAGAAGCTGTCTTGGCAGGGAGTAGGGAGCAAGAGAGAGTATTTCCAGGGCTCCGCGATCGCCTGTAGGGGCGTCTAAGGTACGAAGCGGATCCAGAAATCAGAGCGATCGCATGATTTAACGGCTAACTGCCAACAGCTATTAAACCGGAAGTATAATTGTAAATTCAGTTCCCCGACCCAATTCTGACTTTACTGCAATTTGACCTTGGTGCTTTTCAATAATTTGATAGGAAATCGACAGTCCCAATCCCGTACCAGAACCGATAGGCTTGGTTGTAAAAAAAGGAGCGAATATTTTAGCTTGAGTTTCCGGATCTATTCCCGGCCCATTATCCCGAATCCTTACCCTAACTCGATCTTCTGGCAACAGTTCCGTCTCGATCGCAATCTGGGGCTTGTAGTCGAGACTCTCTGTATTTGCCAATAATTCTTCTAGGGCATAGATTGCATTGCTAAGAAGATTCATAAATACTTGGTTGAGCTGAGCGGGGTAGCACCGGATGAGCGGTAATTGCCCATAGTCTTTCACCAGGGCAATCCGTTTTTTGAGCTTATGATTGAGAATAACCAGCGTACTATCTATACCTTCATGCAGATCGCTCTTTTTCAAATCCGTTTCATCTAGGCGAGAAAAGTTGCGCATGGAAAGCACCAATTCGCCGATCCGCTTTGTTCCCCCATTCATAGACTCTAGTATTTGGCTCAAGTCTTCAATAGTAAAATCTATTTCAAGATTTTTTAGAGCCTCTTCTATTTCAGGGCTTGGCTCGGGGTATCGCTCTCTATAAAGCTCTATAACATAGAGTAAATTGCTAGCGTACTCATTGACATAGGTCAGATTAGCGCTTACAAAGCTAATGGGATTGTTTATTTCATGAGCAATGCCAGCTACCAAAGTTCCTAGACCAGACATTTTTTCGGCTTGAATTAGCTGAAGATGAGTTTTTTGTAACTCTTGCAAAGCTTTTTCTAATTGCTTATTTTTTTCCTTCAAAAAACACTGCGATCGCTCTAGCTCTAGCATTATTTCTTGGCGCGAAGCTATCTCCTCATTCAAATTTCGATTAGCCCGCTCCAGATGCCGATGGGTCTGAGTATAGTCGAGAATCAAGCCAGCTAGAGGCACCATATAAGCAATAATCTTGAGAAAATGGGCAATATTAAAGTGATTGTCAAACAGAGCGGTCGAGCCAAAGGCCATATGGATTTGAGTGGCGGCATTAGGAATGGTGCTGACAATCAGGGCGTGAGAGAATAAGCTCTGGTGCTTTTGGTGGAACCGGGGGTATATAAAAAGACCGGCGATCGCAAATAAAACCAAAGGAGTCACATCCCAAGGTCTAGTAATAATAGAATTTGGAAAAGTGGTTTCTGGTAGAGAAGCGCTAGTGGCGCAAAAGTCAATAATACCATAAGCTAAGCCACCAAAAAACAAACTAGCAGCTAGCACAAAACTAACATTTTGCTGCCACTTTCTCGGCTTATTGCTGAGAAACAGGCTAACGCCAATTATAGTCAGCAGGACGTTAAACAATCGGCAAATAGCCCAGGTAAAGGGAATCAAATTGCGATTATCGGCTACTGCTTCAATTAATCTATCTGCAGCCAGAGTATGAAAAGCATCCATCACTCCCGCAAAAAAAAGAGTAACGGCGATGGTCGGCGTAGTGACATCTTGCTTAGTGCTAAAATGAGCAAAAGCAAGAATTACCGTGAAAATTGCCGTACAAAAAGCACTCCATTCTAGCAGCGTATGTGTAAAACTTCCTGCCAAAGCATAGTGGGTAGCATCTATTATTTCTTCTGGTTCCATTCCTGGCAGCGCTTGCAAATCCAGGGGTCTTGAAATAGAACTAAAATCGACGCCGAACAAATTCAGGAGCGAAGGCAAGACACAGATTGTCACCACTCCCCAGACTAATTCAGGGGGCAGCTTTGTCTCTGGGTTACGAGTCAAGCTCTGGCTGCCAGTGCGGCCAGCTAGAAAGTTTAAGGGGATTTTACGGAATTCAGTCTTAACTGCTTTAGTCAGATCCAAAGGGAGCATCCCATTCATGCACTAAGTATAAATGCTCAAAAAAAATCACCAAAAAAGAGTGATGACTCTTGCAGACATGGCGCGATCGCGCTATGCTTATAAGAGGGTATTAGCTATTGAAAAAAGCAAAATGTACTATATAATACATTTTGCGCTGTTATGTCG
>JAAHFN010000051.1 GCA_010672965.1 Oscillatoria sp. SIO1A7
CGACATAACAGCGCAAAATGTATTATATAGTACATTTTGCTTTTTTCAATAGCTAATACCCTCTTATAAGCATAGCGCGATCGCGCCATGTCTGCAAGAGTCATCACTCTTTTTTGGTGATTTTTTTTGAGCATTTATACTTAGTGCATGAATGGGATGCTCCCGCCGAAACCTCGGAGACAGCCATTGCAATTACTTTTTTAGTTATGAATCTTGTCACGCTGTACCGGCAGCAGGTCTCAAGTCTTGTTTTCTATCGATATTACCATCATCTTCTTGTCTATTTACGCTCTTTAAACCGAGGAATTGAGATTAAACCTCAGGTTTTCTCCATATCCGATCATTTGAGCGCGTGACCCAGCCAACTCTAAGCCTTACAGGTTCTAGCCTTTACCATTTCTCAGCAGACCCTATTTAGAAGATTAGGAAGATTATAAAAAACATACCCTTGAAAGCCCAGTCCCCTTGCCCCTTTCAAGAGTATGTTTTTTGTAATTGCCCCTTTTGATGTTGTCGGTGGGTTCCCGGGCTTTCTGGGGCGGAGCATTCCAGTATAATGCATTTCTCTTATAACCCACAGTTATCTCGGGAATGCTGTCGCCCCTACACCTTATTGCGAGAGTCTATCTGCCAACTCAGACGTCAAATCTAAAAAACAACATACCTTGTCCCCCTGCCCCCCTGCCCCCCTGCCCCCCAGTCCCCCAGTCCCCAAGTCCCCCAGTCCCCACGCCCTTCCGGCTAGTATTGTAGAGAATTGCACAAACATTCTGACAGAATTGGAGTGGCCCGATGTCCAAAATCGTCTCTATACACTCATATCGGGGTGGAACCGGGAAATCCAACTCGACTGCTAACCTTGCGGCTACTATCGCCAGCTTGGGCAAACGGGTTTGCATTGTGGACACCGACATCCCATCCCCCGGGGTACATGTCCTCTTCGGATTCGACGAAGACAGCATCAAAAAAACCCTCAACGATTTCCTCTGGGGTCGCTGCGAAATAGCCGCCGCCGCTACTGACGTAACAGATGCTTTGGGAGACAAAGCAACTTCAAACAGCAAATTATATTTAGTTCCCTCCAGCGTAAAAGCACAGGATATTGCCCGGGTGCTGCGGGAAGGTTATGACGTACAACTTTTAAATGATGGCTTCCAAGACTTGGTTGACGATCTGAAGCTAGACTACCTGCTTATCGATACTCACCCCGGTCTCAATGAAGAAACCCTGTTGTCTATGACCATCTCCGACATACTGCTGCTGATCCTGCGACCAGACCAACAGGATTTCCAGGGCACCGCCGTTACAGTCGATGTGGCTCGGAAGCTAGAGGTGCCCAAGTTACTGATGATGGTGAATAAAGCGCCAGAGGCTTTTGACTTCGAGCAAATTAAAGACCAGGTAGAAACGACCTATGGTGTCCCGGTAGCTGGTATTATGCCTCACTCCGAAGAAATGATGATGCTAGCTAGCAGCGGCATCTTTTGTTTGAAATATCCAGAGAATTCTCTTTCTCAGGTAATAGAAGGAGTGGCTCGGCAAATTATGGCTTAAGAGTTCGAGCGCTTGAGAGTTTTGAGTTCTTAGCTTGGAGCGGTCAGCGGTCAGCGGTCAGCGATCGGCGGGCAGCTAAAAGACAAAAGCTGCCCGAAGGAAATGCTATGAATGCCATTAATTCCCAATGCCCCAATGCTTGTGGGTCACCCAAACTCAACCCCTCTCCGGAGGGCAGGTATTATTCGTTTTTGAAAAATTATCTGTAAGAGACCCAACGCGCTCCCCACCCCTAACCCCTCCCAGGAGGGGAATCGGAAGTAAGTTCCCCTCCTGGGAGGGGTAGGGGTGGGTTGAAGTCGAAGGAAGCGCATTAATTTATATAGGACTAATAATCCCTACTCCCAAAAGGGGGAGGTTGCCCAATGCCCAGTTCCCAATTTTATCCTGAGCCTGTCGAAGGGTCCCCAATGCCCAATTCCCCATTCCCAATTCCCCATTCCCAATTCCCCATGCCCAATAAATTAATTCAGGCATTGGCATTATCATTAGTTTTGCTGCCAATACCGATCGCCGTCTCAGCCCAGCCGATTGTACCCGCAGGAGATGGCACGGGAACGGTTGTCCTTCAAAATGGCAGCGAATTCAAGATCGACGGCGGCCAAATTTCAGAAGATAACACCAATCTCTTCCACAATTTTGAGAGATTTGGGCTCGATGCCGGTCAGATTGCTAACTTTCAATCTCCAGCGGGAATTGAAAATATCTTCAGTCGCGTCAGTGGCGGACAGGTATCTTTTATTAATGGCCTCATCCAGGTAAGCGGAGCAAATTCTAATTTATTTCTGATTAATCCAGCCGGCATAATCTTTGGGTCTAAGGCTCAGTTAAATGTCCCGGGAGATTTTACCGCTACAACTGCGAACGGAATTGGATTTGGAGAGCATTGGTTGCTTGCGAGTCAGGAGAACAACTGGAGAAGCTTAGTTGGAACGCCCAGCAAATTTATCTTTGAACTGGAACCCGTAGGGGCGAATCATTCGAGGAATAATTTTTCTGTTGTAAGTCCTTTGCTAGATAATGCTTCGTCCCTCGAAACGAGCAATAGTTTATATATTGAAAACCCCGCGCTAGAGAATGGTTCGCCCCTAGAGCAGACGATTGTTAATTTGGGAAATCTAGCGGTGAAGCCCGGACATAACTTGACTCTATTGGGCGGTACTGTTCTGAACTCGGGCAAACTTGCGGGTGGCAATATTGCGATCGCAGCGGTTGCTCCCGGCTCTGTAGTAGAGAGAGAATTAATCGCTTCTGCTGCGCCAGATAAGAGCGAAAGAAGCATACTCCGCATCAGCCAACCAGGCCACTTACTGAGTCTGGATATCCAAGTAAATAGCCCTTCGACTCCTGCCAATATTCCTATATCCCCTGCCAATATTCCCAACTTGCTGGCAGGGGGCGCAGCGAGCCATGCCACCGGCATCCAAGTCCACGGCGATGGCACAGTCGAGCTAACGGGTTCTGGGATTAGGGCAAATAGAGGCGATTTGGTTCTGATCGGGCAGACCGGCAACCGAAATTTATCTCCCCTGCTTAACGAACCTTTGCTTAATGAACCTTTGCTTAATGGCAAAAATGCAATGCTGTCGGCTAGCAATAATTTGACTTTAATAGGAAGCGAGCTAGCAACTACAGAAAACCTGACTATTTTAGCGGGAGATACGGTGCGGGTTAGAGAAGGCTCTATGGCGGCGGCGGGAAATATTGAGATTAGAGGCGATCGCTCTATTGACATTCTCGCCCTAAACTCCAGCATCCCCGCATTCCAATCTCGCGGAAACATCGTCCTAACTAGCAATGGCAGTATTTCTGGAGATGCTCGCTTTAGCAGCGGCGGCAACTTCTCTATTTTCGGAGATTTTTTTAGTTTTTACGACCCCATAGTATCTTCCGCAGGAGATGTGATTTTTGGCGACTATACTGGCGCTTCTCTAAAAATAGAAGCTGTGGGTAGCATTACCGGCATCAATATCAACATAACTCAGCCAGATATCGCAGTTGCCGGCTCCGATCCAGATATCGAAATTTTAAGTAGCAGCCCGTCAGTTATTCTGCGCGCTGGAGTTAGCAACCTCGCCAATCCCAGCAACGTTCCTCCAGCCCTAGAAGTAGAAAATGCCAGTTTTAACGGCACCCCCGCCCCAACAAATAACGGTATTTTTATCGGTAATATAGCCACTGCTGGAGGGCCGGCCATTTTGTCGGCTTCCGGAGAGGTAATAACGGGTAGCATTACCACTGCAGGGGGAGATATTAGCGCGACTAGCAATGCCGGTGCCGTAACTGTTGCTGGGGAACTGCTCTCCGGCGGCGGCAATGTTGCGATCGCTTCCCAATCGGAACTCGCGACTAATAATATTGCTACTGCTGGGGGCGATATCTCTTTAACTAGCAATGCCGGGAATGTAGCAGCTAATGGAGAACTACTTTCGGAGGGCGGCAATGTTGCGATCGCTTCCCAATCGGAACTCGCGACTAATAATATTGCTACTGCTGGGGGCGATATCTCTTTAACCAGCAATGCCGGGAATGTAGCGGCTAATGGAGAACTACTTTCGGGCGGCGGCAATGTTGCGATCGCTTCCCAATCGGAACTCGCGACTAATAATATTGCTACTGCTGGAGGCAATATCTCTTTAACTAGCAATGCCGGGAATATAGCAGCTAATGGAGAACTACTTTCGGGCGGCGGCAATGTTGCGATCGCTGCTTCGGGAAATATTGCTACCAATAATATCTCCAGTTCTGGCGGAGAAGTCAGCGCTATTAGCAGGGCTGGCAATCTAACAATAGAAGGAGATATTCTGTCAGCAGGAGACGCAGATAGCGGGAACGTGACTTTAGAGGCAGCGAACGATCTGGCGATCCCTAGCAATATTGATGCGGGGAGCAGCGATATTACTTTGACCGGCAACGAAATTGACTTAACGGGCAATGTCAGTGGAACTGGAAATCTCTTGCTCCAGCCCGCAGACCCTTCCCTGACTATTGCGATCGGTGGAGAAAGCGCCCTTGCCAGCGGATTAGATCTAACCGATATGGATTTAGCCGCTTTGCAAGAAGGTTTTAGGGAAATTGCGATCGGTCGGAGGGACGGCACCGGCAATATTACCGTAGCTAGCAATGTTGACTTTAGCGACCCTGTCGTCCTCCAATCCCCCGCTGGAGCAGGGGCTATTATTGTCGATGGCGAAATTAGCCTTTTGGAAGATACGACGATTCGTTTCGATACTGCCGAGCCGACTATTCTGAATCAAGGGGTAATTACTGAAGGAACAGACCTGGCTTTCGGCAATATATTTCTGGCTGCGGACGTTACTTTCAGCACCGGAGAAGGAGCCGGAGATATTATTTTTTCCGGGACGATTGACGGCGGGCAGAATTTGCGAGCGATCGCCGGCACTGGCGCTGTCGAGTTTCTAGGCAGGGTTGGTGGCAGCGTGCCCCTGAGTTCCCTGGATGTGGAAGCAGCAACGATCGCGATCGCTCGGAATCTAAACACCAGTGGTAATATCCTCTTGAATGGCGCGACGACTCTAACCGATCGATTAGCAATAGAGACAGATAACGCCGATATTATTTTTAGAGGGACTCTGGATAGCGAAGCGAACGAAGCCAATGCTTTGACCCTCAATGCAGGAAGCGGAAATATTGCATTTGAAGAAACAGTCGGGGCGAATATCAGTTTGGGCGAGCTGTCGATTGTTAGCGCTGGCAATGTCGCGGCCACTTCATCTATAAGGGCAACGGCCTTGGAACAGTTAGAAGGCAATGTCACCGTAGTTCAAGGGGAGATAGCGATCGCCGAAGCAATTCAACTGCAAGCAGAGACAATTCAACTATTTGGCGAGACAACTGCTGGGGCAACTATCCAATTAAATAGCAGCGGTGGCATTGGCGCGAATAATCTAACTACAGAAACTGGGGATATCGTTATAGGCGCAGAAACAGGCAGTATTAACGTTGGCGAGATTGCTGCCAGTGGCGGCAGAATTGAAATAAGCAGCCAGCTTGGCAATATCAACCCGAGGGACATCAACTCTGGCGGCGGCGATATTGCTCTATCCAGCGAGATGGGTGCAATAACTGCCAATAATATAGCTTCCGAAGGGGGGAATGTTGACCTAAATAGCCCGTCGAGCAATTTGACTGTTGGCGAGATTTCCTCGGCGGGCGGGAATATTTCTATTGTCAGTGGGGGAGACGTTACTACCCGGGATATTATTTCCGAAGGCGGGCAGATTGCGATCGCGATTGAAACTGGCGACTTAGGTAGAGGCGGTTCGCGAACCGCCCCTACGGAGCAAATCGAGCAAACGACCGCCGAGGAAGCGCCCGAGAACGGACAAGTCGAAGAGTTGCGAGGAAATATTGCCTCTGGGGGCGGGGATATCGAGATTGAAATTGAAACGGGCAATATAAATGTTGGCGAGATTGTCTCGGCGGGCGGGGATATTACTTTGAGTAGCGAACGGGGGGCGATCGCCACTGAAGATATTAACGCCAGTGGATTGCTAGGTGGAGGTTCTGTGGAGATAGAGATAGCCTCTTCTCCCGCCGAGCCAAGCGATCGACCGGAAATCCAAACCGGAAACATTATCTCTAGTGCCAGTCAGGGCAACGGCGGCAACGTAACTCTAGAATCTACTAATAATATAGAAGTCGGTTATATAGATACTCAAGGGGGTTCCTTCGGCTTTACTGGAGGAAATGTGGAGATTGTCGCGCCGGGATTTTTCCGAGGTACGGGCATAATTGCCGACCAAAATAACATTGAAGCCAGCATTTCCACAGCCGCTGGAGAAGAGGGAGGAGAAATTACAATTCGCCACGGTGGCGGCCAGCAACAAGTCCCGTTTGAAATCGGCGATGCAGAACTAGCGGGGGTCGCGGGCGCTCTAACTACTGCTGCGACTAATACTATTTTGCCCCCGCAAACAGTAACTTTTTCGCTCAGTCAGGGAAACATTAATATTATTACCAATCGACGCCAGTCTGGTATAGGCTCCCAAGGAAGCGACTCCAGTGGCTCGAATCTATTTAGTTCGACGGCTATAACGCGGCTATTCGATCCGCTTGGCCAAATCGAGCAGACTACTAGATTTAGTAGCAATGTCGATAGGGTAGAGAAATTGCAAGGAGACAACCAAGTCTCTCAGCAAACTGTTTTGGCCAGCGATCGCGACCTGCTATCTCTGCTGAGGATTGACAATCTGCTCCGGCAAAACAACCTAAGCGCCGCCTTGCCGGAAATCGAGCTATTCCGACAAGGGGAATTTGAGAAATTCTTAGGTTCTGAGCTAGCGGAGCAAAACCCGGACAGGAGCGATCGCTTAAGCCTAGAAAATATTATGGAAAGGTTGCGCATCATGGGGCAGGAAACCGGCACTAACCCGGCGATCGTTTATGTGTTTGCCAGACCCGAACGATTGGAGCTAGTCTTAGTAACCCCCGATGGCGTTCCCGTTCATCAAAGCATTCCCGAAGCATCGAGGGATATGCTCTTCCCGGTAGCGCGAGAATTTAGGGCTCAAATTACCAACATTAGAAGCTTAAAGAGGAAGAGTTATTTAGCCCCAAGCCAGCAACTTTATCAGTGGCTGATTGCCCCCTTGGAAGAAACTATGGCAGCGCGGGGCATCGATTTATTGATGTTTTCGATGGATGCCGGCTTGCGTTCTCTACCTTTGGCGGCTTTGCACGATGGGGAAAAGTTCTTAGTCCAGAAGTATCGCTTTAGCTTGATTCCCAGTCTGAACTTGACGGATACTCGCTACCAAGACATCCGAGATAGACAAGTTTTGGCGATGGGAGCGTCAGAGTTTCAGAATCAACAACCCTTGCCCGCCGTACCCGCAGAATTGAGAGCGATCGCTGGGGAATTGGGGCAAGGTGAGTTTTTCTTGAACGAAGCTTTTACCTTAGAGAATCTCAAAACTCAACGCGCCTCAGAGCCTTTTGCTATAGTTCACCTCGCGACCCATGCCGAGTTTCGATCTGGAAATGCCGCGAAATCCTATATCCAGCTCTGGGACGAGCAATTATCCCTCGATCGCCTGCGTTCCTTGCAATGGAATAAACCTCCGGTGGAACTGTTGGTACTCTCTGCCTGTCGCACTGCCCTCGGGGACGAGCAAGCTGAATTGGGATTTGGCGGATTAGCAGTTCAGGCCGGCGCAAAATCCGCCCTTGCCAGTCTCTGGTATGTCAGCGACGAAGGGACTTTAGCATTGATGACCGAGTTTTATCGCCAATTGCGCTTGGCACCGAACAAAGCAGAAGCATTGCGGTTGGCTCAGATTGAAATGCTTTCCGGTCGCGTTCTGATTGAAAATGGCGAAGTCAAAGGCTCTAGAGGTAATATTTCTCTACCACCAGAACTGGCCAATATTTCCGCCCGCGATTTGTCTCATCCTTATTATTGGGCTGCTTTCACTGCGATCGGCAGTCCTTTTTAAACTAGCCTTTTGCCAAGACAATAAAAGCTGCTTACGGCAGGAGATAAAATATCTTTAAAACTTACGCAGATCGTGGAAATATAACCCTAAATTTAGGGGGGCGATCGCGAATTGCACCCTACACATATAGAGGTAATGTGTAAGTCTCGATCTTATATCAAATACGGCTAAATACTCATAAATTCTGTAGGGGCAATCCCCCCGTGGTTGCCCCGATTGGTGTTGGGCGGGCGGGGCGCTCCCGAGGGCACCGCCCCTACAAATATTGTATAGCACTACGGACGCTTGGTTAGGACAGTTCAAATCTCGCTCCTGGCTAGTAATATAACGGCAAGGCTTGTGCTGATAGCTGACTGCTGATAGCTGACTGCTATAACTGTTTAACCGGATTCGATCTTAACATTTATACTGCTTCCTCCAAAAGCCTGACCTGCAAAACTTCATTGCTTCTCAAAGGTTCTATCTGCGACTCGGCCACTGTAATCACTGCAATAGTTTCTCCTAAAGCATTAAACACCTCCAGACTGTACCCATCTTCATCCACTGCAGGGTGATGCTCCACAATGGTTGCAACATCTCCCCGACGCATATTGTACTCGGGGAGATCCTCCTTTAGTGCCACTCGTTTAAACAGCTCAAATGTCATTGCTTACGCCTCCTTATTTGGAAATAGAGTAATCAACTTGGTTCGTTTAGACTGAGATTCTACCATCCAAATCGTGACAACTGGCAATGTTTTCTTTTTGGCGGGAGAAGAAAACGCGATCGAGATCGCCTCTTTACTGCCCAATTTGCTCCTTGGTATATATTTTGCCGTTGAAAAGGTAGGGGGCATAACGCCTTATGCCGATCGAGGGACTATTGTAGAAACTCCTTGTTTCAAAGATATTTGCACCCAGAGCAGCCAATCCGAGTGAGAGATGCCATAAGCCGTAGGATTGTAGTAACATTTTAACTCATCCTCTAGTATTTTTTTGATTTGCTCTGTTTCGAGATATAGGCAAAGCAACTGCTCTATTTCTTTGATTACTTGTTGCACTCGTTCGTTTGATTCTTCTTTGATATAGTTGCGAATAATACCTAGAGAATCGGGTGCTTCTAAGTCCCAATCTTGATGAAAGTAAGCGCTGCAAAATTGAGCGAGGGTCGGAAATTTTTCTTTGTTCATGGTTCTGGATATGCAGTTAGAATATAGTATCCTAATGGTACGCTAGAATCTCGTCTCAAAATGATTTGTAGGGTTTTGGCGTTTGCGGTACTGGCGGCACCTCGATCTAGAGTAATGCCGATGGGGCGAAAAAGAGCGATCGCGGGCGCAGCCTTGGAAAATACACCTGCTGCACCTTCCCCGCACCGAGCGGATTAGCATCGACTACATTAATTTCGTCGATAACTTGCCCATTGCTGGCCGCTTCTCATGTCAAGATACCCCAAGACGACAAAGGCTGTGGCGGGCATTGCCCCCTAGCCTGTTGAATTGCCAACAAGTAACGGATTATAAATTATTCAATGGCGATCGCGAACCAAGCCAAAAACAGAGAACAGCGAGAACAACTTCCCGCCCTAAAAAATAAAGCCTATTTTAACTACGGCGGTCAGGGGCCGATGCCAGCCCAGGCATTAGCGGCAATCCAGAAAACCTTTGCATCTATCCAAGAGATGGGGCCGTTTTCAAGCAAAACTTTTGGGTGGTCGATGGAGCAGACGGAGAAAACGCGAGTGGCGATCGCTACCGAACTCGGCGCTCCCCCAGAAACAATTACTTTCACGGAAAACACCACCATAGGCTGCAACATTGCCCTCTGGGGCATCGACTGGCAACCGGGCGATCGTATTTTATTGACCGATTGCGAACACCCGGGCATTATCGCCACCGTCCAAGAAATTCAACGCCGCTTTGGAGTGGAAATGTCCGTTTGTCCGATAATGGATACTTTAAATCAAGGGAATCCGGCGGCGGTCATTGCCGAGCATCTACATCCCAACACTCGCCTGGTAGTTCTCAGCCACATCCTCTGGAATACCGGTCAAGTCTTGCCTCTAGCCGAAATTGTCAAAGTCTGCCACAACAGCAAAGGCGCTACAAAAGTTTTAGTCGATGCCGCCCAATCCGTAGGCGTTTTGCCCCTAAATCTAACCGAAATCGGAGTTGATTTTTATGCTTTTACGGGTCATAAATGGTTGTGCGGTCCAGAAGGAACCGGGGGTTTTTATCTCCATCCCGATGCCCGAGAAAGCTTGAATCCTACTTTTATTGGTTGGCGCGGCGTTGTCCAAGACGAGGTAGGAAATCCTGCCAGTTGGAAGCCAGGAGGACTGCAGTTTGAGGTAGCAACTTCTGCTTATCCTTTATATGCGGGATTGCTAGAAGCGATCGCCTTTCACAACCAATGGGGCACCGCTGAAGAACGCTACCAACGCATCCTCGAATTGAGTCAATATCTATGGCAAAAATTAGCAGACTCTCCAGGAATAGAATGTCTGCGAACTTCTCCCCCGCAATCGGGCTTAGTCTCTTTTCAACTAGATAAAAAACGCCTAGACTCTGGTGCTACCCATTTGTCGTTAGTACAGTTTTTGGAAAAGCAAAACTATCTGGTGCGACTAATTCTCAATCCCAACTGCGTGCGAGCCTGCGTTCACTATTTTACTGAGGAATCGGAAATCGATCGCTTGGTCGATATGATTTCGAGCTTTTAGCTTTTAGCTGAACGCTTTTAGCTAAATATATAAAGTGACTTCTGGTAATAAAAGTACCGGAAGATCGGAGGGCGATGCCCCCTCTCGGGACTCTCGGGAGGGGGTTGGGGGTGGGTACTCCGATCGAGAAAAACCCACCACACCGCCCGCAGGAGGGGAAAAGGTACTTTCTTTCCCAGAATTATCCTTACGCAAATTGGACAATTTAATTATATAGATAGCGTTTGGTGCGCGGTGCGGCACCCTACAAATATAGCGGTTCTCAAATTGATGTAAGGTTTCTGGGGCCCGCGCATCCCACTAGGGAAATTACACAGCAAAGATGGTCTTGGGGATGCTGTCGCCCCTACGTTTCTAGAGTCCTATCGTTTATTACACTTATTTGAGAAACGCTATAGTATCTCTGCGACACCTCACACCCCACACCCTAGTTTCTGCTAGAATGGTGTCCCTCATTGCTGTTTCGGACGATCGCGAGTTACCGCCTTTTCCTCATAACCTCCAGGGTTCCGAGCTTCAAAGTATCCTTGTTTGTGCGATCGCTGTTATTTGCAATTAGTTAATTGAACAAATATTTTAGGAAAGCTTGTTAGGTAAGCCATCCTGTTTATGGTAACATTGTCCCAGGGTCTTAAGCAACGCCTTGGAAAGTTGCGAACCTCTGTTTTTGGTGAGGTTGAATTTATGATTTGGAAACGTACTTGAAAGATGGTAGGGGAGCATTTCACTTTTGTAACGGGGCAGCCCTCCGGGCTAAGTTTTGTGTAGCCGCGCCAGGCTCCGTCTAGGAGCGGCTAAGCCCAAGGGGCGAGGCGGCTAGATACGAAATTGAAATGCTCCCTATGGTCGTGGCGGTTGCGATCGCTTCCGATGATTAGAGCGATCGCATTCAAATCATCAATCGCCCAAAATTTAAATTATTATTGAAACTCACAGTAAATACAGGTATAATTTATTTTTTACTTCCTTGGCTGCTAATAGCTAATATCGATTGAAGATTTATATCTTAGTTATGAACCAAAAAATACAAGAGAGAATTAACATTTCTAAAAAATAACTTATCAATTTCTGTGAACAAAACCAGCTCCTGTAATTATCGGTGTTTGGCTCTATTCTCAGAGAGTATTTTAACAATACAAGCGACATTTATTTCCTTGTCGTCTTCAACCCCAAAATCAAACTCAGCTTAATGGATTTAGTCAGCATTCAATACCAACTTGAAGACAAAATAGGACGAAAAGTAGATTTTATTGAAAAACGCTCTATTCAAAAGAGCCATAATTGGATTCGCCGCCAAAACATTTTGGATACTGCTATTATTATCTATGAATCAGGACAAATCCTATCTGCTTGACTTAGCCAAACTTTGTCAGACTATTCTCCGGTTAACCCAGACCATGACAGAAGCAGATTTTTATGGAGACGAAAGAACCCAGTTGGCAGTTTTATACGAAATTACAATAATCGGGGAAGTGGTTAAAAGACTATCCAATGATTTTCGTAAGTCTCATCCAGAAATTCAGTGGCGACAAATTGCCGGAATGCGAGATAGATTGGTTCGCGACTACGATGAAGTCAATCTTGATTTAGTGTGGGAAGTCGTTAAAAAATTTATCCCTGAATAGACTATATTACTGCCCTACTTCCAACACCAGAAGAAAAGTAAGAAAAAAATGACGACTTACCCCAATCAGACGTTTCAGGGTTTATTGGCTTGGCGATCGCTGTTATTTGCAATTGATTAATTTAACAAATATTTTAGAAAAGTTGGTTAGGCCAGCCATCTTCCTTATGCTAAGTTTGTCCCGGCGTAAGCAACGCTTTGGAAAGTTGCCAATCGCTGTTGATGATGAGGTCTAATTTATGATTTGGAAACGTATTGGGAAGATGGTAGTAGCGGTTGCGATCGCTACCTCCCTCTTCTTCGGCACCTTTGCTCCCCCTGCAATGGCCTGGAGCTTATGGGACCTTTTTAAGGGCTTCGGCAAACCCAGCCCAGAGCTAAATGCAAAGCCTTTTACCCTGCAATTGCTCCATGCCTCGGATTATGAAGCCGGGCTGGACGCATTGAAAGATGCTCCTAACTTTTCCGCCGTCCTCAATGCCCTCAAAAAGGACTACCCCAACACCATCTTCCTCTCCTCTGGGGATAACTACATTCCCAGTCCGTTCCTTTTTGCCAGCGGCGATCCGAGCATGAACGACACTCCTGTAGGCAAAGCAGGCATCGGTCACGCCAATATCGAAATCCACAATCAACTCGGCATCCAAGCTTCGACTTTTGGCAACCACGATTTCGATCTCGGCACGAAGGAAGTGCAGGATATTATTCAACCTGACGATGAATACCGTGGAGCCCTCTTCCCCTACCTCAGCTCGAACCTGGATTTCGACACCGACCCAAATCTAGCGAGCCAGGTAACCGCTGACGGTCAAGACGCCGGCACTCTTCCGGCGGGACAACTGGCAGGAAGCGCTGTCATCACTGTCAACGGCGAGCGAATTGGGATTGTCGGCGCAACAACACCAATTCTGGCTGCGATCGCCAAGTCTGAAGAAGTTACGGTACTGCCGGAAGATGCCACGGACTATGACGCCCTCGCTGCTCAAATCCAAGCTGCGGTTGACGAACTGACGGCTACCGGCATTAACAAAATTATTGTCCTGGGTCACATGCAACAGTTGGCCATCGAGCGGGACGAGTTAGCCCCTCGCCTGCGGGATGTCGATATTATTATTGCTGGCGGGTCTCATACTTTGTTATCCGACGAGAGCGATCGCCTTCGAGCTGGAGATACCAGTGCCGGTGATTATCCCATTTTCAAAACCGATGCAGATGGAAAGCCAATTATTGTTGTCAACACCGCTGCCAATTATAGGTATGTCGGTCGTCTGGTTGTTGACTTCGATGCAGAGGGCAATCCGATCGCTAGCAGTATCGACCCCGAAATTAGTGGAGCTTATGCCACCGACGATGAAGGGGTTGCAGCAGTAGAAGGAACGCCAGACCCGGAGATTGTCGAAATTACCGATGCTCTTAATGCGACAATCGTCGGTCAAGATGGCAATACTTTTGGCTATACTGACTACTTCCTGCTGGGCGAACGCAGCTACGTCCGCACTCAAGAAACAAACTTCGGCAATCTGGCCGCCGATGCAAACTTGGCTTATGCCAAAACTGTCGATCCTAAAGCGGTTATCGGTCTAAATAATGGAGGCAGTATTCGCACCAATATTGGGGTAGTTGAGGCCGGTAGCGGTAGCGTAGATCCCAATGACTTTGATGTATTGCCCCCCGCAGCGAACCCGGAAGCAGGCAAAGAAGAAGGGGAAGTTTCCCAACTGGATATCGCCAACGCCCTCCGCTTTAATAATGGACTGACTCTGATGACCCTGACTGCAGAACAAGTTTTGCAGACTATGGAACATAGTGTTTCGGGAGTGGCTCCCGGTGCTACTACAGGCCAGTTTCCTCAAGTCGGCGGTCTTAACTTCAGTTTCGATCCCGAACTTCCTGCCGGCGATCGCGTTCTCTCTCTAGTCGTAACCGGAGGCGAGGAGATAGATGTGGTGGCTCGGGATGGCGAATTAGTCGGCGATCGCAACCGTACTTTCCGTATAGTAACTCTCAATTATCTCGCCGATGGCGGTGATAGCTATCCCTACCCCAGCTTTTTGGAAGCCAATCCCGATTTGTGCGATCGCGTCGATTTCTTGGGCGAGCCGGACAAAAATAACAATGGGGTATTAGAGCCGGAAGAAGACCTCAACAAAAATGGGGTGCGAGATGCTGCCCTAGAAGAACCCTTCGACGGAGTTGCCGACTTTGCCGACTTTGGTTCCGAGCAAGATGCCCTGGCAGAATATTTCCATAACTTCTTCCCCACGGCAGAAGATGCTTTTAAACAAGCCAATACCAAACCGGCATTAGACGAGCGAATTCAGAATCTGGCCGAGCGTGAAGATACGGTTATTGCCGATATCTCTGAATAACCCAGCCGGATTTAAGATCGAAACTTATATAAAGTCCGCGTAGCTGTTCCATAAATAAATACCGTAGGGGCGGTGCCCCCGTGCCCGCCCCGGCCGCCCATACCAATCGGGGCAGCCACGGGGGGACTGCCCCTACGGATACTGTAACTGTTTAACCGGATTTGATATAGCATTACCGATTAAGGTGTTTGACAGTTACAAATGTCTCTATTGCGAAGAATCGCAGGACTTTAGCTGACTGCTGAATGCAGCAGAGCTGACCGCTTACTGCTATATAAGATCGAAACGTAGGGCGACAGCAACAAGAGCGACAATCTCGACGCCCCGAACGGTGACCTCCGTATTGGGATGCTTCGCCCCCCGCCGTTGTTTTGAAACGGGCGAGACGCCCGTTCTACGAGAAAGGTTTTTTAGGGAGAATAGCGCGGATTTGATATTAGATAAAATCCGCTTAAACAGTCATATTAGGGGGAGCATTTCAATTTCGTAAACTGCCGCCTGACGCCGCCTCGCCCCTTGGGCTTAGCCCCTCCTCCCAGGCGGCTGGCGCGGCTACACAAAACAAGCGCCCAAAAGGGCTATCGATTGCAAAAATGAAATGCTCCCGCAGGCTCCACCTACTGGCGCGTCCAGCTTAAAATTGTGGCAAACTACCTCAATAGCCCCCCAATTTATCGGGGGGTTTGGGGGGATCTAACCCACAATTTTAAGCGTCGCCTTGCCACTACGCCCCTACGAACAAAGGCTTGTTCGGCAATGCTTGTGCAGAAGAGCTACGCCTGCGCGCAGCGCTTTATGCTGACCGCTGACCGCTGACTGCTTACTGCTATAAAATCAACGGCGATTGCTAAGCTCCATGACAATTCGCAGGACGTACCAGAACAGCAAGGCCACTGACGCGAACAGTTCTAAGGATGCAGCCACATACTGGTCGGTAGAATAATGGTGCATGACGTTGGAGGTATCGTAGAGAATTGCCCCGGATGCAAACAGCACCATAGCCGCAGAGAAAACCAGCCCGAGGGTAAAGCCAAATATGGTGCTACAGATGATTAAACCGAGGGCAACAAATCCGGCCAGTTTGAGAATACCGCCGAGGAAGCTAAAGTCTTTGCGGGTAGTAAAGGCGATCGCAGTCAGGCCGCCAAATAACAATAGGGTCAAAATTCCGGCGGTGGGAATGACAGTGGGATCGGCAAAAAACGCCGCCATAAAAATAAGCGGCGCGAAAATAATCGCTTCGGCAACAACATAAATGCCCAAGCCCATATATTGGGTATTTATGTTGTCGGCTTGACTCGCTAGCCCTCGGGAAAACCAACCGAGGAGAGCAAAAGCGCCCAAAACAGCCAGCCATGCTATCCGCGTCGAGGCGACGATTTGAAACAAAAATCCGGCAATTCCGGATTGAACCAACAGAAATTCAAGGACAATAAATGCCCCCACCGCCCCAGCTAAATGAGTGTAGGTTTTCCGGATGAATTCTGCTCGTTCGGACGGACGAGCTTGGGCAACGACAGCAACCATTATTTTTCTCTCCTTTTGATGGATATAGCGCTACGCGCAAGTTAAAAGTCTCAAGGTAATAATATCAAATCCGGTTAAACAGTCACAGTTTGTAGGGGTTCCCCGTGCCCGCCCCGGCCGCCCAACCCACCCCTAACCCCCTTTCAAGGGTATGTTTTTTATAACTTCCTAAATGAGTGCGGTCGGTGAGCTGCATGGGTTTCTGGGGCCCGCGCATTCCAATCCAATAATTTTTTTTGTATAGCAAAAGCTATCTTGGGAATGCTGTCGCCCCTACGCCCCGGGTCGATACTCTTGAACGCCAAAATCTAAAAAACATACCCGTGCCCGCCCCAGTTTCCCTCCCAGGAGGGGAACTGGGGCGGGCACGGGGAACCCCTACGGAGTTTATGTCAGGACTTACGCAACGACACTATCGATTGGGGCAACCACGGGGGGATTGCCCCTACAAATACTAGATATGGACAGGCAAGCGTAAGTCCTGTAGGGAGCATTTCAATGAATGCAATCGGTAGCCCGCTCCGGGCTAAGTTTTGTGTAGCCGCGCCTTTAGGCGTTAGGCGTCCGGGTACGAAATTGAAATGCTCCCGTCCTGTATGTGTAATTAACCGGATTTGATATAAGTCAAAAGTATAATCTGACTCACGGAACGAGCATTTATAAATGTCCTAACTTATTTGCGTACTGCTATAAGAGATCTTTACACAAATGCTATTTCAGATTGTAGCAAATTGCCCACAAGGGCCACAAGGAAGTAACAAACAGCGTTTTGGGGCGAGGCTGCCGGATCGGGCGATCGCTCGGTGGGTTGCAAGCCTTGCGTAGGACGGGTAGGACGGGCGGAGCGCCTGTGCCTAGTGGACCTTCTGCCTGTAAGATTAGGCTATACAACAGTGCAGAGGGTGCAAAAAGTCCAGAAAGTTCAAAAAATTTCTACATTCAATGTTGTTTTTCGAGCCAAACGGTGCTAAGATACGTTTATAGCTCCTTAGAGGGGGCAAAAAATAAGGACCGCAGTTAACCGCGACCCTTTTAAAACGACAAAAAGTAAACTCTAGTGAGGAGGTTTTTTCACTCAAAGGATTTTCTCCCTCAAAAAAACCCGGCTGCTAAAGCTGGAGTCCTTGGACTTGGGGCAACAAGTCCAAGGACTCCAATAGCTAGCCGGGGAGGGAAGATAGCCACCCATTCCCGCTGACAATTCCTAAGATTGCAGCAGCGGGTGGGTTTCCTTTGGGAAAAGTTCAAGCTAGTTTTGATAGCAATACGAGCGATCGCCCAACGCCTAGAGCGATTCGCAGAGGACGTATTTGCTCTAGCTTGTATTTTGGCAAGGACCTCCTTGCCTTTTCTTATTCTACAACGACTGGCTTTGTTTTGCACGCGATCGCGCTGTCTGGCCGACGGAGCCGAGGCAGGAGCGATCGTAGCAGCTTTTAGTGGCTGGCCTCAGCGTGCCTCGTAGCGCTTTGCGAAATGTTCCTGTAGCAGTCGGTGCAGGAAGCGATAGCCCCCTCCCACCCGCTGCATTAATAGGCGATCGGTGGCATAGTCCAAGAATTTGGCATAGTTCCAGGGGGCGTATCCGTTCCACCACAAAACTAAGCGCAGGGCGAAGTGTTCTATAAAAGCGCTGCTCTGGGCGATGCCGAAAATTAGTGCTAAGCCGAGGCCACCAATGAGGGGCAAGAACCAGTCGAAATCCTGTCCCTGACTTTTCCAAAGAACGTACAAAAGAACAACGCTGGGAAGGTAAAACACCATCGAGAAGGGCACGATGTTAATAAAAGATTGCCTTATGCCCTGATTGGGAATTGTTTTATTTTCTATTTCAGCTCCCACAAAACCTCCAGTCAAACCGTAGATTATGCCGTAGATTATACCGTAAATTATACCGTAAATTACACCGTAAATTAAATAATAAATAAGCTTTTTATTTCCGTCTATTGCTCCCACAATGTTTCCATAAATTGCCCCTACAATAGTCCCATAAATTGCCCCTCCAATTATACCGTAAAGTAGCTCTATTCTGGCCTTTTTCATGCTCCATTGCAGCGTTTCAGCAGTTTTTATCCTGACCTTGTTAAGCCCTTCATTTAGCGCTACACTAATACCGTAAATTATTCCTATAATGATTCCGTGAAAAAGCCATATTATACCGTAATTAAGACCTTCAATTAGCCTGTAAATAAGCGCTAAAATTACGCCATAAATCAGCGACGTGATTAGACCATAAATAAGACCGTAAATTACCTTTTGGAGCTTAGCTATCAACCAAAATGGATGCAATTTTTCTATAAAAAATTCTGTTTCATTGTCCTGGGTTAGCTTATTTGCTAGCCAGCTCAGCCAGCAGTGCATCTGCTTTGGGTATGTTTTATTTTGTTTTGGTAGCTGGTTATCAATATAAGCATCAAACAAGTAGTTCAGTCTTTTGGTTGAAGATTCTAGCTGCTGCCAATGCTGAAAATCCAACTTGCCCCGAGCGACTACCATAATGTTTAGCATCAGGGGAATCTTTCCCAGTTCTAGCAAGTCCGGCTCGACTGCAAGTAATTGCCAAAGTGACTCCCCCTGGCTTCCCACGACATAATCCCGAATCTGCTCTAGCCTTAAGGGATGCAAAACAATTGAACTCCTTAGCCCCAATTGCAAGGCATAGTGCTGGTATTCTTCAGTCCGGCTGCAAACGACCAAATCGCTAGGCCATTGCTCCAAAAATTGATTAATTCGATTGACGCAGGACTCTTGGCGATCGCTCGCTAGCTCGTCCAATCCATCCAGCAGGGGCAAAATGCGAACCTCCTCAACGAGCCCCCGACCTATATCTATTCGCACGCCATATTTCGGTTTGAGCGCCTCCGCCATCCAAGCGGGAATACTCTGCTTGTCGTCTTTCCAGGATGACAAATTCAACAAAACCGGGACGGGCAAAGAGGAATTTTCTCTAGCCCTAGCAACTAAAACCTTGGCCAGTTCCAGCAGAGTGGTGGTTTTGCCGGAACCGGGCGCGCCGAGTATCAGCAACTGACCGTTTATGTCAGAGCGATCGAAAATACTTTCTATCTTCGTACCGTTGGGCAATTGTTCGCGATCGCCCTTACCAGTTTTCAGCTCCATATCCCAGGGCGTTCGTATCTGCTTCGGGTCTTGCTCCTTGTCCAGCTCGATGTAGATTCGATTGTGCAGAGATTGGTTGAGCCTGGATTCGACCTCGCTGCCGACTGCTTTTAATAGGAGTTGTTCTAGGCGATCGCGCGTCTTTGCAGGAGAATCGCGTTTTTCCCGGGCGGGGGCGGGATTGATGATAACATCCCGTCCAGCTTTGACATTACTAAAGTTAGATACCGTACCGCTGATATCCCTACCAGCAGATCCCTGACCGACCACGCCGCTAGCATCCCGACCGGCTACAATTCCGTCGGTTACGTCTCCCGTACTTGCGCTGTTACTTTCGTTGTTCGTTTCGTCGTTCGTCATCTCTATACCCCGCTTGGGATTCGAGCGGTGATTACAAACCGAAAAACTCGCCTATAACTGGTAAGACCTGCTTGCTCGTCTCCACCAGTTTGGCCAGGGCTGGCAGTCCGGCAAATATCCCCGTCAGCATTTGCATCGCTTGCTTGGCCTTTTTTTTCATGCCGCCATCACTAGGATTTTTGCCCGCTTCTGCCAGCTTGTTTAGTTGTTCGATCGCAGTCTCCTTATCGTCTTCGTCCAGAGCCGGCTCGGAAGCTATCGCCTCTTGCAGTTGGGTCAATAGCTCTTTGATTCCCGGGCGATCGGGCTCCGGGGAATCGGGCAATTGGCCGATCGCCACGGATACCGTACCGCTGATATCTCTGCCCGCCGCACCTTGACCCGCTACGCCCCTGGCATCCCGACCGCCTATTATGCCACCGGTTACGTTTCCCGTGCTTGCCTTGTTACTCTCGTTGGTCATAGTTAAATGTCCTTTAATTTGCGGATTTTAAATAAAAATCTCGGTACTTCTCTCCCTTGTATCCAGCAGTCCCGCAAGCATATTAATTATAATGCCTCTAGCCAAGCTCGATCGGGACGTAACGCATGCCAGGAAAGCCAATACCACTCTCTTGGGGTCAACGGCCGTTGACCCCAACCACATATAGATTTAATGCGTAAGTCCTTATAACTTTTTGGCTATTTGAGAATTTGCATCGCTGAATATTTAGGTAAAACTGTTTGGAGATTATCGGATTCTTCCTGTAATAGACCATCGAGAGCGATCGCATAATTTTCGCTACAACCCGAACGGTCGGCCAACGCGGGAACGCCGGCCTCTTTAAGCCCTGCCGGTGCAGCAACCACTCTTGGGAAGTCGGGCATTGGGCCTCCCCTTCTCTGGAAAATCTGGGTATGGATTATTTTTAATATAAGATCGTATTGTCCTTATTCCTTCTAAGTAAACGGTTTCAAGTATCTAATACTTTATTGCAAGTTGCTGAAACAGCTAAAAACAACAAGATATTACTTGATTTATATTATATAAACACAAATAATTAAATATATTTAAAAGGTTACTCTAAAATTTTGTTTAGTTTAAATAGACATATAAAGTATCTATACTACATATTATTATTGATTTTGTCAGCTTTTGATAAAGCAAAACAAGCCTTGGGTTATAAAAATGAGGTTTTTGGCTTTTGTCTATTAAAGCTATCTTATGCTATAAAAAAAATAGTTTATCCTATATCTGTATTTTGTGAAAAACAATGGCAGCATTTGACTTTCCTCCAGTATATCCTGATTGCATAAATGAATTTTACAGTACCGAAGTTGCAGGTGAAGCTTGGGCCCTCGGGCTCTTAAAGGTGGCCAAGAACGATATCGATCGATATCATTTTGGTACCTTTCTCCAGTTAGAAACAGAAAACAAAGCGCACCTTGGTCTTTTACTTTATAAATACAATCTCTATGCCTCGCTTTCAGAGGACGAAAATTTGAACGAGGAGGTTGACAAATCAGTTGACCAGTACCAAGACTCGGATAGCTTACGGGAGTTTGCCAGTTCGCAAGAGGAGTTCATAGAAAAATACCTTGACCGATTCCAGGAGATACAGAAAATTACTCCAGAAGAAGATCTAGAAATCGTCGATCGTATGGTGAAACACGAAGAAGCGATTCTGTATTGGGTCGAAACCCTGTCGCTGGAGAAGATAATCGACCTGTTGGCAAACCCACTACCAGAGCAACCTTAGAGGAATCTTTATCAGAACTTACGCATTGCCCCTGTATCTGGTAGGGGCGAGAGCGCGAAATCGCCCCTACATTTAGGTTTGCATCTCTATAATTTGCGTAAGTCCTATTTATGTTTGCGCAAGGAAGGTTGGCCATTGGCAGAAGAATCGGCCTGCTGCTATAGTTCTTCTTTGCTGCTTCAACGCTTAAACCAGAAGAGGCGGCGCTCTGCGCGCCTCTTCTGGTTTAGGAGACTTCTGGGAAAGAAAGTACCCACCCCCAACCCCCTCCCGAGAGGGGGCAGAAGCTCCAATCCATAAGGTACTTTTATTACCAGAAATCACCTTAAAGGAAAATCTGTAGGTGGGCACTGCCAGCCCTTTCAACGCGGACCCTAAATCCAGAAGAGCCGTTTAACAAGGGGGATTTAGGATTGCACCAGCCGGAGAGGCTCATAGGGATTCTCAAGGGCAAAGGCGCAAAGGAGCGATCGCCCCAACGAACCAACGGGAATACCTAAAACCCAGACAGAGAAAAATTTCTGTCTTATCTAATGCCTGTCTCAGGGAAAACTCAGCTCCTTTGGACTTGATAATGGCTATGATAAGACGAATGCCAAAAAGCAAGCCTGGGGTGTGGGGTGTGGGGTGTGGGGTGTAGGGAACTGTGGCAAGTGTGGGAACTGTGGGAAGAAGGCGCAGAATATTATCCTCCCCCCTGTCCCCCCTCTCCCCACCCTCCCCAATCTCTCTTTCCCTACACCCTAGGCAAACCCCTTCTGGTCTCAGTCCGGTTAATCCTTGAAATAAATGCTATGAAAGTAAAATACTTTGCTACCTTAACTGCTGCCTCAATTTTGTCTCTGGGACTGGTAGTTGGCTGTTCCCAGAACCCCTGCGCGAGCAAGCCAGGGAGCAGTCCGAGCAGTCCCAGCACTACCGAACAGTCAAATCCCTGCGCGAGTAAGTCAAATCCTTGTGCGAGCAAATCAAACCCCTGCGCGAGCAAATCAAATCCTTGTGCGAGCAAATCAAACCCTTGCGCGAGTAAGTCAAATCCCTGCGCTAGCAAATCAAACCCTTGTGCGAGCAAATCAAACCCTTGCGCGAGTAAGTCAAATCCCTGCGCTAGCAAATCAAACCCTTGCGCGAGTAAGTCAAATCCCTGCGCTAGCAAATCAAACCCTTGTGCGAGTAAGTCAAATCCCTGCGCGAGTAAGTCAAATCCCTGCGCGAGCAAATCAAATCCCTGCGCGAGCAAAAAGTAAGAAGTGAGCCTCTGGGGCGATCGCAGTCAGCAAAAAATAAGCGACCGCATGGTATGGCTGCAATAATTTTCAAGGCCATCGGGATTGCTGGACTAGCCGATCGGATCTAGGGTTCGGAGCCAGCATGGGAAAGATAGTGGAAATTTCCCTAATATTCGGGTAATAGCGCGAAAAAAAGCCAAAAACATGGCTGGGTAGCATATTAATCTGGCAGAAAAAGCGATCGTGAGCATTCAATTAGGACGGGATATTTGCAGCAATCCAATTCTCGCTCTGGAGCGGGAATGGTTAATTGCTAATGGAATCGGCGGCTATGGGTCGGGGACTATCGCCGGGATACTGACTCGTCGGTATCACGGCTTGCTAGTTGCCGCCCTCAAGCCGCCTCTAGAGCGGACTCTGCTATTAACGAAGCTGGAGGAAACCGTTAGTTGCGAGGAACGCCTATATCCTCTATATGCCAACCAATGGGCAGACGGCACTATAGAAGCCGATGGCTTAGAGCAGATGGAAAGCTTTCATCTAGAAGGCTCGATTCCCGTATGGCATTTTGCTATTGCCGATGCTCTTTTGGAGAAACGAGTTTGGATGCAGCAGGGTGCAAATACTACTTATATTCGCTACAAGCTTCTGCGATCGACCCAGCCGATTTCCCTAAGTCTCAAAGCTTTAGTCAACTATCGGAATCACCATCACCTGCGCCGAGCCGATAGGCAGCCGGAAGTTGTGCCGATAGAAAGAGGGGTTAGCATCGAGAACTCATTATATATGTTCGCCTCTGGGGCAGAGATAGAACTGGCGCAGGAATGGTATTACAACTTTGCACTAGGAAAAGAAAGCGATCGCGGTCTGGATAGCTGCGAGGATCACTTCCACGCCGTCACCTTCCGCTGCGAACTGCAACTGGGAGAATCTATAACTATAGTTGCCAGCACCGACCCCAGTCCCAACTTAGACGGACGCAAAGCATTAAAAGCACGCCAAGCTTACGAGCGAAAGCTAGTCGAGCTAGCTCGCAAAAATAAAACTGCAAAAAAACAAAAACATTACCGTCTGTCTCCCAAGGCACCGGATTGGGCAGATAGCCTGGTTCTGGCAGCCGACCAATTTATAGTCAACCGCTCTTTAGCCGGTGCATCTGTTTCTGATTCATCTGATTCTTCTCTTGATGCCTCTGCCTTCGATAGGTTCAAAATTGGCAAAAAGAAAAAAAGCGATTCATCCCGAGAGGGGAAAAGCGCTCTAGAGGGAAAAACCATAATTGCCGGATATCCTTGGTTTAGCGACTGGGGGCGAGACACGATGATTAGCCTCCCGGGTCTGACCCTATGTACGGGACGATCGCAAATTGCCAGAACTATTTTGGAAACCTTTGCCCGCTATGTAGATAAAGGTATGTTGCCCAATGCTTTTCCCGAAGCTGGGGAGACGCCGCACTACAATACAGTGGATGCAACTCTGTGGTATTTCGAGGCAATTCGCGCTTACTACGAGGCAACTGGCGATCGCAAATTAGTGCGCAAACTATGGCCAATTTTGGTAGATATTATCGACTGGCACGAACGCGGCACCCGCTACCAGATTCATATGGATCCTGAAGATGGCTTGATTTACGCCGGGGAACCGGGAGTGCAGCTAACCTGGATGGATGCCAAAGTGGGGGACTGGGTAGTGACGCCTCGCACCGGCAAGGCCGTGGAAATTAATGCCCTTTGGTACAATGCCCTGCAAATTATGGTTGAGTTTGCCGGTCTATTGCGCCAGAACAATTATCCGACAAAGGCGCTTCGCGAACGCTATCGAAAAATGGCCGAGCGGGCTAAGGCTGGGTTTGCTCGTTTCTGGAATGCCGAGGCTGGCTATTGCTACGACGTTATAGATATTCCTATAGATAATAGTTCTATCAATAGCGAGATAGATAGTTCTATCAATAGCGGGATAGATAGCAGCATAGAGAACTCTATAGATAACGCCATAGATAATAGTGCAGATAGTAGCGCTATAGATAAGCCAATAAACGAGCCAATAGATAAGCCAACAAATAACGGCGATCGCTGCGATGCAACCCTACGACCAAATCAAATTTTTGCCGTATCTTTGCCCCATAGTCCGTTAACTCGGAAACAGCAGCAAGGAGTTGTGGATGCTTGCGCCCGAAAGCTTCTTACTTCCCACGGCTTGCGCAGCCTCAGCCCCGACAATCCTAAATATCAAGGTCATTATGGAGGAGAAATAATTCAGCGAGACGGAGGCTATCATCAGGGAACGGTTTGGGGTTGGCTGCTCGGTCCGTTTGTCTTAGCTCATTTGCGAGTTTATCAAGACCCAATCCAAGCGCAACTATTTTTAGAGCCAATGGTTCGCCATCTTCTCGCTGGCGGGGTGGGCAGCCTCAGCGAAATTTTTGACGGCGACGCCCCCATGACTCCTAGAGGATGTATCGCCCAGGCTTGGACTGTAGCGGAACTGCTGCGATCGACAACTTATTTAAAAACAAGGGTGTAGGGTATGGGGTGTGGGGTGTGGGGAAGTGTGGGAAGTGTGGGAGGTGTGGGAAGTGTGGGAAGTATGTATGGGAAAAAGGCGCAGAATATTCTCCTCCCCATCTTCCCCCTCTCCCCACCCTCCCCCATCTCTCTTTCCCTACACCCTACACCCCACACCCTACACCCCACGCCCTACACCCCAATCACGAGGAATTATATAGAGGTGAATTATGAATGAGGAAGAAATCAAAAGCAACGGATCTGGCAAACAACAACAGATCTTAAAACTTGTAGCTATAGTGGCGATCGTTGCCGTTCTAATTGTGGCTGCCAAATATTTCAACGTCCAACAATACTTGAGAAATGCCTTGGAATGGGTTGACGGACTCGGCTCGACCGGGCCGGTGGTGTTCATCATTATTTATATAGTGGCAACCGTCGCCTTTATCCCTGGTTCTCTGCTCACCCTTGGCTCTGGGGTTCTCTTCGGAGTCGTCTTTGGTTCCATCTATGTCTTCATCGGCGCTACCATCGGTGCTACTTGTGCTTTCCTGGTAGGTCGCTACATAGCTCGCGGCTCGGTAGAAAAGCAAATAGAAGGCAACCAGAAATTTAAGGCAATTGATACTGCTGTAGCCAGAGAAGGCTTAAAAATAGTTCTCCTAACCAGATTGTCGCCCATATTTCCTTTCAATCTCTTAAATTATGCCTTTGGGGTCACCCAGGTCTCTCTCAAAGATTATTTCTTGGGTTCGATTGGGATGCTTCCCGGTACTATTATGTATGTTTATATCGGCTCCTTGGCAGGCAGTCTGGCTACCCTTGGCACCGAACAGCAATCCGGTGGCGCTCCTCCTTGGGCACAGTGGGCGATTCGGATTATCGGTTTCGCTGCCACTGTTGGCGTTACTGTGTATGTAACCCGCATCGCCAAGAAAGCTCTGGAAACGGAGATTTCTGAAGATGCGGTAGGCGATGGCCCAGAGCCGATATAAGAATCTAGCCTAACAAATAGATGGGAGAACTAATCAGTGGGAAGGAATGCCAAAATAAAAAAACTGAGGCGAGCAGAAAAAGAATTAGACCGAATTATCGATGAAGGTCTGGCAACTGGAAAGGTTATCGAGACCGAGGAAGGCGATATTCGTTTTAAGGATCAAGAAACCGCAGATAAGTTTTTTAGTTTGCTGTTTCTCCATCCCCCGCTAATGTCAGAGTTTGTCAAAAATAATCCAGAATTTCTACACCTAATGTTAGAAGCGCTATCAGAAGAGGACGACGAGGATGAAGGCGAGGATGAAGGCGAGGACGAAGGCGAGGACGAAGGAAAATAGAAAATAGCTTCTCTTATAAGTTAGGGTTCGTGTTTGCATTCATCCCAACCCTTACGGAAAGTCGCTTCGCGCCTAGGAATGATGCCGCCTGCACTGCCTATTCTGTTGGGAGAGATAGCCTTATATTATGTCGGTTTGAATGCCCCAAAAAAAGTCAATTCCTGCGTAGGACGGGCTTCCGAAAAGTCCCAAAGAGTCTAAGCGGACTTTTCGGAAGCCCGTCCTACGGGAGATTACAATTTTTTCTGTGGGTATTTAACCGGACTTAGTATTACTGCTGAGAGCTTATTGCTTATTGCTGAGAGCAAAAAAATAAAATAAAGAGGTAAAATAATTATGGCAGTTGAATATGATGTAGTAATAATCGGTGGTGGATCTGGGGGGCTAGTTGTGGCTAGTGCGGCGGCACAACTAAAGGCCAAAGTGGCATTGGTAGAACGCGATCGCCTGGGTGGAGATTGTCTTTGGTTTGGCTGCGTTCCCAGCAAATCTTTTATCCACGCGGCACGAATCGCTTATGAAGTAAAAAATGCCCAGCGCTTTGGCATCTATACCGAAGATCCAGAAATTGACTTTGCCAAAGCAATGGGTCACGTCCATCAAGCTCAGGCCGCCATTGAACCCCACGATTCCCCAGAACGATTTCGCGGATTGGGAGTTGAAGTTATTTTTGGAGAAGGCCAATTTATAGACGAGAAAACTTTTGAGGTTGACGGGCGTCAGCTAAATGCCCGTGCCTTTGTAGTCTCTACGGGTTCTCGTGCGGCAATTCCCCCGATTCAAGGCATTAAAGAAGCAGGATTTCTGACGAACGAGCAAGTATTTTCCCTCGAACAATGCCCGCAGTCTCTAGCAGTAATTGGCTCGGGACCGATTGGCTGCGAATTGGGTCAATCCTTTCATCGACTCGGCTCTAAGGTCAGCATCATTTCCAGCCGCGACCAAATCTTACCGAAAGAAGACCGGGAGGCAGCGGCGGTAGTTCAGCAACAATTTGAATCCGAGGGAATCGAGATTCTGACTAAAACTCGACCCGATCGCGTAGAAGTTGCAGACGGTAAAAAAGTTTTGTGGATGGGCGATCGCCAAGTCGGAGCCTTTGACGAAATCTTAGTATCCACAGGTCGCGTGCCCAATGTCGAATCTCTCAACCTCCAAGCCGCCGGAGTCCAGGTGGGCAAACAGGGAATAGAAGTAAACGAAAAACTGCAAACCTCCAACTCGCGCATCTACGCTTGCGGGGATGTCATCGGCGGCTACCAATTCACCCATGTAGCTGGCTACGAAGCTAGCGTTGTCCTAAAAAATGCCCTATTTTTCCCCTTGAGCAAAGCGGATTATCGGGTGATTCCTTGGAGTACCTTCACCGATCCGGAGTTGGCGAGAGTCGGCTTGAGCGAAGAACAGGCTAAAAATCGCTATGGAGATGACGTTTATATTCTCAAACAGGATTTTGCCGGAGTTGACCGGGCTATAGCAGAAGCGGCAACGAGCGGTTTTGCCAAAATCATCGCCACTGGCAAAGGAGATATTCTCGGCGCTCACATAGTCGGCCCTTCCGCAGGGGAGCTAATCCATGAAGTGGTCTTGGCCATGTCGAATAAGCTAAAAGTTTCTTCCCTATCTGGCATTCACGTTTATCCAACTTTGGCAGAAGTCAACAGCAAGACGGCGCTGCAATTCACCAAGCAAAAATACGCCAAAAACCAGACCTTGCAGGGGTTTCTGGAGAAATTCTTTTCCTGGCGGCGATCTTTTTAAGTTTTGAGTTTTGAGTTCTTAGCTTGAGAGTTTTGAGGGGAGCATTTCAATTTCGCATATCTGCCGCCTGACGCCTAAAGGCGCGGCTACACAAACAAAGCCCAAAGAGGGCTAATGGTTACAAAATTGGGCAAAAAAGCGATCGGCTATCAGCTATCAGCTTACCCTTCGGGAAAGGCTTCGCCCAACAGCTTTTAGCTTTTAGCTGACCGCTGATATGACCGCTGACCGCTGACTGCTTCGCTTGGGCATTGGGACAAAAGAGCTTTTAGCTTTTAGCTTTTAACTTTTAGCTTTTACAGGACTTACGCATTACCCCTATATCTGGTAGGGGTAATGCGCGAAATCGCCCCTACACTTAGTGTTGCATAAGACAATTTGCGTAAGTCTTATTTTAGCTTTTATCTGACGCACCGACCGCTGACGCACCGACCGCTGACGCACCGACCGCTGACCGCTGACCGCTGACCGCTGACCGCTGACTGCTATTTGCTAAAAGAAAAAGAATGGACGGAAAACTCTGCAGACCGCAGGCGAGCTAAGGTGCTTTCGCAGTCTTGCACCCAGAATTCCTGGCCAAAGCGAACCGCTTGATGCCGGTGTTGCCGCCCTACGATCGCCATAACTGGAACTTTTGGCTTGGTTTGGTCGCCGGAGCATTCTTTGAGAAGAGCCTGCAATTGCTGGAGTTGTTCGTAGTTATTGACCTGCTCGGGAGTCAGTTCTAAAATTAGCGGACGATTCGCTTCCATCCACACCACATCTTCAACTATTAATTGAGCCTGCCGATCGCCGGAGCTAGGGAAACCCCAGAAAAGCAGGGGAACCTCTTTCACCAAAGAGGAGGAAATTTTTTGATAGGTATTGTTTTGAGCGATCGCCTCTAGCCAGAAGTCTTTGTCGACGAGCTGGAGAACGGCTTTGCTCTCGCCACCCATCCCGAGCTGCTCCCGAACTTCTCCAAGGAAAGCGATCGTCCAAACCGCAGACTGTTCTGCCCGTTCGGAAAGCTCTCTAAGGGGAACTGGCGCTAGACCCACATATTCTGCTGCCAAGCGCCTGTCCTCTAAATCCTTGATTTCCTCTTCGTCTAGCTCTTCTGGCTGAGCTTGTGGCTGCATAGCCCGTTCAATAGCATTTAGCTCCTCTAGTTCAATCTCTTCAGCATGGTTGATGAGAATCTGATTTTTGTCATCTCGCTTTTCAACCTTACCCTCGATTAGAATAGGAACATCTGTTTTATCGAGATATGGCTGAATCTCAGCATAATTGCTCGGAAAAACCACAGCTTCCCCTTTACCTTCCAGGTCTTCTATTTGGACAAAAGCCATTGGGTCGCCTTTTTTAGTGGTAATTTTTCTGACTTCAGTAAAAATTACGATCGCGCTGATTTTAGAGCGAGAGCGCTGCTCCTGCAGTTTGGCGAGGCTCATCAGCTCTATCTCGCGCCGCTGGGCTATTAGGTCGGCGTTTTTGAGAGGATGGTTGGAAACATAGAATCCCAATAGTTCTTTTTCAAACTGCAATTTTTCCTGGATGGAGAAGTCTTGCACTTGCGGCGCTATCGGTGCCGACTCAAAAACTGGCGTTTTTTTAGAAGTTGCAACCACGTCAAACAGATTGAGCTGACCGCTAGCTTGGTCTTTAGCTCTACTGTTGGCCCATTTAATAACCAGTTCTAAGTGTTGGATTAATTGCTGTCGATTGGGGTTAATCTCGTCTAGAGCGCCGCTTTTAATCAGAGCTTCTATAGTACGGCTGGAGACTTTTTGCAGATCCACGCGATCGCAGAAATCTGCCAGAGATTTAAACTTACCGCCATCTTTGCGAACCTCCAAAATACAGTGAATTGGGCCTTCTCCCACATTCTTAACTGCAGACAGTCCAAACAGAATTGTTTTATTTTCAGGCGTAAAATCGAATTGAGAGCGATTGATATTCGGCTGCTCTACCTTAATACTGTGGCTCGCACAATAACCAATATATTTAGCAACTTTATCCTGGTCGCCGCTATTCGCACTTAGTAGCGCCGCCATATATTCTTCGGGATAGTTGGCTTTCAAATAGGCAGTTTGATAGGTGACATAAGCATAGGCGGTTGAATGGGATTTATTAAAACAGTATTCAGCGAACAAAACCATCTGATCGAACAAACTCTCCGCAACTGTCTTGGGAACTCCATTTTTGCTAGAGCCATCCAGAAAAAGTTCTCGATGCTTTTGCATCTCAGCCATTTTCTTTTTACCCATTGCCCGACGCAGCAAGTCTGCTTGACCCAAAGAGTATTGAGCCAAATCTCGGGCAATTTGCATAATTTGTTCTTGATAGACTATTACCCCGTAAGTTTCTTTGAGAATATCCTCTAAAAGCGGATAATCGTATTTAATCTCTTCTCGCCCATGCTTGCGATCGATAAACTTGGGAATCAGGCCGGCATCCAACGGTCCCGGTCGATACAGGGCTAGAATTGAGGAAATATCTTCGATGCACGATGGCTTCAGGTCGCGCACGATTTGACGCATACCCGACGATTCTAATTGAAAAACTCCTTCTAAATCGCCTTTTGCTAAAAGTTTATAAGTCTTATCAACATCCTCTGGCTTTTGGTTTTTTTTGCGCCTTGCTACAACCTCATTCGCTTTTCTGTCGTCCGCTGGCAAATCGTAAGGATCTAAACGCGGATTATTATTTTTTTTATCAATATAATCGATCGCTTTCTCGATAATAGTCAGATTCTTCAAACCCAGAAAATCCATCTTTAACAAGCCCAGGGATTCCAGGTTTTCCATCGAATACTGGGTAATAACCGCACCGTCATTATTTTTCTGTAGGGGTACGATTTCATCTAGGGGCTCTGCGGAAATAACCACCCCAGCAGCGTGAACCCCAAATGTCTTGTTCGTGCCTTCAATTCTAATCGCCATATCCACCCACTGGCGAACCTCGATACTGCCGATAGGGTTGCCATCGCGATCGCTAATTTCAACAGTTTCCGTTTCGTAGGCTGTTTTAAACTTCTTTTCTGGTTCTGGCGATTCGTCGGAAATCATCACCGACAGCTTCGCCGGTTTTCCTCGCGCCACCGGGATTAACTTAGCCATTTCGTCGGCTTTGCCATAGGGAACGCCCAGTACCCGAGCCACATCTTTCAAAACTGCTTTCGAGGTCATGCGGTTAAAGGTAATAATCTGCGCTACCCTATCCTCTCCATACCTTTCGCTGACATAATCGATCATCTTGTCTCGACCTTCGATGCAGAAATCTGTATCGATATCTGGCATCGATTTCCGCTCTGGATTGAGAAAGCGCTCGAACAGCAAACCATGATGCACCGGGTCTATATTAGTAATTCCCATTACATAAGCAACGAGAGAGCCCGCCGCCGACCCTCGCCCCGGTCCGACGGGAATGCGATTGTCTCTAGCGTATTTAATGTAGTCCCAGACCACTAAGAAATAGGTAGAAAACCCCATCCGCTGGATCATCTTCAGCTCGTATTCGAGCCTTTCTTTGTATTCGGTCGAAATCTCGTTTCTATATTTTAATTTTAGTCTTTCTAGCAATCCTTGCCAAGCAATCTCCTCGACATAAGTATCGGGAGTATGGTCTCTGGGTACGGGAAAGTCGGGAATCCGAGGCTCGCCGAGAATCTTATAGGGTTCTACTTTTTCGGCGACTTCCACTGTATTGGCGATCGCTTCTTGGATAACGCGATCGGGCAAATGATCTCGGAACAACAGCGCCATCTCTTCAGCGGTTTTCATATACTCCGTGCCGCTATAGCGCATCCGCTTTTCTTCCATAATCTGCTTTTGAGTATTGATGCAGATTAGAGCATCGTGCGCTTCCACGTCATAGCAGGAAATAAAATGCGAATCATTAGTAGCAACTATTTTTATGTCCAGTTCCCGCCCAATCTTGACCAGCTCTACATTAACTATTCTATCTTCGGGAGTGCCGTGGTCTTGAATCTCTAAATAGTAATCATCTGCAAAAATATCCTTGTACTCTTGGGCTACCTCCCGAGCTTTGTCCGGCCGATTTTGAAGAATAGCTTGCGGAACTTCTCCTCCCAAGCAGGCACTGGTGACTATCAGCCCTTCCCTATATTCCCGCAGCAATTCTTTGTTAACGCAAGGGCGGGCAAAGATCCCGGAACCGTGCATTCCTTGCAGGTGGGATTTTGTGGTCAGCTTGACTAAATTCTTATAGCCAAGGGTATTTTTTGCCAAAACCACTTGGTGATATTTTTTAACTCGCTTGTTTTTCGTATCGAGAGGCTCGTTAATTACATACATTTCGTTGCCGATAATCGGTTTTATACCTTTGCTCCGGCAGACTTTGATAATGTCAATCGCCCCGTACATGACGCCATGATCCGTAACTGCGATCGCCGGCATCCCCAGCTCTACCGCTCGCTCGACCAACTTCGGCATCTGGCTCGCCCCATCTAAGAGGCTATAATCGGTATGAATGTGCAACCCAACGAAAGACATAATATTTAAAATAAAATAGGATAATTAAAGCGAGCCTTGTGGGCATTGGGCATTGGGCATTGGGCATTGGGCATTGGAGCATTTCAATTTTGTAAAGATTAGCCCGCTCTGGGCTTTGTTTGCGTAGCCGCGCCAGCCGCGAGCGGAGGCGGGGCTTACGCCTATAGGCGTCAGGCGGCAGTTGGGATATCCGGCTTATTCGCGTCCCACACCCCACCCCACACCCCACACCCCACACCCCACACCCTACATCCCACACCCCACACCCCACACCCCACACCCTACAGCCCACACCCCACACCCTACACCCTACAGCCTAGTTTCTACCCGTTCCACCAAGCGGCGAACTGCCTGCCAATATTCCTCGCCGCTAACTGAAGCCACGTTATTATGGTCGGCACCGGGCACTAGCAAGAGCTGTTTGGGTTCTGACGCTGCCTCGAACAAGTCTTGGCTCATCCAATAGGGCACCACTTCGTCGTCCTGGCCGTGGATAAATAATACTGGCATTTTCAAAGAACCCACTTTATTCATAGAAGCAAAGCGGTTTCTTAAAAGCAGGTCAATGGGAAGTATGCCCAGATATGAATACTGGTAATCTGCCATATCCCGCATAGAAGTAAAAGTTCCTTCGATAATTAGGCTATCTGCCTCTGGGTGGTGCGAGGCCAGTTCTATCGCGATCGCCCCTCCCATAGAATGCCCGTAAATTACTATTTGCTCCGGCGATATTCCCCGCTCCTCCACCAAATAATTCCAGGCTGTTTCTACATCTTGATAGACGCTTTTTTCCGTAGGAAAGCCCCCGTCTGAAAAGCTCCCGTCTGAGATACCGTATCCCCTATAATCCACTATTAGGACTGAGAAACCGAGTTTCTGAAATTTGGAGGCATGGTTGAGATTACCGCTAATATTCTCTGCATTACCATGCAAAAACAGCAGTACCTTTGCCGTTCCCCCAAAGCTAGCCTCTGGGGGAGAATCTATCCACCACCCGTGGATTCGTTTCAGTTCCTCGGCTTTAACTTTATCCGCCTTAACTTTCGTGGCGCTAGCAGATACGGGCAACCAAACCTCTTCATACTGTAGTTGCAGTTCTCCAGGATTGGTATCTAGAACCCGGGAGGGGAAAAACATTAATCTGTTTTGCAGACGCCAGATTAATATGCAGATGGCGATATAGGCGATCGCCGCCACTACCCCCACCACAACTAACAATTTCAAGCCCTTCATTATTATTCTCTATCTACATTAAGACTTCTCTTGCCTTGCCGGTCGCAATATATAGATTAGGTGATTCCCGATCGTAAAGATACCCGATCTCTCGCTGACTTCCGATCCCCCTCTTGGGAGGGGTGAGGGGTGGGTTCCGCAAGTTTTATAGCACTACGCAAATAAGCGCTTGATGTTTATAAATGCTCGCTCCTTAGTCAGATTATACTTTTGACTTATTACCTTGAGACTTTTGACTTGCGCGTAGCGCTATACCCACCCCTAACCCCTCCCAAGAGGCTCCCAAGAGGGGAACTATAATAACCTCAATAGGCGGGCGCGAGCGGTACTTTCTTTTTTAGAAGTCAGCTTAGGACTTACGCAGCGAACCAATCTGTAGGGGTTCCCCGTGCCTGCCCTGTCTAGTACCAAATATAGAGATATCATTTCAAATAAAAATGAGACAAGACGTAGGGGCGAATGGCCATTCGCCCTTAAGGGCGATCGCGGGCTTTATCAAACTTAATTGAAATGACCTGTAGATTTTTTGTCCGCTCCGGAAGCAAATGGACTTACCGAGTAATATCATGTCGGTTTGAATGCCCCAAAAAAAGCTTCTGCGTAGGACGGGCGACACGAGGGTCCCCCCCCGCCCCAAGGACAGGCGCAAGGACAGGCGGGACGCCCGTCCTACGGGAGATTCTAAATTTTTTCTGTGGGTATTTAACCTGACTTGATATAAGCCCATTAAATTTTGTTGCTATTTTTCCGGCGATCGCCTGACAAAAAACCACGGGCTAATCAAGTTTTGGTTTCCGTTGGCCCCACTCCGTAGCTTGCTCGTAGGTGCGTGCTACCCGAAACAGTATGTCTTCTCGCAAAACGTTGCCAATTAATTGCATACCTATGGGCAACCCCTTTTCGTCAAAACCGCAAGGAAGGCTTAAGGCAGGCAGACCGGCTAGATTGACCGGGATAGTCATCAAGTCCGAGAGATACATACTCAGGGGGTCGGCAGTTTTTTCGCCGATTTTGAAAGCAGTAGTGGGAGAAGTCGGACAAGCCAAGACATCTACTTGGGCAAAGACGCGATCGAAATCTTCCTTAATCAGAGTGCGGACTTTTTGGGCCTTGAGATAGTAGGCATCGTAATAGCCGGCAGAAAGGGCATAGGTACCCAGCATAATCCGGCGCTTGACTTCCGTACCGAAGCCTAGAGCGCGAGTCTGGCAATACATATCAATCAGATTTTCCGACTCGCTGGCGCGCAAACCATACTTAACCCCATCATATCTGGCCAGATTGGCAGAAGCTTCCGAGGGGGCAATGATGTAATAGGCGGGCAAACCGTAACAGAAGCGAGGACAAGAGACTATTTGTATCTCGGCTCCTAGTTCTTGGAGCAATTCCACTGCTGTGGTAACGCTTTTTTGAATTACGGGGTCTATTCCCTCGTCAAAGGTTTCTTTGATAATGCCAATTCGCAATTGCCCTCTGGGTTTGAGATTGGGACCGATTGCTTTGGAATATTCGGGAATGGCGACCTTGAGGCTGGTGGAGTCTTTGGGGTCGTGACCGGCGATCGCCTCCAATAAAATCGCCGCATCTTCCACGTTGTTAGCAAACGGTCCAATTTGATCCAGGGAAGAGGCATAAGCCACTAGACCATAGCGAGAGACCAAGCCATAGGTGGGTTTCATCCCCACCACCCCACAGAGAGACGCGGGCTGGCGGATAGACCCCCCCGTATCCGAACCCAAGGCGATCGGGCATTCTCCCGAGGACACCGCCGCCGCCGACCCCCCAGAAGAACCCCCCGGCACTCGCTCTAGGTCCCAGGGATTGCTAGTTTGCTGGTAGGCAGAGTTTTCGCAGGAGGAACCCATCGCAAACTCGTCACAATTGGTTTTGCCCAAGGTCACGGCACCTGCACCTAGCAGTTTTTGGGTCACCGTAGATTCATAAGGAGGTATATAGTTCTCCAGAATCCGAGAACCACAAGTCGTAGCAATTCCTTTAGTGCAGATATTGTCTTTGATAGCAATGGGAATGCCAGCCAGAGGACCAATATCCTCTCCGGCGGCGATTTTGGCATCCACCTTGCGGGCTTGTTCTAGGGCTAGCTCGGGGGTCAAATGCAAAAAACTATGCAGCTTGGGCTCTAAGACTTCTATACGAGCCAAAGCCTCTTGTGCTATTTCCACGGCCGAGCGTTCTTTCTTGATTAGTTGTGCGTGCAACTCGCGGATGGATGCCATGTTCTTATGACTACAACGACAGGACTTACCAGAATTTATTGTACGTTTGCCAGTCAACTTCAGCAGATTTCCGTCTGGTTTGCTTCACAGGGCCAGTAAAATAGGCTATTTTTTGCCTGGGGCGCTGCTTCAGCAATAGGACTTACGCAAAGTATCCTTCCGGAGGGTGTTTTGTAGGGGCAATCCCCCTGTGCTTGCCCCGAGCGAGCGAGTTAATGCGTAAGTCCTAAGTAAAAAAGACTTGACAGAACATGGCGAATCTGTATTGGCCCCCACAATGGGCCTGCTGTTGGCAGGGACTATTCGTTTACTATATAAGAATCACCTATGGCAGGAGGCACTTCAATTACAAGAATTTCCAAGAGTTCTTCACCTTCTATTGCCCGGTGCTTAACTCCCGGTTCGATTTTAATAACGTCACCTTTTTTAATCGGCTGTATATTGTCGTCAAGAGACACCTGCCCCGTTCCATTAAGTACATAATAATACTCTGTCGTCTTTTTGTGATAATGCTTTTCTGCATTCTCCACAAAAAGATGTACGAGTCGAGCCGGTCCTTGGGACACCAGTTTTCTAATAGTGCCGCAGTGCCCTCTTTGTTGGGGGATGCGATCGCTAGAAACAATCATTTAATTGATAACCTCCGTTTTTTACTGTCGCTCTTCATTATTTTTAACGTACCATAAATTCATAATCTCTACTATGCCAATAGCTACGCTCGCAGGACAGGGATTCTCTCTCTTTCCCTGGAAATATTATTCTATGGCATTTTTCAGAGTTCTGCCCATTGTATCATCAACTATGTGGGGGATTATTTTCTGCACAATGCCATCCTTGCAGACTACAACACGTCCTTCACCTCTGTTTTCACCAAGAATAGGCTCATAAAATCCAGCTACAGTTATACCCTTGTTACGATCTTCTACAGCTAATACACGATAGCGGGTATGCGGTTCTTCAGGAGCTTGGTAGAGGTGCTGCTGAGAGTAACCTGGATAAAAGTATTTTATCTTCCCCTCCATAGAAGTATATAACACAATGCACCATTCACTGCCCGATAGTGCTTTTCTACCATTGCCTGCTTGGGGAGATGCTGCCTTGTGCCATTAATATCGATATATAGATTTTTATAAAAAAAATCTCCTATTTCTCGTGGAAAATATTGTCCTCCTAAAACCATTACATTTGTAACTATATGGGAACCTTCATAACCAAAAGCACCCAAATTATTGTCCAAAAAACGACCATTAATAAAATCATTAATTCTATTCTTTGTCATTTCTGACACAACTTTATGGGGGGCAAGATCCATATCTATAATCAGTTCTTTTATCTTCTTTGTTACTAATGATGTTATGTAGTTTTCGTTAACAACCAGCTTTCCCTTAAAGTTCTTCAGCAATTCAGACAGCTTTTCTATATCGCAGTAGTAGCAGACTGGGTTTTTCTACTATAATGTTAGCCCGTTCATCAATTTCTATAATATCCCTTATGATTTCAACGTGATATTTTGTAGGACAACAAATATCCCAGAAAAATGGATAATTATCTGCTGCTTCTGCCAAAGATGAAAATACCTTGATTCCTCTCTTTGCTGCTTCTTTTTGTTTGACAGGATCGGAATCGATAATCCCTATAATATCTATTCCCAGAGCGCGTAATTTTTTTTCATGCCAGAATGCCACAGTTCCATAACCGACTCGTACACACCCCAATAAACCTATCAGTTCATTTTTAGGTATGACTTTTTTTAACAACATCGATGCTACTCCTTACTGCTCATCCTTGACAGTGAACTTATCTTGCCAGCTCCTCCGCCGGTGGCTATACAGGCTCATAGCTAAATTCCACTTCTACTGTGCAGGAGACAAGGGGAAGCAAGGGGACAAGGAGACAAGGGGACAAGGAGAGCAGCTATAGAAGTCGCCAAGCCCCTTTGGGGCGGCTACGCCTACGAAATTCTCCATTCTTCCCACCCATATCCCCATGTCTCCCGGTCTCCCGGTGTCCCTACTTATGAATCTACCAACGGTCCATAGGGAAGCGGAGAATAGCTTGGATCGCTGGTGGACTCAAACCAGTAGTGCAGATGACCTTCAATAAATTCGGCGCGGGTTATAGAACCATTGCCATCAACGTCGATGCTGTCGAAAGCGCGATCGGCACGGTCGGTGTCCTCTCCGCCGGAGTATATTGCCAGATACTTTCGGTATTCTTCACGGGATATCTCTCCAGAGCCATCTGTATCGACGAAATCAAAGAAGACTTCGTTCTTTCGCTTACCCACTTCCCGTGATGATTGCATCAACGAGACCGCCTTTGCGGCATTGGCGAGGAACTCTTCGTAAGGAATCTGGGTTTCAGGATCGACCTGATTCCCTCCGGCGACAAAATTGTTAAACAGGGAGCGAAACACCGCACGAATTTCTTCGTCTTTCGACCTATCCTTTTGATTTTGAACCAACCGCTCTGCAATCTCCTCGTATTCAGAGAGCGACAAAAAGCCATTTTGGTCCGCGTCCATGACCTTGAAGTAGGTCTTCATCCTGGCAACCCAAACATTAGATGACAAAAACTTTTCTGGAGACATTTTTACTAATTCCGCAATCAACTTTTGGCAATACCACAAGGGAACTAAGGTAAAACGGGACAAATTTGCCGAAGCTATCGGCCTTTCATCCCTGTGGGGTCGAAGCCCTGGTTTATGGGCTGTCCCTGCTTAGGTTTGTAGCCGCCAACACCTAAGTAGCATTTTTCAATCCACTTTTACATGACAATATTTTATGAGTTTGATAACTTGGGCTTATGATTGAGGCTGAAATTAGACTTCTTGCATAATTAAGAAGAATCCCCCCAACCCCGCGAATGAAAGGGGGGGCTTTTTGGATTTATGCAAGAGATTTATTGTTAGATTTTGCGGACTTTCTTGGGAAACTGGGTATATAATAATAATTCGCATTAATTTGATATGGTTGGGAAATACTGTATTTTTTAAAAAAATCTTAGCAGGCGAGAAAATTTTTTAGACGTATTCACCGCCTTACAGTAGGTAATATCAAATCCGATTAAAAGGTTACAGATACTGTAGGGTTTACCCGGGAGCGCCCCGGTTGGTATGGGGCGATTCTCCTACGGAGACGCTGCGCGATCGCTCCATTGGAATTGCCCCGGAGCGTATTTATGGAACAACTACGCGGATTTGATATAAGATTACCTTGCGCTTCAAAACCAGAGATAAAATTGATTTTTAGATTTGAGGAGAGCAGGTGTAACTGACAACAAAGCTAACAGAACAAAGCTTCCAGAATCGGATTCGAGAAGTGGGGATTAATCCCAATTACTGGTATCCGGTGAGTTGGGCCGATCGCCTGAAATCCGGCCAAATTATTGCTGCGATGGTTTGGCAGCAGGCGATCGCGGTTTACCGGGATGCTGGGGGCGAACTTCATGCCCTAGAATGTTTGGCAATAGTGCTAAAGTGCGGGTGAAATCCTATCGCCACTGCGATGTAGCTAACTTAGCGCAGAAGCTGAAACGCTACGTCCGCCCGGGCGATCGCGTGATGGTCATTTCCGATGCGGTTTTCTCGATGGATGGGGACATTGCTCCTTTGCCAGAGATGCTCGACGTTTTGGCCAATTATCCGGGCAGCATTCTAGTCATGGATGAAGCCCATGCCAGCGGGTCGATAGAACCGACTGGAGGGGGAATATACGAACATTTTGGAATTAAGCCTCAGCAGGCTATCGAGCACGGCATCGTTCCTTTGATTATGACTACTTTTTCTAAATTTGCCGCTTCTGTAGGTGCGGCCATTAGCAGCAACTGTAGGGAATTTATTGACCTTTTAGATGCCTCGCCGACTTCGATTACGACAGCATCCGTGCCGCCGCCAGCGACGGCTGCGGCATTAGAGGCAATTCGTCAGACCCGCCAAAATCCCCAATTGGTGCAAGCATTACAGGCCAACGCTGGTTATTTGCGATCGCGCCTGCTCGAACGGGATTTTAACCCCCTAGGAGAAACTCACGTTATTCCCATTATTTTACCGGGGGAACTGAATCCGAAAGCTTTTGCCCGTCAGCTCATAGAGGAACATGGCATTTGGGTCTCGCCGATCTGGTTTGTTGCCAAACCCCGTCTGCGAATCGTTGCCAACGCCCTCCACAGTCGGGAAGAGATGGATCTTCTGGTAGAGGCAATGGCTGCAGTGCGAAATGCCCTATACCCCACAAACCGGGTTTCTTAAATTAAAGAAACCCGGTTTCTATTCTATTTTTCAAAAAAATAAGTTTCTATTCCACCCTCAGCAATATAAAAAAGCGACCAAATTTTATCCATAAAGTCTATTAATTTTGCTTTATTTATAATTTTTGGGCAAAATGCTTCTGTCTCGGGCAACTGGGCTAGTTGTGCCTCAATTTCGTCGCGTACTATTTGGCGGTATTCGAGAAAATGCTCTAGATGGGCGCAGGCAGTGAAGTAGCTACTTATCCTTTGAGGATTTAGTTTGAGTATCGAGAAGATTTGACTCCAGAATTGAAACCGCGTCTTGCGCTTGAAGCCGTTGCGCCAGAGAAGTACGAACAGCGCCCGGATATAGATTAATTTCGGCATCCGAGACTTCCGCTTCTGCGGACTCGGCTCAGTCTGGACAAGATGTCGATAGGCTCGATTCAGGTATAGCTCTGGCTCGTATAGTTCCCAGAAACTATTGATATATTCCTGCCCTATTTCCGCCAAAGAACGGGTGGGGATAAAGTTGGTGAGGGTGGTCTGGTTCCCTGTTGCTTCTTTGTCGTCTAACAGACGCCCCTCCCGTTCCAGTCGATGCCAGAGTGCAGTGTTGGGTAATGCCTGCAGCATACTAAAGAAGGCATTGGGAATAGCAGATTCCTCCACAAAATCTACAATCCGCTGACCCGCTCCCGGTTTTTCCCCATCAAAGCCGAGAATAAAACCAGCCATAACCCGCAACCCCGCCCGATTGATTTTCTGCACCGCTTCCAGTAGGGGTTGGCGGGTGTTTTGGTATTTTTTGGTGACGCTGAGGCTATCCACGTCCGGCGTCTCAATGCCCAAAAAGACTATCCTGAAGTTAGCTGCAATCATCAAGTCCAGCAGTTCGTCGTCTTCTGCCAGATCCACCGACGCTTCCGTAGTGATGGCTCCCTGGATAGTCGCGCTCGGCTATCCAGGGAGCCATTTTTTTTAGGAGCAGTTTGACATTGCGCTTGTTGCCGATAAAATTATCGTCCACCAAAAACACGGTCTGCCGCCAGCCCAATTCATACAGGACTTGCAACTCCGCCAGCAGTTGAGTGGGAGTTTTCGTGCGCGGCTTGCGCCCGTATAATACAATGATGTCGCAGAACTCGCACTGGAAAGGACAACCCCGGGAAAACTGCACCGACATATCGCTGTAACTGTCGATCTTAAGCAAATCGAATCGGGGAATGGGGGTCTGAGTTAGGTCTGGTTTTTCCCCGTTGGCGCGAAAGATGCCTGACTTTTCTCCCCGCTCCAAGGCTTCGACAAACAGGGGTAAAGTAATTTCTCCTTCATCCAAAATGAGAAAATCCGCTCCTGCCTCTAGAGCTGTCTCTGGTACGGAGGTGACATAGGGTCCTCCCACGGCAACGGTCAGACCTCGCTGCTTTGCTTCGCGGATACAATGCAGCAGATTGGCTTTGTGGACTATCATTCCCGAGAGAATAACTAACTCGGCCCATTGCCAGTCTGCTTCCGTTGGGTCGGAAACATTGCAATCTACTAAGCGAAATTCCCAAGTTTGAGGCAGGATAGCCGCTACGGTAATTAGACCTAGGGGCGGCAGGAAGGCTTTGCGCCCAATCAGCTCTATGGTCTTTTCAAAAGACCAAAAGGATTTGGGAGACCGGGGATATAATAGTAAGACTCGCATTGGTTTTTCCAGACAATAAATTTTAATCTAAGCATCTCAACCCGGGCAACGCTCCCTCAAACTGGCATCCCTACTGGTTGCAGATCCGTCTTTGGGGTGGGGTTTAACAAAACATACATATATAATAGCGTTTTGTTTAAAGAATTAAAGGCTGAACTAGCCTCTAGCCAATGATAAATCCTGCGATCGCACTGAAAAATCAAAATCTCCCGTAGGACGGGCGGAGCGCCTGTCCTAAAGGTTTAAATGGACAGGCGCTCCGCCCGTCCTACGAATTAAAAGCCGAAATAACCCCTAGCCAATGAGTGCAAAAAAAATCTACATCAAACCGGTGATAACTGCCGCAGGTCGAGAAGCGTTTCTCAATGTTCCAGCCCTGGTCTATAAAGATGACCCTCATTGGGTTGCCCCGTTACGCAGCAGTATCGCCAAAGAACTAGAACCGAATAATCCCTTTTGTCAATATGGCGAGTTCCAACAATTTACGGCCATATCGTCTACAGGAGAAACTTTGGGGCGGATTGTAGCGGCAATTAATCGCAGGCTTATCGAACGAGAGGGTAAGCCGGTGGGACTGTTTGGTTATTTTGAGTCTATAGAAGATTTTGAAGTAGCCCGAGCTTTGTTGGAAGCTGCCTGCCAATGGTTGCGCGATCGCGGTATGACGGTTGCGCGAGGACCGATTGACCTCTCTACTCACAATCGTTGCCTGTTTTTAGTGGATGGCTTTGACTCGCCGCCGATGTTAATGATGCCCTACAATCCCCCCTACTATCCAGAATTTATGGAAAAAGCAGGATGGCAAAAAGCCAAAGACGCCTACGCCTATTACCTTCCCTTAGATCGCCCGCTCCCCGATAAATATTTGAAAGGATATCAAATCGCCCAAAGCTCTGGCATTACCTTTCGTTCTATGAATTTGAAGGGGAAAGAATTTGAGGAAGACTGTCGCAGCCTCTACCGCATCTTTACTCGCGCATTCGTCAATAACTGGAGTTCTAATGCCCGCACCGAAGAGGAATTTATCGAAGAAGCGAAAGATTTGCAGCGTATAGGCGATCGCAAACTCTTGCTGCTGGCAGAAGACAAGGGCAACGCGGTTGGCTTTTGGATGGGATTCCCAGATTACAATATTCCCCTCAAGCAGGTGAATGGCAAACTAGATCCTTTAGGCATCCTCAAGTTTCTCTGGTATCGCCGTAAAATCGAACGCCTGCGAGTAATTGCCCTCGGTTGTTTTCCCGAATATCGTCGCAAAATGGTTCCCCTCGGCCTGATTTACTTGGGAATGGAGGCAGCAACCAAAAGGCGCAAACCCTATAAATGGTCTGAATTATCTTGGGTTTTGGAAGATAACCTTCCTTCTCGCAAGATAATCGAGGCAACCGGAGCTACAATTTATAAGACTTACCGCATCTACGAGAAAGAACTATGAAAGCATTCGTCACCGGAGCCAATGGATTTACCGGCTCTCATCTAGTCAAAGCCTTGCTCCAGCAGGGTTATTCGGTTACGGGCTTAGTCCGTTCTTATAGCAATCTATCCCGCTTGGCAAACTGCGATATCGAGTTGGTCTATGGCGACATTACAGACCGAGAGGCACTAGCCCGGGGCATGAGCGATACAGATGTGGTATTTCATATTGCCGCTTATGTAGAGATAGGTTTAGTAAATGAAGCCAAAATGGAACGGGCAAATGTGGAGGGAACGAAAGCCGTTCTGGAAGTAGCCCGGGATGCGGCTATCTCTAAGCTGGTCTATTGCAGCACGATTGGTATTTATGGAAATACTGAAGATAAAATAGCCGATGAAACTTTTGTCAGAACTCAGCAAGACTTTGACTCGGCTTACGATCGCAGCAAGTATGAAGCCCAACAACTCGTCGATCGCTTTGCTGCCGAAGGTTTGCCAGTTGTCAGCGTCATGCCTGTGGGTATTTTTGGCGCTGGCGACTCTCATTTCGATCCAATAGTTAAACTTTTTTTGCAAAAGCGATTGAAGTTTTGGCTAGCTGGCGATCGCATCATTGGCATCGTTCGCGTCGAAGATTTGGCACAAGCGATGATTCTAGCTGCGGCAAAATCTCCCGCCGGCGAGCATTACATTATCTCTGCGGGGATGCTCTCGACTCGCGAACTGTTTGCTATTTTCAGCGAAGAAACTGGCATTGCGGAACCGATAGAATTACCCGAGTGGTTGGCGAGGATGCTGGGAAACGGACTGGATATTGTTGGCCGCTTTTTTGCTTGGAATCCGCCTTTGAGTCGAGAGCGAGTTCGTTATTTATACGATCGCAGCATTCGCGTAGATGCCAGCAAAGCCCGCCAACAACTCGGCTGGCAACCGCGATCGGTTAGAGAAACTTTGCGAGAGTTGGTAATGGGGAATTAAGGCATGTTCGCATTGGGTATGTTCGCATTGGGCATTGGGCATATTCGCATTGGGCATTGGGCAACCTCCCCAGCCCTTTCAACGTGTAAAAAACACGAGTTTGCGTCGTTTGAGCTATTTTCACGAGCAAGAGTCATTCGTTATTGACAATGGAGCTGGCGGACGAGGAAGGTCCACCAAGCCCTCTTGCGAGATAAAATGCGCGGAATCTCTTGGTTTCGGGATATTTGCACCCACGTTGAAAGGGCTGGGCAACCTCCCCCTCTTGGGAGCTATGCCTTACCCACATCTTTCTTTACAAGAAAGAACCCTTATACAGTATGTGTTTGACCTTACTTATTAAAAAAAGATAAACTTTGTGGTGACCAAGGGGGCGATCGCAGTGACGTTTAGCACAAAGCCTCTGGAATGTCCACAGCCAGCTATAGTATAAATCGCCCCTCCTTCCCGATAAACATACTTGGGTACTGTTGAGTTGTCCGTACTATTATATTGGAGATAATCATGGATTCTTGGGCTGCAAACGAACTGCAATATGCTGATTTGGGCGATAAACGTCGTAATTGCCGACTGATAAAGATTGTGGAAGATTTAGCCGCACAGCCAAGTGCTAGCGTGCCACAAGCCTCTGGACAACAACCTTACTATACCCGGCCCTACCCTTTTTTGGCGAAGGTATTGGAAAAACCAGATCCAGTTTTATTGTCTGATATCCTTGCACGGATATGCTCATGCTTGTCGAATTCACAAGGATCCGAAACCTACCGCTTCCTTCTAAAATAGGCGTTGGTATTGTTATGATGCGTCCCGATTCTCTATTGACTGGTCTTCTCAAACCGTTAAGAGTCCCCAAGGACAGCAAAGTAAAAGTTGGACTCCGAGGCGCGGATCCTGGGAATAATCCTGTCATTACCGTCAATTTTGGGAAAAAGACTTGTAAAGAATGTCCAGCCCGCTCTTTGTGTACTCGCATTTGCGAATTATCCGAGATCTTTAACCTTACACCCCCCCAAGAGCAACAACAGGCTTTACAACAGGCGCGCCGACGACAAACTACATCACAGTGGAAGGAGAGCTACAACACTCGTGCGCTTGATTGAAGGAACAATTTCTCAAGCTGTAACCGCTTTTGGTTTGCGACAAAACCGAAGCGCGAGGTTTAGCTAAAACACGATTACAGCATGTAGCCATTGCCACTGCCATTAATCTTAAGCGTCTTTGGACCTGGGTAAAAGGTACTCCTCATGCAAAAACTCGGACTTCAGCCTTTGCTACACCCCCAAGAGCAACAACAGGCTTTACAACAGGCGCGCCGACGACAAACTACATCACAGTGGAAGGAGAGCTACAACACTCGTGCGCTTGATTGAAGGAACAATTTCTCAAGCTGTAACCGCTTTTGGTTTGCGACAAAACCGAAGCGCGAGGTTTAGCTAAAACACGATTACAGCATGTAGCCATTGCCACTGCCATTAATCTTAAGCGTCTTTGGACCTGGGTAAAAGGTACTCCTCATGCAAAAACTCGGACTTCAGCCTTTGCTTCCTTAAATTTACAGGTGATTTAGCTAAGTGCAACTGATTTTATCTAACAAATTATTTCGCCAACAGCATCAGGAACGAAACCCAACACAACGATTGGTATAGTTGGGTTCGTTCCTCCACCCAACCTACTGGTCTGTCAATTTTAATTCTATAAGTTATCTGGTAAAATAGAATGGCAATTGATAAATTTGATATTTAATTTATTTTTTTTATTAAAAAACTTTTGTTATTAAATTAACTGTAAAGGAGAGGCAAGAACTCCAAAAACTTGGGCTCTCTTGGAGTTATGGTGACGAGCTTGCTCTGTAGCGGAAGGTAGCCATGAGGCGGTCCCGAAAGTTTTTCATGTTTGTGAAACCGTATCCAAGACGTTTAACTAGCTTGATTTTATTGTTAACACCCTCTATAAATCCATTTGTGAGGCGGCCGATCGAGTAATTACAAATCTCCTTTATGTGCTTGGATACAGTCTCACAAAGTTCTGGCCACAAAATTCGAGCGTGTCGAACCCAACCAGTCCATTTTTTTGCGGCCGGATTTTGGGGTTCGACAACGCTCGTATATTGCGATAAAATCTTCTTTCATTTCATAAGCAATATTTAAAGTGGGAGAAAGAGACAAAACTACCATCAAGTCTTCCTTCTGTTCTTCATTTAAGTCTGCACCATTTTTTAAGAGTAGATAGCGACTTTTTTTATAAATTACACCTAATTTTTTTCGCAAATCGTTTAGAGCTTTATTAACCATTTTCAGTACATGAAATCTATCGATTACAATTTTAGCAAAGAGTGAAAACTTCACTAATTACTTTTGGAAACCCTCCCCACATATCTACACTGACTTCTTTTACCTGTCCTCGAATCTAAGAGAGGTTGCTCCATAAGAGCCTCAGTCACTTTCTGCTGTGTATGACCATCAATGACATCCAATAAACACTGATTGTCTGGATCTCCAATTACTGTTTGAAAGTTTTTATGACCTTTGCGGACGCTAAACTCATCTATATTAATCCGCTCTACCCGAGACCAATCATTTTTTTTTTCGTTTTTGGCACGGGCATCAAACATTGCTTTTATTTCATCATATTTGAGAGATTCTTCTCGACCAAGCCCTATATTTGAAGCTATAACCCTTTCATAGACATATTGTTCGTATCTAATTGTATGACGCCTTTTCGCATGGATATAATCTAAGTTTTCCGTGAAAAACTTCTGGCAATTACTACAAAAAAACTGTCTTCTTGGAACCTCTAAATAAACCTTTTTTCCAAAAGCTGGTAAATCTCTGACTAAAATTGGTCGATCTTGGTTAATATCTTCAGTAAAGCGATCGCAGTGAGGACAATATATCCCGGTATTTAAAAGAGTTATTTTAATAACAACTGAATTATCACAATATTGACAAGTTTCTACTGTGGTATTTGGGAAAGAAAGGAGATGGGCCAAGTGAAAATCCATAATTGTCTGGAGATGGGTAAATTGTTATCCACAAACATTTTACACCATAACCCCAAGAGAACCAAAACTTGTATCTACAGGTAAGGCAGCGGCTTATAAAATCAAACACGCTAATATACTGCTGAATATTGATGCGAGCGGACCAGGATAGACTGATTCTGAGGCGGCAGCAGCCTTTAGCTGTCATCAAAATACTGTGGTTAGTATTAGTATTAGAAAAAGGCTTGTAGAAGAGGGTTTAGAGGCGGCTCTCACAAGAAAGAAAAGGGCAAATCCACTCGCGTTGACCGGTTTGTGATGGAGAATCAGAGGCAAAGATAATAGCTTTGCGCTGTAGTCAACCCCCAGAGGGTCATAGTCGTTGGACGTTACGTTTATTAGCGGACAAAATAGTAGAGTTAGATATCGTATCAGAGATTTCTCACGAAACGGTAAGAAAGGTTTTAAAAAAAACGCTCCTCTTGCCCCCATCTGCGTCAGCAATATGTAATTACAAGGCGAGCAAAATGCTGATTTTGTCGCCCATATGGAAGACATTTTAGATATCTATCACCAACCTTAAGATTCAAAATATCCAGTAATTTGTATGGATAAAAAAGCAGTGCAGCTAGTCAAAAAAACGCATTACACTACCTGCAAAGCCCGGACATTCCGAAGCGTTAGACTATGAATATGAACGCAATAGAACTACTAATTTATTTGGGTGCGGCTCTTTTTAAAAGACGCGCTTACTTGTAAAATAATCCAAATCCGGTTCGGAAAGAGGCGGTATGCTTACTAGTTGGCGAGGAAGGTCCGCGCACATCTGCCCCCCGTTTCGCAAGCGGTCCTCTTGTAGCCCATCGCTAAGTAATAGTGAGCTATTTTGAACTAAGAACAAAAAACTACTTGCTTAACGAAAATTTATTAGAAATAGTATCTTTAAAAAAAATGCAAGACCAAGACATAAGCAAAAAAAAAGATGGAGATTTCACAGAGGCAAGAGAACTATTTGAAGAAATGGTGGGGTGGTTAAGCTCAGATAGTGTTGCTGGTCTCGAACACAGTGAATTGGAGAAAAGTTTATACGTCAACGGAAACGAGCTATTAAGAAGATTGCTACAAGGTTATCTGGACAGGCGACAGCAAGATGAACTAGAAGAAGACTGTATAGGCAGCGACGGTGTAAAAAGAACTCATAAACGTCAACAATCAAGAAAGTTGACCACAATATTTGGTACAGTAGTAGTCAGTAGGATTGGCTACGGAGGTAGAAAGATAACCAGCCTAAAGCCCGAAGAATGGAGAATTAAATTTACCACCAGAACAATACTCACATGGGGAGCATTTCAATTTTGCACGCCCACCGCCTGACGCCTATAGGCGTAAGCCCCGCCTCCCAGGCGGCTGGCGCGGCTACACAAACAAAGCCCTCCGGGCTGCCCTGTTACAAAAGTGAAATGCTCCCACTCACATGGGCTATCAGAACGGGTAGCCTCGGCAGCAGCTTTCAACGGATTCAACCAAACAGTAGAAATTATCAAAAAAACGACCGCAGCAAAGGTAGGAAAGCGTCAAGTGGAAAAAATAGCACTTCTGAGTGCTTGTGATTTTGACGAATTTTATCAAGCACAAAGAAGGCAAAGGAGGCAGGAGGAAAAAGCTGGGAATATTCTGGTAATAACTGTGGATAGCAAGGGGGTAGTCATGCGTAGAGAAGATTTGCGCGAGAACACCAAGAAAAGAGCGGCTGGCAAAAAAAAGCTATAAAAACGCTTAACGAAAGGAGAAAAGCGCAATTCAAAGCGTATGGCGACAGTGGCTGCGGTTTACACGATAGAGCCTTTTAAACGTACAGCAGAAAAAATTATGAAACCAGAAAAATACGAGAAAATAAAACGGCCTAAGCCAGAATCAAAAAGAGTTTGGGCTAGTTTAACAAAAGAACCAGAAGCTATTATAAACGAGGCGTTTGATGAAGGATTGTATAGGGATAGTAATCAAGAGAAAAACTGGGTAGCATTAGTGGATGGCAATAAGACACAATTGCAGTTAATAAAAGAATTATCTCAACATTACAAAAAAGATGTAACTATAATTCTCGATCTGATTCATGTGATTGAGTATCTGTGGAAAGCTGCCTTTGCCTTTCATACTCCTACCAGCAAGGAAGCTGAAGATTGGGTTGAGAAACGAATACTGCGCATCCGGGATAGGAAAATCGAGTTCTGTGGCTTCAGGAATGCGCCGTAGCGCTACCTTGCTTCAACTCAAACCGGAACAACGAACTTCGGTAGATAAATGCGCCAACTATTTTACTCAATAATCTCGATTATCTCCAATACGATCTTTACTTGGCTGCGGGTTTTCCTATAGCTACAGGAGTCATTGAAGGAGCTTGTCGTTACTTGATTAAAGATCGAATGGACATTACTGGAGCCCGGTGGAGTCTTCAGGGTGCTGAGGCAGTGTTACGTCTACGTTCCCTCCATGTTAGTGGTGATTGGAATGACTATTGGCATTTTCATTTACAGCAAGAACAGAAACGTCATCATCAAGCTTTATATTTTTCGGGTGTCCCTTTACTAAAAAGTGTAATTCATACGAGTTGTATAACAACTCCTTCATACAGAGCTATGGTTTTTTGACTTGCCTATATGTCTTCTTAAAAGAGCCGCACCCAATTTATTTCTATTTACAGAGCCCTTAACGGGATGGCGTAAGGTTGTTGTTACCCAGGGTAAGCTCATCTAAATTAAGGTTGACAAAAAGAGTTAATAACTGTAATCATATATTCGTCATTCATTGAAGCACGTTTTCGCTTTTGCTTCAGACTACTTTTGAATTTTTTTCAAGAGATAGAGCATTAATTGCTAACCGTCTTAAAAGGTAAAAATTATGATCGCCATATCGAGAACGTATGCGGCAGTCATCTTCACGAAAGGTCACATCTAATATCCAATGGACTTTATTTTCAATAGTCCAATGTTTGCGAAGTGCTTGGCCTATTTTTTTAGCGTTAGCAGGTAGAGAAGTTAAGTAAAATTGCGTTTTATTTGTAGTTTTGTTCCACAAATGACGAATTCGTTATACCATAACAATTGTCTGCAGACCAGACCATTGCTCTTGTTGGTGTAAACTTCCAAAAGCTTTTACAGTAACGGCTCAAACATAACGCTTTTCTGTGCGGTGATGTCCTTTTTCTATCTGTTGTT
>JAAHFN010000052.1 GCA_010672965.1 Oscillatoria sp. SIO1A7
AAAACAAGCAATGGAGAAGATTCGCAATTGTGACGTTGACGATTGGGCTAATAAAGTTCTTGGTCCATCCATGCTTTCTAAAAGGAGAGCTATAACTAACTAAAAGTTAAGGGTGACAGAAAAACTGTATGAAAATAAGAAGGCAAAAATTCCACAGAGTCAACACCCTACCCTACACCCCACACCCCACACCCTAATTAAACCCCCAAACCCCACACCCCACACCCCACACCCCACACCCCACACCCCAAACCCCACACCCTACACCCCACACCCTACACCCGACACCCCAAAGATGAATCAAGAAAAGCCATCAGGTAGCAACAACGATCGCTCTTTACAAGAAGTTGTCTGGGCAATCGAAAATAGCGGCGGGCAATTTTCGCTGATTTTGGCGAAATGCAATTACACCAGCTTGCGATCGCCGCTAGTGAGAGAATTGCGAGCGAGCTATTCGGGAGAAATCAGAGAAATATGTCTGCAACCGTCGGAGAGGAAAATCTACTCTAAGATTAGACAGGAACTGGGAGAGGAGAGTCCCGAGACTCTGATGGTTTTTGGCTTGGAGTCTGTCAAGGATATCGACCATCTGCTGACGGCGATGAACTCCGTGCGAGAAGAATTTAGAAAACATTGCCGCTTCCCGATGATTTTATGGGCAACCGATGCAATAGCGCGCAAGTTGATTCGGCTGGCTCCAGATTTCGAGACTTGGATGACCCATGCGGAGTTTGCGATCGCCCCTGCAGATTTGGCTGACCTAGTTCGGGAAAAAGCAGCGCTATTTTTTAGCTATGCGGCGGATTTGGAGAAAAGCGATCGCCTAGATGCTGCATCGCTACAGGATTTAGAAGCGGCGCAAAAAGAATTGCTGCAAGATGAGGCGGAAATAGAGCCAGAGCTGGAGGCCAATTTATACGCTTTATTGGGATTTGCCAAAGAAAGCGATCGGCAACTGGATGCAGCGATCGCCAATTACGAAAGCAGCTTAGCCCTTTGGCAAGAAATCGGCAATTTAGAATACAGCGCTAAAATACTGAGCCATTTAACTGAATGCTGCTACCGCAAAATAAAGGCCGGGAAAGATTCCCAAAGCGATCGCTTACTTCTCCAAGATTACCTCCAGCAATGCTTGCAGGCGCTGGCAGAAGCCGATCGCCCGGACTTAGCGGTAGATTATTTGGGTAAATTTGGCAAAATTCTCCGCTATTTGGAGGATTGGCAGCAATTAGAAACTCTCTGTAGCCAAGCGATAGAACGCCACCAAGCGGAAAACCAGACTTTAGAACTTGCCCGGGATTATAGCTTGTTGGCCGAAGTGGCTCTGGCTCGGCAAAATTGGCCGGAAGCGAAGCAGCTAGCGGAAAAATCTTTAGGGGCGATCGACAGAATGTTCGAGAGAACTTCCCCCGATGACGGGGAAACCATTGGTAGCGATCGCAGTCCGCAAACTTCAAGGGATTTCCAAGAAAAAAATGAACCAATTCGTAGGACGGGCGTCCCGCCTGTCCAGTACCTAGAGACAGGGAGCGACAGGCGAGACGCCTGTCCTACGGGAAGCGACAGAGAAATATTTATTTGGAAATACCCAAGATATTTAGCGTCCAATGCTTCGCCTCTACTATCTACCCTATATACGCGATCGCTGTTTGTTTTGGCGGGGGCGCAGAAAGGCTTGGCAGAAGTGAAGGGGGCGATCGCTAACTTGGAGGCGGCCAAGGAAATCGGCAATCCCGACGAAGACTTGGATCTTTATTTGCAGATTATTCGGCGTTTGTACGATCTCTATTTTGAAGACAAGAAATATTTAGAAGCCTATCAACTCAAGCAAGAGCGGCGATCGCTGGAGCAGCAATACGGACGGCGGGCTTTCGTCGGGGCGGGTTATCTGCGAGGGAGCAAAATTGGCGGGAAATCTGCGATCGCTCCCGAAATCGCCGCCTCCGGTCGAGACCGAGATATAGAAGAACTGCTCAAGCGCCTGTCGCAACCCGCCTACAAAATTATTGTCCTTTACGGTTTCTCTGGAGTTGGCAAAAGTTCTCTGCTAAATGCCGGACTGATTCCCGCCATCCAGCAAAAAATATTTGGCTTTCAAGAAGGTTTGCCCGTAGCCATGCGCGTATATACCCAATGGCTGCAGGAGTTAGGCAAGCAATTAACTCTGGCTCTGGAACGGAAAAATATCCCGATTGTCGCGCCCCTCGATTCCCAAGAGGCAATTCTAGAACAGTTGCGCCAAAGCGAAAAGCGAAATCTCCTGGTGGTGCTAATTTTCGATCAATTTGAGGAATTCTTTTTTACCAAGAAAACCAAGAAGGGTCGTAATCCACTGTTTGAGTTTTTGGGAGAATGCCGCAGCATATTTGGAGTCAAAGTCATCTTTTCTCTCAAAAGAACCTATATCCATCAGTTGCTGGGGCGTCCGGCAATGGAGGATATCAATAACAATATTTTGGATAAAAATATCATCTACAAAGTCAGTAACTTTACCCTTGCTGATGCCGAGTCGATTATCGATCGCTTAACCCAAAAGGCTAATTTTAAGTTAGAGCCAGAACTGACCCAAGCTCTGGTACGAGACTTGGCGGGTCAGTACGAAAAAGTACGTCCGATAGAGATGCAGGTAGTGGGAGCGCAACTGCAAAAAGAAAACATTACTACTTTGCGCGCTTATCGGGAGAGCGGTTCTAAACCAGCCTTAGTCCAGCGGTATTTAGAGGAAGTGGTGACGGACTGCGGCTCTGAGAATCAGCAGTTAGCAGAATTAACTTTGTTTTTGCTGACGGACGAAAAGGATAGGCGTCCTCTGAAGAGGCAGGCCGAGCTGGCCAAAGATTTAGAAGCGTTAGGGGCGGCAGTCGAGCGGTTGGATTTGGTTTTGCAGATTTTGGTCGAATCCGGCTTGCTGTTTCAGTTACCAGAATCCTCGGGCGATCGCTATCAATTGGCTCACGATTATTTGGCAGAATTAATTCGCCGCCAACGGCAACCAAGGATTCAGGAGCTAATCGCCCAAGTGGAACGGGAACGGCAGGAACGCCGCAAGCTGGGAAGGAGCTTGGGAGAGGTGAGGCAAGAACTAAAGGATGCGATCGGTGAAAAAGAGCGAATTGAGGCAGAGATTCGAGCCGCGAAAGTCAAACTGGCAGAAGCGAAAATTGGGGCAAGACTGGAGCGATCGGGAATTAATGCTTTGCGACAATTTAGAGCCAAGGCGCAACTAGAAGCTTTACTAGCAGCGGTCAAAGCCGGAAAAGAATTGCAAGAAATTGTCAAAGACGGGCGACCCCTAGAAGAATATCCCGCTACAAGCCCAATTTATGCCCTCCAACAGATCCTGCAAGAAATTAAGGAAAAAAATAGATTTCAACGCCATAGTAATTCAGTTACTAGCATCAGTTTTAGCCCGGATGGGCATTATATTGCTACTGCCTCGCATGACGGTACAGCTCGAATCTGGGATACACAGGGTAATTTAATCCAAGGATTGACAAACCATAGAGGTTTAGTCAATAGTATTATTTTTAGTCCTGATGGAGAATCGATCGCTACCTCCTCAGAAGACGGCACCGCTCGAATCTGGAACTTAGAAGGAAAATTGCTGCGGGAATTGATTGGTCATAGCGACTCTGTCTTGGACGTAAGTTTTAGCCCGGATGGAGAATCAATCGCTACAGCTTCCCGAGATAGCACCGCCCGAATCTGGAACCTAGAAGGAAAATTGCTGCGGGAATTGACTGGCCATACCCGCCCAGTCAACAGCATCATTTTTAGTTCTGATGGAAAATTGATTGCTACAGCCTCAGAGGATCGCACAGCCGGACTCTGGGATATACAGGGAAATTTGCTCCAAGAATTGATCGGCCATAGCGACTGGGTCAATAGTGTCTGTTTTAGCCCGGATGGGAAATACATTGCCACCGCCTCCCGGGACGGCACTGCACGACTTTGGGACACAAAAGGGAATTTGCTCCAAGAATTGACCGGCCATAGCGACTGGGTCAATAGTGTCTGTTTTAGCCCGGATGGGAATTATATTGCTACCGCCTCGGCTGACGGCACCGTCCGACTCTGGGATACACGGGGGAATTTACTCCAAGAATTAACCGGCCATAGTTACTTGGCCACAAGCGTCAGTTTCAGCCCGGATGGGAAATATATCGCTACCGCTTCATCTGACCGCACCGCCCGACTCTGGCAGTGGCAGGAGAATCCAATCCAAGAATTGACCGGCCACAGCGACCCAGTGACAAGCGTTAGTTTCAGCCCGGATGGGAATTATATCGCTACCGCCTCATTTGACTGCACTGCCCGAGTCTGGGACACAAAGGGGAATTTGCTCCAGGAGTTTACCGGCCATAGCGATTCAGTTAGAAGCGTCAGTTTTAGCCCGGATGGGAATTATATTGCTACAGCCTCGGGTGACTGCACTGCCCGAGTCTGGGACAGAAAGGGGAATTTGCTCCTGGAACTGACCGGCCATAGCGACTTGGTTTGGAGCGTTAGTTTTAGCCCGGATGGGAAGTACATTGCCACCGCCTCATTTGACCGTACTGCGCGACTCTGGGACAGAAAGGGGAATTTGCTCCTGGAATTGACCGGCCATAGCCGCCCAACTACAAGCGTAAGTTTTAGTCCAGATGGGAAATACATCGCCACCGCCTCATTGGACTGCACCGTCCGAATTTGGGACAGAAAGGGAAATATGTTCCTGGAATTGACCGACCATAGCGATCCAGTTACAAGCGTCAATTTTAGCCCGGATGGGAATTATATTGCTACAGCCTCGGGTGACTGCACTGCCCGAGTCTGGGATACACAGGGAAATCTGCTCCAGGAGTTTACCGGCCATAGCGACTTGGTTTGGAGCGTTAGTTTCAGCCCGGATGGGAATTGTATCGCTACCGCCTCATTTGACCGTACTGCGCGACTCTGGGACAGAAAGGGGAATTTGCTCCAGGAGTTTACCGGCCATAAAGGTTCAGTAACAGACGTCAGTTTTAGCCCGGATGGGAAATACATAGCCACTGCCTCCCGAGACGGCACCGCCCGACTCTGGCCGGTAGAAAGTTTGGACGAGTTGCTGCTGCGAGGTTGCAATTGGTTGCGCGACTATCTGCAGACCAATCCCAATGTGAGCGAGGAGGACAGGCATTTCTGCGATGATATAGCGCTACGCGCAAGTTAAAAGTTAAAAGTCAAAAGGTAATAAGTCAAAAGTAGTCTCTGACTAAGCAAGCATGGGAGGCGGCTGAATCAAAAAAGCCCCGCTCGCATAAGATACGGGCTGCTTGTAAAGTTTTGTCCGCTTTGTCAAGCCATAGAGAACGATCCGGTCGAGGCGAGAACCGTAAAGTCGTTCTAATACCATTTCTCTATGAAGAGGCAACAAATCCGTTCGGGCGCTCGCGCTTCGTTGCCCCAGGGCTAGGGCTATGCCCCAGAGGGCAGGCTGCGCCAACGACAAGCGAGCGCCCGAACGGCGGGTAAAGGTCGTTATTTGTTGCACCTTCATAAAGAATTGGTCTAAGCAGGAGCGGGTTTGGTCTAGGATGGTTTGCAGGCGTTCGTCAGTCATGGCGATCGCTGTCTCCATAAAATAATCCGGCATTCTACTTTAGCAGCAAGCCTCCTGCGGTATCCTGGTAGTATCAAGTCCGGTTAAACACCCACAGAAAAAAATTGTAATCTCCCGTAGGACGGGAGCAGCGAAAAGTCCGCCTGGGCTCTTTGGGACAGGCGGGACGCCCGTCCTACGCAGAAGCTTTTTTTGTTTTTTTTGGGGCATTCAAACCGACATGATATAAGATTGTAAGCGAAGGTAGAACGTCCGATCGCTTCTTCTCGGGAAATAGGCGAGCTTCCTAACCGAGGAGCGAAAGCTTACGCTTGTTCTCGGGAAACAGGCGATCGCGAAGCGTCTTTGCTCTTGAGAATCGCTCCTGAAATCAACAAACTGCAAAGTCGGTTATCTCGCGTTTTTCGGGAGTATAAAATCCTAAAACAATTTTGTCTTTGGGAACCCCTGCTGCTAACAATTCTCCTGCCATACCATCTTCAGTTCCGTCGCGATGAATCCAAATTTTATCGCCTTTTATTTCCATATGAACTATGCAGCCATGTACCATTTTATGACCCTCTACTCCCAGAATTATTAATAAATAATGGTTCTTTTCTCTGTCGAAAACTGTTCTTCTTTCTATTTCCCCATGCGAATAGCGCAATTGAGCATAATCGCCGATTATTTTCTCAGTTATTTGTTGATATTTACTGATGGTATCCATTCAATAATTACTTCCTCCAACTTGTGGAAAGCTAGTAAGTTTAAGCGCTGATTTTCTAGCATGAGTTTGCCGATGGGCTCGCTGAATATCCCTTCATAAGCTTCTTCATCTACCGCTAAGTAGAGAATTCTTTCTGGGTCTATTTTCTTGAGTACATCATGGTAAACGATATACTGACCGACAGCATTTTCTAGGTCGTTCATTGGGGAAGGACCTGCAAAACTTTTCAGCTCTACTGCTATTTTTATTTCTTCTTTTTCTGCTGCCAAAAGTAAAGAAGCACCCAAATCGACATACATATCCCTAGATCCCCACTTGATAACGTAAGGGTCGTCGGTTATGCTCCAGTTATCTTTGATTAGAGCGTTGATTAAGTTGGCATGGTAAGCGTCTCTAGCTGGCATTATGAGAAAATGAAGGGTACTTCTTTGATATTGTAGCAGTTTGCATCCGCTAATGGCGGAGTGGCGAGAATAAAGCGATCGTCAGTCATGGGGCGATCGCTGTCTCCATAAATAATCCGGCGTTTGGATAAGCATCTTTTCTACTTTAGCAGCAAGCCTCCTCAAGACTAGCTTCGCTTGTGCTGTTACCCAAAATAGAAAATATTCGCTGCAAATATTATAGTGCAAAACGACCGAGCAGATATGCCACCGGCTTTATCAACAATTCTAAGATTATTTTCTTGGCCAGAGGCGATTTTTTGATCATTTTGGCGACTGGAGGCGAATGCTTGTAATAGAAGCTAACTAGGTTTTGGCCGACGCGATTCTTTAGCAATACTCTATTTCTGAAAGCATAAAATATGTCCAGAGTGTATTTATCGGCGTCGCAAGCCGTCACTATAAAGCAACCGCTACTATTCTCGCTACTATTATTCTTTTTACTTTGGTTGTTTTTTATAGGTTTACTGTAAAGTATTTCTTCTTTATTTATACTAAATGTCTTGTCTTTATTCTTATTGTAAATAGTAGCAATATACTCCTTATTGTCAGTTTTTTGCTTGTCTTTTTGTAGAAGAGAATCGATATACAATGGTTTCGACTTTAAGAATCTTAAACGCTTGATGCCAGCTTGAGTTAGATATATTGTTTTTTTTCTTTTAATAACAATCGGATATAAACGAGTAATATTCCATTCCAAAACCCACTGATGTACTAACATTCCTAGGTAGCGATCGCACCAGTAGCCAAAGTCAATTGCCACATGCGGGTGTCCCCAAGTTTCTTCTAAGATTAGCTTTTTCCTGGAAAGCTTCAATGATTTTTCTAAACGTTTGAGAAATTTTTGGGTAGCTTTATCCTGCAAGTAGTCCTTAATATTGCATCTTTTGCACTGAGCCATTTGCAATAGATTTATGTAGCCATTGCTGTAAAGTTGCTCGATTTTCGTGCCGTATATTTCACGCGATATAGTAGCAGTCATCCTTGTCTCTTAGGCAGTAAATGATTGGCAATACGATCGGTATAATGAAAATTATGTTGTTGTTGCTGTAAGGAACTTTGCACCCTTCTATTCCTTACTCGGTTTGAAATTGCGACTTTTTACGAGAATTGCCGATTTTGTTACAAAACTTTACATTACTATTGCAAGGCCCTATAAATTAGGCGGGACGCAAGAATTGCCCAATGCCCAATGCGAACATGCCCAATGCCACCCACCCCCAACCCCTCCCAGGAGGGTCACGCCCAATGCCCAATTACTTCAATTTACGCGCTCTATATATAGAAAGATATGCTGCAAAAACCGCTCGAAAGTTCCCAGCCTTTCTCTAACTATTTCGTATAGCAAGGCATAATCGACATCCCAATAAAGATGGACTAGAACATTCCGCATCCCCGCCATAGCTGCCAACTCTCGACCTAGCTCGGGAGGGACAATTTCTCTTTCCCCGAGAATCCTGCCTACATCTCGATATTCTTGTGGCGCGCCCAAACCAGTGCTGACAATAACGTGACGCCCCAAATCTAGAGTAGCTTCCAGAGCAATTCTCAGATAATGTTCCGATAGCGCTTTAGTGCTTTTATCTCCTAAATAGTCTTCTAGGGCTATAGCTTCCAAATTCAATCCCTGCAATTCCCGAACGGCATCGCGAATTAGGAAAACAAAGCGCTCCACTCGGTTTGGATTTACCATATTAATTTCTCCAGTAATGCCTTGACGCACCAATTGCCGCGTCGCCTCCCAGTTTTCTTTGCGCCAGCTTGTCATATCTGCATAGCGAGCTAGCACAGTTTCTGCAAATTCGGTTTCTTCCCGATTATTAAAAATTGGTATTCCATGTAATATAGCGGTGGCTTGCAAAGAAACCGGCGCTCTATCCAGCCTTACCAAGTCAATGTTATCTGCTGCAAAAAAAACGCACAATTGTGAATATAAGCTGTTATAGTAATCCAGCCAGTTTCTCAAATCTTGCGGCGGCAAAACAGCCAGATCTAAGTCGCTCAAAGAATTGGCGCTATTTTCAAAAACCGAGCCCAAAAAATAGGCGACTCGGACGCCATGCTGCTGTAGCAATGCGGCTAAGTCCGGTATTTTACTTTTAACTTCTACAGCGCTAAATTGTTTTGGATTTAAGCATGAATCTATATGCATGGGAATGGGGAATGGGGGAATTGGGAATGGGGAATTGGGCATTGGGCATTGGGCATTGGGCATTGGGACCCAACGACAGGCTCGGGATAAAATTGGGCCCGCAACGACCAGGCTCAGGATAAAATTGGGCATTGGAACCCAACGACCTGCCTCGGGATAAACCCTTCGACAGGCTCAGGATAAAATTGGGAATGGGGCCCGCAACGACCAGGCTCAGGATAAAATTGGGCATTGGTAATTGGGCATTGGGTTAATTAGACCTGTTGCATAAATCCAAAAAGCCTCCCCTTTCATGCGCGGATTTGGGGGGATTTTCGTAAATTTTTGTACTCTTGTCTATTACCCACGCAATTGGGAGCCCCCGTAGGACGGGCGTCCCTAGTCTTGATTGGATCGCGGATAGGCGGGACGCCTGTCCTACGGTGCTTTCCAATGCCCAATGCCCAATGCGCAATGCCCAATTCCCTATAAAATATCTAACTGATAAGGAGGAGCCGGTTTCTCCTGGAGCATGGTTTCCAAACGCTGGCGATTGTCGAGGGCTTCGACGTAATCGGGCTGCATTTGTATCGCAATCCCATAGGAGCGGAGGGCTTCTGGATAGCGGTGCAGTTTTTCTAACATTTGGCCGCGCAGCAGCCAAGCATTAGCATGGTTTGGTTTGAGCTGAATTACTTTATCAAAAACCGCGATCGCTTGGCTGTAGGCTCGCATCTTGGCCAAAGTTTTACCGCGTTTTACCCAAGGCTCGTAGTGGTTCGGCCAAATCTGAATTGCTTCCTCGTAAGCGGCCAATGCTTCTGGGTAGCGCTGCATTTTACTCATCAAGTCCCCACGTTTTAACCAAGCCTCAATATTATTTGGTTTTCGTCTAATGACTCTATCGTAAGCCTCCAGAGCTTCTGGAAATCTTTGCATAATTTCTAGAATTTCGCTGCGTCTCAACCAAGCACTACCCACATAAGAATCAGACTCCGGCAGCATGGAGATAACTTTTTCATAAGCAGCTATGGCCTCTTGATGCTGTTGCAATTTCTCCAGAGCCAAGCCGCGATGATACCAAGCCTCGGCAAGCTCTGGCTGGATTTGGATGGCATTGCTATAGGCCAAAATTGCATCTTTGTAGCGACCCAAGCCATACAGTGCCGTCCCCCGTCCCAACCAAGCGGTTGCCCAATTGGGATTTACTTGGGTTGCCCTGTCAAAAGAAATCAGAGCAGCTCGATACTGACCGGCGTCGGATAAAGCCAAGCCTCGATTCAACCAAGCTTCGGGCCATTCTTTCTGGAGTTCGAGAGCTTTATCAAAACAAGCGACGGCAGCTTCCGACCATTGGTATTTGAGCGCCATGCCTTTATAAAACCAAGCCCCCGGATTGCTAGGTGCCAGTTGTAGCACCCGGTCGTAGGAGGCAACCGCATCGGTGTATCGCTGTATCCGAGCCAAAGCCAAGCCGCGATTGAACCAAGCCGCTGCGTTATCTGGGACTAAAGCGATCGCGCGATCGTAAGAGGCCACCGCATCGGTGTGTCGCTGCAATCTATCTAAAGCATGACCTCGGTAATACCAAGCAGCAGCATTATCTGCTTCCAAGCGAACGACGCGATCGAAGGAAACCACCGCTTCGGCATATTGCTCTAATTGGAGCATAGCGGTGCCTCGGTAATACCAGGCAACTGCCAGTTTGGGATTGCGCCGCACCACCTGGTTAAAAGCAGTTGTCGCCCCCGAATATTGTTCCAGCTCTTGCAGGCAGCGACCTCGGTGATACCAGGCTTCGTAATGTTTGGGATTAATTAAAATGCCTTGGTCTAGAGATGCTAGGGCTTCTTCATAGCGCTGTAGATTATAGAGAGCGCAGCCTCGCATAGTCCAAGGCCAATAATTGTCAGATTTCAGTTGAATGGCACCGTCAAAGGAAACAATCGCTTCTTCATAGCGGTGCAAGCTCATCAGGGCCATTCCACGCTTTAACCAGGCTTGATGCAACTTGGGTTTTTGTTCTATAGCCTTATCGTAAAAAGCGATCGCTCCCGAGAAATTGCCAGCGGCATAGAGCTTCTCGCCCCGCTCGCAATCGGAGGAACCTGCCAAAAAATAATTTATCGCGGACCAAACTGGTGCCGTCCATTTCAGACGGTGGGAAGTCTTGGTATCGGGAGGAGTTAAGCTGCTGGGGGATGTCATTGGTGCGGGCGATTCTCGCAATTCGCCAGAGTCAGTCATTGTCTTAACTAATATTGTGCTACAAGGCGTAAGGTCTTAGGCGCATCCTCTATGCTATTTTTCCCTGAAAGCCGCGTAATTTGCTCAAAACGCCAGTATATACCTTGGCTGAATATATTGTATAATAAATGGACTATTTATTATGCGATCGCTTCAAGTAAAGGGCCAATAAAATCCTTAATGAGTAAGTTTTGTTATTTCTTGGAATGGCCTTATTCTCAAGTGCTGCCAATAGGCTATCCTGCTTAAGGAGCTTGCCTTGGCGAAACGAGTCAGTGTTTAACGAGTCCGTGTTTTCAGACTGCAAACGAAATCAAAAACTTATGCCAACTCTTCGTTATCTCAAGGCTATGGGTATGGGCGTACTCATGGCTTTCAGCGTTCTGGAGTCCAGCGCCTCGCTCGCTTCAGAAACTAGACCTCCAGATCGCCCCGACATTAGAGAAAACGATCCAGACCAAGATATGCCTTTGGTTGAGTTACCCGAACAAAACTTATCGGCAAGACCGGAATTGAAGGCCCCAGAGAGACTAGATCCGGCGGTTAGAGATATCGATTGGCTTTCTCAGGCCCCCGATACGAGGGGAAATAGGGTCGTGGAAACGCCGCCCCCGGTTTATCTAGAATCCAACCCCAATCCCCTCCAGTTCCCGACAGTGCCCGAGGAAGTCAGGATCGAGGGCAATCAACCCTTGACCTTGGAACAGGTTATCGAACTGGCACAGCGCAACAATCGCGATTTGCAAGAATCCCTGTTGAATCTGGAACGCAGCGGCTCTGCTCTGCGGGAAGCCAGAGCGGCTCTCTATCCTAATTTGGATGTGCGATCGAACTTTACTCGCACAGATTCAGCCAATATCGAGCTGAACAACGATCGCCAAAGGAACTTATTTGGGGAGAATACTCCCACCCAAGATACGGGCACCACAGCTTTGGATGGAACCGTAGAGCTGACTTATGACGTATTTACCTCGGGGCTGCGACCGGCTCAGATAAAAGCCGCTGAAGGTCAAGTGCGTTTCGACCAGCTAGAAGTAGAGCGCTTGTCCGAGCAAATCCGTTTCGACGTAACCGATGCTTATTACGACGTTCAACAAGCAGATGAAGACGTGCGCATTGCCCGGGCGGCGGTCGGGAGATTCGAGCAAAACTTAAAAGATGCCGAAGCCCTAGAAAGAGCGGGGGTGGGTACTAAGTTTGACGTATTGCAAGCTCGGGTGGATTTGGCTAATGCAAAACAAGACCTGACCCAAGGACTAAGCCAGCAGAGAGTTACTCGAAGGGATCTAGCTCGACTTTTGAGCTTGCCTCAATGGGCCGATATTTCAGCGGCGGATCCGGTGGAGCCAGCAGGACAATGGTCTCTTTCTCTGGAAGAGACCATTGTCCTGGCTTTTAAGAATCGAGCCGAGCTAGAGCAGGAATTGGTGCAGCGAGATATCGGCGACCAGCAGCGGCGAGCTGCTTTGGCTGCTCTAGGACCGCAATTGAATCTGTTTGCGAACTACAACGTCCTCGAAGTATTGGATGACGACCTTGGGGTGGCAGATGGCTATTCGTTAGGAGCCAGATTGCAATGGAATGTATATGACGGAGGAGCTTCTAAGGCGAGAGCGGCTCAGCAGGAAACTAACATCGAGATTGCCGAAACTCGTTTTGCCAATCAGCGCAATCAAGTCCGCTTTCAGGTGGAGCAATCCTATTTTGATTTGCAGTTCAACCGGGCTAATATCCAGACGGCTAAAGTGGCTTTGGATGAGGCAAAAGAAAGGCTGCGGCTGGCTCGGTTGCGGTTTCAGGCTGGGGTCGGCACCCAGACAGAGGTGATTGATGCGGTTTCGGCTCTGACCCAGGCAGAAGGGAATTTGACCCGAGCTACTCTCAATTACAATCGCGCTCTGGCTTCTATTAAACGCGCCGTTAGCAATATCCGCAGCGATCGCCGTAGTTCTGTTTTATAGGAATAATGGGTTTCTGTTTTTGCCCTGGTTGACTGAGAAAAATAGCCAACCAGGGAGCCTTAGCAAGCCCTACTTAAGTCATCATAGCTCCACCCATAAGTCGCTTGTAACGCTCTTCCAACTCTATCTGTAACATAGGCCAGCGATCGAGAGTGGGATTTTTCTCAATAGTTTTCTCTGCGGCATCCCGAGCCAAAATCAAAATTTCCTTATCCTCCACCAAACTGGCTAGGGCAAAATCGGGCATCCCAGATTGGCGCGTTCCCAACACTTGACCCGGACCGCGAAGTCTCATATCCATTTCCGCAATTAAAAACCCGTCTTGCGACTGAGACATAACTTGAAGTCGCTGACGGGCATCATTAGAAGCCTTAGCATTAGTCATTAACAAACAGTAAGAGCGCTCTCCCCCTCGACCGACGCGACCTCGCAACTGGTGCAACTGAGACAATCCAAATCTCTCTGCATTTTCAATCAGCATAACTGTTGCATTGGGAACGTCAACTCCCACTTCCACCACAGTAGTAGAAACTAATATTTGAGTTTTTAAATCCCGAAACTCATTAATTGCTTTCTCTTTTTCCGCTGAGGTGAGTCGTCCGTGGAGCAGGCCAACTCTCATCTCGGGGAAAATCACATCCTGCAATCTTTGATATTCTTCTATAGCCGATTTTAAATCTAATTTCTCCGACTCTTCCACCAAGGGCAGAACCACATAAGCTTGCCTCCCCTGAGCCACCTCTCTGCGAATTAAAGTTATCGCATGGTCGCGCTCTTTCGCCGATATAACCGTAGTTTCTATTGCCTTTCTGCCCGGGGGCAATTCGTCAATCTGACTGACATCCAAATCCCCGTGCAAAGTGAGAGCCAGAGTGCGGGGAATTGGCGTAGCGGTCATAGTCAAAACATGGGGGGCTCCCATAATTCCTTTTTCCTGCAATTTCGCCCGCTGCTGCACCCCAAATCTATGCTGTTCGTCGATCGCAATTAAACCCAATCTGTGGAACTTAACGGGATCTTGAATTAAAGCATGAGTTCCCACTAATACTGGCAGTTCCCCGGTTTCTAACTGAGCGTGTATCTTGCGTCTTTTTGCAGTCTTAGTAGAACCCGTCAGCAGCTCTACCGGCAAGTGAAGCAGATTAAACCAATTGACTAATTTTTTATAATGCTGTTCTGCTAAAACCTCTGTCGGTGCCATCAGAGCTGCTTGATAGCCCGCTTGAATTGCCGCTAGCATAGCCACCACAGCAACTATTGTTTTTCCAGAGCCCACATCTCCTTGCACTAATCTATTCATTGGCTCGGACTTTTCTAGATCGCCGAGAATATCATTAATAACCCGTTGTTGCGCCTTAGTTAGCTTAAAAGGAAGCTGCTTATAAAACTTATCTATTAACTTGCCTTTGGTGGGAAAAGCGGCACCACTTTTGCCTTGTTTCTCGGTGTGGCGGCGATGCAGCAGTCCTAGCTGGATATAGAAAAATTCATCGAATACCAAACGGCGGCGCGCTTCCTCAAGCATATTCGGATCGGCAGGAAAATGGATATTGGCGATCGCCGTTGGCAAATCGATTAATCCATACTTCTTGCGCAGCCCCACTGGCATCGGATCTTGCAGTTGACTTGCCGCTGGCAATACAGCAACAATCGCCTTTCTAACCACATCCGCATTTATCCCTTCTTTCAAAGGATAAACCGGCACCAAGCGACCCACATTCATCGATTCAATCCCGCCACCGCTACCATCTATAACTTCTAATTGCGGCTTGTCGAGAGTCTTGCCATACTTGCTGCTTTTTACCAACCCAGAAGCAGCAACTAGCGCCCCAATAGGATATTGACGTCTTTGTTGTTCTTGCCAGCGTTTAGAGCTATACCCGGCAAAAAAGCGGCTTATTTTTATTTGCCCAGTCCCGTCTTTAAGTACCACTTCTAGAATACTTAATTTTTTATTGCGGGGGCTGCTAAAACAATTACAGCGCTTGACTGTGCCCATAATCGTAACTGTTTGCCCGGGTTCTAAGTCCTCGATTCTGACTTGACGGGCGTAGTCGATATGGTTGTGCGGGTAATGGTGCAGCAAGTCTCTAACTACATACAAGCCCAGGGAAGCTAGGCGATCGCCATTTTTTTCCCCCACCCCCTTAATCGTAGTTAAAGCTCCATCCAGAGATATCTTTTCAGAACCATCTCTAGACAAAAGAGACTTTGTTTTTGGTCTAATTTCATTGCCGATAGCTACCTTGCTTTCTACTATCTCTGTTTTTTTAGTTGCTACCTTTAACCTGCCGTTTGCTTGCTCTCCATTTTCCTTGGCGATCGCCTTTCCTTCTTGACTCTTTAAAACCGATAACTTTGAGTTTCTCCGTCCCTCTCGGCAAGTTATATTTTGCTGCATTTGCAACAAAAATGTTTGGGTACTTTTAACTAATCTTTCTCGTTCGGAAAAGCCTAATTCTGGATACCGGCTAAATTCAGCGCCTATTTGCAACCATTTCTTCCTGTCTGCTGCTTTTAATTGCTCTGGCGCTTGCCTCAAACTCACTTCTATAAACTCGTTAAACAGATATTGTTTGCCAACCAAATTTTTATAGCCGCGTTCTGCTTCTATTGAGAGCGCTTTTTGCAATCGCACCCAGTCCGGTAATTCTGTCTTCACAGTTTCTCCTTTATTCATTCATCAATCCAGCTAGCTCTCCAAGCAGCTTCCGCTTCGGCGATCGCTTTTTCTTGCTGTGTTTGGCGATAATCTCGTTCCAGAGAATGCAACCGACTCGCAAGAGAGCGAATTGGATTGCGTCGCGCCCTTACATTCGAGTCCGCCAATTCAATTTCCGACAGCCGTAGTTGAATGGCAACTACGCGAAGCTGCTGGGATTTTTTTCTTTTACTCCTACTAGAGCCCGACTCTTCCTCGGGATTATCTATTTCCAAAGTCACATTTAAAATATTCGGCGGCCCTGCTACGCCATCAGGTGCGTTCGGTGCCTTGCCCGCAGCTTCTATAAATACTTCTGGCAAGTTTTTCGACAAAATGCCAAATTTCTTCAATAACCGATTCGTATAGCGAGAACCGATTTGTAATTGTTCTATAATTTCATTCTCTATCTTCTTTTGCCATTGCACTAATTTATCTGGAGCGACATCTGGAGCGATAGTTTCTCTGCTGCTATTATCAGAATCTGCAATCCGATCGGACTCATCGCTGGCTTCTTCATTTGCCTCATCGCTGGCCTCATCGCTGGCCTCTTCATTTGCCTCATCGCTGGCCTCATTTGGCTCCTCGTTTGGCTCCTCGAAAAAAATAGGCGATCGCTCCATTTTTTTTGCAGAATCCTCAACCGAAATCCTCGATAACTCTGCTGCCAAATCATCTGGTAACAGATCCTGCAACTTTTCTTTAGTACCTTTAGCTAAACTACGAATACCTTCCTGTAGGTCTTGCCGTTCTTTCAAGGATAGACGGAGAAATGACTCCGCATATCCTTGAGTGCATAGATGATAGCTAGCCATAATGAGCTGCTGTCTCGCCGCCTGTCCTAAAGCCGCCAGATAGCTTGAGTAGGTCTTCTGTAAATCTTCCGCCAAATTTAATGACGACTGCTTTAGCGCTACTAATTCCTTCTCAATTTGCTCTATAGATCTAGCTATCATCTTTTTTTTAATCTAATTGTCCAATCGACAGGAAAAATCGAATATCCATTTGCCTTGCCAAATAAGCAGTCAGCTATTCTCCTGCGGAGATGCTCTTGCAACGGCAGTCAGCTTAATGCACGGAATATAGCTTTGGCAACCAATGAGATTGCCCTAACCAAATATGGCACTTCTGCTATATTATAATTTAGCTTAGCTTGACCGGTTCTTGTTTCGCCTTTCTCTATTATTTACCGCCAGTCTGAGCGGCCACTTCCTCTGCAAAATTGCTTTCTTTTTTCTCAATCCCTTCTCCGAGAACAAAGCGCTCGAACCGGCGAATCTTAATATTTTCCCCTAACTGGGAAATAGTTTCTTTTATCAACTCGGATACGGTCATATCTTGATTTCTGACGTATGGCTGATCCATCAAGCTCATCTCTTTCAAGCGCTTATCAATCCGCCCCATCACGATCTTTTCTTTGATATTGTCCGGCTTTTTAGCTAGATCGTCCCGACCCATTTCTATAGACTTTTCTTTCTCTACGATTTCTGGCGGAATGTCCTCTATGCTAACATATTCCACATTCGCACAAGCGGCAATTTGCATGGCAATATTCCGTGCCAATGTTTGGAATTCTTCCCGGCGAGCCACAAAATCCGTTTCGCAGTTCACCTCTACCAATACGCCAATCCGGCCTCCAGTATGGATATAGCTATCCACTATTCCTTCTGCAGCCACGCGCCCTGATTTTTTGTCCGCCTTGGCAATGCCCTTTTTCCGCAGCCAATCTATGGATTTGCTTATATCGCCATCATTTGCCTGGAGCGCTTTCTTGCAATCCATCATGCCTGCGCCGGTTTTTTCGCGCAGTTCCTTCACAGTCTTTGCAGATATTTCCGCCATTGTCCCCTTACTTTGTCCTCTATCTATTTTACTTTTGCGATCGCCTGTTAGCTTAAAAACTAACCTTGCATTTAGCCAAAGCTGACTGCTCACAGCCAATTACTGCTATATTACCGCTCGGGATAGCAATTTTAATTATCCAAAATTTTCCCAAGCTATTCTTGACCCAAGCTATTTTTTGCAGTCTTATTCTGCTTTTATTGCCGCCATAGTTGGCGGCATTACTTTCCTTTTTTTCGAGCGAGCCTATCTCTAGATCCTAATTGTGGTTATTCCTCAGAATTCCCATCTTCTGCAGCTTCTGAATCTTCTGCAGCTTCTGCAGCTTCTGCAGCTTCTGAATCTTCTGCATCTTCTACATCAGACTCTTCATAGGCTTCGTCTTCGTAGTCTTCGTAGTCCTCTGCTCCGTCGTAATAGTCCTCCTCTGGATCGTAACTATCATCTTGTTTTCCATGCCGTCCTTCATAAATGGCATCTGCTAATTTGCCCACGATTAGCTTGATGGAACGGATAGCATCGTCATTACCTGGAATGTGAATATCTGCCAAATCCGGGTCGCAATTCGTGTCCAATAGCGTCACCATCGGAATGTCTAGTTTTTGACATTCTAAAACTGCATTGTATTCTCGACGCTGATCGACAATAATTACTACATCGGGAACCTTCCGCATTGTCTTAATGCCTCCCAGATATTTCTGGAGCTTGCTCAGTTCCCGGCGCAGCATCGCAGCTTCTTTCTTCGGGCGCAAATCCATTGCCCCGCTTTCTTGCATATCTTCTAATTCTTTGAGGCGACCGACACGGCCTTTTATCGTCTCCCAGTTGGTCAGCATTCCGCCAAGCCAGCGTTGGTTTATGTAGTACGAACCGCACCGCATTGCCTCTTGGGCCACTATCCCTGCTGCTTGACGCTTTGTTCCTACAAAAAGAAACTTTTGACCGCTTTCAGACGAACTGCGCATATACTCGTAGGCTTGTTCCATCAATTGGGCAGTTTGCACCAAATCGATAATGTGAACGCCATTACGATCTGTAAAGATATACTGAGACATCTTGGGATTCCAGCGGCGGGTCTGATGCCCAAAGTGAACCCCTGACTCTAGCATTTCTGCTAACGAAACAACTGGCATAGTTTTCTATCTCCTATTTCGGGTTTATCCTCCACCCGGACGGTATCCAGTAAGGATCTCGAATCCCTGGAAACACCCGAAATTCCGGATGTGCGATTTTAACAACTTCACTAGCCTAGCACAAGGAAGAGTGCTTTAGCATTTACTTTGCCAACAATTTGATAAATTTATCTGTGTTGGCAATGTGTAATAATTGTTGAGGTGATTTCTGGGAAACAGGACTTAGGCAACGACAAAGAGCGATTCTCCTTGCGGAGACGCTTCGCGAACGGGGCAACCACGGGGGGATTGCCCCTACAAATATAGCGTTTCTCAAATAAGTGTAATTTACATCCCGTAGGGGCGAGAGCATCCCTTCGACAAGATCGGCGCTCAAAACGGCAACCCCGTATTGGGATGCTTCGCCCCAGACTATCTCACATCAATTTGAGAACTGCAATACTAGATATAGACAGGCAAGCGTAAGTCCTGGGAAAGTACCGCTCGTTGGAAAGCGACGAGGTCATTCTACTTCCCCTCCTGGGAGGGGCTGGGGTGGGTATGACTTGCGGAACCCACCCACACCGCCCGCTCTTTGGGGAATCGCTTGGGATGTTCGATCGGGTATCTTTATCAGAAATCACTTTATTTATGTCCTTGATTTCTCAAGCGAGCTTCAGCATAGGCGGCTCGAACTTCTTTTACGTTGTACCAGTTCAGGAATATTCTGGCAATTCCTAAAGCAAGCTGGGGTTTGCCAGAATCGATTAACCATTGCAAAAAACCCGCCATTGTCCTTTCATTGAGATATCCTCCCAGGGTGAGAACGCCCCAAAGAATTTGGTGTAGCAGAGTCATGGAAATCATCATTCTAACTTCCAGAGTGGGATGTTTTTCATAGAACAGTACGCCCATGCGAGCCCGTTGAATTTCCCGGTCGATCGCTCCGGGCAATTGCTCTAAAGAAAATGGTGGATGCCAGTGGTAGCCACTCGCTTCCGGGCATTTAATCAGTTTTAGTCCTAATTTTTTCAAGCGCACTCCCAGTTCCAAGTCTTCCCAACCATAAAATTGAAAGCGCGTATCGAATAAACCTGCTTTTTCTAGCCAATGCCGGGAAATAGCCACATTGCCGGTGGCAAAATAAGCAGCAGAAAAGTCGGTTAGTTTATAGGGCTCGCTAGTGGGATTTTCAAAGTTACAAGTATCGATGACTCGGCCATAGGTAAACAGGCGATCGCTCCCTAATTTTTCTCTTCCCTTTAGCAAAGCTTTGCCGTGGGCTTCGATAAAACTATCGGTCACTACCAAATCGCTATCAATAAAAATAATAGTATCTCCCCTCGCATGGGTCACCCCCAGATTTCTGGCCGCAGCCGGTCCAGAGTGGTCTTGAGGAAACCAACGCAGGTGAGGAAACTCCCTTGGAGCCACATCTTCTAACCATTCCAAAGTTCCATCGGTCGAGCCATCATCTACTAATATAACTTCATAACCGGCGATCGCTCCACTTGGGCTAAGTTTCTGTCTTTCCAAAGCCCTCAAGCATTTTTCTAAAATAAGTTGGCGATTATAAGTCGGAATAACCACACTACAAAACATATTCTCTACCAATTATTTTCAAGAGAACTTAAGTAATTGGGGCAAAAAAGCTATCAGCTATCAGCTTTCAGCTCTCAGCTCTCAGCTTTTAGCTCTCAGCTTTTAGCGCAGGCTGCGCCAACAGCTTTTAGCTTTAGCTGACGGGAGCATTTCAATGAAAGCACGTTACCGCCTGATGCCGCAGTAGCGCTTTTTTGCGGCGCGGCTACACAAACTCTCGCCCAACAGGGCTACTTTTTACAAAAGTCAAATGCTCCCTAGTGGATTGGCAAAATTCAAATTGTCTGTAGCTGTAGGGAGCGGTTGAGGCACGAAACAAGGACGCAACAATTGGTATAGTTGGGTTACTCGCACGAGTTGGCGTTAGCCCCAGAGGGCAGGCTCCGCCTACGCCAACGTGCCTCAACCGCTCCCTACAATTTTAAGGCAGACAGTCCACTAGCTGACTGCTGAGAGCTGAGAGCTGACCGCTAAAATTATTCCAAACTATCTTGACATCCTACTAGAGCAACTCCGGTGGTAATACTAACCACTAGCCATGCTACCCCCAAACCAACAATTTCTCCCAGAAATAGATGGAATGCTAGGCGAAAAATTCCTCCTACAATCCAACCAAGGGACATTGCAATGGCCCAGCAAAAAGAACTAATCCAGATCCAGCGCTGGGCTTTAGGGATTTTGTTCCTTAAAATCAACCATTGGCTCGCCCCGATCCACATTCCCAGTTGCGCGCCATGAATTGTTCCATATACCGCTCTTAAGGCAATATTTCCCGTTCTCGGTGCCACCCAACCTATAGCACCAAGACCGCTTCCCCCCATGAGTCCCCAGACAAGAACGCTGGCCAATATCCATCCCCAAGCTGGGGAAATCCGCTGCCTGAGAATTAGGAATTGAGCTAGTCCAATTGCAGCGCCCCCGGTTACTCCCTCTAGAGCGCCAATATCTGGTTTTTCTCCAATTTCAATCAAGAGTAAGCTTACTACAAAACCCCCAAAAGTCACTAACACCCACTGCACTATAAAGCTGCAATCGGTCTTTATTCCCTGCATGGTTTCCCAATATTTTTCCCTAAACTTTCCCCAATATTTTCCCCTAAACTTTCCCCAATATTTTCCCCTAAACTTTCCCCAATATTTTCCCCTAAACTTTCCCCAATATTTTCCCATTTAAAGCAAACTTCAGATCTATTGAATATGCTGCGATCGCAGTTAAGGCAGAGTCGCCGGCTTGTCAAAAAGTTCCTGAAAAGCTCGTCGGCGCTGCCTTGGAGACTCGGGGGCAATATATCCCCACAAGCTTTCCCAATAAAAAAAGGATACGCCGTCAAAATGGCGATCGCGCGCCTTGAGAACCTGTTTTTGAAGGCGCTCCATATCTACGGGTTTCAAAACCGTTCCGCTTAACAAGCCAATACCCACCGGAATTTTTCGGCGCGCTAAGAGCGCTGCGCTACGCTCCAATTCAGCCTCAAAACTGCTCGGGTCATCGCGATACACCTGCAAAATCAACTCGTCTGCCAACCCCAACTCTACCCAAGCCAGCCAATCTTGGAGATATTTTTGATAAGAATACTCCTGTGAGTTCGGAGACACCGAGACCAAGCAATCCGGCTTGGCCGCTTTCACCGATCGCACGATTTGCTCCATAAAATCAGTTATTTTATCGGCTCGCCAGCGCATCCACTTAGCATTTTTATAATTCTTGGGCGGACGCCTACCGTTATGCTCTTGCTGGTAAAGCTGCACTGTCAATGGATCGTACCCAAACTCAACGGGCATTCCAAAATGGTCGTCAAGCTGGATGCCATCTATATCGTATTTTACAACGACTTCTAAGATTAAATCGAGGATGAATTTCTGCACTTGCGGATGTAAAGGATTTAGCCAGACTGGCCTATTCAGAGAGGGATTGCGAAATAACTGTGGTAGCTTCGAGCTAGAGTTTTCTTTAGCAAAACCTTCCCGCGTCCGAGCTAGCCAGTCTGGATGTCGCTTTGCCAGTTCTGAAGAAGCAGGAGCCATCAAGCCATATTCAAACCAGGGAATTACTCTCAATCCCTCGCGATCGCTTGCCTCTATAATTTCATTGAGGACATCTCCTCCTAAGCGCATTAATTTTAGCAATGGTTCTTGAGATCTACCCGTCACCTGCCCAGACACTGAACTGGGGTAAAAAGTATTGCCCCGATTCCAGACTACGGGATAGACAGTATTAAAATTAAGTTCGGAAAGTTGGTGCAATGCCCGATTGACTCCCCAAGGCGCAAATAGCACTCCGCTGGCAACATTGGTCAGCCAAACCCCTCTGATTTCCGTTGGAGTCACGGGGGCTGTTCGGCTTGCTGTATAATTATTTTTTGTATAATTATGCGCGATGTTTACCGGCGCGATCGCAAGATGGCGATCGCCAAACGCAATCCCTCCGGTAAATAGCCCCAGCATTGCCAATCCCAAACAGATCGAAGCTATCGACCCTGCCAGGATTCTTCTTTTCATTATCGCCCTTTCCAAACGAAATCCAAACCATCTTCTACCCATCCTAATTTACCCGGGACTTACGCAAGTGCATCGAGAGATAATATACGGTATTGGGCATTTTATATCAATACCCTCGCCATTTCCCTCTCCGGGTCCGATCGAGCGTTCGTAAACGAACAGGCATTTTTGCATTTGACTATTGCCCCCCTTTTTAAGGGGGGTTGGGGGGATCGAGCGTTCGTAAACGAACAGGCATTTTTGCATTTTGGCGAAGGTATTGTCCAAAAAAACCGTTTTTTTTTGCTTTCTTGCGTAGGGTCAGAAACCCGGTAATTCCTGCTTATAGCGTTTCTCAAATAAGCGTAAATTAGAAGTGTAGGGGCGACAGCATGCCCCTTGACAATCTCGGCCTTAAACGGTAACCTTTGTAATGGGATGCTTCGCCCCAGACCTCATATTACATCAAGAGCGAGAAATGCTATATATCAAATCCGTTTAAGTATCCAAAGAAAAAATTTGTTACCTACCGTCAATACCTTCGCCATTTTCCGCTATTGTTGGGCATGAGGGAAGCATTTCACTTTTGTAATCATTAGCCCTCTTGGCTTTTGTGTAGCTGCGCCAGTCGATCGCTGTGGGAGCATTTCACTCTTGCGATTGCGCTGCGCGCATACGTTAGCTCTCCGGAGGGCAGGCAACGCCTACGCAAACGGTAGCCCAAAAGGGCTAAGTTTTGTGTAGCCCCGCCTTTAGGCGTCAGGCGGCAGTTTACGAAATTGAAATGCTCCCATCGCTGCTACAGCCTGCAAAATTGCAACGATCCCGAACTATATCAAAAAAAGTATTGACACTTCCTGACAATCAGGGGTAAATTTGGTCGATAATGACAGTTTAGATGTTTAATGGCAGTTTAGTTGTTTTAGGAAAATAGGAAATTATGGGTCGCGCTACTAAAGTCGTACTGGCATATTCTGGCGGGGTGGATACCACCGTCTGCATTCCCTACCTCAAGAACGAGTGGGGAGTGGAGGAAGTGATTACTCTGGCCGCAGACTTGGGTCAAGGAGACGAACTTGGACCTATTCAGAAAAAGGCGATCGCTTCAGGAGCTAGCGAATCTCTGGTAGAAAATGTGACGCAAACCTTTATTAAAGACTATGCGTTCCGAGCGATTCAAGCCAACGCCCTGTATGAAAATCGCTATCCCCTTTCGACATCTTTGGCCAGACCGCTGATTGCTAAATTGTTGGTCAAGGCAGCGGAAAAATACGGGGCCGATGCAGTTGCTCACGGCTGCACTGGCAAAGGAAACGACCAAGTGCGTTTTGATGTTGCGATTGCGGCCCTCAATCCAAACATAAAGGTACTTGCCCCAGCACGGGAATGGGGGATGAGTCGAGAGGAAACAATTGCTTATGGGGAGAAGTTTGGCATTCCCTCCCCGGTGAAGAAGTCTTCTCCTTATAGTATCGATCGCAATCTTTTGGGACGCAGCATAGAAGCAGGTCCCTTAGAAGATCCTTGGACGGAACCTTTGGAAGAGGTTTATGACATGACCAAGGCGATCGCCGATACCCCCGACGAGCCCACCTATGTAGAAATTGGCTTTGAACGCGGCATTCCCACAAGTCTCGATGGTAAAGCACTTTCTCCAGTGGATCTGATTTCCGAACTGAACCAGCTAGCGGGAAATCAAGGTATTGGCCGGATTGATATGATAGAAAACCGCCTTGTAGGTATCAAATCTCGGGAAATCTATGAAGCTCCAGCGCTCTTGGTCTTAATTCAAGCTCACCGGGATTTGGAAAGTATCACTTTAACCAAGGACGTGAGCCAGTACAAGCGCGGCATTGAAGAAACCTACGGCAATCTGATTTACAACGGTCTCTGGTACAGCCCCCTCAAGGATGCTTTGGATGCTTTTATCCAAAAAACTCAAGAGCGGGTTTCTGGAACAATTCGGATGAAGCTATTTAAGGGTAATGCCTATATTGTCGGCCGCAAGTCCGAGAATTCTTTGTATTCTCCCAACATGGCTACTTATGGTGCCGACGACGAATTCGACCACAAAGCTGCCGAAGGCTTTATCTATGTTTGGGGCATGGAAACTCGCATCTGGTCTGATAAGGTTCGAGGCTAGTATTCTGTCAAGACAGAATTGGAATTGGGCATTGGGAATGTTCGCATTGGGCATGTTCGCATTGGGAATCATAAAAAATAGCTTGTCAAGGCAACCTGTAGGGGCGTAGAGAATGTAGGGTGCGCGTTGCGCACCTACCTTTTTTATTTCTAATACCAAATCCGATTAAATCAAATAACCCATAAATCCCGTAGGGGTGCCCCCGTGCCCGCCCCGGCCGCCCCGGGAATGTCTGGGGCGAACGCGGGGGGATTGCCCCTACAAATACTTTAACTGTTTAACCGTTTAATTTTTAGCTTTGCGAGCTTCCCACTGGGGCAATATGACAAACCAACCAATTACTATAGCTAGGGCAATCAAGGCAAATTGGCCCACCCAAGCAACTAATTGATGGAGAGGTACAAGCTCGCCCACAAAGAAAGACAAGCTCACCATCACCGTTGCCCAAATAGTTGCTCCGGCTGTATTGCACAACAAGAATTTCAGATAGGGCATTTGGGCAATTCCAGCCAACGGGCCAGCAAAAATCCGCAGCAAAGCAACAAATCTTCCCAAGAATACGGCTCGGGGAGCGTTCTGAGCGAACTGCTCTTTGACTTCTACCAGTTGCTCTTCGGAAATGCGGAAAATGCGACCGAGAGCTATCATAAAGGGCCAGCCAGCCTTTTTGCCAATCCAGTAACCGCAATTATCTCCCAATACAGCACCGGCGATCGCGCTACCAAGGACTAACCAATAATTCAGCTCTCCGCTCCCGGCTAGGAAACCGCCGACAATGGTAATGGTTTCTCCGGGTAGAGGAATCCCTGCATTCTCCAGCATTATCCCGAGAAAAACTGCCCAGTAGCCGTATTGATGTGCAATATTTTGGATGGTTTCGAGAGATAGGAACTCTGGGGTCATGCAACACAGCCCTTACAATTATTTATATTCTCTAACATCCTGGCGCGAAATCAGTCTTTTGTCAAGTACCGAAGTTACGCGAATCGTCCGATCGCTTGTTGGGACAGGGGAGACGGACTTCTCGGGACTTCTCGCCTCCAGTCCTAAAATGGAGACTATTTTCCAGATTTCTGCAAAAACTGCCTCGGCGTCACTCCTTTTACTTGCTTGAACGTCCGCGTAAAGTGGGACTGGTCGGCAAAGCGAAACTGATGGGCTACTCGGGCAATATTTAGGGATTCTTGATTCGCTCTTTTTTTCAGAACCATAGCAGCCCGTTCCACTCGCCGTTTCATTAGATAGCGGTGGGGGGTCAAGCCAAATGCCTGTTTGAACAGTCTAGAAAAATGAAACTTGCTAAACCCCGATACCAAAGCTAGATCGTTAAGGCTCAGATCTTCGGTCAGATAGGCTTCCACATAATCGATGACCTGCCCCAGACGCTGCCTCTCGATCGCCATACCTTCAGGAAAATCCAGGACAACTTCTTTACTGTAATGGTTGACAAAGTGAGCTATCAATGCCGTAGATAAAGCATCGGCATAGAGCTTGCCGTTCGGACCGCCAGTTTCTGCCTCTATTAATAGCGCCTGAATTAGCGCTTGCAAATGCTTATCTTGACACTTGTGCTGTCTTCGGAAACAAGAGCGATCGATTAGGGGTTGCTCTGGCAGGGTTTCAACGACTTTGGCCGGGTCGAGGGTAAGCACCACAAACTGATTATAAGTATTAATCCGATGGGAAAAAGGTACTCCCGCTGGATTTACCCAGATATCTCCTGGGTCGTAGCGATGGGTTTTAAAAGTTTTGCCGTCTTTCCACTCCCATTCAAAAGACTGTCCCGCGTTCATAGCAAAATAATGCTGAGTCACCGTTACATCTTCGGGGTTAAACTCTTTATTTTCGCCTTTTTCAATGTGGATGCCGTCCCAAGTCAGGTCTTTGCTAGACACTAGGATTCGCCCTGCATCGATCGCGGGCTTAGGCATGAGGGTTTGGCTATCGACAAAATTAATCTGGCTCTGCATGGGATTGGGCTAGAATAACCTTTAGCAATTTCATACCAAAACCGAGCAACCCGGTTCAATTTTTTTCTCTGGACTTCACCGATAGTAGTTAATGTAAGGCAGTTTCTCAAATAAGTGTAATGAACGATCGCGCCAGAGGGCGTAGGGGCGACAGCATCCCCAAGACAATCTCGGCCGCAGAACGGGAATTCCCGTAGTGGGATGCGCGGGCCCAGTTCGCCCAGGCAACCTCACATTAATTTGAGAACCGCAATATAGAGACTTTGAGGACAAGACCTATGGAATATTATACGCTTGGCAATACAGGACTAAAAGTGAGCCGTCTGGCCCTGGGCACCATGACTTTTGGGGATGACTGGGGCTGGGGTGCCGATGAAGCCAATGCCCGCCAACTGTTTGATACTTATTTGGAAGCGGGGGGAAACTTTATCGATACGGCGGATTTATATACGAACGGCAATAGCGAGCGGATGTTGGGACGCTTTATCAAAGATAGCGGAACGCGCGATCGCACGATCGTCACGACTAAGTTTAGCTACAATGGGGAACCGGGCAACCCCAACGCTGGAGGCAACGGACGCAAGAATATTATGCGCGCCGTGGAAGGATCTTTGCAGCGCCTCGATACGGACTATATCGACATATATATGCTGCATACTTGGGATCGGGTGACTCCGGCAGGGGAGGTGATGCGAACTTTGGACGATTTGGTGCGATCGGGTAAAGTTCGCTATGTGGCTCTGTCGGACATACCTGCCTGGTATGCGGCGCAGGCACAGACCCTTGCTTTCGAGCGGCATTTAGAACCTATCTGCACTATGCAACTCGAATATTCTTTGGCAGAGCGAAATATTGAGTTTGAATTCACCGCTTTAGCAAAAGCTTTGGGTATGGGGATTATGGTTTGGTCGCCTCTGGCCAGCGGTCTGCTTTCTGGTAAATACAAGCCTTCCGAAGAGGGTGTCGAGGGGTCGGGTCGCCTTGCTACTTTGGCCAATAGCGGCAATCCGGCTTTTAATAAATTTACTGAAAAAAATTGGGCGATCGCCACGGAATTGGAAGCAGTGGCGAAAGAACTGAATCGCTCGATGGCACAGGTGGCGCTAAACTGGGTAGTCAATCGTCCTGCTGTTGCCTCGGTTATCGTCGGTGCAACCAAGCTACATCAATTGCAAGATAATCTCGGTGCTTTGGAATTTGAAATTCCGGCAGAGTTGCAAGAGCGATTGGATCTGGTGTCTCGCCCTGAAACCCGCTTCCCATACAGTTTCTTTGAATCGACTTTGCAAGGGATGATTACCGGCGGCGCGACGGTAGGGGATAAGCCAAGTTCTTATTAACCAAAGAAACCCGGTTTTTCCAAAAAACCTTAACCAAAGAAACCCGGTTTTTCCAAAAAACCGGGTTTCTGAGGCAAAAGGCTTAATATAAGGAATCGGGATGCGACCGCTATGATTTTTGATTTTGGCGAAGGTATTGTTGAATTTGAACGGGTTTCTATGATTTAGTAAATACGGGGTCGGGTATGGTGTTTTTCCGCTAATATTTTTGGTGCCAGCAAATCTGTGGGCCAAGGATAGGATAATGGCGATCGCTCTCTGTAACATTAGGCTACACGACCGTGCAGAAACTGCGGAAAGTGCAGAAGCCGCAAAAAATTTTTCCATCGAATGTTGAAATTTGAGAAAAACCATGCTAATATGGATTTGTAGCTCCCTAGCTAGAGGGTGCAATAAATAAGGGCCGCTAACCGCGACCCTCTGCTGTATAACGCTAAAGCAAATCCTAGTAAGGAGGCATTCTCAATCAAAAAATTTCTCCCTTAAAAAACCGAGCTGCAGCGGGGCAAGCCTTGGACTCGGGGCAAACTTGTCCGTTGGCACGCCTCCAATAGCAGCGCCCGGTGGGAAGATAGCCCATCCGAATACCCCCGCCGATACCGCACCCTGTCGCGGGGAGCGGGTGGGTTTTCCCTTGGGAGAAATTCCCTTTTGTTTTTACCAGGACTTACGCATTACCTCGCTCATCTGCAACGGGGCGATCGCGCAGACAATTTGCGTAAGTCCTATTTATATCAAATCCGGTTAATTGCCCTAAGTTTAGGGGTCAACGGCCGTTGACCCCTACCTTTCGGAGCGAGGTAATGCGTAAGTCCTGCAAAAGTGAAATGCTCCCCTATGCCCTCCCGTTGGGCAGGCTACGCCTACGACAGGCTCAGGAGGACGCTCGTCCTACGGGAGATTCCAAATTTTTTCTGTGGGTATTTAACCGGATTTGATATTACTACTGGCCAGAGGGAGAGAGTGAGAGGCCGCCTACGAGGCGTGGGATGGTGTGGTGTGGGAAGGACTGCTGAAAGTTCTCCCCATGCTCCCCACACTCCCCTCTCTCCCCACACCTTCCATGCCTTGGCTTTTCTAGGTTGCTCGGGAAGATAGCACTACGCATATAAGTTAGGACGTTTATAAATGCTCAAACATAGTGAGAGACTACTTTTGACTTATTACCTTGAGACTTTTGACTTCCGCGTAGCGCTATAGCAGTAAGGCAGTTTCCACCAGAGTTGGGAGGGAAGCGGAAACTAGGCACTCTGTCGCTATTAATTATTTCCCGCCAAGGTAACAATTATTGATTGGTAATATAAGATGGGGTTGCTCTTGCAAAGACGTGCAGTTTAAAAAATGACGCTAATCGCATTTTACCCAAAATTAATCCTAAAAATTGACTGAAAATTTTTATTGTTTTTCGTATTATCGGAAATAATAGATTGTCTCATATCGGATTGAAAAGGATACCAGTTCTAGTCATTTCAATTAAGTTAGATCGAGAATGTAGGGGCGATTTCGCGCGAAATCGCCCCTACATTTAGGGCGAATCGTAACTGTCTCATCCTTAATTGAAATGACTATATATATCAACCTTTACCCAATAATATCAAGTCCGGTTAATTAAGATAAAAAAAATCCGTAGGGGCGGGCACGAGGGCACCGCCCCAGAGCAATCGGGGCAGCCACGCTCTTGACTGCCCCTACGGTACGGTATTTGTGAGTAATTAACCGGATTTGATATAAGTAGGTGTTGGGGACAAGCGACTGCAAATTTAGTAATGGACAGCCCTATGTCCAAGGCGAGGGCAGGCTTTCGCCTACGACTCGGCCTCGGGAGATCCTTGACGAATGGCGTTGCCTGCGCACAAGAGCGCATGGGGCTTAGGAGGACGCCTTTCCTACGGGCAGGGATTATTCGTTATATATAAATTAATGCGCTTCCTTCGATTTTAAACCCACCCACACCGCCCGCAGGAGGGGAACCCATCCCTTATTCCCCTCCTGCGGGCGGTGTGGGTGGGTCTCTTACAGATAATTGTTCAAAAACGAATAGTCTCTGCGTCCTACGGGGGATTCTAAATTTTTTGTGTGATTATTAGCCCGATTTGATATATAGCGGTTATCAAATTGATGGAAAGTGTCTGGGCGAAGCATCCCAAGATCAAAATCCCGGTTTTATAGCAGAGATGGTCAAGGGGGATGCTGTCGCCCCTACCCGATCGCTTATTACACTTATTTGAGAAATGCTATATTAACAAGTTATTGTCATTAAGCAAAAAGCTTAGGGACTTGCAAGTTAATAATGTACCAATCCGTAGGCTGCTCCTGGGCTATGCCCGGAGGGCATAGACCAGTAACGCGATCGCCCGAACGCTGGTACTAAATTTGCAGTCGCTTGTCCCTTAATATAAGGTCTGCGCCAAGTAGTAAAAAATAAGTAGCAACAAGTAATCTGACATTAGACGGGGAATTGATGAGTCAATTTTTATTTGTATCGGATTTGGACAATACCTTTGTGGGAGACGATCTAGCCCTGGCAAGGCTCCAGGAGCTTTTAGAAAGGCACCGGCAAGAATATGGGACTAAGATAGTATATGCTACCGGGCGATCGCCGTTTCTCTACCACAAGTTGAAAGTAAAAAAATCTTTGCTAGTTCCCGATGCTGCAGTAACTTCTGTAGGTACGGAAATCTACCTCGGCGATAATCTCGATACCCCAGATCCAGAGTGGGTGGCTATTCTGTCTGAGGGCTGGAATCGGGATGCGATCGTTGCCGCAGGAAAAGAATTTCCCGAGCTAATGCCCCAAGCAGGTTCGGAACAGCGCCCCTTGAAAGTCAGTTATTCCGTAGCAGAAAAAGAATATTTACCCCTAGTAACTAAGTTAGAGTCTCGCTTGGCCTCGGAGAACCTAGAGGTAAACTTCGTTTATAGCGGCGGCAAGGACCTGGATATTCTCCCTCGCAACGGTAACAAGGGTTTAGCCATGCAATTCCTGGCCAAACGCTGGGGTATATCGCCATCTACGACGGTTGCTTGTGGCGACTCGGGTAATGACATTACTCTATTTGCCGTGGGAGAAGAGCGGGGCATTATTGTCGGCAATGCTCGTTCTGAGTTGCTGCAATGGCACCGAGAAAATCCATCTCCTAATCTGTATCTGGCTAAGGCTCGCTGTGCTGGCGGGATTCTAGAAGGATTAAAATATTTTGGTTTTGTGTAGCTCTCAGCTCTCAGCTTTCAGCTCTCAGCTTTCAAGAGGCACCAAGCGTTATATATTGTCATTTAAAATAAAAATGAGACAAGACGTAGGGGCATTAGGAGCCGGAAAGCCCCTACATCAAGAGCGATTGCCCGGAGGGCACGCGGGGCGCGATCGCGCACTGTATCAAACTTAATTGAAATGACTATATGCTCTCTGGCTGACCGCTGACCGCTGAAAGCTTATAGCTGACTGCTCTCTGGCTGACCGCTGACCGCTGACCGCTGAAAGCTTATAGCTGACTGCTTAAATCTAAATTCTCAACTGCATGCTTGGATATCTGAAAGGAACGGTAGCGGGGGTACAGAAAAATGGCAATCGCGTGGTGCTGACTCTGGAGGTCAGTTCGCTCGGCTATCAGTTACAAATTCCGCCGCGTATGGTGGAGAGCTTGCCTGCCCAAGGGGAAGCTCTCCAGGTTTTTAGTCATTTGCAAGTCCGTGAGGACCAGTTAATTTTATACGGCTTTGCCAGCGCTGCAGAGCGGGATTTGTTTCGGGAACTGGTCGGCGTTAGCGGTATTGGGGCTCAGTTGGCGATCGCACTTTTGGATACCCTAGGACTTTCAGAGTTAGTAGGAGCGATCGTTGCTAGCAATACCAAGGCTTTAGCGAAAGCCCCTGGGGTCGGCAAAAAAACAGCGGAGCGGATTGCTTTGGAGCTGAGAACCAAGCTAGCCCAATGGCATCAAGACGCTGGCCCTTGGATAGATTTGACTGCTGGGATGGCACCCTCTTTACAAGAAGATGTAGAGATGACGCTTCTAGCTTTGGGATATACCAATAGAGAAGTAACCCAAGCTTTACAGGCTGTTGGTGCCAACAGTTTGCCCTCAGATGCGGAACCGGAAGAGTGGATTCGACGGGCGATCGCTTGGTTAAGTCAAGGCTAGTAGCGGTCAGCTATCAGCTATCAGCTATCAGCGGTCAGCGGTCAGCGAGAGAGCTGTTGACTGGTAACTCTTATAGGACTTACGCAAATCTTCAGGTCTAAAGCTGTATATAGTTTCTGGTGCTAGGCAGCGCACCCTACAAATAGAGTCTTTGCGTAAGTCCTGTCTTAATTGACACTGAAAGCTGAAAGCTGATAGCTGACCGCTTTTGATGTATGAAGGCTGAAAGCTGATAGCTGATAGCTGACCGCTTTTTGCCCAATGCCCAACACCCCATCCCCATGAATATGGTATGATAGAAAATTGGTGTCTTTTAGATTGAGAGTAAAAAATCAATGCCGTTGAAGCAAGAGCGCAAGCAAGAAATTATGAACGATTATCAAGTCCACGAAACCGACACGGGTTCGGCAGACTTGCAAGTGGCAATGCTAACGGCAAGGGTAAACCAGCTTAGCACCCACTTGTCGAGCAACCCCAAAGACCATGCTTCCCGGCGAGGTTTGTTGAAAATGATCGGCCGGCGCAAGCGATTGCTGTCCTATATAATGAAGCAAGACCGGGAGCGGTATCTGGCTTTGATTGGCCGCCTCGGCATTCGCGGTTAAAAAAAGAGCGCGTAGATTATTTATGTCAGAAGAGTCTGAAAGCAAGCGATCGCTACCCTTTGAACCGGGCAAGCGGAAAAAAACAAGCAAGCGCCCCCCAGCAAAACAACCCAAGCCCGAAGTGGCAGAGGGGGCCAATTCCGCTCCGGCTTCCTTAAAGGAAACTGCTATTCCCGAGGCTGTCAGCAGGCGGATGATCCGGCGGATGGCGATATTCTGCGGCTTGCCCACTGCCTTGGGGATATCTACTTTTTTCGTTAGCTATGCGATCGTCAGCAATGGCTGGTTAGAGCTGCCCAATACATTAACTTTATTAACGAGCATAGGCTTTTTTGGCCTAGGAGTATTAGGGCTGAGTTATGGGGTTTTATCTGCATCTTGGGATGAAACAACCCCCGGAAGTATGGTGGGTTTGAGCGAGTTTTCCACCAATTTAGGACGAATGATGGCAGCGAGACGGTCTGCAAAAGAAAAGAGGCAGTAGCCAGTGGTTGGGGTGTGGGGTGTGGGGCCGCCATCGGTGTAGGGTGTGGGGTGTGGGGCCGCCATCGGTGTAGGGTGTGGGAAGGATTAAACAAAGTCCTCCCTTGTCTCCCCCCCTCTCTCCCCACACTCCCCCCTCTCCCCCCACACCCTACACCGATGGCGGCCCCACACCCCACACGCTCGGGCCATTGGCGTCGATGCGGAAGGCGAACAAAAGATAAAGGATTCTATTCTGCTGTAGGCTTGCAGATTAGACTAAGGGATGCAAGGGATGCCGCTCTTTTGGAGCTGTTCCTTGTTGGAAGCCCGCGATAGAGTCAAAAGTCAAAAGTCTCAAGGTAATAAGTCATGCATTGAAGAAACACTCCCTGCGATCGTATGTAACTTTTCCACCCTAGATCCAGGAGAGCCTTCGCTTTTGACCTTTGACTTTTGACTGTGCGCCTAAGAATGGACGCTATATGTAGAGTTTAATAGGATAAGAAAGGGTACGTCCCGAGAAACCGCGATCGCAAAAGCTTATTGCTAATCTCTCCAAATACAGACAAGTAACTTTTAGAGAAGGGGAAACATCTCAAATGATAATCGTAATGAAAGTCGGCGCTCCAGAGGCCGAGATAGACCAGATTACGACAGACCTGGAAGCTAACTGGAAGCTGAAGCCAGAAAAAATTGTCGGTCAGTATAAGACAGTCATTGGTCTAGTGGGGGATACTGTAGATCTGCCGCCAGAGCAGTTGCAGGAAATGAGCCCCTGGATCGAGCAAGTTCTGCGGGTGGAGAAACCGTTTAAGCGAGCCAGCCGGGAATATCGTCACGGAGAAGCCGGGGAAGTAGCGGTCGAGACTCCAAACGGAACGGTCTATTTCGGCGAGAAACATCCTTTAGTTACTATAGCCGGTCCTTGTTCCGTGGAAAACGAGGAAATGATAGTGGAAACGGCAGTGCGGGTAAAGGCTGCTGGGGCGAAGTTTCTTCGGGGTGGAGCTTATAAGCCTCGCACGTCTCCTTATGCCTTCCAAGGTCATGGGGAAAGTGCCCTGGGATTGCTGGCCAAGGCTCGCGAAGCCAGCGGTTTGGGAATTATTACAGAAGTAATGGATGCTGCGGATATCGATAAGATCGCAGAGGTCGCAGATATCCTCCAAGTTGGGGCTCGCAATATGCAGAACTTCGCCCTGCTTAAGAAAATCGGAGCCCAAGATAAGCCGGTGTTTCTGAAGCGCGGGATGTCAGCCACTATTGATGAATGGTTGATGGCAGCGGAGTATGTTTTGGCGGCTGGGAATTCTAAGGTGATTTTGTGCGAGCGGGGAATTCGCACTTTTGACCGGAGTTATACTCGCAATACTTTGGATTTGTCAGTGCTGCCGGTGTTGCGATCGCTTACCCATTTGCCAATTGCGATCGACCCCAGCCACGGTACTGGTAAAGCCGAGTACGTCCCGGCAATGGCAATGGCAGCAATAGCCGCTGGTGCTGATTCCTTAATGATTGAGGTTCACCCCAATCCCGCCAAGGCGTTGTCCGACGGGCCGCAATCCCTAACCCCAGAACGGTTCGATCGCCTGATGCTCGAAGAACTCTCTATTGTTGGCAAGGCTATGGGTCGTTGGCCGCAACAAACCCCAGTTTTAGCTTAGAGTTCTGAGTTTTAAGTTCTTAGCTTGAGAGTTTGGGAATTGATAGCGAGGGGCAGTCAGCTAAAGGCTAAAAGCTGACTGCCCCTTGGCGATCGCGCTCTCTAGTTAGTGAGTAATTGAAATCCAGTATCGGGCTGCAATGCTTGAGGTACGATACCGATAAACAGGAGTAACGTAATGGATCGCTCTAAAAAAGAACGTTTAGAATCTAAAGGGTGGAAGGTTGGAACAGTTTCAGATTTTCTGGAGTTAACACCGGAAGAAACCGTGCTTATTGAAATTAAGTTGGCGATCGGTCAAAGTTTGAAGGAGCGCCGTGAAAAATTGTAGAGTAAATTACCCAAATCGCAGTTCCTATGAGCATCTTAATCCCCGACTACATTATACGCGCAACAAGAATGACGGAGGATGAATTAAAACTAGCGATCGCGATCGCGCTCTACAAGCAGGAAAAAATTAGTAGTGGCAAGGCGCGTGCTTGGACTGGACTTCAGGTAATTGAATTCCAACACGAGCTAGCCAAGCGCGGACTCTGCATTAACTACGATGTGGAGGATTTTCAGGCAGATGTGAAAACTTTACAGTCTATGGGGTTATTTTGATTGTTGTTTTTCCTAATATCTTTCTAAGAATCGACTCGAAGAGAATCAAGGTAGCTGTAAAGGCACTTTGGCGTATCGGCGTATTGAGACAAATCAGAAATTGTATTACCCCTGCTTAGCTTGAGTACGACCTTAATCTTACGAGTAAAATATGGAGAACTTTTCTCATTAGCTTCGTTGATTAGTTTATGCAGAAATGAAAATAAGAATTCAATCTCAAACTTACCTCTAAAACTTTTCTGCCGAACTTTAGCTCGCAATTCAACCTTTTTAGCATCCAACTCCTGCTGCGAGATGGCAGGCAAATGAGGAAACTTGTTACACAGGTCGTCAAGTGTGTAGTTTACAGAAGCTTTTGTCAAATCAATACGGACTAGCTTTGAAAAATTGATATCTGAAACATTGAGTCCGCTAGACCTATTTATATGGCACGCAATCCAAGCATTGAGTAACTCAACCGAATTATGGAACTGTTCTTGTAGTTTTATATAAAGCTTGACAGAACGCTCAAAATTTTCGTCTGCTTCTGTTAAATGAAATTCACTTTTCAAAATGTTCTTAAAACATTCAATTGATGTGTAAAAGTTTTCCACTGAGTGGCATGGAGTTTCATATATGCCTATTTCATCGATTGATTTGTCAAAATCTTTATCTACGAAATAGGCTTTTCTAGCACGATCGTAGTATTTACGAGACGAGAGCATTTTATAAATCCCTAAAACTCCATCTTTTCCCTTACAACTGAGGAATTCATACTTCTCGGGCCTGACAACATTTTTTATTCTAATGCCGTAGTATTTACTGTCCTCTCCTTCAAAAAAACAGTAAAGCGCTGATTCATCATGCTTTTTATATAATCTAGTAAATTCAGTGAATACAGCAACTGCTTTCCCGCGAGCAGCTCTTAACTCATCTACTGACATTTATTGTTCCTCTCTAACAAAGATATCCAAGTCGTTAGCGTAGCTATCTAACTCGTTGTCAAAAATAAATGGAGAATGGGTGACAGCCAAGAGCAATCTACACTTACCCGATCTTAAGATATCAGGAAGTAAAAGCCTTTGCCACTCAATTGCAAGTGACAACTCTGGCTCATCAAATAAAAGAATAAAATCTTCAGAGGATTCCAAGTAAATTTTTGAAAACAGAGAAATTATTTGCTTTTCCCCAGACGAAAGGTCTTTTATATCAATCGGGCTATTGTTTCTGGTTTGAATGATAGAAATTTCGACATTCGCTTCGTCATAAACAATGCGTTTTTCATTCAAGTAATTGTTACAGACCGAAGCAAATTGATTGATCGATTCGTCCTTCTCTTTTTGCTGTTCGTAAAGTCCAACCAATTTTGATAGAAAATAAACCAATTGATTGTGTTTCTCAGAATTTATTTCCCCAGAACTTACTAGGTTCTCAATCCTTTCTCTGTCAGATGTTGATATATTTTCTTCGCCAACACGACTCAAAACTATATTCAGCGTGTCGGGCTTAATACTGTCTCTCATCTCCTGGGTTATGTGAATACCCTCAACAAATTGGGTTAAGATCTCACCTGTAACTTTCGAGAAAAGATTAAGTGCTGAATTTTTAATAGTAGTTGTAATTTCGTCAAACTTGTTGCTGACATCCTTCATTCCAAATTGGATTAGCTTGCCGTCTCCTTGCCCAAAACTAAAGCCTTCAGACTTCTCCTCTTCTTCATAACCCAAATTCTTCAGATCTTCTTCAACTCTTCTATAAGTCGGAAAATATAAGATAGATTCATGCATATTTTCCTGAATAGTGGCTCTAATCTTATCAATTTTTCCTTGTTGCTCTTCACCCTTGGATCCACTCCTAGCTTTTAAACCAACGCCAGATGACGAGCCCCCTCTAAACTCTCTTTGTAACATCTCCATAAGTTGTTGTGCAGATACATTAAAAGCATCGATATAATTTCCTTGAGAAGAAAAGTCGCTTTGACGCAATGCATTCAAATCGTCTTTTCTAATTTCAACAGTATCTCCAGAAGCAAATTCAAGAATTATAGAGTCAAAATATATCCTTTTAAGCTTGGAGAATTCACAGGAGATTGAATAATAAAGTGCATTAAGAATGGTGGTCTTACCAGAACCATTTTCTGCAATTAGAATAACTGCCTCTTTGTCAAAATTAATCTTGACATCTTTAAAGCCAAACAAGCCATTGATAGAAAATGACTTTAACTGACTTGAGTTCAAACGGTGTTCTAGCGACATAACTGGAAATCAAACAATAACTGGGTAAGAAAAGTTAATAAAAAATCACAAATATGTTATACTTTACGGCTTGAAATGAGTTAACTTATCCGTCAGATCGCACAACCGCTGACAAGCCAGTCCGCCTTGGGCAAATTAAACTCACACTACAACTATATATGAATGCATCTCTATTATCAATAAGTAATCATTACTAATTTATAAAAGTCTTGAGGCAGAAATTGCATATTTTTGTAAAACAACTTAGAAATGAAAACTATCGCAATTCTGCAACTTTCCTAAAACTGAGTAACGGCAAGACCGATACGATTGGAGCCTTATTGGTGGCGATCGCCTCAACGCGCCTAGCCGCAGCAGGTTTAGATTTCCCCAAAGAGCATTTAGTTTCAGAACCGGAACTGACATTGTATGACTTGCTTGAGAGCGAACGGGATAATGCCTATCCTTACTACAATGCTTTACTCAGTAGCCTCAACAGTTTTTGCAATGCAATTGAACAAAGGCGATAGTTGCAGGGTGTTGAATGTCCAAATAGTTCGATAACCTTATTACTCATACAAGTGAAATGCACCGTTCATAGGATATTTCTAAATATTCCCGAGATAAATCAATGCCAATTGACTTTCGTCCCAAATTTTTGGCTGCCAGTAGAGTTGTTCCAGTGCCACAAAATGGATCTAAAATGATTCCGTTTTCCGGGCATGTAGCGAGAATTGGTATTTTACAAATATCTTCTGGGAAAGGAGCAAAATGCAATTTTCTTTTCTGAGTGTCTTCAGGGAGAATATCCCAAACATCTGAAGGCTTACTTCCCTTCGGGTGATATTTCAGAAAATAAAAGCCCTTATCTTTTAACTCTTTTGCTCTTCCAGACAGCTTTGAACTATTAGAATGAGTAGTACGTTGCTGGCCTCGAATAATCATTCTAAAATCAGAAAGATTACCTTCTGAGATATCATTTAGAGTTGATTCAAGAGCCTTCATGGCTTCTTTTTTTTCCTCTTCACTTAACGCCGTAGATAATTCAATCTGTCGGCGATATCGTACACCTGATACGCCTGTGGCAGATACTACTGAACCCTTAACAACCTTAGCTTCTCTTGGCTTCGAGCGAATAGCGTCAGCGTCGTAAAAGTAGCCTTTGCTTTTTTTGACCAAATGAAAAATATTCTCATGGACAACTCCAAGACGATCCTTGGAATTGTCCATTCCACTTTTTATCTTGTTCCAAATAACACTGTTTCTAAGAATCCAGCCTTGATTGTCTATCAGCTCAAAAGCTACTCTCCAAGGGATACCTTGGAGAGCCTTTCCACAGTATGAGTCCCCTAGATTGAGCCAAACCGAGCCTGTCGGTTTAAGAATACGTTTTACTTCCAAAAAAATCACAGCCAGAGCATCTATATATTCCTGTGGTTTCCTCTCTAAGCCTATGCCACCATTTTCATATTCTCGCTTACCCCAATATGGTGGTGATGTCATCACACAATCAATACACTTATCTGGCAAATTAGCTAATACCTCTGCAGCATCACCATTAAATAAAAGAGGTTGCAGATGTGGTGCTGATATATAGCTACTAAGAGCATCGGCAAAGTCCTGATTTATTATTTTATTGCATTCTTTTGATTGCAGAGTGTTTCCCAAAGTAAGCTGAATATTTTCCTTAGTTAGGGACTTCATTTGTCAGTAAATATTCCTTTTATTTATAGCTAATATTGTCCAGTATATTCAGGCTTAACTATGTATTTAACGTCAGATTTGCTAGCTATATCAGCTACATTGTTTCTTCAATTAAATGGGTCAATGCTCCTACTGGCAAGGATTAGAGTTTGTTTTTGGCAGTTTGCCAAAGGCAAATCAGGTTCATACCACGACTATACATGGGTGCATTTAAATTTTGCAATGAGTAATTATACTCAAACTCAAGAGTGTTATTGAAAACTGAGTGTCTGGGGAAGCCAGGAGGGCGATCTCCCCATCCCACAGATTCATCGTAGCGGGAGGAGCGATCGCTTTGGCACTATCCACTTATAATTATAGTTGATGCCCCAATACCAACGAAACTAAGCAGATCGGAACTCGTTATTCGATCCCTTTGGAAACATTGTTTGAGTATGTATTTACAATATGCGGTCTAACGTTAATCCTAAAAAAATAGAACAACTGATGCAAGCGTTGGCTAGAGAAGCCCGTGGTTCGGGCTGCATCTACTTTACGGGCGGAGCCAGTGCCCTCTTAATCGGTTGGCGTAATTCCACTGTTGATATCGACATTAGACTCGATCCCGAACCCCCCGGTATTTTCCAAGCGATCGCCAAACTCAAACAAGAATTAAACCTCAATATCGAACTGGCTTCCCCTCAAGATTTCTTACCGCCACTACCGGGATGGCGCGATCGTGCGCGTATTTATTGGAAAGCAGGGGCAAGTTTTGTTTTATCATTATGACTTTACCGCCCAAGCCCTCGCTAAACTATCACGAGGCTTCGAGCGCGACGTTAATGATATTATAGCCATGTACGAAAAAAAACTATTTTCGCTCAAAGAATTACGCGACTGTTTTGAAGCCATTGAACCCGAACTAATTCGCTTTCCTTCGCTTGACCCCGATATCCTGAGAAAGCGGGTTGAAACGTTTATCGAACAACTTGAAGAGAAGGACGAAGATTATGACCTTAAATGAATTGCCAGGAGCAGAGCTGATTTTACCCGGGCTAGAGGATCTTCGTAACGGCAAGACCGATACGATTGGAGCCTTATTGGTCGCGATCGCCGATGGCGCGCCTAGCCGCAGCAGGTTTAGATTTCCCCAAAGAGCATTTAGTCTCAGAACCGGAACTGACATTGTATGACTTGCTTGAGAGCGAACGGGATGATGCCTATCCTTACTACAATGCTTTACTCAGTAGCCTCAACAGTTTTTGCAATGCAATTGAACAAAAGCGATAGTCTCACTTGGTCAGAAGACAGGCAATTTATCGGGAGACTCAGATGCAAGATACGATATTATGGCTTGAGGGTGAGGTCGCGAATATTTTTTACTGCCAGGTAGCATAAACACAATACTCGAACAGTTCTTTCTTGCTGTTACGTTTTCTAATTATCTTGCTGCCAATATTGGTAAATCCTAAAGACCTAAGCGAATCTTCAAGCAACTGCTCGGTGTGGACTTGTACGCCATAAAAGCTAGAATTACCTACGATGTAAGAAAGAACCGCGCCGTTTTTTAAACGCGGACGCAAGTTCTGAAAATGCAAATGCATATCATAAAAATACTTGCAAACATAGTTACCCATTAGTAAGGCATTTTTTTCTTTCGTTTGCAATATGTCAGAAACAATTTCAATGATTCCGGTAGTTCAATACCGTTTGATTCCCAATGCTGCAATCTGCTAGTGGCAATACCCCAGGTTCCACCTATTGCTTTCCAATCAAGTTCGCCTGCTTCCCGAGCGGTATCTAGAAACTTAGTCCAATACATATATGGCCTAACCTCGCGAATATAACTTATTCTGTTTGGGTAAGGAGGAGAGGTGATGATATGCGAATATTGAAAACCGCCAATTGAAGTAGGTTCCCTTGAATCTACAAAATGAACAGACGAGTTCCCAGATAGATTCTCACCAGCACTTTGAATAATTGCTTCTAATATATCCAGGTACAAAGATTCTATCTGTTCTATTTCAAACGTCGTTACTTTGTTATGAAATGACATTGAAACATGATTAAAAGCGGCAGATGATGTTTCAATAATTAGCCTACAGAACGAAATCCAAGCAAGAGATGAAGCATCGTTGTCTGTTGGTTCTCCAAACTCATTTACTAATGCTTGACGAAGTGCCCCAAGAACTTTAAGCGTGCGATCGCACCACCACCTTTTAATATTGTAAATATTGGGCAGCCAGTTATCTTCAGCTATAATTTCTTTGCATTTAATAAAAATTCGATTGATAGATATTTGTAATTCCTTAATTTCCGAATAAGAATAGTTTCTACATTTGCAATTACCGAGCCATATTAAAAACGGGTTGATATCAAGGCAATGTGCGGGAATGCCATACTCGGCAGCTACCAGTCCAGTTGTTGCCGTTCCTGAAAATGGGTCAAGAATAAAAGAATCTTCAGGAAGATTATCAATTATCTCTTTGACCAGTTTTACTGAATATGCAGGAGTAAGGCGCAACCATCCATGTCTGCCAAGTTTCTGGTTGTATTTGAACGTGTAGTCCGAACGTTGCTTAATCTTCATATCCATCAATCATTCAGCACTCGGTCAAAGCTTGAAGGATCGCGGAAAAAAATTTTTAGGCGATCGCAGTTCCTATGAGGCGATCGCATTCATTACGAATTACTCTACCCCCCACCCTTCTTCTCTAACTACCCGTTGAATATCCTCTTCCAAAGCGCTAAAAGCAGACAAAGCCCGTAGGGGAGAAAAATCACCAATAAACGATGCCACTTGATAAACCAGTGGATCGACCCGCAACTTTTTTAGAGCCCGACCTTTTCGCTCGCTGGCTTGGCGTAGTAGCTCGTGGAGCAATTGCTTTGGGTCGGGCTTTTGTTCCAGCCTGTCCATAGCCGGCAACTGCAAGGGCTGTTTTCCGCGAGGCTTACCAGCCGCTTTTCGGATAGCAGACTCGTCAAACAATAACCAAGCTTCCTGCATCCGCACTGGCACTACGCAGACTGCCGGAGGAACCTCAACTAACTTGCGAGCTTCCTCGATTGCTTCTTTGATTTCGGTTATACGCTTCTGCCTGGGTTCTTTTTCCGCATCTCGATGGATAAACAAAAGGTCGCAAGGGTACAAGTCTAGGCTGGTTTTAATTTTATCTGGTAACTTCTTGGGCGGTTGGGGCAATTGTCGCAAATCTACCCATTCAAAATTAATGGCGCATTCAACCCCGCAGTTTCGCAATAACCAGGTGAGAACGAACTCAAAGGCTTTGTCCGAACTCCCATCAGAGAGCAAAGTATAGTTAAGTTCGTTCATTCTAGTAGGTGTGGGGCAAGACCGGGAATCAAGAGCTGAAGATCTTCTCTATCCACAACTCGGCGCGGCTTGCGCTGCGGCTTGCGCTTCGATTGCTGGCGCGTAGTCCGATCGCCGCCATTGGACTGAGATTCTTGAGTTGCTAGTTCCTCCCCATCTAGCTCTGGCTGTTTGGGGGACACCGGATTTAGGTAAGCCATTAGCTTGCCCTTAGAGACAATACTCGTTTTTTCTGAATCTGTCTGTCGCCAAGTATCCGGCAAGCAGCTAAAACAGACTCGCTTGAAGCGCTGCGATTCTCGCACAGTTTCTTTCAACTCAGCGACCAAGAGGCTATTATCCTCAACCTGGCCGACAACTGCTGGGGAATGAGTATTAACGATAACTTGACGCAGGGGATTGTCTAAGCCAATCGGTTCCTCCACATCAGTGGCAATATCCTTAAGTAGCTCTAGTATCTTGGGAATCCGCTCTGGATGAATGCCGTTTTCCGGTTCTTCCAAACAGATAAGTCCCTCTACTTCTGGGTCTAGCTCCAAAACCGCTAAGGCCAAAAAGCGCATTGTTCCGTCAGAGAGCGCCCTTGCCGGATAGGACGTACCATCTCGACTCTTTACCATTAAAGTCAGCAATTCCCGTCGGTCATCCCGATCGATCCAGACTTTATCCACATCTTCAATTAAATCCGCCAGACGATTAACCACTTGCGCATAAATTGGCGCTGCTTCGCTATCCGATTCTTCCGGCTTTTCGCGCATTTGCGATCGCGATAGATGATAAAGGGTTGCCGCCAGGTGAGAGCCATCTGTCCCTAATTTCTTAGGAGCGGTAAATTCGTCTGGCTGGCGCAGGGACGAGGGCTCTAGTTGAAGCAAGCGCCAAGATTGCATTTCTCGGCGCGCCAGCAATGCCGTCGGACTCTCGGCAGCGTTCGTAGCAGAAAGAACAGTTCGAGGAAGATTGACGGCCAACCGAGGTAGCGGCCTGCCACTGCTACCGCCATCTTTATGCAGCTTAATAATTCTCTCTGCACCCTCGCCCTTAGTGGAAATAAAATAGGGGGCTCGCCGCTGCCCCTTAACTGCCGATTGGCGCCAATTTTTTTTGTGGGGAAAGATTAAATGCTTGGCAGCATCGCCGAGGTTGATATGAACTAATTCTTCTTTGAGGATTTCCAGAGAGCCCGGGGACTGCAAGCTATCGTCAGCTCGATAAGCCAGTTTCACTGTATAGCGGAGGAAAGTAATCGAGGCTTTTGCTTTTTGTCCGAGATCGTCGATTCCCTCAGAGGGCACTATCATTTCCGCCTCAAAAGACATTTCATCGGCATACCGATCGCCAACTTGGTGGAAGAGGCTGCGGACATCGCCGGTGCGACCCCCTTTATCGCGAACCGACAAGGCAGCTTTAATAAGCGGACCATCGGCCAGAGCGCCCAAAAACCGAATTGCATCAAATAGATTTGACTTCCCAGTGCCGTTGGCTCCAGCCACGCAGGTGAAAGCGCCGAAGCGAACGTCCACATCGACGAGGTTTTTAAAACCAGATACTTTTAAGCGCGTTAGCATAATTATTCTCTACAAACTTTATGCTTTATCGGTTTAATGGGTCACGCATCTACCCTACGGTTAGGGGCAACCACAGGGGGATTGCCCCTACAAACCGTTAAATACAAACGTTATGCGTAAGTCCTGGGTTTAGGTCACGCATCTTTACAGTATAGCAATTTAGAAATAAAGGCGATCGCCATTCTGAAACTTTCCTAAATAGGACTTACGCATAGACTCTAGTCATAGAGGCGATCGCAACGCTTTCCCTTGTGGTGCGCTCTTGGGATTGCCCCCGGTTTCGTTCTCCCAAGCGTAAGCGAAGCTCCTCTGTAGGAGGCTCGCTCTTTTCCGACGAAGCAGGGAAACTACTCAAAAATTAAATAGCCCGCTGCCTCCTGCCTGTAGCATAAAATCAAAATTTCCTTCTCCCACGTTCTTCTGGAGAGTCTGAATAATTTTTTGCTGGTTATCGTAAGGACCGTCAACATAATAGGGTTTTCCATTGCGACCAAACTCTAGTTGCGGCTGACCGCTCCATTCGCCTAAAAGAGGTCGTGACTTCTGAAAATCTTTGTGGGGGGTAAATCCCAATTTAGCTGCATAATCTGCAGCGCCAAAAACTATAGCCCGAGCTTGTTCTATAGTAATTTCTCTGTAGCCATCGAGAAAGTTGTCATAGGAAGCGTCAATAAACTGTTCGTATTTACTGCTATTAAAATTACGCGGACCTAGAGTATCTTTGACTCCCAAGCACCAATAGTCGATTAAATAATTGCAAACTTGGAAGCGATTGGGAGCAGGAGAGCGGGCAACGAAAACTAGCCCCAAGCCGCTGCTTGGATCGTTGTTAGAATTGCCTTCTAGAAGAGACTTGGCACAGTTGGTATCGACGAAGCAGTCGGCGATTGGATCTAATTCTCCAGAAGCGGCGCGGACAAGAGCTGTTTCTTGGGCTCGGTTTTGCAGGAAGGCATTCACCTCGGATACCTTCAAACCCAATTTGCGGGCAATTTGCTTGGGAGTTAGTTTTCGGGCGCGTAAATCGATAATTTCTTGCTGTTGTTCTGGGTTCATTTGCTTTTTCTTTTTCTGAGCGATCGCGAACGGACTATTTGTAATAGAACTTATGCATACTGCAGGTTTTAATTATAAATATAGAGTTTGGTGCGCGGTGCGGCACCCTACAAATACTGTCTCTGCGTAAGTCCTGTGTAAGATATAGCGGTTCTCGCTCTTGATGTGAGGTGTCACCGGCGTTGCATCCAATACGATAATCCCCATTTTACAGCAGAGATGGTCTTGGGGATGCTGTCGCCCCTACATTTCCGAACCCGGTCGTTTATTACACTTATTTGAGAAACGCTATAAGAAGAATTTCTACCCATACAGTAATATAGCACTAGGCAAATGAGTTAAGACATTTATAAACGCTCAAACTTAGTCAGATTATACCTTTGACTTATTACCTTGAGACTTGCGCGTAGCGCTATAGCGTTTCTCAAATAAGTGTAATAAACGATCGGACCCTAGAAACGTAGGGGCGACAGCATCCCCGCTACTATCTCGCGCGCTCCGAAGGGCAATCTCTGTATTGGGATGCAACGCCGGTGGCATCTCACATCAAGAGCGAGAAACGCTATATATACCCAGCCAATCCTGGCAAATTTCTATGACTTGTTGGCGATCTGTATTTAAGAATAGAGGGCGTATGGCTCTTTACGATTGGGCAAGATATAATAACCACTAGCTCTAAGAGTTCTCATAAGAATACGAGATACAACTAAAAGGGAGAACAATCGCACCCTTTTGCTGTGTAGAAATTTCGGCGATCGCCCAGCCCCAGATTAGGAAAAACAAAAATGCAGACAAAGATTCAAACTCTCCCTCGCGCCCAGCTCGAAAACGAAGAAAATCAATGGCGGAACGATATTGCTGATTTTGTCACAGCCAACGAGCGGGAATTAGCGGCCCTAGACTGGGGCTTGCGCTTGGAACGCCGAGACCGAAACGAAACCCTGGCAATAGACTTGGAACCAACTCCCCATTTTGTCTGCTGTCCGAAGGAAGCAATAGTAAAACTCAACCGGAAGGTTAGTAATGGCTTTAAAGAAATTATCGGTATAGTAGAGGGCAATAATCCAGAAAAAGAAGTGCTGCTGCTCGCCATTAATAAAGGCCAAATAAAGCTAATTCAGTTTGAAAGCGACCCGCCGCCACCGACTTGTTTCGATCTACTGGAATCGGATGTAGATAGATTGCTAGAGCTATTAGAAAGTCGCCTGGTGCAGCAGCTTGAGGGTTAGCAATGGCAACGATAACCGAGAAAAGTAGCAAAAAAAAATTAAAAAGCGGCCTCCGCTGGCTGACTTTGTCTGCAGTTCTGGCTGTAGCTAGCGCTGGCGGTTGGTTTGTATATAGCCTTACCCTGAAAAGCTCTAAAGAAGCAATAGAGGTACGGGCGATAGAGGTAAAAAAGGATACTTTGGAACGGAAGCTGACCGAAAGCGGCACGGTGGAATTGGGAGGACAACAAACTCTCAAGTCGCCAGCAGATGGGATAGTTACTGGGGTATTAGTGGAAGTAGGCGATCGCGTTAGTGCTGGCCAGACTCTCGTTATTCTGCGCGACCCAGAGCGAGAAACAGTTTTGCGGAACCACCAGTTGGAGATGCAGGAAAAAGAATTGGCTCTAGCAACTAAGCGCCAGCAAGTGGCGGAAGCTTCTAGAAAGGTGGCGATCGCCGAGGAGAAACTTCAAGCGATCGCCAACCGCTATCGCGCCGACTCGTCAGCTAAACTGCGGGAACGGGAGTTGCAAATCCAGCAAAAAGAACTGGATTTAGCAGAAAAGCGCCAACAACTTTTAGAAGTCCAAGCAGCTCTGGCCAGTGCGGAAAGCAAGCTCCAAAACCGAATCGACCGGCAAGGGGCCGGGTACCAACCTGGCCTGCGGCAACAGCAGTTGCAAATAGAGCAAGAAGAGCTGGGATTGGAAAATCTGCGCCTGAATGTGGTGGAGGCGGAAGAAGACTTAGCCTCTGCCAAGCGAGAACTCGAAGAAGATGAGGAATTGTTCAAAAGAGGTTTTATTCCCGAAAATGAAGTCGAAGGGCAACAGAGGCAAGTTCGGGCGGCAACCTCCAGGCTCCGAGAGGCTCGCTTAGCAGTTAGCAATGCTAGCATCAGTCTAGATAAAAGCCGCCTACAGCTGCAAACTATCGAGCAAGACATTCAGGATGGAATTGTGGTGGCGGCCGATGAAGTGGCTGCGGCTTCTGTAGAGTTGCGATCGGCGGAGCTAGCTGTAAAGACGGCCAATATAGAATTGAATAGCCTTCGCCTGGGAACTCCGGAGCTTGAAGAAGAAATCCAAAATAATGCTTTGCAAGCTCAGAGCGAACTGCGACAAGCCTCCGACGAAGTGCGGGAGGCTGCCTCTACTCTGCAAGCAGCTCGGGATGAAGTGAGAAACGCTTTTATAGATATAGAAAAACATCAACTAGCTCGTCAAAAAATAGAGCAAGAAATTCAGGAAAGTATCGTTACTGCTCCCAGCGAAGGGGTGATTCTGGATGTCCAGGCTAAGAAGGGGGCGGTGGTGAAGCTGAGCGATGCACTGCTGACCCAAGGCAATGCGGCAATAGAGCTGGTAAACTTGCAAATATCTACTCTTAATGCTGCTAAGGTGCGGCGGGGTCAGTTGGCGCGGATTATTTTAATTGGTTCTGACGAAAAAAGCTTTATCGGACAGGTGGAGGAGCTATCTCTGCTGGCTGGCAGCGGCGGTAGCAATAACGGAGATTCGGGAGAGGCGACGGTGGCAGCAACAGTGCGCTTAGATGCTCCCACTGGCGTCCTGATTCCCGGGATTCAGGTGAGCGTTGATATTATTTTAGAGCAGCGGCAAGATGTGGTGGCGGTTAATACAGAGGCGATCGCTCGCTCTGGTTCGGAAACTTTTGTTTGGGTGCGAGACGAGGCAGGCAAGGCACAGAAAAGCCCGGTGACTCTGGGACTGGAAGACTTCACTACAGCTACAGTAGAGATAAGCTCTGGACTAGAGCCCGGGGATGAGGTTCTGCTGCCCCCAATAGACGAGCCTTTAGAAGAAGGAACGCCGGTTTCGATCGCCGAGTAAAGCTAGTAGAGGGAATTGGGAATTGGGCAATAACTGGGGTGTGGGGTGTAGGGTGTAGGGTGTAGGGAAAGGTAGAAAATTTAACGCTTGCCTCCCTCTTCCCCCACACCCCACACCCTACACCCCACACCCTAATCTTGGGCATTGGGCATTGGGCATGGGAGACAAGGGGACAAGGGGACAAGGGGACAAGGGGACAAGGGGACAAGTGAATAGCTATTTCTCTTAACTTTTGACTTTTTACTTTTGACTTTTCACTCCTCCAATGCCCGATGCCCAATGCCCCATGCCCAATGCCCAATGGGCAGGTATGGCGCCCAATGCCCAATGCCCCATGCCCCATGCCCAATTCCCAACTAAAATATTTTTCTCAAATAATTAATTATGAGTCTGGCACCGTTTGATTTATTGCATCTAACTTATCTTTCTCTGCGAGGCAATCTCTTGCGTTCTACCCTAACTTGCTTGGGAGTATTTATGGGCGTAACTGCCGTAAGCGCTACCCTCCAAGTTCGCAGCATCTCTAGGGCAGTTATTGCTAAGCAACTGGCAGAACGAGAAGCTCCTCAAATTATCCTATATCCTCGATGGCAGCGCGGCGTACCGCGATATCGTTTTCGATTGGAAGATATGCAATTTTTGCGGCAGCGGCTGGTGGGCTGGCAGGCAATTAGCAGTTCCTCTTGGGCGGGGGCTCCCGAAGCTATTTTTCTCGATCGCAAAGCTAATCCCTATATGCGCGCCGTTTCTGAAGATTTTTTAGCAACTTCCGGCCAGTCATTGCTAGCCGGTCGCTTTTTTAGCACGACTGATTTTGAAAACTATAGGCCGGCAGCAGTAATAGATAGCGTTCTAGGGGAGCAATTGTTTCAGAAGCAAGATCCCATAGGCCAGCGCATCTATGCCGATCGCCGCCCCTATTTTGTGGTAGGAGTCATAGAAAGTAAGTTGGAGTTTAGCGGTAGGGAACCTCAAGGGGAAATATTGGTGCCCCTTTCAGTTCATAGAGCCCGTACTGGCAGTCGCAGTATCGGTTCAATCTTACTTCGCCCTCGCGAGCTTAATGAGATAGAAAAGATGGAAAAACGGGCGCAAAAACTATTGGAGCAACGCTTCCCGGGTCGCAAGTTTTGGGCGTGGAGCAATGTCAGCGATATTATAGAACAGCAGCAAACTTTGATAATGGTTTCGCGAGCCCTCCTTGCTGTAGGCGGAATAGCTCTCCTTGTAGGCGGAGTGGGCATTGCTAATATCACCATCGCCTCGGTTATGGAGCGGACTCCAGAAATCGGCCTGCGACGGGCTCTGGGAGCAACTCAAAGAGATATTATGTTTCAGTTTATCCTCGAAGCTGCTCTGCTGAGCATTCTGGGAGGAAGCGCGGCAATAGGAACCGTACATGGCATTACTATTGTGGTGGCCGATACTTTTGATTTGCCTTATCAGTTCGATTCCGAAGCAGCCTCGATTGCCTTGGGATCGGCACTTTTAGTAGGAATTGGTGCTGGATTTTTCCCCGCCCTCCAAGCCAGCAAACTAGATCCGGTTAAAGCCCTTCGCTCCAGTTAGGGTGTGGGGTGTGGGGCATTGGGCATTGGGCATTGGGCATTGGGCATTGGGCATTGGGCATTGGGCATTGGGCAAAAGGGCATTGGGCATTGGGCATTGGGCATTGGGCATTGGGCATTGGGCAATGGGCATTGGGCATTGGGCATTGGGCATTGGAAAAAATGCATTTGGAAATCGAAAAAAGAGATAAGAAAAGAGCATAAATACGCGAGCAATGATATGACCTAAACAAACT
>JAAHFN010000053.1 GCA_010672965.1 Oscillatoria sp. SIO1A7
TAATTTTAAGAATTGTAACTTGAGATTTAAAATTTAAAATATCAAATCCGGTTACCAATAAATATTGTAGGGGCAGTCCCCCCGTGGCTGCCCCGATTAGCTAGGGGCAGCCACGGGGGGACTGCCCCTACAAATACTGTAACTGTTGAAATGGATTCGATCTTAAAATTATACCCAATGCTCAATGGCCAATGGTGCCTAATGCCCTATGCTTGCGATATAAATTCAAAACTCAAACCTCAAAACTCAAAATTTCAATGATTTATCCCGTAAATTGGCAAGACGATCGCGTTGTACTTATAGACCAGACTCGGCTGCCAGCCGAATATGCTTGGGTTGATATAGATAGTAGCTCCGATATGGCTACTGCTATTAAAACTATGATAGTACGAGGAGCCCCGGCGATCGGTATAGCGGCGGCTTACGGAATGTATCTCGGTGCTAGAGAAATAGAGACAGAAGATAAAGATGAATTTTTTAACCAGCTAGAGGAAGTGGCACGGATGTTGCGGCAAACTCGTCCGACGGCGGTTAATCTATTTTGGGCTATAGATAGAGTTCTGAAAACAGCTCGGGACGCAGGGAATGGAACTCTAGAGAATATTAAAGCAGTTTTGCTCTCGACGGCGAAGGCTATTCAGACAGAAGACTTGCAAACTTGTCAGGCTATTGGCGATCGCGGTTTGGAAGTATTGCCAGCAACGCCAGAAAAACTGCGCATTCTCACCCACTGCAATGCTGGCGCTTTAGCCACCGCTGGCTATGGCACTGCTTTGGGGGTGATTCGTTCCGCCTGGAAAGCCAATCGCCTCGCGATGGTTTATGCCGATGAAACTCGTCCCCGCTTGCAAGGTGCAAAACTAACTTGCTGGGAATGCGTGCAAGAAGGAATTCCAGTTACTGCGATCGCCGATAATATGGCAGCCCATTGCATGAAGTTAAAAATGATAGATGCGGTTGTTGTCGGTGCCGATCGCATTGCCGCCAATGGAGATGCAGCTAATAAGATTGGTACTTATAGTTTGGCACTGGTAGCCAAAGCACATAATATTCCCTTTTTTGTAGCAGCTCCTTTATCTACAATTGATTTTAAGCTGGCAACCGGGGAGGAAATTCCCATTGAAGAGCGCGACCCATCTGAGATTTACAAGGTTGGGAATACTATCCTGACCCCCGATGGAGTGGAGTTCTACAATCCTGCTTTTGACGTAACCCCAGCAGAGGCGATCGCTGCCATAATTACCGAGCATGGCGCAGTTCCTCCTGGGGAATTAGCGCAATTTAATTCTGGCTCTATACCTGCTCTAAAATAACTGCAAGCAGTAAGCAATTTTTAGGGGTTCCCCCTGCCCGCCCCAGCCGCCCCCAACCCACCGACACTGCCCGCAGGAGGGGAAGCCAACCGGGGCGGGCATGGGGAACGCAACCCCACATCAATTTGAGAACCGCTATATTACAGATTGAAAACGGACGTTTTGTGCTATTAAAAACTGGGAACAATGGGCAAAAAAAAAATAGCAACGCTGTTTCAAAAAACCTTGGTGGGGCAAATTGTCTTGTTTGGGGTGGTAGCCCTGACAACTTCCGCTTTTTCGGGCTGGAACCTGAACAGGCAATTGAGGAGAGAATATCGTAGCAAGGGGAGCGCGATCGCCACCAGCGTTGCTTATTATAGCGAAAACCTCATCGCTTCCAGTCCGGCGGAGACCACTCAATCTGTCATAGATGAATTTCTAGAAATTCAGGGTGTAGCTTATGTATTTGTTGTTGATGTAAATCGAGATATTATCGCTCATACCTTTGTGCCCCAAGTCCCAAAAGAATTACAATTACTACAGAATGTTGACGATTTTGAAACAATTGTTATCAGGGAGATAGATATTAAAAATCTGGGAGATTTCACCAATATATCGGCTCCTATATTAGCTGGCGTTGGTGGCTACGTCCATGTGGGTATGGATAGAGGACTGATTCGGGGTCAGATAGCCCGCGCGATGCAAGAGCAAATATTTTTGATTTTCCTTTTGTTTATACTCAGTGGTATAGCCACCTATCTGATGGTCAAAAAAGTTTCTCAGCCCCTGGATAGACTGACAGAATACGCCCAAAAATTAGCAAGGCACGATTTTGATGCGATTGTGGATGTGAAATCTAAGGGAGAAATTGGCCTGCTGGCCACAACAATGCAGAAAATGGCACGGGAGTTGAGCAGGTTCATTCAACGACTGGAAGCAGCAGTTAACGAACTCAACCAGACTCTACAAGCTTTGCGTGAAGAACAGGAAAAATCAGAACGTCTATTACTAAATATTTTGCCTATTCCTATCGCCAGAAAACTCAAAGAAAAGCCAACTCATATTGCTGATGGTTTTCCCGAGGTTACGATTCTGTTTGCAGACATTGTCGGTTTTACCAAGTTATCGCAAAAAATATCTCCTCAAGAAATCGTGCAATTGCTAAATGACATTTTTTGCGCTTTCGATAATCTGAGCGATCGGCATGGCTTGGAGAAGATAAAGACTATTGGCGACGCTTATATGGCAGTAGGCGGACTGCCGGTTCCTCGGGAAGACCATGCCGAAGCAGTGGCGGAAATGGCTCTCGACATGCAACGAGAACTGCGCCGCATCAGCGTCGAACGGGGCGAAAATTTTAGCATCCGTATCGGTGTCAACACCGGGCCAGTTGTTGCTGGCGTCATTGGCACCAAAAAATTCATTTACGACCTTTGGGGCGATGCGGTCAACACCGCCAGCCGCATGGAATCTCACGGCATTGCCGATTGCATTCAGCTCACCGACTCCACATATAATATTTTGCAGAATAAGTATCGGTTTAAAGAGCGCGGTGTCATTCACGTTAAGGGCAAAGGAGATATGACTACTTATCTGCTTCTGGGCAGAAAATCAGACAACGAAGACAAGGAGGCAAGGGGACAAGAAGAAGAGTGTAGGGTGTAGGGCGCAAGGGGGCAAGGGGGCAAGAGGGTAAGGGAGCAAGGGAGCACGGGGGCAAGGGGGCAAGGGGGCAAGGGGGCAAGAGCGAGGGAAAGCCGTTCATAGGTTTTATAGCGCTACGCGCAAGTCAAAAGTGATGCATTCAAAAGTAAAAGGTAGTCTCTGACTAAGGAACGAGCATTTATAAATGTCTTAACTTATTTGCGTAGTGCTATACAATTTATCTTTATAGCGGTTCTCAAATTGATGTGATATTTCTGGGGCGAAGCGGGCCGGCGCATCCCATTACGGAAATTTCCGTTATACAGCCGAGATGGTTGCTCTTGTTGCTGTCGCCCCTACGTTTTCGTTTGTTACACTAATTTGAGAACCGCTATATTGGTTACTCTGGGAGCATTTAGCTCTCTTTTTTCTGTCTTATCCTTATATCAAATCCGTTTAATCACCCTAAAAAAGTCAAGTCCTGCGTAGGACGGGCGTCCCGCCTGTCCCTCCCGCTCTAAGGGACAGGCGGGACGCCCGTCCTACGGAATCTTCGAGATTCAATGCAATAGGTAATTAACCGGATTTGATATTACTATAAAAATATTTTGATCTTGCCAAATACTTTGCAAGTATTTTTTAAATTTACTAAGAATCTTACCTTTCGGTAGGAGAATCGCGGGGGTAAGAGCGATCGCGAGTTTTCCTGGACGTCGCGAACTAGACTCGATCGCAGACATGGGTAAAGTTTTGAGTTTTGAGGTTGAAATTTTAAATTAAATAATTGCAATTCAAAACTCAAAACTCAAAAATTATATCACTACGCAAATAAGTTAGGACATTTATAAATGCTCGTTCCTTAGTCAGATTATACTTTTGAATTTTGACTTGTGACTTTTGACTTGCTATAAAACTCTCCCCATGCCCTAATTCCTTACTCGCTCTATCAAGCTTTCGGCATAGTCAACGCAATCCAGGTTTTGGGCTTGGCACAAATCCCGGAATTTCGTATAATGTTGCAATGCTTCTTGGCGATCGTGTTGGAAATAATAATTGACAAATAAGCCCAGAACCCGATAGCCGTTGGCATAGTCGGGATGTTGCTGGATGGCCCGACGATATAGCGCTTCGGCCTCCTGGATGCTGCCATTGTCTTTGAGGGCATTTCCTTCTTGAACTAAGAGGGCGGCGGCTCGGTTTTGATTGACCCAATCTTGAGCCATTGCTTTTTCGGAGCTTGCCCCGACGCCGATGTAATAGAATACTGCGCTAATAGCGATTGTCGCTGCTATCCGTATCAATTTCATTTTCTAATTTCTAAATAAAAGTAAAAGTCCGGTGGGGGTTTGCAAGCGCCCGCCTACCTACCTTATTATGACTTACGCATCTACATGGAGCGTAAAAATTCAAATTTTGAGAACTTGCCCGAGCGTCGAACTGACCTAATTATAGTCAAAAGGAATATTTCAAGAAGTCATTAATTTTTATTTTCGACCGATTTTAATTTAGCTGACTACAAGTCGATAGCACTATTATAGCCTCCGCTTATCATACAAATTTAACTTCAGAGATGCCAATTTTGGGGCTTGGAGTCTTCTATTGGCATATCGTAGCTTGGCGTCGTTTTGCATCTATATACATACTGCCCCATAAGATCGAAATAAAGGGTATAACCCATGACGGGTTACTCCCATCTAGTTTTATGTTCTTGTAAGGATTACAATCCTCGAACTAGATGCAAAATATTCTAGCTAGACGTAACCAACCATAGCAAAAATAAGGACAAGAACAATGGCGATCTTGTTTGTACTAGATTTAGAGGGTGATTTTGAGTCTGGTTTTCGAGTCAGGCTAGAGATTTGGTCTCAAGGATTATTGTGCGAGAGCAGAACTGGGGAATTGCCTCCGGCAGAGCGGCTGACAAAACAATATGTTAATTGGCAGTCTATCTATCGCAGCCTGGGGCATTGCCGAGAGGTGGGCATCGGCGAGGCAATGGCAGAAGAGCGCTTCCAAGCCAGTCAGGATTGTGCGAGCTTAGGCGTGGATTTATGCGAGACAATGAACCACTGGCTCAGGTCGGAATCTTTTTTGCCGATTCGGGATGAATTGCTGGTCAAAATAAGGGAATCGGACGAAGAAGTCCGGGCGATCGTGCGCAGCAATAACAGCCAGCTTCGGCGGCTGCCCTGGCATAAGTGGGATTTGTTGGAGCGTTTTTCTCAAGCGGAAATAGCCGTAAGTCCCCAAGAATCTAGAGTGCCACCATTACCACCACCCAACCCAGAATGCAAAGTGAGAATCCTCGCTATCCTAGCTCGGGACGATGGAATTAACATACAGGAAGAGCAGCAGTTGCTGGAAAAGTTACCGGACTCGGCTATAACTTTTCTAGTAAAGCCTCAGCGGGAAGAACTATACGATTTGCTCTGGGAACAGTCCTGGAATGTTATCCTTTTTCTTTCCTCCGGTAAAAGCGATATCGCTGGGAGCCGTATAGATATTAATGAAACGGATAGCTTAACCGTTGAGGAAATACGGTTCGCTATGAGAAAGACCGTGGCCAATGGGTTGGAACTGGCAATTTTTAATTGCGGCGATGGCGTGGAATTAGCCGAGGCTCTAGAACTGCTCCATATTCCCCAAATGATTGTCATGCGTGAAGTGGTTCCGGATAAAGTAGCTCGGGAATTTTTGAAGTTTTTTCTAAGGGAATTTTCTGGAGGCAAGTCTCTTTATGGTGCGGTGCGAGAAGCTAGAGAATATTTGGAACGGTTAGAATACAAGTTCCCTTGTGCAACTTGGTTGCCGGTCATCTGCCAGAATCTGACTGTCGTGCCGCCGACTTGGCAAGAGTTGGCAGCCGATCGCTCCGTTCCAGAACCGCCACCGGAGGCTAAGCGAATTCAAGGGATGACGAGCAGAACAACGACAACGCTACCCAGCAGTAATACAAGCAGAAATACAAATACAAAATTGGGGCTAAAGGCGATCGCAGCTACTGCCGTCGTATGCCTGACAACCTTTGCATTCAGCTACCGGGCAACGCCCTACTTTTTGAAGCCAAAATTGGATGCCAAAGCCCTAACTATTGGTACTTTGTGCAACCGCGATCGCCTGGAGCCTTTAGTGTCGTACCTGCAAAATCATTTGCTCCCCGCTAATTTTGTTGATTTTTTCCTGGGTAAAAAAATAGCGATCGCCGTTGACGGCGACGATAGACTACTCGATTCAGATGCCAAAAATAAGCTGGAACGCCAGGATTGGGATATAGCTTTTACTTGCTCGGCGATCGTTTCCGGTTTTGCCAAAGAAAAGAACTATACATTTGCAGCTCTGATGTTTCCCCAAAATACTCGCTCTCAAGCTGCTTTATACGTCAAAGCCAATAGCTCAATTCAGAGCATCAAAGATCTGAATAGCTCCACAGTCGTTGCTTTGGGAGATTTTAACTCTGTCTCCAGCTTTTATATGCCGGTTTACGATCTGTTTGGCAAAAGCCTCAAGGTAGATATCGGACATCCAGATGAGGAGATTCGCAAGCTGGTAAAAACAGGAAAAGTCGATGTCGGTTCTGGCTATTTAGATAAAAATTTGCAAAAAGATTCCGACTTGCGTGTTATCCATAAAACACGGGATGTTCCCAGTCCGGGAGTTTATCTCGCGCCCCAGCTTTCTGCGGGCGATCGCGCAACTTTAGAAAATATTCTTCTCGCCGCCCCCAAAGCAATCCGCAGCCCGGAAACGGCTAACTATGGCTTTGCTGAGGAACCGGATTACAGGAAGTTTATGGAAATAGCGCGCCTTGTTGAAACAATCATCGCCTGTTCTAACTGGACAAAAAATCCCGTTAATTTGTTTTGCAATTTCTCTTACCCTCAAGCGGGAGTCGCTCCCTTGCCAGCCGGTAATGTATGGGTTGGCCGCGTCAATCGATGGACGCAATATAGATCCGATAGCGCGATCTTAACCTTGCTAGGAGAGAATAAAGCAATCTATAGAGTAGAAGTCTCCCTAGAGATTCTCAAAAAATCCCTAGGTGCCGATAGCTTCCAGGAACTGCAAAATAAAGAAGTTCGAGTCGCTGGAGTAACGCCCAGACAGCTAGGAGGCGGCTATCTTGAGCTAAACGTTACGGCTCCGAGTCAAATCCAGCCGATCGCGGATATTGCCAGAAAAAAAAATCCAGACAATCTCTCTGCAGTTGACGCAGTTGACCCCTAGTGCCGCTGCGCGGAATTCAAAATTCACGCAGTTCAAAATTCAAAATGCCTTTGTACCCTGGCTCTCTGCCACAATTCTCGCTGTTTGATTATAGCTTTTCTCAAATTGATGTGAGGTGCCTGGGGGATGCAATATCCCATTACGTTATAGCGCTACGCGCAAGTCAAAAGTCACAAGTCAAAAGTCAAAAGTATAATCTGACTAAGTTGGAGCATTTATAAATGTCCTAATTTGTTTGCTTAGTGCTATACAATTTCCGAAAAGCTATATGAGAAACCCGTTTTTTGAAAAAAACTTAGCCCAAAAAAAAATACAAACCTACAAATCAAAAATGTCTTGATTTGTAGGTTGGGTTGAAGGAAGTGAAACCCAACAAAGACGTTGGGTTTCACTTCCTTCAACCCAACCTACGAGAAAATGGCGAATTGTTAAAAAAAACTTTCTGCCCTTAAATATTCAAATTAATACCTCAAAACCTTTTCCTTAATTGGTTGCCAGATTTCCGGCAGGGCGGTGCTTAGGGAATGGTCGCCGTCGAGTTCTATTAGTTTAACCCAAGGGCGAGTGGCGGCAAAGTCGCGGCTGGACTGAATGGGGATAACCAAATCTTCTCGACCGTGCAGGATGAGGGTGGGAAGATTGCGCTGCAATTCTTCGTCGCAATACTGCTGCATATCGAGTAAAAATTGATAGTGCAGGGGAATTGAACGCTTTTCGCCATAGTGATAAACCGGCAGATATCCCTCTGTCTGCCATTCCTGCATTTTGGCTTCCCCGACCAAAGGCAACCAATGAGAGAGAAATTGAAAGGCGGGGGCGAGCAAAGCCAATCGCTGGACGGCGGGGTTGCGCTGAGCTAGCCAAACGGAGGCCAGACCGCCAAAGCTAGAACCGATTAAAGTAACCGGCGTTGTTGCGGAATTAATTATTCTCTCTACTTGTTGCAATTGACGAGTGAAAGTGAGATGGCCGAAGTCGCCTTGATTTAGGTCGGGGATAGTCAGGTCGAGGGAAATTTCGGCAAAGCGATCGCGCAAATATTGGGCTTTTCCCGACTGAGGACTAGAGGCAAATCCATGCAGGTAGAGGTAGCGGCGGCTCATAGAATCGAAAGGAATTAAAATTTTTGCTTATAGCGTTTCTCAAATTATAATGAACTATCGGGTTGGGGGCTTAGGGGCGACAGCATCCCCAAGACAATCTCGCGCGCTCCGAACGACAACCCCTGTCGTGGGATGCTTCGCCCCAGACTCCTCACATCAATTTGAGAACCGCTATATCCTAGCACAATGGGCGAATAGGCGATCGCGCTAATTCTCAGAAACACGCTAATTCTCAGAAACCCGGGTTTTTCAAAAACCCGGGTTTCTTGCTTTCTTGCCTTCTTGCCTTTTGATAAATTATATCAAATCCGGTTAAACAGTCACAGTTTGTAGGGGTCCCCGTGCCCGCCCCAGACCAACCGGGGCGGCCGGGGCGGGCACGGGGAACCCCTACGGTATTTATGGGTAATTAACCTGATTTAATATAATTTACCCTTCTCGATTCAATCCTGCTATCACTGCTTGTTGGCTAGCCTTCTTATAAAGATCGTCCAAATATTCCATAACTACCACGGAGCCAATCGGTCCGAGAACCTCCAATACTGTTTCGCTGCTTGGGGGCGGAGCTATCACGGCTAGACCGGATTCTAATTGCTGGCTATATTTCCAGAAATTGCTAATATTTATAGGATCTCTATTTTTCTGGGGGAGAGACTCGGTGCTTTTTTCCTTATCGGTTTCGCCGCTCGGATCGATGCCGCGCTTTTCGCGCAAAGCAGCGATAATTTGCTCCTTAGTGCGACCGCGCAATTGAAATAATAAAAATGGGTCTTCGCTAAAGCGATCGCCCAACAGATAATAGACCGCCGCAATATGCTTGCAAGGATTTGCTTTATCGGGGCAGGAGCAACGGGAATGAATATCCGACAGGGTGAAGGGAAATAATCTCAGGCCGTTGGGAGCAAATACATCTTCAATGTTTTCAGGCATTTCCCCCGCCAGCAGCTTGGCCGAGAAAATCGCCCGCTCGGACATGGTTTCAATTGCATAGCCCCAATCTTCATCGGTAAAAGGGTCGAGCCATAAAGTTTGCTCGTAGGGTTCGGAGGCCGTACCTCGTACTTTGGAGACTACCTTTTGCCCGTCAAAGTCGATACTCAGGACGTTGCCATCGGCAGCATAGTAGCGCCCTCTTTCCAATCTTTTTTTAAAGCGATAGGAGCTGAGTAAATCCAGCCATTGTTGCTCCCACCACTTGCGATCGCTGTCATAATAATATGTCGGCATTGTTAGTTTCTCCCTTTTTTAGCGGTTAGCGGTTAGCAGTCAGCAGTTAGCGGTCAGCAGTTAGCGGTCAGCACTCAGCGGTCAGCGGTCAGCGGTCAAGCGGTCAGCAGTTATAGCGTTTCTCAAATCAATAGTCCGGACAGTTTTTAGGGGAACGGCTGAAACCCGCATTCTACCGTTGGCGATTGGGGTAATATGAGAGTCTGAAACCCGCATTCTACCGTTGCCATGAAAAAAATGTCCTAAGTATTGTCAAATAAGTGTAATACACGAAACGTAGGGGCGACAGCATCACGAGCGACAATCTCTTAGCTCACAACGGGAACTTGCCTTTTTGGGATGCAACGCCGGTGGCAACCTCACATCAATTTGAGAAACGCTATAGCGGTCAGCGGTCAGCTCTCAGCGGTCAAGCGGTCAGCGATTCTCCTATGGATACGCTGCGCGAACGGCAGTCAGCGATCGGCCTTACGGGGCGTAGGCGGAGCCTGCCCGCCGGGAGGGCATATGGCATTCGCCCCTGCTGTTGGGCACAAGCGCGGAAAATCAGCTTGCTGCTATGTGCGTCAGCGGTCAGCTCTCAGCGGTCAAGCGGTCAGCGATTCTCCTATGGATACGCTGCGCGAACGGCAGTCAGCGATCGGCCTTACGGGGCGTAGGCGGAGCCTGCCCGCCGGGAGGGCATATGGCATTCGCCCCTGCTGTTGGGCACAAGCGCGGAAAATCAGCTTGCTGCTATGTGCGATCGACCCTCCCGAGGGCGAATGCCATATGCCCTTGCGGGCAGGCTCCGCCTACGCCCCTACACTCCTGCGCCTTTCAGGGAATTCCAAGAAATAAATTATCCAATTCGTAGGACGGGCGTCCCGCCTGTCCGGAGTGCAGAGACTTTTCGCCGATCGGGTCCTACGGGGAAGCGAGGGATAAATATTTATTTGGAAATCCCTTAGCACCTTAACCTTACATAGAGGCTTGTTAAGCCAATTTTACTGTCAAGCTGGCAGGTTCGGCTAAATTTCCTTCCAAAACTACACCCCGATTATTAGCAGCCAGATGGCGCAAAATTTGGTAAACCGTCTCTATGCGATCGCTGACTACAGCTTTCTGGGCTAGCGCCTCCAAGGATAGAGGGGCACCTTCTGCTTCGAGAACTTGCAAAATTCGTTTTTGCAGATCCAGTATGCTAGCCGCTGCTTTTTTGCCAGCTTCTACCCCCGGTTGATGATAGGCATTAATATTGATCAGGGAAGCATAAAGTCCGACAACGCGATCGTATAGGGCAATCAAAGCGCCAACGGTGCGGGGATTGACTTCGGGAACAGTGACGGTAATTGAATAGCGTCCTTTTTCATACAAAGCCTGGCGAGTTCCCAACAAAAAGCCACAAAGATAGTCCCCAGATGTCGCCCCCGGTTCTACTTCTGGAGAAGCGCCGGAGCGATCCTGCAAGACTTCTATAAAAGTGACGAAGAAATTGGCAACACCTTCGCGCAGTTGCTGAACGTAGGCATGCTGGTCGGTAGAGCCTTTGTTGCCGTAAACAGCAATCCCTTGAGAAACAATATTGCCATCTAAGTCCTTTTCTTTGCCCAGAGACTCCATCACCAATTGTTGTAGATAGCGGCTGAAAAGCAAGAGACTATCTTTATACGGCAGCACTACCATATCTTTTTCGCCGCGACCGTTGCCGGCAAAATACCAAGCAAGAGCCATTAAAGCTGCTGGATTGGTTTTGAGGTCTGGCTTGCGGGTTTGCTCGTCCATCTCCTTGGCGCCAGCAAGCATTTCTCGAATCGCAATTCCCCCTAAGGCGGCGGGCAGCAGACCCACTGCTGACATTTCCGAGGTTCGTCCTCCCACCCAGTCTTCCATCGGGAAGCTTGCCAACCACCCTTCGGATTTTGCTTTTTTGTCCAGCTTGCTGTCAGAGCCGGTGATAGCAACGGCGTGCTGGGGAAAGTTCAGACCTTCATTGCTAAAAGCCTCTTGGACTTCGAGCATCCCATTGCGGGTATCGGGGGTTCCTCCTGACTTAGAAATAACCAATACTAAGGTAGTTGCCAGTCGTTCTCTTAGGGAGGAGTCAGCGCTTTCGACATTTAAGATGCGATCTATACCAGCGGGGTCGGTGTTGTCGATAAAGTGAACGGTCAGGGGCGGGGTTTCCGGGCTGAGGGCTTGAGCGACAAACTGAGGTCCCAGAGCCGAGCCGCCGATGCCAATAGATAGGACATCTGTGAATTTTGGGGCATGAGGCGGATGAATGGCTCCCGAATGCACTTGTTGGACAAAAGATTCGATCGCCTCTAGGGTGTCGATGATGCGTTCTTTAATCTCTGGCGTTGGCGATAAATCCGGGTTTCGCAACCAATAGTGACCGACCATACGATCTTCATCGGGATTGGCGATCGCTCCTTTCTCTAGGGCTGCCATATCTTGGAAAGCCTTCTCGAACTTGGGCCGCAAACGCGCCTCAAAATCATCATCGAATTCCATCCGGCTGATATCCACATAGAAACCAAGCCCTTCGTGGTAATATAGCCAGTCTTGATAACGTTGCCACAGTCCTGCAGTCGCATCCATACGAAATATTCCATCGCAAGTTCACCAACATTTTATAGATGCTAGAGACTGCGGGCTAGACTATCGCCCCAAACTATTCAGTGCCTATGTCATACATTGCGCATATGTTATACGCAATGTATGACAAATTATTCGCCTGTCCAATCGCTTTGCTCAATTGGAGGCGGGGGAATGATGCGCAGAAATTTAACAAAATGGCCAGTCACCTCTATAGCCACTAGAAAATCATCTATGTTAAATCGATAAAACAAGGGACTAGCGCCAAGCTGTTTGAGGGACGGCAGATCTTCGAGGCGATCGAGCTGGTCGAACTCAAAAAAGACAAATTCATAGATCCGCTCGTAGCCAGCCCGGTCTAAATGCTGGAGGTCAACCAGAAAGGGTCTGCTGTAGCGCACTTCTAAATGCACGGTATATCTTTAATTAATTAGAATAAATTACAGACAATACATATTTTACATACAAATTACATATAGAGTAGATACTCTATGGCTTCATCGCGAGTCAAGGTATCTCCAGGATTGAAATTATTTTCTGCTTCTTCAATTGCCTGGAAAACGCGAACGTCCTGATAGAGGGGTTCTAAGGTGGCCCTAATAAATTCCAAATTATCGTCCGAGAGCAAATCGAGGCGATCGGATAGGACGCTCATCATATGCTGTATTTTATTTTCGACATCTTTCATGGGGAATTGGGAATGGGGGGAATTGGGCATGGGGCATGGGGCATGGGGCATGGGGCATGGAGACCTGGGGACCTGGGGCATGGAGACCTGGGGACCTGGGGACATAAAGATTGAATAGTGAATAGTGAATAGTGAATAATTGGTTTGGTTTTCTTAACTTTTCACTTTTCACTTTTCCCTCTTCCAATGCCCAATGCCCCATGCTCCATGCCCCCATTCCAATTCCCTACAGACTATCAAAAGGTCTCAGAATGGGTGCAGTAAAGGGAGTGAATTTTTTTTCTGGCCCGAAGAGCTTTTTGATGGCCGAGTTGAGATTCTCTGCCATAACGATGCGATTTTCATTGACGAGAATAACTCTAGCTAGAGTAGGAAGGCTATTTTGCTCCGCTTCTATATAAAGAGGTTCGACATATAGGAGAGACTGTTCGATGGGAATGACTAAAAGATTTCCCTGAATCGCTCGCGACCCTTCCTGGTTCCAAAGGGAAATCTGTTGGGAAATAACCGGGTCTTGGTTAATGCGCGCTTCGACTTGATCGGGACCGTAGATAAGCTCCTGTTTGGGAAATTGATAAAGAAGCAGTTTCCCATAGCGATCGCCATCGGAACGGCCGGCCAGCCAACCGATGAGGTTGTTGCGACGAGTTGGAGTAAAGGGGAGAAGCAAGATAAATTCTTCTTTTTCTTCGTCGGGCAGTTTCAGAATCAGATAGTACGGTTCCATACTTTTCTGTTCCGAGCGATAGATTTCCCTGGGAACCTGCCATTGGTCTTCTCGATTGTAGAAAACCTGGGGATCTGTCATGTGGTAGGTGAGCAACCTTTGGGATTGGATGGCGAACAAATCGACGGGATAGCGGATGTGAGTGCGCAGGGTCACTGGCATGGCGTCCAAGGGTTGGAACATTCGCGGGAAAATAGCTTCCCAGCTTTGGATAATTGGGTCTTGGGGATTGGCTACATAAAAATCAACGGAACCATTGAAGGCGTCGATAACTACTTTGACCGAGTTGCGGATGTAGTTAAAGTTTTGTTTGCCCGGGTCGGAATAAGGATAGCGATCGCTTGTAGTATAAGCATCTATCATCCAGTACAAATAACTTGGTTCCTTTTGCCGGTCTTCCTCTTGCAAGTCATTATATAAACGAGTATTGGCGACGACGAGGTAGGGGTTGCTGTCGTACTTTAGGAAAGGAGCAATAGTTTTTAGGCGCTCTGTTATATTGCGGTGAAATAGCACCTTCGTCTCTGGCGTGAAGTTCCTAGTAAACAGCATCTGCCAGTTTCTGAGATAGCTGGCAAAGACCAATCGCCGCCACCAGTTGCCGACCAAAACTCCACCGCTACCGTCATAATGATTGTAGGCATTGTCTTCGCCTCTGGGATAGTCCAGCTCCTGCACTTTGCTCGGTGCCATTAAATAAGTATCGGAAATTTCGCCGTAATAAATGCGGGGATTGGCAATTGGAATGCTAGAGCGAATGCGTTCGCTGGAAATTCCCAAGGCGCTGCTGCCTTTAGCATCAACGTTAATATCTTTGACAAAGTAGTCCGGCAAACCCCCAGGACCGGCCGTATTGACCGGAGAGAGAGTAAAGCCATAGCCGTGGGTATAGACGAAATGTTCGTTGATCCAGGTCTTTGCTTCTGGGAAAACAGATGCGTAGTCTAGCTCCCGCGCTGCTATAAAAACTTGTTGTTGTTCTGCCTGGGGCTCGCCGGGGGAAGCTGCTTCTTTTTTGAGAGTGTAGCGATCGATATCGGCGTCGGGAAATTTATAATAAGGGCGAATTTGCTGTAGCTCCCGATTAGTTTGCAGCAGGGGACGGCTATCCCAAAGACGAATGTTTCTAATCGTAAGGTCATTTTTTTCGATTTCCCGGGAGGAAAGCTCTCCTTCGGGAGCAAAGCTTTGAGCTTCTATGTTGTTTAAGCCAAAAGCGGCGCGGGTGAAACTGATGCTGCGCTCGATGTAGGGAGTCTCGCGCTCTAGTTCGTTGGGTAAAACTATTAAACGCTGCACGCCGACGGGCAAGACTAAGCCAGCCAACCACATTACGAATAGATAAAATATCAGTAGAGTTCTCAGAGCCGGGAGGTGGGAAGTATCTAGATGTGGCAGGTTTGGCAAGTTCGGCAGGCGTTTTAGGTTTTGATAGGGAAGCTGGCTGCCTTTCCTTTTCCATTTTGGCAATTTGACGGAAGAAATAAAGAGCCGCGCCAACAAAACAATAGCGACTGCTCCTCCGGTCAAACTGAGTATGATATAGGCGGGCAGGAGGGCGCTGATGTCGGTAAAGCTGGCTCCGTAGGTGAAGCCCCGGGAGGAATATAGCAATCTATAACAGGATAGCCAGTAACCGAGACTAACTAGGAGCATTAAGCCGCTACCTAGGGTTTGAACGTGACGGCGCTGCCACCGAGAGAAGCCGGGAAATTTCCCTTCACTGAGACTGTTGCCGGAAACAAAATATACGAGGGCTACTGAGATGAAGGCGTATAGGAATAAACCGCTCAACCAAAATTCTAGCAACTCGAAGATTGGCAGCTTAAAAATATAGAAGCCGATGTCCTGAGTGAAAACCGGGTCGGCGATGCCGAAAGCAGTGGGCTGAAAAAATTGTAATATTTTCGCCCAATGGCCGGAGATGACTAGGGCAAAACTAAGGCTGAGACCGACTGCGATCGCATAGAGAATTTGGGGAGCGATCGCGGTACTGACGGCGACTCCCAACAATACCAGCACTTGCCATTTCTGGGCAGAAAATCCCAATAACAATTTCCATCCAGATTCAAAAGTCAGCGCCTCTGGCACGTTGGGAAACATGGGCATTAGTTCGCCCTTCACCCCCCAATATTCGATGGATATTCGACCGTAGTAAAGCACCATTATACCGATCAACAGTCCCAATCCCAATGCCAGGGGCAATAATAAGCCCAGACCCAGGGGACGGGTGAATAAGGGGGTGACCGAGGCCGAAGCGGACCTGCTTCCCGAAGTAGAGGATGGCCTTTGGCCTGGATTGGTCGGCTGCGGTATGGGCTTCTGGGGATACTTGAGGCGATCGGCCAAAAGCAAATTCAGCAGTAGAAAGCCGCCGCTAATTCCGACAGTGACTGAGAGAAGTCCGGCTCGGGCGAGCGATCGCAACCAAAAAGAGCCGGAGTAACCCAGATGGTTAAACCAGAGACTTTCGACGGCGATGGTGCTGAGCAAGTCGAAGCTCAGCCAGAGCCCTAGTAAAATGGCGATCGCGCCTAAGCCGCGTTTCCAAAACATTTGTGGTGGGATTTTGCCAGTTCTTTTGTTTTTATTTTAGCAGAAGCGCTTTGCGGCTCGATGGCGGGGGTCGTTGGGATATGTGGAGAATGTGGCAGTCTATTTAAATTGAACCGTGCCTTATCAATACCTTTTATTTCATAAACCTTACAACGTACTGAGCCAATTTGGCCAAGATCCGCCAAATCCTACTCTCAAGGACTACATTGCCGTACCGTCGGTTTATCCGGTCGGTCGTTTGGACAAAGATAGCGAGGGATTGATGCTGCTAACGGATAACGGTCGGGTGCAGCACCGCCTCTGCGATCCGAAGTTCAGCCATCCGCGCACTTACTGGGTGCAGGTGGAACGCATTCCCGACGAGGAGGCGATCGCATCCCTTCGAGAAGGAGTGACGATTAAAAATTATCGTACTAAGCCAGCTAAAGTAAAGCTATTGCCAGCGGAGCCAGCATTGCCCCCCCGCGATCCGCCGGTGCGCTTTCGCAAGACAGTGCCGACGGCGTGGCTGGAGATGACTCTAACTGAGGGCAAAAATCGTCAGGTCAGACGGATGACGGCGGCGGTGGGATTTCCGACCTTGCGCCTAGTGCGGGTGGCGATCGCTTGTTTTAGCTTGGAAGGACTCGAACCCGGACAGTGGCGCTATCTGACTCCCAAAGAATTGGAACTCTTGCTCCGGCTTTAGGGGAGAGTGGGGAGAGTGGGAGGTGTGGGGAGTGTGGGAAGTGTGGGAAGCCGCCAAGCCCCTTCGGGGCGGCTACGCCTACGAAGTGTGGGAGGTGTGGGGAGGGTGGGAAGTGTGGGAGACGCATTATTATATAGCACTACGCACTCAGGGAACGGACAATTCAAATCTCGCTCCTTGCTAGTAACGGCAAGGCTTGTGCTGACTGCCGATCGCATGACTGCTTACTGCTATAAGGAATATCTATTATGGGCATCAAGGACAGATTGCTAAAGCGATTTCAAAAAAAAGCCACGGAGGCGGAGGCTGCCGAGAGTCAAGATAGGGGCGATCGCATAGCTCGGGAAAAAATAGCGACTGGAGCTAGCCAGCCGGAATTGGCAGAAAAGGAGCCGGCTTCCCAGGAAGAGACAATTCTCAAAAGAGCGCGCCGCCGGTTTGAAAAAGAACTCGCGGATTTGGAGATGCCAAATCTGCAAGCTAAATTAAAGGAAATCGATCGCAAAAAGATTATGGATGTCTTTCGGCGGTTTCAGACTGAGGCGAAACTGGAGGATGTCCAAAAGATTGATAAGGAATTACCGGGGATGAATCGAGGTCCGATTAAAGAGATCTGGCCGAAGATTCAGACCCTAGCCAAGACTATCCGCGATCCAAATACCGCTCGCACTTCTAAAATTTTGGCGATCGCTGCCCTAGTCTATTTAATCTCTCCCTGGGATGCAATGCCAGATCTAATTCCCGTCGTAGGTTTAATCGACGATGTAGCTGTCATCGCCGCTGTCGTCTCCACCCTCACTTATGAACTGAAACAAAACAAGGACAGTTTTCCCACTGCCGAAGCACCGCCCCTAGAAGAGCTACCCCCTGCCCCGAAGCCTGCCCAGAGAAATGCCCCGAAGAACTCTCAAGATATTTCTGCAAATAATGTAAAGAGCGATATCCCTAGAATTCCTCTGATTAGCCCTATGCTCGAATCTATTTCCCACCAATTCCTGGAAACCAGCCAAAAAGAAGCCGACATCCAAATAAAAAAATACAATCGCATAGTCAGAATAACTTTAATCGGCAGTATTATAGCGGCTATCCTGACCATTGCCGTAAAATATATTTTAAGCAATTTATAGCAAGCAGTCAGCAGTCAGCAGTCAGCATCTTGCCATTTTACGCAAAAGGCACGTTTTGATTCTGTCGAAACCTTAATCGTTACTGCTATATAATTTAATGTTTGCCATCAACTTTTACAGTATTTTTCGTCTCGTCTTGTTGGGCTTTAGTCTCTACAGCTCTATCCAACTGGGAATTAATGCTGTCAGGTACAAGCCCTACTACGATCGCCTCCCGGTTTTTCTCAAACAATACCTACTCAAACAAGGAAGTCTGGTTTTAAGCCAAAAAGTCAAAGAGCATCAAAGGGATTTTCTCATCAATGGATTGCTCTTAGCAATTTTATTGGTTCTAAATCTGATAACTTTTATCTATTAGTCAGCCCTCCGGGGCGTAGGGTCTCCCGGTCCCCATGTCCCCATGTCCCCATGTCCCCGATGCCCATGCCCCCATCTCTGCCATCTCTAGGGAAAAAATAAAGGCAGGTTTAAAAGAATAAACCCACCTCTATAGACTCATATTTTAACTAAATGATTATTGCAATTTTAACTAAATGATTATTGCAACTTAAGCCCCTGCTAGAACAAAATCAACTTCACCTGTTCCGTCCGTCGAGCCTTGACCGGAGGTGATTTGCTCGCCAGTGCTTTCCACTTCGATGGCCATCGGCGTATCTTCTAGACTGATATTGTAGTCAGTGGCATCCCCTGTATAGCCAACGCTAGCGACCATTTTGCGACCTTCATCGGTGTAGAGAAAAGCCAACATTTGGTTTTTTTCCTTCTCGTTGTCGTAAGCCCAAATCACCATATATTGGCTGTCCTGGTAGTCAAAGACTTTCGAACGATTGGGAACGTAACGACCGGGAGCGCCAAAGCAATTATCCAGGAAGCCTTGAACGGAATCGGGTTCTACATTGACATATTGAATGGCTTCCTCAGGTGCCGAGAAGGATGCCACCTGTTCTGCAGCAGCAGCAGCAGCTTCCTCAGCAGCGGCATCGTCATTTAGGTCCCCTTCGGGAGCTTCTTCTTCCCCCCGGTTGCGGAAGTAATCGACGGCCATCTTAACGCCAATGCCGCCAACAGCAGCCACGCCCGCCCCAAGGAGCATTTTTTTCAGGTCCATTATTTTTTCTCCTAACGATTGGAAATTATGCCAATGGTTATGATACACCAGTTAATTGAGGGCAGAAATGGAGCAGAGGCCAGAGAGCATGGGGCATTGAGCATTCGGCATAGCGCCTGGAGAATTCCGAAAGTTTTAAGGAATGAGTTTTAAGTTTTAAATTAAGGACTACCATTGAGCTAGAGGCCCGTTTGTTGAGGCGATCGATCTTTTATCTAATTAATTACAGATATAGCATTACCGACGCTCGGGAGCGGACAGGAATCAAAGTGCCAATAGCTCGAACGTGGCAAGGCTTTGGCGCTCAAGCTGACTGCTGATAGCTGACCGCTTACTGCTATAGTTAGGGTTTGCTAAGCGGGACTGAGGGCTGACTTTGGACCACATTCAATTTGCTGCCCTGGCATTTTGGGGGCAAAGAGCTAACTGCCGGATGGCTCGCTTCCACCACCGCCACTAATTCTATTTCTCCCTCCTGGTTAACCCGCCAGCTATTGGCTTCGACGATCGCCCCTTCAACTACTTGAACGGAGCCTACAGGTTCTGGGGAGGTGTTTTTGCTAACTTCACCCCGAAATCTCGATAAATCGCGCAAGTCTGCCCAAGGGCGATCGCCTATTAGTTGCTCCTCTGGATTCGGCGGCACGCCTCCGCGCCCGGTGACGATAAAGGAATTTGCTTGGATTGTAGTAGCGCAACCAGACTGTAGTTGACTGCTAGCATCTAACAAGTTTTCTGGCAGTTCCACTAATTGCAAAGTAGCATCTGCTTCCGGAGTATTAATGCTAACAATGCCATCAATGCCGAATCGGGAACTGGCAGTTATGGCACTATTGGCAGACTGAAAAATACCGTCGGTAAAGATTTGGATATTGCCCCCCGAGCCTTGTACGGCATTGGCTCTAATCTCGCTATCCTCCAGAAGAGCTAGAGTCCCAGAATCGAGAGTTAGGTTGCCCCCATCTCCTATATCGAAGGATTCCACTGTAATTTGGCTGCCGCGACGTAGTTGGATACTGCTTGTCTCGATCGCCAGATTGCCTCCTTGACCGGAGACCGTCTCGGCGGTAAGAATGCCCCCGCGATCGAGTAGGACAGTATCCGCCCTCAGAGTAAAATCCCCCGCATCTCCCGTCCCTTCGTGAAATACCCCCACAAGACCGCGATCGGAAATCTTCAGAGTATCGGCATCTATAACAAGGGCACCGGCACGACCGGAGGGTTCGGGGGGCAAACTAAATATTTGTTGAAAGCCAAGGGGCAACAAGGCTGCAGAACTGGTAATCCCCGATGCCTCTCCGTTGATACCAGTGCCAGTAACCTCAATGGAAGTGGCAACAACTGTAGTTGTCCCGGTATCCCCCGCAGCCAGAGTCGCGGAACCCAAACTTCCTCCGGAGCTAACTCGCAACCGCTCGGTTCGGATTGAAGTCGAGCCCACATTGCCCCGGTTGAATGTCGTCGAACCGATAATACTAGGGGAAAAAGACATCGAGCTTTGTCCGGCGATTTCTATACTTCTAGATGCATCTATATCTAGATTACCGGCATTGCCCAAGCCAAAAGAGCCACTACTAATAGTGCTACCTTCGGCTACGCTCAGGCGATCGCTATCTATGCGGATATCAGAAGCATCGCCCAATCCGAAAGTATTGGTGCTTATTCCGCCCAGAATTCGTGGATCTAGGGGGTAGGTATTTGCTATGGCTATATCTTGCGATGTGACAGCGATACTGCCGCTGTTTGCCGCACCAAAACTGCGCGTGAAAATCGATGCGCCGTTGCGAAGGGATATGCGGGGGGCTACTACTGTTATATCGCCGCTCTCTCCGAGCCCCAGGGTTTCGCTGCCGATAAATCCTCCCAGGCCGCTGAGTCCCGACGCCAAAGCTTCCCTGGCATTAATTGTTATGGAACCACTGGCAGCCGCTGCCGCGTTTTGCGACAGAATTATCGACTGGTTCTCGAACGCAATATTGCCCCCCTGTAAACTAATGCTGCCGCTAGGGAAACCGCTAACATCGACTAAACTTTGGCGATCGAAATCCAAATTGCCGAATTGGCTTGCGCGATCGTAAGCAAATCGGGAATCTGCCAGGGAAAACAAAACCCGTCCCCGTTCTACTGCGGCTAACTCTACCCGACCCCCAGGCGCTCTTATTACTCCGCCGTCTGCGGTAATGTTATTGCCGATTAGGGCTATAGTACGACCCGGAGCTACTGCCAAACCTGAAGAAAGTGACGAGCTATCGAAGGGGGCGGTCGAAGAAATCTCTAAGCGGTGTCCGGAGCCGGACAGGGTAATATCTCCGTTTCCTCCGCCAAATTGCAAGCCTATGGGTACGTTCACAGTCAACAAGGGTTGTTGGTCTTCGGTAGAACTGGCGCTAAATTCCACTCCATTTTCAAAAACAATGCTGTTGCCGGTCGTTCCCACAAACGAACCGCCGATATTTAAACTGGCGTTAGCTCCGAAGACAATACCATTGGGATTGAGCAAAAACAGATTGCTGTTGCCGATCGCTCTTATCGAGCCTTCAATGTTGGAGATGTTTCCTCCTGTAACTCGGGCGAAAATATTCTCGATACTAGCAGCATTATTAAACAAGGCTTCGCTGCCTGTCGGGAGGGAAAACTCCCTGAAACTATGAAATAAGTTTGCTCCCGCAGTAGTCCCCCCCTCGATAACGAAGCTATTGCCGTTGGGCGCGACTAGCGAGTTAACGGGTAATGTGCCGTCCGGTACGACTTGGGCGATCGCTGGTACTGCGTAAGTGCAAGCTGCCAGACATAATGCTGTTTTAATCGCAGCATCTATCCTATCTCTCATTATTTTTCTCCAGATTATCGTCGGGCGAGAATCGACGGGCTGGGCTTTTTAGGTTCAAAGTTCCCTCGACCATACCTCTACCGATTCTCAAAGTAGCGGAGCGATCGCCCAACTTCTCCCAACTTCTTCCAACCTCTACCTTAGCCTATATCGCCTATATATCCAAGGATCGTTTTAGAAGACATCCAATTCCGAGCCCTGGCATTTTGGGGGCAAAGAGCTAACTGCAGGATGGCTCGCTTCCACTACCGCCACTAATTCTATTTCTCCGCGAGCGTTAGTTCGCCAGCTATTGGCTTCGACGATCGCCCCTTCAACTACTTCAACGGAGCCTACAGGTTCTGGGAAAGTATTCTTGCTAACTTCACCCCGAAATCTAGACAAGTCGCGCAAGTCTGTCCAAGAGCGATCGCTTATTAGTTGCTCCTCTGGATTCGGCGGTATGCCTCCGCGTCCAGTTACGATAAAGGAATTATCCAGAGCAGAAGCACAGCCGGTGACAATGCGATCGCTGGCATCTACGGGAGCTTGGGACAACTCTACTAGCCCGCTTGTAGAATCGGTATCGGGGTTATTAATTTCCACAATACCGTCAAACCCAAATTGAGAACTGGCCGCGATGCTGCTATCGGGAGAAACAAAAATGCCCTCGGTGCTAACGGAAATATTGCCCCCTGCACCTTGAATGGCATTAGCAGTAATTCGGCTATTATTTATGAGAGTTAAGGTTTCTGTATTGACTCCTATATTGCCTCCCGTTGCCTCATTACTGGCATCGGTGGTAATGCTACTCTCCCGGCGCAGTTCTATACTATCTGTATTGAGGGTAATATTGCCGCGATCGCCCGAGAACACCTCCGCACTGAGGCTACCCCCCCTATCCAAACTCAATCGATCTGTTGTGATATTTAAGTTACCGGCATTTCCGCTTCCAGTGCCGCTGACGGCGATCGTCGCACCCCCCTCGACAGCAACAAGATTGCCGACCAAATTCACCGAGCCTGCAGCCCCCTCAGTTTCAGAACTGGCAGTTATAGTGCTAGCTACCGTAGCATCTAGAGGCGACAGTCCTGACAGTTCAATTGTATCCGCTTGCACGCTAATACTACCGGCATTTCCAGTTCCCCGCGTACTGGCAGTAATCCTACCTCCCTCTAGCACGGACAGGCGATCGACATCCAGGGCAATATTGCTACCATTTCCAATTGCATCCGAGCCAACGCTACTAGAGATACGGCTCGATGATTCTGTTGGAGAAACGCCGCTAATTTCAATCTCTCCAGCCGAAATAGAGATATCCCCCGCATCTGACGGGCCATTGGTACTAGCTGATATGCTTCCTCCGTCGCGCAACTTTATGGTTTCGGCAACGATGGTCATATTGCCGCCAGCTCCACTGAGTTCTCCAACATCCGCTAAAAAGGTTACATCCAGAGTTCCGCGTGTCGCTGCTGTTAAAATACTGGAGGAAAAACCCTCTTGCACGGACTCCCCGATAACTTCAATTTCCCCAGCGCGAACGGTAATATTCCCCGCATTTCCTTCCCCAAAGGTGCCTGCAAAAAATTGCGCTCCGCCTGCGAGTCGCACCCGCTCGGCATCCACAGTGATATCTCCAGCATTGCCAACTCCGCCAGGAACGGTAGCGGTATATAAACCGCTAGTCTCCAAGCCATCCGATCGTTCTCCGCTAGCATCGATGGTGTTGGCTCGCACCACCACCGAACCTCCTCGACCGACACCTATGACTCCCGAAGCAATTTGCGAACCCTGACTCAGTTGAAGGCGATCGGCTTGGATATCGACTAGGCCGCCATTACCGATCGCTCCCGTATCGACGGTAGCATCTAAACTAGCATCGTTAGTCATTACCACATCTGCGGCGCGGATAGCGATATTACCGGCATTACCTTGCCCAAGGGTATTGACAATTACCTCTGCACTATCGATTCGCAACAAGCCCGTCGAGATCGTTAAGTCGCCTCCATTTCCCGTGGCACCGGGTTCTACTTGTAAGAATAAACGTGCGGTAAAGGTTTCAACTGTTGGCAGATCGGTCGAAACCACTTCGACTGATTCGGTTCCTCGGATGCTCGCCGTTCCTCCATCCCGATCGCCCAAGGTACTCGCTAGAATAGTCGAGCTATCCGCGATCGATATTTCTCGGCCAAGGAGTTGTATATTGCCGCCCCCTTCGCCGCTTACTTCTAGGGAAGAGGCTCCCGTCAAATTAATATTGCCAAATTCCGATATTTCCTCGTATCCCAGAGTCAAACCATCCCCTGTCGGCGTTAGGGAGACTATTCCTTCTGATGCCACGCTACCTAGTTCTATACGTCCCCCTGCTGCCGTGAGGTTGCCACCGGCGATCTCTATGCCTCCTCCCACTAAGGCTAAGGTTCGTTCTGCTGGCACTTGCAGTCCCGAAGGACGTGCGTCGCGCACGGGCAGGGCAACAAAACTGGGAAAATCAACACTCAAATTGTGGCCAGTGCCCTCTACCCGAATCCTCCCGGCATTGTTTCCATATTGCAAGCCTATGGGAACGTTTATCGATAAAAGCGGTTGAGAAGAAGGTGCGGCGGCGTTATATTCTAGGCCGTTCTCGAATAAGATGCTGTTAGCGCTACTGCCTAAGAAGGAACCGCCGATATTTAAGCTGGCGTTAGGACCGAAAACTATGCCCCTGGGATTGATTAAAAATAGATTTGCTCCCCCATTGGCACGAATTAAGCCATCTATGTTGGATATGTTTCCGCCAGTAACGCGGCTGAGAATGTTCTCAATATTAACGGCATTATTAAACCAGGCTTCGCTGCCTGTCGGGAGGGAAAACTCCCTGAAACTATGAAATAAGTTTGCTCCCGCAGTCGTCCCCCCCTCGATAACGAAGCTATTGCCGTTGGGCGCGACTGTAGAGTTAACGGGTAATGTCCCGTCCGGCACGACTTGGGCGATCGCTGGTACTGCGTAAGTGCAAGCTGCCAGACATAATGCCGATCTAAGCGCAGCATCTATCCTATTTTTCATTATTTTTCTCCAGACGAGCGCATATGCGAGAATCGATGGGCTGGGCAATAGCTGGTCCTTCCCTCCACCATACCTCTACCGATTCTCAAAGGAGCGGAGCGATCGCCCAACTTCTCCCAACTTCTTCCAACCTCTACCTTAGCCTATATCGCCTATATAGCACTACGGACTCAGGGAACGGACAATTGTAGGGGCTTTCCGGCCGTTCGCCCCTACCCCCCTACGAAACCGTTGTCCTAAGCTGTCTTTGTACTGCTATATATCCAAGGAAGGATCGTTTTGAACCGCATCCAATTGCTAGCCCTGGCATTTTGGGGGCAAAGAGCTAACTGCAGGATGGCTCGCTTCCACTACCGCCACTAATTCTATTTCTCCGCGAGCGTTAGTTCGCCAGCTATTGGCTTCGACGATCGCCCCTTCAACTACTTCAACGGAGCCTACAGGTTCTGGGGAAGTGTTTTTGCTAACTTCACCCCGAAATCTCGATAAGTCGCGCAAGTCTGTCCAAGGGCGATCGCCTATTAGTTGCTCCTCTGGATTCGGCGGTATGCCTCCGCGTCCGGTTACTATAAAGGAATTATCCAGAGCAGAAGCGCAGCCGGTGACAATGCGAGTCTTGGTATCTACCGGAGCTTGGGACAACTCTACTAACCCTTGACTAGAATCAGTATCGGGGTTATTAATTTCCACAATACCGTCAACCCCAAATTGAGAACTAGCCGTAATGCTGCTATTAGGAGAAACAAAAATGCCCTCGGTGCTAACTGAAATGTTGCCGCCCGCCCCTTGAATGGCATCGGCAGTAATCTGGCTATTTTGAATCAGAGCTACCGTTTCGCTGTCGATCTTAATGTTCCCCCCCGTTGCCGTTTCGGAGGCATTAGTAGTAATGCTGCCCCGACGCAATTGCAAGCTATCGGTACTCAAATTAATATTGCCTTGGGAACCCGCTTGCACTTCCGAACTCAAGCGACCCCCTCTATCTAAATCTAATCTATCGGCAGCAATATTGAGGTTGCCTGCATCTCCAGCGCCCGTACTGCTGACTGTAATTTCTCCGCGATCGCTTACCTGGAGGCGATCGGCTTTAATGTCGATGGAGCCTGCGGCAAAATCCGTCTCGCTTAGAGCGGAAATGCTACTGACAAACTCGCCATCATCAGAAATCCCAGTAACCTCAATTTCGTCAACCCGGAGGATAATATCTCCAGCATTCCCATTTCCCAAGCTAGTTGCACGCACTTGTCCTCCATTTACCACCCGCAAGCGTTCTGCATCTATCGTTATATTTCCACCATTGCCCGTTCCCCCTTCACCTACAGATACCGTCAAACCGCTAATCAATCCTAAAAAATCGACAGCAGCACTGCTCGCTTCTACTTCTGTAGCTTGAATCGATATATTCCCCCCATTCCCAGCTCCTAGGGTAGAAGCATTGACAGTACCCCCATCGGCAATTCTCAAGCGCTCGGTTTCAATCGTTAAATTCCCCCCGTCACCCGTGCTTCCGGGCTGGGGGGCAACAAACAAACCGCTGCTAGTCAGCGAATCTGAAGTCCCAATCACCTCCACTGACTCGGAAGCACGCACTGTAATTGTACCTGAATTACCGCTCGTTCTGGTCCCAACAGATATTTGCCCTCCATCTAGGATTCGCAGGCGATCGGTCACAATATTAATACTGCCGGCCTCTCCGGTAGCATTACCTTGGGACTCTCCTAAGATCCCACTCGGAAAAGGATTTATTTCACCAATGACTTCAACCGAGCCTGCCTGGATATTAATTTCTCCTCCATTACCATCTCCACTCGTTGAAGCCAGTATCTGACCGGCATCGATTAAGCGCAAGAGAGGAGTTTCAATCTCGATGGTGCCTCCATTGCCCCTTGCCTCCTCACTGACCGAGCTACGAATACTACTCCTGCCACTCGCTGCTTCAATGCCTGTATTTGTTATGACTATCGATTCGGCAGCGGCAATACGAATTATACCCGCATTGCCCGAGCCGAATGTATTCGTAGAAATGGTACCACCATTGCTGTGAGTTAGTCGTTCGGTATCGAGCGCGATATTTCCCGAATCACCACTGCCACGGGTTGTACTGCTAACCAAAGCTGAGTTCCTCAATTCTATAACAGGGGCATTGATGGCAATCTCTCCCCCGATACCCAGATCTGAGTTATCTGTCGAAATTCGGCCTCCGCCTTCCACGAGCAGTTCTCGGGTATTAATCGTCAGACTGCCTCCGTTCCCTACAGCGGATGATTCCGAGAACAGACCGCTCCTTGCCTCTACATTTGGGTTGAAATTCTCAGGATTGAAAGGATCCACCGGAATTGCAACCCCTTCATTTCCCTTATTTTCTATTGAGGCTTGGAGGGTATAAGTATCCCCTACTTGAGGACTGCTACCCTCTACCAATTGATTGTTCTCACCGTCTGAGGGGAAAGCCGCCACTCCCAGTACATAGAATCCTGCCTCCTCCAAAGTGGTATCTATTAACGAGTCCGTACTCAAGGTGTCAAATACCTCTATACTTCCTCCCCCACCTTCTGTAGCTTCAGAGTCATCGTTAACATTTATTAACTCTCCCGTCCCCAGATTGTAAAGGAAGATTTTGGTATCGAAGCTGCCTTCTGTCTCGCTAAACCCTTCATCAATATCTAGAATCGCTCGGCTGCCACCGGCCGTGACGCTGAAGGAATAATAATCTACCCTATCTTCTGCACCACCTAATACGGTCGTGCCGCTGATAATTTCTGTGGGGGTGCGCTCCACAGAAACATGAGGAATCCCCCCCGGACCAGATTCGGCTATATTCGGATTGGCATCGGTGCTAAATTCTAGGATATTGAGGTCGAATGTGGCTAAATCGAGAAATGGATTGGGAACGAAATCTCGACTTTCCCCGGATATGCGGACGCTTTCAGTAGCATTGATGAGAATGTTACCCGCATTGCCTAGGTTTGTGGTTGCCGTGACTATTTGTCCCCCTGCCTCTAGGCTTAAGTTGTTGACATTGATTTCTATGCCGCCACCATTATTGTTACTATTGGTAACTGCACCGATAAAGCCACGATTGGATAGATTGAGCAGATTTTGGGGATTGTTAACGGTAATATTTCCCCCAGTTCCACTGTTAGGAGTAGCAGCTCGCGACAGAATTCCGCTGAATAAGCCATCCTCAGTAAAGCCAGAGATATTTATGACACCATTGGCATTCACAACAATCTCTCCCGACGAGCCCGTAGAGTTAGTGACGGTTTGAATTCTCGAACCCCCGCTAAGTTCTAGGTTTCCCGTCGTTAGCTCTATATTTCCCCCATTCCCAGTTGCCCCAGCTTGCACGTCATTGGCAATCAGACTCCGATCGTTCAAACTCGTTTGTCCGGCAACATTAATTGCTATACCTCCCCCATTGATACTCGGGTCGCTTCCCCCCGCAGTCAAGCCTGCGCTCAGGGTACTAGCCCTTAAGCTCAAGTTCCCTGCATTGACCGCAATTGTTCCTCCCGTAGCTGAGGTCGCATCTACTTGCGCATTCTCTAGCTGAATGTCTCCTCCCAGAGCGGAGCGGGAAAAAGATGATGAATTTCCTAGGGGCAATTGACCCTCTGGTGCTACCGAGGATAGTTCTACTCCTCCACCCGGAGCTAGCAAGCTCGCGCCATCGAGATTAACCGTTCCTGCAGCAACGGTCAGATTTTTTCCCGGTTCTACTGCTAAACTCGAACCGCTTACCACTACTGGCTGGGGATTATTTCCCCATTGCAATCCCAACGGGACATTTATCGTTAGCAAGGGAGATGCTTCTGGATTGCTAGCGCTGAATGCAATCCCGTTTTCAAAGACAACACTCTCGGCGCTACTGGCAAAAAACGAACCGCCGATATTCAGTCTGGCGTTAGGACCGAAAACTATGCCCCTGGGATTGATTAAAAATAGATTTGCTCCCCCATTGGCACGAATTAAGCCATCTATATTGGAAATACCTCCGCCGGTAACGCGGCTGAGAATGTTCTCAATATTAACGGCATTATTAAACCAGGCTTCGCTGCCTGTCGGGAGGGAAAACTCCCTGAAACTATGAAATAAGTTTGCTCCCGCAGTAGTCCCCCCCTCGATAACGAAGCTATTGCCATTGGGCACGACTGTAGAGTTAACGGGTAATGTCCCGTCCGGCACGACTTGGGCGATCGCTGGTACTGCGTAAGTGCAAGCTGCCAGACATAATGCCGATCTAAGCACAGCATCTATCCTATTTCTCATTATTTTTCTCCAGACGAGCGCATATGCGAGAATCGACGGGCTGGCCTTCTTTAAAAGGCATGACTTTCCTGCGTAAAAAGATTCCCCGATTTGCTGAATACTTTGCAAACCGGGGGTTTTAAAGTAAAAAGAGGGCCAGCGCTGCCAAAGTCACATCATAAACTCTTATTTTGAAATTTACGCAAATTATCGAGCATAACACCATATATAAGGCTTGGTGCGCATTTTGCACTCTAAAAATAGGGGGCCCGATCCGACTGAGCCTGAAACGAATGAACCGGAGCCGACTGAGCCCGAGCTTGACAAGCATTTTAGTTTCATAGCAGTTTCCTTTATCGTCGCCATTTATCCAGAACTCGGTCAGCCTTCATCTCGGCCAATCTTCAAATGGAGTAATGTCGTGGGCCTCTAGCTGCCTTCTCAACTCTTCATTTTCCCAGCGGATGGCGTCTTCTACCCGATAGGCTTCTTCCAGCTTCGCATAGTTGGCCTCCATTTCTTGGAGTCTTTGCGCTAGTCGAGCGTCGCGATCGCTTTCAGTTCTCGAAACGCCAAAAGCCTCATCAAACCGACGCTCTAAGGTTTCTAGCGACAGGGCCATGCACAAAGCCAAAGCTCGCTTGTTGCCTCTGTGGGATTGCCACTGCCAGTAAGCGGTAACGACTTCCAACGGAACGGACACGAATCGGCTACCTCCTCGAACCTGCCCCTCATCCGGTTCGATTTCCACGTTTTCGCGCAAAGAAATCTGACTCGTATAACCCTCACCCAGTAAAGATTTGAGGGCTTTTGAGCGCAAAAAATCTGACACGTTCTGACGCCCCAATCCGATGGCTTCGGCTGCCTGCGCCTGACTCATCCGATAACTGCCGTCGGGTAATTGAAAACCTTCGATTGCAATAGAGCCGATCGTAACTGGAGCGCGGCGGGCCTTTTCACTCGTTGCCATAGTCTTTTATCTCTTGCTGTAATTCTATCCTCTTAAGGACCGCTAATTATTGCTTAGATGCCCTAGCTCAAAAAAAGGCAAAGGCTCGCTTGATGTGGAAATCCCCCTCCAACATACCGGGGGCTATGTCTTTGAGCATTTCTTCCCAATTTGTCATAACGATCGACTTGTTGGACTGCGATCGCTATAGTACGGGAAAATTGTCTAGCTTTCAATATATACATCATAAACTTTTATTTTGAAGCAACTTTTCATAGCTTGCCGCGTTACAAAGGCAGGAAAATGAAGGCGGGAGAGTCAGGCCAAAGACTTGCCTAAAGTTCACAATCCTTGATGCGAGCAAACAGCCCTGCCATAGGCCAGCCAACGTTGGTCAGTCCGCGCACGGCAACAGTCTCGACAAGACTAGAAAACAGTTCAGGAATTCCTTCGACGATTGAGCCATAAAGGACGGTAGATGGCAAATGTCCTCTGGGCGCTTTTGTGGAAAAAGTAAGATCCTCGTAATACAACCAATCGTTTTTGTCGCGCCATCCGACGCGATCGCCAAAAACTTCCCATGCATTTCTGTCGTAACTGTTGGAGCCTTTTAAGCTTTCATAAATTTTTTTCTGAATCAACAAGCCAAAACGATCCTCAGAATAGAACGACCACAGGCGGTCTATAGTGCTTATATCTTTACAAGGAAACCACGCCACATCATCCTTGCTAACTTGCCACCACTCCCGCTTTCTCAGAACTGCCAGCATTAGCCTCGCCGTTTCCGCATCGGCTTTTTTCCATTCGCCATTGGCTAACAGACTTAGCAAGCGATTATAGTCAATGCCCCGAGAGCCTTCTATAGAACCAGTAAAAATTTTTCGCTCCGTTATTTGTTCTTTTCGATTTTTATCTTTTAGCTTTTCAACTTCTTCTTCCAAAGAAGCGATATATTTTTCTACATCCAATTGCTGGCTTTTTCCTAGCTTTATCCTGTCTTCTAGATCCTGCCGCCGATTTTTTTCTACTTCTAGATCGGATTCTTTTTGTTTAAAACAGCCTTGCAAATCCCGAAGCTGCATCTCCCGTATTCTTAGACGTTTTTTTCAGCTCGGCGATCGCTTTTTCTTTTTCTTGGAGATTGCTCTGCAGCTTTTTGGCAACAGCGAGCAGCTTCTCTTCTTTAGCGGGCTTATCCGAACCTTTTAACTCCCCGACTTTTTGTGTTTGTCCATCCCTTTCTAAATCTGCCATCACTTCCGACGCATTTTGGTAGCGAGCTTCCGGCAAATCTTGCAGCAGCTTGTCAAGAGCGGCATCTAAGATCGCACTAATTGTTTGACTCTGGTTTTGCAACTGCTCGCGCCAAACCCAGCGCAATCTTCTATGATCGAACAGCTCGTCTGCTAAAGAACCATTTTTTTCTATTGGCAGACACCCAGTCAGCAAGCGGATGCAGGTTACGCCCAAGCTATAAAGGTCGCTAGAAGGATAGACGATTCCCCGGACTTGTTCCATAGGAGCATAGCCGGGAGTACCCGTAACCGTGCCGATTTGAGAAAGAATGCTAGCACTGGTTTGCTTGGATACGCCAAAATCAATCAAAAACAAAGAACCGGAGGGCGATCGCATTATATTGTCCGGCTTGATATCCCGGTGGATGACCTGGTGCTGGTGGATAAAATCCAGTACCGGCAGCAAGTCGGCCAAAACTTTTCTAACCCGATCCTCGCTAAACCGGCCGCCTTTTTCCACTTCTTGGCGCAAAGTTTTCCCCTCAATAAACTCCTGTACTAGGTAAAGTTTCTCTTCTTGCCCCACAAAGGCCAGCAAGTCTGGTATTTGTGGGTGCTTGCCCAAGTCGCGCAACCGCATTGCCTCTTGCCTAAAAAGTTGCGTTGCTTTCTTGACGGCCCCTGAGCCTTGCTGCAAAGGCAAAAATTGCTTGATAACGCAGGGACTATCTAGGCGATGCAGGTCGATCGCCTTCCAAGTGCGACCGAATCCGCCCTGGCCTAGCAACCCGACAGCTCGATAGCGATCGCCCAATAGCAGCCTTGAACCGCAGCGCTGACAAAATTTGGTTTGCGGCGGATTTTGGTGAAGGCAATCTGGATTGAGGCACTGACTGATGTTGAAATCCATATTTCGCTCGTAAAAATTGGCAACTGGTTTTTGTTAAAGGAACCGATCGTTAGATCGACATCGGGCACATAGGTGGTGTTAATTGAAATAGTCTCGCCCGGGTTGCCAGTCCGCTATCATGTTGCAATTTTCTTGCTTGTTAGTTGCAGTCGCTTCAATTGGTGCCAGACATAAGCTGGCTTAAATAAGCTTTACAAGCAATAAAGCTGGTGTATTTTCTTGTATAGACATTATTACTTAGTCCCTCTAGCGACCTTGCAGGATATACGGCCCCTGCTAACCATTTCTATAAAATCGCTAACCGAACGACAGCCTAATGCAGACACAACTCCATCCATTCCGTTCCAGCCTGTGTCTGTAACGGTGAGGTTGCGTTTCTTTTTAGGCTCCCCCCAGTCAGTTTGCCTGGGACGTAGCTGTTCTTGGCTATTTGGGTTTTCTCCTCTACTATATTGCATCATTGTGGACCTCTGCGTTACTTGTTGCGTTCTAATATATGCAGCATAGATTGCAAAATTTTTTTTGCCAAGGGGTTGAAAAATCAATATAGGAGTGTATAATGAAAATATAGACAGCAAAAACCCCATCACCGGCGCGTAAGTTTGGCGACCTAACGCTAGTGACGGGGCCCACACCTCCGAGAAGGCTTAATAACTATGATATGCGAAACGCAACCCCGCACGCAAACGTGCGAGTGGCCTAGTATTGAAGTTGGGCAAAAATCCAACATTTGGACCCACATCGAAACCCCAAGCCAAATAAAAGCTGGAGATACGATTCGGCTAAGCTACCAGCCAATAGTACAGGTCCTCGCCACGGAAGACTTAGGCACCAAGGTCTCTTTGATAGTTGCAAAAACAACAGGCGAGGAGAATTGTCCAACAGAATGGCTAATTCCTAAAAACGCAGCCCAAAACCCCCAAAGCTCCGCCCCAGCAAAGACCGATCGCTCTGCGGTAGCACTCAACAAACTAAAAAGCGAACCTACATTTCCTTCGCTCAACAAGCGTTTAGCTCAAGTGGCCGAACTTGAGCGCAAGTCCGCGCTACAAGCGATTTTTGGTAAAAGCGATCGCCTCAATACCGAACCGACCGAAGCATCTGCCGAACCAGACTTATATAAATTGAGAGTCTCGCAGCTCAAAAAACTGTGCAAAGAGCGAGGCTTGCACGGATACTCTAAGCTGCGCCAACACCAGCTAATTAAGTTGCTGCAAGAGCAGACAGCTAGTAAAAATGCTACAGTCACTCAAACGCCAGATATAGAGCCGGAAAAAATAAAACACCAGATGTAGAAGACGCGCAGCCGATCGCGCCTACACCTGGCGTTGGTAATAACAAAAATGTTGTTTATTGTGAAGTTGCACCTATTATATGCGATCGCTCTTCCGCCCTGCTAGCGGTCGATACCGAGCCAACACTACAGGGCGATCGCGTACAGGTCACTTGGAACTTTCAGCAAACCGGCGGAGAGACGAAAGACCTAAAAACAAATCGCCGCGCCCGGTTCGTAGTAGTAGATGCGGCTGACCGCTGGCTGATAGCTAACATCCACCAAGCCAAAGATCCCTATATTGTTTCAAATCTGGAACGCTCGCCGGTCAAAGTGGGCTCTGAAACCGAATTGCCTTATACCGCAGCAGTGCTAGCTGCAATTCCTGAAAAATCCAATTCCAGCAATAAAGTGAAGCCGGTAGGCACGGCTAGCTGGCCAACTCTCCCGAGCAAACCAGCCCCGCAACCCCAAATAGCGATCGCCCCGACACCAGCCCCACGCGAGCCGCAAATAGCGATCGCCCAAGTTACCCAACCAGCAACTCCAAAGCCAGCAGCGCAGACCGGGGAAGAGCGGATGCCAATCGCGGCCAAAACGGCAAAACAACCGGCAACAGCAATTGACGAACTGGTCGATCGCGCTGCTACGGTAACGGTCACTTATGGCGAGTTGCCCTGCCAATTCTTTTTACAAAAAGAAGGGGGCAAGCAATACACTGGTTTTGTCAATCCAGACGGTAGCGTATCCGACAACACTCCGGCATACGAGCAAAAAAATAATAAAAACAATCGCTACAACTTGGCCCTGCGACTGGCATTGCGGGGAGTGCCTGGGTTTGAAATCCAAGGCAAACCCCCATCGGGTTGCGACGAGACCTTGGAAAGTTTGCACATTGCCCGTACCCTTTTTTGGGAAAAAATCTACCAGCTTAAAAGGTCGATATCACCCAAGGAGTGGGCTATTATCGCTGCTGAGTTCGGCTTGCCCAAGCTACAGCAAACCGAACAGGCCGCCCAACTCCAGCAATCGGACAAGTGGATTGCTAAAGGCATCCAGCCATCTACCCCCGCCCTACAGCTTCAACCTCAGCAGCAACAAAGGCGATCGCCCAAACCGGCGGACTTTACCCTACAACCCCAGCCATTCGTTAGCGTTGAAATGGACCAATTGCAATCCGACAATCCCGGGCTAACTTGGGAAAAATCGGGGGGCAATCGCTGGGAGCTATTCATCGGAGGATCTCGCTTGGGATGTTTCTGGCGAAGCGATCGCGAACAATGGGCGGCTCTCCCTGGGTTTTGCCCGCCCTTCAAGCGGCGGTTTGAGACATACTTCCAAGCAGCCCAGGCGCTAATCGACCTTTGGAAAGAAAAGCAGACTGCCACTGACGATATAGGCGAGTCCACCTGCACCGCACAAGAGTGGGAAGCAGCCCGCGCCAAAGTACCTCCCGGATTCGTTTTTAACAGCGATGGTCGGAACTTGTGGCGGGACGGCGATCGCGGGTTTACTAATCTGCCTGACTTCGTTCGGGATATGACCCCTCGGGAAGTTGCGATCGCTACCGGACAGGTGACGGTCAACTAATAAGAAATTCAGTAAATGGCGGGCACCTTACCTACAAATTGCCCGCCCAAAGCAAATGCTACAATTGAAACAATCATGGCAACAATTAAACAATTAAAACCTGCCAGCAAAACCGAATTAGAGTTGATAGAAGATTCTCTAAAAAATTCGCCCAGAATTCACCTTGAAAAACGGCTCGCGATCGCTTAGATCGCATCCCGTCTCATTTGGAAAGATTCTTACAGCACAGAACTAAAGAAAGATCTGGAAGAATTGCAACCAATATTTAAGCTATCCCACCCCGTTCTTTGCAAAGCCGTAAATCTGCTTTTAAAAGAAGGCGTCATAGAACAATACAAAGAGCGCAACAAGCGTCGGGGTCGCCCAAGGAAAATGTTAAGGGTGAACGAATCTCAAAGGAAGCGAGCAGAAAATCTTGCTTTTAAGTGGAACGCTTATCTTTTTTCTCTGACCGCTGCCGTCAAAGCTCTTCGAGCCCAACCCGAAGATGCTCGGCAAAAAGCAATAGCAGCCTACTACGAAAATGTAGGTTTAAAAAATCAATCACTCAATTTTGGAATTAAATAGACAGCAAACAAACAGCTACAAGGATAGAACAAATGAACTTAGCACAATTGAAGCCCGCCAAAGAATACAAAACGGAAAAAGAACTGCTCGCAGCTATAGAAGAAGTTACCAAGCAGCTAAAATCCGACGAAACACACTATTGGCTCGGCGGTGCGATCGTTGCTCTCGCCCAAGAATGGGGCTGGAGTTGGGAAGAGGCTCGGGCAAAAGTTATCGCATTACAAGACAGACCAAGATAAAGATTTGGCTGATTTGTTTTCGGCCTGCGCGAAACAAAACGGCCACAGGAATTGCTAAAACTAACATCAAGAAAAAATGGCAGAGCAAAACTCAAATTCAAAAAAATCGCTAGAAAAAGTTTCTTCTCAATCTTTCCAGGAATTCGATAGATTCATGCAAAGTGATGATACTTTAGTTTTGTCAAAATCGCCAGAAAAAGTTCCTTTTCAATCTCAATCTTTACAAGAATTCGATGAATTTATGCAAGGCGATGATACTTTGGTCTTATAAAGCGAAAATAATCGGCCAGCATTTCATAAAAGTGCTAAATCAATGCAAGCTACGCAAAAAATTTAGCCAATAGATTTAACCAGAGGACATTTTTCTGTCTGCTATTTGACAGGACGCTACAAAGAGAAATTAAGCAATGAATGTGACGACAGAAATTAACACGCGCACAATAACTGTAGAGGTCAAAGAAGAAAGCTAACAATATTTTGTAATCAACACAAGCAAATAGCAAATAAGCCTTACAAGCTTTGGCTAACAGCAAACCGGTGGGCATCTGCCTACACTTACCTGCCTGCAAAAACACACAAACTGAGGCTTAAAAAATGCCGAACAACATTTTTGACTTTTGCGTAAAATACAGCGACGAGTTAGACAAAATAACAGGCGACGCTAGCTCCAAATCTGCTATTCGCAAAGCAATTCGGGAGCATATGAAAAACTTAAAACAAGCTGGAGGGGCGATAGGAGTCGCATTAATACATTTTGCGCTACAAGCTTTAGAGGGGAACCAGGAAGCAATTGTCTTGTTTCAGTATCACCGCAAATTAGCCCTCCAGGGGGTGTCTATTCTTAAAACAATCAAGCAATCAAAAGTGACCCACGAAAAACACCCATTATGGCCAAAATTTGTAGAAATTATAGAAAAGCTAGACGATGATGATGACGAATATGGTTATGCAACCGATTTAGATACTTTGTCTAGTTACAAAGATGACCCGGTGAACTCCTTGGACTTATTGCCAGATATAGTCAGCAAAAAAGAGCTTAAGCAAGCCGCTCTATTGGCATAAAGTGACGTTTAGCCAACAAGAATTACAGCAAATGGCGGGCTACAATTGCCCGTCAACAGACAAGCTTTATCCCTAACTTAAAAGCCTTAAACAATGGAAACAATTATTATTTATGCACCAGACAGTTTGAAAATTCTGCAAAAGCTGTAAACACATTTAGCATTGATGCGGCGAACCAAGAGAATAGTTATATTGGGCAAATTCGATATTCAGAGCGAAGGTTTTAACTTTATCGATAGCGTTCGCATTGTCTTGTTGTTAGTAAGCCCGGGGCTTTTGGCTTCATCTAACTTTTGGGACGATCGATTTAACCAGATAATGCAACAAAGCGATTTGGGAAAAATTAAGGTAGTGCCAATTTTCTCAAAGCCTGTTGATGACATAAAAGAAACCCCGTTGCACAAACTTCAGGCTTTGCCGAGAGACGGGAGGCCAATAAGTAAATGGGGAAATGCTGACGAAGCATTGGTAAACATTACTAAAGGAATTAGGCAAGCAGCAGACGAAATAGCAAGCAATACTACTAATTTAAACCAATGTTACCTCTAAAATGCGGATGGAAAAGAGTTTTGTTTAATGCTGGAGAGCCCGATAATGCAATAAGTTTTACCGGCTACTGCAAAGGCGATCGCTGCAAGGCTACATCACTATTTTTTTCCGGCACGTTCCGAGATGGATACTTATTCGCCAAAATTGAGCCAACCGAATCAGGCTTTAAGTGGACTGTGGATGACCGCGAAGGGTTGGCGAAAAGCTTCGACGAGGCGTTTGCAAAAATGCCTGCTTTCCTAACCAACCCAGACCATGAGGAAGATGGCCCGGTCTGGAAAGAAAACGAATAACGCCCAAAAAAGAGCAAGAAGAGAAGTGACGCAAAGGTAACTAATTAAACAAAAAATGATTAATAAATTCGACTGCCCATACTGCGGGGCAAAAAAATCTTGGATTCCCAATGAAGTGCATTGGTAAAATCAAAATGAGCTGGAGGATTACCTTGACGGAATCGGTGCAGATCTGCCACCAGGAGGATGTATAGAATGTGGGATTTCAGGTTATTTCGAGGATAACAACGAAGAAAAGATATGGGCAGCAAGACATCCTGACGACGATCCTAGTGACTTTATGTAGATTTGCGATCGCACCCTCCACATCCCGCCCCAATTCTGGCAGCAGTTAAGTTAGCGATCGCGAATGCGGCAACCCAATAGAAAAAGATAAATTTTAAAACCACCGCCCTGGCCTGCTGGTGTTTTTTTTATTGTTAATTTTTAAGGTGCATCGGCATCAATAAATGAATCATATTGCTGCCGCCTAATGGAACCAAAATTACTGGCGTAGTTGCCGAATTAATTTTAATCGTAACGTTCTCAGTAGGGATGTTCTTCAAGGAATCCATCGCGTATTTGACGCTAAAAGCTATCTCTAGACTATCGCCAGCAATCTGGGCTTGGATAGACTCTCGTCCGCTGCCAACATCTTGAGCCTCAACAGATAGCGAAAGAATTTGAGCCTCGCTATCGATACTAAATTTAACTAAGTCGCTTTCTCGGCTTTTCTGATTGGCCAAAATAGCAATCCGCTCTAAGGCACCTATTAGTTCGCGGCGTTGGACGCTGACCAAAAGCTTGAAGCTCTCGGGAATCAATAAGCGATAGTCGGGATATCGGCCTTCTAGGGTGCGGCTAGTTAAGCGGCGATCGCCCAACTCAAAAACCACCTGCTCCGGTTCGAGGTAAGCCTTAACCATTAGAGGCTGGTCTTTTTCCGTTTTTACCGATGCGATAGTTCGTTCCAATTCCCGCAAAGCTTTAGCAGGAACGGTAACTTGCAATTCTTCCGTATCTATTTCTTTCTCATTAATCGTCTCTACCACAGCCAAGCGATGCCCGTCAGTGGCAGCAAATTCTATAGATTCCGAGCGCACGGTTAAACGAATTCCAACTAGCACTTGCTTGCTTTCGTCGTTGCTGGCGGCAAACAGAGAACCTCGTAAGCCCTCCAGCAATGCTTCGGCACTCAGCTCTATCGCTTTAGCTTTTTCGACTTGTGGCAGTTCGGGGAATTCTTCTGAGTTAAGACCTTGCATTTGATAGCTACCTGACTGACAGGTCAAAGTAACTCGCTCTCTTTTAGAATCGTTTAAAGTAATTTCTCCCGAAGGCAATCGGGAAATAATGTCGCCGAGCAGCTTGGCAGGAAGAGTAATAGAGCCAGCTTCTTCTACCCGACTGGATACGCTAGTTTTCAAGCCCAAGCTCAAATTGAATGCAACAAGCTCTAGGGCTGTCAACGAGGCCCAGTGAAGCGGTTAGCTTTCGCTGGCTTATCGATCTGGATATAGAGTATATACGCTTCTGTGAGGCAGTGATAATCCAGGGATACGACCCTGATGATTTGTTATATGGCTTGACACTGACCCTACAGCCGATCTATAATAAGGATGGTTGTGAGATATACCAGAATCTCTCTGCGGCAAGAGGTAAGCCGAGCATTGAGTAAAACCTCCCCTTCCCCTTAAACTCTGGTGATTTTACGGCGTAAGAGCCGCAAGCGAAAGCTGACACGCTCAGGCTAGTAGTGATAAACGGCGGAAAGCTGTTTTGGCAGGTTCGATTCCTGCAAGGGGAGTACCCGCAAGGGTTAATTTACCCAAATCGGGTTGATGTCCAAAGGCCGGCCGCCTACAAGACCCTCTCTAAGAAAAAACTTGGAGGGGGTCTTATCATTTTTAGATCGAACAAGAAAAATATGGTTGAATTACTGCTTCTTTCTGTATTTTCATTAAACCATGAAAATTAAAAAACTAGAGTATTACGATGAAGAGTATCGGTGGAAACTTGAAGCCGTAGAATTTTCTCCAAATTTTAATCTACTTGTCGGAGTATCCGGTGCTGGCAAAACTAGAATATTGCGAGCGATTTATAGTTTAAAAGCGATCGCCAATGGTGTATTTCTATTTTAGGCGAGCGCGAAGGCAAATTACTTTTTGATATTAAATTTAAGTGCGATGGTGACCTTGACATAAAACAAAGTAAGTGGTACATTAGGTTAGGTTGCATTGCATGGGAAGCAAAATGAGTCAAAATTTAAATTTTCAATGGCGCGATGTTTGCGCTCAAATGCTAAAAGAACAAGGGCAAGGATTGACGACTAACCAGTTTATGCGAGATGAAGCCGATCTATTTAGCTTAGATGAACAATTTATTGCTCCATCGCTAACTAAGTTTAAAGAAAAAAAGATAAAAACAAAAAACAAAATTGCTTTGCAACAAGATTTTTTGCTTTGCGAATCCGCGCCTAAAGAAAAGTCGGAAATTGAATATTTGCAGTTTTTAGCAAGTGTGCTTGACAAAAAACGGAAAGACAAAAGAATTGCCATAATTGGCGAGCCCGGATCGGGTAAGACTACTTTAGCTATGCATATGGCTTTTTTTCTTTTGAATCGCACATATTTACCTGATGCATACTTGCCGATTTTTATTGATTTTGATTTTTTGAGAAAAGGCGAAAGTTTGGAGCATTTGCTTAACGCATGGCTAAAAAACGGTGTAACAAGATATGTAGATTTAAATAAAAAAATCAAGGATGAATTTAAGAATATTTTTCTTAAAGGTCAAGTTTGGCTATTTTTGGATATGTCTAAAATACCTGTTAATTACTGCCAAAATGTTTTCGAGTCGCTAGAAAAGCAGCTACATTCTTGGATCGGCTGCGGGCCATTAACTTTGATTTGTCAGTCTAATTTTTGGCTTGCAAAAAGCAATAAGTTACAAAATAAATTTGATCCTTATAAAATCTTACCATTTAGTCACGAGAAAATATGTCAGTTTATTGACAAATGGTTCAATAAAGAAGTGGCGTTAGCAAATAGCTTGCGACAAGAAATAGCGCGTCCTAATCGAGCAGCAATTAGAGATTTAGCTAAAAATCCACTGTGCTTAGCGTTTCTTTGTAGCGCTTGGAGGTTGTGGGAAGACTTAGTATTTCCGAGCAATGCTAAATTGTCTGAAATATTTTTAACTAAGCTTTATGCCTGGAATTTTAATTGTTATATTACAAATTTTGAAAAAAGAGAGCTAAATTTAGCGTTAAGCAAATTAGCAAAAATGACGAGCTTGACAAGTCGCTTTTGCTTGAAGTTGGCGTTACCATTCAATGTTTTAAATTCAAGAGACAAAAGACTATTTGAGCTGGCAACGCAGCTAGGCTGGCTTAATGAAGTCGGCGTGGCTACAGAAGATAAAACCTGCAAAGTTTATGCTCTTTGCTATTCAAGGTTATTCCAAGATCGGTTTCCGACAAGGCCAGCCAAATCAGGGTTTATAGATTTTTTTGGCAATTGCTATTTTATTTTAAGAGGTTAAAAAGCCATTTAGCGGCGGCTTCCTTTTTACCCTGGGGAGCCGCCCTGAAGCTAGATTTATAATTGGATAAGCCTTAAAAGTAGCGCGATTTTTAGCAAAAACGTTATGGAAATACCGAAAAGTAAATCGACCAATTCCAATGCAGCTCATCCAGCAATAAATGAGCAAACTTCGGCACCTGGCGCTGCCAGTCATCCGACAATGGCCGAAGTAAGTACGCAAGCAGAGCAAAAGCACAAAACTAATTTTATAGCGATTTACGATCGATATGGAGTTGAAGGTTTTTGGGAATGCTTCTCTGAAGAAGAAGCTATTCGCATGTTAAAATTCCACGATGATAGCGAAAACATAATTGCTATAGCAATCATATCTGCAAAAACAAATAAAATAGTTTGGTTTAATGACTTTCTGGGCTGGGAGAATTGCCGGCATAGAGTAAAATTGTTTAACGAAAAGCGAGCGCAATTAGAAATGCATCCGCAAAACGACTCAGTTGCCGTGCCGATATTTATTCAACACAAACACCAAAGTAACGATATGCCAATAAGCTCAAAGCCTCCTTTAGATCTAAAAATTGCCACAAGAACTGAAGAAGGGTATATTTTCAATTTTATTCAAGCGACAGTTGTGTCAAATCCAGTCTGGAAAAACTTGGCATATGTAGATGTAGTCCTGCCATTTCCAGAGCGCGATTTCGGAGCGGTTATTGATGCTGACGATCCAAAAATAATTGCTTATCTGTCAGCTCTTTGTCAAAGAAAAGGCTTTCCTTGGACCGGGTTGTACGATCGCGATCTTAAAGAAATCGCAATCGTTAGCGGGCAGGCGTTTTCAGATAGTGGACAAACATTTGTAGAAAAAAAGACTTTAAAGACAGGCAGTAAAATTCAATTTGACGCGGACTGCAAGCAAAGCTTTCTAGAAAAAATATTGGTTGCTAATAAGGAGATATTTGTTAAGGAGCTAATTGTCTGGTTATCATCAATTGAAGGAGTAAATAACAAAAGTCGCGACATTAAAGAAAAAATTCTTCGGTGTTTAATGTCGATAAACTCTAAGCAAGGAACTACGGAAGAAAAAGAAGTGATAAAGCAAGACGCGATCGTTTGGGCTGGCTTGTTTGAACCTTATTTGCCGAATATGGAAAAACCCGAATATGATATACTTAAAGAAAAATTAGTACGATATTTATTGGAAATATAACCGATTGCGGTCAAAATTAAATGCGCGATCGCTGTCAACCTTATTTAAGCAAAATTTTTATGCTCCCTCCAAATACGTCAGTTGAATATAAAGCGGGATACAAAGCAGGATACGAAGCAGCACTCAAGGATGCGATACCTGAAAAACTTCAGGATTATGTGAGTGCGGAAGAGCTTGCTAAGACTGGCCTCGAACCTTATCTCGTTACAAAAAACTGGCCTGACTTAAGTCGTTTTTTGACTGCTTTGGCTTGTTCTTATGGTGACTTTCCTAAAAAGCTAAAAGACATATTAGATTCTCAGTACGAGGGCGTTTCTTGCTCAGTGTCGCTCGAACTTGACTGGCCTGATGTTGATTGGGATTGCAAAATTTCTGAAAATTTTGCATTGGGAATAGGCGAGTTTTGCTTGCACGCGATTTATGACGGCATTAAGATGCTAGAGACTATTCCGAATAGTTTGGAGTCACAGTCCCCAGCAGAAATATGTGAGTCCGAGCAGAATGCAGATTCTGTGGACTGGGATTTTAAGATACAAGAAACGATCGCTCGCATTAAAAAGCAAGTAATCCAAGGGCATTTTGAGAGCGAGCAAGAGCTTATTCGCTCAAGTCTTGAAAATTTTGGCACTATTTGGAGGGCTCTTGAAGCATATGACAGCACTTGGCACTGGGTCATTTCTCCATTATGCCGAATTCCCATCAAAGGAGATTTTGTTGGATGGTCTATTGATGATGAAAACTTTGACAATGGCTTTGTGGGAGCTGGCATTCTTTATGATGTTTTTGATGGTCAAGGAAAAGTTTGTTGGCTTGTTCGATACTACCCAATTCCTCATACTAATTTATTTAATATTAATGAGTTAAAAGTAATTAACTTAATGGACAATCTGCGACTCAAAAAATAAGAGGCTTGCCCCCAGGCGCTGAAGTGATGTATTTGGGCAAAATCTGCAAAATTATACAACATACAGCGATCGCTGTTAACGAACCCGAGGCAGAAGATGAGGATAAGCGAGAGATGTCTGACGGATACCTAAAGTAAGCGGCCTCCTGGAGCGGGGCTAAGCAGTGGTTGCCAGCCTCATAAGCCAGTCTTTGCAGGTTCGATTCCTGCCCCCGCTTTTGTTTGCAATTTAATAAAAAAAGATCTGTGCTACAAGCTTTGTCTGCTGCAGGCGTTTTGCGCTGGGAGATTTGAAGTTATGGATGCTTTTTTCGCCTCAGATTTGCCTTATGCCGTGCGTGTAGCACAAAATTAGCCAACTGTCAAGGTGCGGTTAACCGTCTTGTTTGTTCCGACAAACCGTAACAAGACCGCGATCGCATAAGCCACACTGTTCGGTATTGGAGAAATTTTGGCGAACGGAAAGTCTCTACCCAGCAAGGTTTTTAGGTAATAAAACCGTATTTTGTGGGGAATGGAAGTCTTTACCCAGAAAGGCTTTTAGGCAATAAAACCGTATTTTGTGGGGAATGGAAAGATTAGCGCGATCGCTGTGCCGGGAATTTTGATGGCAGTGCTTGATGGTTAGCGACTAATGCTATAGAAGTATGCTTTGGTTGCGCTTTTGTAGAGATGCGCATAGTATAAATAATATGAGGGGGCCGCCTCAGTGGCATTGCGAACAGCCCCCTTGGTGTTGTCTTGGAAAACATTGCACCAATATGATTATAACGCAAAACAGGCACTTTGAGGTGCCTTTTTTAGATCCGAAAGAATTTCAACTTGCGTGGGGAATGCCCGTCGAAAAAGCGGCAGAAGCATTGGGAATTTCGCCAATAACTTTTCGCTCTTATAGTTTTCAGTCAACGGCAAAAGGTCACAGGACCCCTCCAAGGCCAATATGTGCTTTGGCCGGAGCTTTGAGTTATTATTTGCTTTCTCAAGAGGTAGAGCCTGAAAATCCAGAGTTGGTAAGCCACATACTTGATTTGCTTCCAAAATAGTTACAAAGTAATCAAATATTAATTACTTTGTAATGAGCAAAGTCAATCATAAGTCGTTAAGATAGCATTATTGAAGCAAACGCGAGCCAAAAAAAGCTCGCGCTTCAGTAATGACTTTGCAATGACTCAAGACAAAAAACCTCAGCCTCGACATCTGCCCGAATCAATTGCCTGGATGACAAATGCTCAGGCAGCCGAATGGCTGGAAATTCATGCCAGCCAACTTAGGAGAGATAAGGCTGCCCTTAGAGAGCTAGGATTGATGCCAAAAGGCAATTTAAAAGGATATAGCAGAGAGCATCTTTTGCTGATGGCTAAATTTAGGTTTTTGATCGAGCAAAGAGGCCGGGAAGCGGCCATGCACACAATTTACGAAGAAACTCAGCAATGAACAAAGATCAACAGGTGGCACAAAAAATTTTAGATAAATCGTCTGGCAAAGAAGTGCCTGTAAATTCTTCAGCACAAGGAGCAGAGGCAGCGTCAAAATTAGCAGGGAGCATGGCAGTAAGAGTAGAGCAAGCCGCCAACAACGTCAAGGTTTCTTTTGCTAAAGCTGTGGCGAGAGAAGTTGGCTCGCAAATGAATGACGGAAAATTTTCAGAAGCAGTCATAGAAGAATTGGATCCGTTATTTGCTACTATGCTGTGTGGGTTAGACGCAGAGTATTATGTGATAGAGGGAAAAAAAGATGTCCCCAGACTTGCAGCGGTAAAAGTGAGTTAAAAGCAGCTTTGGAAGCAATCGCGATTGCTGAATACTTCACGAGCGATCGCTTCCAAGAAACAACAAAAATCTTAGAAAAGTTAGAAAATCAAAAAATAAAGCGACTTTCCACTATTTTGCGTTCAATCAAAAACAAATTGCGCGATTTAGATGTAAATTCTGTTACTCCTATTTACATTCGAGTGTGCTAAATGCATTATTAATGGAACGTTGAAGAGAAAGATGCTTTGGTAATTAGCCCAAATGGCAGCAACGTATATACAAAGGCTGGCTTGACAACTTTGCGCTGCCAAAACCATCCGCCCTCCTGGCACTGAATATCTCGCAAGCGATCGCTTTCAAGAAGCAGTAGAAATCTTAGAACAAATAGAAAATAAAAAATGAAGCGATTTTTTTGTATTTTAGGCTCAATAAGAAATGACTTGCGCGATTTAAAGGTAAATCCTATTGTTTACACTCACATTCGAGTATGCTAAACAAAAGCTGGCTCGGCAATTGTGTACTGCCAAAGTCAGCTTCTCTCACAATGTAAAAGCTGCGCTGTGTCTAGAAACCATGAAAAACTTAAGAGTAGCCGACAAAGGCATAGTAGTAGAGCCAGCATCAACAGCAGCAATAGCAATAGTTGGCGGCAGCACAGCCTTAAAAGAGCCAGATTCGGCAACAAGCAAAGCTCAAGGCGCTTTATTTGCAATGATTTGCCTTTCTCTTTTGGGTCTCGGATGGTTTATTGGAACAGCCCAAGGAAAATTAGAACGAAACGGACTTTCTTCGCAAGTACAAGAGCTTTCATCTAAAGTCAAGGCTGAAGAGGCAAGAAGAAAAGCTGCTGTTGAATGTTTGCGAATTCTTGAAAACTAACAGCAAAGTAATGCAAAGCTAAATCAAAAAATAGATCAATTTTTTGATTGCGTAGAACTCCTAGGAAGGTAGCTAATGGACGCTCAACAATACGAGATTGAAAAAGAAAGTATACAGTCAGACATAAGAAACCAGCAAATTTACCAACTAAAAAACAAACGGAGAATAGAGCGACTAAAATCTAGAGCGTCTGACGTTAATGTGGAGGCAGCTAAAGAGCTTTTGCCTCAAGCGCAAGCTAGGCTTCAAGCAGAAAGAACAAAGACTAAAACTGCACAAACTAGACTTGAAATTGAAAGACAGGGGCTGCGCAAAACAGAAGCTGCTTTAGTTGCAGCAAGGAAGGTTGCAGATTTAGCTGAAGCGAATTCAAGATCGATGCCAGGTACTTTCAGGGGAGTAAACTTAGCAGGCTTGCTGCCAGAGTTTATTAGGGCGGGTGAATAAGCTTGATTTGCTACTCAAACGATGAAATTTATAGTAGCATCAGTAGGGATCGTGGCTTCTTTGGTTGCTTTAAAAGAGTTAGTTGTCGCGATCGCTTTTGTTTTTGATTACTCAAAAATTGCTTTAGTCTCTATTCTTTTTTTTGTAGAAATAGGCATTTACTTAGTCATAATAGAAAAAAGATACATGAGAAAGCATGAAAAAGCATTTTAGCTGGCCATACTTGTTTGGGCAATCACGGTATGACTTTAGAGCTAAAATTAAGGCCAAAAACAAGCCATAAATCTTATTATTTGGCAATATTAGCATCAGCATTTTTTTTGATGCTTTTTTTGTCTTATGGCATCAAAGTCACCAAAGGTGAGGCGCAAATTTCTTTGCGGGCTATTCGATTTACTGCCTGCTTAGTGACAATATCTTCTTGCTGTTGTTGGCTATTTGCAGATAGACAAGAATATTTAGGAAGTTCAGACCCAAACGAAGAAGCTTTAGCTGTTGCTGCGGCTTACCAAGAAAAACTAAAAGAAGTCGAACAATCTTTATGTACTGTTAGAGACTCTTACGAAAACGCGATCGCCGAGTTGATTTCAGATTATGAAACCGCCAATGCTCCAAGAGTGCCTAAAGGCCCGGGGAGAATGGATTGGCTTGGAACGCAAATTATTCTTCTTATTGCCTCCAAAGGCATGATATGCGATTTTAATTCTTATCAAGAAACGCCAGGAAAAGACTATTACTGGGTGCAGCCACGCAATCCGAGTAAGTGGCCGGAAATAAAAAAAATAGAGGAAGAGATAGCGTTGTCTTTAGGCTGTAGCGCCATTTCTTTTTCCCCATGTCAAGAGCTAATTCAAATAGAAGTCAGCGACCCGAGAATACAAGGAAACTCTCGAAAATCTTTAGCAAAAAGCACTATCGAATTTGCCCCAATTGACTTAATTGCTTGTTTAGAGAACAGCAATCATTTTTTGATTACTGGCGACACTGGCAGCGGCAAATCAACGTTTATCGCCAACGTCTGCCAAGCTGCTAGCGAATATTATGGCGGAGAAGCCTCGGTATTCGTGATCGACCCAAAATTTCCTGACAATGACTGGGGATTTGAACCGCAATACAAAGGATTTCAACGCATTAACAATGGCGATCGCGAATACCCAGATGCTTACGACGGCATTGCCGAGGTACAGCGCCGCACCGAGCAAAGATTTACTGAGGCAAGTCTAGCCAAAATAAATAATCTCCCTTTACCTGAAAAGCCCTTAGAAATTTGGGTATTAGATGAAGCTCCTGCTGCCGTATCTGTTGCGGCATAAAAAGGCATAAAGCCGCAGGTTGTCCGGGCTATTCAATATGTGACTAGGATGGGCAGAAGCGCAAAAATATGCTTAGTTTTAGTGGGGCAGTCCGTCAAGTCTTCTACTTATGGATTTCCGACTAAAGATGCCTTTCTAAATCTTTCGTTATTTGCTTTAAGAGATTTAGCTCTACCAGCGTCTAATGAATACCTCGCGACAACGATTGAAAAAAGAGCGTTTGCCAAAGCGATCGCGCAACGCCAACAAGAGGCGGAGCGAGAAATAGCTAAAGGTTTTTATTGCTTTTATCGACTGCCCGGAGGTACGGGCAAATTAGGCGATTTGCCTCCACCACCAGATTTCAATCCGTTTGCTCCGGGAGAGGTTCCGGTTCCAGAAGACGAGGTTCCGCTAAAGGTTCCGCCAAAAGAAAAAGTTGCCAAAACCATTGCTCTGCATGCGTTTCAGCCGGAACTAAAAATTAGCGAAAGCCTAGGAAGGCTAATTCCTTTGGTAGAGCGGGCGGAGCGAGAGGAAGCGGATCTTCAAAAAGTAAAGCAAGCAGTTGAAGATTTGCAAGCGCAAGGAGAAAAGCTAACTATGACTGCCGCAATCGGAGAAGCTTTACCTGAAACTTTTACTAGCGAGGGCAAAAAAAGTGCCAGACCTTTTGAGTCCGCAAAAAAACGGATACGACAAGCATTATTCTCAGAATGAGTACGCCACTCGGTACTCAGAAAATTGGCCTGAAATTTCAGCGCTTGCCAAGGAAATGACTGGGCACAAATGCGTGCTTTGTGAGAACGAGGCGTCACAAACTCATCATGCTCTTTACGCCGATAAAAACGGCGCGATCGCTGGGAGGGAAGTACCCGGCGCTCACGTCTTTCCGCTTTGTGAGAAATGTCATAAAGAAGCGCACTCAAACGAAAACTGGATTAAGGACTCTTTAGATCCAGTTTTCGTTTGAGTGCTCTACGGAGCTGTTTTACAAGCAGCTAAGGGATGGTTGGATTCAACGTCGCTACAAAATAGAGCGGGCTTTGTTTTGCAGAGATTTTAAATAAGGAGTTGCCTAATGCCTTCTGGACGAGTCCATGATAAAATAACTATTATTGGGCTACCGGCGATTGCGATCGGTGCTTGCATAGTAACTCGGTCGCCTATTTCAGTATTTTTGATTTCTGGAGGGTATTTGTTCGGCGGCTTCATGTTTGGGCCAGATTTAGACATTCACTCGGTGCAATTCAAGCGTTGGGGATGGCTCAAATTTATATGGCTCCCATACCAAAAGAGCATTCGACATCGATCGCTTCTTTCTCATGGACCTGTAATCGGTACGGTTTTGCGAGTGGTTTATCTGGCTGCTTGGATTAGCGTGACATTAGTATTGGCATCAGCACTTCAAGCCTTGACCTCAAAGCCGACTTTAATGCAAGGATTGATTAATTGGTCTCAATGGCTGTTTTTGGAAAAGCATTTAGAACTATTAGCCGTATTTGTAGGAATTGAATTAGGCGCTGCCAGTCATTACTTAGCTGACTGGCTTTCATCTTTTTGGAAGCGCTTCATGAAAAAGACTATTAAATAATGAAATCTAGAAAAGATAGTCCGTTTTCAATTATATTTTATAAATTAGGCAAGTCACTCTTGATGCGAGGCTTTTGCTCTAAAGCGATTCAAATTTTAGAAGGATGCCGTATTTTGCTGCAAAGCAATGGCAATTCGTTTTTGTTGGCGTTAACTTTTTTCGATCTTGCTGACCTTTATCGTAGAATTCATCGGTTAGAAAAGTCTAGGCTATAAGATGCGTTACGGCTTTTTCACCGCTTAGGAGATTTAGACTCTGTAGCAGACGTTGCGATCGCTTTAGGGAATGTAGAGCTTCAAATCGGGCAAGTTCAGCAAGCGAAAAGGCGCTTAGAGGAAATTAGAGAGTATTATGCGAACAATCAGGATAGACTAGAAAAGATTAATAAGCTGCTAAAAGTCGCTGAGCGACTTACTTAATAAGCCTGAAATTAACAAGTTGAAGTGAAATTTATGTTAGCACCAACAACATGGTATGATGGATTGCCAGAAAGCCTAGTAGTCTGTCAAGGTAGTTTTGAATAGTTATGCACAAGGATTGTGGGTCCAATTCAATCTTTACAAAGCTTTATCAAGATTGAATTGAAGGATAAAGTCGCTTGAGCTTTATTCGGGCATCAGT
>JAAHFN010000054.1:0-47703 GCA_010672965.1 Oscillatoria sp. SIO1A7
ACCAAGTTGAGATTAATGGGAGTTATTCAACAAAAATTTTCAATACGGATGCTTTTTTTGAGGCATTAAGAAGCTGAGAAAGACAAATGTAGTTTTTGTACTACATTTGTCGTGCGAAATGTGGGTTGTAGTGCGCAGTGCGCAACAGACACTATATTTAGCCTTCGATACGGCAATTTGCGTAATATCAAGTCAGGTTAAATACCCACAGAAAAAATTTAGAATCTCCCGTAGGACGGGCTTCCGGAAAGTCCCCTCCGCCCGTAGGACTTTCCGGAAGCCCGTCCTACGCAGAACTTGACTTTTTTTTGGGGCATTCAAACCGACATGATATAAGTCCTGTTCTTTTGAAAGGGGGGTTTTTGGATTTATGGAATAGGTGTAATGAATCCCGCGATCGCGATTGAATTGAAACTCTCCCCACTACCAATAGAATGGGAAAACTTGTCCCAAAAGCCTCCTTGGCGGACAGGCGAGACGCCTGTCCTACGGGAGGATTGGTTTTTTAGAGCGATCGCCCGAATTTCATATCAAAACTCCGGTTAGCTCGAACTCTCAATCTAATAACTCAAAACTCAAAACTTAAAACTCATAACTCTTAAAATTCAAACCGCTGTCGCTGGCCAGACCAACGCTGTAGGGTATAACCGCTTTTGCCTTTTACTACTAAAGAGGTTAGTTCCTCATCTTTGACATTGGCAATGCCGGTAACCGACTGGTCGCGGGCGGTAGTCAGTTCGCTATATATAAGAACGCCCGAATCGCTGACAATCAAAGTGCGCGTAACTGGCCGATCGCTCTTGTCTGTAGTTTGCAGAGTTAGCACCGCTTCTGGTTCGCTGTTGCCAGTCAAGTCGATTAACTGCACCAACCAATTGCCAATTTGGCTTAGCATCCGATTGTTGCTGGGAACTGCTCCCGGACGCAATTGCCCTCCCGCTTGCAGCTCCAGCCAGAGAGTCGGCAATATAGCTTGCACCCATTCCGGTTCTTGCTCGTTGAGGTCGTTTAGAGACAGAGTCGCAGGGGTACGCCATTCCAATGCCGATGCCGTAGCCGCCATTAATAGAGAAGAGGGATCTAAAGAGCGATAGGAAGAGCGATCGCTACTTATGGCATTATTTATCGCATTATTTATCGCCCTAATGGGATTATTATTATCTGGGTTGTTGTCTGGATTATTATCTGGGTTATCTGGCTTATCTGGGTTACTCGTTTCTGCGGCGGGTTCTGCGGCGGCCAATAATTGAATTTCCCCGGGGGAGAATTGAATCGCCTTGACTGTGGCCGAGATAGTTTCCTTAGTACCATCGGGCATCCAGAGCGCCAGCTCTATTTCCGGGTCGTTGTGCAAGCCCAACTGTTTCCAGAGGTAATCTACTGGCGCTTGTTGGGGCAGTTTCAATTTTCCAAACGGATGCGATCGCCATTCTTTGCTATCGTGAAAGCCTTCGACTTCGATGCGATACCAGGACGCCTCATCCTTTATTTCTAGAACTTTGCTCAGGTCTGGTTGCAGCCAATCCTCCAGATTTACCTCACTTAGTCGCGACGCCGTACCGACTATTTGACTTTGATGGCGTTTAATTTTTTCCGCATAAGCGATCGCTATCTTGAGTTTCTCCAATAGCTCCCAAATCCGCGCACTTTCCTTTTCCCCAAGTAGCGGCTGCTCTGCCAACCAAACCTTAGCCCGATCCTGACCTTCCTTCGCCGCCACCATCAGCGCTCCCCAGGCTCGGGCATTCGCATCTAGAGGGCTCACTTCCAGAGTCGTTTCCACCCGATTCCACATATCCGTATCTCCGACTAACAGATCGGTCATATCTTTGCCCTGTCTGAGTTGCTCCTCAAAGACTTGGATTGCCTTTTCCCAGCGACCGTCGAGGAGAGCCGTCCGTATTTGCCTATTGGGACTCTGGCCAATAATCCGTGCCTGAGCCTGAGTTACTTGGGCGTGGAAGCGGATGGCATCTAATTGTGCCTGCGCCGTTGCCGGCCAATTTTGCGGAGTCTGGTTCTGCGGCTTGAGCTTTTCCATCAATTTCCATGCTGGCGACCACAAACCTTTCTTGGCCAATAGCAGGGCATTCTTATAAGAGTTGCTCTTAAGAGCCGGTTGCGTTAGAGAAATTTCCTCCAGTTGAATCGGATTGAGGACAAAGTCAAACGGCTTGAGTTTATAAATACTAAAGCGCGGCTCGATGCCGATAGTTTGCTCTACTACTAGCTCTGGCTCGCCACCTCCAGTTATTTCCTGCCAATAGGGCGCGTGACCTCCCGGACTCGTCCATTGTCCCATCACCGTCAGGTAATTAGCAGTCGGGTTGTAATGCAGAATTTTTCCATAAGCTAGATTGCGATCTCCTTCCTGGCGATCGCCGCTGATATTAAACCAAATCCCTTTTACCCCTGTGTTCTGACTAAATAGCTCCACCTTAGTCATTGGCAAAGGCAGATTGGAACCCTGACGAGGAGAGCCAGCGTTATTGAGGGGAGCGATCGCGAAAGATTCTTCCGGGCCGGCTATGGGCAGATCTTTGATTAATTGATAGTAAGGCTCTAGAGCATCGGGACGGTCTGGCGATCGCACCTGTTTGTAAATCCGAACCCTAGTAATGACTTGACAAACTTCCGATTCCGAACAACCTCGACCCGAAGCCATCACCGGCAGCAGCAAAGTTCTCATCTTTTGCGTCTTTTGCTGCCATTGATATAGATCGCTATTATTATAGCTCGCCGCTTCTTGCAACTCCTGGGATAGCTTGGTATCTAGATCTAAATAGCGATCGCCAAGATAGATTGGTTTTCCGGCGATCGATGCCCGTAGCTCCAGATTTTCTTCAATTTCAGTCATTGTCAAAGGTTTGCCTCGATTGGCGAAAGGAACGGGAATCCAATCAGCCAAAAAAGGCTGCAACCAGCTTACGGCTTTTGGGTCGAACATCAACTCCAGCCCTACCCAGGCACCACCAACCAGAGCGCCAGTGCTAGTGCAAAAAGCAACCAAAATTACCAAAGCAGAAAACCAGCCTTTTCGCGGATAGAAGCTATAGAGCTGCCTGCGCCCAACGAGTTCGCCCTCCTCTATAAAGAGCGCTTGCTTAGAGGCTTTCTTAGAAACGGGGGCTGGAGTTTTCTGGCGTTGCCTGCGCCCAACGAGTTCGCCCTCCTCTATAAAGAGCGCTTGCTTAGAGACTTGCTTAGAAACGGGGGCTGGAGTTTTCTGGCGTTGCCTGCGCCCAACGAGTTCGCCCTCCTCTATAAAGAGCGCTTGCTTAGAGACTTGCTTAGAAACGGGGGCTGGAGTTTTCTGGCGTTGCCCGATCGCTTCTAGTTCGCCCTCCTCTATAAAGAGCGCTTGCTTAGAGACTTGCTTAGAAACGGGGGCTGGAGTTTTCTGGCCTTGCCCGATCGCTTCTAGTTCGCCCTCCTCTATAAAGAGCGCTTGCTTAGAGACTTGCTTAGAAACGGGGGCTGGAGTTTTCTGGCGTTGCCCGATCGCTTCTAGTTCGCCCTCCTCTATAAAGAGCGCTTGCTTAGAGACTTGCTTAGAAACGGGGGCTGGAGTTTTCTGGCGTTGCCCGATCGCTTCTAGTTCGCCCTCCTCTATAAAGAGCGCTTGCTTAGAAACGGGAGCTGGAGTTTTCTGGCCTTGCCCGATCGCTTCTAGTTCGCCCTCCTCTATAAAGAGCGCTTGCTTAGAAACGGGAGCTGGGGTTTGCCTATCGGAGCTTTTCCCAGTAATTGGAAGCGATACAGCGGTTAAGCCTTGGTTGTTTTTCATTAGCTTACAGGTTCGACAAGACTTGCTCGTAGCGAAAGCCAGCAGCTTCCCAAGTATATTCGCTTTCCACAAAAGATCGCGCATTCTTGGATAACTCTCGCCGCAGTAGCCGGTCTTCAAATAAGCGAGTAACGGCTCGGACGTATTCCTCCAAGCGATTGGCCCGCAAGGCTCTCAGGGGGATATCTCCTCCATCCACCGCTAGCCCTTCCAAGCCGCGATCGCTCGCCACCACTGGCACTCCAGCAGCCATTGCTTGCAAAGTCTTATTTTTAATTCCATAACCCGTTCGCATCGGCACTACGCAGACCGTCGCTCGATGCAAATATTCTACCAGAGAAGGAACAGTCCCTGTCACCTCAATCCCGGGCTGATTTTGCAGTTCCAATATCTCCGGTACGGGTCGGGCTCCAGCAACGGTCAGACTCAGATCGGGATAGTGAAATTTTAATAAAGGAAACGCCTCCTTAGAGAAAAAGCGTACTGCGTCAATATTGGGCAAATTATCCATCGCTCCGATAAAAATAATCTTGTGTCCCCCCGGATCTGCCTTTCGCTCGGGAAAATGGTCGAAGTCAACTCCATTGGGAATTACGCTAATCCGAGCCTGGGGTTTGAACTCTTGGATTTGGCGGCGGTCCTCATCAGTGGTAGTGACAATTCCAGAGAACTTGCTACAGTAGCGTTGCTCGTATTTGCGCAACAGGCGCAGTTGCAGGCGATCGCGCAAGGGATTAGAAGAAGTACCGCTTTGCAACTGTTGGCGGCAGGTTCCATAAACCGAACTGTGAATATTGATTAAAGTTTTTAGTTTTTGCCGCCAAAGAGGCTGCACATAAATCTCGTTTACGCTATGCTCGCTGGTAATTGCATCGCAATTTCCCGCCTCTACATAGTCATCTACCCACTCCTGCATCTTTGGGGAGTATAGATAGCGGACGTTGGGCGGGGTTCCTTCTAGCATGAAATTACCAAAGCGCTGGGCTTTACCTAAAACATTTATACCCGCCTTGGGCAAACCTCCTATATTTGCCTCCTTGGGCTTTTGTGGTCCGGGAAAAATCGCCAACCTATTGACGCAGCAACGCAGGGCCTCTACCTCGTCGTCGGTAACATCCTTCGGACGCTGGGTTGCTAGAGTAACTTGATGGTTGCGGGCAAGATATTTCAATAAATTAAACGTTCTGACTTGAGTGCCGCCGCTACTCGGTGGATAGGGAAAAGTCGAAGAGAGCATTAAAATTTTCATAACCAGATTATATTTGAGGACAAACTATAGGGATACCTTTTTTCAGTATAAAGCTGTCGCTAAAGGTTTCGCAGCCGAAAAATTGCGTCAGTCTTGTTTGCAAATAGCATAAGCTATAGCGTTTCTCAAATAAGTGTAATAAACGAAAATGTAAGGGCGACAGCATCCCCCTTGACAATCTCGGCGTCCCGAACGGTAATTCCCATACTGGGATGCTTCGCCGGTGGCAACCTCACATCAAGAAAGAGAACCGCTATAACATTGGTATATAGTAAGCAGTCAGCAGTCAGCAGTCAGCAGTCAGTACAAGCATTGCAAGGAGAGCGTAGGGGCGTTTCGCGAAACGCCCCTACAGGCAAACAATGAGATTGCCCTAACCTGCGCGTGAGTAGTGATATAGCAGGAAAACAGATTATAACTTATGCCGAAGATTAGCGTATGTATTCCCACATATAATAGAGTTGGTCTCTTGCCGTTTGCCATAGACAGCGTTAGGCAACAAACCGAGCCAGACTGGGAATTAATTGTCTGCGATGACGGGTCGGCAGATGGCACGGCGGAGCTGATGTCGCAATATAGCGACCCCAGAATTCGCTATGTCCGACATCGGCAGAATATCGGCAAGAGCAATAATATGCGATCGGGCTTTGAGGCGGCAACTGGAAAATATTTTATTAAATTTGACGACGACGATCGCCTGACCCCAGATTTCCTGAAACGCACCTCGGCCATTCTCGACAAAGACCCGACCATTGATTTTGTTGGCACCGACCATTGGGTTATCGATATTAATAATATTAGAGACGATAGAGCAACTCAATTAAATTCTCGGCAATGGGGCAGGAGCAATCTGTCTCCGGGAATAGTTGAAAATTTACTAGAAGTAGTATTTATGCGGCAAAGCTTTCAAATTGGCGCTACCTTACTTCGCCGCCAAACATTACAGGAAGTCGGTTTCATGCGTCCGAACCTGCAAAATTGCGAAGATAACGATTTATTGGTGCGTCTGGCCTTAGCAGGGAAGAAAGCCTATTACTTGCCGGAGTTGCTGATGGAATATCGCTTCCATCCCGAACAGCAGGGTATAAATAGAGCTATTCCTTATTTACAAGATAAGCTGAAGTATTTAGAAAGCTACCAGTTTGAGGCCGATAAATTGGAACTATTGCGGCAAAGACGCATAGCCGAAACGCAATTACTTCTGGGTTTGCGTCTGATTGAAACCGGGAAAACCTCCCTCGGCCGCCAACTGGTCTGGAGCGGAAAGTCTCTATCTGCTTCTAAGGCATGGGCTGGACTGGCTATATCCCTATTGCCTGGAGGGCTGCGAGGTCCGGCATTTGCTTGGTTGCGGAGGTGGCGATCGTCTTCTGTCTAGGGAGAAATTAACCTCAATCGATGATTTTTTTGGTATAATGCGAACGGTTTCAATATGAGGGAGCAAAGATACCCCTTTGCCTTCCCTTTCCTTGTGCCCTTTGCTTGTGCTAACCCTAAACGCCAATTAATTTTTCCAGAACCAAGTATAGATATAGCGCGCTGACTGGTATTTTTCTATAACTGAACCAACTGTCAAAAAACGCCAATCAATATGAATGAAAAGCCTATCCTATCTATTGTTACTCCAACTCGTGGAAATTTTGAGGACTATTGGCTCGAACGGCTATTAAAAGTTGAGGGAAATGTTGAGTTTATTATCGTTTACCCTCCTAATGTCGCTATCCAGGCGATCGACGATCCCAGAATAAAGGTTTTAGTCAGTCCATATCGCGGTGAAGTAATACAAAGATTTACTGGATTGCTCAACGCCACCGCTCCTTATGTTTTAGCCTTAGATGATGACGACTTCGTTCACCCTCATATCCTCCAGCTAACCAGGGATTATTTCCAAAAATTTCCTGAAAGTTGGGTGCTGCGCTTGAAAATAGCGCATATAGATTTCAGGAAAGAAAAACGCATACAGCAAATATGGGTTAAAAATCCAGAGATAGGAGAACTAGAAATAGGCAAAAAGACGCCAGAGAATCCTTACCCCTACCAAAATGGTAAATTCCAGGGGTTAGTAGAAGTTCCCATCGCACCTTTAGATAAAAAGTTTGACATTAGGTACGCTATATGGCCGCGAAAAGAAAGACCAGATTGTTATGGAATTCATTTTGAAAATTTTAATAATCGCGTTTGGAAAAATGAGATAGTTAAAGAAGCATTGGCAGATTTGTCTTTATCTATGCAGCTTTTGGGAAGATTGACCTGGTTGCCACTGTGGAATCTCGATAGATTATTAGGGTTGTTTGTTCAGGCAAAATTTTTTAAGCCGGACAGTATCATTGGTCACGCTATGCCCGAGCCAGAACAAATTAGAATGATAGCTCGATCTGAAAAATTAAAAGAATTCAGATTTTATGGATATGCAGATTTTTTGTTAGTTAAACGGTTCCCCGAGTACGGATATTTATGGAATCTTGTCTTTTGGCAGTTGTACAAGTTACCGCAAATCCTTGCTAGAGTTGTCAAGTCGAAGTTAGCCCAGCAGAACGACCCTGAGACCTTAAAGCTGAAGGTTGAGAGTGGAAAAGCTAAGGGCTGAAGGCCGCCCCGCGTGATTGGCAGGGACCGGCATAGTGGGCTGCCCCGCGCGATTAGCCCTTGTCGCAGGCGTGGCCGATTGCTCTGTGGCTGACCGCTGATTGCTAAAATACGATCGCGACGAAGGGGAGGCAATCAGATGGACGTGCTGGAGCTGAAGTTTCTTTTAAAATTACTGGGATTTCCCGATTATCGGGCACCTATAGGTGAAATAAAACCCAATCCCAAAACTACAACCGCAGAACGAGATGCCATTTGTCGGGGATTATTGCATCGCTCTCTTGTCGATTATTCTATCGAAGTCGTTGCCATTGCCATTACTCCGGCGGGAAAATCCTTGCTGTCTCTGGATACCAGTAAGTTGCCTATTACAGAATCAGAACTGGAAATAATACGCTCTTGTGCCAATGGCGCGATCGCTCCCACAGGGATAGACATTCCCCCAGCTTCCCGAGAAGAGTCAGTCCAAAGCTTGATATCTCGGGGTCTGATTAAAGCCGAAAAGACCCAAATTCAAGAAGTATGGTTGACCCAGCTCGCGATGGAATATCTGCGGGAAGAGTACAACCCGAGCGGCACGAATCCCGTTCTTAGCTTGGATTTGCTAAGTAATTATCTGCGCTTCCTGCGGAAATTTCTGCGCGATAGAGCTGTAGGGAGTAGTGAGGTCCTTCCCATACAGCCATACAAGGAGTTACCAAGCAATCTCGGCGATGAAGATATTTTACAGATTATTCGAGATATAGACCGAGAACTAGGTACGGAAAATTATTTGCCGATTTTTCATCTGCGGCACAAAGTTCAACCTCCTTTGTCTCGGGATGAATTGGATCGGGCGCTCTATCGCCTCCAGCGGCAAAATCGGATCGAGCTGAGTTCTTTGCAAGAGGCGATCGCCTACAGTCCCGAGCAAATAGAGGCTGGACTGCATCAAGACATTGGCGGACCGTTGTTTTTTATTATTGTCAATTGAGCGGTCAGCTCTCAGCTCTCAGCTCTCAGCTCTCAGCTCTCAGCGGTCAGCTCTCAGCGGTCAGCTTTTAGCGGTCAGCTCTCAGCGGTCAGCTTTTAGCGGTCGGTGCGGAGCGCGGTCGGTGCGGAGCGCGGTCGGTGAGTCAGCCAAGAGAGATTGGCGGCGATCGCGCGCTCGGCGATAAGCACGACTAGCTGAGGGCTTTCAGCTCAGACCAATTGCGCGATCGCCTGTTTATCTCCTTATCTGTTCTGCGATGCTTTTCTTAAAACTGGTTTGGCGAATTGTACTATATCTCTTAATTACGACGGTCGTTGTGGCGATCGCTCTTGTTTACAAGTTCTTATTCATCCTCTTGGGGGACGGGCTAATCTATAAAATTCCTCTAGCAGGAGATGTTCTGCTCAGCATGGAAATTCTAGAAATTTTAAATATTTTGGTTTTTGCGATTCTCGGCATGGGCTTCGGAGTAGCCACTGTAATCTTACCTCGTTATTTTGGAGTCAAAGTAAGCCAAATTGTCTTAGCAATTTTAATTCCTATTATTTTTAGCACCAGCACATTTTTTAGATATCATCAATGGGTGCAAGATTTTCAAATAACAGAACGAATTTCTCACAATCAATCAGAACTAATTACCAATTCATTTTTGAGGAAACAAACGAATGGCCAGCAAGAAGGTTTATGGGGATTTTACTTATATACTGCGAATATTCCGATTCTCCCGGCCAATGAAAAAGACATGATAGAATTAGATGCATGGATGACAGCCAGCAAAACTAGAGTAATGCGAATTACAGGACAGGAAGAAAAAATGGTATCCTTATTATTTGCCAGTCGCGGTTGGGGTCTGAGAATATTTTACTTAATTGTCTCGATTATGGCCACTATTGTTAACTTCAAAGAGGGTATCAAGGCATTCCACAGAATAGCCGGATCGAGCTGACAGCTCTAAAAGAGCGACAAGCTGAAAGCCGTAAGACTATGCCAAGAAATAAATTAGCCAAGAAAGGGAGAACGAGTTCCGAAAAGTCTGCGACCCACGATATGCGGGGGACAGGACGGGCCGGGGACGGGGGGGAGAAAGGCCGGTTTGAGAAGCCCTTGAGAAAAGTTTTACAAACGCTATAAAGTTTATGCGCATTCTAATTTACTCGTATAACTACGACCCAGAACCAATCGGCATTGCCCCGCTAATGACAGAACTAGCAGAGGGGTTGTTCAAACGAGGCCATGAGATGCGAGTGGTCACGGCTATGCCCAACTACCCAGAACGACGCATCTACGATGGATATCAGGGCAAGTGGTATTTCAGCGAAGAGCGAAACCGCGTAACAGTCGATCGCAGTTGGGTCTGGATTCGGCCGCTGCCAAATCTCATCGATCGCCTGTTGCTCGATGGCACCTTTGTCCTCAACAGTTTTCCCCAAGCAGCGAGTGGCTGGCGACCTGATGTGATTCTGGCCACAGTTCCTCCCCTGCCCATCTGCATTCCCGCCACCGTTTTGGCATGGTTGCGCAGAACTCCGGTCGTTTTGAACGTCCAAGATATCCAGCACGAAGCTGCAATCCATGTGGGGCTGCTCCAGAATAAGGCTCTAATTCGCACCTTTGAAACCTTAGAAAAATTTGCCTATCGCCATGCGACCAAAATTAGCGTCATTGCCGATGGCTTTACAGATAATTTACTGGCTAAGGGGGTGCCAGCCGAAAAAATAGAGCTAATTCCAAATTGGACTAATATAAATTGGATAAAGCCCAAACCCAAGGAAAATAATGAGTTCCGCAAAGCCCACCAACTGGAGAATAAGTTTGTGGTTCTTTATTCGGGTAACATTAGCCTAACTCAAGATTTGGTAACGGCGATTAAAGCAGCAGCCCGATTGAATCACATTCCAGAAATTCAGTTTGTCATTGTCGGGGAAACTAGAGCGATCGCCCGGGTCGGGGAATATTGCCAAATGTTCGGAGCCCATAATGTGAAACTGCTGGAATTTCAGCCCCGGGAAAAATTACCGGATATGCTGGCGGCTGCCGATGTAGGCTTAGTGCTTCAGAAGCATAACGTTATTGCCTTTAATATGCCGTCCAAAATTCCCTTATTGCTGGCTGCTGGTTGTGCTATAGTAGCCTCTGTTCCCCCGACGGGAACCGCTGCAAAAGCCGTTACAAAGAGCGGCGGCGGTATAGTCGTAACGCCAGAAAAACCCGAAGCATTAGCTGTAGCAATTCTAGGCTTGTATAAAAACCCAGAGAAAACAGCGGCTCTTTCTCGGCAAGCTCGGCAACATGCTGTAGAGCATTACTCCTTAGATCGAGCCTTGACACGTTATGAGTCACTATTTACCGAAGTAATTGCCTGATTGAATAATAGTTAAAATAGATAAAAAAGTTCCTAATTCAGTCATTGGGGAGCATCTTATATTTAGTAAAATGCCTATTTCCTCTTTGTGTTCAATAATTATAGCAAAATAGATATATTGTCTGTTGTTATTGCCTTATTATTTTTTAATAAAATAAAATTATAATATTCGCCGATAAAAAACAATGAGTCTTGAGATTGAAAGCTGGGAGGAATTGCGATCGCATTTATAGCTCTACGCGCAAGTCAAAAGTCATGCATTCAAAAGTCAAAGGTATAATCTGACTAAGGAACGAGCATTTATGTCTTAACTCATTTGCGTAGTGCTATACAAGTATTGACAAAAAATTGCCAATGAGCGATCGCTATTTTGGAAACAAGAAACCTAGAAGTTGTTGCAATAGCAGTAAAGCGATCGCTCTGTTAGATACAAATACAGCGAATAACCCACAATACAAATAGCGTTTCTCAAACAAGTGTATTAAGTGAAGGTGTAGGGGCTAAGAAATATCCCCTAGACTGTCTGGGCTGTAGAACGAGAGTTATCGTATTGGGATGCAACGCCGGTGGAATATCGTATCAATTTGAGAACCGCTAAAAATGCCAATTAAGTTCCAACCGAATTACTATAGAAAAGAATTCAGCCATGACATTTAGGGATTTCAGGACTTACGCGGGGCTTGCCATATAGCAGTAAGCAGTCAGCAAGAGAGCAGTCAGGCGATCGGAATCAGTGCGTAAGTCCGGGGTTTAAAACAAGACTATCGAGGGGTGTTCGAGGGTATGGTCGGAATAGTTATCGTATCGCACAGCGCCAAACTCGCTGCAGGGGTAGAGGAATTAGCGCGACAGATGGTTCGGGAGCCGTTGCCGATAGCGATCGCTGCGGGTATTGACGACCCACTTGGACCCTTTGGCACCGACGCGATGGACGTTTATGCCGCTATCGAGTCTGCTTACAGCGAGGATGGCGTAATAGTATTGATGGACTCGGGCAGCGCCGTAAGGAGCGCGCAGATGGCTTGGGAATTTTTGCCGCAAAACAAGCGGAGCAAAGTCAGATTGTGCGAAGCCCCCTTAGTAGAAGGAGCGATCGCCGCTACAGTGCAAGCCGCCGCCGGTGCGAGCCTGGAAAAAGTTATCGCCGAAGCGAGAGGAGCCCTACTAGGGGCAAAAGGAATAGATAGCGAAAGCCTACCGGAACCGGAAGGGACTATTAAGGCGGCCAGTTTTAATTTAAAAACAGACCTAGCCGCAAAAGAAATCCGTTTGACGGTCAAAAATAGGCTGGGAATTCATGCCCGCCCGGCAGCCAAGTTAGCAGCAGCCGCCAACCAGTTTCAATCTCAAATCGTTCTCAAAAATATCACCACCGGAGCGATCGCCCGCAGCGCCAAAAATATAAATCAAATCGCGACCTTGGGCATCCTGGAAGGGGATGAAATTGCGATCGCGGCTAGCGGCTCCGACGCAGAACTGGCCTTAGCGGCTTTGCAGCAATTGATAGAAAATAATTTTGGCGATCGAGCCAAATCCCAGCTTGACCAGCAAGCCAAATCCCAGCTTGACCAGCAAGCCAATTCCGAGCTTGGGGAGGGAATTGACCAGCAAGCCAAATCCGAGTTTGCTCCCCAAGCCAATTCCGAGTTTGGGGAGGGAATTGACCAGCAAGCCAAATGCCAGCTTGACCAGCGAATTGGGGAGCAAGCCAAATCCAAAAGGCAAACTTCAACCATCCCCAGCAATCCCGAGCCGAACAAGGACGCGGAGATTGGGGAAGCAACGATTGAGGGCATTGGCGCTTCCCCGGGAATTGCGATCGGGGCAGCAATTAAATATCGATCCGCCCTCTCGGGGAGGGTCGAGGGCAAAAATGATTTTGACAAAATCCAAAACCCATTCGACAGCCAATGCCTTTCTGCTCTTGACCGAGCTGACCTTTGCCAAAGTGAGAATCCCGAGCATGAATGGCAGCAGCTAGATCTTGCTATTCAAACTGCCGAGCGACAAATTCAGGACCTGACCCATCGTAGCAGCATTCCTCCCAGCAGCGAAATCCTGGATATTTTTCAAGCCCATTTGCTCTGCTTAGAAGACCCGGCGCTTCTGGAGCGGGTTCGGGAGCTAATTTTTGACCGGAGCTTGGATGCTGTCTGTGCCTGGAAACTGGCGATCGCGGAAATAGCCAGCAGCTACCAGTCTCTGCAAGACTCTTACCTCCAGGCTCGCGCAACGGATATTAAAGATGTAGGGCTTCGAGTGCTGCGATCGCTTGAAGGAGTCGAGAGCGAAACAGATGAAATGCCCCAGGCAGGAATTCTCATTGCTACGGAGCTGGCTCCTTCGGAGGTCGCTCAATTGAAGCCGAACTGGGAGGCCCCAGGAGTCGCCCTTACGGGCATCTGTATGGTTGCGGGAAGTCCGACATCTCACAGCGCCATTATCGCCAAGATGATGGGCATCCCGACTGTCGTCGGTGCGGGCAAGGAATTGTTGCAATTGGCGGCGGGGGTCGAGCTGGCCCTAGATGGGGAGACGGGTCGGGTCTGGATAGAGCCAAGCTCCCAAAAGCGACGGGAATTAGAGGCCAAACAAGAACGACTAGAGGCAATGGAGCAAGCGATCGGAGCGGAAGCTATAACCCGAGACCGACATAAGGTGTTAATAACGGCCAATATTATTGATGCTAGCGGTGCCCGGTTTGCCCTAAATTGCGGAGCCTCTGGAGTGGGATTGTTGCGTACTGAGTTTCTCTATTCTGAGAGAAACAGGCCGCCGACAGAGGAGGAGCAGTTGGAAGCTTATCGGGCGATCGCTCGCATTCTCGGCGATCGGCCTCTAGTTATCCGCACGGTGGATATCGGCGGCGACAAGCCCATCGCCTATATCAACCCAGAACCAGAAGCAAATCCCTTCTTAGGATGGCGGGGAGTTCGCCAAAGCCTGGACTGTCCCGAACTGCTGGAAACCCAGCTCCGGGCTATCCTGCGAGCGAGCCACGGACAGCAGATTAAAGTCATGTTTCCAATGGTGACCTCAGTGCGGGAGATTCGTGCGGCCAAACAGATTCTGGCCAAAGTCCAATCTCAACTGCTTCAGGCAGGAATCCCTTTCGACAAGGCAATAGAAGTAGGGATAATGGTCGAGACTCCCGCTGCGGTAACGATGGCAGACCGCTTAGCTGTTGAGGTTGACTTTTTCAGTATCGGCACCAACGACCTGAGCCAATATGCAATGGCCGCCGATCGCTCCAATGCCAAAGTCGCCCATCTCGCCGATCCCTTAGAACCGGCAGTATTGCGCATGCTTCGGGATACAATTGACGCCGCTCGGGAAGCAGGAATCTGGACTAGCATTTGTGGCGAGGTAGCTTCCAATCCGATTGCAACTGCTATTTTAGTGGGGTTGGGCGCAGACGAACTGAGCGTCACGCCAGCCGCTATCCCTGCGCTCAAAGCAGAAATTGCTCGCTTGACAATGGCCGAGGCTAAGGCGATCGCCAGCGATGCTTTATTGTAAAGTGGGGTGTGGGGTGTGGGGTGTGAGGTGTAGGGAAGAGAGAGGGAGAAGACTTGGGAGAAGGGGAAGACTTGGGAGAAATTATTAATTCCACCCCACACCCCACACCCCACACCCCCACACCCTAATTTCGCCTACACCCCACACCCCACACCCCACACCCCACACCCCACACCCTAAATTTCCATGACTGACAAAAACAAACCAGACTGGGCGGGAGAAGACTGGCTCTCCCGATTCGTTAATCTCTTAATCCAAACGAAGCCTATATATAAGGTGATGAAGCACCAAGCAAGACAAGTCTTGATTAAGACTGCCGAAAAGAATGGCATTCCTTGGCGGCAAAATTACCAGGATCTAGAAGCATCGGGGGCGAAGGCTCTACTAGAAAAAATCGCCAACCCCAAGGTTGCCTACCCAGACTATTACCAGGTGCCTTTCCACGCTTACGATAAGGGCAATCTCTGCTGGGAAGCAGCTTTTGAAGCTTCCTCCGCTACCCAGTCGATGGCTTTGAGAGTTTGGCCGCAAGAAAAGATAACTTGGCAGACCGCACAAGAAAAATTGCGAAATAGCTTTAATGAATATCTCGGCTGCTACAGTCCCAGTAGCGTCCGAGATATTCTAGATATTGGCTGCTCCGTGGGAATTTCTACCAAAGCAGTCCATCGCTACTATTGCCAGCGACAAAAAACAGCAGTTAGAACTGCGGGCTTAGATTTATCTCCTTATATGTTGGCGGCAGCCAAAACTTTGGATGAGAAGGGAGAAATATCGGAATGGATACATGCCTTGGGCGAGGATACGGGTCTGCCGGATAATTCTTTTGATGTAGTGACGCTCCAGTTTCTCATTCACGAATTGCCGCGCCAAGCAACTCGGGAAATTTTGCAGGAAGTCTTTCGGATTCTGCGCCCGGGCGGATGTTTGGGAATTGTCGATAATAATCCGCGATCGCCAGTTATCCAGAATCTGCCTCCGGCATTGTTCGTGCTTATGAAAAGTACGGAACCCTGGAGCGACGATTACTATACCTTTGACGTAGAGGAAGCCATCCAGGCGATCGGATTCGATCGCCAGACGACGATAGCGAGCGACCCCCGTCACCGCACGATTGTAGCCGTGAAGCCTTGAGGAGGATATCTCGTCCCTATTGCTGCATCTATAGCGGTTCTCTCGCTTGATGTGAGTTTATCTGGGCCCCCCGCAAGGAGAGTAAGGGAATTACCGCCGTAGTATCCCCCTTTCCCTACACCCATGATGCCCGAAGAAACTACACTGCTGCGGGAGTTCGATCTTGTCCGGCTTGCTGGTTATCAGACTGAGACTTCTGTTGTTGTTGTTGCGTCACTGCTGCTGTATCTTCTTGCATTTGCTTCAGATGAATTACATTCACCTTAGAGATAAAACTTGAGATAGCCTTTTTCAAGGATTTTTCGCGTAGTTTGTCCTCTGTAATATCGTAATCCTGATAAGCATTACTCACGCCTAAAACAAATTTTTCTTGTTCTGCTTCTAGGAGTTCGACGGCTTTGTTAGAAAAAGTCCATTTTTCTTGAAAGCCAAAGGAAGTGGCAACGCTAGCAATAATCGAGGCAAGCGCCGGACAGATGACAGGCAACCACTTAAACCAAGACACATCTGTTTCCAACTTATCTACTAAAACTAAAATTGGGGTAACTCCAGACAAAATAACCGTTCCCAACTGCAAAATATAGTAAGCATTGCGACAGATAACTCGAACTCGCTTGTAATCGTCAATCAAATCTTGAGAGTATTGTAAAGCACTTTTTACCAATGGATTTAGCCAAGTTTTTTCTTGAGCCTCCTCGATTGTTAGCGTAGAAAGGTTGCGCAAGTTGGCTTTCTTACTGAGTTGGTTCTCTTTGGCTTTCTTAGCATAGTCTTCCTTGAAGCGCATATCGAGTAAAAACAGAAAGATAAGGGCACCAACACAAAAAGCCACCCCTACAATCGAGTTGACATGCCCGGGAAGAAGAACCCCAGTAATGCTGAAACCGACGATTGCGGCTACCGATAGGTACTGGAGTATTTTTAAGGGGAACGGTAGGCCAGGATTTGGCAGTTCTGTATCTCCGTTAAAAGTTTCAGTTTGAGGATTTTGCTTCTTCACAATTTCTGAAGTACTCATGATCTACTCGCTTATGTGCCTCGTCAGTTATCTGTAAATTTTGCATATTCGTTCTAAGCACGAATGCTAGCATACCTTTGTAGATATTGTCAATATCGGGACTTACGAATTAAGGAACGATCGCAATAAGGTGTTCCTGACCTAAGGCCAGAGGGGTATAAGCCTCTACACCCCTCTAAACCCTAGTTTTTAAGCTGTCGCGCAAATTCGGCATGGGCTTTGGGCGCTTTGGCCAAGGAACGAGGGGTAAGCCCAAGCCCGCACCGTTGCTCGTTCGGGCATTCCACAGCATTCGCGACTGTCGCCGATTTAAATGCTTAATAGCTTAGCCCAATTCCCAATTCCCAATTCCCAATTCCCAATTCCCAATTCCCAATTTCCAATTCCCAATTCCCTACTACGATGCTTCTCGCTCTGGAATGGGGAATATCTCGGCTCGCAGATAAGCATCAAAGTGCTTTTTAAAATAAGTCCAAGAGGTCATATCTTCTATCTCTGATTGGCTCTTGGGGGCATTTTTATATAGCGGCACGCGGGTCTTGATTTCCTCCTGGAGCAATTGAGGTAGTTCGCTAAAACTAGCAACTTTACCGCCCCAAGCGCTATAGACTAAATTGCCCGGGCGATCGCCCATTTTCATCCAAGGCACCCAAGGCCCAATCCTGTCCCAAGCCAGCATAACTTGAGAAACAGAAGTTGTCTCCTCATTGCGCAGCTCTGTAGTAGAAACTGTTAGCTTGAATAGCTCGGTAGCTTGATAAATAGGTTGCGGGCTGTAGGGAGCAAATCGGAGATCGTCTGCTAGGGGGTTAGGGTAGTGAGAAAACAAATCAAAAACAAACGCCGTAGTATCTCCCTCGACTATCGCTGGAAAAGGACGTTTAAAAACTCCTTGCACTCCATTGTTCGCCACATGAACTACCGGCAGCTCTTCTTCCCCAGTCCAAGGGTTTTTCCATTTCCGCAAAATCTCCCGCGTATTCGGATCTAGATAAAAAGTCAGCTCTCTAGAGGTAAAATCCCAACCGCCATCTGGTTTGGGAATACATCGAGCCGCGCTCATACCGACGATTTGGAACAAATGCTGTTTGCGCTCTCCGGGCACCATAGAATACACCGAACCCACCCAAGTCAGAAAGGATTGCTCGCCATCGGTACTGGCCCGCACTTTAACCCAATCTTGGGCCTGCAAGTTCTCTTTTTTGAAATCAACCATTACACTGCATCTATCCCATTAGATTTGTAATATTGCACTACCAAGACAGCTTAGGACAGTCACAAAACGCTCATGAGTGCCTATGGCAAGACTTTAGCTGACTGCTGACTGCTTATAGCTGATAGCTTACTGCTATATATAGCTATTTGTGGGCATGGGGGAATGGGGAATGGGGAATGGGCATGGGGAATGGGAGCCCGAACGAGGCAAACATTAAATTGCCATACTATCCGATTGGCAGCAAGAAGCCCGGTTTCGCAGAAGAAACCGGGCTTGTAAGGAATTGCTTTATAGCACTATAGCGTTTCTCAAATAAGTGTAATAAACGATAGGGCCAATGAAACGTAGGGGCGACAGCATCCCCGCTACTATCTCGCGCGCTCCGAACGGGAATCTCTGTATTGGGATGCAACGCCTGTGGCATCTCACATCAAGCGCGAGAAACGCTATAAGCAAACGAGTTAAGACATTTATAAATGCTTGACTTATTACCTTGAGACTTTTGATTTTTGACTTTTGACTTATTACCTTGAGACTTCCGCGCAGCGGCACCTAGTGCTAGGAAAATTATGCTTTTTTGAGATGGCCAGTATCAGTCGTAATTTCGCTGGCAATGTCGCTCAAGCTAATATACTCGTCAGCCAAATTTTGCAAAATATTGTTAGTTCTATCGGGCAAATTCAACACTATTACTCTCACTCCCCTTTGCTGCAGTTTTTTGACCAGAGGTAAAAAATCTCCATCGCCACTGCATAGAACGAGATTTTTAAAATTAAATCCATCGGACAGCACATCCACAGCTAAATCGACATCTACATTAGATTTGAAGCTGTTGCCATGCAAAATCGCTTCCTTAGTTATAATTGAGTAGCCGCGATCGCGCAAGTGTTTAAACCATAGTTTATTGTTGACCTTTCTGTCATTTTCGCCAACATAAATTCGTGCTTCTAGGGAGCCGAAACGACTATTAATATATCTTTTCAGCATTTCGTAATTAATTGGAATTCCGATAGCTTTAGCAGCGCAATCTAGATTGGCATAGTCTATCGCCATTAAAGTTTGCCGTTTAATGGGTACGATTTTCGAGGAAACCGGCCTTGCCGCCTGCTGCAGAGAGTCTATCTGCAGCTCTAATTGATGATTTATATTTACTAATTGGTCTATTTCAGATCGCATCTCCTTATGGCGAGTCTGTTGAATTTTAATTTGTTCCTGCTGTTTTTCTTGTTGCTTTTTTTGTTTTTGTAATTGCCAAGTAAAACTTTGCATAGCTTTACTCCGATTGTCTATCATCTCCTTCTGGCGAGTCTGTTCGGCTTGCATTTGTTCCTGCTGTTTTGCTTGTTGCTTTTGTTGTTCTTGTAGTTCTTGTAGTTGGCCAGTAAAACTGTGGATAGCCTGACTCTGATTCTCTAACTGGGTCTCTAAGACTGTAGTTTTTGCTGAGGACAGATTTTCAATATGTCTTTGTCGTAAGGCCAGCGGAAGTCCGAACAAAGGATATGGGGAACGCCCGAAAACTGATGCCAATACAAACAGAGTAATCCAGGTGTAACGGTTATCCAGAAGTCGCAAACAATTGGTTTTCATCGTCTAAAACTCAGTTGAGGTTCTCTTACTATATACATCGGGAGGATTAAGTAAGATCTATGCACTTCGGAAAGAAAAAGCAGGAGTTCTGTTGGGGAGCGAACTCTCCTAGCGCTTGCCAGATAAGGCTTTGGGGATTTTACCCTGCCCAGCAGTGACGGGTACGAGCGACGGACCAAGCCACACCCCCGAGCTAGGCTGTGGGGTGGTGGTGTTGCCTGAGTTGTGGGGCCGTTATAAAGATACAAAGGGCGATCGCAAACTAAAAATCTCTGCGTGCGAAACCCTCTCTGTAGCGCGGGTAAAGAGCGATCGCGCGCTAAAAGCTATTTACTGCATTCCCGGCCGTGGCAGAGCCAATCCTCCCGGACCGCCTTGATAGGAACCCCCTTGATAGCCCCCTTGATAGGAACTAGGTTCGGTGGGATTGATATAAGCCAAGCCAGACCCAGATGCGCTCCGGGTTGGCGGTTCGTCTTGGTGTTGAATCACTACGGGATTGTCGCGGTAGATACCGATCGCGCCGTCGAGCTTGGCATGAGCCAGATTCGCGCCCACCAGATTAGCACCGCTGAGATTCGCTCCGCTGAGATTCGCACCCCAGAGATTGGCGTTTCTCAGGTCTGCGCCGCTGAGGTTAGCATCTCTTAAATCAGCATCCACTAGCCGAACATTGGCCAAATCTGCATTAGCAAGAATTGCCGCCACTAGCCGAGCTTTGCCTAGATTGGCGTCGGTGAAGCGAGCCCCACTCATATTGGCATCATTGAGATGGGAGCCAATCAGATTTATTCCCTGCAAGTTAGCACCGCAGAGATTCGCATCGGCTAGATTGGCATTGACGCAATTGGCAAAACTTAGGTCCGCGCCACTGAGGTTGACGTCCTGCAGTTTGGCTTCAAAAAGATTGGCGCTTTTGGCATCCAAACCGCTCAGGTCGCTCTTGCTCAGGTCGGCAGCGACTAAGTTGGCAAAACTAACATCGGCTCCGCTGAGGTTGGCATTAGTCAGATTGGTGCGCGAGAGATTGGCAAAGACTAATTTAGCGCCACTTAGGTCGGCCTTGCTCAGGTTAAACCGACAGAGGTTGGCATCATTGAGGTTGCCTCCCGGGCACTGCTTGGTTTCTAGTAACCGTTTGATGTGGGCGTTGTTTCCAGCCATGTCCTTATATATAAGAGCGGTATTTGCAGCGAAGGGAAGCCCCATTCACGCGGGTCCGACCCTAGTGCTGTAGCTCGTGGCCCTGCGACCTTTGTTTTTGCTTTCCTCATCGTAACGATTCTGATGGCAGATCGCGAGTTTCGCAGGCCAAGGAGAAAAATAAATACTGAAATTGCTGCAAGCATCGCCAATACCAGTAAATAAGCGATCGCCTTTTTTGTAGGCCCATCCTTGTCTATCTTGGGACCTGATTAAAACTTCCTCAGTCAATGCCAAACCATTAATCTGAAGGGTCGATCGGGCCAAATAGCGATCGCTCTTCGGTTATCCCCTCCGCTCCCCCCGTCTCCCCGTCTCCCACTCCCCTCGTCTCGCTATGGTGGGGCTATTGAATAACGTATTTTTACAACCAACGGTCTCTATGAATGTATTGCTGACGCCAGAACTAGAGCAATTGGTTGAAGAAAGGATTAAGGCTGGAAAGTATTCCTCTGCTATTGAGGTCATCCGCGAGGCATTATGGCTACTTGAAGAAAGAGATTACAGCGATCGCCTCAGCCAAGAAGAAATGAGAAAGGAAATTGCCATTGGCACCGAAGAACTCAAAAGAGGAGAAGTGGCCGATGGGGAGGAAGTATTTCGAGAGCTGTACGAGAACATTCGTCGCTTCGTCGCCTATAGGAGTCAAACCTAACCTCCCGGGGTTTTCTTGTCTGCCCTGTCTGCCCCAACGCGCTCCCTATTGGTTCCCATTTCTAAAATATAAATAAAGAATTTCGATCTATTAATTCAAAAAAAGATACCATATTTTCGCCTGAGCGACAGAAGCTCCTGCGGGCGCATCTCTGGCTTTCTGGCTCGCCCACACGAAACGCTCTCCTGTTTGGGCATAGCGAGGGATCCTGGTAGTCCTTTAGGGCAGTTTGGTAGCGGGCTAAGCGCGATCGCAATTGTTGCCTCAAGGGGCAACCTGGCAAAGCGCAAGCAAATAGGGCAAGCAGCGATCGCCTGTAACCGCTATTAGAGGCGACAGCAACAGATCGCTGACTCAAGCATCTAATAAAAAAGTCTTATGTCCAAAATAATCATCAACGAATTCTACCGGGGTGGAAATCTAGATACCCAGGATGAATGGGTCGAACTTCTCATCATTGAAGACTTAACGGCTGCCGACCTAGAATCCTTTTTTGTAGGGGACTCGACTGACACCACCGCTAGCAAGTTTTCTGCCTACCAATTTGGCAGCATGAGCGGCATAGCTGCCAATTTCCTCAAAGGAACGATTATAGTCATTGGTGGCAATGCTGCTCTAAGCGAGGATACCAGTTACAACCCGAGCGGTGGCGATTGGAACCTTCTCCTGCGTACTGCTGGAAGCCATCTGACAAAACAAAATGGCGGAAACAATGGTAATTTCGCCGTTACTGACGTAGCCTACATTGATACCAGTAGCACCGGCGATACTATTTCCGCTGATGGTTTTGCCGTCAACTGGGACTCATCCCCAGGAACTTTTGGCAGTAATGCCAATGTAACTGTTTCCGCTCCCGCTAACAATACTGGCGTTGTCCTAACCTCCAATCTAGCGGGCGCTACTACTGCTGCGAACTGGGATACTAGCATCGCCTTGAGCAGCATGACCTTGGGAAATCCCAACGGCGGTACAAATACAACTTTTATCAATGAGTTGCGTTTTACTCCTCCTGCCCTCGATGCGACAACTCCATTCAGCCCCACCGACAATGCCACTAATATCGCGGTTGATGCCAATCTTTCCGTAAAGTTTGACGAGGCAATTCAAAAAGGCACCGGCAACCTTGTCATCAAAAAAATCTCCGATAGCTCTATTGTCGAGATCTTTGATATAGCTACATCGGGGCAGATAAGCATCAGCGGCGACAGTTTAACGATTGACCCATCTAGCAATCTGGATTATTCAACGGCTTACTATGTAGAAATTGGTAGCGGGGCAATTACAGATTTAGCCGGAAACGCCTACGCTGGATTTTCCGGGAACGGTACTTGGAACTTCAGCACCGTTCCCATTACTAAAATCCACGATATCCAAGGCAATAGCAATATCAGCCCATTGGCCGGTCAACTCCACATTATCGAAGGCATCGTCGTTGGCGACTTTCAGGGAAGTAGCGGGCTTAGCGGCTTTTTCGTCCAAGAAGAAGATAGCGATATTGACGCCGACCCTACCACCTCCGAAGGAATATTCATAGACGACGGTAGCTCTCCAGCGGTAGATGTAAGCGTCGGCGATAAAGTACGGGTGACGGGAACTGTAATCGAGTCCATTAGCTTAACCGCACTCAGCATTAGTAGTAATGTCGCTGTTGTCAGTAGCGGCAACTCTCTCCCGACGGCTGTAACTATTAACGACTTGGCAGCAGCCAACGCCGCTTCCCTAGAACGCTACGAAGGGATGCAGGTTAATTTTAGCGAAACTTTAACCCTAGCCGAATATTACCAACTGGGTCGTTACGGTGAAGTAGTTCTTTCTGCCGGCGGGCGGCAACAGCAATTAACCCATAACAACGCCCCCAGCGTCTCCGGTTACAGCAACCATTTAACCCAAATTGCCAATAGTCGCATAGTTCTCGACGATGGCAGCAATGATAGTTTTCCCGACCCGATTATCTTTGGGCGCGGTGGCAATCCGCTTAGCGCTACCAATCTGCTGCGCGGTGGCGATACGGTAGCAGGTTTGTCGGGTATTTTAGATTATCGCTTTGGCGACTATCGGGTGCAAACTAATAGTGGCGTTAATTTTAATGCGACTAACAATCGCCCTGCAAGTCCCCCCACTGTGGGCGGAACTCTTAAGGTCGCCAGCTTCAATTTGGAAAATTACTTCAATACTATTGATAATGGCTCCAACAACGCCCGGGGAGCCGATAGCGCTACAGAGTTTGCGCGCCAGAAAGATAAGCTCGTTTCGGCACTGACGGGACTGGACGCCGATATTGTCGGTTTGATGGAAATCGAAAATAACGGCTATGGAGCGGGCAGCGCTATTCAAGATTTGGTTAATTCCCTAAACGCTGCTGCCGGTGCCGGAACTTACGATTTCGTCAATCCGGGCTTGTCACAACTAGGGACAGATGCCATTAGCGTCGGTTTTCTCTATAAGCCCGCTACGGTTAGTCTCGTTGGTTCTGCAGCAACCAAGAGCGATGGTGCTTTCAGCAGTTTTAACCGCCAGCCTTTAGCTCAAACTTTTCAGGAAATCGCCAGCGGCGAAAAACTTACAGTTGCCGTCAACCACTTTAAATCCAAGGGTTCGCTCACGGGTTTGGCTCAAGATAACGACCAGGGAGACGGACAAGGTAATAATAATTTCACCCGCAACCAAGCAGCCCAAGACCTAACTGCATGGCTGGCTACTGACCCGACCGGCAGCGGCGATGCGGATTTTCTGACTCTCGGCGATCTTAACGCCTACGCCCAGGAAGACCCGATCGCGACAATTAAAAATGCGGGCTATACGAATTTAATCGAAAAATTCAACGGAGCCGATGCTTACTCTTTTGTTTTTGACGGACAAATCGGCTATCTAGACCATGCTCTAGCCAATACCAGCTTGACTCCCCAAGTGACGGGAGTCGGAGAATGGCATATTAACGCCGACGAACCGAATGTTTTCGACTACAACGACAATACCGTAGATGCCGGGGAAGATGCCAGCAATCCTCCTCGCAATATTCCGGCGCTCTATGAGGCAAATGTCTTCCGCAGCTCCGACCACGACCCGGTGCTAATTGGTCTAAATTTGAATGAGGCACCAGTTCTGGACAATAGCGGCAGTCCAACCCTAACCGCGATCGACGAAGATGCCACTAATCCCGCAAGCACTGCCGTGGGCGACTTGATTAACGGCATATTCAGCGATTCCAATCTCAACAATGAAAAAGGAATTGCCGTTACGGCTGTAGAGAATAGCAACGGAACTTGGCAATATTCTCTCGACGGTACGAGCTGGAGTTCTTTGGCCGCTGCGACGGAAACTGCTGCCCGAGTTTTGTCGGCAACTTCCCAAATCCGCTTTCTGCCTGCTGCGGATTTTAGCGGTACTGTAGCTGACGGGATTTCCTTCCGAGCTTGGGACGGAACCAGCGGCAGTAACGGCGCAACTATAGATGCGAGTATTAATGGCGGAGCGACTGCGTTTAGTACGGCGACGGAAACTGCCAGCATTACTGTTAATGCGATTAACGACGCGCCGAGCTTTAGCAAAGGAGCCGACCAAACTGCTAACCAAAATGCGGGAGCGCAGACGGTTCGCAATTGGGCAACGGCGATTTCCCCGGGGGGCGGTTCTGACGAAGCGAGCCAAACTCTTACTTTTACGGCGACTAACGATAACAATGGCTTGTTTTCGGTGCAGCCAGAAATTGCCAGTGACGGCACTCTTACTTATACTCCGACTGCTGGTGCTTCTGGTAGCGCTACGGTTTCGGTTAGCCTGCAAGATAATGGCGACACTGCGGGAGGAGGCCAAGATACTTCGGCAATCCAAACTTTTGCGATCGCCATTAATCCCGCTACCAATTCCTCTAACAATAATAACGATAACTCTGGAACGGGAACTGAAACTAGCACTGGGACTGGAACTGGAACCGGGATGGGAACTGGAACTAGCACTGGCAGCAGCAATTCTAATTCTGGGACGGGGACTGAAACTGGTACTGAAACTGAGACGGGTTCCAATACTAGCACTGGCAATTCTAATTCTAATTCTGTAACTGAAACCGGGACGGGAACTGAAACTAGCACTGGCAGCAATTCTAATTCTGGGACTGGAAATGGAACTAGGACGATCGCCGATAATAATAGTGGGAACGTTGCTGATGCTGAGACAGGGATTAATCTGGCGAGCGATCGTAGCGCCAATCTCAGCTTGCCGATCGCCCCTCTACCTGGCACTGAAATAGCGACAGTCTCGGCATTGGGGCAAACCAATTCGCTTTGTGCCCCGATGCCAGCAGCGCCAGAAGTTAACTTTGAGGATTTAACGGGTTTAACTCAGGCAAATGGCGGTTCGGGCAACGATACCCTTATCGGCGGCAGTGGCAGCGACCTGCTGATGGGTCATACTGGCAATGATTTGCTACAGGGGCAAGGCAGCGGCGATACTCTTATTGGCGGCAATGGTAGCGAAAACAATAGCGAAAATCTTAGCGAAAATTCTATTAATACTGAGGCAGACCGCGACCTGCTCTATGGCAACCGGGGCAATGACTTGCTGCAAGGAAACGAAGGGGAAGACACTATATATTCTGGCCAAGATAACGATATCGCCCACGGCGGCCGAAACGCAGATTTAATTTATGGCGACTTGGGCAATGACACTCTGATGGGGGACAAGGACAACGACAGTCTCTATGGCGGTTCAAGCAACTCAGGAGTGCCAGACGCAGACGGGCAAGACTTGCTCTATGGCGGTTCTGGCAATGACTACCTCAATGGCAACCAAGGTAACGATTCCCTTTCTGGCGGCGAGGGCAACGATACCCTGCGGGGAGGCAAAAACTCCGACCTCCTGCATGGAGATGCTGGCGACGACCTATTATATGGAGATAATGGCTCCGACAATATCTGCGGCGGCGACGGCAACGATACCATCTTTGGCGGAACTGGCAGCGAAGACGCGATCGGCTCGGCGGGAGATCGAGACCTTATCTGCGGCGGCGCTGGCAACGATTTCCTCAATGGCAACGAAGGGCAAGATAGCCTAGAGGGCGGCGATGGCGAGGATACTCTGCGCGGAGGTAAGGATAATGACTGGCTCGCTGGCTCTGATGGCAACGACCTGTTGGATGGCGATCGCGGTAACGATACTTTAAGCGGGGGTATTGGTAGCGATCGCTTTGTCTTAGAACCCGGAGACGGCAGCGACATTATTGTCGATTTCCAAGACGGTATAGATTGGCTGGTTTTAGGCGGCGGCTTGACCGTTAGCGACCTGACAATTAGTCAAAGTAATAACGCGACAGCGATTAATTTTGGCCAAGAAACCTTCGCCACTCTGACCGGCTTGGCCGCTAACCAAATTACCTCTGTAGATTTTATCGTCTAGTCCTCTCGGCTAATTGAGAAGCCCGGTTTTTTGAAGAAACCGGGCTTCTGGCTCGCTTCTGGCTCGCTTCTGGCTCCCAGTTTATTTATAGCCTAGAAACCGGGTTTCTTATCAAAATTTTGGTGTTGTTACCAAAATTATCGCAGAAACCCGGTTTCTTTAGCAAGACTTAAGTAAATTGAGAACCGCTATATATTACACAACGTCTTACATCACTAAAAACAGAATATTGGGTATTCTTCATAGAGTCGAGATGCAATAGTTTGGTATTCAATTATGTCGTCTCGGAGGAAAAAACTGTCCGTTCCATCGTAGGCACGATCGTTTGGAGGCGTATAGTTCCAAGTAATGTAGATAGCTTCGCCTTCAATCGTTTCGGGAGCGATTATATTGTTGCCATCTGCAAATATGTCAAAAAGGCTCTCAAAAACGCAGGCCACTTCGTCGATACCTTTGTAAATTTCGTTGTTGAGAATCAAGACAGAGTCTTCCGAATAGTCAGACATTATCTCATCTATATCGGAGTTGTCCCATGCCTCAATGTGGTGTTCCCATACTTCTCTGGTTTGTTCCGTCGTGTATTCGTCCATGTAATAATAGGCCACCAAATTGGAGTTTATGCTCGGTTCCGCATTTGGAACAGAAGCATTCGCCAAGGCTGGAGCCGAGAAACATAGGAAGCAAAAACCTATAGCGATCGCGCTTAATACAGTGGCTTTTAACCGCTCCAAAACCCCCAAGGGATTTATACGAATCATTGACAATCTCCTTACAACTCTACAATCTACAAACTGACAATACCTTGTACAGAAAACCTTTCTTTATTTAGGTTTCTCCTTGTTAATTGTCCTTCACCAAATTATGGCATTTTTAGTTTGCATCATAAATAAAAATTAAATACGGCGTTCAATTTTTCACAAAGACATATAAAAAATTTTTTTTTGAGAGAGAGCGATCGCGAATCTAGTTATTGCTATATTCGCGATCGCCCCAATACTAGAAGATGCTTAAGTTAAGACGAACCCAAGCAACATCTTAGCCATGATAATTTGCCGTAATGGCGATCGAATCGCTGTTATCGAACACCTTAATGAAACTGATGTTGATGCTCGCGTTGTAATACCATGCATTGTTGCCAGAAGCATCTAGGGCACCACTGTCACCGACCATCGGTAGCTGTGTCCCGCCGATGCTAACAGTATCCAACGGACCGTGATTTCCCTTTGCTTCCCCAGGATCGTGCAATACTGCCACGAAGAAATACTTCTCTCCAGGCGTATATCCGTCATGGACGCGCTCTACTTTAATCTCCCGCGCATTTGTGGAGTCCTTGTACTTGTTGGTAATCACAGTCTCGCGATACTCGTCGTTCGCCTTGGGATCGTCCACTTGTGATTTCGGGGCAGAAGAGCGGCTCTCCCCATCATCCAAGTACATATGGTATTCCCCTCCTTTCCGCTGCAGGTCTGGATAGACGTTCAGAGTAATGGGGTTGTTACCTTTCAATTGTCCCACATATTGTTCCAGCTCGATTGTGGGAATAATTGCCGCCTCCCGGACGTACATGGGAACGATAAAGTTAATGTGCTGGCCTTCGGTATTGATATTGGCATCATAATCCCGTATCGTCGTTCCCCCTTCTACGCCATAGCCCAGGGCCTGAACGTTGTTCTTAAAGTTATACCAGTAGCTACCCTTGGGCAGATAGACATCCCGCTTGCCACCATTACTTTGGCTCTGAGGGCGCAAGACCGGAGCAATCAGCAAATCCTTGCGGACGAAAAATTCGTTGTTGAGGAACTCGTCTTTATCGTTGTAGAGAGACTTGTCTTGGGGATCGTTGAGGAACAAAGGACGACAGATGGGCAGACCATCCAGAGTGTTCTCAAACAATGCGTCGTAGAACAACTGCATCAGCCGGTAGCGCAGTTGAATGTAATGCCGGCCAATCTCGGGCACCATCTCGTACAAGTCCCGGGGTTCTGGAATTTCACCATCCTTCCATGTCTGGAACCACTCTACATACTGGAATATTTCTTGGAACTCTTTGCGCCCTTTGCGGACGTAGTGGTTGCGGAACCAGGGTAAGAAAGCACCTGCAGCAGTCCAGCGAATCACCAGTTCTGGACTCGCCCAGCCCTGCTTGTCGTTACCATATTCTTGCTCGAAACCGCCGATATCTTGCCCGGTGACTGCCAAGGCATTCATGCCCAGAGACAGAACTTGGGAGATATTCATCTGCAGAAAGTCCCATTCCGAGGAGTTATCCCCAGTCCATAAGCCAGCATATCGGTGAGAACCAGAAAAACTGCCTCGTCCGATGATAAAGTTGCGCTTGTTTTCGCGCCACTTCAGTTCATCGGATAGTTGGTACAGGTTATTAAGTCCGTTGTAGGTGGCTTTGTGGAGATTGTAGGAATACTGATTCCAGGCTTTCAGGGCTGGGCTTTGTTTTACTTGCGATGGGTAGAAATCGTCAGTTACATATAACTGGAAGGGAAAGCCTTTCATATCCCCACGGATGTCGCGGATAGCTGGGGTAGTCATATCCTGCCAGACAAATTCTAGCCCCATCTCGTAAAGATATTTATATTGCTTGCCCCACCATTCGCGCACTTCTGGACGGCCAAAATCGGAGTAATGACCCGGGCTTCCCAGCCCCTTACCAGCGGCATCTGTCCCGTAATATACTTCGCCAATGTAAGGCTCGCCGCTATTGAAACCTTCGGGATCTGGCCACTGATACCATTCTTTGTTGGAACGATATTCGTTACCGCCACCATAGATTTGGTACTCTTTACTTTCGGGATTGTCCGGATCGAACCGCTTGTCGAGAACGAAGTAGCCTTTGTCTTTTCCTTCGACGTAGGTTGAGTAGTAATAATTCGTGTCGCCCTTCCGATCTTGGCTGCTGATCACGGGAGTAATGTTCGTGCAGCATTTGACGCCTCGATCTCGCAAGCCACTGAACATTCCCTTTGGATCCCAGAACTTGTTTACGTCGATAGTAAAAGTCCGGTAGTTTGCTTGTAAGTCAACATCGACAGCGAGGCCATCAAGGGGAATGCCCCAAGCCCGATACCGATCGACAACCCATTCTAGGTCTTCCCGCTTTTCATATCCATAGCAACCTTGGTGATATCCCAGGGCGTAGCGCGGTTTCAACGCCGGGCGACCGACGATCGCTGTAAAGCTATCTAAGATATTCTTCGGGTCTTCTCCCAATAGCACATAATAGTCAAGGTCGCCAAAGCGAGTCCCGAACATATAGCGACCGGAGTTGCTATAGCCGACATCCATTAGGATTTGACTCGGGTTATCGACTAGAACTGCATTGACATTATCGCTGCCCGGAATGCCATTGAACTCGTAGAAGAAAGGCTCGGAGTGGTAAAGGGGTTCGCGGTTATCTAGAGGTCCTTGATTATAGACCTGTCGATAGCGCATATTATCGAAGTTGAAATAATTCACCCGATCCATATTTTTTTGGAGTTTGGTTCCCCCCTGTTCCCCAAATCCAATATACTTAGCATCCGCTGGCTTCTTGACCGCTTGGATAACGGCATAATCAGTTACGCCATTGACGGTATAGCCAGTGTAGTAAATTGACGTATCAGCAGTTTGCCAGACTGGAATTTCTGCATGCTCCGAATTGGAGCCAGACTTGTTAAACACTTTGATTCCGAATGGATCCAAAGTGATAACCACCTCCATCTTCAAGGATTTAGGGTCGTTAGGATTGCTAGCCGTCAAGACTAACTGATTTCCGTTCTCTTTGTAAGTGACAGTACGTTCCCGGTTTTTTACTAGCTCCGGATCGTCAACATTCCCTACCAAGTGACTGGGAGCGTAATCCCCTGCTGCACTTTTATTGGGGTTAAAGCGCACCCGCAAGACATCGTTCTGAGGAAACTGGATCAACATGAGGCTCTCGCCTCCACCGGCCTTGTCGAAGGTAAGGCTCAAAGTGTATTTTCCGTTGAAGGAAGGATTTTTTGCCGCTCCCAGTTTGTCCCATTGTTGGTATTGGCCAAAATATTCCTCTGCTTTGAGGAATTTATAGACGCGGTAGCTTGGAAAAATGTCGCTTGGCATTGTTTCAATCCTCGGTTTAGTTATCGTTATTATCCCTTTTTTATGGGATGGTACTCGTTGGCCATCCAGATGCAGTCGGTATCTGAATAATACTGATGCCAAGGATAGGTGTATTTTTGGTTCTCGTGAACCGTGCAGAAGGGAATTATCTGAGTGTATCCCTCAGCCATCAGGAGGTCTTCATATAGACTCTCAAAGCTTTTCACTTTGAACTTCTGCATCCGTCCCAGACCCACAATTTGCGTATGAATCTCGATGAAGTCATGCATATTATGGATTGCACAATCTGTAAAAGAAGGGGCAAACCATAGGTTGACTTTCACCATGAACTTTTCTTTGTGGTTTGGGTTGGGGGTACTCGATTGCCCTGCCATGTAATAGGGATCGACTTCTATGATTCCCGCATCGTCTTGGGAAGACTTCCACAGAGGTACGGTTTTGGGAAAGCCCGGATCTGTATCACCTAATAGATTCCAACCGTCCTCAAATACAATACTGCCTATGTTCCTTCTCTCGACTACCTGAATCAAAAGTAAGGATTTTGCTTTTTCGACGGTAGCATTCTCAAGAATAGTGGATGAAAATGCCGGAATGATGCTAGGGTTAGTTTCGCTCAGGTAAGCGTTTGTCTGTTCCAGGTTGACGACGATAGTACGCTTTTCAATGTGAAAGTCTTTTACATTTTCAACGTACTTACCATCTATATACTCCCCTGAAAAATTAATTGATTTTATTTGGTTGGTTTGCATTCTCTTTTGATGGATGGTAATTATCTAACTAGCATTGAACAAGGCCATAGAGCCTCTGACAGCAAGACGACAAGTCCGCTTAAATCAACTGACAATTAGATAATTGTTGCTTACTTTTGGCTCGACTATTTTAGTCTCTGTGTTTGAGTTTTTAATCTATATTAATCACCCTGCACCAAATACAACCAAACCACAGAAATTACCCAGAGCGATCGCTACTTTTATTTAATTAGGACCGTGCTGTTTTTTCTATGGGTTTTAACTCAATTTAGAGCCGACATCATATTTATAGCACCGTCATAAACCTCTGTCAAGAGCTTAGAGAAATAATTTATGGGAAATTTTCCTCCTATCTATGTGAAATTTTATCGATTTTTGCTTTTGCCGGATAGGAAAAAATGTTGCATTCGATACAATTATTCGGCGATAGGGGCTGGAAACCCTTGAATTGTCGTTGATTTTTGCCACTCAGCACCACAAATCCAGGACAGTTCGGGGGAATATCTTCCAAAAGGCGTGCTTACCCATCCAACGGTGGGTAAGCACGAGTTGGCGCACGCGGGCTTTGGCCCCAGAGGGCAGGCTACGCCCCCCACACAAGAGCACCCCACACAAGAGCACCCCACACCCCAAGGGAAAAGCGCTATCCTTTTCCTTTAGTAGGCAAGGCATCCTTTGGGTTTTCCGAGGCATTAGGCACCCCAGGAGATCCTTTTTGCTTTTCTTGCTGTTGTTTTTCCCGCTCGGCGTTTTCCTTGGCTAGCTCCATGAAGGCTTGCACGTCTTCTTGGATTAACTTTTCGACACGCTTTGCGAAAGTAGGATAGGCTTCCTTGTGGTCGGCGTTATCTTGATAGGAGCTAGTTAACTGCAAAAACTTCCAGCCCTCACTTTTTAAAAGCTCGGCTGATTTCCGGTATTCAACACGTTTCTTGGCAAAACCGAAAGACTCCTCGAGTGCGGCACTAACCGCAACTACCTGGCTGAGTCCAAAGGCAATCCAGCCAATTTCAAACTTTTCTCCTAGTGGGTTGCTATTGAAGGTCAGACTTACCAAGGCTGGAATCATCACGCCGCCGACGACGTTCGTTACGCGGAAGCGGTTCGACCACTTAGTAGCCCGTCCGGCCCGACCTTCAAACCACAGTAGCTGATCCAGCCAGCGGGATTTCATAAACTGCTTCTGCGAGTCTGTGATTTCCAGCATATCTATCATATCTGTGAATTGTTTTTTTAGGTATTCTCGATAAGAATCTTTGGCCATTTTCTACTATTTCACTCCGTTGATTTGCTCTACGCTCTATTACTGCACTACTTAAGACGGCCAAGGGACTTGCGGGTTCTCCGGAGAGCCCCTACTAGCTAATCTGTCAAGGTATTTTTGAATAGTTTTGCTATTTTTTATGATGCCCAATGCCCTATGCGCTTGCGCGCAGGCGTTGGCCCCAGAGGGCAGGCTACGCCTACGCCTACGGCCCAATGCTCTTCGGCCCAATTCTGTCTTGACAGATTGCTTAATATCCCTCCTTGCAAAGGTTGCGCTCTTCCTCCTCTAAGTCCTCATTATTACGCAGGTAATCTCGCAGCCAATTACATCCCTTTTCTGCCAAATTCTCTTGCTCTAGCACTTGTTCTATATTCCACACAACCACCTGTTGGTCGCTGCCAACGGAGAGGAGCAAATTATTATCTGTTGGACTGAAAGCAACGCCGTTGACTGCACCAGTATGTTCGTAAAGAGTGGAAAGCTCCGTCCCGTCGCGTTTCCAAAGTTTAACGGTGCCGTCCGCACTGGCTGAAGCGATCTTCTGACCGTCGGCACTAAAAACAACTTCATTGACCGATTCATCGTGTCCTTTAAGGATATCGGCAATTTCGATCTTAATCCCGTCTCGATTCCAGAGTTTGATCGTATTGTCATCGCTGCCTGAAGCAATTGTCTTACCGTCCGGGCTAAACGAGACATAATTAACCGGACCTTTATGCGCTGTCAGACTTGAGAGCAGCTTACCGCTAAGATTCCAAAATCTTATCGTATTGTCCGAACTCCCCGATACAATTAGTTGGCCGTCCGGGCTAAAGTCAAGACCTTTGACCGACTCCTCATGTCCTTCCAAGGTTGCTAGCAGAGTACCATCTCGCCGCCAAAGCTGAATAGTATTGTCGTCACTTGCCGTGGCAATTATTGAAGCATCTGGACTAAACACTACCCTGTTGACCTTATTGCCTTCTGCAATAGTCTTTAGCTTAGTGCCATCTGGCCTCCACAAATCGACCTTCTTGTCCCGACTTGCCGTAGCAACGAGCTGACCGTCCGGGCTAAAAGCTACATCGCGGACTTTGCCAGTTAAGCTTAGAGTCGCTTGCAATTCATTGTCTTCCCGCTGCCAAAGCTTAACAGTCTTGTCGTCACTTGCCGTGGCGATCGACTGGCCATCGGGACTGACAGAGACTGCCGTTACCGCATCTTGATGCTCGTAAAGGATTTTCAAGAGGCTTTTTTTAAGAGGGATTTGAAGTTTCCAGAGTCTGACAGTGTTGTCAAGGCTTGCAGAGGCGATCGCGGGGTTATCGCGATCGGGGCTAAAGAATACGCTTTTGACCCGATCGCCATGCCCGGAAAAAGTAGATCGCAAAGTGCCGTCTAGATCCCAAAGTTTGATGGTTTTGTCATTGCTTGCCGAAGCGATCGATTTCCCGTCCGGGTTGAAGGCTACATCGTTGACCAAATCGCTATGTCCTGTCAGGGTTTTGAACAAAGTGCCGTCTGGATTCCACAGTTTCACGGTTTTGTCATCGCCCGCCGAAGCAATCAGCTTCCCGTCCGGGCTGAAAGCGACTGCCTCCACCTCCTCGTTATGTCCGGAATCTCCCGAAAGAGTATCTAGCAAGTTGCCGTCTCGATCCCAAAGTTTCACAGTTTGGTCATCGCTTGCCGAAGCGATCGATTCCCCATCCGGGCTGAAAGCGACTGCGTTCACCTCATCGCTATGTCCTTCCAGGGTTGCGATATTGCTGCCGTCTGGATTCCACAGCTTGACAGTATTGTCCGCACTCGCTGAGGCTATCAGTTTGCCCTCGGGGTCGAACGCGACTGCCCTTACGTCGCCTTCATGTCCTTCCATAGTTGCCAGCAAGGTGCCGTCTGGATTCCACAGCTTGACAGTATTGTCCGCACTCGCTGAGGCGAGCGATTGTCCATCCGGGCTGAAGGCTACATCGTTGACCGAACCCCGATGCTCGATAGTAGTCTTCCGTTCGCCGTCGCTATTCCAGAGTATGACCCTGTTGTCTAGGCCGCCAGAAGCAATCGTTTTGCCGTCGGGACTCAAGGCAACGGCGAGCGCCCCTGCATCGTGCCCTGAGAGGCGATTATGCTCTCGCACCCCGAAAGCCGCTTGCTGAAGTGCGGCATCAACATCTTCTGTGGCCTCCTGGCTTTTGCTTGCCTCCTGGCCTTTGCTTGCCTCGATGTCTTGCAGCGTTTTCTTTGCCTCGATCGCTTCCACCAGGGCATCTAACTTGCGATCGGAGGCATAGGAGGCTTCCGAAGACTTAGCCTTTGCTTCCGCAGAGGCAGCTTTTGCTTCCACTGAGGCTGCCTCTGCCTCTTTCTTTCTCTCTTTAGCTTGGATAGACGATCGCCAAGCTATTACTCCTAACCCCGTAGCAACTACAAAGCCCACGCTCGTCACCGCCAGGAAAAACTTTTGCAGTCTGGCATTCCTCTTCTGTTCTGCCAGCCTCGCTTCCGCCTCCTTTGTCTTCTCCTCCTGCAGGCGCAGCAGTTCGGCTTGTCGTTTTTTTTCGGCCTCCTCGGCAGCGATAATAGCTTTGTGACTTTCCTCGATAAATGCCTGCTGCAAACCTGTAGGCACGGGCTGTTTTTTTCCGGCTAAAGCAGTTTCCAGCCAATCTTCAGCCAGAACAAACTCGCTGCCCCGCAACAACAAGTCATCATCTTTCTCTTTCTGCTCCCACTCCAAAGCTTGCTGCAACCATTTAGTATGACTGCGGACATGTTCCCTATCCGTATCCAGCGTCCTCACCAATTCGTTAAAATTGGCATTAAAATCGCTCTCGTTTCGATTGAAGTCAATCCACTGCACCTTCGCTAGCTCTGGATGCAAGTCGCTGGGATTGACCTGCCGATGCAGCACCGTCACAAAGCGTTTATTTAACCTAGCTGCATATTCCACCTCATCCTTACAGTCAGGCGAATTGACCGATCGCGGCGACAAAACAAACAGAAAATTATCGCAGGCTTTAATACCCCGATTGATTTCTTCCTGAAGCTCCGTCTCCGAGGCAATACTTTCCTGGTCGAACCAAGTCATCTTGCCCTGGGTCTGCAAAGCATCGTTCAGCTTGCGAGCAAAGTCCGAATCCGCAGGGGAAAAGGAAATAAATACGTCCAGGGACTCTAACGGCGGTTGTCGCAGACTTTCCGCAATGAACTCTTCCTGTAATTGCGTGGGTGGATGCTGTGCCCTTGTCCGTTCCACCTTCAGCCAGGTTTCGGCACTCCGCAGGTTATACCCCCGTAACAGAATGCTGGGATTATTGTGCTGCCGCTGCCACTTCAGAGCTTTAGTCAAGAGAATCTTATGCTCGTTGTAGTAAGCCGCATCAGTCAGCAAAATCTTCAAGAGTTCGCTCTCATCCAGCCGGTAGTCCTCTTCCCTCACATTGTCGGTAAGGTCGATATAGTGCAAGCTCCGCAGGTTTTCCGGCACCTGGGTCGGGTCTGTTTTTCGCACCAGCAAGGGAATAATCCGCTTATTCAGAGATAGGGCTAACTCTAATTCTTGCTGGCAGTAAGTTGAGTTTATTGAGTCGGGGGACAGCAGATAAACCAAATTGTCCGCTTCTTCTATCCCTCGGTTAATCGCTTCTACAAATGTTTCCCCGGTTTTAATATCCGTTGTATTCGTCCAAACTGTAATGCTTTCTCGCCTCAGACTGTTTCTAATCTTCTGCATCGTCCCCCGTTCCTCATCGGCATAGGAGAGGAACACCTGAGTCATCAGGTTATTGCCATTCTTGATACTTTCGGTAATAAACTCGCAATGCAAGTCCGTGTGCATGCAAGGGGGTTGCTCGTTTTTAAAGCGTACTTTAAGCCAAGCTTCTGCCTGCTGTCTCTCTTCGCCAACCAACATGTATCTCGTTTGCCTTTGATTCCTCTCCCATTCCAAGGCTTTGACTAACAAACGGGTATGCTGTTTTACATAGTCGGCATGAGATCGGAGCAGATCGATTAACCCGGCTAAGGATTCTTCAAAGTCATTTTGCTCCTCTTGGAAATACACCCAGTTCAGCTTTTGAATTGTCGGGTGCATATTTTTGTAGCTCTCATGTCGTCCTTGGGCTTTGTAAGCCTCCCAGTCGGCCTCCGTGCCACTGGGATTTCTTTGCTGCCAGGTTTCCCGGCTAATTTGCATGACATGTAAGAGCGGGATAATGCGCTTTTTCAGCTTTATGGCCAGCTCTATTTCTTTGAGGCAATAGGGCGAATTGACTGAATGGGGACTAATTACAAATAGAAAGTTACTTGCTTTCTCAATTCCATCGTCTATTTGGTTTTGGAAATCTACTCCCAGCGGAATGTCATTGAAATCAAACCATATTTGAAACCCTTGTTCCTTCAAGCGAGCTTCAAGTTTTTCCGCAAAAGCTTTGCTATCAGCTCGTCCGTAAGAGATCATAGCATCGAGAATTTTGGTCATCGACTAGCTCCCTAGTTTCTGCAATTATTAAATAAGGTTATGGACTTACGCTTGCTTATCTCCCCAACCCCCCGATGGATTGCTTGGAAAGGGGGGCTTAAAGAGAGATGGGGAAGGGAGGGAAGGGTGAGAGGGGTGGGAAGGGTGCGAGGGGTGGGAAGGACTGGAAAAAATTATCCCCCCTCTCCGCAAACTTCCCACACTCCCCCAAACTTCCCACACTCCCCACACTTCCCACACTCCCCAATTCATCGGGGGTTGGAAGGATATAGAGATATGTATTACTGCTGGGTTTCTAGAGGAGCGATGGGAGCATTTCAATTTCGCATCCAACCGCCTCGCCCCTTGGGCTTAGCCGCTCCTAGACGGAGCCTGGCGCGGCTACACAAACGTTGGCGAAGCCTTCCCGAAGGGTAGCCCTTAAGGGCTACCAATTGCAAAAGTGAAATGCTCCGGGAGCGATCGCTCCTTGAGGCTCTAGCTCTGTTACTGTAAAAACTTAGCAAAATGCTCGGGGTTTACTTGTTTGGCGATCGCTTTTCCTATGCGCTCTAGCTTGTCTATGTGTTGCACCGAATCCATTTCCTGAACCTGCTTCGGGTCGATATCGTCCAATCCATCTAGCAAGTCCAAGCCCCTGCGAGTCAGCTCGGCATTGTAGCGCATATAGGTGAAGAGCTTTGGTTCTACAGGTCCCTTCGCACCCACCATATCGCCTATCTCTCCGTCAACAATATCGCCGCTCAAACACTTGCCGAAACTACGACAGAGAAGGTCTTGTTGTTCTTGGGCAGCCAGCATCAGCGCGCTCGGAACATTCTTCGCATTGTATAATAGGCGCATTTTAGAGACGTCAAGTTCTGGATTTATCTCAGGGGTTAGGCCAGTCCCGACCGACACCAAAAGCATATTATCCTCCCCTGTAGGCCACATCAGTTTGTAGGGTTCTAGGGTGGCCATCAGGAAGAGTTGGAAAGCCGGGTTATTAAAGGAAGTCACGCCCCCATCTACAAATATAAACTCCCTGTCACCTAACTTAACTTTCTCCGGTGGAAAGAAGGTCGGAGCAGCAGTGCTGGCTCGGACTAGCTGCCAAAGAGGAAGTTTTAAATTGGAGTCCGAGTTGCTTAGGTCATTGTATTTAGCCTTAGGGTTATTGGAGAGAGGCCAAGGGGAGTCGGTGGTAGCATTGCGCATTACTAGCATCAGCAGGGTTTTCAGCTTCTCGCTCCCGAAGGTAGTATCTTCTCCAAATACCTCCTTGAGTTTTTTGGCAAGGTTTTCATCTCCGTATTTATAGCTCATCTTTTTTTTGATATTGAGAATGAAAACCTTGTCAAACATTTGCTGGCCACTGTCATTGTAAAATTTCTTAAGCTCCGCTACGGACATACCGTAGGAAAGAGCAGTGGCAATGATTGCTCCCGTACTCGTACCGGCAATGTAATCAAAGTATTTGCCTAAGACAAGGCTGTCGTCGCCCAAGGACTCTCGTAAGGTAGCCTCAATTTTCTCTAATACCTCAAGAGTAATTACTCCACGGATGCCGCCACCATCAAGAGCGAGAAGTTTATACGGCCCAGTTTTTTTATCGGCCTTTTCATAAATAGACATTGCCCAATTCTCCCTGTGCTAGATAAATTACTTGTTAGCATTTACGAGGCTCTCCCTCGAAGATTTCTTTAATCTCTCGACTCAGGCGATCGAAACTCTCATTCATGTCAATTGCTTGCACCAGGCCGGAAGCAACTAGCTCTTGCACTATGTCTTCGGCTGCCTCCCCACGCAAGGCGGCTGCTATCCGATCGGCTAATCGCCCGCTGCCAGCAATCGCGATAACTCGCCGATTAGCTTTTAGGCTTTCTGCCACATCCTTTTTGGAAATCTCGCCGCCGTTGACTAGGACTGCCAGGGATGGCGCTCCGCTTGCCAGTACAGTGGCGACGCGAGCAATCCAAGGGGATTCGTCCCCCCAGTTAGAGCCGGGAATTAGTACGAAGTGACTGTGGTTGGGCTCAAGACCCGTGTCTTCTGAAGTTGGGAAGCGATCGCCAAGAGGCACCTTGCCAACTGGAGTTACGCCAATTAAGGGAAATGTCCCTCCTATCTGGGCGCGAGCTTGACCGATCGTCTGCATTACGCCAGCATCGGTTCCGCCATCTACCACAAATGCACCTAGTTCTTCAACTAGGGGAGCCAGCACTTTTACAAATAGCGATCGCACCCGGTTTAGGTCGGCCTCGCTCATCTTGCTAGCACCACCCACGACAACTAGGGTAGGACGCGGACTCTGGAGTTCCAGTTCGCCCATAGCAGCGGACAACTCCTCTGGGGAATGAACTTTAATGGCAGTTGCCGTTAGTCCATTTGAGACAGCTATCTTAAACGGTTTTTCCATGTACGATCTCAGACTTTGAGCATTGCTCTATTATGGGCTTTTCGCCTCCTTTGTTTTAGTTGGCTCGTCGCAGATGGAGAGAGAAAGCTGCGACGGGCCTATAAAAAAAAATTCGATTGATTGTAGCTTTTCAAGCTTATGGCCTACTATAACACCTCTAGCTATCTCTGTCAAGACCTTATTAAAATTGAGCTAAGTAAGGTAAGGAAGAGAGGAGGAGGCAAGGGGGAAATTTCCTGCTGTCTGCTCCCCTGTTCCCTACTCCCTGCCCTGCTTCTTCCGATGCCCGATGCTTGTCGGCCCAATGCTTGTCGGCCCAATTCTTTCTAGGCAGGCTATAGCGTTTCTCAAATAAGGAACTTGCAAGTTAATAATGTACCGGCTATGCCCCGGAGGGCAGGCTTTCGCCTACGACTCCGCGAGCGCCCGAACGGTTACGGTCAAGAAGCGCTTGGGAACTGGTACTTTATTTCTGCGCAAGTCCCTAAGTGTAATAAACGATCGGATTCTAGAAATGTAGGGGCGACAGCATCCCTTCTACAATCTCGCGCGCTCCTAACGGCAACCCTCATATTGGGATGCTTCGCCCCAGGCACCTTATATCAATTTGAGAACCGCTATATTAGCATCTACTTATATTGCGGTTCTCAAATTGATGTGAGGTTATCTCGGGCGAAGCATCCCAATACGGCGGTTTCGTTCGGGGCGCCGAGACTGTCTTGGGGATGCTATCGCCCCTACGCCCCCTGGCGCGATCGTTTATTACACTTATTGGAGAAAGGCTATATAGGTCTGCTGGTTATTGGCGGCTGTTCTTGGCTAAAAACTGAAACTGGCGCGAAAATCAATCCCCCCAGGATCTGTGTGGGCTCTACCCCAACTCAAGACAGATTTAGTCAAGCCTAGGGTACTTTATATTATATATTTGTTGTAGGACGCGCAGGGGCATGGGGCAGGAACGGGGAACCCCTACAAATCGAGCTTTTGCGTAAGTCCTATTTAATCTAAAACTCTCAAGCGATCGAACTCCGGGGCGCTCGAACTCAAAACTTTTCCCAATGCCCAATGCCCAATGCCCAATGCCCAATGCCCAATGCCCAATGCCCAATGCCCAATGCCCTATTCCCTATTCCCTATTCCCTATTTTGAATTTGCTTTGCCTGTTCCAAGAGCTGCTCTATGCTAGTGGCGGGACGCTTGCAAATCAGACCCTCGCAGACTAAGCCTACAGAATTCTCTGGGAGTTCGGGGGCAATTTCATAAACAGCAGTCGGCAGAAAGATTTCGCCCAAAGAAGCGAGAACCTCCGGAGTAGTTCGGATTAAGGTATTGTGGCGGAACCAGTCAAAGGCAACAAAAAGCGAAGGACAAGCAACGGGGGAGCGCTCCATGACGCTGCTAAAAGTTTGCAACCCAAGTTCGGCGCGATCGAGAAATTCTAGATTGTGCGTTAGTAAGGCGAGGCGCACTAGATTGGCGATCGCCACGCCATTGGCAGCAGGGGTGGCATTATCGACATAGCTCCGCTCCCGTAGAATCAAGTCATGGCTGCGATCGCCTGCCGTATTAAAATAGCCCCCCGTCTCCACGCTCCAGAGAAACTCATCAAACTCTTCCTGTACTTTAACTGCTTCGGCGAGCCATTTTTTCCCGCTCATTCCGTCAGCCTTTCCGCCCAACAACAAACTGGCTTGGTGCAAATCCAGAAGTGCTTTCACGAACAGAGCGTAATCTTCTGATTGTGCTGCTACCGCTGGAGAGCCATCATAGTTGACCCGCTGCAAGCGCCCCTCAACCCACTGATTCTCCAAAATAAAATTAGCTGCCCTAACCGCTAGTTCCAGATAGTCCAGCTTGCCAAACACCGCAGCAGCCTTCGCCAAGCCGGAAATCATCAAGCTATTCCAAGCGGCTATCATCTTCGTATCCGTCACCGGGGGAATCCGACCCGGCCATTGGTTGTCTTTCGCCTCCTGATTGTTGCGAGCCGGAGCGAAAGTTGCCACCTTCCCTGGCGAACCTCCATAGCGAATCTCGAACAGTTTAGCTAATGCCACTTCTATTGATTCCGACAGTTGTCCTAGGTGGCGGCGCTGCAAAACATTTAACCCTTCAAAATTGCCTTGGGGCGTAACTGTAAATTGCTCTTTTAGTTCTTCTAGCTCCTCCGTAGAGAGCAGTTCTTCTAATTCGCTATAACTCCAGACATAAAAATATCCTTCCTCCGGTTCGCGATCGCTTGGAGTAGCAAAGCTATCGGCATCTTGGGCAGCGTAGAAATAGCCTTGGGGCGCGGTCATTTCTCGCTCTAGCCATTGTACGGTCAGGGCAATTGCTCTTTCAAAAGCAGGCTCTTGGAAACCCGCACTCCACAAATCTGCCAAATACTCGACAATCTGGCCATTGTCGTAAAGCATTTTCTCGAAGTGAGGCACAGTCCAGGTCGGATCTACGGTGTAGCGATGAAAGCCCCCTGCTACATGGTCGAAGATTCCTCCCAAAGCAAGACTGTAGCCCCGTCCGGCGCTTATTTGCTTGGCATCGTCTTTGGAGTCAAAATTAAAGCGGCTTCCCTGGAGTACCAGTTGGGCATAGGGAATCATCGGAAAACTCTGAGAAGGAATGCGATCGGCGATCGCTCCCGTATTGGTTTCTATCCCTTGAAACAGCAAGTCTTTTGCCATTTCTTGAGGCGCTGATAAAATCGTCGAAAGCTGCAGGTGTTGCATAATTTCTTGTTTAACATCCTGCAGTTTGCTCTTTTCTAGATCGTAATAGCGGCGAATTGCTTCTAGCACTTGCAAAAATCCAGGACGGCCGTAGCGAGGTTGCACTGGAAAATATGTCCCGCCATAAAAAGGAACGAGGTCGTCGGGAGCCAGAAACATATTAAGGGGCCAGCCGCCTTGACCGCTAGTCAATTGCAGCGCTTGCATATATATACTGTCCAAGTCCGGCCGTTCTTCCCGATCTACTTTAATGGGCAGAAAATTGGCATTCATATATTCTGCAATACTCGCGTCGGAAAAGGCTTCCCCTTCCATCACCGTACACCAGTGGCAGCTAGAATAGCCGACTGACAGAAAAATAGGTTTGTTTTCTTTGCGGGCAGTTTCTATAGCTTCGTCGCACCAGGGCCACCAGTCGATGGGATTTTCGGCGTGTTTGCGGAGATATAAGCTTTGGGCTGAAGCAAGGCGATTGGTCATAGCTAGCTAGTATATTGTATTTTACATTTTTAGGACTTACGCATAGAGCCTATTCGTAGGGGTAGCACCGCTCGCCAAACCCTAAATATTTCGATCGAATAGTTTGCGTAAGTCCTCGTTTTTCAAGTAATGGCTTTCGGCTTCAGTCAGTTGGCAGTCTTCTCCTTTAAAATTCTTTGAGCTGGCAGCTCCGGCACCCCTGACAAAATTAGCCTTCTATACTCACAGGACTTACGCTCGTGTCGCTATTTGTAGGGTGCCGCACCGCGCACCGGAAACTACATATAGCTTTAGAAGCGACAGATAAGCCTAAGTCCAGACTCAGTTGGGATACCAGAACATGCCCTTAATGCCTTCTGGATCTGGCATGAACCCTAACAATCGATAGAAATCCACCACTTGAGGGTCGGCAAAGAGGGTGATATTGCTGATATCGTCTTTGCGCAGCTTCTTGATAGTGTAGTTCATTAGGGCCTTACCTAGACCTTTCCCTTGGTAATCGGGGTGAACCACTACATCCCAGATGGTGGCATTAAATGCGTGGTCGGAGGTGGCGCGAGAAAAACCAATCAGCCGCCGTCGCTTGCCTCGCACTGCCCAGACGGAAACGACTAGAAAGCTGTGCTGAATTGCTTTTCGGACTTTGCGCAGGGGACGGCGAGACCAACCCACAGCATCGCAGAGTTCTTCCAGGTCGTAGAGGTCTATCTCCCTATCGGTGGTGAAATAAATGCGGAAGTTACCGCCGACTTTTTCCTTTGCACCATCAAAGGTATATGCCTCCGTTGAAGCTTTATTGGGTTCAGAAGAAGTCTCAGAACCGCCAAACAAGTTTTTCCAAAAACCCATTACCATTCCCAAGTGCTAGGTATTTTGCATATTGGTGTAATGCAATCTGCAATACAGTATAAAGCAAAAACAAATGTCCTGGAATCCAATCGAGGGCATTTCGGTCTTACTATACCCCCATCTGCGGTCTGTTGCACTATAAAAGACAGGGGCTTGGGTGGGGAGACCGGGGGGGCCTTGGGAGAGATGGGGAGGTGTGGGAACTGTGGGAACTGTGGGAGACTAACTCGATCGCTAGCTAGATATAGCTTATGTAGCCGCACTAGACACTATATATAGATAGATAGATAGGACAGTCAATTCTGTAATTTAAAAGACACAAACCGTAGCATAGACTCGTCAAAAAGGATTTAGGTATTGAACCGGACTCGATCGCGACTTATTGCACTACGAAGACGGTTTAGGACAAGGGGCATTTGTAGAGGGCTCATGGCATATGCCCAAGGCGAGAGCAGGCTCCGCCTTTCATGTCGCGACAGCGCGAAACGCCCCTACAGCTCCTGTCCTAATCTGAATCTGTAGTGCTATAGCGCTACGCGCAAGTCAAAAGTCTCAAGGTAATAAGTAGTCTCTGACTAAGGAACGAGCGTTTATAAATGTCAAGCGCTTATTTGCTTAGTGCTATATATTTCCCAAGCCTCTTAATGCCCGATGCCCGATGCCCTTGCTAAGCGGTCAGCTCTCAGCTCTCAGCTCTCAGCTAGAGCTAGAAGCTGAAAGCTGATAGCTGTTGGGCGAAGCCGTTCCCGAAGGGTGAGCTTTTTTGCCCGATGCCCTTGCTAAGCGGTCAGCTCTCAGCTCTCAGCTCTCAGCTAGAGCTAGAAGCTGAAAGCTGATAGCTGTTGGGCGAAGCCGTTCCCGAAGGGTGAGCTTTTTTGCCCGATGCCCTTGCTAAGCGGTCAGCTCTCAGCTCTCAGCTCTCAGCTAGAGCTAGAAGCTGAAAGCTGATAGCTGTTGGGCGAAGCCGTTCCCGAAGGGTGAGCTTTTTTGCCCAATGCCCAATGCCCGATGGGTATGTAACTCAATTGCAGGCGATCGCCAAAAAAATTAGCAAAGGAAACCACAATGTCAAAACTAAAAAACTCGATGCTAAAAAACTCAATGCTAAAAAACTCAATGCTAAAAAACTTGAAACTTAGAATATTGGCGATCGCGGCTCTACTTGCCTCCCTTGGCCTTGGCCTTAGTCTTCCTATGGCACCAAGTCAGGCCGTAAGTAAGGATACCAATTCCTCTTTTATACAACTCTCTGAGTCTAATTGGCAAGGATACACCTCCAGTAAGGGACAGTATCAAGTCCAGATTCCAGGACAGCCCGAACAGGAGAGAAACTCCCAAAATGTTGGCGAAGAAACTCTCTCGGTTGAAGAAATCAAGTTTGAAGACGAAGACGGAGCCTATGGAGTGGTTTACATGGAATTGCCCACTGCCTACATCAGGGACAGCAACTCCACGGATATTCTGGACGAAATGAGCGATATGTTTCTAGCGGGGATGCAACTGCAGCAGCTAAAAGATATCGAAGAAACTATTAACCTCGACGGCTACCCCGGTCGCGAATACCGCCTCAGCGAGGAAGAGGGTTCCCTGGTTCTGCGCTTGTACCTAGTTGAGAAAAAAATGTACTTCCTCTTTGCTGCATCTCCCACAGCCGCCTCTGTAAACAAGTTTATCGATTCCTTCGAGTTGCTATAGTAACTAGGGCATGGGGCATTGGGCCCCTACGCCCCGGAGGGCGGGCTACGCCTACGACAAGCTCAGGATAAAATTGGGCATTGGACATGGGAACCGAGAAACGTTTTTTTTGAGTTCTTAGCTTGATAATTTAAAAAAAAATAATTTAAAACTTAAAACTCAAAACTCAAAACTGTCCCCCAATTCCCCAATGCCCAATGCCCAATGCCCCATGCCCAATTCCCTAATATGTAACTTATTATGACCGATCGCGTTTTGATTATCGGGGGCACGGGCAGGATTGGCGGTAGCGTCGCTCGGGATATCGCCAGCCATACGCCAGCAGAAATTACTATAGCCGGACGCAGTAGAGCGGCAGAATCTTCGGCTCGGGTCGAGGAAGATGTCGCCTCCTCTGTTATTGCTAAAAAAATGCGATCGCTCGCCTTGGATATAAGCAATAAAAAAGAACTAAGGGAGGCGATCGCTTCCCATAACCTCGTCGTCCATTGCGCCGGCCCGTTTCGCTACCGAGATGCCAGGGTTCTAGAAGCCTGCATCGAACTGGGAGTTAACTATATTGATGTCAGCGACGATTCCTCTTTTGTCCGCCTCGCCTTAGCCCAGAAAAAAGCAGCAGAGGCGGCGGGGGTTACGGCAATTGTCAGCACCGGCGTTTTTCCCGGCATTTCTAACAGCATGGCGCTCCAGGGCGTAGAGCAGCTAGACTCGGCAGATAGCATTCAGATTAGTTATGTAGTCTCTGGCTCTGGCGGTGCGGGGCTGACCGTAATGCGCACCACTTTTCTGGAATTGCAACATCCTTTTCAGGCTTGGATAGAGGGTCGCTGGCAAGAGGTGCAGCCCTACAGTCAGCGAGAAATTGTCGAGTTTCCCGCTCCTTACCATCGCGCTGCTGTCTATTGGTTTAATACTGTCGAAGCTTATACCCTGCCCTTGTTAGGAGTAAAAACAGTTACGACTAAATTTGGTTCCGTGCCGGATTTTTATAACTATCTCACCTGGATGGTGGCGAGGTTGCCCTCTAAATGGTTGCAAAATCCCAATACGATTGAGTTTTTGTCCCGAGCCAGCTATTCTATGACAGAAGTAAGCGATCGCTTTACCGGCATTGGTATTGCTATGACTTTGGAAGTTAGCGGCGAAAAAAATAGCCAGCCAGCTCGCTATGTCTCGACAATGGTACATGAGAATACGGCAATTGCAGCCGGTGCCGGAACTGGCAGTGTCGCTGAAGTCTTGCTATCCGGCGAAGTCAAAAAACCGGGAGTTTGGCCCGTGGAGCTAGCAATGCCCACCCCCCTATTCCAGCGAACCATGCAGCAGCGGGGCATAGAGATTGAGAGTTCTGAGTTTTGAGTTTTGAGTGTTGAGTTCTTATATGTAAGTGTAACGAACCAAACGTAGGGGCGATCGCATCCCGCAACTATCTCCGCTGTATAACGGAAATTTCCGTAATGGGATATTGCATCCAAAACGTAGGGGGCGTAGGGGCGACAGCATTCCCGAGATATCCTTTGCTTTCAACTAAATCTATGTACTGGAATGCTTCGCCCCAGAAACTTATGCCCCTCCCTGGCAACTCCAAAAAGCGGAATAATAAAAAACATACCCCGGATGGCGTTTGCGGAGCGTGCCCAGAGGGCGATCGGTAGGCGGCATCGGTTTCTAGGGCGAAGCATTCCAGTACAAAATTTTCTCTATTAGCAAAGGCTGTCTCGGGAATGCTGTCGCCCCTACGCCCACTACGCCTTATTTCGCCCCTACGCCCAGGGTAAGGCACCATGCTAAAATCCAAAAATGAGATTGCTGGGGGAGTGAGGCGATGTCGGACAGATCTAAACGATCCTCTAAACAAGGGAAAAGGCCACGCCAAGAACTAGAGGAAGGCGAGGCGATCGCATCCCGCAACTATCTCCGCTGTATAACGGAAATTTCCGTAATGGGATATTGCATCCAAAACGTAGGGGGCGTAGGGGCGACAGCATTCCCGAGATATCCTTTGCTTTCAACTAAATCTATGTACTGGAATGCTTCGCCCCAGAAACTTATGCCCCTCCCTGGCAACTCCAAAAAGCGGAATAATAAAAAACATACCCCGGATGGCGTTTGCGGAGCGTGCCCAGAGGGCGATCGGTAGGCGGCATCGGTTTCTAGGGCGAAGCATTCCAGTACAAAATTTTCTCTATTAGCAAAGGCTGTCTCGGGAATGCTGTCGCCCCTACGCCCACTACGCCTTATTTCGCCCCTACGCCCAGGGTAAGGCACCATGCTAAAATCCAAAAATGAGATTGCT
>JAAHFN010000054.1:47803-49748 GCA_010672965.1 Oscillatoria sp. SIO1A7
CAGTACAAAATTTTCTCTATTAGCAAAGGCTGTCTCGGGAATGCTGTCGCCCCTACGCCCACTACGCCTTATTTCGCCCCTACGCCCAGGGTAAGGCACCATGCTAAAATCCAAAAATGAGATTGCTTGGGGAGTGAGGCGATGTCGGACAAATCTAAACGATCCTCTAAACAAGGGAAAAGGCCACGCCAAGAACTAGAGGAAGGCGAGGCAGATTTTGTGCATCCGAGTCCCAGCAAAAATGGCCGCAGCAAAAATGGCCGCAGCAAAAATGGTCGTAAGGAAAACGGACATCGCGACAATCCCCAGCAATACCTGAAAAAATTACTGGAAAAAGGCCGCAGTCTGATGAAAAAAGAAGACTTCTCTGCGGCTATCAAGATTTTGAAAGAAGCTCTGGAGCTAGACCCTACCAATGTCGCAGTTCTCAATGCCTGTGCTTCTGCTCGCAGCCGCGCTGGCCAATATGACTCTGCCCTGGAATTCTTCGAGCGTGCCGAGGCGATAGACCCGAACAACAGCGGCTGGCGAGACTATGCCGAAACTCTCAGCCGTAAGGCGTCAGAGTTAGGACGTGCGGGAGATTATCAAGCTGCCCTGCCCCTCTACTATCGCTCCCTAGAACTAAATCCTAAAAGCCAAGAAACATTGCGCGCCTATGCCATGACCGTGCAATGTTACGCCCAGGAATTGGCAAATAGCCAGCAGCACCGGGAGGCTCTAGGGCTTTTGCGCCAAGCTCTGGAACACAAGCCCGACGATCTCAAATTAAAAACGACTTACGCCAATGTTGCTCTGGAAGCTGGAGAAACGGAATTGGCGATGCAACTTTTCCAGCAATGTCTGGAAGTCGATGGCAACGACATTCTTACCCTGAACAGCTACGGGAACGCTTTAGCATCTGCCGGGGAATACCAGAAAGCATACGAGCGATTCGACCAATGTCTGGAAATCGATGGCAATGATGTTATGACCCTGAACAGCTACGGGAACGCTTTAGCATCTGCCGGGGAATACCAGAAAGCATACGAGCGATTCGAGCAATGTCTGGAAATCGATCGCAATCATGTTCCAACTTACACCAGCTACGGGAACGCTTTAGCATCTGCCGGGGAACACCAGAAAGCATACGAGCGATTCGACCAATGTCTGGAAATCGAAGGCAATAACGTTATGACCCTGAACAGCTACGGGAACGCATTAGCATCTGCCGGGGAACACCAGAAAGCATACGAGCGATTCGACCAATGTCTGGAAATCGATCGCAATAACGTTATGACCCTGAACAGCTACGGGAACGCTTTAGCATCTGCCGGGGAATACCAGAAAGCATACGAGCGATTCGACCAATCTCTGGAAATCGAAGGCAATAACGTTCCGACCCTGAACAGCTACGGGAACGCTTTAGCATCTGCCGGGGAATACCAGAAAGCATACGAGCGATTCGACCAATGTCTGGAAATCGAAGGCAATAACGTTCCGACCCTGAACAGCTACGGGAACGCTTTAGCATCTGCCGGGGAATACCAGAAAGCATTCGAGCGATTCGACCAATGTCTGGAAATTGATGGCAATCATGTTCCGACCCTGAACAGCTACGGGAACGCTTTAGCATCTGCCGGGGAATACCAGAAAGCATTCGAGCGATTCGACCAATGTCTGGAAATCGAAGGCAATGATGTTATGACCCTGAACAGCTACGGGAACGCATTAGCATCTGCCGGGGAATACCAGAAAGCATACGAGCGATTCGACCAATGTCTGGAAATCGATCGCAATAACGTTATGACCCTGAACAGCTACGGGAACGCATTAGCATCTGCCGGGGAATACCAGAAAGCATACGAGCGATTCGACCAATGTCTGGAAATTGATGGCAAACACGTTCCGACCCTGAACAGCTACGGGAACGCATTAGCATCTGCCGGGGAATACCAGAAAGCAT
>JAAHFN010000055.1:0-28530 GCA_010672965.1 Oscillatoria sp. SIO1A7
ACCCTACACCATACACCCCACACCCTACACCCCACACCCCGCACCCCACACCCGACACCCGACACCCGACCCCCGACACCCGACACCCGACACCCGACACCCGACACCCGACACCCGACACCCGACACCCCACACCCCACACCCCACACCCGACACCCCACACCCGACACCCGACACCCGACACCCGACACCCGACACCCGACACCCGACACCCGACACCCGACACCCGACACCCGACACCCGACACCCGACACCCGACACCCGACACCCTACACCCTATGCCAATAATTCCAAACATAATTGCCGGAAATGCTCGCCCCGTTGCTCAAAACTTTTGTATTGGTCGAAGCTGGCACAAGCGGGAGACAATAGCACTACCCGAGCCTCTAGTTCCCGAGCGAGGACGGCCGCTCTGTTAACGGCTCGCTCCATTGTTTCGACAATTTCATAGCGATCGTTCCCCATCTCCTGCCAGCGTTGAGCAAAAGCGGGGGCGGCTTTACCAATTAATAATGTCTTAGCCACTTTGGCTTCAATAGTTTGCAACCAAGCTCCATCGTCTCCTTCCTTCGGGTCGCCACCAGCGATGAGAATTGCCGGAGCCTCGACGGAAGCCAAGCCGACTTCGGCTGCATCGTAGTTGGTGGCTTTGCTGTCATTAATAAAATCAACTCCTGAAAAGCTACAAATGAATTCCAAGCGGTGAGGAACCCCAGGAAAATCGGCGATCGCTCTGGCTATTGCCTCTTTTGAAATACCCGACATAACCGCAGCGGCTACGGCCATCAGCAGATTCTGGAGATTGTGTTCTCCGGGCATCCGCAAAGCATCCACCGGCACTACTTGTAAGCCATTGGCCACGACCCAGCCTCCTTCTATATATACGCCCCGAGCCGGATCGCCGATGAGAAATTCTTTACCCTTAACGCTCGTCCAGCAAGCATTCGGCCATAGCTCCGCACAATTCTCGCGCAAATAAGGATCGTCTCCATTTAATATTTGTTGTTTGCAGCGATGCAGCAGAGAAGCTTTTATTTGGAAATAGTTCTCTAAGGTGCGATGGCGGCTGAGGTGATCTGGAGTAAACGTCGTCCAAATGCCAAGCTCGGGAGCGAGAGAGTTGGAGGCTTCGACTTGATAGCTGCTAATTTCTGCAATACAAAAATCCAGAGGTTTGGTATTGCTACTAGAAACCTGCTCCCGAGCTAGTTCGCAAGCTGCATAGCCAATATTGCCGCAGGCCGGAGCATGAAAGCCAGCCGTTTGGAAAATCGCGGCAATTAAAGCAGTTGTGGTAGTTTTGCCGTTAGTGCCGGTGATGCTTATCCAGGGGCAAGATTGCAGATAGCGCCAAGCCAATTCCATTTCGCCGATAGTTTCGATTCCCATTTCTCTGGCTCGAACTAAGGCTGACGAATCCCAAGGAACTCCGGGACTAACTACTACTAATTCTAGGGTTGGTTCCGGTTCTAAGTCGCGACCGAGCAGGACCTCGATTCCCTCGGCCTCAAGCTTTACTTGTAGCTGCTGCAGGGCTTCGCCAGTATTGCGATCGCTCGCCGTAACGTCCCAGCCGTTTTCATTTAATAGTTGTGCTGCTGCTATTCCTGATTTTCCTAAACCGATAACTTGAGCTTTTGCCATATGCCTGCGACGAGTTCCCAAAGAGAGCGATACTTATATTATCAGGGCATCGGGCATCGGGCACAAAAGCGGTCAGCGGTCAGCTCTCAGCGGTCAGCTCTCAGCTAAAGGCACAGAGCAGCAGAGCTTTCTTGGGCATTGGGCATCGGGCATTGGGAATTGGGAATTGGACCCACAAGTATTCGGCATTGCAAAGTAGGCTCTTGTGTTACTTTCGGGTTGAGCTAAGAACAGATAGGGGCATTAGGATTAGATATCGAGCTGGTCATGCAGGCAGCTCGGGAAGAATCCTCTAACGCTAACTCCGATCGCAAATAAGCCGAGATTTAGCTCTCAATAGTTGGGTCGCCCCTTTTTCTGGAATAGATTAAAGGGCGATATCGCTTGTGGTAAAAAAAGGACAAAAGGTAAAAAAAGGCGATCGCACCTGAAGAACTAGCTCAGTAGTAAGCGCCGAGTAGTAAACAAGGTGCGATCGCACGCGCGTCTCCGTAGGAGAATCGCTCTTCAGTTTTCTGCAGCTTAGTTATTGGATGCTGTATCGGGAGGCTCGGGTGGTAGCCGGACTTCACCCTCGACAGGCGTTACTGTAAACTCGGGCTTTGACACCGCCTTGTTTGCTTCAATTACCTCGGCGATCGCCTTAGTAAAATGATACTGAGTAACGCGCTTTTCCTCCTTCGGCTTGTCTTCGCAGGCGGCAGCAACTACAGCTTGAAACACGGCGTTTTTAATGTCTCTGCCCGATATTTCATCAAACTCCTTGGCAAGGAGGGCAAAATTTACCGAGTCATTGACCGAATTCTTATCCAGTGGAAGTTTGCTGGGAATCTGAGCTTGCCAAATTTTAGCCCGCGCTTCCTCGTCAGGCAGGTCAAACTGAACTTTTCGTCGGATTCGGCTGATAAACGCCGGATCGTAGTTGCGGATTAAGTTAGTGGCGAAAATGACAATCCCCTCATAGGACGAGAGCTGGACAATCATAACGCTCCGGGTTAGGTTCACCGCCGTATCCGTAGATTGGGTGACATTTTCCAGACGCTTGCCCAGGAACGAGTCAGCTTCGTCAAAAAATAAAACCGCATTATTGCTACTTGCAAACTCAAAAGCATTGGCGATATTCTTTGGCGTTTCGCCGACATATTTAGATTCGAGCTGTTGGTAAGGAACAACTAGAATTTTTAACTCCAGTGCATGGGCAAGGGCTTCAGCAGTTAGGGTTTTGCCCGTTCCGGGAGGACCAGAAAAGTTGATGGAGAGGGCTTTGTCCAGTTTGTGCTTTTCCCCCATTCCCCACTCCTTGTAGATTAGATCTTGATACTTAAGTTCGGCTAAGATTAAATCTACCTGGTGCCTAGTGGTTTCGGGAAGAATCACATCATCGAGAGTGTACTTCGGCTCTCTGAGATAGGGGGCAAAGTCTATGCCGGACTTTGGCTCCTTATTAGAATCTGAAGATTCTTGTTTTTCGGTGGACTGTTGGCGATCGCCGCCTTGAGGGTTACTATAAATTGGGCTTTCACCAGCGGCTTTCAGAAAATCGTCAATTCGTGGCATTGCCCTTCCTCTTTCTTATGAAACAAAAAAACTGACAGCCTGCGTTGCGGTTGTTCACGGCCTCTCAAGACCTCTGTTTCAGATCGGAAAAGAACTGTTCCAATCCTCCAAGCTCATTATTGTCGCCTTCGAGCGTTCTTGAGGTAGCCGCCGAGTTTCATAGTCAGCTAAGCCGCCGAGCTTAAACACCTGCGATGGTTTTCTGTCAGCGTACCTGGGATCCCAAATTTCCATAATAAGCTGCCCAGGAACTGAGCCCGCGTAAAATATTACGTTCAAACTGGCTTCAGCTCCAAATTCTGCCATCAAGACCGGCACAATAGTTGTATCCCAGATGGGAGTCAGTTTCTCAAGTACGCTCTCTGATAAGTAAGTTTCTGCGCTTCGATTTCCCCCAAAAATGTGCCTGAGCGAATCTAAAACTCTACCTCGCTTGTTTTCGGGGTTTGCTTTTTCGCGACCTAATTCGCGAAATTCTGATTCCTTGTCTCTTCTTGGCTCCATTCGCGGCATTGTAACTCCCTGTCATTGCGACCTTAAAGCAAGTAGATTAATTTTTAATCTACTTGAATAATCAAAGCATTAAAAAACAGTCTTTGTTTCATTCTGGCATAGGGATCTACAGCATCGGTCATTGTTTCCAGCACTTCAAAGGCAGGTTTCATCAACTTTACCAAAGGGTTGTCGGCAATTGAGCGATCGGAGAATGCTGACGATGCGTCCGGCGGGGCTATAAACTGTCCGAACAAGGGCGCAAACAGGCTTCTGGCATTCTTTTTCCAGCGTTCGTACTCTCGATCGGTTAGCTCATTGTCTAGCACATAGATACCTTCTAGCTTAGAAGCAGAGGTAGTCGGATTAATTTTTAGGTCTCTGTTGTCAATAGTCGGAATGCGATAGCCTCTTTCTTTATTTGTGGTTTCTGTATCATACAGCCAGATCTTGAGGTACTCAAAATCACAATCAGGCAAGCGACGGCTTTCCCGAAATATTTTGCTGACCATTAGATCGTCGAAAAATCGTTTCACCTTTTCACTGACAACAGACTCGCCGCTTCCTCGTTTTTCTCCAGGTACGCCAAACAGCTCAATTGTTTTCAGGCTGTCATTGGGGTACGGAGAACGAAAGCCGATTTCTAGGTATATTTTTTCCGTTTCGGGGTGTCGTTGCATAGTTGCCTTATCCTTTGATTAGCTCCAGTCTTCCAATTCTAATACTTTTGCCTCCTCCCGATATGTAGGTAGTGGGGACTCTTGAGGTGCCTGTTTTAGTTTAAAGACTTGCGATGACTTGCTATTAGCGTATCTGGGATCCCAAATTTCCATAATCGTCTCGCCAAGCATTGCTCCGGCGTAAAAGATTACATACAAAGTCGCGAACAATCCAAATGCTGCTATTAAAGCAGTAGCTACTACTGTCTCCCAGATTTTTTGGAGGGCGTTGACTAGCGCTTCTATAAAGCGCCTAAACTTCTCTCCAAGCCAGACGATAAACTGATCTATTAAACTTCCTCCCCATGTAAAAAAGCCCATTAATACTACTCCAGTAACGATTACACAGTTAGCTCGGCTACAATTGGCTGCGACTGAGCGCTAGGCAACTGAACCTCTTCGTGATTTTCTAGTGGTTTTAGTGAAAACATAGCTGGTTTACGATTGGTTTGGGTCGGATCTACGAAGGCGAGTACCGTGTCCAAGCCATTTCTAAAAACCGCCAACAACCATTCGCTGCGACGATAACCAAACTCTTGTCGCAGGTAGTATTCAATATCAGACCAATTGCGATCTAAATACTGGGCAATAATGGCCAGATAATGTTGTGTAGCTTCTGTTACATAACTAAAAATAGTCTTGGCTGCTGCTACTAAGTTTTCCCATAATTTTGCAAAGGCTCTAGATAATCCTTCAATAATGGCAGCAACGCCGTAACCAACCGCAGCACCAACTGCGGCACCAAGGATAATTTGTCCTATGCCTTGCAGAATGATATCCCACATTGCCAATTACTCCAATTTTGTGGCTAAAAATCGAGATCTAAGCACCCGATCGCTATCTGGAAAAAGCTCGGCCAGCACATTATAGGGGGCTCATCGCCCACCAGTCGCTGCCCGCCGACCAATGCCAGATTTCATTCCGGGCACCATTGCTCGTTTTTTGTTGGCAACCAATAACTATGACAAGCCCACGGGGTCTTTGACCAACCCCAGAACGAACGGGCTTTACTTGTTTCCCGGGTCTCTTGGCTCTGTAAGCCTCCGACCCTACATCCCAATAATGAAGCTCCTCTTTATACTTACTTATATTAGACTAAGCTAGCTCAGTAATTAACTGATAAACATCAGGACTTATGTTAGGATTGCATCAGTAATTTTTGAGGAAAGCAGGGATGAAATCCACTAGCAAGCAGTTTGCCGAGGCCGCGCGGCACTGGGATCTAGAAAACCTCTATACGGATTTGGCCTCGGCGAAGGGCAAGCGCCTGACCCCGGTTGAAAAGCTACATCTGCGGGGCCTGCTTTGCGGCTATAGTCCGACAGAAATCGCTGAAAATCTGGGCAAGGAGGTCAAAGGCGTTCAAACGGATCTCTGTGCGACTCTCTATAAATACGTTAAGAACCTGGTGGATAAGTCCGGCGAAAAGATGGAGAACTGGAGAAATGTTGCGGAGTGGCTTGAGGACGCCGGATATAGATCTGAGTCCTCTGTCCGGTTGCAACTAAGCGATTCTTCGCCAGAAAATGGCGTAGTTAGCGTAACTAATATAGGATTTGAGAACAATCAAATAAAAATTGGCGTTAACCTGCAAATTACCGTTCCCTTACCTCCAGAAGTATTGATACAAGATTCTGACTCTAACGGTAAGACTGATAACCAGGTTCGGGAATAGGAAATTGGGCATTGGGAATTGGGCATTGGGAATTGGGCATTGGGCATATTGGCAAGACTATAGGATTAGAGATGATGCCTATAAGTATCGGCGAACGCGAATATTTAATTCGTTCCCTCAAAGACCCTATAGAAACCACAATGTATATAGAGGTGACCATAGAGGAAAGCGGTCCGCAGATGCTAAGACCAATTCTTTATGAAGCTGCACGCAATAACGCCGTTCGGGCGCTCGCCCTGAGCTTGGTCGTTGCGGTCGAAGCCCAGGAGTACGCGGACTGGGCTTCGACAAGCTCAGCCCGAACGGTGCATCTTCACACAGAAATGGTATAAGTAAGAAAGGCGATCGCTCTTTGTACTTGAGCCTCGGGGCAGAAAAAGCAAGCTCTGCGATCGCAACCCAAAATAACCTATCGGGCTTCGCTTGTGTTAAAATAAGTAATTAATAGAGTTAAAGGTGCCAAGTGAGAACTGATACAATATTTTATCAAGTCTTTCAAATCTTTCCGGGTCTCTTGTTCGAGCTGCTGAACGAGTCGCCATCCCTAGGAGCGCGATATCAGTTCTCCTCCCGAGAAGTAAAAGAACTGGCTCGGCGCTTTGACGGGGTGTTTGTGCCCATAGGTAAAGGAGCCTCAAAGCTGCCGATTTACTTTGTAGAAGTGCAATTTAAGGCAAAGGCGGACTTTTACTGGCGCTTGTTTACGGAAATTTTCCTCTACCTGGGTCAATACCAGCCAAAAAACAACTGGGTAGCAATAGCAATCTTTGCCAAGCGGAGCATGGATCCGGGGGTGCCTGAGCAATATCAGTGGCTCTCCGGGAGCCCTCCCCTGTACAAGATCTATTTGGACGAGCTAAAGGACCCAAAAAAACCATCCCTGGGTTTGGACATGGTAAAATTAGTGGTAGAAGATGAGGAAACCGCGAGCTTTCAAGCGGGAAAACTCATCCAAAAAGCACGCTCGGAGCTATCGGATGAGTCGCTAAAGCAAAAAGTAGTAGAACTGATAGAGACCATAATGGTCTATAAACTACCAACCTTAAGCCGAAAGGAGATAGAGGCCATGTTTGGATTAGAAGACTTGAAGAAAACCAGGTACTTTCAAGAAGTAGCCGAGGAGGCCAAACTCGAAGGCAAGCTCGAATCTTTGCCAGGGTTATTAGCGATTGGGTTGAGCGCCGAACAGATAGCTGGGGCATTGGGGTTGGATGTCGAGCTGGTGATGCAAGCCGCTCGGGAACAGTCCTCTAACGCTAACTCCGATCGCAAATAAGCCGAGATTTAGCTCTCAATAGTTGGGTCGCCCCTTTTTCCTCGAATAGATTAAGGGGCGCACTTTTTGGAATACCCTAAACCCTACAGCCCAATTTTTGGCCTAATTCCCCCATGCCCCATGCCCCATGCCCCATGCCCCATGCCCCATGCCCTATGCCCATTCCCAATTCCCTTACACTCCAGCCTTAAAAACTTGTTCGGCGGTTAGGTTTAGTTCTGGGAAAGCTGGGGATTCCAATAAACTGTTACCGCGAAATTGACTCACCTCATACTCGCCATCTACAAGGCGATAAATAGAAAGTGTCGGTTGCTTGGGTTTGTCAATAAAAGCCCTGCCGCCCAAACCGAGATAGTCAACAATCCAGTATTCCGGGATGCCCATTTGCTCGTAATCCGCCAATTTAGTTAGATAGTCGTCTCGCCAATTAGTGCTGACCACTTCTACAATCACACGAATCGACTCGCCCATCGTAATAATAGATTCTGCTGCCCAGCGCGGCTCTTTAGGGATTGCAAGCCGATTCAAAACTATGACATCTGGCTCGTATCCAGACTCTTCGCGGAAGGGTTTCACCACCGATTCTTTTGGAATTAAGCAAGAAAATTTATTTGCCTTACACTGAAGACCTAGCTCTAGGCAGAGAAAACCAGCAATTTGCGAATGCTGGCCTTTGGGCTTGGGTATTTCGACAATAACTCCTTTGTGTAGTTCGTAGTGCCATTCTGAATTTTCTGGATACCAAGCGATGAACTCGTCAAAACTTACCAGATTGAGTTTGGCTTGTGTCATGGCTAAAAACTAGGGTGTGGGGGGTGGGAGTTAGGGTGTGGGGTGTGGGGAGAAGAAGGGGAGTATAAGCATTAAGCTTCTTTTACCTACACCCTACAGCCTATACCCTAGCCATGCCCGATCGCCTTGAATCGATCGCGCTCTAATTGCTATAGTCGGAAATCACCGGGGGACAGGGGGGACAAGGAGACAAGGAGACAAGGGATACAGGGGATACAGGGGGAGCATTTCAATTTTGCACGCTTGCCGCCTGACGCCTAAAGGCGCGGCTACACAAACAAAGCCCTGAAGGGCTACTGGTAACAAAAGTGAAATGCTCCCGGATACAGGGGAGAATTTTCAGTCCCACACCTCCCACCCTTCCCACACCTCCCACCCTTCCCACACTCCCTCGCCCAATGCCCCATGCCCCATGCCCCATGCCCCCATGCCCAATTCCCAATTCCCAAAAATTATGAAAATAATCGTACTCGACGACGACCCCACTGGGTCCCAGACCGTTCACAGTTGCCTGCTGCTGATGCGCTGGGATGTGGAGACCTTGCGCTTGGGGTTGCGCGACGCCTCGCCGATATTTTTTATTCTGACTAACACGCGATCGCTCTCTGCCGAAGAGGCCACCGCCGTCACCCGCGAGGTCTGCCAGAATCTCAAACAAGCTCTAGAAGTCGAAGGCATCGAGGATTTTTCTATTGTCAGCCGTTCGGACTCGACCCTGCGAGGCCACTATCCCGTAGAGACCGATGCGATCGCCGCCGAAACTGGGCCATTTGACGCCCATTTCCTCACCCCCGCTTTCTTTGAAGGAGGGCGCATAACCCGGGATAGCATCCATTACCTCTTTATCAATGGCGTCGAAACCCCAGTTCACGAAACCGAATTTGCCCGCGATTCTGTCTTTGGCTACCGCTACAGCTATCTGCCAGATTATGTAGAAGAAAAAACCAATGGGCGCATCCGGGCTCCAGAAGTAGAAAGATTTTTACTAGCCGATATTCGCGCTGGTAGTCTAGAACGGCTGATGAATCTGACAGGCAACTGCTGCTGTGCGGTGGATGGGGAAAGCCAAGCCGACCTCGATCGCTTTGCCGCCGATATCCTGCAAGCCGCCAGTAATGGCAAGCGCTTCCTTTTCCGCAGTGCCGCCAGTCTCCTAACTTCTCTGGCCAATCTCGGTCCCCAGCCAATCCCAGCGGAGGATATGGCTCAATACGTCCGCGAAGGCAAACCCGGTGCGATTATCGTCGGCTCTCACGTCAAAAAGACCACCCAGCAACTCGAACGCCTGCTCCAAGAATCCGGCGTAGTTGGCATCGAAGTCGATGTCTCTCTTTTGTTGGATTCCTCCGGGCAAGCTGAAGACTCTATTAATAAGGAAGGGCAAGGAGGAAATCGCGATAGTTTGCTGGCGATCGCTCTGGAAAAAGCGATCGAAGCACATGCCGCTGGAAAAACGCCGGTGATTTATACCAGTCGCCAAGAACTGGTTTTCGATAGCGTCCAAACTCGGCTCCAATTTGGCACGGCGGTTTCTACCTTATTAATGGATATCGTGCGGGGCTTGCCGAAAGATATCGGTTTTCTGATTAGTAAAGGTGGCATCACTTCTAACGATGTTTTGAGTAGCGGCTTAGCCCTGAGAACCGCAAGGCTTCTGGGTCAGATATTAGCCGGATGCTCGATGGTGCGTACCCCAGCAGACCATCCGCAATTTCCCAACTTGCCCGTAGTCCTGTTTCCCGGCAATGTCGGAGACGCCGATGGTTTGGCAACGGTTTATCGACGTCTTAGCTAGAGAGTTTTGAGTTCTTAGCTAGAGAGTTTTGAGTTCTTAGCTAGAGAGTTTTGAGTTCTTAGCTAGAGAGTTTTGAGTTCTTAGCTAGAGAGTTTTGAGTTCTTAGCTAGAGAGTTTTGAGTTCTTAGCTAGAGAGTTTTGAGTTCTTAGCTAGAGAGTTTTGAGTTCTTAGCTAGAGAGTTTTGAGTTCTTAGCTAGAGAGTTTTGAATTGGGAATCGGGAATTGGGCAACCTCCCCTTCTGGAAAGGGCGTCGGCTTACAATAGTATGTTTTTTAGATTTAGCATTCAACATATCGAGTATAGATTGAGGGCGTAGGGGCGACAGCATTCCCAAGACAGCCTTTGCTCTCTTCGCAAAAATTATTGTATTGGAATGCGCGGGCCCCAGAAACCTATACAGCCAATCCAAAATCTAAGATCCAAAATCCAAAATTAATGAGCTTTTGGGATAAGTGAATGAAACGATGAAACCGATCGCAGCGGTTGGCTATACCGAAAAAGCAGAAAAAGCAGAAAAAACAAATCGCCTCGCTGAAAGCTATCTTTCCCAGGGCAAATCGGCGGAGGCGATCGCGTCGTGCCAGCAGGGCATAAAAATTTATCCCGACTTTGCGCCGCTCTACAAAACTCTGGGCAACGGGCTGCTATCTCGGGGCAAGCTCGCTGAAGCGATGCGCGCCTATACTCGGGCGATAGAACTGCAACCGGATTTCGCCGCCGCTCATGCCAATAGGGGCGCGGTTTTTTACCAACAAGAACGCTGGGAAGAAGCGATCGCCAGCTACCAAAAAGCCCTAGCTCTTAATCCCAATCTGCTTGGGCTTTATAGTAACTTAGCCAAAGTGTTCCGGGAGCAAGAGCAATTGGCGAAGGCCGCAGAGCAAGAGTTTAAGCTTGGCAATCTCTTGGCGCAGCAAGGCCGGCGCGACGAAGCAATTAATTGCTATCGGCAAGCGGTGGAGCTAAAGCCCGAGGCCGACGCCTATCTTAATCTGGGAATTCTCTTGCGCCAACAAGGCCAAATCGATCTAGCAATTGATTCTTATAGAAAAGCGATCGCCAGCAATCCCAGCAACCCAAAGGCTGAAGCTTATTTTAGTTTGGGCAATGCGCTCTTGGAACTGGAGAAGTGGGAAGAAGCGATCGCCTCCTATCTAGAAGCATTAACAATTAAGCCAGATTTAGAAGGAGCGTACCAATCCCTCGGCTATGCCCTAGGCAAAAAAGGACGCTACGAAGATGCGATCGCCTGTCCCCTTCACATTATATCTTTCGACATTCTCCAGGAATTCTCTCCCCAACCCTTGCATTGGGCGGTTACTGCCAAAACCGACCCCAAAAATACTATAGAATATCTAGACCTCGACCCTGCCAGCACCTTCTCTCTGGCGCGACCGAAAACTATCCACGATCGCATTCATCCTCAATTTAGCTGGCAAAATCACGTTTATCCCTCCACCTTTATTGCCTTCGTTGCTAACGGGCGCGCTTGGGCAGATGCCTACACCACTGCCGTCATCGCTGCAGAAAACAAAATAGTAGAGGATATCTGCCAAGGTAGTTATCCCTTAATCTTCTGTTCCCAAAAGTTACCCTCTCCTATCGAACTTCCGGGAAAAGTCGCCTTTTTATCCGTCCGAGGCGGCTCGACTTATTTTCATTGGCTCTCTGACTTGCTCGGTCGGATAGCATTGCTGCGTTCCAGGGGCATCGACTTCGGCAAAATTGATTTTTTTGTCGTCAGCAGTTGCCACTTGCCATATCAGCGAGAAACTCTCAATATTTTAGGCATTCCCGAAAGCAAAATCGTCCAAAGTTCGCGATCGCCCCATATCCGAGCCGAGCAATTAATAGTCCCCTCCTTGCCCGGGACGGTTGGGATTATGACGGAAAAAACTGGTCAATTTCTGAGGCGGGAAATTTTGCCCCAAAAAATATGGCAGCAAGCCTCTGCTCCAGAACGAATCTATATTAGCCGCAAAAGCGCCAGCTATCGTCGGGTAGTCAACGAAGACGAAATAATCTCAGTTTTGAGGAAATTCGGATTTGTGGCGATCGCCCTAGAAAACCTATCTTTTCGGGAACAGGTCGCATTGCTTGCCGCTGCCAAAGTTATCGTCAGCCCTCATGGAGCCGGACTGACCAACCTGGTTTTCTGTAACCCGGGTGCAAAAGTTATCGAGATTTTTGCCCGAGTAGCGGTTTCCGCCAACTACTGGCTATTGAGTAACATGGTAGAGCTAGACTATTATTATCTGCTTGGCGAGCCCCTGGAAAATTACTACGCCGCAACCCAGAAGCAGAGAAATACCTACAGTCACCCCCTTTATGAGGATATTTTTGTCAGCGTCGATTCTCTATTGGCCACCCTGGAGTTGGCGGGAGTTTAATTTTGAATTTTGAATTTTGACTTCTTATATTAGCCAGGACTTAGGCAAACTGTCTTATGTCAGCCTAAATTTAGGGGTTTATTCACGAATAAAACCCTACCAGATATACCAGATATAGAGCCCATGCGTAACATAAGTCTTATTAGCTTGAGAGTTTTGAGTTTTAGGTGACATGTGCGGAATATGGGCTACAATCGAATTGGAGTAACGATAAGTCGAACGTGAGTGTTTTATAGCGGTTCTCAAATTGATGTGAGGTGCCTGGGGCGAAGCATCCCAATGCGATCGGACCCGTTTTACAGCAGAGATGGTATTGGGGATGCTGTCGCCCCTACATTTCTAGGGTCCGATCGTTTATTACACTTATTTGAGAACCGCTATAGTTTCGCTTTTAATCGGTTTTGTGTTGGCATTTTTGGTGCTGGCTCTGTCCTACCAGCCCGCCAAAGAGCGAGCGTACAAGCGGCGGAATGTCAGCCCGACTAACAGCCCCGAATACAAAATTTTTTTTATGTTCCTAGTGGTCTTTCCCATCCTGACTATTGTACTAGCCGCGATCGCCTTGGTTTTGCTCTCCTGAAGATCGCCACACTGGTGGAAGTCTTGACCCGATATTTGGAACCCGCGATACCTGCGAGGCAATGAAGCAATGAAGCAAGGAAATCCCAAAAACATCGAGCAGATTGCCGATAACGCTGAGATTTATTATCGCCAGGGCAAGCTAGCGTCGGCGGCAGCTCTCTGCCAAGAGGCAATTAAAATAAACCCAGATTGTTACCCTGCTTATAAAACTCTGGGAGATATTCTGCTGGCAGAGGGAAAAATTAAGCCGGGAGTTCGCGCCCATACTCGGGCGATCGCTCTACAGCCGGAGCCAGAGCGGGCAAATTCTTACTGGCAGTTGGGGAATATACTTGCAGAAATAGAGGAATTTTATGGAGCGATCGCCTGCTACATCCAAGCCCTACAGAGACAACCGGACTTTGCCTCAGTCTATCGGGACTTAGGAAATACCTTAACCAAACTCGGACTAAACGAAGAAGCCTCTAAATGTTACCGACAGAAACTGCCCCTCAATCTGCTGGTGCAATTTTCTCAATCGGCAAAGGATTGGGCGACTTCATGCCAGTACCCGCAGCGCCATAAGATGACCCATATCCCCATCCATCCCCCGGGAAAACTATATCTTTCTCCTCCCAAAACTCCCGATGGTAAAGTTCTCGGTCATTTTTGCTTATCGGAATTAGAGCTATCGGAAACCTTTGTCGGCGTCCTCGAAAATGCACGAGCTTGGGCATCCTACTATACTATCGCCGTCTTCACCTCAGAAAATAAGCTTTTAAAAAAAGTATCCAGCGGCAACTTTGAATTAATTGCCTCTTCCCCCCACTTGCCGCCCCCGCGCCAGCTTGACGGAACCGTTGCTTTTTTATCAGTCCGTTGGGGCAGCACTTATTTTCATTGGCTATCGGACTTGCTGCCTAGGATTGAACTGCTGCGACTTAGCGGCATCGACCTAGCCGATATCGATTTCTTTGTCGTCAACTCCCACGACTTCTCTTTCCAAAAAGAAACCCTAAGCCAACTCGGAATTCCCAAAACTAAAATTATCCCTAGTTCTCAATTTCCCCATATCCAAGCGGAAAGACTGGCAATTCCCTTTTTACATTATAGGGGCGGTCAATGGGTGGCTGACTTTCTGCGGCGCGAATTTTTGCCCAAAAGCGGCATAGAAGAATTTTCAGAAACCCGGCGACTCTCTCTAGAACAGGACTTACTCATAGACTCTATTTGTAGGGGTAGCACTGCGCACCAGCATCTATCTATCGCGATCGATCGCGTAAGTCCTGTAGGACAATCGCAGTATATCTATATTAGTCGCAGCCAAGCAGGTATGCGCAGAATTGTTAACGAAGAAAAGCTAATCGATGCTCTGGTTCTATTGGGCTTTCAGGCGATCGTGCTAGAATCCATGCCTTTCTCAGAACAAGTGGCCACCCTTGCGGCGGCGCAAGTAGTTGTCGCTCCACATGGGGGCGGACTGACCAATTTAGCTTTCTGTCGCCCGGGAACGAAAGTCGTGGAAATCTTCTCGCCTGATTATATTAATGGCTGCTACTGGTTGCTCGGCCACCAAGTAGGAATTGAATATTACTATTTTTTGGGAGAAACTCTGGAAGCAAAGGAAGCTGACAGTCCCGAGCAAAATCGCGGCGATCGCGATATTTGGGTCGATGTACCTTCTCTATTGGACTTGCTGGAGTTTGCGGGGGTTTAGGGTGTGGGGTTTAGGGTGTGGGGTGTAAGATGTAGAATGTAGCATAAAAAATAAATGATTCCGCTTTATTCCTTCCCCCTGCTCCCCGATCCCTGCTCCTCTGCCTTCCCCTAAGCCCCACACCCTAAACCCTACACCCTACGCCCCACACCCCACACCCCACACCCTACGCCCCACACCCTACACCCCACACCCCAAACCCTACACCCTTACTTCTATGGCTAGAAAACTCGACCTAATTATAGTAGTTGACGTAGAAGCAACCTGCTGGCAAGGCACAGTTCCCCCCGGCCAGGAAAACGAAATTATCGAAATTGGGATTTGTCCGCTAGATGTTGCCTCCGGTCAAGTCCTGGATAAGGATAGAATTCTGGTCAGACCGGAGCGATCGCAGGTTAGCAAGTTCTGTACCGAGCTAACTACTTTAACTCAAGAGCAAGTTGATAGAGGCATTACTTTTGGCGAAGCCTGTACTCTGCTCAAAAAGAAATATAAAACTAGCGATCGCATCTGGGCTAGCTATGGCGACTACGATCGCAATCAATTCCAAAGACAATGCCAGTCTCGCCATATTACCTATCCCTTTGGGCCGAGGCATATCAATGTCAAAAGTCTATTAGCAATTATGTATGCCCTGCCCAAAGAAGTCGGCATGAGCGAGGCTTTAAATTTATTGCAGCTACCCCTAATTGGCACTCACCACCGAGGAACTGACGATGCTTTTAACATTGCCTGCATTCTCTCGAAACTGATTTTAGGGTATAGAAATTAGGGTTGCTTAACCGATTTGAATGTGGCGGTTTGTGGGCGATCGCTTTCTATTTTGGAAGTGCGAATCGCATCTTTTTGCTTACAGGGACGTTATTGCTGCTTCCATTTTGGTCTGTAATGCTCGGCCAATTGCTGGCGCAGTAGTTTGTGCGTCCTTTTACTCGCCATGAAGTCTTTGTTCTCCAATCGCTTATTACTGTTTAGCCTTTAGTTACTAACCTGCAAAGATACCTGCTTTACAGGAATATTGATAATAAACTCCGTTCCCTGGCCTATTGTAGAAATGCACTCTATCTGTCCTTTATGGCGCTCCACTACAATTGAGTAACTGGTAGAAAGACCCAAACCCGTACCAGACCCGACGGGTTTGGTTGTAAAAAAGGGGTCAAATATCTTTGCTCTTACTTTTTGGCTCATGCCACAGCCATTGTCAGAAATCCGAATCATTACCCAATCTTCAGGTAGAACTTCGGTATAAATTAAAATACAGGGCGAATGGCATGGTCTGTCATGGATAGAATTTTCTAGTATAGAATCGCCGTTTTTATGCCCATTCTTATGCTTCCATTCTTCTCCGCCTAGTTCTGGCGTTATTCCAGATTTCGACAGATCTGTAGGCTGCCAATTGCCATTATCGGGAAAAGCATCAATAGCATTATTTAATATATTCATAAAAACCTGGTTTAGCTGACTAGCATAGCAGGTAACTTCTGGCAATTGGCCATATTCTTTAATAGTTTTAATTTTTTTTCCTGCTAGTCTAGGCTGTAAAATAAGTAGAGTAGATTCGATGCCATCATGGATATTTACGGGTTTCATGTCTGACTCATCTAAGCGCGAGAAATTGCGCAGAGACAAGACAATGTTGCGAATCCGAGTTGCTCCCGACTTCATCGAAGCTAGTATTTTTTGTAGATCGTCTCTTAAAAAATCCAGCTCTATCTGCTCTATCAGAGCTTCAATTTCTGGATCCGGTTCTGGATAGGCTTCTTGATATAATTCAATTAGTTCTAATAAATCGTAAATGTAATCCGCTGCTGGAGTTAGGTTGCCATAAATAAAACTGATTGGATTATTGATTTCGTGGGCGAGTCCGGCTACCATCTGTCCCAAACTCGACATCTTTTCCGTGTGTATTAATTGGGATTGAGTTGCTTTTAGATCGTTGAGCGCTTTTTCTAATTCTTGGGTTCTTTCTGCTACTTTTACTTCCAGAGTCTTGGAATACTCTTCTAATCTATCATTTGCTTTCTCTAGTTCTTCGTTTGCTTTATGTATCTGCCATTTGTTGTAGCGATCGCTTACTAATATTGCTGAGGATACCATCGCTAACATGGGCGAAAACACCGGCAAAATCCAGCCTCCTAAAAAAGCCAGATAGCTGCCACCCATTAGAAAGCAAGCAGGCACTAAAATCCCGCAGGCCATCTCGCCAAAAAAGATTTTGTTTTTTAATACTCTTTTTCTGAGCAAAGTCCAAGTGCCGGTAGCTCCGATGAAAGACCAAATCAGAATCCACAGCCAACCCATCGGTCTATTCCAGGCTCTAAGCTGAGCGCGTCCTTCCAGAGCCGCACTCAAAATCTGGCTGGCTAAATTGGCATGAACGACTACCCCCGGAGTCAGCTTGGTTGTGGAGAAGAGCGTGCTGCTGTAGGGGGTTCGGAAAAGGTCTTTTAGGCTTTCTGCGCTGGCTCCAATCAAAACGATGCGATCGCGTAGCGGCTTTTCTAAAATCTCCCCAGTGAAATTGGGGGGAATGCGGTCTTCCATCACATCGGTCATAGATATATGTAAAAAATTATCGATTTTGCCCCGATAATTTAATAAAACCTGATATCCTCCAGTATCTTTACTTACATGGTCTCCCTCATTTCCCGTCAATGGCACGAATAATGCCTTACCTAGGCTATAAATTTTCTTCCCTTCATCAACGGTCTGAAGCGCTAGTCCTTTTTGGTTGAGATACATTAAAGCTACCTTTGCTCCCAGCCCTTCTATATATTGACCTTCCTGGTTGCCAATTAATATTAAACCGCGCCTAATCTTACCATCGCCGTCCAATAGCATATCCGAGGCACCCACCTGACTGCCTTTTTTCAAAGTTGGCGGCGGTGGAATAGGTTCGCCACCTACTTTTTCCACGCCAACCAGGTTAGGCATGGACTCAAAAACTTCTATTAATTCTTGATGTCCCGGCTCTACTTGCAGATCTCTATAAATATCCAGGCCGACCGCTAGGGGCTCTTGGTCTTTTATTTTTTTTAGTAATTTGGCCATGACCGCATCTGTCATGGGCCAATGTTGTAGATTTGCTATATCTGATTCGTTTATAGTTACAATGACAATCCGCTTTTCGATAGGCTCCTGGGGACGCAGGCGGAAAAATTGATCTATAGTTGCCCATTCTAGAAGCTGAAACAAACCAGCAGCGCTGCCAGCAATTACACCTGCAGCTACGCTCGGAGCGATCGCCAATACCCCTCCCCACTGCCCAACTCGTTCCTTGAGCGTTTGCCACATGCGGGTCGCTCTCCTTTTTCTAAAACAGCTTGTTTCTGATTGTATAACCTAAGGAGACTCCCCTGAAAAAGCAGAGGAGCAAGAAGCAGGAGATATGGGGAAAGATCGGGAAGGATTGGGGAAAAATAGGGAAGGGTCTCAAGGGTCGGAACTGTGGGAAGCAAACAAAATTCTCTCCCCAATCTTTCCTATATCCCCCAACTCGCCTTCCCTTCTCTCCTTTCTCTCCAACGTTCCCCATCTCCCCACATCCCCTGCTCTTCCTTGCTCCCCTACTCCTCTTGCATGCATAAATGACTACCCATACAGATGCACTGCCCATAATTACAGGGACTGTGCTACGGGCTTAGAGGCCAGTTCCTCCAGTCCCACCTGACTCAACAGGTTTTGCCACTCTGTTGTTATGGCATCATCATTTGGCCGTGCCAACCGCTCCAAGAACAATACGCTGGCTGTGTCGTACCAAATTCCTTGCTCTGCATACAAAGCTGCTTGCTCTATGGCAGGCAATGAAGAATTGCTTTCTATTGCTGCTGTTTCTGGTGCTTGGACTCGCTCTATCCAACCATTAATCCCATAACTATCTGGTTCTAGATTTCCCTTTGAATTCAGGACCACGAAATGCCACTGGTAATCTTTACCGATTTCCAGGGCTGGGGCATCTGCCGGTAGGGTTATGCTGACAATTCCTCCATCGCTGGGAATAGGCAGTAAGGTCTGATAGTGATTGCTCCTGCTGGCATCTTGGATGCTAAAAAATGCCTCTTTTGAATTAGTTGGCGGGACATAAACCAATAAAGTCGGACGAGCTGTCATAGTCCGCCCATAGTTTGTGTCTTTCGGCACTACAGCGCTTGGCAACTCGGTTTCATTCCCTCGGGTTGCTCCCGATGTGGTATTGCCAGGAGCCTCATCCCCTGGCGGCTTGAAACTGCTTCCTCGGGTTGCTCCCGATGTTGTGCGATTGGGGGTTGCATCTCCTGGCGGCTGGAATTGAGTTCCCCGACTGCCTCCGGGTGCGGTATTGTTTGGTGAGGCTTGTCCCGGCGGTAGGAATTTGATAGTTCCTCGACTTGCTCCGGGTGCGGTGTTGTTAGGCGCGCTCTGTCCTGGCGGCTCGAATCGGATAGTTCCTCGGGTTGCTCCCGATGTTGTATTTTCGGGGGCAGTATCTCGCGGTGGTTTGAATTGCACCCTTGGGACTTGTGCCCCTAGGGGTTCGAGCCAGCCGGTTCCGGCAACTATTGCCGTAGCTAGGGTTGCCGACCATAAAACTTTAGGAATTGATTTTTTCCGTGTATTCATAGTTATACAGATGGGTTTTAGTTAAAAGTCAAACGATCCGTATTTTCGCGTTGACTCTTGGTCATCCTGCCGAGATTAGAGCCAATTCCCTACTAATACAAACGGTGCCCAAAAGTATGGGTGGTTGTACAAGGTATTTTGCAAGAGTTTTAGTTGAGCGTCGCGCAGGGCTTGGGCTTTGTTAATCTCCCCCTCATACTCCGTTAGCTCTTGATAAAACTCAGACATTAAATCGGCAGTGGATCTATCATTGACGGACCACAATGTAGCCAACGTACTGCGGGCCCCTGACCGCAGTGCGAATCCTGCTAATCCTAGTGTAGCGCGTCGATCGCCTGTTGCGGTTTGACAAGCACTTAAAACTAATAATTCTACAGGGCTGCGATTGCTTTTTTGACGCTGGTAGAACAGGCGATCGAAATCACGAATGCGAATCCGGTCGTCCCAAGCAAGCAGAAAGGTCTCCTCTGGGTTGGAGCTGAATTGACCGTGGGTAGCCAGATGAACTACCGAGGTTGGGTTGCTATTCACTTCCTCTGTGAAGATAGCGCGGGTAAACTCCCTATTGAGCAAGACCTTGGATTTTACCTCGGCGGCGATTTGTTTTACTTCTTTGGCCACCTCCGGTAAGGCCGAAAAGCCTTGACGAGCCTCAGTCAGGCCCACCGCCAGGGCGCTTAGTGTTTTTCGCTCTAAGCCTTCGGGAAATAGCTGCAACCCCGGGCTGAGGGCGATGCCGTATTTTTGCACCAAATACTGCTCTCCATCGTACAGAGCCGCCATGGGTATAGAACGGAAGAAACCATCCAGTACAAATACTAGGGTTTTTATCTCTCCAGAGGCCAACTCTGCTTCCGCAGGTTGAATTAACCATTTATAAATTTGCTCCGCTAAAGCCAAGCGTATTTCGTCGGAATAAGCTATATGCAAGGACGAATGAAATTCTTGTAATATGCGCTGCACTTCCTGACGGGGCAGTCTGGTAGTATAGCGGAGCAACGGTCTATTGGCTAAAGAGACGATAACTTCCAAGCGATCGCTCAAAATAATAGGATAGATAACCGCTGCAGTAGGATCTATGTCATCTATTTTCTGCGGCACCGCTTCCAGACAGGCTTCTCTAAAAAAATTGTCTAGCTCCGCCAGTTGCAATGCCTCTATAACTAGACGAGCTTCTTGCAGGTTGTCTTGAGTCACTCCATTTTCTTGAGCGACGGTAAGGGTCTGGGGTCTAGGGTGTAGGGCGTAGGGAAAAGCCTTCTTTGTCCCCTTGTCCCCTTGTCCGTCCCGAGCCGGTCGTTGGGTCCCCTTGTCCGTCCCGAGCCGTTCTTTGGGTCCCCTTGTACCCTTGTACCCTTGTCCCAATGCCCAATGCCCAATGCCCGGTCTCCCAGTCCCTTGCTTCAATTCTCCTTGCAAAAGCAGGCCGACGAATTCTCGGTAAACGGGTTCTACGCCTTCTTTAAAATCAAACTGAACGTCGGGGTTAATCGCCACTAAATCCCCCCGCAGGTCTTGCAGGGTATTAAAAGAAGTTCTGTAAGCGGATAGGGCTTTGTTTCTCTCTCCTTTTTGCTTGAGAATACGACCCAACTGCCAAGCGGTGCGAGCTACAATATCTTCTGCATTTATTCTCTGGGCAATTTCGAGGGCTTTTTCTGTCAGTAGCTCTGCCTCTCCCCATTGCTTTTGGTTTTCGTAGAGGTGACCCAGGCGATCGCGCGCGTATGCTTCTGCTCGCGCATCTCGCAACTGTTGCGCTTGAGATAAGGCTGTTGCTAATTCCCGAGCTATCTGCTCCGGCATCGGCCTCTGCTTTTGTCTCGTTGCCCCATTGCTGATTTTTATTAAACTTTCTGCCAGGTTCACTCGGGCATAGACTGCGTTGCGACTCGGGGACAGACCGGATAAGCGCGACTGTATTTCGGGAATCAAAGCTATTGCCGCTTCCCATCTTTTTGTTCTGGTTAAAACAGCGAGCTGGTTGACCTGCGCTTGAACTACACCAATAGATGTTTCAAGTCGATCCGCCGCTTCTCTATAATAGTCTATTGCAACGTCGTATTCCTCTATGTCTCTGGCTATATTGCCAATACTAAATAAAGTAGCACCGATTTCCGCTCTATCGCCCATGCGAGAGCTAATGCCCCAGCTCTCTTCTAGAATTTCTTTCGATTGCCCTAAGTCGCCTACGGTCTGGAGGGCTATTCCCAAACTGCGCAAGGATTGAGCTTTGATAAGGGAATCTGGCTGCTCTTGGAGTTTTTCTATCAGTCCTTCTAATAGGTCTTCTGCTCGCCTATAATATCCTAGAGATTGCAGCGCCCCTGCTTGGTTGATCTGGCTGCCCAGCTTTCCGGTTTCGTTGCCAGCGCGATCGTAGAGTTGTTCCGCTTGCTGCCAAGTTTCCAGCGCTGCTTGGGTTTGCCCCCTTGCCAATTCCAGGCTGCCCCGGGTGTTCAAAGCTTGAGCTAGAATCGCCATTCCTCTAGGTTTCGATTCCCCATAATTTTCCAAAAGACTAATACTTTTGGCGATCGCTCTTTCGGCTTTTTGCCATTCTCCTAAGTCCTGATTGACTAAAGAAATATAATTTAGCACTTGGGCTTGGTTGAGAACAGCGCCCCCTGCTTCGTATTTTTCTAAGGCTTCCTGCCAGAGAAGCACCGCCTCAAAAAAGCGTCCCGCTTGGTATAGCTGTCTCCCTTGTTGCAATCGCTCTCTTGGTTCTTTATCCTTGGTGTAACTCTGGCTAATTTCTCTATTTCCTAGACTTTCTTCTAACGCCGCCTTCATTCTCAATTCAGCGAAGGGGGCTAGAGAATTCTGCGACCCGCGCTCCCCTGCTTGTTCTGCTTGCTTGGCAGAATTTGCTACCATCGGCGAAGAGCCGTTTGCCGGACCTATTGCTGGAACCCCGAACGCAACTAAGATAGCAGTCAGCAATCCTAACCCTACTAAAGACCGAACTCTTGCCATAAGCTTTTAATCATTTTCGCAATATCTAAATTTTAGATAAGATGCTAGCCCCTGCTTAACTTAAAAACTAATATCCAACCGAATTACTTTGGCCCTTTTCCTCGGCCATCAAAAAACTTGCTATAGCTGCATTGGCAGGATTTCGATCGGGACTTACGCAAAGACTCTATTCGTAGGACGTGCAACGCGCACCGGGAACTATATAAGGTCTTATATCTGACAACCTGCGTAATTCCTGTTTATTTTTGTATTGCCTGCAATAGTTATTTTTAACGTCTCTATGTCTCTGGCTGTTCCTTCTCGCCGCGATCGCGCTTTGCGTCTTTGCTTCCCGAGAAATCGCCCTGCGCCTATACTTGTTGTCCCATCGGCGCTACGAGTCCTATTCTTTAAATACTTTGCCGAAGGCGATCGCAATCGGGATGCTCGGACAAAGCAGGCGCTGTTTGATGGCGATCCATCGCAACTAACTCCACATTTCCTTCGGAATCGACTACCCAGCCTGTGGCCTCCACCAAGGGGGTTGGGGGGTGAGGTACTACAACCTTAGCATTAAGGGGGAAAGAATTGCTAGTTTGTTGACTTTCTTCGGAAAAATCCTGCAAATCTCGCCAAATTACCCGACCTCTAAGGGTCGATCTCGGGTCCTCCGGTATGCCCCCCCGTCCGGTAACGATAAACGAGCTTTCCTCCTTCCTCGCCGCACAAATAGCCCCTACTTGGTTGGTCAAGTCTTCTACATTCTCCGGCAACTCCAGCAACCCCGAAGCCTGGTCTGTTTCTGGGTTGACAATTTCCACAGTGCCGGAAACCCCAAACTGGGAGCTAGCAGTTATTTCGCTCTCGGGGGAGAGAAACAAGCCTCTAGTCCTAATGAAGATATTGCCTCCAGAACCAAGGATGGCATTCGCAGTAATATCGCTATTTTCCAGAGCCGCCAGGGTGGTGGTATCGATAGCAATATTGCCCCCTGATGCGGTCCCCGTCGCTTCCGTAGTGATGGAACTGTTGCGGCGCAGCAAGATATCCCCCACATTCAGCTCTATGCTACCCCTATCCCCCGCTGTAGTTTCCGATCGCAGCCTACCATTATCCAGGGAAGCTCTGCTTGCCTGAACTTCCAAATTACCCGCCGCCCCAGTACCCGTGCCGCTGACGCCTATTTCGGCCCCATCGCGCACGGTCAGGGCATTGGTAGTCACAGTTAAATTGCCCGCATCCCCAGCCCCTTCGCTCCTGGCAGTCAGCCGACTGGGGACTACTTCGCCTTGCAAATTAACTCCAGTACCCCTAAGCTCAACTGACTCTGAAGCCAAGATCTCTATGGTGCCTCCCCGACCTGCTGCCTCAGAGGTTGCAGCGGTTACCTCTGCTCCATCCTCTATAACCAATCGTCTCGTAGTAATCTGCAGCTCTCCGGCAGCTCCGTTGCTTCTAGTTTCTACGCTTAATCGGCTTGGGTCGAAACCAGGGTTGCTGCCCCTGAGTTCCACTAACTCAGAAGCCATAATTCTCAGGTTCCCAGCCCTACCAAGAGAATTCTGCATGGGCAATTGAACCGAGCTAGTGAATATCCCTGCGCTATCTCGGACGATTAATCTTTTTGTAGTAATGCTTATGTCTCCTGCATCCCCATCTCCGATCGTAGTCGTTGTCAAGTTACTGGGCAATGGGAAACCTTGTCTAGTTCCCGTGCCAATTAGCTCTACGGACTCTCTCGCTCTCAATTCTATGCTGCCCGACGATGCTGGTCCAGTAGTGAACGAGGCAATTTGGGAACCCCCGCTGACTATAATTTGCCTGCCTTGCACTCGCACGTCTCCACTACCTGCCAAAGGATTGAAATCGGTCACGTCAACAATGGCCCCCTGGGATAAGCGGACATCCTGAAAATTTTCTACCCCGGCATAATCCAGAGCAAATCCGCCATTTGTGGTATTGAGGCGCACCAAACTATTATCCCCCACGCTTCCTAGCTCTACTCGCCCTCCCTCAGGGGTGATATTGCCTCCCTCCAAACCCACTTCACCGCCAACCAGGGCCAATGTTCTGCCGGACTCTACTTGGAGACCCATCGGCCTTCCGGCCAACAATGGATTGGGACTTGGATTGGCGATGGAACGATTGACGATCGCCCCTGGGTCTGCGCCAAATTGTAGGCCCATTGGAACGCTCACCGTCAGTAACGGCGGCTCCTGGCTTGCGGCGGCCCTGGCGCTGTAGTTCGTGCCATCGGCAAAAACTATCGCTTCTGCTGTGGAGCTTATTAACGAACCGCCGATATTTAGAGAGCTATTGGCTCCAAAGATGATGCCATTGGGATTGAGCAGAAATAAGTTAGCAGCTCCATTGGCTGCTAGCAGGCCATCTATGTTGGAGATAGAATCCCCAGTCACGCGACCTATAATATTACTTACATCCGTCGCATTATTGAAAATAGCCGAGCCCCCTGTTGGCACGGAAAATTCCCCAAAGCTATGGAACAGGTTGCCGCCCACTCTATTGCCGCCATCAATAGTAAAGTTGGCATTATCCACAGAATTGACATTGGTGGATAAGCTACCGTCAGAGTTTATTTGCCCTTGCGCCACGCCTATTGGCAGCAAACATAGGCTTATAGTGGCAGCCAGCCAGAGCCAGGGACGAAAACGGGTATTCATAGGGCCTTATTGTGCTATAAAATACTATCCAGATTTTATAGCACTAAGCTCTCAGCAGGAGAGCGTAAGTCCTGAAAGGAAAGTACCGCTCGTCCGGCCTGTCGGAAGGCGACCCGATACCCCTCTTGGGAGGGGTATCGGGTGGGTAAGACTTGCGGAATGACTTGCCGAACCCACCCCGATACCCCTCCCAAGAGGGGTATCGGAAGTAATTTTCGCATTAGGTATTTTCATTATCAGAAATAATCTAAGTGCCCTTATAAGAGGTATTTTTTATAATTAATGCCAAAAACCCAGTGGTTTCGTTTGAATCACTGGGTTTTCACTATTGTCGCTTGTTCTCGAACGAGATAGACTAACATATTATATCACTACGCAAGCCCTTAATATTTATTTCTCAATCTTATTCAGAGACTACTTTTGAATTTTAACTTTTAACTTTTGACTTTTAACTTTTGACTTGCGCGTAGCGCTATATAATCGCTCCATACACCGACTTGCAATATCGTTGCTAATTGCCTTGTTAATTTTATTGTCTCTATTACAGTCTTCCTTTTGACTAACAGGAAGCAAACCTGCCACAACCCAACTTAAAGCCTGTTTATAAAGTCTGCAAATTTTTTCTAAACTTCCTGCCAATGTATTTTGGTATTTAAATACACCAAGGCCAAAATGGTATAGGAATAGTACGTGCCTGTTGTCTCGAATCCTCGTTTTTCCTTCCTAAGGTTATCTCAAGGCTTTCCAAGGAGATTACGTCCAGAAGAGACTTTGCTGATGCGGGAGAGGAGACTCCGACTGTTGATATCGCTAGGGTGATGGCTAATGCGATTGAAGAAGTTTGACGATGCATAATCCTGACCTGTGACTCAATGGCGAGCAATCCTGTTTGGCTTGCTTCATGTTTATAGAATAGCAACTCTATTCGCCCGGTGTCGATGTCTTCGATCGCCTAATCTTGTAATCTTTGTCCCCCAACAGCGCGATCGCTTTTTCAGTAAAACTGCTCCAACTATATTTTGAGACCCATATCGGGCGGTGTTTGCCGAGCCCCAAGCCTTGCAAGTCTAGTGCCGATCTAAGTATAGATCCTTATTTTTTGCTGCGATCGGAAATCTTACAGAAATGTTAACTGTATAGCATTTGCTGCAAAGTAGGGGCGAATGGCATTCTCCCGCTTGAAGTCATGTTTGGCCATTACGCATATTTGGTTAAAGGTAGGGGCGAATACCATTCCCCCGCTTGAGGCATCCAAAAGAGCGATCGCTCAATGCTCGCAAATTCCGAGAGCGCTCCTTGCAGCCAGTACCTACTTACATGGCTAGTCATACAATTTCTGTAGGCCGTGCCCCCGCGATCGCCCCCGTGCCACCCGCGCAATTGTAGTGGCGCAGCCTAGGGTGTTGACTCGCTCGGGGTTGTCACAAAAAACGGTGACAACCGGTATCGTTCCCAATTGAAACCCGAATCCAGAGTTCCCGTAGGACTTTCCAGCTCCCGAAAGCGGTCGGGAAATAGTATGAAGTTTCCCTACACAAGAGCACTCCCTGGCGTAGCCGCCCCGGAGGGGCTTGGCGGCCCCACACCTTTAGGCAGGGCTCCTGCGATCGCCTCCTGCCCCTACAAATTTTTTACATATATATATAGTGTCGGCAGATCGAAAAAGCAATGGACCGCTGCATTTTCAGGTATGGCGGCCTTCCGTCCCACCCGTCCGGTGCCAAAAGACGGAACTACGCCGAGAAACATTTATTTGGAATTTTATCGATCGCTTCCTTTGACTTCCTTTGTCTATTGCTTGTAAGTCAATTGCTCTGTTGGGAGGCGATCGCTCCTTTGAACTTGTGGCGGCGGGTTGGAAGGGCGATCCAATAAATCAGAACATTGGGCAGACCGATGCATCGGTCCTCCAGACAACTCGGGTCTAGATGCGACTAACTCGATACTGCCATCAGCGGCCTGTCTCCAGCCGGTAGCTTCTATCAACTGAGGGGCTGACGAGCGGGCCAACTGAGGGGCGATCGCTTCCTGGGGAGAAGATGCTAATAGCGATCGGCCCTGGCCGCTAGAGCTTTGCAAGGTTTCTGGGGAAACATCCTCTTCGGAAAAATCCTGCAAATCTCGCCAAATCACCCGACCTCTAAGGGTTGATGTCGGGTCCTCCGGTATGCCCCCCCGTCCGGTAACGATAAACGAGCTTTCCTCCTTCGTCGCCGCACAAATGGCCCCTATTTGAGCGGTCAAATCTTCTACATTCTCCGGCAACTTCAGCAATCCCGAAGCCGGATCTGTTTCTGGGTTGACGATTTCCACAGTGCCGGAAACCCCAAACTGGGAGCTAGCAGTTATTTCGCTCTCGGGGGAGAGAAACAAGCCTCTAGTCCTAATGAAGATATTGCCTCCAGAACCAAGGATGGCATTAGCAGTAATATCGCTATTTTCCAGAGCCGCCAGGGTGGTGGTATCGATAGTAATATTGCCCCCCGATGCGGTCCCCGTCGCCTCCGTACTGATGGAACTGTTGCGGCGCAGGAAGATATCCCCGACATTCAGCTCGATACTGCCCCTATCCCCTGCTGCAGTTTCCGATCGCAGCCTACCATTATTGTCCAGGGAAGCTCTGCTTGCCTGAATTTCCAAATTACCCGCCGCCCCAGTGCTGGTGCCGCTGACGCCTATTTCGGCCCCATCGCTCACCGTCAGGGTATTGGTAGTCACAGTTAAATTGCCCGCATCCCCAGCCCCAGAACTGCTGGCAGTTAGACTACTCGGGACTACTTCACCTTGAAAAATTCCAGTACCCCTAAGCTCCACTGACTCAGAAGCCACGATCTCTACGGTGCCTCCCCGACCTGGTGCCGATAAGGAGGTTGCAGCGGTTACCTCTGCTCCATCCTCTATAACCAATCGTCTCGTAGTAATCTGCAAATCTCCGCCAGCTCCGTTCGTCAAAGTTTCCACGCTTAATCGGCTTTGACCGAAACTAGGCTCAGTGCCCCTGAGTTCCACCAACTCAGAAGCCATAATTCTCAGGTTCCCTGCCCTACCTTGAACATCCTGCATTGGCGAAAGCGAGTTAGTGAATATCGCTGCCCCACCTCGGACGCTTAATCTTTTGGTAGTAATGCTTATGTCTCCTGCATCCCCATCTCCGAATGTGTTCGTTATCAAATTACTGGGAAATATGAAACCTTGTATATTTGCCGTGCCAAATATTTCTACGGACTCTCTCGCCCTCAATTCTATGCTGCCCGACGATACTGGTCCAGTAGTGAACGAGGCAATCTGGGAACCCCCGCTGACTATAATTTGCCTACCTTGCACTCGCACGTCTCCACTACCTGCCAAGGGATCGAAATCGGTCACGTCAACGGTGGCTCCCAGGGAGAAGCGGACATCCTGAAAATTTTCTACCCCCGCATAATCCAGAGCAAATCCGTCGTTTGTGGGGTTGAGGCCAACCAAGCTATTGCCCCCTACGCTTCCTAGCTCTACTCGCCCTCCCTCAGGGGTGATATTGCCTCCCTCCAAACCCACTTCACCGCCAACCAGGGCCAATGTTCTGCCGGACTCTACTTGGAGACCCATCGGCCTTCCGGCCAACAATGGATTGGGACTTGGATTGGCGATGGAACGATTGACGATCGCCCCTGGGTCTGCGCCAAATTGTAG
>JAAHFN010000055.1:28630-48203 GCA_010672965.1 Oscillatoria sp. SIO1A7
CAACCAGGGCCAATGTTCTGCCGGACTCTACTTGGAGACCCATCGGCCTTCCGGCCAACAATGGATTGGGACTTGGATTGGCGATGGAACGATTGACGATCGCCCCTGGGTCTGCGCCAAATTGTAGACCCATTGGAACGCTCACTGTCAGTAACGGCGGCTCCTGGCTGTCAGTAGCGCTGTAGTTCGTGCCGTCGGCAAAAACTATCGCTTCTGCTGTGGAGCTTATTAACGAACCGCCGATATCTAGAGAGCTATTGGCTCCAAAGATGATGCCATTGGGATTGAGCAGAAATAAGTTAGCAGCTCCATTGGCTGCTAGCAGGCCATCTATGTTGGAGATAGAGTCCCCAGTCACGCGACCTATGATGTTACTTACATCCGTCGCATTATTGAAAATAGCCGAGCCCCCTGTTGGCACGGAAAATTCCCCAAAACTATGGAACAGGTTGCCGCCTACTCTATTGCCCCCATCAATAGTAAAGTTGGCATTATCAGAAGAATTGACGTTGGTCGATAAGCTACCGTCAGAGCTGATTTGCCCTCGGGCAGAGCCTATCGGCAGCAAACATAGGGTTATAGTGGCAGCCAGCCAGAGCCAGGGACGAAAACGGTAACTCATAGGGCCTGAGTGTTCTAAAAAATACTATTCAGATTCTAAAACAATTGCCTCGATCTTGACCCTGATTTCAAGACTGAGGTGGCTGCATTTTTTGCTTCGCTCTCTTCTAAAAAGCAGCGATTTTACATCTAATTTGCCACCCTTGGTCTAGGAGGCAAAATGTTCTGAGCTTTCTTTTTTTACATATTATAATTTTTGCATAAATCCAAAAAGCCCCCCTTTCCAAGGACTTCCAAGGACAGGGACAGGGGGACAGGGGGACAGGGGGACAGCTTACCTCGGGTACGTCTTTTATATTTTAGGACTTACGCATAGACTCTATGAATAGGGGCAACCACGGGGGGATTGCCCCTACAAATACTAGATATGGATAGTTTGCGTAAGTCCTGATATTTTAGGAGTTACGCAAATTGTCTTATGCAACCCTAAATGTAGGGGCGATTCGCGAATCGCCCCTACTAGATACAGGGGCAATGCGTAAGTCCTGTATTTGATGTTTTCTAGGCGGATCGAAGGCGTAGGGGCGACAGCATTCCCGAGATACCCTTTGCTTTCGACTAAATTTATGCACTAGAATGCTTCGCCCCAGACATTTATGCCCAAGGCCGGCAACTCCAAAAAGGGGAATTATAAAAAACATACCCTTGAAAGGGAGAGAGGGGAGAGAGGGATCGATTGAGAATGTAGGGGCGACAGCATTCCCGAGACAGCTTTTGCTCTCTTGCGCAAAAATTATTGTATTGGAATGCTTCGCCCTAGAAACCCATGCAGCAATGTAGGTTGAGCCCGGGAACGAAACCCAACAACAGCGTCAGTTTTGTTGGGTTTCGTTCCCGGGCCCAACCTACTACTTACAAAAGTGAAATGCTCCCCGAGGACATCGCCCCTACATTGCATAATTTAGACGCATTATAGGAAGTATTTTCGATCGGGACTTGCGCAGAAACACTGTTTTTAGGGGTGACGCACCGCGCACCAAACTCTGTATCTATAGCGTTTCTCAAATTAGTGTAATGAACGAAAACGTAGGGGCGACAGCATCCCCGCAACCAACTCGGCTGTATAACGGGAACTTCGGTACTCTTGTTGCTTCGCCCGCTTCGCCGCAGAAACCTCACATCAACTTGAGAAATGCTATATAATTAAATCGAGCAGTTTGCGTAAGTCCTATTTATGCTAAATGCCAAAACCCCAGTGATTTCGTTGATATCGCTGGGGTTTCACTATCTTCGCTTCTTCTCGCTCTACATAAACTAACATATCAGAATCGCGAAACCATACACCGACTTGTAATATCTTTTCTAACTGCTTTGCTAATTAGTTTTATTGTATCTATTGCAGTGTTTCTTTTCATCGAAAATAAGCAAACCTGCCAGGAGCTAATTTAAGGCTTTTATAAAATCTGCAAGTCCCTTATAAACTTACATTCTGCCTATCTATTTTTATCTCTACAGCTATTACTACTAACAGAAGTACGGAATACGGAAGAAAAACCAGCATGCTTGTTGCCTTGAATCCTCGTTTTTCTCTTGTAGAGTTATCTGACGGTCTTGCAAAGAGATTGCGTCCAGAGAGATCGCTGATGCTGCAGAAGAGGCTCCGATTGTTGCGATCGCCATGACCGCTGCGATCGCTATTGAAGTTTTATGATGCATAGCCCTGATTTTTAAATAAAAGACGATGGTCTTGTTGCGAGCAATCCTGTTTGGTTTGCTTTCGCATATATAAAGTACAAACCTTGTTATCCTCGTGTCTGTGTTTTCGATCGCCTATTTTTGTAATTATCATCATCCACAAATGCGATCGCTTGTTCAGTAAAATTGCCATATCTATTTTCTGAAACGCATACCCAGCTTTGGTTGCCGAGCCCCACTACTTGCAATTTTAATGTAACCCAAAATATAAGACTTGTATTTTTGCTTATAGAACAAAAACATTAAAAATATTAATTTTAAAGTAAAGACATTAATATGCTCGCTAAAATTATTGATTGGTATTTTGGCAATATAGGCAACAGCTATTGCATGGCAGCTCTGTTTATTTTGCAATTCGGCGGAACAAAACTATAAAAAAAAGCGATCGCACCCCGTGGATAAAGGAGGCGATCGCTGCTTGAAAAGGGCGCTTGGCAAGGAAGCGTTATGCCAAGTCACCCGAGGTCATATATAGCAGTAAGCTATTAGCTGTCAGCAGTCAGCCGTCAGCATTAGTCCTGCCAACAAGCGCACACATGAGCGTTTTGATTCCTGTCAAACACCTTAATCGGTAGTGCTATATATATAAGTGTCGGTAGAGCGAATAAGCGATGGGCCGTTACATTTTCGGCCATAGCGGCCTTCCGGTTTCCTTTTTGCTGCTGTAGAATGCGATCGGCCAAAAAAAAGGACTCCTCGGGGGAGCCCCTTCTTTAAGCGGTCCGGCTAGCCTAAGTGGTTAGCGCGATCGCAGCAAGTCTTCTTTAATTAGACCGAGTACCGCCGTCGGACATTGTGCAAGAGTTAATTTGCAATCTCTTGCCATGTCCTGGTAGTTGCGGCCCGTATTGTTAAAGATGAGCCAGCCGAGGACTTCCTGGCGACTCAAAGGCGATCGCTGTTAGGATTTATCTCCAAGTCGTCTAACAGCCAGTCCGAGGGGTCCGGCGGACTTGGAGGATTGGAACGATTCATTATCATAGCTTTAGACTTTTTGTTGCTTACGGGGGGGCTGAATGCTCCCTTTTTCTTTGCTTTTTATCAGTATAATTTTTTTTAGCTTGTCAAACCCTTTAAGCAATTTTTTAATTTTTTATAAGATCATTTTTTTAAAGCTGACCGGCTAGGTCTGCGATCGCCTAATTATATAGCACTACCGATTAAGGTGTTTGACAGGAATCAAAACGCTCATGTGTGCGTATGGCAGGACTTTAGCTTACTGCTGACTGCAGCAGATCTGATAGCTTACTGCTATAAAATTTATAGTTTGTATGATTAAAATTACTAGCTATAGACTTTTGAATCTATAGCTGGTATTAGATTGACAGGTTTGTGGTAATTTTGCAAAGGCTTCTCACCTGCACCGTTTAAGCTTGCAGTTATAGCGCTACGCTCAAGTCAAAGGTCATGCATTCAAAAGTCAAAAGTATAATCTGACTTACGTTTGAGCAGTTTGAGCATTTATAAATGTCAAGCGCTTATTTGCGTAGTGCTATATAATAGAGATAGCAGGAAAAATAGCTGCTAGCTAGGAAAGGCGATCGGCAGGTAATATGCCGGTATTGCCGAAGGGGTTAAAGTGGGGATATGATTTGTGTAATCTAAAAATAAAATAGCTATAAACTATTGCTGTCTTATGTCAAATTACGATTTTACCGAAGAACTAGAATGGACGCCTGAAGCAAAGGCAAAGCTGAAAAAAATTCCCTATTTTGTACGATCGCAAGCTCGGCAGCGCATCGAGGAAATGGCTCGCGATCGCGAATTGGAAGAAGTGACCGCAGAAATAGTCGAGCAGGCTCGCTTAGAACTAGGCCAGTAGGGGAACCGGGAGACATGGGGACATGGGGACAAGGAGGCCAGGGGACCGGGAGAAAAGGAGGAAGAAGGCTATCAAGCGAAGAACTCTCCCCAATTCCTAATTCCCGATGCCCAATTCCGCTCTTCCCCGTTCCATTCCCAATTTCCTACATCCTAGTCCCTGGTAATATCAAATCCGGTAAAATACCCACAAAAAAATTTGTAGTCTCCCGTAGGACGGGCGTCCCGCCTGTCCGAAGCGCCTGGTATGGACAGGCGGGACGCCCGTCCTACGGAAAGGCTTTTTTTAGGGCGATTAACCGGATTTGATATAAGTTGACATTGCTCGGGCTGGCTCGATTCCTTAGCTGGTTTAATTTAGCCCCGCAAAACAAAGCGATCGCCCGAATTAAAGGGTTAAGGCGATCGCTCGGTAGTTAGGTCAATTTAAATCTCGCTTATTATTTTTCCTGCTTCCGCTGGCGTTTCAAGGTAGCGATCGCTCCCAAACCTCCCAGTATCATAATTCCTCCTGTCGAAGACGGTTCTGGAATACTCGCATACTCCTCGCTTGCGATCCTAGGTTTATTAGCAATAGCTCCACAACTATCGCCTTTCAAACAATCCAGTATTTCCCGATCTATATCTATCGGATTGGGAAGATTGCAATCACTTGGCTGGCCTGCATCGGGAGCGCAAAACTTAGATAAACCAGAATTATCTTTTTCTGCCATATTATCTGAGCTGGCTGTCAAAAAAGAATTACCGGTCGAATCCTTCGCCCACGAAAAATTATTTCCTTCAGTCTGCTCTGCCAACTCAACGGATATTTCCACATCCTCCACATCCTTGTCAAGACTGGAATTACTGCTGAACCAATCCCACAAGGACATACTATCGGAATTAGAGCTTGTTGGAGCTGGGGTAAGTGGCGGCGAGGGCTTATACTGTAGGGCGATCTGAGCTGCGCGACTTAAAACAATCTCGGTTATATCGGCGTTGTCTGTATCTAGCGCCGCGCTGACTATCCTAGCTATAGAAGTAACCTTTTCGGCAGGGTCGGCGATTTGGTCGGCGATCGCTAAGGTTTCTTCGATAATTTGAGTAGCTTTTTCCTGATTCCCTACCTTGGATGATGCTTTAGCAAACACAGTTAAAGCACTAGCTTTTTGCGATGGGTTACTCATTTCGCCAACGATGGGCAATGCTTTTGCAATAATCTCGGCAGTTTGCTCCTGGTTCCCGGCCTCCGATGCTGCGATCGCAACGTCAGCTAAAGCCCGAACCCCCTGCACGGGACTAGCAATTTTGAGAGCTAGGGGCAAAGTCTCGTCAATAATTTCAGCAGCTTGCTTTTCGTTGCCTACCTTTGAAGCTGCTTTCGCAAGCAGAACTGAAGCATTAACCCGTTCCAGTGAATTGGCAATTTTGGGAAGCAGCGGCAATGCTTTTTCGACAATCTCGGCAGTTTGCTGCCACTTCCCAAGTTCCGAGAGAGTTATGGCCACCTGGGCAAAAGCCCTGGCCCTTTTCCCAGGATTGGCAATTGTTTCCGCGATCGCCCCGACCTGTTCGATAATTTCAGTAGCTTGTTGCGGATCGCCTGCCTTTGACGCAACCTCAGCAAGCCGACTTAAAGGATTAATCAGTTCTTGCGATGCAGCGTTATCCGTTTTAGCCAAAGGAGCCCGCCCGCGAGGGTTGAGAACTTCCGGGATAAGTGGCACAGCCTCTTCGATGCTTGCAAAAGCTTGTTGCGGATCGCCCGCCTTTGAAGCTACTTCAGCAATTTCAGCAAAAACGCGAATCTGTTCGTGGGGGTCGGCACCTTCTCGGGCAAGGGACAAGGCTTCTTCGATAGCCTCAATGGCTTTTTGCCGATCGCCAATCTCCGCATACTCGCTAGCGATCGCCGCCAAGGCAGCAGCTTTCTTCAAAGGTTCCTCAATATTTTGGACAATATCCTCCGCTTTGTCTAACAGTGCATTGGCTCGTTCCGGTTGTCCCGCTTCAGCGTACTTGCCAGCGATCTTTGCCAAGACAGTAGCTCGGGCTGAAGAGTCATCAATTTTTTCGGCAAACTTCTGCGCCCGATCTAAAATCTGGGCAGCCTGCTCGGGTCTTCCCGCTTCCAAAAACAGTCCAGCTATTTGAGCCAAAGTAAGGGCTACAGTTTCATAGAGATCTACGCTCTTGCTCTCCCGATCGGGCCGGTCCGAAGTATCGCCAGACAGTCTTGCCAATCCAAACTCGCCCCTTCCCAGAGTTAGAGGAGCTGTACTGCGAGGCTTTACTTGTTCTCTGTTAGCAGGTTTGAAAGGGTTTAGAGACCTTAGCCGAGTCCAAAAATTCGCATTTCTGGGCTTGTTGCTTCGCAAGGTAGGGTTTTGTGCCTGTGCCGGTTTCGGGAGAATAGTCAAAGAGCGATCGCGACCGTCAAGGCCGAGAAGCGCTTCGCCATAGTTAGAGGCCGTCGCCGGCAGCCATAGCTGGTGTTGCTCCTGGCCAGAGATACCCAAACTACCCAAACTCAGACTCGAAGAGCCGTTAGGACTAGATGGCGGTAATAAATAATAAATTGTTTTCCCTAGAAAGACATGATTTTGCTGCCCCAAGACTTTTGTAAGGGTAGCGACAGGATCGACCGTATCCACTGGGGGAACGAGGATTTCCGGGAACGCCGAAGTATTATAAATACTGCTATTTTTGGAAAAGATAGGCAGTTCTTTGCTGCCTTCTATCGGGAAACTTATAGAAAAGCCCGGGTCTGTTGTAGCTTGCTCTAAGGGTCGATCGAAATCTTTGTTTTCGCTCCCCAGCTCCTTGTCAAAAGGCAATAACCTCCACAGACTCCAGAAATAAACCAGGCTAGCCGCACCCAGCGCGCCTACAAGTATTTTTTTTTGTACTGGCAAGAGCTGGCTTGAGGATTTAGTCTTGGGACGAGGCCGAGCGAGACCTTCCTGTTTCTCTATCTTCTGTTCCTCTATCTCCTGTTTCTCTGTCTCCTGTTGTCCTATTCCTAGGCTAGAATCTCGCAACTGAGTCCAAGTCGGGGGAGCTATTTCGGGATTGTTTTGGAAAATAACCGGCACCCAAGTAACGCCGGGGCAGCGCTTCTCCCAAAGCTCCAGCTTTTTGCGCGCTTCCTGTACTGAATTGTATAAAGAGTCGCCGCCAGAGAAAGCCTGGAGAAAATCTTTTAAAAACTTTTGGGCGAACTCGTCCGGCACTGGCTCCCGCATGAAAATTATTTGGGGAATATGCAGCTCCGCCAGATTCTTGGCCAGCCCCAGTCCATCGCAAGAGTTGAATATTGCCAGCTTCAAACCCTTTCCAATTGCCTCGGTCAGAGCATTGCGGATATCGGGAATAGCCAGACTATTGCTGAGATCGAGCTGAAGTTCCCCCGTATTGCGATCGCTACTGCTAGAACTATGCCCAGCAAAAAAGAGGATATCCCAAGATTCTTTCCAGAGGCGATCGCAAATCGTTTCCGGCTTGGGATTCTTCAGAAAGACTGCCTCTGCATCCGCTAAATTCTTTATTTCTTGGCGATCCTTGCGGGTATTGATTCCCGAGCTATCCCCCTCAATCGCCAAAATTCTAACCTTCCCTCCCGGCGTGGCCGTTTCTTCTATTAAATTGCCAGTATTATCTGGACTAAATGCTACTTCTGCTTTGGAATACCTATTAAAAAAATCCCACTTATGCCAGGGTAATTGCCAGAGAAGGGGCTCTTTAGTCTCGACCACAAACCGGATTTGCTCGCTGCGGTGCAACTCTGCCAATAAATCTTCTTTAACCCTGCGAAACTGCTCGGAGTTTAGCCAGTCATTCACAGTATTTACCAACACTTTTGCCGACTCAGTATCCGAGACCTGAGTCGGTTCTCCTTCTATGAGTTCTAGCCGCATAGGGAGCCGTCGGCTCCTATAACTTGACTGCCAGCGCTGGTAATTTGCTGTAAGCTCCGGTAACGGCGGTAATTGGCCTTTGCTTAGGGGGTAGGCTGGTTGGTCATCTTCCCCAACCCGCACCTCGACCGGAAACCCATGTTTTAAAAAACCGCCATTCCCTACCTTCAAAACAACATACTTGCACATGCATTGGCTCCCCGACAGACAAATTGAGTCTTATTTCCCAAAAATGGAACCTATTATCGTATCTATCTTTGCTGCACCCTGCTTTTGCATTTTTTTTAGTACCCATTTTTGCGGACACTTGACTTTAATAGTATAGCGCAGATACTACTACCCTGTCAAGCCTATAGAGGCCGCGCATTTTAAAGCTTTAGTAAATTTTTTATCCTAGGAGCCATTGACTACTATAGCGCCCTTAAATTATTCGCGCATATCCGAGAAACCGGGCTTCTTTAAGAAACCCGGTTCCTACCTAAATCAGGCGTTTTAACTGATTATTGCCATGCCAAAACCGGCTTCTCGAATAAAACCCGGTTTATAGTAACTTCATATTGCTTGCTTCATATTATAAAATCCTCCGTAATACTGGCCTCCCCGAGAGCCACTCGGACGCCAAACCTTTCTGCCGGTACGCCGTGAAACTGAAGTTGAATGTAGTTGTCGGTTTCTCTTGAGAGAGTGTTCGTTATTGCCTTTCCAGACTCATCCAGCAGAATTAGTTGCAGATTCGGTGTTAGATGGACTTCGTCCGCCGGATATACCTGGAGATGTACGCGCATCTTATGCTCTGACTCCGGCTTTATCTCAACCAACAAAAATACATTTCCTCCGGGTATCCCCAAGTCTATCTCCTTACCCCGTTTCGTCCCAGCTTCCACAGAAGGTGGTTCCCTTTCTCCAGAAGAATCGGCACTTCTGAACTCAAAAGCCGGCTTTGCTATTTGTAGTTCAAAAAGTGTGGCTGCGGTTTGCCAACCTTCCTCAAAAATGCCTCTAAGCCACTGGCTCAAATTGACTGCCACCTTGCTGGGGGAGCTAGCTAGCGTTTCTGGAGAAGATGTAGAGTAACTCATGGCAGCCACCTCTAACTCTTCAAGGTACTCTATCATTTCCTCGCAGGTTTGCAGGTCGGCGATCGCAATAGTCTCTGGCAGTTCTCTATCTTCCAAAGCCCGGTAAAATCCCAACAGTTTTACCTTATCTAATTGCTTCTCGTTTTTAAACTGAACGGCCAAGCAGCCAATCCGGTCTTCTGTCACTTCTGGAGGTAGAGACAGAACCGTTTCCCCGAACCAAACCGGGCGACATTCCAATCTGCCCAAGCCGGGGAGAAGCAAATCGGCGACATTATGAAAATGGCGCGCCACCGGATGCCAGCTCTCGCTCTCGCTCAGATCCGTCTTAAACTCCATCCATTCCAGATAGCTGCGCGAGGCGCAAACAGCCAAAGTATTGAGATAGACTTGCTTCGCCTTCTCTGGGACAGACTCTTCGGCGGCAAACTTCCGGGCGCAATCATGAGAAGAGCGATCGAGCTGTAGGGGAATAACTTGAGGCATTGCAGTTTTCATAGTTTCTACTCCGGTTGATAGCCAATATTTTTGACAACTTCTTGTAGCAGGGGCATGCACTTCCTCTTCCAATGGGCGGTCACCGTTCCAAAAGGAACTTCCAAAACTAGGACAATCTCCTTCCATTTGTCTGGCGGCTCGTTTAAAAGGCGTCTTTTCGCCAGTTCCTGACAATTAGACTGAGGATATCCGCTCGGATAGCAATTGCGGAGTTTCCGTTCAGGGTCTTCCACAATATAGAGTTTCACCTTTCGGCCGATCGCTCTAGTTTCTGCCTTCTCGGCTTCCTTAATAGGGTTATCAGAAAAATCGAACATCAGACTACCAAGAGTAGCAGAGCCGTTGCTGCTGGGGTTGACCGGAGCATCTAGGGACAGATGGCAATCCATCTTTTCATACATCCGAGCAATGATATTCTTGAGAATCCGATTGAACCGCTTGACAAAGCATTCCCTTATATGCGCTATATTTGCCGAATCTGCCCTATCTAAATTTAGATTGAATTTCCGAACAAAGAGGCGCAGGGGGTGGCCGCTGACTTTTTTCTGATGTACGGACAAGGCTACCAGGGCCTGGTTGAGAGCTTCCCGGTACTCGATGCGAGGATATTGGCGTCTAGAGATCCCTTTGAGACTGGGAATTAGTTGGACTAGCCCGTCCATCGATCGCCTCTGCTCCCGGCTCCCATCCCGGTGGCGAAGTACCTCTCTAATCCCAAGGCGTAGTTTTTCATCCAGTCTTTCGTCCAGTTTTTTGTCCATAGATGGCTCTACTGGCGACAAGGAGATATTTTTAGCATCTTCAAGAAACATTACTCTCCATCCCATATTAAATTCTAGACAATCGATAGTCGATAGCCGATAATCGATAATCGATGATGCAACGTCTGCTGTGGTTGAGTTTCCTGGATACCCCTCCCAGTAGCTTTATTTATCTTTTGGGAATGGAGTGGTTATTTTATGCAGCGCTTTTAGTGAATATGCCGATTTTTTGCGTCCCTCTCGGCCCGCGATCGCACGGATAGGGAGAGAGAGAGGGAAGAGGGGGAAGAGAGGGAAGGGTGGGAAGGGTGGGAAGAGGGGGAGGCGCCTACGAGGTTTGCTGAAAGTTCTCCCCCACACTCCCCACCCCACACTCCCCACACTCCCCACCCCACACTCCCCACACTCCCCACACTCCCCACACCTCCCACACTAATAGAGGGGACGCAGCAATGCCGCGTCCCCTCTAGAATTCTGGATATATATATATAATGTGGGCAAGCCGCAGGGCATCCTACAAATTTCGTGGGTAAGTCCCGATCGCGCGAGAAACCCGGTGCCCGTAAAAGTCAGGGGTTTGTGGTGGCTCCCCATACTTCGATGGCGGGTCCCACCCTTACCACAGTTCCCAATCTTGCTCTCTATTTGCCTGCTCTTCCAAGCAATCTTTCTAAAAACTCTTCACGATCTAAACTCGACAATTCCAGCATCAGTCCGGTTAAATCGGAATCTTCCCACTGTTGCAACTGCTCTATGGCTTCGGTCAATGTTTCATCTAAACTCCCAAATCGGGCAGTCAGGAAGTTTTCGATAAACTGACGCCGGCTCTGGATTTTGCCTCGTTCGATACCTCGTTCGATGCCCTCAAGGCGACCTTCCTCTTTAATTGCTTCTCTAAATTCCCGATCGGTATTTGATAATTCCATTGTTAACTCCTCTTGTTCGTCTGTTGGTCTTTCAATACTTAGGAGTGTGGAATACTACATCCCTACTACTTCTAATATATTCCGACGCAGGCGATCGCTTGCTGGCAGGCTCCTTAGTTCGTCCAATGCTCGCTTTTGTACCGACCCCTGCCCAGCACTCTGAGCCACAGAGTTTCTCGGGTCTCCGGCAGTTGGTTGATAGCCACGATCGCCCACTTGGCTCCCTCGGGGGCAAAATAGACTCCCCTGGGCCATCCTTCCTTACTTTTAGCCGCGAACATTTCCCTAACCTCATCGGATACTGTCGGGCATAAAATCCACAATCCCTGGTATTTTTCCCTGGTAATCTTTCGTATTTTTCCCTGTGGAAAATGGCGAAGGTATTGTCCAACAAACCGGGTTTCTCTGGGGAGCGCGATCGCACCAAAAACCTACTCAAATAATGCCTTAGCCAAAATGTTCAGAAACCCGGTTTTTTCCAACAAACCGGGTTTCTCTGGATTATACTGCTGACCGCTGACCGCTGATTGCTATAACTAGCGATTTCTGTCAATCAAATCCCGAGCTTCTTGCCCGGGGGCATAACCGTAGCCATAGCCCGATTGCTCGGTATCGTCAAGAACTTGCGGAGTCACCAGAACGATAACTTCCGCCCGTTGATTGTCGGTATTAGTGCCCCGGAACAACGCGCCAAGAATAGGCAAATCCCCCAGAATCGGCCATTTAGTTACCGTTGACCGTTCTTGCTCCTGGATAATCCCCGAAAGAATTAAAGTCTGACCGTCGCGCAGGCGAATCTGACCGGAATTCAAAGAACGCTCGCTCAGCAGAGTAATCTCGTTACCGCCTAAGTTGTCCCCTAGGGTTTGCGAACCAACCGGAGCCGTAACTGTCGGGTTAATCGCCAGAGTGACAAAACCATTATCGTCAACGCGATTGACGAGGATTTCCAACTGCAAGCCCGCTTCTTCGATTTGAGCGGTAACCGTAGTCTGAGCCAAACCTTCGGAAACGTTAGTCGTACTCTGGATATTGCCCACAATCTCTTCGGTGAGATTAACCGTCGCGCTCTGTCCTTCTTGGATTACCAGAGTCGGATCCGTGAGAATTTTGGCATTGCGACTGACCACTTGGGCTTGGAGAGTAGCCAAAAACCGCGTTGGATATTGGAATAACTCTGGCAGGCTAAACTCAACATCTCCCTCTTCAACTTCACCGTCATTAATGTCAAAGGGGGTAAAGTCCGATATGCCGGGAGTCAGAGGGTCGCTTCGTCCTCCTTCGCCAAAGGGCGGGATGGGGCGCAAAACTATTCCCCCCGGACCGGGAGCGGTCAGAGGTACGTTGATGATATTGTTGGCGTCGCGATCGGAGAACACCGAGCCGGTGATTGGATTGGGAATCACCGATGGCACCACCAGCCCGTTGCTAACCGTATTGTTAGCGGGAGGATTGAAGCCGCCAAAGTTCGCCAATGCAGAGCCGCCATCGCTGACAAAGAAACTGTCATTTATACCGAAAGAGAAGCTGGTATTAAAGTTCTCTGCGTTATTGAGGTTAACGTCAACTATTTTGACATTAACCGCTACTTGACGGCGGCGGGCATCGAGCTGTAGCAACATCCGCGTGCCGATTTCCACTTTGCGAGGTTCGCCCACCAGAGTAATGGCATTGAGCCGTTCGTCAGTGAGAACGGACAATCCCCTCAGCAACAAAGGTCCTTCTCCCTCTCGCGCTGCCAGAGGCACGATTTGCACGTTGCGAGTCTCGACGGTACGGGCAGCGGCTCCTTGTCCCACGGTCTGGATTTGTACCTGCTCCACCACCCGTTGGGTTTCAGCTCCTTGGGCGCTCAGGAAACCTGCGGCACTGGCGACCTCTGCTTGGTTGAGACGAAAGCTGCGAGTGATAATATTGCGAGCGGCATCGGGGAGGGTAGCTCCAACAAAAATAGTCCGCCCCACTCGATTGGCTTCTAAGCTACTCAGTCGCAGGATGTAGTTGAAAACATCTTGAACCAATTCGTCTTCGATATCGAGGGAAATAGTTGGGCCTCCTGCATCATCGGCACCTTCTTCTCCGCCTCCGGTATAGGCGAGGTTTAGATCGGCAGCTCGGGCGAGCAGAGCCAAAACATCTCGCACCGGCGCATCCCTCAATACTAAGCGGGGAATTCTCTCGCTAGTACCCAGAGCAATAACGCTAGCAGTGGAATCCACATTAGCGACGGCAATATCTCCCACTGGCGGCGGCGTGGCTTGGGTCAAGTAAGGAGGCGGAACGCTGCCGCTGCCGGATAGGGGCAGTTGGTTGATGGAGACTTCTGGATTCTGCACCAACACGTCTGGCTGCCTGGGAGTTGTTGCGGGGGCGGGGGCGGGAACCCTAACTGGAGTATTGGGGATTCCAGGGTTGTTGGCAATGCCACTGTTGTAACCGATGACTATTCCCGTTGCCTCTGACTGAATAATTTGCGATGATGGCGGCCGACTGGTGCCGCTAACAATCACCCTGATGCTATTGGCATCTAGAGGAGTTACTACAACAGAAGCGATTCCCGGAGCCGGGTTGTTTTGGCGATAGCTCCCGCCTCCGGACAATTTCAGTTGGGTATTGATAATGTCTGCGACGACATCATTGCCCCGGTTGGTGGTATAGACTTGGGGTTTGATGCTCCCTACGACATCGAGGACGACTTCCATTCCGGCACCACTGGGATTGAGCCGGACTCCTATTACTTGGTTGCTCGCCGCCCAGGCAGGCTGCGTCACCATTACAATTGCCGCACCGATACCAAAGATTCTGCTCAGCGCGAGTTCCTGTTTCACTTTTTCCTCCCCAATTTATTAGCGATTAGCGATTAGCTAGAGAGCGGTCAGCGATTAGCGATTAGCTTTCAGCTAGAGAGCGGTCAGCTTTCAACGATTCTCTTGCGGAGACGCTGCGCGAACGGCGGTCAGCTATGGCCCATTGACTCTGCTTTGTATGCTCTGCCCAATAAGCGCCCAATAAGCACCCGATAGCCTTTAGCTTACCTTGCTGCGCCCAAAAAGCACGCCCTGCTGCTCTTTGGGTCAAATTTTAGCTCAAAGTCCAAGGTATATTTAACTTGTCCCGAAAGTCCCGAAAGTCCCGAAGGCTCCGAAGGCTCCGAAGGCTCCGAAGGTCCCCCTGTCCCCCTGTCCCCCTGTCCCCCTGCTGTCCCCCTGTCCCCAAGTCCCTGGAGGATTTATGCCTGAGACTACCTTAAACAAAAACGAACTTAAGCAATTATTGAAAGAAGCGATATTTGAAATTCTCCAAGAAGAGGGACAAATATTCTCGGAATTATTCGCCGATGCCCTCGAAGACGTGGCTCTTGCTAAGGCGATCGCGGAAGGTAAAGATACAGAGCCTGTTAGTAGGGAAGCGATTTTTAAGATTTTGGACGGAGTAAATGAGAGCTTAATTCAGGAAAAGCTTTGAAAAAGATTTGACAAGGGTTCGGGATGAAGCACTACTGGAAAGGATTAAAGCAGCGATCGCAGAGGTAGAAAATGCTGAGGCAATGGAGCAGCTAACAAATCTGAAGAAATTAAAGGCCGACGGTGACTATTACCGTATTAGGCTTGGAGACTACAGAATTGGCATAGTATTAGATGAGGATGCAGTCGTTTTTGTAAGGGTTCTGCACAGGAAGGACATCTACCGACATTTTCCATAGATTGGTGGAGATGGGGTGGTGGTCAATTCGTAAGGGTCAGCGATTAGCTAATCGCTGACCGCCTTCTGTAATATAAGTGCTTCTGCTACAATAGAATCGGTGCCACATAAGGGTAAGGAAGAGGGCGAATGCCATTCGCCCCTACAAATTTTTTCTTCTAAACTGTCTTAGTAGCGCAATTTGAGAAACACTATATTAGCCGATCGCTCTCTCGCTGACCGCTCTCTGGCTGAGAGCTGAAAGCTGAAAGCTGAAGGCTGAAAGCTGAAAGCTGAGAGCTGAAGCCTTTTTTATTTTTTCTCCTCCTTTTTTTCTTCTGGGGGAGCTGCCAGCTTGGCTAACTGCTCTTCGGACACGGGAACCACAGCCGTTAAATCAAATTTTGTTTTTATTTTCGGCTCCCCCTGACCGATAACGTTGCCCAGCCGGTTGACTTCAACGTACTGGCTTTCTGAATCGAGAGTTAAATTAAACTTATCCACCAGAACGATTTGCTGTAGGCGCTCCAGGTCTCGCAGGGTATCTTGGACGCGATCGAATCTGCCATCGAGTTCTATAGATACCGTTTCCCCTTCTATGGCCTGGGAAAGCTTGAGAGCCCCGGCACTACCTCCGGCAGCGGGCTTCCCTTTAGCTGGCGTGCCCGCTGCAGCCCCTCCAGAAGATTCCAAAATCCAATTATTGCCTGTATTGACAATTGGCTTGAATCCTTCTAGTTGGGAGCCCCGGTTTTTGACTATCTGGTTGACATCTAGCAGTAGGGTTTGCAATACCTTATTTTCCGGCAATAAGGTAATTACCCTTTCTCTTTTTTGTCTGGCTTCTTCCTGCTTTGCCTTGGCTTCGTCGATCTTGGATACTGTATTTTGCCGCTGCTGAATTTCTTGCTTTGTTTTGGCTATATCCGCCTCCAATTGGGTGCGCTTCTCCATTGCGGGCAGCACCATTTTCCAGATTAAAAATCCAGCGATCGCTATGCCCACTACTGCTGCTACTGCTCCCTGGATTGTCGGCGTCAGAACCAACGGCCCTAATACTACGCTTCCCGGAGGTGGCGGAGTAACCTCCTCTTCGCCATCTGGGCTAAAATTTGCATCTGTCATGGCTTGCTAGCTCCTTCTTCTGTCGCTTCTTCTGTCGCTTCTTTTTCCTTCGCTTCTTCTGTCGCTTCTTCTGTCGCTTTTATTTCTATAGCTCCTTGTTCTTGCAGCATTTTTATGCGACTGACCAGGCCGACATCCCCTACACGATCCAGTTCTTCGAGCAGCTCCGAGGCGCGAGCGTTGGTGACGCTCGTATCTATATCGTATTCCATCACCTTGCGCAATTTGAAATTGGGAGGCGGGTCGCCTTCGACCTTAATTGGGTTAGCGATCGCTCTGACGGAAATTAACTTTGTATCCTTATCATTGAAGAAGGGAGACTGTTTCAGTTTCAAGACAAATTGATTAACTTCGTCGAAGCTTCGCGCAATTCCTTTTAGCTTAATATTTTGCTTGACGACGCTCCAGGGAGAATTCGGTTGTGCTGCCTCCGCATCCTCTTTCAAAGAATGGCTTAGGCTAGTAATCTGCACCCCCACTGGCATAATAGATGCCAGTTCCCCAAACAGAGCCGATAAAGGCTTGACCGTCGTATCCAAAATATTGGCGAAAAACTGGGCTTGGGTTTCAAACTGTTTGGTCTCGCCCTTAATTCTTTGTACCTCTTTCACCTGGTTGCCCAAAGCACCATTCTCGCTTTGCAGCTTGGCCAGTTCTGATTCTTTCTCGCTAATTTCGCTATTAATTACTAGCAAAAAAGCCAGGACTGCCGCTGGAATAACCGCACCCACTGCAACTCCCGCGATTAGCACCGCACTCCCTTTAACGCGGAATCTTTCTGAGAGAGGGGGAGCTGGTGGCGGCTTATAATCCGGGCGATCGTTGAGAAAATTAATATCTAAGCTATACATGGCATCATACCTCTCGCAATCCTAGACCCAAAACCACCCCTAATGCCGGTCGCAGTATCTCGGGAATTTTTTGTTCCTCGTCTTCAATAGATAGAGCTTCTACCGGATCTACGATACTGGTAATCAAGCTTAATCGCTGATTAAAAAATTCATCGATTTGCCCGATCGCTGCCCCAGGGCCAGCAAGCAGCAATTGGGTTACTTCCAGCCCCTCGCTTTGATTGATATAGAAATCAATCGAGCGCCGCAGTTCGTCAGCCAATTCTGACAAAACCTTAGACATGGCCTGGATTTCCGGTTGACCCTCCTCCATTGTACCCTCCGATCCGGTTATCTCCGTGGGATTGGCCGGAACGGTCATCTCCAGCAGCATCTCGGTATTTCTTTCCGGGGGTAGGTTCAGGGCTTGGTTAATGGCAGTCTGCACTTGGTAGGTGCCGATGGGAATAGTGCGGGAAAACTGAGGAATCCCATCGACAAGAATAGCTATTTCGGTGCTATCAAACTCAATATCTGCGAGGGTAACAGCTTCTTCTGGCGGTACGGATAGCAATTGATCTCTAATTGTCCGCAGTAGGGCAAAGCTAGTCGCTTCGAGTACGTCAATCTTTAACCCCGCCTGCTCGAAGGTACTAATATAAGTATCGGTAACTTCCTTGCGAGTAGCGGCCAGCAGGACTTGAACCTTTTCGATGCCGTCTTCATCCTCGAAGGTACTGAGTTTTTGATAGTCAACATCTGCATCTTCTCGTGGGAATGGCAAATAGAGACCGGCTTCCTGGTTAACCATCTCCCGCAGTTCTTCATCGCTGAGTTCTGCTGGCACCGGCACGATTCTGACTATTCCTTCCCGGGAAGGAATGCCCGTAGCCACTTGCTTGGGTTTGAGCTTGTGTTCGCTGAGGGTTTCTTGAATCAGTTGCGCCATATCCGGAGGCTCTGCTATTAGCCCTTCTATAATGAAGCCTTCGGGGACTTCCACGGATATAAAATGTTCTAGCTTGTAACCCGTCCCAGTCTGGCTTAGCTGGACGATATTGATCTTATCTGGGGCCATTTCAATACCAATCCCATTGGATTTTTTGCCCAGCAGATTTTTTAAAGCGTTAACCACAGGCTAAAGTCCCTCCAATAGCAGGATGATTGTTTATAAGGTTGTAAGGGCTTTCCGGCCGCCCTCTTTGGGCAGGCTCCGCCTACGCCCCTACGGCCGGAAAGCCCAAGGGGCATATGCGCAAACGTTCCTACGATTTTCTTTTGTCGTTCAATTCTAGCCGATTGCTTGGGGATTGGTTTGTGGCTAGTCTGTCAAGGTAGTTTTGAATAATTTGCGATTTCCCAAGCCTCTTATGGCACTACTAGGACATTCTTGTTCATAAGGGCGAATGCCATTCGCCCCTACACCCCTACACAAGCGGGTGTTGGGTGTAGGGTGTAGGGTGTAGGGAAACTTCATCCTATTTTCGCGATCGCTTTCGGGAGCCGGAAAGTCTTACATTTAGGTGCTTTCAGGTTTCAAGCGGCAACGATCCCCGGATGTCACCAATTGGCGTGAAAAGTTTCAGAGTCAACACCCTACCCTACACCCCTACAGCCCTACAGTTGTCCAATGCCCGATGCCCGATGCCCAATGCCCAATACTGTCTTAGCGGGCCAAAAAATGACCGACTAGATAAAGGGAACCGCATAAAACGGTCAAGTTGTCCGAGGAGGCAAGAGTATCTTTTTGGGGCAATTCTTCGGGAAATTCGGGAAAAGCCGCTGCCAAGGCGGCGTCCAAATCCCGATAGCAGCGAGTTTCGTCTAAGTGCGGGCAAATCTTCCCAGCTAGAGCGGCCAATTCTGGGGGGTCTGTATAGCTCTTGTCGGGAACGGGCACCAAATAGAGGCGATCGCCCGGTTGCAGTAGAGCTTTGAATATAGCAGTATGGTCTTTGCTAGAGAGCATTCCCATCAGCCAAGTCACTCTTGTTTTGCGATCGCCAGGATTATTTTCATAAAAAACAGATAATTTGTTGTAGGGCATGCGCTTATTACCGGACTTTATATCTAGTTTTCGACCGGGCAATTGGCGCTCTTTTTGTCGGTCGAGACTATCTATATAATCTCGCAAAGCCCTAGCAGAGGCTTCGTTATGGGCACCGTCAACAAGCAGAGGGGCGCTTCGTTCTCCAATCGGCCAAGCAAACCACTGGAGGCGTCCGGGCCACTTAGTGTCAGCCATCCCAGAAGCAATCTGCTCGTCGGAAATATGCCATCCTTGTTGCCGAAGTACCTGTAGAGCGGCGATCGCCAATGCCGAATTAACCAACTGTACAACTCCTAGCAATGGCAAGGGATAAGCAATACCTTGGGATGAAGCCCATTGTAAGGGAGTGTGGGAAGGGTGGGAAGTGTGGGAGGTGTGGGAGGGGTGGGAAGTGTGGGAGGTGTGGGAGGGGTGGGAAGGACTGCTGAAAATTTTCCCCACACTCCCCCCTCTCCCCACACTCCCCCCTCTCCCCTCTCTCCCCCCTCTCCCCCCCCCCCCCCCTCCCCCCCCCCCCCCCCCCCCCCCCCCACCCCCCCCCCCCCCCCCCCCCCCCCCCCCCCACCCCCCCCCTCCCCCCCCCCCCCCCC
>JAAHFN010000056.1 GCA_010672965.1 Oscillatoria sp. SIO1A7
TTTCAAGGGTATGTTTTTTATAATCTCCTAAATGAGCGCCATCGGTGGGGTGCATGGGTTACTGGGGCGAAGCATTCCAATACAATAATTTTCGTTTAATAGCAGAAGCTGTCTCGGGAATGCTGTCGCCCCTACAACCTCAATCGAGAATACCTCTCAAAAATGCCAAATCTAAAAAACATACCCTTGAAAGCGAGGGTAATTGGGGACAAAGAGGACTTTTCCCTACCGCCACACCCCACACCCTAAACCCTACACCCTACACTCTACTAGCAAGGCGACGGTTAAAATTGTGGGTTCGATCCGCGACAGCGCACCTATCCCCCCAACCCCCCCTAAAAAAGGGGGCTATTGAGGTAGTTGGCCACAATTTTAACCGTCGCCTTGCCACTACACCCCACACCTAGGGTGTAGGGTGTAGGGTGTAGGGTGTAGGGAAACTTCATCCTATTTTCGCGATCGCTTTCGGGAGCCGGAAAGTCTTACATTTAGGTGCTTTCAGGTTTCAAGCGGCAACGATCCCCGGATGTCACCAATTGGCGTGAAAAGTTTCAGAGTCAACACCCTACCCCACACCCCACACCCTAGACTCCACACCCTAAACCCTACACCCTACACCCTACCGCCACACCCCACACCCTTCCCCTTGCCCCATTCCCTATTCCGAAGAATATTTTTCTAGCATTTCTGGCTGGAGCTGACGCAGGATGCGAGTAGCATTATTCAGCATATTTTGAGAACCTTTGACCGCAACTAGATACTTGCCTTCGTTCAAGCTATTGAGGTATTGCAAGGTATTGTCGCTGCCAAAGGCAAGGCCAACGCCACCGCCAACAAAAAAACTACCCATTGCACCAGAAATAGCACCAAGCAAACCACCGATAATATGGTTGCCAATTTCTCCAGCCCAAGCAAAAGTATCTAAACCTGTAATGAAACTAAAGGTAAAGCCGCCGCCAAAACCAAATGGTATCAGCCAAGCGGCCATTAATAGGGCTTGTTTGCGAGCTTGTGCTTTTGGGTCTCTTAAGCCAAATTCATCGGCTGTTTTATATCCTCGACCGAGGATGGCTATTTGCTCTACTGCCAAGCCTTCTTTTTCTAAAGCTACATAAGCTTCTTCCGCTTGAATGCGGTCTGCAAGTACGGCTACCAGATAATCCATAAGCTATCAATTTACTTATATTGCTTCAGTTTGTAGCAATTTTATTATCATTCACTATATAGCACTACGCTAGTCAGATACTACTTTTGACTTTTGAATGCATGACTTTTAATATCAAATCCGCTTAATTACACATAAATCCCGTAGGGGTTCCCCGGGAGCGCCCCGGCCGCCCCGGGAGCGTCTGGGGCGCTCCCGGGAACCCCTACAAACTGTGACTGTTTAACCGGATTTGATATAACTTGCGCGTAGCGCTATATATAGCTTTTCTCAACAGGACTTACGCATTACCGCCATATCTGGTAGGGGCGATTTCACCATTTGCCCTACATTTAAGTTCTATCGGCCAATTTGCGTAAGTCCTGCTCAAGTAAGTGTGATGAACAATCGCCTTGGAGGGCGTAGGGGCGACAGCATCCCCAAGACAATCTCGGCGACCCGAACGACAACCTCCGTAGTGGGATGCGCGGGCCCCAGATAACCTCACATTAATTTGACAGGACTTACGCAAAATATCCATATTTGATATTTGTCGGGGCGATCGCGGGGGGATTGCCCCTACCCGTAGCGTAGATGCGTAAGTCCTATTTGAGAAATGCTATACTGCGTTTCAATCATTTGTAAACAAGTTGTAGGGGCAGCCCCCCGTGGCTGCCCCTACGGAAGTTGCATAATTCCTTTGTCGATTATGTAAGAAACCCTATGCCCGCCTGAGTTACCGGGTTTCTGGCTCCAGTTCGTATCGCAACCTATCTGTAGGGTAGCAGCTTACATCCAGGAGCTATGGATAAGCTATGTGGCCCTCGGGTTGGCCAAGCATCCCGAGGGCGAAATTATGTCAAATCCGGTCGATCGCCTAAAAAAATTCAAGCCTTTTCGTCTTCTATAGCGACCTTTCTTTGTCCTTAGAAGCTTTTCTTTTTATTCAGGTCGAGACAGGATGCTTAGCTCAAAAATTAGAAACGCAAGTTAATATCGGTTGTAGCTGTCGAAATATAGTTTCCCGTACCATCCGGAGTCTTGGGAGTGCCATTTCTTCTTGGCTCGTTCGGTTGCTGGTCTGTAGAATTCGCATTTTCGGCTAAGAAAGAGCGGGCAAATAGCAAAGAAATGCTTTCGGAAATAGGCTTGGCCTGGAATAGAGTCGAGCCTATAGTCGCGATCGCTAGTACCAATGCGATCGCCAAAGAGTCTCCTAAGAGCGATCGCCCCTGGGGTATTTCAGTTTTGTCACTATATAATAGTCTATTTTTTCTAAGGCCGCCGTCCCTGGCGGTTTCTCTACCTCGTTGCGAACCTATTGAAGGAACGATATTGCTGAATTCAGATGCACCCGATCGCTGCTGTGTTTTTACCCGGTTTTTCATCGTAAATCTCATCTGTCTGATTGGGAAGCGATATATCTACTTGTCAATCCGCTATCGAAGGGAAAGCGATCGCCTTCTCAGGTTTCTCGCCAGAGGCCCCATAATCAATAGCTTCTTCACTCGTAACTCATATGAATAATAGTAGCCGCCAAATCTCGGTTTTTTGTGAAGCGTTTCTAAAGAAAGGCTTAGCTACAGCAATTTGATTGTGAAGATAGAGTAAAGGCTGGCGATCGCTCCCAATTTTTTCATAAGAATGAGAAAGCTTGCTGCTAAGGGCCTAAGCAGTATATGACCCTAGCCTGAATTGACCAATTTCTTTTATTCCTGTAGCGCCAAAAAGCCCGGTTTCTTCAAGAAACCGGGCTTTTTGGGACTTGCAAGTTAATAATGTACCTTTCAAGTTACTATGAACAGGGCAACCACGGGGGGATTGCCCCTACGAATACTAGGTGTGGATAGTTTGCGTAAGTCCTGGTATTGCAAAAGGCAAAGGTTTACAACTGGTAACTAGCGCGATAGGTGCGCTTCGCGGATCGCGACATGAGACCGTTTGATAAGCTAAAACTTAAAAAAAAAATAGTTATTTTCCATTCTTTAGGCTTGCCGCAATTCAAAAGTCAAAAGTCAAAAGTCAAAAGTCAAAATGCAAAATGCAAAATGCTTTTGCCTCAAGGCTCCGCAAGGAATGCGTGAATTTTTAATTTTGAATTTTTAATTGCGCATAGGGGGCCGTGTGCCCTCCGTCGGGATGTGAGGGCATCCAAAAGCGAGTCATTGTAGAATCTACAAAAAGCAAGGAGGAGCGGAGGAAGAAGACTTCCCCGCTCTGCTCCTCTGCCTACAAAAAGCAAGGAGGTGCCGCTCGCCCAGATCCCTCCCTGGTGCAAATAGCCGCATTGGCGCGATCGCTCCGCAACCATTCCTTGCGGAGCTAGCTCGACTGCGTGCGCGATCGCCGCTCAGAGCGATCGCGATCGCGAACATCCGTCGCCGGGCTCCCTCGCGAGGATCGCTCAATCCGTCGCCGGGCTCCCCGACTTCCAGGGGCTAATTAAGGCCAGTGGTGAAAACTAGGGCGAATTTTCTCCCAAAGGAAACCCACCCGCTGCCGCTCATTGAACCAGTCAGCGATGTTTTTGGGCGGGTTTCCCACCTGACGCTGCTCATGGAGTAAGCCACTTGAGCGCTAGTCCCCACTAGCCAAAGGCTTACCCCGCCGCAGGCTGGGTTTTTGAGGGAGAAATTTTTTAGAGTGAAAACACCTCCTTTGCTTGGGTTTTCTTTGTCTGTGTAAAAGGGTCGCGGTTAGCCGTGGCCCCCTTTTTTTGCCCCTCTTTGAGGGCATGAAGCTATATTAGCAAAGTTTTGGTAGAATTTCAACCTTCGAGGCATTTTCTGAAATTTCTGAAATTTCTGCGCTTTCTGCACTTATATAGCAGTAAGCGGTCAGCTATCAGCTCTGAGCTATCGGCCAAAGCCTTGCCTTTCGTAAGCTGTGGCATTTTGTAACCGTCCTAACCTTACTATGTAATGCTATATAGGTAGTCAAAGATAACGGCCAAGGTCGAGCTAGAGAGCATTAGGGGCGATCGCAGTCAAGGAGCGCTAAAAGAGCGCCACCGTGAGGAGCGATCGAGTTTTAGGCGTTGGGGGTAGTTTCTTAGCGGCCCCCAGCCCATAGATTTGCGGCGGGCCACTTGGCAGTTATTGCACTACTAAGACCCATTCTTTATGAAGGGCGCTCGCTCCGGCGCTGGCCAACGACTCCGCGAGCGGAAACTTTGGGTTCCGTGGGAATGATGCAATTTATCCATCAATTTTCCAACGGGAGCGGCGACTGCTGGCTTGGCGACGGTTTCGCTGCAGGGAAGAAGCAACACCGACAGCAAAAAATGCCAATAAACCAAAAACAGATGTGGGCTCGGGAACTTTGCGGGAACCGAGAGTACCTCCAGCCGCCTCGCTAGCAGTAACAATCGTTACGGCATAGCCGGGGGAACCGCCCGCATCGTTTATTGACAGGTAACCTGGGATATTTTTGTTGAAGCCAGCATGGGCAGATTGCTGCCAGTTGCTCAGACCCGCAGTCGTCAGCCCTTCGTTAACTGGAAAATCAGAAGTTTCTGTTGGTATAACTACATTTTCTTCAACGAAATAGGAAACATATCCCTCTAGCTCATTTTTGAGGAAAGAGTTTTCATTTAACCACCAGCGTCCACCATCGGGCAAAGCAACAATCCCCATTCCCGTGCCGCTTCCCGCCCAGTTAACGGCATTGGCTAAGAAGCCAAAAGGTTGGTTATTACGCGCGTTGATAAAGTAATGTAAGTCAGCATCTTGACCGCTGAGAAAGGTACGGCTGCCGCGAGCGGCTTCAATGGCAGATTTATTGTTTAAAATTCCGCTAGTGTCGAAGCTAAAGCCCGACGACCAAGCTAACCCCGTGCCAACAACAAAGACGTCGTAATCTGAAAAAGTGGGAGCTGCTTCTGCGGGATTCCAAAAGGTGAGATTCCAATCCAGGCTGCCATCGCCCCAAGGATCGTAGCTGCTGGCTGCTGCCGCCAATTCCGATATTTCAGAGTTGTAAGTTGGATTTTGACCGTACCAAAGTACGTCGATGGAAGCAGAATTAGATTCAAAGTTATCGAAAAATGTCGAGTTATCGGAGGTCTGTGCTACGCCTCGCTGGACTGGTGCTATCCAAAGTAGGCTAGCAATTAGCGAGGTTGTCAGGAACTTTTTCATCGTCAATTCTCCAAGGTAGCTTTGGATTGTAGGTTTTGGCTCAAAGGCCAAGTTTGAGATTGGGATAACATTATAGGACTTACGCAAATTGTAGAGATGCACCCTAAATCTATTTGTAGGGGCAATCCCCCCGTGGTTGCCCCGATCTATAGTTTCGTTGCGTAAGTTCTGTAAGCTGAAGGCTATGAGTAATACCCAATGTCCAATGCCCAATTTTATCCTGAGCCTGTCGTAGGCGTAGCCCGCCCTCCGGGGCGTAGGGGCCCAATGCCCAATGCCCACTTATTTATTTAGCAAGATTTTGCTGCTTGCGTTTCTGCCGCAGCTTGGTTATAAAAGCACCAAAAGCCAATCCTCCCAATATGGTGGATGGTTCCGGTACGCTTTCCGCCGATGTGCCAATCTTGGCCGTGCTAAGTTCCACAAAATCAAAAGCCACATAGGGTTCGTTCTTTGCTTTAAATTCAACCTCTAGGTAGCCGTCATAGCCTGTGTCGTTGGCAATGAATACATCGTCAAACTCTAGCTGTGAAAATGCCGATTGGATTAGGCCGTTTTCTCCCGATTTGTTATCTTGAACCGTTAAAATTCTCGTGGTTGTATGTCCATTGACTCCAGTTATCTGGATTTTAGCTTTTCCGACATCGTAGTCGCCAAAAAGCAGATTAAAAAAGATCGGGTTGTTGGGGTTTATTTTGTCGCGATCGACGGAAAAATCGAATACAAAGTTAGCTTTGTGAGCCGTTGGTATATTTTCCTTCTTTGGCTGGGACGTGGAGAGAGCAACATCTGTCAGCAGCGAGCCAACGCTAGCGACGTCGATAAACCCATTGCTAGTCACAGAGTCGTTGCTTAGACTTCGTTCTTCTTCGGAACGATTGTCGAAATTGTCCTTAGAATCTACTGCAACGCGGCCATCGCGGTTGAGATCGGGAAGAAGGTCTCCCGAGGCGAGCGAGCCTTGGCCATCCTTGTTGACCGGACCTCCGTTGGCCGCCGTTAGCCCCTCGCCCTTGCCAAAGCCAAAGCCGTCAAAGTCGCCAATCCGAATGAATGAAACGGACTGTGGTAGGGGCTCGGTAGTAGGTTGGAACTGGGCTCCGCCAGGATCGGCAGCATCGGCAGGATTGGCAGGATCTGCAGGAACGGCAGGATCGGTAGCAGCTAGGTTTTGCAGGCTTACGTTGTCGAAAAGAAGATCGCTAACGCCGCCAAACCGGCTGGTAAAACCGAGGCTATCCCGGAGAAATTCTCCGACTGTAAAGCTGACTTCTTGGTGAATCTTTAAATCGAAAGCTACTGTCTGCCACTTGCCCGTGACGATATCAAAGCCATGTTTTCTTTGTAAATACTGCCTTAACAGAGGTGTCACGCCTCCGGGTTTTGCCAAGAGGTCAGCCTTGAAATGGTGTTTGCCTTTGGGGATAGTAATTCGGCGAGTGTCTGGGGAACCGGAGTTGTTTTTGAAGTCCTTCCAGGAAAAAGCGCGATCGCCCTCTTCTGGATCTTCCACAATTCCCCGGGTGCCCGACGGACTGGAGTCAAAGTCGTCGAAAAATATCGAATTATCGGAGGTTTGTGCTAAGCCCTGCTCCAGTGGTGCCATCCACAGCAAGCTAGCAATTAGCGAGGTTTTGAGTAGGTTTTTCATCTTTGATTCTCCAATTGGAATTTGGGATCTTGGATTTAGGGCCAAACCCTAGACTTTGGCAACCTTGTTTTCTTCTTGTCCGAGTAGGCTCAAATTTATGCAATTCCAGCCAATTTAATATTTTTAGTTGCGGCCCTTACCTCGGCGATCGCCTGGACGAACCGCTACTTTGCCTAATTGCAATTATCGTAATTCATCTGAATAATAATGTCAAGCCATGATTCATAAATCTTTATGAAAGCGATCGGCTTTCAGCTTTCAGACCGGGGCGCTCCCGGGGGCACTGCCCCTACATATTGTGTCGCTGCCTCGCTGCCTCGCTGACCGCTGCCTCGCTGACCGCTGAAAGCTGACCGCTGACCGCTGACCGCTGACCGCTGACCGCTGACCGCTGACCGCTGACCGCTGACCGCTCTGTGTCAAGCCATGATTCATAAATCTTTATGAAAGCGATCGGCTTTCAGCTTTCAGACCGGGGCGCTCCCGGGGGCACTGCCCCTACATATTGTGTCGCTGCCTAGCTGACCGCTGACCGCTGACCGCTGACCGCTGAAAGCTGACCGCTGAAGGCTGAAAGCTGACCGCTGACCGCTGACCGCTGAAGGCTGACCGCTGACCGCTGACCGCTGACCGCTGCCTCGCTGACCGCTGAAAGCTGAAAGCTGACCGCTGACCGCTGAAAGCTGACCGCTGACCGCTGACCGCTGACCGCTAATCTTGACAGAATCTTCACAAATATAATATAAGAGAAGTAGTTAAAATTCTAATGAATAAGAGGATACTCCCGTGATTCCCGAGGAATTCTTGAAAGCTGTAGCCAGTAAGCAGGGCGTGTCCGAGGCAGAGCTAGGGGTCTTGTCTCTGGTCGTGCAAAGACATCCAATCCCAGACATCGCCAAGAAACTGGGGATTAGCCAGGATTTGGTTCGCAAGCGCCTGAGCGATATGTATAAAAAATTTGACACCCCGGGACGCGGGCCAGTCAAACGCGGCAATTTGGAGCAGCAGCTCAGGGATCTCTATGAAGCCCAGCAACAACAACAGCCTCGACCTGCGCCCGCAATTCCACAAAGCCAGATTTCCCCAGAGCGAAGGCGAGACTGGGGCGAAGCGCCGGATGTCTCGATTTTCTACGGCCGGACTGCGGAACTAAATAATTTAGAAAAATGGATAGTCCAAGAAGGCTGCCGGGTCGCCGCCATTTTGGGGATGGGGGGCATGGGCAAAACTTCTTTATCGGTCAAGCTCGCCAAAGAAATAGAAGCTAATTTTGATTGGGTTATTTGGCGCAGCTTGCGTCAAGCTCCCTCGGTCAAAGAAATTCTGGCCTCGATTCTGCAATTTCTGTCCCCAAACATGACTGCTTACTTGCCCGAGGATGTTGGGGAGAGCATTTCGCAACTTATCGATCTGTTGAAAGCGCGCCGCTGTCTCCTGGTTCTCGATAGCGCCGAGGCGATTTTGCAACCTGGGGAATTGGCCGGTCGCTATGCCGAAGAACATCAAGATTATGAAGAATTAATCGAGCGAGTTGCGAAGGAACCGCACCAAAGCTGCTTGGTGATTACTAGCTTGGAGCAAATCGAAACTATAGCCCTGCTCGAAGGCAAGACTCTTCCAGTTCGCGCCCTGCATTTGCCGTATTTGCAAGACCGAGATGCTTGGGAAATCTTTCGCGCTAAGGGCTTGTTGGACGAGGAGAGCTGGCCGGAACTGACTAAACTTTATGGTGGCAATCCTTTAGTGCTAAAAATTGTAGCAACAACTATTAAGGAGTTGTTTGGCGGCGGCGTAGTTGAGTTCCTGAAACATAAAAGCTTCGTATTTGGCAACATTATAGGTTTATTAGACCTTCAATTCCATCGGCTATCGGATTTCGAGCGGGAAATTCTCTATTGGCTGGCAATAGAATGGGAACCAGTTTCCTACCTTATTTTGCAGAATAATCTGGCTAATTCTTTATCGGAAACGGGATTGATAGAGGCTCTAGAATCTCTGCGCCGACGAGCCCTAATAGAAAGGAGTACCGAGACAGAAGAGATTACCCGGTTTGGCCTCCAGCCGGTGGTGATGGAATATATAACCGGCCAACTGATTTCCCAAGTTGGCAAGGAAATAGTCAATATCTGGAAAACCCAAAACCTCGATAGCGCTATTTTGTTGCGCAGCCACGGGCTGGTTAAGTTTTCTCCCTCAGATGCCGATGCCCAGTCTCGGCAAAAAGATAGAATTACGACGCTTATTCTGGAACGACTTCGGAAGGCTTTTAGAAGTCCCCAAAAGGTTCGAGAAAGATTGCAAAAAATTCTTGCGCTTCTGGAAGGTCAGCCGGAGCATGATATAGGATATACTAAGCGTAATTTTGAAGATTTGGTGGCTGGCCTGCAAGCCAATCTCCACGGCCTTGGCATGGGATAGGGATGTGAGTTGTAAAATGTGGGATGTGGGTTGTAAGATGTAAAATGTATGGCAAGATAAACAAAGAAAACGCAAGAGTTAAGCCAGAGGGTGTTAGCAATGAGCGAAGAGAGGGAAATATATCCACTGCTAGAGAGCGAAAGTATCAGCTATTGCATGAATCCCAAATGCTCCCAGCGGCGCAATCCCGATGATGCGGAGCAATGCCAAACCTGCGGGACTCCTTTGCTGCTGGCCGATCGCTATCGATTAGTGCGGCCTATGCGCGAACTCAGCGATGCCTTTCCCACGGAGATTTTTGAGGTGGAGGATTGGGACTTGGATGCGGAAGACGCAGAGAGGCCAAAGGTGGTAAAAATCCTCAACCGCTACGATCGCCAGATCCTAGAACTATTCGAGCGAGAAGCGAGGGTGCTAATTTCCCTGGATATTCCCGGTTTGCCCAGAGTCAGAGCTAATGGCTATTTTACGGTGGAATTGGAGCGGGGCAACAAGTTGCACTGTCTGGTGATGGAGCAAATCGAGGGCGAAAATCTATTGGATTGGTTAAAGCAGAATGGTTCTATTGATGAAGAATTGGCGATCGCTTGGCTGCGACAATTGACGCGACTGCTGGGATACGTTCACGAAAAGGGGTTGTTGCATCGGGACATCAAGCCTGCTAATATCGTCCGCCGACTTAACGGGGAATTGGCATTAATTGACTTTGGCTCCGTGGGATTTATCGATCGCGCTGTTACGCCAGTGGGCTCCTATGGCTATACGGCACCGGAACAAGTAAACGGCCAAGCGGTTCCCCAGTCGGATTTCTTTGCTCTGGGCTCTACCATCGTTCATCTACTCACTGGAGAGCATCCTTACGACGAGTTACCCAAAAATGAATTTGGTCAGTTAATTTGGCGCGATCGCGTTCCGGGAGTTTCCCAGAGCTTCGCCGACTTAATCGATGAAGCAATCTCTCCCTTTCCCCAAGAGCGCCCTGCCAATACCCAAGTTATTTTAGAGCGCCTCGATCGCATTGAGGCGGGCGATATAACGCTGCCGCCCAAACCCGGATTTCCCTGGTGGCCGATTTGGAATAAGCGGCAAATGGTAGCAATTGCGCTGTTATTCTCAATCGGTTTTGTCGGACTCCGGCTGTCCTTGCCTCCCGTGTCGGAATTATTCAACTATTTGGGACAAAAGAGCAGGCACGATCGCTTTTCGGACAAGGCCGAGTTTTGGTATGAATGGGCGATTCGCATCCATCGCGATAATGCCAAGGTCTATTATAATCTCGGCTCTCTTTACGAAGGCAGGCCAGTGCCGGATAATGCCAAAGCTGGCGAATACTATAAGACGGCGGCGGAGAAAGGATTCTCTCCGGCACACAACAATTTAGGTCGCTTGGAGATTATCGCCAAAAACTACCCCGAGGCGGTGCATTTGCTTTTGGCGGGACTGGAGCTAGCTCGGGAAGATGGGGTAAAATACTCTTTAAATAAAAATCTGGGATGGGCTAGGCTGGAACAAGGTCGCTTGGAGCAGGCGGAGGCGAGATTGAGAATGGCGATCGCTCTCGACAGCCAGAAGGGAGCTGCCTACTGTCTTTTAGCACAAGTTCTAGAAGCCGGAGGGGATGACTCTGGAGCTTTGAAACATTGGGAAAACTGTATTGCCTATGCTTCTTATCGCCAAAGCCCGGAAGAAGATAGATGGATAGATATGGGACAGAAACGCCTAACCCAACAAGAAAGAGTTTTTCAGGACTTTCGGACGCGAAGAATAACGCGAATGCCTCAACTGAGAAGACCCCCGGCCTTTTTTTGGCGGCAAGTTTGCGAAGAAGATTCGGTAGAACCCAAAAACAAGGCGGGCTCCAAACTTGTGGAGGCAAAGCAGGCTTGGGAGATGGGGCAGACTTGACAGGCTTGGGAAACCAAGGGAGATAAGATAGACTTGGGAGACGGGGCAGATAAGTAGCGTTTGAAATCCTATCTCCAAGCAATACGGCCTCTGAGATGTCCGATAAATTGCGATTCTATCAGACTCACGGGGTAGAGGAATATTACATCTACGACCCCGAGAGAGTAAAGTTGACGGGATATAAACGAGATGGAGGTAAGTTGAAACCCATAAAGCAGATGAATGGTTGGACATCTCCACTTTTGGGAATTCGCTTCGAGATGACAGAGGAATCTTTGGAGCTTTATGACCCACAGGGGGAGCGCTTTTTAACCTCTGTGGAGTTAAAGCAGCAGATCCGACAGGCCAAAGAGGAAAACCGGCAGCTTCAGGAGCAACTGCAACAGACCCAGGAGCGGGCAGAGCAGTTCGAGGAGCGAGCCAATAAAGCAGAGGAGCGAGCCAATAAAGCAGAGGAGCAAGCTAGTGAGGCGATCGCCCGGATACAAGCAACAGAAGAAATACTGCGGCAACAAGGAATCAATCGGGAGCATTTCAATGAAAGTACGCTGCCGCCTCGCCCCTTGGGCGTAAGCCCCGCCTCCGCTCGCGGCTGGCGCGGCTATACAAACAAAGCCCTCTTTGGGCTACCGATTGCAAAAGTGAAATGCTCTCAATTAATCTCAACTAACCGCAACTAACCGTAAGGTCATGCTAAGGGAATTGCAAGTTAATAATGTACCAGTTCAAGGGCTATGCCCTCCTTGGGCAGGCTACGCCAACGACTCCGCGAGCGCCCGAACGGTGGAACGCTTAGGGACTGGTACTTTATTTCCGCGCAAGTCCCTAACTATCGGTTCTTACCAAAAATTTAATCTTATGTTTTTCAATAGATCGCGCTTGATAAGCAAAAAAATAAGTAGAGAAATATTTTTGCCGCTTATCGCCGGTGTCTTACCGCTAGCTATAGCCGCAAGCAGTATCGCCAGCGAAGAAAGACCAATACAGTTAGGGGTGATTATCCAGGCGGAAGGTTCTGTAGAACTGAAGCGCCCGGGCTGGAAAACTTATCAACCCACGGGAGTTGGAGCGGCAGTTTTTACCGGCGACTTGCTCAAACCGGCAGCGGGGATAACTGTTTTGGTGCAATGCAGTAGCGGAGAACAATGGCCAGTGCCAGCGGGTATTCCTTCTGGAGTTGCCAATGGTTGTGCGGTAATCGATGAGGGAGGCGATGGCTATGACGGAACTCGCAGTTCGGAACTGGGAGGAATCAATGCCAATATTCCTTATGTTATTAGCCCTCGCAAAACTAGCTTGCTCGATAGCCGACCGACTATTAGTTGGAATCCGGTAGAAGGTACAACGAATTATAGCGTTCGCGTGCAAGGCCCGGGGGTAGATTGGCGGCAGCGGAACGTCTCGGCAACGGAGCTGGCATATCCAGAGCAAGAAGCTCCTCTGCAGCCGGGGGGTTATTATCAAGTGATTGTCAAAGCTGAGAATCAATCTTCTTCTATCCACGATAAGGGGACGAAGCTCGGATTTAGGCTGCTTTCTGAAGAAGCAAGCGATCGCATCCTTGAGCAAGTCGCTCGCATCCAAGAGCAAGATTGGAGCGAGCCAGAAAAAACTCTAGCGATCGCTCATCTATATAGCCAACAGGATCTGAGAATAGAGGCTATAGAGCTGCTCCACACTTTGACCGAGCAAGGCAGCCAACCGGCTACTATTTTTTTAATGTTGGGCGAGCTGTATTGGCAAGTGGAGTTGCCCCTGCTAGCTCGGGACAATTATTTACAAGCTTTTCAACTAGCCCAGGAGGAAGGTAATCTATGGCAGCAAACTAAGGCAGCGGCTTCATTGGCCGAACTATATGAGGCTATAGAGGAAAAAGAAGAGGCCAGCCAATGGAGCGATCGGGCTCGGGAAGGCTACGAAGCTTTAGACGAATAAGCTGAAAGCGGTCAGCGGTCAGCGGTCAGCTTTCAGCTTTTAGCTTTCAGCTTTTAGCTTTTAGCTTTCAGCTCTCAGCTCTCAGCTCTCAGCTTTCAAATTTCAGCTAATCGCTGACCGCTGACCGCTAATCGCTAATCGCTAACCGCTGACCGCTAACCGCTGACCGCTAACCGCTAATCGCTGACCGCTGACCGCCGTTCGCGCAGCGTCTCCTACGGAGAATCGCTAGTCGCTGACCGCTGACCGCTAATCGCTAATCGCTGACCGCTGACCGCCGTTCGCGCAGCGTCTCCTACGGAGAATCGCTAATCGCTGACCGCTGACCGCTGACCGCTGACCGCTGACCGCTGACCGCTGACCGCTAATCGCTGACCGCTGACCGCTAACCGCTAACCGCTGACCGCTGACCGCTGACCGCTGACCGCTGACCGCTGACCGCTGACCGCTAACCGCTGACCGCTAACCGCTGACCGCTGACCGCTAACTTTCACAGGAGTAGTAAAATGTCAAATCAACATCTACCAACCACCATCAAAAAGGGCAGCTTCTTGTTCAGCTCTTTATTAATAGCAAGCATCCTTAGCAACAGTCCCGCCCAAGCACAGTCTATTACTGAAGCCAGCGATGGCACCGGGACAAAAGTTCCCCCAAATGGCAGCCCATTCGATATTACAGGAGGCACTACCTCTGGCTCAAACTTGTTTCATAGTTTCGAGAAATTTGGACTGAAAGCCGGAGAAACTGCCATTTTCCACACTACTAGCCCCAACGTCGAGAATATTTTAGGGCGGATTGTCGGCGGCGACCCCTCTATTATTAATGGCAACATTCAGGTAAGCGGCAGCAATGCCAATCTATTCTTGCTCAACCCAGCGGGGATTGTCTTTGGTGCCAATGCAACTTTAAATGTTATGGGGGATTTTACCGCTAGCACTGCTAATGGAATTGGCTTTGGCAACGGCAATTGGTTTTACGCTACTGGCAAGAACGATTATACAGCGCTAACCGCGAGCCCGAGCGAATTTGTTTTTGGTTCTGGAAATGGAGCGATTATCAACTACGCGAATTTAACTTTAAACCCTGGAAGCAATCTTACTTTACTGGGCAGCACGGTTCTGAGTACCGGAAACCTGACGGCTCGCGGCGGTCAAATTACTGTTGCAGCAGTTCCTAATAGCAGTCTGGTGCGGGTCGGCCAACCGGGACATCTGCTCCATTTGGATATCGATACTTCTAGCACTCCTAGCATTCCAGCCAGTAACCTGCCCGCCTTCACTCCCCTCGATTTGCCGGGATTGCTGACAAATGCCGGAACTGTTGGCAATGCGACTCAAGTAACGGTTAATAGCGGTGGCAATGTGGTGCTGACGGGTTCTGGTTTGTCCGTCGAAGATGGAGATCTGGTAGTTAACAATGTTCGTAGCTCTTCTCACACAAACAGCGGCGGAGCTATTGCCCTTTCTGCCAATAAGAATTTAATTGCTGAGGGGAATGTTAATGCGGGGGCTCGTCCTGGGACTGGTGGGACTGGTGGAGAAATTGCCCTTGAGGCACAAGAAGATGTTAAGCTTAAGATAGTTACCTCTTCGGCAGACTCCGGTGGTGGCGATATTTCGATAGTTAGCCATAATGGAGCGATCGATGGCGAGGCGATCGTCTCAGTTCCTCGAAGTTCTGGAAACAGCGGCGATGTTACTCTCGAAGCAGAGGGCAATATTACTCTAAAGGAAGATATTGCAGTCCATATTCAGTCCCAGGGGGACGCAGGCGACATCAGTATTACTAGCCATAACGGTGATATCAAAATTGATGGTGAAATATTTACCCATATTCAGTCCCAGGGCGACGCAGGCGACGTCAGTATTACTAGCCATAACGGTGATATCAAAATTGATGGCGAAATATTTACTCAAGTCGAGTTCAATGGAAGCGGTAATGGTGGGGACGTTACTCTGGAAGCCCCCAACGGAGCAATTTCTATCAATAGCATTAATGCTGATTCCACAGAGGCTGGCAATCAAGCCGGCGACATTTCGATTCAGGCTCAGAGCAATATTGTTTCTAACGGTGACATCAGGGCGAGTGGTATTAACAATGCCGAGCCGGGTAATATTGAGATAACTAGCACAGAAGGAGACCTTGACTTAAAGAGGACTCAGGCGAGAATTTATGAAGACGACTCGGTTGCAAATGCTGGCTCTATTACCTTAGAGGCGACTCAAGGAGATGTGACGACGGGTCAGCTCTGGACAGACGCATATTACGGAGATGGCGGTTCAATTACTATAACGGCTGGTAGCGACATTGTCTTTTCCAGTCCTGAATCTAGTTACATATACGCCCGTTCCAGAGAGCAGGGAAATGGAGGAGACGTTACCCTTAAGGCAGGCGGCGACATTGTGACTAATGGTGGTTCAATAACTACAACGAGTGCTAATAATGATGGCGGCTCAGTTTCTCTGACGAGCGACAGTGGTAGCATTACTGCGGATTCAATTGTGACTAACTCCAGCGGTGTTGGCGATGGCGGGTCGATTAGCATGACTGCCCTTGGCGATATCGAATTTGCAGACCTGTTTTCGGGAGCCTTCGCGGGCAATGGCGGAGATATAACCGTGACCACGGGGGGCAAGATTACCGTAAATTCGGGTCAGCTGTATCAATACTTTGCTAGCAATTGCGGCGGGGCTGGCGCTGTCAACGTTCAATGCAACCCGGACGGCACCCTGGAGATTACGCCCGACGGAACCGAGTCTCATCCGGCTCTTACATGGTTCCTAGGGGCTTACACGGGACCAATTACGATTTCTAAGCCCTCTTCCAGCAGTCAATCTACAGGAAGCTCTAGCGGCAATAGCAGCCAAACTGGTAGTAGCAATAGCAGCCAGACTGGTAGTAGCAATAGCGGCCAAACTGGTAGTAGCAATAGCGGCCAGACTGGTAGCAGTCAAACTGGTAGCAATAGCAGCCAAACTGGTAGCGGCCAAACTGGTAGCAATAGCAGCCAAACTGGTAGCGGCCAGACTGGTAGTAGCAATAGCAGTCAAACTGGTAGCAATAGCGGCCAAACTGGTAGCAGCCAAACTGGTAGCAATAGCAGCCAGACTGGTAGTAGCAATAGCAGCCAGACTTCCAGTAGCAATAGCAGCCAGACTGGTAGTAGCAATAGCAGCCAAACTGAAACAGGCGACAGTAACCAGAGCATTGAAGGCGCTGAAGTTGATCTGGAAGAAGGTGACGATACTGACTCGATAATCATAACTGTAGAACTCAAAGACGAGGAGACGGGCGAGACGACTCAGAGCGGTTCCCTTACTTTCAGCGCCGAGGACGGCACCACCACCTTTTCCGCAAAAAATAGCAACAGTTCTAGCAGCCAGAGTAATTCCACAACTGCCCCAATAGAGGAAGAAGACGGTGCAACCGCTGCTAGCGAGGAATCGGGCAATATTGTGGAGGAACGGATCGATAATCTTAACATAGTAGCTTCCCCCGCATTCGGGCAGGGAGGAGAAGTTACCCTGGAAGCTGGCGACAATATCGAAGCTGGAACGGTGGTGACCCGCCCCTTGGAGATAGGCTCCGGCGGCAATATTTCTGCATCTTCTTCTGAAGGGGGAATCGATATTAACGGTCAACTGAATAGTTCCGGTCGCAATGACAGCGGCGGCGACGTGACTTTAGCTGCCCAAGAAGATATTAATGTTAGCGGCAATATTGATACTTCGAGCCAGACGCGCAACAGTCCGCCGCCGGATTTAGCCTCCCTCGGTATCGCCCTTCCTGCAGAAACCGAGCAGATTCTAAATCGGCCCAATCCCAATGCTACTGGCGGCGATGTCTCTATTAATAGTACGGCTGGTGGCGTCGATGTTAGCAATATTGACTCTTTTTCCGATACGGGCAATGGGGGCAATGTCCAAGTTGCTGCCCAAAACGATGTCGCAACGGGGAACATTAATACTAGCAGTCCTAATGTTGCCGGTTCTGTCAATCTAGCGAGTCAGTCGGGAAACGTGACTGCCGGAGATATTAATGCCTTGGGCGGCGTTCAAGATGGAGCGGTAACTATCAGCGCCCCCGGTGAAATTAATACTGGCACAATCCAATCGAGCAATGTTTCGATTAATCCACCAGCACCTCCCGCTCCGCCGAGCCCGAGTAATAGTTCTGTTGGCGGATCGCTTTTGCCCCAGCCTAGTTTCCCTGTTGCTCCGACGCCGGCGACTGTCCCAGCACCGAGTCCCGCACCAGAAAATTTAGCAGCAGCCAATCCAGCACCAGTGCAGGTAATACAAGAAACGCCAGCAATCTCGAATTCTTCTGATTCTTCTGTGGAAGCGATCGCTCCTCCCCCAGAAATTGTTTGCTCGCAATCTTCCTGCGCAACTGGTATCAACGCGCAGCAACAGCTACCGAGCGCGATCGCCTACTCGCGGAATATTACTGACTCTAATGTTGCTGCCAATCCCATTCTCAATATCATCGACCCGATCGCCGCTCTTGAGGAAGGCAATATAGAAAAGGCAGTACAGGACATTGAGGAATCTTTTACTCGGGAATATGTCAAGTCTGGAGGTAAGGAATATCCGGATAAACCTATGAACCTTACCAGCATCCGAGATAGCTTAAAAACCATTTCTGAGGAAAACGAAAATATCAAACCGGCAGTTATCTATGCATACGCCGACCCCAAACAACTGGGGATGGTAATGATTAGCGCCGAAAACGCAATCGCTAAATCGAGCAAAGCGGAGCGCCAAGACCTCATTGATGAAGTAGAGTTGCTTTACAGTAAGGTTAAAGATAATAATTCCGAAAAGTCGGATTATTTAAAGGCCGGTCGCCAACTTTATGAGGAGCTAATTAAGCCTCTAGAAAAGCAACTAGAGCAGCAAGGCATCAACACTCTAATATTCTCAATCGATGCTGGTCTGCGCTTGTTGCCCTTGGCGGCCTTGCACGATGGCGAAAAGTTCCTGATAGAGAAATACAATATTGCCCTCATCCCGAGCGTCACTTTGATGGACACCAGCTATGTCGGCATAAAAAACCCGCGAGTCCTGGCAATGGGAGCGGATAATTTTCCCAATTCCGGCCAAGAGGATTTGCCCTTCGCTTCTGTAGAAATAGCCACTATTACTAAGTTGCTGTCTGGCCAGACTTTCCTCAACGAGGATTTCACTCTAGATGGCCTGAAGGCGGCGCGGGGACAAGAGCAATTTCCTATAGTTCACTTAGCTACCCATGCCGTTTTTTCTCCCGAACTGCCTGGGGAGCAAGACAAAGATAATCAAAAGACAAAAGACAATAACTACATCCAGTTTTGGGACGAACGAGTAGGTTTAGAGGAACTCCGGGAAGTGGAATGGTACAAAGACTCGACGGTGGAGCTGTTAGTTCTCTCTGCCTGCGAAACCGCTTTGGGAGACGAAAAAGCCGAGATGGGTTTTGCCGGTTTGGCGATACAAGCTGGGGTCAAATCTGCAGTTGCTTCTCTGTGGAAAGTAAGCGATGCGGGCACTTTGGGCTTGATGGCGGAGTTTTACCAAAACTTGAACAATGCCCCCAGCAAGGCAGAGGCTCTGCGCCTTGCACAATTGGCTATGTTGCGCGGGGAAGTTCGTATTGATGACAATAAGCTAGCGACCGGGGATCTTTCGATTCGGCTAGAAGGGACGAAAAGTTCCAAGACCAATAATCTCGATCTAACTCATCCTTATTATTGGGCGGCGTTTACTACCATTGGTAGCCCTTGGTAGAAGTATGGTAGGGCGGTCCTATATCTGTAGGGGCGATTCGCGAATCGCCCCTACAGACCCCTACAGATATAGGACTGGCGATCGCATAGATCGCATAGGGGCAATAAGCGATCGGCGACGCGAGTTGAAGCCAATCCAAAGTCGATTCGAGTTCGAGCTAAATCGAAATATCAAATCCGGTTAATTCCCCATAAATCCGCTCCGGGGCAATCCCCCCGCTTTCAAGGGTATGTTTTTTATAATCTTTTTTTGACGAGATCGGTGGGTTCCCAGGCTTTCTGGGGCGAAGCATTCCAATACAATAATTTTTGTTTAAAAGCAAAAGCTGTCTCGGGAATGCTGTCGCCCCTACGCCCCGGGTCGATACACACAGGACTTACGCAACGACAAAGAGCGATTCTCCTTGCGGAGACGCTTCGCGAACGGGGCAACCACGGGGGGATTGCCCCTACAAACAACTAGATATGGACACTTTGCGTAACTCCTGTCGATATGAGAAATTGGAAAAAGATCCTCGAAAACATACTTCCGGGCATGTTAGAGGGTCGCGCAAAGGTTTGTGGTGGGAGGCACGGTCTTCTGCTTATTGTTGTCTAGCGAAAGTTTTATGGTTTTAACTCCCAGTTCGGTTTGGGCTCCCACCCCCGGAATGGTGGCAGAACTAGCTATTCAGTTTCAAGCCGCACATTTGCATTTTAGACCTTCAAGGCACTCCTATAGCAAGTGGGTATGCGAGGTTCACTTCGAGGCTAGGCAAGCGGCTGAAAGGTTTGAGTCCGCTGCTTGTAGTGAGTTCGATTTCGAGTTTTGTACGATTCGCAAAAAGCAGCATTTTCGGGTTTCTGTCCCGGTTGCAGTAAGAGAAGTTTTTCGCAGGTAAAACGCTACTAAAGAGGCCAATGCCTTGGGCGAAAAAAGTAACGTTCTCCTTAATAGGTCCATATAAGATCGAATCCGGTTAATTACCCATAAATCCGCTCCCCCCGCGATCGCCCCGGTTGGTCTGGGGCGGGCAAGGGGAACCCCTACATGCGCCGTAAGTGTAGGGGTCAACGGCCGTTGACCCCTACCAGGTATACCAGGTATAGAGTTAAATGCTCGCACAAAAATAGGACTTAAGCATAGACTCTATGAATAGGGGCAACCACGGGGGGATTGCCCCTACAAATACTAGATATGGATAGTTTGCGTAAGTCCTGAAAAAATTTGGAATCCCGTAGGACGGGCGTCCCGCCTGTCCTTGACTGGTATGGCGGATAGCATAGTTGGCGATCGCTCTTTGCGCCTGCCGCAGAAACCCCAAAACCCGCTCTGGGGGCGGGTTTTGGGAAATGGACGCAATTGGACTCGAACCAACGACCCCTACGATGTCAACGTAGTGCTCTAACCAGCTGAGCTATGCGTCCTCGATGCGTCCTCGACCTATGTCTTTGTTCGCATTAACTAATATAGCACAAGTCTGCCGAAAACTGCAAGGTTTTTGTAAAAATTTTTTAGGACTTACGCAAATTGTAGAGATGCCCCCTAACGGTAGGGGTCAACGGCCGTTGACCCCTACCAGATATAGAGTAATGCGTAAGTCCTGTTTTTTTTGGGGGGTGGCTTAAGCGGATTTGGTATCGGAATTATGCGCGATCGCCACGACTGCGACCCCGGCGAGCAATACGACAGCACCGGCAAATACTTGTATCGGGGGGATTTCGCCAAAGAGGAGATAGCCTAAAAAACTAGCGCCAACGGGTTCAAAGAGAATAGAGAGGGAAACTAAGGTGGGGGACATCCAGAGAACGGCCCAGTTAAATCCGGTGTGGCCGATCGACTGGGGCACGATCGCCATTAATAGTATATAGAGATAAACCAGGGAAGGATGGCCCGCGTAGCTGCCGCCGAAGAAGGGGGGTATTGGCAAGAGAACCAAGGCTGCAGTGCTGTAGGCGATCGCCATATAGCCGCCAAGACTAATCCCTTTGCGTTGAGCCTCCCGAGCGAGGAGCAAATACAAGCTAGCTGCCCAAGCTGCCATTAGGGCAAGAACATTCCCCAAGAGCGGATTGCTACCCGAGTCGCCGCCGCCTGCATCGCCAAAACCAATTAGGAGACCTCCAGCAAGGGCGATCGCGATACCACCGGCACTGGTCCAGCTAATTTTTTCTCGAAACCAAATCCAAGAAAAAAGAGAAATCCAAACTGGATTGGTAGTAACCAGAGTGGTAGAAGCGGCGATCGATGTATAAGCCAGGGAGGTAATCCAGCCAGCAAAATGTAGCGCCAGCAAGACGCCAGCGCCAATACTATAGCGAATCGCCTCGGGGGATTGCTCGCTTAGTTTCAGATTCCTCCAAGTGGGGAGCAAAATCAGAGAAGCCAGGGTTATGCGGGAGGCGGCCAGCATCAGACTGAAACCTACAGCGCGGGTGCCTCCAGCATCAAAAGCCAAGCGGCTTAAAATAGCGGCTGTGGAGACCGCCAAAACGGCGATCGCCAAAACGAGAGTAATTTTCCAAACCGGAGGTTTCATGGTGGGACCCTGGGTGTAGGGTGTAGGGTGTAGGGGGGTGTAAAGTATAGGGAAGTTTTAGCTAAAGTTTTTGCTCTTTATAGGGAGCCAGTTTGCCGTCAAAGCCTAGTTAGCTCTAGGGTGTTCGCTCTGGAAAAATAAATTGTTTTTGTGACAGACGCCGATCGTCGCGGCGAACATCCCGAACCCCCTTAACCGTAGGTCTTTCCGGCGACAGCAAAGCGTTAGGGATAATAGCATGAAGTTTCCCCACACCCCACACCCCACACCCCCCACACCCCTAACAGGACTTACGCCATAACCATACCGCCATCGACGTTCATTATTTGTCCGGTAATATAAGCGGCGGCAGGGTCGGCGGCAAGAAACCGCACCATACCCGCTATTTCTTCGGGTTGACCATAGCGGCCGAGGGGAATAAATTTGAGAATGTCTTCAGATTTTAGGTCTTTAGTCATATCCGTAGCAATGAATCCGGGAGCCACGGCATTGACAGTGATACCGCGACTGGCCAGCTCTTTGGCCGAGCTTTTGGTAAAACCAATGACCCCAGCTTTGGCAGCGCTGTAGTTGGCTTGACCTGGGTTGCCCATCTGGCCAGCAACAGAAGTAATATTAATAATCCGGCCTGCCTTTTGCTTGAGCATAATTTTGCTAACGAGGCGGGTGGTCAGGAAGACCCCAGTGAGGTTGAGGTTGATTACCGCTTGCCAATCTTCCGGCTTCATCCGCAGTAGGAGATTGTCCCGAGTAATCCCGGCGTTGTTGACCAGAATATCGATACTACCCCATTTATCCTTGGCAGTTTTGACTAGCTCGTCAACTTGGTCTGCTTGGGAGACATCCCCTTTAACGGCGATCGCTTCTCCCCCGGCAGCGGTAATTTCGGTGACCACTTCCTCTGCAGCGGCACTGGACCGAGCATAGTTAACGACAACATTGGCCCCTTCTTCTGCTAATGCTAAGGCGATCGCCCGCCCAATTCCCCGCGAAGCACCAGTCACGATTGCGGCCTTGGAGGCCAACCTTTGCATCTGCTCTGGCAATCGTTCCATTACTAATTCCTTTTAACTGCATAACAAACGAAACTATATTAGGGGAATTGGGCATGGGGCATTGGGCATTGGGGAGTGTGGGAGGTGTGGGGAGTGTGGGGAGAGAGGGGAGAGAGGGGAGAATTTTCAGCAGTCCTTCCCACACCTCGCACACTTCCCACACTCCCCACACTTCCCACACTCCCCACACCTCCCACACTCCCCAATGCCCAATGCCCCATGCCCGACACCCGACACCCGACACCCGACACCCCACACCCCACACCCTACTTGGGACTGGCGCGATATTATATATAGAGTTGTCTTCTATTTAAGCCAAATCTTATGGCAGTTAAAAAGCAATTCAAGAACTTTGCAGATATGCTCTCTGCCTCCGAGGTGCCAGTTTTGGTCGATTTTTACGCTACTTGGTGCGGCCCTTGTCAAATGATGGTGCCGGTACTCGAAGAAGTCAATGCCAAAATGAAGACCCAGGTAAAAGTGGTTAAGATTGACAGCGATAAATATCCCCAGTTGTCAACTGACTATCACATTCACGCTCTGCCCACATTAGTTTTGTTTAAAGGCGGTAAGCCAGTAGAGCGGTTTGAGGGATTTATGTCAGCAGATAGATTAATTGAGCAGCTCGAAACTTTAGTTTAGTTAGGGCGTGGGGTGGGGTGTGGGGTGTCGGGTGTGGGGTGTCGGGTGTCGGGTGTCGGGAGCGAGAGAAAGTTTTGAGTTAAAACTCAAAACTCTCCAATCCCCAATTCCCCAATTCCCAATGCCCTTCGGCCCAATGCCCTTCGGCCCGATGCCCAATGCCCAATTCCCCAATTCCCCAATTCCCAATGAACACGCCCAGTCACGTCATTATTAATCTGGCTATTTTCAGCAAGTTGCCTTTGCCCCAAGCCAATCTGGCTATTGCGATCGGTGCTGTTTTGCCGGATTTGCCCATGTTTGGCTTTTATATCTGGCTGAAGTACGTTCGCAAGATGCCCTCTAGAGAAATCTGGTCTAAAGCCTATTTCGAGCCTTTTTGGCAAAATATTTTCGACGTAGTTAACTCCATTCCTTTGATTGTAATTGGTTTTGCGATCGCTTACTACTGCAATTGGCCAATCGCCCAAGTAATTTGCCTCAGCATGTTACTGCATTGCTTATTTGACTTGCCCGTTCATAACGATGATGCCCATCGGCATTTTTTACCCTTCAGCAATTACCGATTCATAAGTCCATTTTCTTACTGGGATCCCAGGCATCACGGCGGTATTGTCGCTCTTCTAGAACTAATCCTAGTTTTGCTAGCAACTTTGCAGGTATTTCCGGCTATTCACTCTTGGCTTGGCAAAGGATTGATGTTGGCCTCGAATGCTTTCTACATCGTAGGGTATCTTAAATTTTATGTTTTTTCCTTGATGCTGGGTTCTTTGAGGAAAGACAGGCTTCCGAAAAGTCCCTAGCTAGTTTGGATGGCGGACAGCTCGTGTCGCCTGTCCTAGTGGTCTGTTCCAAACTCTCAAGAAGCTAATAACTTAAAATTCAAACCTCTCAATCTAATAACTTACAACTTAAAACTCAAAAATTAAAACTTAAACTAAGTTCGCCGGACGTTGAAGCAACACCAATCTTTGCGACGCCAAAGAGCCGCCACTACCCAACCGTGTTGTTCTAGAGTATCGGCTACGGGTTTGGCTTGCTCCAGCAGTATGCCGCTGATAATTGCCCAGCTACTAGGCTTGACGATATCATCCATTTCCGGAATCAAATCAATAATCACTTCAGCCAGAATATTGCAGGCGATGCCATCTACAGGTTCGGCGATTAGCTGTTTTAGGCGATCGATACTGCCGAGCTTAGCAACAAAGCGGTCTTCCTTAATCTTATTTAGTTCCCTATTGCGGCGAGAAGCCCGCACTGCCAAAGGGTCAACATCCACGCCATAAGCCTTGTGGGCTCCCAAGAGAACTGCTCCAATAGACAAAATGCCAGAGCCGCAGCCAATATCGGCCACAGTCATACCTTGGTGTTCCTCATATCCCAGGCGCATTTCCAAAGCCTCTAGGCATAGTTGAGTGGTGGGATGAGAGCCGGTGCCAAAAGCCGGTCCTGGATCCAAGCGCAGTATGACTCGTTCGGATTGGTCGGGTAAAGGTAGCCATGCTGGGTAAACCAAAAAGAGATCGCCAACTTCCTGGGGATGCCAATGTTTCTTCCAACTGCTTGCCCAATCTTCTTCCTCAATCAGATCCCATTGCACGGTTGGGTAGGGCATACCCACGCAGAGAGCATCTTGCCGCAGAAGGATAGCCAGGGCTGCTAAATCTAGCAGCTTCGACTGTTCCTGGGGCAGATAAGCCGATATCAAACTGGTATAACCCTTTGTCTGAGTTGCCGTTCCCCGGCAGCCAAAGCTTTCCAGTCGAAAGAAGATTAAATCTTCGAGATCCGGAGCGCACCGCACTTGAATTTCCCACCAGTTATTTGCCATATGAATTTTAGATTTTATCCCATACCCGAAAAATAAGCGCTATGGTCTAAGCCTAGGGCGTTGATTCTGGGGCAATTTCTGCGTTTTGACGACCAATTGGGAACGATACCGGGCTGTCACCAATTGGAGTGAAAAACCCGAGCGAGTCAACACCTACCCTACACCCCACACCCCACACAAGAGCACCCTAGTCTAAGCCCGATAGACTGCCGAGGGTTCTTACGACCCCCGGCACCCAGGGCTAACCTGGTTTAAAAAGCCACCCCGAACAAGAGCATTTCTGGCAGGCTTTTGTACAAATCAATTAGATGGCTCTATTCCTCGCGATCGCGATATCTTGCATTTGCGATACCTTGAGGTCGCTATACCGCAGCGCGATCGCCCCCATCCCAAATCTTCCTCACTGGCAACCCCAATATAAATTCTGCCATCCAACAATTAACCGCGAGTATTGCTTCTATTGCTTCTATTTCTTCAGAGAGTTACTGTATAAGCTTCCCGAATCCCGGCAACCTTCGATATTTCGGTTAAAATTCCTTCGGGTAAGGGGTCATCAATGCTCAGAACCATCACCGCATCGCCGCGCACGATTTTGCGACCGACCTGCATGCTGGCAATATTGACATTAAAGCTACCCAGAAGAGAACCAATTTTGCCTATAATCCCGGGCATATCTCGGTGCCTGGTAAATAGCATATAACGACTTGGGGGCACATTAATGGGAAATTCATCAATATCCGTAATCCGAATTTCACCATCCCCTAACAAAGCGCCAGTTACAGAATGGTCGCCCAGGGATCCCTTAGCTGCTAGGTGTAAAGAGCCAGCATAGTCTCGAATAGAAGCATCCCGAGTTTCAATAATGCGTATGCCGCGTTCTTGGGCTTCAATACTAGCATTGACATAATTCACCCGCTCTCGTAGAGCCTGAGACAGCAGACCTTTCAGGGCTGCTACCACCACTGGCTGGCTTTCATTATTGGCCAATTCTCCCTGTAGGCGCACGTTTAACAAATCAACTCGGCCCCCAGCAAGCTGGCCTACCAAGTTGCCCAGAGTTTCTGCCAATTGCAAATAAGGTCTGAGCTTTTCAAGGGCATCGGGGTAGAGTCCGGGGATATTAACTGCAGAGCGCGCTGGCAGTCCCAGAAGCACATCTCGAATTTGCTCGGCAACATCAATGGCCACATTTACTTGTGCTTCTGCAGTAGAAGCACCCAGATGAGGGGTCAGAATTACTTCTTTGCCCAGTTGCCGCAAGGGCGAATCGGCTTGGAGGGGTTCGTTAGCATAAACATCAAGAGCAGCTCCGGCAATCCGACCCTCTTTCAATGCCTCAGCCAGTGCGGCTTCATCGACAATTCCGCCCCGGGCGCAGTTTATCAGTCTTGCATTGGGTTTCATCTTCGCCAAAGCCTCCGCGTTAATCAGATTTGCTGTCTCGGAGGTTTTGGGAATATGCAGAGTAATGTAATCTGCCTCTCGCATTAGCAAATCTGTATCTACAAGGCGACAACCCAGTTGCTCGGCTCGCTCCACAGATATAAAAGGATCGTAGGCTATTAGTTTCATCCCCATTGCTTTGGCTGCAACGGCGACATGGGAACCAATTTTGCCCAGTCCTACGATGCCAAGAGTTTTCTTATATACTTCTGTTCCCACGAAACTTTTGCGATTCCAATTGCCTTCTTTTACAGAATGATTGGCATCGGGAATATATCGAGAAAGAGCCAGCATCATAGCTAGGGCGTGTTCTGCAGCGGCAATCGTGTTTCCTTCAGGAGAATTAACCACTACTATTCCTTGCCGCGTGGCCCTTGCCACATCGACATTATCGACGCCCACACCTGCTCGGCCAATAATCTTGAGCTGCGTTCCCGCATCAATCACTTCTTTGGTAACGCGAGTTCCAGAGCGGATCATCAGAGCGTCGTACTCTGAGACAATCCCAACTAGCTCTTCTGGCGGCAGACCAGTATTTACATCTACCTGGGCTACTTGGGATAGAATGTCGATTCCTGCTTGGTCAATGGGATCGGAGACGAGAACCTTTGGCATAGGGAGTTTTTTCAGGTAACTAGCAACAGCAGTTCTGGCAACATAAGGGATAAATTTTTCCCGTTAGAGTAGCCGCGTAGCATTAGTTGAGGATGGAGACTCCACCGAGAAACAGTAATTGTTTGGTCCCGGCCGCTTTTCCATCAGGACTTACGCAAACTCTCCGATCTAAACCTAGATATAGAGTAGGGTGCCCAAGAAGCACCATATATATTATCTATGCGTAAGTCCCGTCCATGCTGCTATCCGGTTGACTTGCTGCAGTAGGTCATTGTAACGGTAAACTGCATGGCTCCGAGTCGATCGCAGGAATTTTTTAGCAATCTTGCGTCCCTGTCTAATTTATAGGTCTTAATTTATAGGTTTTAATTGGACCGCCAATGCCGCTTGGGTGGTTTATTGCGATCGCTTTATCGCTATCCCAGGGTCCTACGGTTACTGCATAAATGCGATCGCTGCTTTTAGCTTTAAAGTCTGTAGCTCCCGGCGAGTTTTAAATTTAACTGGTTAGTGCCGCTGCGCGGAAGTCAAAAGTTAAAAGTCAAAAGGTAATAATGCCTTTGTACCAGGCGGGGAGGCCGGATAGGACTGGTGGATTATTTCTGCCGCGCTGCACCTAGTGCCGCTGCGCGGAAGTCAAAAGTTAAAAGTCTCAAGGTAATAACGCCTTTGTACCAGGCGGGGAGGCCGGATAGGACTGGTGGATTATTTCTGCCGCGCTGCACCTAGTCTTTTGGTCGGTAAAAATCTCTAGCAATCCATCTCTAAAATGCCTGCCTATTTTTCTACAATTTAGCCAGAGAATTGCCAAATGCAAGTCTCTTATAATTGCCTACAGCCACAAAACCATATTTTTCTACCATATCGGCATAGTCGGGAGCATAGACACTGGCAAATTTTGCTTCTAATTCCTCTTCCAGACGTTGTAAGAATGCTGACAGGCGGGGTTGATTTAATTCGGAAAGTTCTGTATTATCCCGAATTCCTGCCCAAGTCATAGGTGCGTAGATATCAACATTCAGAAATAAAGTAAGCGACATTCGATAACCGGGGACTTTGCGCCATATTGCTTGTACTTCGGGTTCCACAAACACCAATATGTTGGCACCGGACTCAATCCAGAGTTCTTTTTGTTTTCTTGTCCTTCCCGGTGCAGTACATTCCAGGCTCAAAACAATACTTATATTGGTTGTCTCCTCTCTTTGCAAAAAATATAGTAGCTGCGATCGCGACCTTTGTGGGTGCCAGCTATCCGCTACCCAACTATTTTCCCCGCCATCTAACGTATCGACGCTTAGGGACTCAATCCAGGCAAAGTCATTAAGGGCATCTAGTAAAAGTTCTATTTTCCTTGTCGTCCATTGGCGACGCCAGACAGGCTCATCCAGAAATTCCTCCGCCGTATTGCTGACTTCTCCTATGTTATAATTCCATTCCGCCAGATTTTTACCCCTGCGCCAAGTTTGCTTTGCTGTCATGGTATTTGTCTGAACTCTAATTTGGATTGTTATTTTTCTTCCAATTCCATATTTTATATGTTGGCTGCCAATATTTCGTATAGGATAAATTTTTCCTTTTAGCAGTAAGATCGATTCATATCATATTGCCAAAGTGCTACGTTTTGCGGTTTGCTTTGCGGTTTGCTTGAATAGCCAGACTTTCTATAGTATAGCAACCCTAAATGATTATCCAAGAAACCGGGTTTGGCTTTTACCAAGTTCCCGAGTAGTTCTGCATGGCAATTTATTTAAACTTATTATATATTTTTTTAGTGGCAATACAATTTAAAAAAAAGGATGTATGTTTATTTTATATAAATATGCGATTGCTATAGCTTTCGTATGCTTTAGAATTAAGATCTAGCGATCGCTTGCTTAAAAATAAATTAAATAAAAGTAAAATTATTTTTATTGCGATCGCTATTTGCCAGACTGCTAGCCCCAAGTCAAAACCGCGTATCCCCAATAAATAACATACATGGCGATCGCGCTCCCTGTTAGCAGATAAGATTTGACTGAAGGCTGCCTCCGACATATAATAATACAGCAGACAATGACAGCAACAACTTCTAAAAAAGAAACTATGCGACCGTGATGGTTGTAATCCCAGTAAGAAAACGGGCTCTCAAAGCGCCAAGAAGAAAATGGGAAAAAATGCCGGTGAGCGTCGTCGTTGTGAACCGGAAAGTCCCCTATAGAATGCAGCCCCATGCTGGCGAATAAAGCGACGAGTCGCCCAGAACCAAAATAGTAAGCCATCAAACCGGCGATCGCCACTAGCGGGATAGAGTTGAATATGTCGAAAAAGTCTTGCCAGCTCGGATTGTAATAAGACTCAGACCAAATAGTCCATTCTGGAGTTTTTTGCCAGAGCTTTTCGTAGGCGTAGAACAAAAACATGGGTAAATCCGGCAGAAATGCCCCAATCGCGATCGGTATATTGTTTTCAGGTTTGTCTTTTCTCCCCAAAACGGCGAGATTGATAACTATATGAGCGGGAGTATTCATAAGCAAAACATGATATTTTAAGCAGTAAAACTAAAAGCTGTCAGCTAAAGGCGGAAACCTCAAGGAGACAAAATCGTAATGACTCGCGTAGTTGGTTTAATCAGCGGCACCTCGGTAGATGGGATTGACGCCGCTTTAACGGATATCTCCGGTGCGGAATTCGACCTGAAAGTGGAGCTAGTGGCAGGGGCTACTTATCCTTATCCGGCAGAACTTAGAGAAAAAATCTTGGCTGTCTGCGCCGGAGAACGACTGTCAATGGCGGAGTTCGCTCAATTGGACGAAGCGATCGCCGAGGTCTTTGCCCGAGCCGCCCTAGAAATTCAAAAAGGTTATCCCCCTGCAGAACTTATTGGCTCTCACGGTCAAACGGTATATCACCGACCTTCCCAACGCAAGGGGGATAACCCTAGCAAAAGCGAGGGGACTTCCAAAGAGCGGCTCGGCTATAGCCTGCAATTGGGTCGAGGGGCTACTATTGCCAACCTCACTGGCACCACTGTCGCGAGTAACTTTCGAGTTGCGGATATTGCCGCCGGAGGTCAGGGGGCTCCTTTGGTTGCCAAAGTCGATGCCTGTTTGTTGAGCCATCCCGAGCGATATCGCTGCGTGCAAAATATTGGCGGTATTGGCAATGTCGCCTATCTGCCACCCACAGGAAAACAAATAGAAAAGCAAGCTATCGAAGGGCAAGCTATCGAAAAGCAAGCTATCGAAAAGCAAGCTATCGAAAAGCAAATCCAAGCCTGGGATACTGGCCCGGGTAACTCGCTTTTAGATTTAGCAGTTCATTATTTAACTGATGGCAAGGAAACCTACGACCGAGACGGAGCCTGGGCGGCGACGGGTACGACCTGCGATGCTCTCCTAGACAAATGGCTGGAGCATCCCTTTTTCCAGGAACCGCCACCGAAATCTACAGGGCGAGAAATGTTTGGCTTCGAGTATTTCCAAAAATGTCTGGAGCAAGCGATCGCCTATGAACTGGACGGTGCTGATTTGCTAGCTACTCTCACAGAGTTCACCGCTGCTTCCATCGCCCGGGGCTATAGCACTTTTTTGCCCGTTCCGCCGAATGAAGTTTTCTTATGCGGCGGCGGCAGTCGCAACAGTTATTTGCGGCAGCGGCTGGCTCAGCGCTTGGGCGTGCCAGTGCTAACCACTGACGATGCGGGCATGAATGCCGATTTTAAAGAAGCCATAGCCTTTGCCGTCTTAGCCTATTGGCGTCAGCGCGGCATTCCCGGCAATCTGCCTCAATGCACTGGCGCGAGCCAACCCGTCTTGATGGGCGAAGTTAATATAGCATTCAGCAATCAGCTTTCAGCTTTCAGCTAAAAGCCAAGATTATTGCCGCTCCTAGCAATGACTATCGTTGGATTGTCCTAACTGTAATGCTTAGTGCTATAAGAGTTTTGAGTTATAAGAAATGAGAGTTTTGAGTTAATTTTTTATAACTCAAAACTTAAAACTTAAAACTCAAAACTCAAAACTTAAAACTTTCCTTTACCCTTTCGGTGGGAAAAAGATGACGGGTTCGCAACTGCGGCGCAACACTTCTCTGGTGAAGCTGGGTCGCCATTCCCAGAGTTTGCCCAAAATTTGGGAAGCAATGGCGATCGCGCAGATATCAGACATTTGCGCCAGCTCTAAAATATCGGGCACCGGCTCTCCGAGGCGCACTTCTGTCTCCACCTCCAGACCCGTGCTTTCTAAGCGGGCTTTAATGGGGACTAGCTTTTCCTCCGCCTCTCGAACCTGAGCATCCTTGGATATTTCCGGCAGAGTGCCAGTATCAATTATCCAGGCTAGGAGGCATTTTTGCAGAGAGCCTTTACCCACGCGGTCTCGGATATTTTCCTCAAACTCTTGCACCAGTTCGTCGGCGGTGTGCGATCCGTCGTAGGGAATGAGGACGAAGCGGAATAAATGCTGGCAGCGGAGAGAAAGTTCTTCATCTGTAAACGCCGAAAGCAGAGTTGTCGGAAAGGTGACTATGGGAATGTGAGTCTGCTTCGAGATGCTCATGGTCGTGCTGCCAAAAATGCGATCGCTCAGCATCGTGCTGGGGGAAGCGCCCATAATAATCACTTCGCTATCGTATTGCTTGGCAACCTTGAGCAGGTTGTTTGTTGGTTCCCCCGAGACAACCTCTACGGCCACCTCCAATCCTTCGGGCACTTTATCTAGGATCGGGTCGAGACGCGATCGCGCTTGTTTGACTTTTTCTTTGTCCTCCCGAGGAATCTGCCCTTTCGTCCAAAACGGAACGCTATGCAGAAATACTATTTGTTCCATCCCGCCAGCGGCCAAGCTCGGCAAAAAATTTCCCAAGCGATGCAAGCCATCGGCAAAATCCGTACAGATTAAGGCGCGTCTAAACATAAAAAAACTTTAAATCTAATTAAAGAGCTAAATTAGGGCAGAAGGGCATGTTCGCATTGGGCATATTCGCATTGGGCATTGGGCAAAAAATTAGGGAATGGGGAAGAGCGGAAGAGCGGAAGAGCGGAAGAGCGGAAGAGCGGAAGAGCGGAATTATATTGTCCCCTTGTCCCCTTGTCCCCTTGTCCCCTTGTCCCCTTGTCCCCTTGTCCCCTTGTCGGCATCGGGTGCAGCAAATTTCCCCCTTGCCCCCCTGCCCCCTTCCCCTCTGCCTCTTCTCCTCTGTCTCCCCACCATCAATTATAGGGTGTAGGCAAGAGGCAAGAGTCACTAGGGACCCCTTACATTGACTGTTGCCTGCCTGCAAAAGGGCTTGCAAGTAAAGTCAAGTTGCTATATAATATATGTATCTGCAAAAAAAACCGGGCTCGTCAAAGAACAAAATCCTCATGCCCGGTAAAAGAGCGACTGTTTCTTCGGTTCCGATAAGTGTTAATTTTCCGATCGTCTAAGGGTCCATTGTACTAATTCGTTTGTACTAATTCATATTTGACAATTTGTTTTTTGGTAGTTCGGGGGGCTACATGCCCCTCTTTTTTTGCTTTTCTATATTATAGCAGTTATTTTTAAACCTAATTTAGATGCCTTTCACCTCGGCGATCGGGCGGCAGATATCTTATACAATTTTAATCTATGAATGCTACAGACAAGCTCGAATAAAATGTTCTCGGTTACTTTACAAATAGCCCTAAACCACCTGAAAAAGATGACTTTAGCTATCTTGCCCGCCTTAAAAAGTAGTAGGGGGAGGGTTGCACGCCTGAAGCACTTTACTCTATATATAGCTTGTGTTATGACAGTTTGTGCAATTCCTATTGGGATTTTTACCTGCTGTATGAGTGGGGCGATCGCTTCTCAAAGAGAAATCGACGATAGACCCTCAAGCATCGACCCATCTATTTGCCCTTCGGAATTAGAAACCCTAGTGGAAAATATGCTGCCGGATTTAGCCAGTTATGCCAATCGGATTTATCGGCGCGATCGCCAGCAGGGCACAGCGTACTTTCCCACTTATTTTATCGCAGCCGGACGACCGGAATTTGAACCGCTGCCTCTAGCTCCCGGTCGCTATAGCAGTGGAAGTTCGTTAGATAACGGAGAAAACGCCGATCGTACCAACAAGATTGCCGACGATACGCGCCAAGTTTTTATCACGACTTTGGCAAGGCAATATCTAGAAGACGCAGCAGTAGAAATTCAGCAATACCATTGGCTATTTTTAACTAAAAGTAGCGATGGTTGGCGCTTGGCTTTGATGTTTTCTATTGACGGCTCTTACCCTGCTGGCGAACCGACCTCGCCCCCCGAAGAAAGTAGCGATCGCGTTATGGGTAGAGCAATTCGCCTCTGGTTGCAAGATTGTAGAAATCGATAGGGCATTGGGCATGTTCGCATTGGGCAACCTCCCCCTCCTGGGAGCTCCTGGGAGGGGGAGGGGGTGGGTGGCATTGGGCATTGGGCATGTTCGCATTGGGCAGAGTGAATAGTAATATCAAGTACGGTTAAATACCCACAGAAAAAATTTGTAATCTCCCGTAGGACGGGCGTCCCGCCTGTCCCAAAGAGTCCAAGCGGACAGGGGGGACGCCCTGTCCTTGCGCAGAAGCTTTTTTTGGGGGCATTCAAACCGACATGATATAAGATAATAAAACCAACTTTTCACTTTTTCGGGCATTGAGTCCAACGACAGACTCAGGAGCGCATTCGGGATTGGGTCAACAAGCGCAAGTCTTAGAGCAACCAATTTACCAACCAATTTCGTCGAACTTGGCTCGGACTGCCTTAATATCTTGCCACATCAGCCATTTGGGACTGCCTTTCTCCCGGGAAGGGTTGCGCAGCAAATAGGCGGGATGAAAAATAGGCATACATAAATACCCTTGCCATTCCAGCCATTGACCGCGAATTTTAGTAATACCGCGCCGATCGCCAAGCAAACCCCGCACTGCCGTAGCACCAATTAATAAAATAATTTTTGGCTCGACCAAGCGTATCTGTTCCAACAGGTAAGGCTTGCAAGCGGCGATTTCTTCTGGGGTGGGAACGCGGTTCTGGGGAGGGCGGCATTTATTGATATTGCAGATATAAATATCTTGCTCTGGATCTAGTCGAACCGATGCCAGAATTTTGTCTAACAGTTGACCCGCTTTCCCGACAAAGGGCAACCCGGTTTCGTCTTCATTTTGTCCTGGTGCTTCTCCGATCGCCATTATTGCCGCCTGAGAATTGCCCCGCCCGACAACAGCGCGAGTCCGAGTGGAGCCCAAGCCACAACGCTGGCACTGATGGCAATGGTCGGCCAGTTCCTCAATGGTGCCATAGGTGCCCGGAGGAATGGGAATCTTCGCGTCTGTAGGAATAAGCTCTGGCGGAAAAGAGGGTGACGATGCTGGTAAGCCTTGGTTTAATTGCTCAAAGAGATTTAGTTGATATTCGTTAGACATAGGTTGGGGGCGAGGAGAGCGTTTCTGGTCGGTTAGAGAAAAAAACGATCCAATTTGCCTCTATGATGGCAGCTATAGCTTTTCTCAAATAAGTGTAATGTAGGGGCGACAGCAACAAGAGCAATTATCTCCACTGTAGAAGGGTAATTTCCGTAGGGATGCTTCGCCCCAGAAACTTCACATCAATTTGAGAACCGCTATATTTGGGAAAAAATCAGCCATCATAGAGGCAAATTGTTTTGTAGTGCGGCTGGAGTATGCCATGTCACCCGTGCCAATTTTCCGCGATCGCTCCCTTGCGGGGGAGGAGCTGTCCGTTGAGATTGCCTCCCAACTGGCGGAACTAAGCAATACTGGCTTTTCCCCCAAGCCAATTGTTTATGCTCTGCCTAGAGGCGGTTTGCCCGTAGCGGTTCCGGTGGCCCGCCGTCTGAATTGCCCTTTAACTATTTTGGTGGCCAAAAAAATTACTAGAGTTAAAAATCCAGAGTTGGCGATCGGTGCTGTTACTGCCGACGGTTATGTGGTTTGGGGACAGTCATTTGTTCCCGACAAAAATTCCGAACGCGATCGCCAAGTCCGCGAAGCAGCACTAAAGGTTGCTGAGGCTAAAGCCTTAGCTCAACAAGAACAACTCGCACCTGCTTGTCCCCCGGTTAATGCGAAAGAAACTATTGCTATTTTAATTGATGACGGAATTGCTACGGGTATGACGATGGCAGCAGCGGCAGGATCTGTCCGCAGCCAAGAACCCGCACAAGTCTGGATCTGCGCCCCAGTAGCACCACCAGAATTGATGGGATGGTTGTGCCAATGGAGCGATCGATCCCTCGTTCTAGCTACTCCCTATCCATTCCTGAGCGTCAGTCGCTTTTATGAACAATTTCCCCAAGTTAGCATGGAAGAAGCTCTCAATTCTCTCCGGCAACACAATTATCCCTTGCCTTAAAAGGTTTGAGTTTTGAGTGTTGACTTATAATAAAATAAGTTATTTAATTTATTATCTTAATAATATTAATTATTTTATTAAATTGAGCCTCAATAGCTAAAAAATACAGTAAATTGTCTGGCCTAAAAAACCTCAGGCAAATGCCAGTTTAAAGCTATATTTAGATTTGGGTTTTAAGAGAGCAATCTACAAATGCAGAGCGCGATCGCGATCGCCCAACAGGGCTATACGGGCGGCAGTACCTTTGAGTAATTACATATAAAATTTAGACTTGCTATATTGCAACTCATATAGACATTAAAATTTCAAAGAGTCATTGCTTGTATAGCAGTAAGCAGTCAGCTATCAGCAGTCATGCGATCGGCACAAGCCTTGCCGTTACTAGCAAGGAGCGAGATTTTAATTGTCCGTTCCCTGAGTGCGTAGTGCTATAAAATCAAACTAAAAACTATGGTATAGTTACTTTGGGAGCAACCTTAGCAATTCAATTATTGAATTGCTAGGTATTTGTTGTGAGAATTGGGAGAAAAAATATGATGAAATCGGGAAAAATAGCGATCGCTGCAACTCTGTTAGCGATCGCCAGCACTATCTCGGCTGCTCCAGCTAGCGCCCAGCCTTCAGGAGATGGTGGCCCCTCGCCAGGATTCTGGCAGCCAGAAGATCGCAATTTTGTAGAAGTCGAAAATCCTATCCAAATCAGTTTGATTAATAACACGGGATTTGCGGTTGATTATGAAATTAATCAAGAAGAAACGGAACAGTTGCTGGCGGCAACTAGCATAAATTTAACTGGTCTCTACATCAACCCTGACAGCACCCGAGATCTCGATCGCAATATTAACCTTTTGATTAATCCACCAATCGAAAGGCAGAATGCCCCGTTACACTTCGATGTGACGATTGGCGACAATAATATAGTGAGCGTGACAATCCGGCTAAGGGATAACGAACTAGAAACTGTAGATAAAGCCGTATATATTGACGAAAAAGGAAGAGTTTATATTTTCTAGAGCCCTTTAAGTTTTCACGGCGGGGGTTAGGGGGCATCTTGCCTCCCCTGACCCCATTGCGGGAGCATTTTAATTTTGCACGCCCGCCGCAGAGCGCGCCTATAGACGCAAGCCGCTCCTATCATCTGGAGAGAGAAGAATGAGAACGCGGATAGACGCTGTGGTTAGCTCGGTATTATGTCTGGCAGCTTGCACTTACGCGCTACCAGGGTCAGCCCAGATAGTGCCGGACGGCACCTTACCCATTAACTCGCTCGTTACCTCCAACGGCAATAGCTTCGTTATTGACGGGGGAACTGTTGAGGGGAAAAACTTATTTCATAGTTTCGGCGAGTTTTCCGTTCCGACGGGAAGCGAAGCCCTTTTTAATAATGCCGCTAGCATAGAAAATATCCTCACCCGCGTTACGGGGGGAGGGATTTCTAACATCGACGGTTTAATCCGCGCCAACGGAGGTGCCAACCTATTTCTGCTCAATCCCAACGGTATTGTTTTTGGAGCCAACGCCCGCCTAGATATCGGCGGCTCTTTTTTAGGAACTACGGCCAACAGTATTGTCTTTGAAAACGGCGAGCAATTCAGCGCCACAGACCCAGCCGCCCCGCCCTTGCTGACAGTAAATGTCCCCGTAGGCTTGCAATTCAACGGACAAACCCGAGAGATTAGAGTTAGAGGTGAGGGTCACAGTTTTAGAAGTGACCATCCAGTTTTTGCGCCGATTGTTGGAGAAAATAACGGCTCGGGCTTGCAAGTCAACCCAGGTAACACCCTGGCATTAGTGGGCGGTGACTTGCTATTAGAGGGGGCGACCCTGACGGCGGCAGGAGGACGCATAGAATTGGGGGGAGTAGAAGTTGGGTTTGTGGGTTTGACAGCTCCACTGGCAGTCAGCGGAGTCCAATCCCTCTCTCCACAGAGCGAGCAGTGGGGTTTCGACTACGACGAGGTATCGGTTTTTCGAGATGTTCGCCTTATCCGACAAGCGGCTGCTGATGTCAGTGGCATCGGGATCGGTTCGATGCAAATTGTCGGTCGGCAACTTATGTTTAGCGACGGATCGATCGCCTTGCTGCAAAACCAAGGCTCGCAGACATTCGGTTCCCTGCGATCGCGCGCTTCTGAGTCTTTAACTTTAACGGGAACGACTCCAGGCGGAGTCATTCCCAGTGGCTTTCGTCAAGAAACTGTGGGTATGGGTAATTCTGGCAATATAGAAATTGCGACCCGACAGTTACAGGTGAGAGAGGGAGCGCAAATTTTTAATCGGACTCAAGTAGCGGGAAATGCTGGCAATACCGAGATTCGAGCATTCGAGTCAATAGAACTGGCTGGCACTTTGCCAATTAACCCTATAGCGTCTAGCTTAATTGCAAATGCCAGTTTTGGCATGGGTTTTGCCGGTAATATAGCGATTTCAACCCAGAATATTAGCGTTCGCGGAGGAGCAGTTTTAAGCTCGGGGGCTTTTGGAGAGGGTTCGGCTGGAAACTTAATTGTTAATGCGACCGAATCCATTGAGGTTATCGGAGCAGAACCCAGGATTAATTCGGGCAGTATTATTGGTTCTTCCTCTCTCGGTAGAGGGAATGCAGGTAGCGTAATCATTAATACGTCGAGAGCGACTGTGCGAGATGGAGGGGCAATCGGTTCTAACGTTCTAGCGATCGGTAATAGCGGCCGGGTCGTCGTGAATGCTACCGAGTTGGTGGAGGTCAACGGCACCATACCGGGTTCAACGATTTCCAGCGCGATAGATGCCAGCGCCACTATAGTTGATGAGGCCACGCAGCAAGCTTTGAGACTTCCTCCCATACCATCTGGATCTCCCGGGGATGTGGAAATTAACACGCCTCGGTTAAATTTGAAGAATGGAGGGCAAGTCTCAGTTAGTAACGAAGGAACTGGAGGTGCGGGAAATATCCAAGTGAATGCGGAGGCTATTTTCCTCGAAACAGGCGGAAAAATTGCAGCTTCCACGCTATCGGGTGAAGGGGGAAATGTCCAACTAATTCTAGAAGATACCTTACAATTAAGAAACGGCAGTTTCATTTCTGCAGAGGCTGGCGGGACGGGAAATGGAGGCAATATTGGCATCTATAGCTCGGCGATCGCTCTCTTCCAAGATAGCACTATTAGGGCCAATGCCTTCGAGGGCAATGGCGGCAACATTTCCATTGCCACCTCGGGGATTTTTCCCTCTGCCGACAGCAGCATTACTGCCAGTTCCCGCTTTGGAGTCGATGGTCTGATTGAAATTAATAATCCTGAAGTCGATTCGGCAGCGGGACTACTAGAGTTGCAAAAGAATCCAATTGCTCCCAACTCTCTTATCGTTGCCGATTGCTCGCCAAGGCAGGGAAATTCCTTGATCGTCACTGGACGGGGGGGTTTGCCTCCGGATCCAGAAGAGCAAATAATCGGCGATCGCCCTTGGGCAGACTTGCGCGATTTATCGGCATTTCGAGGCGAACGCGCTTCGGCCTCTCCTTCCGCCGAGGTTCGAGAGGCGATCGTTGAAGCCAACGCTTGGCGGGTCAACGAGCGGGGAGAAGTAGAATTGGTGGCGGTACTAAAAGCGGAGGATACTGCAATTGGCTCTTCGCCGCAAAGCTGCTCGGGGCAGGAATTGAGTTCGAGAAAAAACAGGCGATCGGGAGATTAAGGTGCTAGCCTCAAAACCTCATCATAAATATCGGCCATTGTTAAGGTCAAACCCACCGACTGCAACTCCAAGCGATCGCCATTTCCTAAAGTTTGCCTAGACCAATTACCGAAGCGATCGGGCCGATAAACCTCTACCTTAATTTCTGACTGAGAAACCAGGACATATTCTTGCAAGCTCCCTAAGCTTTGGTAATTGAGGCGTTTTTCTCGTTTATCCAAATCTTGGGTGCTTGGGGAGAGTACCTCAAAAATTAAACAAGGACTTGCCTTATAATATTTTTCTGTATCTTGCGAGTCACAAGTCACCATGACATCGGGATAGTAAAAGATATCGGCACTCTTTTTAGCAATAGCTATCCTTACCTTCATATCGGCAATAAAAGTTTTGCAGCCACTGCCTCGTAAATGAAACCGTAAAAAACTAGCAATATTTAAGGCAATGCGGTTATGTTCTTCGCTGCCACCAGACATGGCGAAGATTTGGCCGCCGAGATATTCATGGCGAATGGGACTGTTTTGTTCCCCTGCAAGATAATCGGTTGATGTAATAAATGCTGTGGCTAATTTCATAATTGCGTTTCTGAGCGTTCTGGAGATAATTATAGCAATAAGCTATTAGCTGTCAGCAGTCAGCAGTCAGCATTAGTCCTGCCAACAAGCGCACACATGAGCGTTTTGGAACTGTCCTAACCTGAATCGGTAGTGCTATATATCGAGGCTATTGGCAAGATTGGGTATTGGGCCCAAGGGCATGTTCGCATTGGGTTGTAGGCGTTGGCGTAGCCTGCCCAAGGAGGGCATAGCCCAATGCCCTTCGGCCCATCTTTGTGGCCCGACGATCTGGGACAGCCGACTCCGAATCTAATCACTCAAATCTGAAACCTGAGTTATGATGAGGGATTGCGATCGCATATAGGCAACCTTTAGTACCGGCTAGCCGTTTTGGCCGAGGGGCAAACCTTTCCGTTGGCCGGTCATAGGTCGGACTTGGGGTAGGGTGTTGGTGATGGAGGTTTTTTCACTCCAATTGGTGACATTCGGGACTTTCCGGCTCTCAAAGCGAGATCGGGAAATATAGCAGTCAGCTTTCAGCAGTCAGCTTTCAGTACAAGCATTACCGTTACTAGCCAAGCGCAAACATTAAATTGCCCTAACATTAATGCGTAATGCTATAGCAGAAATTTTCCCTAGGCCCTACAGCCTACCGCTACACCCTACACCCTAGAGTTTGCGCTAGGGTAATTTTTATCGCAATATCAAAGCAGGTTATTTGAGGCATAAATGACAGAATATCGAGGAGTTGACAAGTCAGTGCTGGACTGGGCTGGAGATGCCCTGGCAGTTGGGTTTTTCGAGGGGGCCGTGGAATTGACCGGCACCTTGGCGCAGTTGGACGAAAAGCTAGCCGGCACCTTGCAAGAGTTAATTTCCGAAACCGAGTTTGAAGGAAAATCCGGCAGCAGCGCCGTAACTCGCGTGGGTGGGGGTAGCCCCATTCGCAAAATTATCGCGATCGGCTTGGGAAAAGAGGAGAATTCGAAGTTAGAGGATTGGCGTCAGGCAGTTGCGGCGGCGGCGCGGGCGGCTAAGAAGGAAAAATGCAAGACTCTTGGCATTAGCTTGCCGGTCTGGAACAACGACCCAGAGGCAACGGCGCAGGCAATTGTGGAAGCAGCAGAACTGACTCTGTTCCAAGACGAGCGCTTTAAGTCCGAGCCAGAAGAAAAAGCAACTTCTGTAGAAACTGTAGAGTTGTTGGAGTTGGCGGGTCAGGAAGAGGCGATCGCCCGTGCCGAGAAAATTTGTAGCGGCGTGAATCTGGCTAGAAAGTTGGTGGCAGCACCGGCGAATAGCTGCACCCCGGAAACTATGGCGGAAACAGCTTTGGCGATCGCTACCGAATATGGTTTTGAGATAGAAATCCTAGAAAAAGAAAAATGCGAAGAATTGGGCATGGGCGCTTTTCTCGGGGTTGCCCAAGCCTCGGACATGCCTCCTAAATTCATCCACATGACTTACAAGCCCGAGGGCAAGCCCCGCCGCAAAGTGGCGATCGTTGGCAAAGGGCTGACCTTTGACTCTGGCGGTCTCAATCTCAAACCGGCCGGCAGCGGTATCGAAACCATGAAAATAGATATGGGCGGTGCTGGTGCTACTTTCGGTGCGGCCAAGGCGATCGGTCAGCTAAAACCAGATGTGGAAGTACATTTCATCTCCGCTGTCACCGAAAATATGGTTAGCGGTAAGGCCATGCATCCCGGCGACTTCCTCACCGCTTCTAACGGCAAAACTATTGAAATCAACAACACGGATGCTGAGGGCCGCCTTACCCTTGCAGACGCTTTGGTGTTTGCCGACAAATTAGAGGTAGATGCGATCGTTGATTTGGCAACTCTCACCGGGGCCTGCGTCGTAGCCTTGGGAGACGATATTGCCGGTTTGTGGAGTCCCGATGACGAACTCGCCGCCGAACTCGCCAAGGCGTCGGAACGCTCCGGCGAAAAATTTTGGCGGATGCCTCTGGAGGAAAAATACTTTGAGGGTCTCAAATCCGTCCATGCCGACATGAAAAATACTGGCCCTCGTGCCGGCGGCTCGATTACTGCTGCCCTCTTCTTAAAGCAATTTGTAGAAAAAACCTCTTGGCTGCATTTAGATATTGCCGCTCCGGTTTGGACTGATAAAGATAAGGGTTACAACAGCACTGGCGCTACTGGCTTCCCCGTCCGCACTCTAGTTAATTGGGTCTTGGGCGAGTAAGCTTTCAGCGGTCAGCGGTCAGCGGTCAGCTTTTAGCGGTCAGCGGTCAGCGGTCAGCGGTCAGCTTTTAGCTTTCATAGGACTTACGCACAAATACTTGTAGGGTGTGCAATGGGCACCGAGGCCTATCAAAGTGTAAATTTTGGAAGGAAAAGTCGTCGTTTCCGACGCTCGGAAAAGCAGATTCAGCTCCTAATAACTGTCTCGTCGATCGCATGGAGCGATCGGAGTCTCGAAAGCCGAAAACTAGCAATCTCGTTGGCCACCCCAAAATTTGCGTAATTCCTGTTTTAGCTTTCAGCTTTCAGCTTTCAGCTTTTAGCTTTCAGCTTTCGCCGCTCCATTGCTGAGCGCTGACGCACCGACCGCTGACGCGCTGACCGCTGAGCGCTGAGCCCTGACGGCTGACTGCTGACTGCCGATCGCCTTGGCATCAAAACGATTCTTAACTAAATCAAAACAATGCTGCTAGAAGATTACTTTCACTTTTTGGCTGAAGATGATATTCGCATCAAAGGCCACCGCATCGGCATAGAAACTATCCTTTACGAGTATCTCTTCCGAGCGCGTACTGCCGAAGAAATTGCCAATATTTATACGTCCCTAACCTTGGCAGAAGTCTATGCCACGATTCTTTATTACCTAGAAAACAAAGAAGCGGTTAGCCACTACATCGATGATTGGTTGGAGTGGGGGCACCAACAACGCAAAGCACAGGCAATGAACCCGCCTCCGGCTGCTGCCCGCTTGCGAAAGATTAAGGCAGAACGGGAGGCAAAAGAGAATGTTTGCGGTAATTAAACAGACGATCGCATAAGTAAAAAAACAGATAATTTCATTGACACTAGATTTAAACAAGTGGAAAAATGACAGTTCAGGATGATAGTCGCGAAAACGAGCTGATTGATTTATTCAAGCTAGAGAAGCCTCCTAATGCAACCCGCAGCGGCACGGATGCTATTTTAGATTTAGACGGACAACAAATTTCCTTTGAGTTAAAGTCCACTACAAAGTCTTCTGTTACGACAGCTCGGGACTTTGGCTCGGAACACATTAGAAAGTGGCAGGGAAAACATTGGCTGTTTGGCTTTTACGATACAAGAGGAACAAAACTAAAATACTGTCTTTATGCTTCTCCACAAGTAATGGCTCCTTGGATTAGGGACAAAGAAGCTTATATCAGCTCAGATTATAGACTAGCTCATCTCGTACCAAATCTGATAACTATGCCGGTTATGCATGAAATCATGAGAGAAAAAGCTGCATATACTCTCGAAGATGCTCGTCACCTACAAAAGAGACAATACACAATCCAAGAGTATAGAGAAAAAATGGATTTGGACGAGGGCTACTCACCAGAGAGAATGTTGTTAATTCTTAAGGAAAGATGTCGATACCTTATCGAAAGAGGCTCTACTTTAAATAACCCTCACATTCCAGCTTCATACTTTGATGGTTGGGAACGCATTGCTACCAACCATGCTCGACGCTTGCGAGAACTCGTAACCGAAGCACTTCAGGATAATGCCCGAGCAACCGATACCGCAACTTGATAAGCCATTGGGGGCGGCACGGCATTGCCAATCTGACCTAAAGCCATGTAAGTCGGACCGTAAATAGACCAAGACTCGGGAAATCCTTGAATAATTCCGCAGTCTGGCACTGATAGCCGAAAATGACCGTTTTTAGCAACAAACAAATGTGCTTTTTGGCGATTCCCAGCTACTCCGTTCGGCCAGATTAAAATTTTTTCCCAAACCTTTTGGGCGGAAACGCTACTCAAAATAGAAGTAGTGTGGCGCGGACCAGTTAGCCCGCTGCGAATTGTTGGTGCTAAGGCATCAATGCCGATATCGGGCAATCCCAGGGCTTCGCGAACTCCCATGCAGGTTTTTTTTGAGCGATCGCAACTGGAAAAAAGAGAAAGCTGCACCGGCTGCTTAGACTTTGCTGCTGCTAAATGTTGCCAATCGTGAGTTGGTTCGGGCTCGCGATATTTTGCTGCCTTTGCTTTCTCGCGAAATCCCACCCAGAAAACTCGCTTTCGGACTTGGGGAACCCCAAAATCGGAAGCCGCCAGCATAAATCGAGCTATATGATATCGCGGGGCTAGAGGAAGTTCTATAATTTCCCGAACGTATCCGCTGAACTTTTTACTCGCCAGAGCCGGGACATTTTCGGCAACAAATGCGAGCGGCTCTATTTCTAGTATGGCGCGCACGAATTCTGGAAACATATCGCGGCTATCTTCCCGACCTTTCTGGCGTCCGGCTGCAGAAAAAGGCTGACAAGGAGGCCCGCCGTGGAGGACATCCACTAGATCTCGGTATTGCCGCCAATCCATTTTTGTTACGTCTCCCTCTTGACCGGCAAATACTTTCCATTGAGGTCGATTGCGAGTTAAAGTAACTCCGGCTTCATTGAGAATATCGTAGGCAGCAAGGTGGCCGAATCCCGCTCGTTCAAAGCCGAGATCTAGACCGCCGCAGCCGCTAAATAAAGAAAGTGCTTTTCCTCCATTTTGGGCTAAAGGTTGCATAAGATTTTCAGGATTTAGCCTCGGCAGGTTGATAGGATGAATCGGTTTCGGTCCTTCACCGCGCAGAGCTTGTGCTTTGGCTCGACTCGATTCCTTTGAGCGCTGCCTGTAAATTTCTCTTTCTTCTTCGCTAAGATCCCATCCTTGATAGGTAGCTCCAGACATAAAATAATTCTCCTTCGGAAAGCGAGTGCAAATGACTCTCAGCTAAATCATATCAAATTCGTTTAAACAGTTATCTTACAGTGTTTGTAGGGGCAATCCCCCCGTGGTTGCCCCAAGCCAATCGGGGCAGCGACGGGGGGACTGCCCCTACAAATATCAAACATGGATGTTTTGCGTAAGTCCTGTCTATGCTAATGTTCCACAGTGACATTCCAAGTCTCTAAAGTCACCCCAATGGTTTGCTCTAAGGAAGTCAAAGAATTGAGATAATCAATTTGGGCATTCAGCTCGTCATTTTTGGCCTGAACCAGCCGCTCCTCGAAATCCAAAATATCGATGAGTCGCACTCCTCCTACTCCCAACCTTAGTTTTTCCCGTTCGTTATCCAATTGTTGTTGCGACAGCTCCCTAGCTCGGCGAGCCTGTTCTACAGTCTTGAGATTAAAATTTACATCCCTAATCCGGTTAGTCACCTCAATTTCTAAACTTTCGCGCTGTTCTGACAAATTGTTCTGCGCTTGCTGGAGTTCTATTTCTCGGCGTCGCACCGCTTGCTCCCGATTCAGATTGCCGAATTCGCGAGTAAAAACTAGGCCAGCTCTCCAGTCCTCGGAGCCATCAGCAGTATTGCCCCTGCGATTGGTATAGCTGGCATTAAAGTTAAAGTCCCAGCGTTGTTCGTCTTGGGCGAGCAAAAGATTGAATTGGAAAATCTGCAAGCGGAGCAATTCTTGCAAATATGCGGGGTTGTTTTGCAACGCTAATTGCAGCCACTGTTTTATTTCCAGAGTTTCCGGCTCCACCACTTCTGGAATTTCTCCAGCTATAATATCGACTCCGCGATCGATATCGAGAATATTCAAAAGATTTAAGCGGGCGGCATCGAGATTATTTTCAGCCGCTAATAAGCTCACTTGTCGGCTAGCGACTGCTGCTTCATTTTGAACCAAATCAACCCGAGCCTGCCTGCCCGCTTCAATCAAGGCTCGGGTCACTTCTAATTGTCTTTGTTCGCTTTCCAGGGAAAGCTGCTGAATTTTTAGCCGCTCCTGAGCCTGGACTAAACTCCGATAAGCGCGGATTGCTTGGGTAATGGTTTGAATTAGAGTTGATTTTAAAGAGATAATGTTAATTTTCTCGTTAACTCGGGCAATTTCTATGGGCGCTTGATTGATTTCGGCTCCAAATCCTCTTAAAAGGGGTTGATTAAAACTAAGCTCTAGATTTTGACTCAGGGTATCTTCGCTGCTATTGTTGCGAGACCGCCCCCTCCCAGTCCAGGTCGCCCTAATATCTGCTCCGGTGGGAATCCTCACGGTCACCGTTGCCCCCAGACTTAATTCCCCATTTTCGTTTCGATTCGAGCCAAATTCGTTTTGAGTATAAGAAATCGACAGCTCTGGCGTAAAATCCGGGGCAAAGACATCTTCTGCTACGGCCAAGTCTTGTCTTTGCAAAATGCGGTCTAAATAGGCATTTTTAAGATTGCGGTTATTTTGCAATGCCAAAACCACCACATCTTGCAGGCTCAATTCTAGCCCCTGTTGATTTTCTGAGTTCTCACCCTCCCTACTGGCGACCTCTAGCAACCTCTGGCTATCTCTACTTGTATTTTTGTCCTCTTGTCTCCTTGTTATCTTGTCCTCTTGTCTCGCCGTCCCCTTATCTCTTAAGGGAGGGTGGGGAGTGTGGGGAGTGTGGGGAGTGTGGGGAGTGTGGGAAGTTTGCGAAGTTTGCGTAGTTTGCGGAGTTTGGTAAGTTTGCGGAGTTTGGTAAGTTTGCGGAGTTTGGTAAGTTTGCGTAGTTTGGGAAGTTTGCGAAGTTTGCGAAGCTTGGGAAGTTTGGGAAGTTTGCGGAGTTTGCGGAGTTTGGTAAGTTTGGTAAGTTTGGGAAGTTTGGGAAGTTTGCGAAGCTTGGGAAGTTTGCGGAGTTTGCGAAGCTTGGGAAGTTTGGGAAGTTTGCGAAGCCGCCTGAGAAGTTTGCGAAGTTTGGTAAGCCGCCTGAGAAGTTTGCGAAGTTTGGGAAGTTTGCGAAGTTTGGGAAGTTTGGGAAGTTTGGGGAGTTTGGGGAGTTTGCGAAGTTTGGGAAGTTTGGGAAGTTTGCGAAGCCGCCTGAGAAGTTTGCGAAGTTTGGTAAGCCGCCTGAGAAGTTTGCGAAGTTTGGGAAGTTTGGAAAGTTTGGGAAGTTTGCGAAGCTTGGGAAGTTTGCGAAGCTTGGGAAGTTTGGGGAGTTTGGGGAGTTTGCGAAGTTTGGGAAGTTTGGGAAGTTTGGGAAGTTTGGGAAGCTTGAGAACTTTGGGAAGTTTGGGGAGTTTGGGGAGTTTGGGGAGTTTGGGGAGTTTGGGACACTTGGGAAGTTTGGTAAGTTTGGGAAGTCGCCTCCCCACAATGCTCGCAGTCTCGCTGCCCCGCTTCCTGGCTCCCCTGGCTGAGTCGGCTCTTAGGTTGAATAACTGGCAATTCAATAACTGGTGAATTTTTGGGAGCGATCGCCAATCGCGAGTGCAATTTTATCAGTAAGGTCAGAAAAGCGATCGCTCCCAAAGTCCCTGACAAAAATGCGATCGCACTCATCTTCAATAGGTTATTAGAGAATAGTTTATTTCCTAATTCACTATGCGATTCTAGAGGGAAATCGAGATCGTATTGAAAATTACTTTGGTTTTTTTTTGCTTGATGATGCTGCTGACTCATATCTTATATCGAATAGAGCGATCGAGTTTTTATCCCACTGTGCTTATTTGGTGCTATAGCTTCGCTAGGTCACCTCTTTAGCCGCCTGTCTATGTGGTTTTGATAAACATTTTTTCCAATGCCCAATGCCCAATGCCCAATGCCCAATGCCCAATGCCCAATGCCCAATGCCCAACGCCCAATGCCCAATGCCCAATGCCCAATGCCCAATGCCCCATTGCCGATTGCTCAATGCCCAATACCCAATACCCAATGCCCCATGCCAAATGCTCAATGACACACACACAACACCCTAACTGGCG
>JAAHFN010000057.1 GCA_010672965.1 Oscillatoria sp. SIO1A7
CTCACGCGACACCAGAGCTATCCACCCCCTCCCCCCACACCCCACACCCTAACCCCCACACCCCACACCCAACACCCCACACCCCACACCCCACCCCCCCCACCCCCCACCCCCCCCCCCACCCCCCACACCCCACACCCCACACCCCACACCCCACACCCCACACCCCACACCCCACACCCTAAATCCAATTGGGCAATTAAATATTTTCCGACTTTTGAGCGATAGGGGAGCTAGCGATTTGACTGATAAAAGAGAGATCTACCGAGCCAAATTGGCTGGTAAAGGCCACGTTTAGGTTTTCTAGGATGCTGACAAACCATGCAACTGTTTCCTTTGGGGAAGTTTCGTAGTAGTTGAACAAAATCCACAGTCTTTTTTCCAAATGCGGCTTGACTTTGGGGCAAATCAATACTATTTTCAAAAGCAGACCTGCTGTCTGGATCGCCCCTAGATTGGAGGCTAATTCAAGGAAGAGAAGGTGGTTTAGCTTTTGGGAATTATCTACCACCAGATAATTCAACAACTGGCTGCAGGTTCTTTGGATCAGAAAGTCGTTGAGTTTTTGCTCGTCGCTCTGAGCTAGGGTTTGCTTTAGATATTTTGCCAAACGGGGACAAAACTTTTGTTTTCCGTAGTCGGAGTTAATAGCGATCGCCAGATACTTATATAAACTAACTTTAAAATCTCCATAAGACCTGACTAGCTTGGCATGGGATAGGAAATTATGAGCAAAATCTCTATAAGTATGGCCCCTCTTACCTTTACCTACAAATTCTTTGAGGGCGCGATACAATTCCTTGTTACGCAACTGGGTAGGATTTTTGAGGGGGGGTAGATCTGGCTGCGCTCCCGTAAGCGCCGTGCGACGGAGAAGGAGCGATCGCCGCACCTGGTAAGTGACATACTGAGACAGATTCTTTTCTAATTGTCGCTGCCTGCGCGATTGAATTCTGCGTACTGTTTGCTGATATTCGTAACTGCTGCCCTCGATTGCTAGGGCGTGGGAAAACAAGTAGGGATAGCCAGAAACTAAGTCCCCCAATAATGCCTGGGAATCAGAATCGCCATTTATTTTTTTTCCTGGAACTACAACTAGAGACAGTCTTTGCAGAGTTCTATATTGCTCGCTTTTGGCAAACTTTTTTACCAATGCGTCTTGACGTTTAACAGCAGGCGATCGCAAATAGGGATTTAGCGAGGTATTAGAGGGACTTTCAAATATACCGACCAACTCTGCTATTGCCGAATGGTTTTCCGGTTGTTTGTACCACAAAGCGATCGCTGCATGGCAACAGCGGTTAAGCACGAAGTTAAAAGCAAGCTCCGGCTGCTTCAAGCTGACAATTCGTTCCAGGGCTGTACTTACTTCTTTATCTGGATAGCCCCTGCCATCTACAAACAAGATTTTTAACCGGGAAATCGCCTCCTGTGGTTGTTCCCCTTGCAGCAACTGCAACAGGCTATCGGATAGCAATTGTTCCTCTCTGCTAATTTTTCGCTCGATTGATTTTGCGCCATCTACCACTATTATATCCCCCGCCCCACTTGTTCATGGTTAAATCGCGTTCTCCACGCTTGATTGGATTTAACCTAATATTCACCGTCATCACTGGCTATGCCTTTACTACACCCTGCCCATAGCATAGCCTACACTTATGGTGTGGGGTGTGGGGTGTGGGATGTGGGGTGCTCTTGTGTGGGGTGCTCTTGTGTGGGGTGTGGAGAAGATTCCTGCTATTTTCCGCTAGCTGTCGGGAGCCGGAAAGTCTTACAATTAAGTGCTTTCAGGTTTCAAGCGGGAACGGTACCCGTTGGCGCGTCAAAACGGTGAAAAGCCTTCAGAGTCAACACCCTACCCTACACCCTACACCCTACACCCTACACCCTACCGCCACACCCTACCGCCACACCCTAGCCTGGTACTATCGGATTTTAGCAAATCTTGGCCTCTAGCACTATGTCTTGTTCTCTTACCATTGCCCAACTTATTTCCGTTCTGCAGGCCACCCCTGTCTCCCGTCAGTTAGACCGCAACTCCCTAGCGGTGGGTATTTGTACTGATACTCGTAGTTTGAAAAAAGGTCAAGTTTTTGTAGCGCTGCGAGGAAGCAATTTTGATGGCCATAACTTTTTAGCCGCAGCAATAGAAAAAGGTGCGATCGCTGTAGTTATAGATAGTCGCTACCCGAATCCCAACCCAGAATGGCCCTTTTTAACGGTGCCGGACACCCTGAAGGCTTATCAAGCGATCGCCCGTTGGTGGCGAGACCAATTCTCAATTCCCATCATTGCCGTGACTGGCTCCGTCGGCAAAACAAGCACTAAAGAACTAATCGCCGCCGTCTTAAGCAGCATCGGCAAAGTCCTCAAAACCCAGCGTAATTATAATAACGAAATCGGCGTTCCCAAAACTCTTTTAGAACTCTCCCCAGAACATAAATTTGCAGTTGTGGAAATGGCGATGCGCGGATCTGGGCAGATTGCCGAGCTAACCGAGATTGCTAGGCCAACTATAGGAGTCATTACCAATGTAGGCACCGCTCATATAGAATTGCTTGGCTCCGAAGATGCGATCGCCCGAGCCAAATGCGAATTGCTCGCCGAGATGGAATCCACTAGCATTGCGATTCTCAACAGCGATAACCAGCGGCTAATCGATACGGCAGCAACAGTTTGGCAGGGTCAAACCGTAACTTATGGCTTAGAAGGAGGGGATTTGCGCGGGGAATTATTAGATTTATCTCCAGAGTTGGCTGGCGATCGCAGCTCTATGCCGCGCCCTTATACTCTAAAAGTAGAAGGAGTTTCCTTACCCGTACCGCTTCCCGGCCGTCACAATGCTCTCAACTATTTGGCCGCTCTCTCCGTCGCAAAAGTTCTCGACGTTAGCTGGCAACCCCTTGAAGCCGGTTTGTCTCTGGAATTGCCCGACGGAAGAGCGAAAAGTTACGAGCTAGCCAATAATATTGTTATTTTAGATGAAACTTATAATGCTGGGTTGGAATCGATGACAGCAGCATTGCAGTTGCTAGCCGAAACTCCGGGGCAGCGCAAAATTGCAGTTTTGGGAACTATGAAAGAATTAGGAGAGCGATCGCTAGAATTTCACCGCCAAATCGGCAGCATCGCCCGAGACCTAAAACTAGACGCTCTCTTTATCTTCGCCGACCCAGCCGAAGCAGAAGCAATAGCTGCTGGTGCTTCCGGTCTCCCCTTCGTGCGATCGCTGCCTATAGATCCCGACCCTAAAGCCCCCGACCCCGAAGCCCCTGAAACCAATTTGAACTCCTCTGGCCACGACAAACTAGCGCAACAATTGCAGGAATTTATGGAACCCGGCGATCGTATCCTCTTCAAAGCCTCTCATTCTGTAGAACTCAACCGCGTCGTCGCTAAAATGCGCGGCTTTTAACGGTTATTTTTATAGCACGGCACGCTATTATTATCTATAGAGTTTCTCAAATTGTAATGAACGAAAACTTAGGGGCGACAGCATCAGAGCAACTATCTCTTAGCTGCGATCGGCAATTTCCTTACTCTCGTTGCAACCCCTATGAAACCTCACATCAATTTTATAACTGCTGTATTCTTATACAGGAGCGATCGCAGATACTATAGCGGTTCTTAAATTGATGTGAGGTGTCTGGGGCGAAGCATCCCAGTGCCGAAATTGCCGTTTAGAGCTAAGAGATAGTCAAGGGGGATGCTGTCGCCCCTACATTTTCGTTCATTACAATTTGAGAAACGCTATAATACCAAATTCGGTTAAACAATTCCAATATGGCTGTCCCGAGCTGTAGGGGCGATAGCAACGCTCTCCCTTGCGATCGCTGTTGTTTGGGAGCCAGAAACCCGGTTTTTTCAATTGAAAAAAACCGGGTTTCTAAGGTTTATAAGGTTCCCGAGCGTCTAATCTAGCTTAAGCTGACAGAACCTGCGCTCGTTGTCTGACTCTGGTTCTTGCCAAGAATAAGCAAAATGGCTAACCGAATTGATTCGCCTTCCCAATCGCTGTACCGCGAACATTTGTTGTTCTAGGGAAGGGCGATCTTTTTCAGACTTGCCCCAATAACCCGCCAAAGCAGGGACTATTTCTGTTTCTGGCGCTGCCATTCTCAAGACTCGCTGAATTTCGTCAACAATACACTTAGTATTGCCGCAATTCCCATAAGCCATCGAATGCCATTCCATTTCGCTGGGAAATCTGTCCCAAGCCTGCAATCGAGAGTCATATCCCGAGTTACCTACAGGGCGGTTGGCGTAAGGGAAAAAGACAACTCCTCCTGGAATCCCTTGCTGGCGTACCGGCTCAAAGGCTAAATTGACAAAATCGAGAACTCCTTGCACTGCATGGGCGACGCTCAAATACCAAAGTTCCCATTGGAGCAGGGGCAGACGCTCTGCAGCGGTTGCCACTGTCTTGATTTTTGGAGGTCGCCGACCTTGCCAGAGGGGCTCTCCTTCATTAGAGTAGAGGTTATCCACTGCTTGAATATCCTCAGCGGTAATATTACCTTGAGTAAAGTATCGCCTAATCAGCTCGGTTCCTTTCTGATTGAGACCGCGCTGCCACAGACGCTCCCTAGATGCCGAACCATAGATCCATAAGTCTTTAACGCCACCAACTACGGAAGCAGGACCGGTCCCTCGCATATAGCGAACGTAGTCAAATAGAACCCCATCGGGCTTGCGTTTTAGGGTGGAACTAACCAGCCAGCTATAATCTCGTCGAGCTATAGGACTGTAGGGATCTATAAAAACCCGATCTACTTGAGCATTTCCCGTTTGGTCGTGTAGAGTAGCTTCTTGGCTCAGGGATAAGGTAGTCTGGCCTTCCCCATTGCGAGCGAGAGCTTCTTGCCGGTCTTGGCGCTGGCCGTAGGTGTAGCCAAAATTCATAGTAAACAGCCATGCATAAACTTTGAGACCTCGCTCCCGGCCTTTGGCTATGCTTTCGGCTAGCAAATCTACGTTTTCAAAACCAGGCGATCGCACTACAGATGGCCAAGGCGTCGGATTGTCTGCTTGGGGCAGCAGCACCTGACCGTCATAAAAAACTTCTACATAAACCTGGTTATAGCCTTTATCTACTATCCGATCCAATGCGGCTTCTAAAACCCCGGGGTTAGCATCGCATGGATATAAACGCAGCCAGATTGCTTGGTTGCCAGGCCAATTTTGGCTCCGGCATTCCTGCAAGCGCTTTGCCTCTGCGGCGAGCAGTTCTTTGTAGCGATCGCTCGCCTCGCTATCCCCACGGGTAGCTGCTTGGCGCAAGTTCTTTTTTTTACTTATCTGTTCTGGGGTGGCCTGACAAGTGGCCTTAAGTGCCGCCGCCGCTGGCCGACTTCCCAGGTAGGGGCTGGCCGTGACGGTTAACAGGGCTGTCCCCAGACAACAAGCCAAACGGCGCCAATGTCCGGTTATCGCCGGTGCGCTTAAAGGAGTTTTCATCATTCTATTTATTGCTAGCACGAACAGTTCGAGCGAGGCAGACAATTATTAAACTTATTCAGTTGCCTAGAATAATTTCAGTATGGGACAGGGCGACCGAAGCGCACTTTGGTCGCCCTGGTCGCCCTGCACAGATCGCACTTTAGCTCAAAAATATCGCCATTGCTTGGCTTGGGCATTTTTGCCCTAACCCTCACTCGCCGATCGCATCTGGGCGAACATCTGGGCTTGCATCTAGGATTGGATTGCAGTATGGCACTACGGACTCAGTGACTGTAGGTTGGGTTGAGGAACGAAACCCAACTATATCAATCGTTGTGTTGGGTTTCGTTCCTCAACCCAACCTACAATTTTAAAATAGACAGTCCACTGGGCGAACATCTGGGCTTGCATCTAGGATTGGATTGCAGTATAGCACTACGGACTCAGGGAACGGACGCCCGTCCCAGCTCGAAACCCGAAACCTCCGTTCCCATAGGTCTTTCCGGCGACAGCAGAGCGATTATAACGGGCCCATACGCGGGGGCGCGATACGGGAAAATCGCAGGAATTCCCCCACACCCCACACCCCACACCTCACACCCTACACCACACCCTACACCCTATTACCAATTAACAATTTCTTTTAAGCCCCTCTTTTCAGAGCTGCTTCTACCTGAGAAAACTGCTGATTTAGGCGTTTTTTCAGCTTCTGCGGCACAGGACGGTTGGGGTAGAAATTATAATGGCCTGCCAGCCCGTTCAATGCAGTACGCATCGTAGTAAAGGAAGAAAGTTTCGAGCGAGCGGGATCTCGGGCATAGCGAGCGACATACTCATTGATAACCTCGCGAGCTTCCGCTTGAGCCTGAGCTTTCTCAGCCGCATCCTGCGGCAATTCTATAGCAGTTCTCAAACTATTTACCAACGATAAAGTATCTTGGCGATAGTCCCCAGAGAGAGTCCCACCCGAGGAACAACCCACCAAGCCGATCGCGATAACCAAGACGAAGGCTAGCAGGCGGGATAAATATTGCTTTATGGGCATCGGTTACATTACCTTAATCAAAGTTAACAATTATTTTATCCTGGATTGGTACTCGCCATGCAATTACTGGATTAGGACTTACGCAAATTGTAGAGATACACCCTAAATGTAGGTTAAAAGAATTTGCAATTACCACATATAGCGTTCATGCGTAATTACTGTAGATTTATGATTTTTGACATAGGGACCAATTCATAAATAATTGGTAATTAGGGCTTGCTGAAAAAGGCAGAGGGTGGGGAGAGGGGGGAGTGTGGGGAAATGCCTTGCCGGTCAGCTTTGAGCTGTGACAAAAAAAATACTCTAGCAGACTTGCCAAGAGTATTAGTGCCAGAGCGCCAGTAAAGATACTGGCCCTTTTATGGTGATGGTTCCGCTTCCGTCGCTTCCGCTGGAGGGTTTTCCATATCCTTGTTTTGCTGGGATTGATTCGACAACCACAACAGCCCAACAATTGCGATCGCAATTGTTGCCATATAGCCAAGGTATAAATAAACGGAAGAGCTTACAGAGGGTCCCCAAGAAGATTGAGTTTGCTGCCAGGAAGGCGTTGGGGATTGGTTGGTCTCTAGAGGAGGTAAAGCATCAGTCAGCCGATCGCCATCCCATCCCAAAGCGCTACCAATCCGGCGCACAAATCCTCGCACATATATTTCCTCTGGTAATTTATGAATCTCCCCGGCTTCCAGAGCTTGAAGATGATGCAGGGGGACTAGCGTCTGATGATGAAGTTGGTCTAGGGAAATGTCTTGGGAAAGGCGCACTTCTCTAAATTCTTGCCCCAACTTACGCAGGCATTCTTCCCACGTCAGAACTTCTCCGTTTTCGGTTCCATTGGCGGGCAAATTTTCCTTTGCCTCTACAGCTTTACTTTCATCAGACGGATCTAGCTGCTGCTCCGCAGATTCAGAAACGTCTGGGGAAGTTTGTGTGGGGTCTAACGCTGAATCAGCTCCTGACATTGGTTTGATCTCCGTGGGCAAGGGGAATAGACTTAGGGTATTCTATCAAGAAAGAATTGGGAAGAGTGGAATTGGGCATCGGGCATCGGAAAAAATTGCCAAATTATTCAGCAACTTACGGCTAATCGAGGAAGGTTCCCAAGCAATTAGCTTTGATTTGCAAACAAGCTATCGAGTAATGGCAAGAGGTTCTGCCCGCTCTAGTTTGCATATTATTTAGGATTGCTATAGTCGAGCAATATCACCGACTAACTGACCGCTCCGTCGGTATTTTTTCTGCAAAATTCTTAAAAAAGACTACATAGCTTTGTAGAACTTTCAGGAAAAAATTGCCAAAAAAGAGCAACAAAATTCTAGTTATAATTCGGTATCATCCTTGGGTATAATCTTCGGTATTGAGGAATTTAACCACAAGGGGTTAATTATAGGTCCCCAATGCCATTACTTGCTTCCCTATAATTAAGAAAATCCCCTACTTGTCTGCACAGTAGATAAAATATCACAGGCTGCTCCAATCTAAAATAGTGCCGTGGAAGGATTTTTAAATCTGAATAAGCCCGGTGGCATGACATCCCATGACTGCGTGGCCCGGGTAAGGCGACTGTTGCGCCTGAAACGGGTAGGGCACGGGGGAACCTTAGACCCTGCTGCTACTGGGGTTCTGCCCATAGCCTTGGGCAAAGCCACGCGGCTGCTGCAATACCTGCGCCAGGATAAAGCTTACTGGGCCACCTTTCGTTTGGGGGTGACGACCGCCACCGACGATACTGAAGGTGAAGTGCTGGTTAGTCAGCCGGCTCCCTGGCTAGGGAGGGAAACGGCGCAAGAAGCTTTGAATTCGTTTTTGGGCAAAATTCAACAGGTACCGCCAGCCTACAGTGCCATTCAGGTTCGGGGCAAACGTTTGTATCAGTTGGCTCGCCTTGGGGAAAAGGTAGATGTTCCCGCCAGAGAGGTGGAAGTTCGCAATATAGAATTTTTGAATTGGCGTGGGGGAGAGTTTCCCGAAATTGACGCTGCTATCGAGTGCGGTCCGGGTACTTATATTCGGGCGATCGCTCGGGATCTTGGCGCAGTTCTCAACACTGGCGGCACTCTTGCTCGTTTAATTCGCACCGCTTCCCTCGGCTTCCTCCTGGCAGATAGCCTAACCTTCGAGGAGCTTGAAACCCAGCTTGCCCAAGGGACATTTCAACCGATTCCCCCAGATCTTGCCTTAGCGCATTTACCAGCAGTTGCTCTTCCCGAAGAGGCCGCCCGTCGCTGGTGCCAAGGCCAGCGGATCGAATGGTCAGGATTAGAAAATACCCAATCCCCCGTAAGAACTTATCGCGAAGACGGTCAGTTTTTGGGCATTTCTCTTGCCCAGACAGAACCCCCACAGCTCCTGCCCAAAATTGTATTTTAAAAGGAAAGGGAAGTTTGGGAGAGAGGGGAGTGTGGGGGAGTGTGGGGAGAGGGGGGAGAGAGGGGAGTGTGGGGGAGTGTGGGGAAAATTTTCAGCAGTCCTTCCCACACTTCCCCACACTTCCCACACTTCCCACACTTCCCACACTTCCCACACCTCCCACACCTCCCACACCCTTCCCTAAATATTACCTTGCCATTCCTCATTCGCTGCCGATTGCTCTGGAGCGTACACTGGTTTAATTGGAAAGGGAATCTTAATTCCTTCTTCTTTGTAACGGCTGTATAGTCTTTTAATAAATTCGTGTCTGGTTATCAGTTGCTCTATATACTCTTCTGTCGAAAAATAGACAGTTAAATTAATACTAAAATAGCCAAAACTATGGAAGCGAATAAAGGGCTCGAACCCAGGTACTCCTCCGGTCACTTCCCGCATCACTTCTTTGGCGACTTCCATAGTTACTCTTTCTACTTTTTCTAAATCGCTATCGTAGCTTACCCCCACTTCCACTAAAACCATCATCTGTTTTTCTGGAAGATAATAGTTTTTGAAAGTAGAAGAGACCAGCTTGGCATTGGGTACGACAACTAGATTATTTGGATATTCCCGTATGGTTGTATGGCGCCAAGTCACGTCTGTAACGTAACCTTCTTCCCCGGTCTCTAGTTTGACATAATCTCCCGGATTGACTTTTCTAGACATAATAATATTGAGTCCAGAAAAAAGATTGGCCAGAGTTGTCTGTAAGGCCAAGCCAATGGAAATACCTCCTACTCCCAAGGCCGTCAGCAGTGGCGTAATCGAAATGCCAATAGACTGTAGTATGATGAGGGCACCAATTGTAAAAATAAACAGCTTCGTAAGATTTTCAAATAAAGAAGTTAAGGGAAACTCTCCATCTGATGTTTTGCTGTAGAATCTCACCAAGCTCAGGGCAATTCTGGAAATAACTAGAGTTGCCGCACCCAAAATGGTGGCCAACATTAGTTTGAACAGGAGATCTTGTAGCTCGCTCGGCAATTGGCTTGCGCTAATTGCTGCATAAATTCCCAAGACAAAGAAGAGGATAAAGGGAATTCCCCGCAGAGCTTCTTCGATGAGGGGAATGTTTTCTTCTATCAATCCTCGTTTGTGGAGAATGATTTTGAGCTTTTTTAAGAGCCGTTTCTCAAAAATCAATCCACCAGCTAAGCCTAGTAATATCCAGGCCAAGGGTTGAATCAAATTGATAAGTATGCTGGGATTGAAATTCATTTTTTCTCAAATCGTGCCAGGGGTCATACCATTTATCGATCGAGGATTTGGGCTGTAGGGTGTGAGACTTGGGGTGTGGGGGCATTCGGGAAAAGCTTTAAGTTTTCAATTTTAAGTCTTCCCAATTCCCAGTTCCCAATTCCCCCCATTCCCTATTCCCCCATACCTAAAATATCTTGGTTATTTTGTATTTTAGGCGATCGCCACGATTATTTTATTGCTGCTAAACAATAAGCAATTTACGATCTATAGAGCCACTGCGCTCGATCGGTAGCGCGCATCCCAAGGGAGAAAAGCGATCGCCGCCTTTGGGGACAATCTACCCTTTGGCCGCTCGCCCCCGATCGCCCCAACTAAGCGAGCAAGAGTTGTCTGGGCAGCCCAAATCAGAATCAGCTCGATTATATAATGTCAATACCATTGTAAAGACAAAACAAGAAAATGGCGAGGGACGAACTTTTGCAGATTAGATTAACGACAAAGGAAAAAGAGCGCCTGCAAGCGGAGGCAAGCAAGCGCGGCATTTCTATGTCAGAGGTGATAAGAGACTATATAAAGAGACTGCCAAAACCTAAAGAAAATATGTAGCTAGTGGGCCCAAGGGCATTGGGCGTGACCCTTCCCCTCCTGGGAGGGGCTAGGGGGGCTAGTGCTTTGGCAAACCTAAAATTATGTGTAACTGTAGGTTGGGTTGAACGGAGTGAAACCCAACTATACCAATCGTTGTGTTGGGTTTCGTTCCCGGGCCGCTCCCTACAATTTTAATGGGGACAGTCCACTAGGGGTGGGGGGCGGGTGGGTGGCCCACAAGCATTGGGCTAAGAATTTAGGATGTATGGTGTAGGGCAGAGAGGGGGAACTGTGGGAACTGTGGGAACTGTGGGAAGAACTAACTAAAGGAAAATCAAAATGGATCGAGCAAAAATCGCCTCTTATGGATCTTGGAAATCGCCGATATCCTCGGAATTAATTGTGGCCGGAACTGTCGGGTTGACGGAAGTCGTCTGGGATGGCGAGGATATCTGCTGGCTGGAAAGACGACCGTCAGAGAGGGGGCGCAATGCGATCGCTCGCCGCAGTCCTTCGGGAAAAATCGCGGATGTTATTCCTACAGATTTTAGCGCCCGCAACCGAGTCCATGAATATGGAGGCGGCTCCTTCCTCATGGCTGATGGGACCGTCTATTTCTCAAACGCCGCCGATCGCCGCATTTATCGACAAACTCCCGAAGGTCGGCCGGAACCGTTGACCCCAGAAGGAAATATAAGTTATGCCGACTATATTCTAGATCGCCAGCGGGAGCGTCTCATCTGCGTGCGGGAAGATCCTAGCGGGGGCGGCGAGCCAGTTAATACTTTAGTGGCAATTAATATTGAAAGCGATCGCCCCAATCAATCCGGCGAAAATATCGAAGTCTTGGTAGCGGGTAGCGATTTCTACTCATCGCCGCGCCTGAGTCCCGACGGTTTCAAGCTCTGCTGGCTCAGTTGGAATCATCCCAATATGCCTTGGGACGGTACGGAACTTTGGGTGGCCAGCATTAGAGAAGATGGTTCTCTGGCAGAAGCCGAGCGAGTAGCTGGCGGATTGGAAGAATCTATTTTTCAGCCAGAGTGGTCTCCAGACGGAGTGCTATATTTTGTCAGCGATCGCAGCGGTTGGTGGAATCTATACAAATGGCAGCCGACATCGCAACCAAAATCGCAGCCGAACCAGGAAAAAATTGTCCCCTTATGCCAGATGCCAGCAGAGTTTGGCCTTCCTCAATGGGTTTTTCGGATGTCAACATATTCCTTTGCCTCTGCCGGGGAAATTATCTGCACTTATACCCAGCAAGGGATTTGGCATCTTGCCCGCATCGAAACCAGTTCTGGCAAAATAGAGCAGATTGCCACCCCCTATACCTCCATTACCTCCCCGGCAGTAGCTGGAAATCGCGTGGTTTTTCTAGGCGGTTCCCCCACAGAGTCCACCTCAATCGTGCTGCTGGATTTAGAAACTAGAAATATAGAAGTCTTGCGGCGGTCGAGCCAACTGGAGATTGACGCCGGTTATCTCTCAGCGCCCCAAGCGATTGAGTTTCCTACGGAAAATGGTCTGACGGCCTATGGAATTTTTTATCCGCCGACTAATCGGGATTATGCAGCACCGTCGGACGAACTGCCCCCTTTGCTGGTTAAAAGTCATAGCGGGCCAACTTCGGCGGCCAGGAGCGGTCTGAGTTTGAAAATTCAGTATTGGACTTCTCGCGGATTTGCTTTCTTAGATGTCAATTATGGCGGTAGTACGGGCTACGGACGAGAATATCGACGCCGTTTAGAGGGCCAGTGGGGCGCGATCGACGTAGATGATTGCGCTAATGGGGCACAGTACCTGGTGGAGCGTGGTTTGGTCGATGGAAATAAACTGGCGATCGCCGGTAGCAGTGCCGGAGGCTATACCACTCTGTGCGCCCTGACCTTTCGGGATACGTTCAAAGCAGGGGCGAGCTATTATGGGATTAGCGATTTAGAGGCGTTCGTAAATGATACGCACAAGTTTGAATTGCGCTACACGGACAGGCTAGTTGGACCTTATCCAGAACGGAAAGATCTTTACGAGGAGCGATCGCCCATCCGCCACTGCGATCGCCTTTCCTGTCCGGTTATTTTTTTCCAGGGTTTAGAAGATAACGTAGTTCTCCCCAGCCAAGCAGAAATGATGGTAGCGGCCTTAAAAGCCAAGAACTTGCCGGTGGCATATATTCCCTTTGAAGGCGAACAGCATGGTTTCCGACAGGCCGAGAATATTAAACGGGCTCTGGATGCAGAGCTGTACTTTTACTCTCGGGTATTTGGGTTTGAGCCAGCAGAAGACTTGGAGCCAGTGGTTATTGCCAATCTTTGAAAAAGCTAAAAGACTTAGTCCTGGATAGAGAATTTAATAGTTTAGAGGCACGGGAATGAGCCGCGAACAGATAAGCCAACATATAAAAGAGATATTCCGCGAATTAAAAACCCAAGCGATCGTTCTAGGTAGCGCGATCGCCATTATGTGGATTCTGGAATTAGCCGATTTCTTGATTTTCAGAGGCGGGCTTAATAGTTATGGCATATTTCCCCGGCAGGTCATAGGGCTGCGGGGAATTCTATTCATGCCCTTTCTCCACGGAGATTTTGCCCATTTAATGGCCAATACCATACCCTTTCTGACCCTCGGCTGGTTGGTTATGGTGCGAGAAATAAGCGAATTTTTTGCCGTCAGCGCGATCGCCACGATCGTCAGCGGCTTGGGAATATGGCTATTTGGAGCAAGCAACTCCGTCCATGTTGGTGCTAGCGGGGTCATATTCGGCTATCTGGGATTTCTCTTGCTGCGGGGCTTCTTCGAGCGGAATATCCTCTCTATCGTACTGTCCCTAACAGTTGGATTCCTCTATGGAGGCTTGATTTGGGGAGTCTTGCCCTCCCAGCCAGGGGTATCCTGGGAAGGTCATTTATTTGGCTTCATCGGCGGTATCCTGGCAGCCAGACTCTTGGCAAAGCAGAGGGCAAAGACAAGAGGGACAAGGGGACAAGGGGACAAGGGGACAAGGGGATCGAAAGAGTTTTGAATTTTAAATTTTGAGTAATGAAATTGCAAATATTAACTTAAAACTAAAAACTTAAACCTCAAAACTTTCCCAATTCCGCTCTTCCCAATGCGAACATGCCCAAGCGATAGCGGTCAGCGGTCAGCGGTCAGCGGTCAGCAGTCAGCTAGAGCTAAAAGCTAAAAGCTGAGAGCTGAGAGCTGAGAGCTGAGAGCTTTTTTGCCCAATACCCAATTAACGTTCTTTTAGCAAGGAGCATCTTAACAAGATGTCAAACGAACTTCTGCTCTGGTTAGGAATTTTCATAGTTAGCTTAGCAGTTCTGGTCAAATCCTCAGATTGGTTTACCGACGCCGCAGAAAAAATAGGATTATTATTGGGCTTGCCCTCCTTTATTATAGGAGTAACCATCGTCTCCATTGGCACCTCTCTGCCAGAGTTAGTCTCTTCCGTAGTTGCCGTCTCACAAGGATCCTCAGAAATTGTTTTCGGTAACGTAGTTGGTTCCAATATTGCCAATATTTTTCTAATTATTGGTATTGCCTCAGTAGCCAGTAAAAAATTAAATATCAGTTACGAATTAATTCATGTAGATTTGCCATTATTTGTCGGCTCTGCCTTCTTGCTATTTTTAACTGTCGCCGATCGCAACTACTCCTCGGGAGAAGCTATTATTTGTATAGCTTGTTTCTTGGTTTATTGCCTTTACACTATTAGCCAAAGAAACCCAGAAGAGGAAGACGAAGATTCCGAAAACAGCAAAGGCTCTATTCTCATTCAAGCCTTAATTTTGGGAGGCAGTTCTGCAGCCATATTTTTTGGAGCAAATTACACTATCGAGTCTATTACCAAACTGTCAGAAATCGTCGGTATCGGGAAAGATATTATTGCCGTAAGTGCAGTAGCTTTGGGTACGTCTTTACCAGAATTGCTGGTTACTATCAGTGCTGCAAAAAAAGGCGATCCAGAACTTGCGGTGGGTAATGTTTTGGGATCCAACATCTTTAATACCTTGATGGTAATGGGAATTCCCGGCTTAATTGGAAAATTGGTTATTTCTGAAGATTTAGTAACCGATGGCTTGATAACCATGCTAGTAGGTACGCTCTTATTCTTCTTCGTTACCCAAGACAAACAAGTTACCCGCTGGGAAGGATTGCTATTCTTTATTTTCTATGGCTGGTTTGTTGGCAATTTATTTGACTTTATATAAGGTGTAGGGGGTGTAGGGTAGGGGTGTTGATTATGAGGCTTTTTCACTTTCTTGGTGACAACGCTATTTACGTCACGACGAACATCCCGAAACCTCCCTTACCGTAGGGCTTTCCAGCTCCCGAAAGCGATACGGGAAATATAGCGCTACGCGCAAGTAAAAAGTCATGCATTAAAAAGTCAAAAGTAGCCTCTGACTAAGGAACGAGCATTTATAAATGTCCTAACTTATTTGCGTAGTGCTATAGCATGAAGTTTCCCTACATTCCACACCCGCTTGTGTAGGGTATTACTGGTCCCCTTGTAGCCCTTGTCTCCCCCACACTCTTGCCTATTGGCTTAATTTTTTGTTACTTTTTTAAACCTTTCTTTACCAAATACCGCAGGTTCAGGTTCATTATTTGTAAAAAAATATCAAAATTTAACTAAATCAACCTATCTTTAGGCATGATAGTAGTAAGTTAATGTTTTTTTTATAATTAGTAAATGTTGTGCTTGTCTAGGGCTTACGCATTAATTATATGGACGGGGCAATCGCCCGCCATCGATTGTTCCTACCATAGAGCAGGATCGAGACTTACGCAGAGACACTATTTGTAGGATGCCGCACCGCGCACGAGACCCTATATCTATAATTAAATCGTACAGTTTGTGCGAGTTATAAGTATCGCAAATAGCAATGCCCTTTTTGTAAAAAACACATTAACATAGTCGCTTTACTGGAAGTATTATGGCGATCGCTTTTTTCACTTATCTAAACAACCTCAGGACATTCGCTTTAGGACAGACCTACTATCAAGATATACTACCAGAAACGCGATATCTGGCCGGTTCTATCCTGATGGTATTAGGATTTTGTTATTGTCTGCTGTTAGTGGCCGCATCGAGCAATATAGAGCGAAAATTGCTTGCTTTTGTGGGAGGTCTGGCTTCACAACGGCAGAGAAAAATTACTGCTAGCTCGGGAATAAAGGCGGGAGGCGAAGAGGAATTTCGTCTCGCTTTTGAAATCGCGCCGATTGGGATGGCGATCGCTACCTCTTCGAGCCTCTTAGCCCGGGTCAATCAAGCCTTCTGCAATACTCTAGGTTATACCCCTCGCGAACTACTGGGACGAGCATTGGTCGATTTGACCCATCCCGAAGATGTAGCGGCTAGCTTGACCGTTGCTAGAAAATTGTTGCGAGGGGAAATATCTAACTGTCAGATAGAACAACGCTACATGGCTAGAGATGGTAAAGTCATTAATACTATCCTGCAAATAGCGGTGGTCTCAGAGGAACTAGGAAATTCAGCTCATTTTCTGATCCAAATTGTCGATATTACTGTAGGGAAACAAATTCAAGACAACCTACTATACAATGCTTGGCACCATGCAGTGACGCGATTGCCAAATAGAGCATTCTTCAGGGCTCGACTGGAAGAGACATTGAGGCGAAAGACAAAAAAAGACGAGCGATTATTTGCTGTTGTTTTGTTGGATTTAGATGGATTTAAGACTATTAATGATAGCCTGGGACACAAAGTTGGCGATAAGCTGCTGGTAGCTATAGCCCGACGTATAGAAAAAAGCCTGCGCCCGATGGATACCCTAGCTCACTTTGGTGCCGATGAATTTGCCATACTGCTAGAAAATTTAACAGAAATTAAAGAAGCAACCGAACTAGCGAATCGAATACGAGAAGCTCTGGCATTTCCTTTTTATATTGAAGGGCACGATATTTTTACCGATGCCAGTATTGGCATTTCTATAAGTAGAGACGAGGCTGGCTTGTTATGCGATCGCGCAGATAGACTCCTGCGCGATGCCGACACGGCCATGTATCATGCCAAAACGTTGGGTAAGGCTCGCTGTGAGGTGTTTAAAACAGCCATGCACGATCGCGCCGCCCGACGCTTGCAGTTAGAAACAGACTTGCGGCGCGCCATCTCCCGCCAAGAATTTCACATCCACTACCAACCGATTATTTCCTTGCGAACTGGCTGCATCGTTGGTTTCGAGGCATTGCTGCGCTGGCAGCATCCTACTCTGGGCATGGTTTCTCCAGCAGAGTTTATCCCTGTGGCGGAAGAAACCGGCCAAATAGTACCGATTGGTGAATGGGTATTGCGCTTTGCCTGCCGCCAACTGAGCCTCTGGCAAAGCAAATTTTGCCCGGATTTAACCATGAGCGTGAACCTCTCGGCCAAACAATTAGAGCAAATCGATTTAACCGAGCAAATAGATCGCATTATGGCAGAAACTGGAGTGAAAGGGCGCTCTCTGAAATTAGAAATTACTGAAAGCGCTATTATAGAAGATGCGAATGAAATGGCAAGTCTGATGCTGGCAGAACTCAAGTCCAGGAATATTCTCTTGTGCATAGATGACTTCGGCACCGGCTACTCGTCTTTGAGTTATTTGCATCGCTTGCCAGTCAATACCTTGAAAATCGATCGCTCTTTTGTTATGGATATGGTCGAGGGAGATAAAAACTCTGAAATTGTCCGCACTATTATTACTCTGTCTCACAGCATGGGTATGGATGCGATCGCCGAAGGGGTGGAAACTGTAGAGCATTTATCATTGCTAAAAACCCTTAACTGCGATCGGGGTCAAGGATATTTTTTCTCCCCTGCCCTTAATAGCACTGGAGCAAGTAGCTTGCTGGCTTCTTCTCCCCAGTGGCTTTCCTATTTTTAAATAGCCTCCTCCTAGAGCTTCGGTTCAGTAAAAAAAAGCTGACATAATTTAGGAAGCAAGTATAGGGGGAGCATTTCAAAGAAAGTACCTTGCCGCCTCGCCCCTTGGGCTAAGCCCAAGGGGCGAGGCGGCTGGCGCGGCTACACAAACAAAGCCCTTAAGGGCTAACCTTTACAAAATTGAAATGCTCCTATATTTCGTGCTATAGCGTTTCTCGCTCTTGATGTGAGGTATCTGGGGCGAAGCATCCCATTACGGGGGTTACTGTTCGGGGCGCCGAGATAGTCAAGGGGGATGCTGTCGCCCCTACGTTTCCTTCGGTACATTTATTTGAGAAATGCTATATAGCACTACGCAAATGAGTTAAGACATGTATAAATGCTCGTTCCTTGGTCAGAGACTACCTTTGACTTTTAACTTGGGCGTAGCGCTGCCCCCTGCCCCCTGCCCCTTTTGGCGCGCCGTGCGGCACCCTACAAATAGTATCTCTGCGTAAGTCCTGATAAATTTTGTTTTAATAGAAGAAGCTATCTTCAGCCTGTCAAAATGTCTTCTGCTTTTCCCGGACCCTACAAAAGCCGATTATTCAATTTTATCTCCGAGCAATCCCATCAGATAACCGATGGGATGCGACGCGCCTTGCGTCATCTCAAAGTCGCTGCCCTGTGGGGGGGCGAGATATTCGTCTATTTAGTCAGCGCCGGAGTCGATAGGCTCCTAAAAACTGGCCAACAGATGGGACCCACTGCCGGCAAGGAATCCCCGGAGCTGCCAGAAACCCAATCTGACGTAGATTCTGGCGTAGATTCTGGTGTAAATTCTGGCGTAGATTCTGGTGTAAATTCTGGCGTAGATTCTGGCGTAAATTCTGGCTTTGCAGCTAGGGCCAGCTTGCCAAAAATCGCTGCCGATCGCCAGATTAAAGAGGTCTTGAAGCAAGTGCAACCGACAAGGGAGCCGGTAGCCTTGATGGGAATTCTCTCTCCAGGCTTTTGGATGGGTCTGCTGGCAGGGGTCGGTGCAGGGCCGCTTGTGGAAAAAAGCAAAAACGGTATTGGTCTGGCGGAAAATAGCGATATCTCTATCTCTTTAAGGGAATTCCAAGAAATAAATTATCCAATTCGTAGGACGGGCGGAACGCCTGTCCGGAGCCCAGAGACCGGGAGCGAGGGGAGCCGGAAACAAGGGAACCAGAGCGATCGCCTTTTGATTAGAGGAATTGCCAGCTTATTAGATACCCGCAGTCTGGTGCTGGTGACGGCGGACAATCAATTTCTCGTTTTGACGCCAAAGCAGGAGCGAAAACTCCAGTGGCTCATAGCTTGGGAACTCTCGGCAATGGCTCGGTCTTGGTGCTGGCTCCAGGGAAGCTACGAAAAGGTCCAGGGCAGAATAGAGGGCTCTTCGCCAAAATCCACAGCAAAATCTGGGGCAAAATCATCTGGGGCAAGATCGGCGTTGGCCGAGGGAATAGATTGGCAGCAGAGCAATACCGTCCAAAGGCTCGGGAATAGCTTGGCTGGGGAAAAAGATCTCGCTTTGGCAGAATCCCCTCGGGAAAAAAACATAGATATAGAAGGCAATCTTGAGGACTCTTTTTGGAATGCTTTGGATAGTCAGATTGCTTCCTGGGAAGCACCCTTTTTGCCGGAGATGGCTGGAGTTGGCGCTATAGATAGTCTGCCCGACGGGCAAAATGAGCGATTATCCCATCCCCAAAACATTGCCCTAGAAAAAATCCAAAAATTTGGCGTCTGGCTGGTGAGCGACTGGGAAGCGGAGCCGAAGAATGAGATAGAGCGAAGGTTGAATGATGGCACCCATAAAATTCAAGCGTTAATTAGAGCGGCGATCGCTTACTTTTATGGTCCAACTAAAAGAAGCCCGCTGCCGGAAAATAGCACTTCGGACTTGATTGGGTCGCCAGAAGCGGCAAATGCTTCGGCGGCTTTGTTGGGAGATTTGCTCCCCGAATCGCCGCAATCTCAAGAAGCTAATGCATCCCTGGATGTAGAAGGTTGGCGCAGAGCAGTAGGTGCCGGGGCAATGCTGCGGGAATTCAAACAAACGGTAAAGCCCCATTCGCCACTTCCGGGAGAGGCGGCTAGAGGGGATGGTTTAAATGGCGAGAATCGATTGGGCTCGCCGCAGGAAAATCAGGCAGATAGTGCAGATAGCTTAGATATTGCAGATAGCCCAGAAGAGCTTGCAGCTCAGACGGGTATTCAACTTCCGGCCGCAGCGGGGAAAAACCTGGGTAATATTCTCAAGCTCTTGCGGGCTAAAAAAACTTCGAGCAAAACTTCGAGCAAACGCTCTGGTAAAACTTCGAGCAAGACTTCGAGCAAACGCTCTGGTAAAACTTCGAGCAAGACTTCGAGCAAACGCTCTGGTAAACGCTCGGGTAAAAAGGGCGTCGAAAAAGTAGGAGCTATTCCAAAATCTGATATCGCCTCTTCTAGTAGTCGCTTGTTGGCGAAGGCGGCCGACGCTGGTGCGATCGATCCTTTTGTTGACGAGGAAGATTTTTGGCTGACCCCAAGGGATTCTGGAGAAATAACCTCCGCAGCGATAGATAGCTCCCGCAGTCACGCAGGTAGCCAGACTGCTCCAGAATTTAAGGGGGAATTTTTCCTACCTAAATCGGAAACAGCAGAGATTTCCCCCTCAGAACTAAGAAAATCCCGGCTAGGCAATTGGCTCAGCCAGCTCCAAAAATCTAAGCTTGAGGTGCGGCAGTCTGAGGGGCTGTCCCAGGAGAGCGCCGGAGAGATTGACCCGGAAAATATTAGCGGCATGGTTGGCGATCGCCTGGGTATTGGCAAGGCGGATTCTGGAGAAACTGTAGGGCTGTGGATTGCGGATGCTGGCATGGTGGCGAATCCGTCGAGGTCGAGGTTAGCAGAGCGATCGCCCGTTACCGAGCAATACCCAATTGCCGCCAGTCCCGATACTAAACTAGAAACCGCAGCACCAAGGGCGGTAGCCGAGACGGCGAACAACAAGAGCGATCGTTCTCCAGAAGATTTGCCAGAAGATTTGCTAGAAACTCGGGTAGTTTCGTCTGGATATATCAAACATCCTCTAGAACAGGTGTTAGAGTGGCTCGATCGCGCCGTCCTCTGGTTGGAAGAAAAATTTCCGCAGCAGTTGCTGGCTAAGGTCAGCCAGTTTTTTAAACGGCTATTGGGCCTCAAGGAGTCTTAAGGAAATTTTCACCTTGGCTCAAAATTTTAGTATCATATAAGACTGTGCCACCCCGTGGCTAATTTACTAGGCCCATATTGTTTGGAGAGTTTCAAATGGTAACCCTAAAAATCGTTGTATATATTGTTGTCTTCTCTTTTATTGGCTTGTTCATGTTTGGATTCTTGTCTGGAGATCCATCTCGCAACCCCGGTCGCCAAGACTTAGAATAAGGCAGGCAAGATTACGCATAGACTTTGTAGGGTGCGCGCCACGCACCTTACTCAAAATAAGCACGCTCATAGGTTACGATCCGAACCGGAGCAAGAAACCCGGTGCCCGTAAAAGTTACCGGGTTTCTTACATATCGCCAATGATAAAGACAAAATTCGGGAATAGGGCTTGGGTGACTGGGAAAGAAAGTACCGCTCGTTGCTCGCGTCGGGAGGCGACGAGTTAATTCAACTTACTTCCCCTCCCAGGAGGGGCTGGGGGTGGGTTGCGGTCGGTGTGGTTGGGTAAGATATGCGGAACGATATGCGGAACCCACCCCTAGCCCCTCCCAGGAGGGGTATCTTTCAAGGGTATGTTTTTTAGATTTGGCATTTTTGAGGGGTACCCTTGAGGGTGTAGGGGCGATAGCATTCCCGAGACAGACTTTGTTCTTAAAGAAAATTCTTGTATTGGAATGCGCGGGCTCCAGAAACACATGCCGCCTACCGATCTCTTCAAAAAAGAGGATTGTAAAAAACATACCCTTGAAAGAGGAGGGGGATCGGAGATGATGTTCGATTCAGGTATCTTTGTAATCAGAAATAAGCAAGGCACTCTCCTTGGAAGTGGTGCGTCCGGAGTTACCGTTTCAAATGGTTTTTGCAATATGTCTATGATGGCTACGCCGCCCGAACTACCCCCCGAATTACCCCCCGAACCAGCAACTATTGTTCGTTACCAATTTGCCGATGGCCGCATTCCGTTTTGGCCCCTTAAGGGCGGCTATGCCAACGACCATCGCCCAGGAACGCTGTTGCCCGAGGCGCGAGAAAAAGGCGCTGCCCCCAAAACATCGGCTCCCAAGACACCGGAAAAGGTAACGGAAGCTTCTTGGGAAACAAGAGCAGAACTCCTTGGCCCGCCGATGGAGGTGAGCTGGCCGCAAAGGTCTGTTGAGGAAGAACTCCCGCAAGAGCTGGCTGGACGATCGCGCAAGAATCAGAAAGACGATGGTAATCCAGAAGGATTGTCCCGAGTTAGTAGAGGGCGATCGCGTCGCGTCTCCCCAGGAGAATCGCCAAATACGACCGAAAGCAATTCCCCAGAGATGGCTACTGGCAAAGTCGAGGGCAAACAGCTAGAGCAAAGTCGGCACAGAGAGGATGCAGGCTTGCCAGCTCCGGTGGCGGAAGGAAACCCCCAAGATTCTGGAGTCGTTCGGGACGAGGATTTAGATAAAGAGGACTTAGGCAAAGACTCTATTTGTAGGGTGCGCAATGCAGACCAGACCTTGGATACAGCTTTAGATACGACAACTTGCGCAAGTCCTAATAAAGAGGCGATCGCTCCTTTAGAAGCAACCGAATCGAAAACCGAATCTACAACAGAATCAAGAACAGAATCGAGAACCGAGGCAACAAGCGAATCAAGAACAGAATCGAGAAACGAGGCAACAAGCGAATCAAGAACAGAATCAACAACCGAGGCAACAAGCGAATCAAGAACAGAATCAACAACCGAGGCAACAAGCGAATCAAGAACAGAATCAACAACCGAGGCAACAAGCGAGTCAGAAGCAGAAAGTAGAGAAGCCGTCGCGATTCCGAGCATAAAACCAATCTACGATTATCTAGGTAAATCTTTAATAGCAAAGGAAGCAGCAGGCGAGTCAGAAGGGGAAACTAGAGAAACTGCCGCCGCGATTCCGAGCATAAAACCAATCTACAATTACCTGGACAACAGTCTCAACAAATTAATTAGTATTGCAAAACCAGAAAGCATCCCCGAGAGAATCGTAGAAAGAGAAACAAGAAAGCAGCAGGGCAATAGAGAAAGAGAAGTAGCAGCATCCCCATCCTCCGAGGCCAATAGCCCGCCCGTGCAAAAGGCAGATGTTGTGGAAGTAAGCGCCGATAGACAAGAATATGACGACGTTCGGCAAACAGTAACTGCAACGGGAGATGTTTTACTGCGAGTTCGGGGAGCGGTATTGAATGCGAAATGGATGCAAGTAAATCTGCTCAGTCGCATTGCCGTAGCTGAGGGCGATGTTGCCCTGAACAATGGAGAGCAGTTTTTGCAGGGGAATCGCCTGGAGTACGATATAGCGCGCGATCGCGGAGGAATTCAGGAAGGAAAAGGCCAAATTTTTCTGACCTCTGCCAGCCAGGGTTTGCAGCCGACTTTACCGACAGATGTTGCCGCTCTTTCTGGAGAGAATAGACCTCTAAGTAGGAGATTGCGTGCGGGGGAACCGCCCCAAAAAGTGACTTCAACTGGGAATATTACGGTGGGAGTCGGCGCGGGTCGAGGAGCTAGCTTGCAAGGGAACGCCCCCGGAGGTGGAATTAATCGGCTGCGTTTTGAAACCGATAAGCTGAATTTTACTGCGGATGGCTGGGAAGCCAGTAATGTCAGAATTACTAACGATCCTTTTTCTCCTCCGGAGTTAGAGTTAAGATCGGATAGGGCAACTATGCGCCGCCTGTCTCCCGAGCAGGATGAAATAATTGCCAAGCGAGCGCGCTTGGTTTTTGACGGACGCTTCTCTATTCCTCTGCTGCGAGAGCGAGTCATTCTCGATCGCTCCGAGCGAGACCCGTCTTTAATTCGCTTCGGCTACGATGGCGGCGATCGCGGGGGACTCTATGCCGAAAGTACCGTTGATTTTCCAGTGCCCGCCCCAGTGCGTTTTATCTTAATTCCCCAGTTTTTCATGCAAAAAGCAGCTCAAAGAAATGGGGCTAACTTCCGACAGCTTTTGGGGCTAAAAGCCAAACTGCGGGGCAATCTCACTCCCACGACTTCTATCGATGGCTCTGCAGTTTTTACGAGCCTGGATTTTGGCGAAGCTAACGATAAGCTCCGGGGCAGCCTGCGACTGCGCCAGCAAGTCGGCGGATATGGGGTGGCGGGGGAATATTCTTATCGCGATCGCCTCTTCAATGGTTCTTTAGGCTTTCAGACCGTGCGCCAGAATCTGGGCTTGGTGGTAACTTCTCCAGTTATTCCCGTGGCGAAAACTGGATTTAATCTCAGCTATCAAGGCAGCGCCCAACATATCCAAGCCGACACCGATCGTTTGGAGTTACTACAACCAATCCGCGAAAACAATCTAACTAATCTCAATCGCTTCCAAGCCAGCGCCGCCCTCAGTCGCGGTTTATTGCTTTGGCAAGGAAAACCCCAGGCCGCTACCCGAGGCAAAGGATTGCGATATACCCCAACTCCGATACTTCCCTACATCCGTATGTTTGGTGGGCTGACTGGGGTTACCTCCGCCTACAGCAATGGCGAAAACCAAAATTCCCTCGCTGCTACCATTGGCCTCCAAGGGCAATTCGGACATTTTTCTCGCAAATGGTTAGACTATACCGGATTTAATTTGGGGTTCTCTCGCATATGGAAAAGGGGAGAATCGCCATTCGTGTTCGACCGAGTTCCCGATGCCAAAGTTTTATCTGCTGGAATTACCCAGCAAGTTTATGGCCCTTTTAAACTGGGCTTGCAAACGGCGATTAATCTAGATACTCGCGAGGCAATTAGTACCGATTACATTCTCGAATACAGCCGCCGGACTTATGGCATTACCTTGCGCTATAATCCGCAGCGGGAACTGGGTTCTCTTAGTCTGCGCCTGAGCGATTTTAATTGGGTGGGCGGCAGCGAGTCTTTCTCGGGGGCATCAGAAGTGCGATCGATTGATGGCGGCGTCTCTCGTTAGAGCAATAATATATAGCGTTTCTCCAATAGGTGTAATGAACGAAAACGTAGGGGCGACAGCATCCCCACAACTATCTCTTAGCTCCGAACGGAAATTTCCGTATTGGGATGCTTCGCCCCAGAAACCTCACATCAATTTGAGAATCGCTATATGACACAAGGGGGCAAAGAGTCGGACGCTGCCTATGCAGCAGCCCTGCTATTCCATTACAATTTTGAGCGGGGGGGCTATACTGCCGAGGAATTAATAGCCGAGTGGCGGAAAGATTATCCGACCCCTTGGCTGCGCTGGGCAGTAATTGAGGCCCTGTATCAAGGGCGCTACAAAGCCATTTCTGTCAAGCATATTTTATGCACTTGGCGGCGACGAGGCCAACCCCGATATCATTTTAATTTGGAATTCGAGACCTTAGTCTGCGGTAGCCTGCCTAAGAGTTTAGACGAAGATAGAGGCGATAGAGGCGATAGAAGCGATCGCCCTACAAACAAGATATCTCCTTATTCTTTTAAAGACTCTTTGCGCGAAGCCTCTGGGCAAAAGAATCGCTCTGGGCAACAGATAGAGCAGAGCCGGATAGAGCAGAAAGCGCCCCGCCTCTCCACAGAATCCCTTCCATCTTCCCTGCCTCAATCGAAAATAGAATCGAAAACAGAATATCTGCCAAAAAACTCTGGTAAACCCGAGGATAATCTTTCCCAAATTTTATCAGACGAGATTATTCCCGATCCTTGGCTGGAGCCCGTTGTATCCGAGCCCCCAAGCGATCGAAGTACGAGCCAATCTGCCAGCAAAACTGCCAGCCAATCTACAAGCAAAACTGCCAGCCAATCTGGAAAACCGATAGAGGGCGATCGCTCTGTAGCAGAGATTTCTGCCCCAGCATCCTCTGAAGCTAAACAGACCGATAATGGGTCGGGGGAAGACCAACCAAAAAGCTCTATCGGCCAGTTCACTCCCAAATTGGAAAGCTCTGAAGTCTATGCCAAGCTGAAAGCAACCATCCGGCGAAATCCTTTTCAAGACTAGCCTTTTATTTTATAGCAGTAAGCTATCAGCTATCAGCAGTCAGCAGTCGGCTAAAGTCCTGCCGTCATAGCAATAGAGCCTTTTGTAACTGTCAAACACCTTAATCGGTAGTGCTATATATCAAATATGTTTAATTACCCATAAACCCCGTAGGGGCGGTGCCCCCGTGCCCGCCCCGCTTGGTCTGGGGCGGCCGGGGCGGCCGGGGCGGGCACGGGGGCACCGCCCCTACAAACGGATTCGATCTTACTTTTTCGCTCCTCCCATGCGAATCTCAGTGCAAAAAGATGTGTTGCTGAAACTATCGGCACCCTTGGTAATACTGGCTCGCATTCGCAAGTTTTCAGAAGCAAACCAAATGCGCTCTTCCGAATAGATTGCATCGGATTCGACAATAATAGTTATGGTTTCGTCGGTGCCAATGACATAGCGGCTAACCCCCGAAGCTGCCGAAGGGCTTGTAGTTTTCTGTAGTAACTTTCCTTCTTTTGCCCGATCGCTCTGGCCAAGCGCGACTAATACAGTAGAGCCGGATTGTTTGGTTTGATTAAAAAGAGGCTTGCTTTCCCAACGTATCCGAGCAGCACACAAGACTTCAGAGGAATCGACTTTGTGGGCTTGGCAGAGTGCGATCGCTTCTTTGTCGTCCTTGTCCAAACTTTCAATCCATAGATCCGAGCTAGCCGCCGCCGATTCTCGCTCGCTCAGGTTTTGGCTGGTGCGTTGGGAAAACCATTTGCCAGCGCTCTGCTCGAAAAACTCGATAATATCCATTAATTTAACAGTCTATTTTTCGCCGTGCTTCACTATCCTATGCCGATTCGTGCTTTTGGGGAAGCCAGCCGCAGGATACTTAGGGATTTCCAAATAAATACCTCTCCCTCGCTTCCCCGTAGGACGGGCGTCCCGCCTGTCCCTGTCTGTCTCTGGGCTCCGGACAGGCGGGACGCCCGTCTTACGGATTGGGTAATTTATATCAAATCCGGTTAATTAACCTAAAAAACAATTCTCTCGTAGGACGGGCGTCCCGCCTGTCTCTGGGCTCCGGACAGGCGGGACGCCCGTCCTACGGATTGGGTAATTTATTTCTTGGAATTCCCTTAACAGACTTGCTGGCCCCGATCGCGCAAATCCCGTGCCGCACAGGCAGTCTATCCCAGATTCCACACCCTAACCGTTGGATTACGAGTCTAGTGGGGGCCATAAAAAAAAACGGCTGGGTTTCTCAGATATCGCAAATGATTTAGAATTGCTATATTGGAGACCTAGAGGTCAACCTATGAAAATCATTCAATTCCCACAGGAACGATTAACGGTTGAAGATCTAATAGAATTGGCAAAAGAGCAAGCTATCGTTTTGCGTCAGTCTAACGGCTCGCTTTTTGCCTTAGCTCCAGTTGAGGATTTTCAGGTAGAAGTAGAAATGCTCAGCCAGAAACCCGGTTTTTTGGAAAAACCGGGTTTCTCACATATCGTATTTTTGATGGAGAATAGAGATGAATACTGACAAAATATCAATCAATATAGCCATAGAGCCGAATATGGAATTTACCGTCTGGTCGCCTTACGATTGCTACGAAGCAGCGGATACAATGCTGACTGTTATGGCAAGCAAATCCGAGGAGTCCGAGGCCAATTTGGATGAAAATGCCCAAATCGATGCGAAGATAGAGCAATATCGTCAGGAAGGTAAATTGCGCCCGATTGGGTTATGTGCGGGCGAGTTCGTTGTTACCGATGATTTTAACGATCCTTTACCGGATGAAATTATCGATTTATTTTAACCTCAATAAAAATTAATAATAGGGACAGAAGATACGGCAGTTGTAAATTATATAATAGTTTTCAAATAATTATAATAAAAGAAACGTAGGGGCGACAGCATCCCCGCTCTGGATATCTGCCGTAGAACGGGGATTCTCATATTGGGATGCTTCGCCCCAGGCACCTCAATTTGAGAAACGCTATAATGCTTTAAAATGAGCCAAGAGTCCGAATCGATAACCAGACGCGATCGCATTAACAACAAACTAACAAGCCTCAATCCCCCTTGGCAGATTATTCCCTATCGGCAGGGTTTGGACGTTCGGCAACTGGCTTGCCATGCAGTTGAGGAATATCCTACGGCAAGCGGCCCTGCGGATTACGCCTTGTTCGTGGGAGGTAAGTTGTTGGGGTTTATTGAAGCCAAGCGCCTCTCTGTCGGTGCGGAAGGGGTTTTAAAACAAGCCAAGCGCTATAGCAAAAAAACTTTTAATGGGGTGGGAAACTGGCGGGGCTATCGAGTGCCGTTTTTGTTTTCCAGCAATGGAGAGATAATTTATTTTCTAGACATTAGGCGAGATAAAAATATGAGTAGGGAGCTGAAAAACTTTCACTCAGCCAGGGCGCTAGAGGAATTGTGGCAGCGGGACGAAGAAAGCGGCGATCGCTGGTTGCAGGAAAATCCAATTGATGCGAATGCCAAGCTGCGTCCCTATCAGCGAGAGGCGATCGCCGCTACCGAACGAGCCCTGGCCAGAGGATTGCGGCATTTGTTAATCGCAATGGCCACGGGAACTGGGAAAACTTTTTGCATTGTTTCCCAAATTTATCGGCTGCTGGAGTCCAAGACAGCTCGACGAATTTTGTTTTTGGTCGATCGCCGGGCTTTGGCCGCTCAAGCAGTAAGGACATTTGCCTCCTTCGATACTCCCAACGGAAACAAGTTCGATCGCGAATACGAAGTTTATAGCCAGCAATTCCAACGATCCGACTTTGGAGAAGACGAGCCATTTAGCCCAACAGTCTTGCCCGAGTCTTACCTAACAGCTCCCAACGAGACTCATACTTTTGTCTATGTTTCGACCATTCAAAGGATGAAAATCAATCTATTTGGCAGAGAGGCGGGCGAAGAAAGGGGCGAAAATCGGGGAGCGGGGGATGCTGACGATGAAAGCGACGCCGAACGACTGGATATTCCCATTCATGCCTTTGATTTGATTGTTGCCGACGAATGCCATCGCGGCTATACCGCCAGCGAGGTCGGCTCTTGGCGCAGGACGATAGATTATTTTGATGCGATTAAAATTGGCTTGACCGCCACCCCCGCAGCCCATACGGTTTCTTTGTTTCGCGAAGTCGTTTATCGCTACACCACCGAACAAGCGGTACAAAATAACCACCTGGTGGACTGGGACAGGGTCGATATTGATTCCGATATCCGCTTGAATGGAACTTTTGTCCGCGCCGGGGAAATGGTGGGTAGAATAGATCGCGCAACCGGAGAAGAGGTTTACGACGAATTAGAAGACGAGCGAGAATTTCGCACCACCGAAATCGAGCGGCAAATTACCGTGCCGGATAGCAATCGCCGGATTATCGAGGAAATCGCCGAATATGCTTATAGCCATGAGGAAGAAACCGGGCGTTTCCCGAAAATTTTGATTTTTGCCGTCCATGATTTGCACCATGTTTCTCATGCCGACCAAGTGGTAAGGATTTGTAGGGAAGTCTTTGGGCGAGGGGATGACTTCGTGCAGAAAATTACCGGCAAGGTGGATAGGCCGTTGCAATGTATCCGGGAGTTTCGCAACCGTCCCGAGCCGAAAATCGCGGTAACGGTGGATATGCTCAGTACCGGAGTGGATATTCCGAGTATAGAGTTTGTCGTTTTTATGCGTCCGGTTAAGTCTCGGATTCTTTGGGAGCAAATGTTGGGACGGGGGACTCGGCGATGTGACGATATCAATAAAAGTCATTTCAAGGTTTTCGATTGTTTTGGCGGGTCGCTAATCGAATATTTTGCCGGGGCGAGCGGGTTTCAAATCGAGCCCCTACGCCAGCAGAGCTTTTCGGTGAAACAGGCGATCGCCAATATCGTTAATAATATAGAACGCGATCGCTATGTCAAGTTTTTGGGCAAGCGGCTCCATCGCATCGATCGCGGCATGAGCCAAGAAGCTCGGCAGATGTTTGCCCAGTATATCCCCGGCGGCGATGTCGGGGAATTGGCGCGAAGCCTGCCGGAGCGGATGGACAATGATTTCGCGAATACTCTGAGCTTGCTGCAAAACCCCCGGTTTCAGGATCTTTTGGAAAATTATCCCAGAGCCAAGCAGTCTTTTTTGGTGGCCTATGGGGTTGAGGATCGCGTCTCTTCTGAGGAGGTGATTCAAGGCAAAAAACCAGAGGATTATCTGGAGGGCTTTTATCGCTTCGTCCGCGAGAACGGCGATCGCATCGAGGCGATTAGAATTTTGCAGGAGCGTCCCGAAGATTGGAGCGTCCAAGCCCTCGAAGAACTGCGGCAGGTTTTGCAGGAAAACCAATTTTCCGAGGAGCAGGTAAGACGAGCCACCCAGTTGGTGCATAATAAAGCCTGGGTCGATATCATCTCTGCAGTCAAACGCGCCGCTCGCCCAGAAGAGCCGATTTACACGGCCCAAGAGCGGGTAAACCAGGCCCTAGCGCGGGTGATGGCGGGCAAGCAGTTTAACGAGGAGCAGTTGCAATGGCTCGGTTACATTCGCGAGCATCTGGTGCAAAACCTGACTTTGGAGATGGATGATTTTGAAGATGCCCCGATTTTCGAGCTACATGGCGGATTGGGAAAAGCGAAAAAAGTTTTTCCCGGAGAGCTAGAAGCTTTGATTGCCGAGATTAACCGGGAAATTGCCGCTTAGATAGGGTGTGGGGAGGATGGGGTGTCGGGTGTCGGGTGTCGGGTGTCGGGTGTCGGGTGTCGGGTGTCGGGTGTCGGGTGTGTCGGGTGTCGGGTGTCGGGTGTCGGGGCGTAGGGGCGACAGCATTCCCGAGACAGTCTTTGCTCTTCAAGAAAGATTATTGTATTGGAATGCTTCGCCCCAGAAGCCTATGCAGCCCACCGGCAACTCCAAAAAGGGGAATTATAAAAAACATACCCGCCGATTGCCCCCTCTTCCCCCTCTCTTTCAAGGGTAAGCTGTCGCACATTTAGATTGGGATAAAAAGGGACCTTCCCGGCGTGCTAGCTCCTTGGTTGCGGGCGTTGCGTCGCGGTATGGGTCACCAATTTAAATGCGTAATAGCTTATGTTTTTTATAATCTTCCTAAATGAGCGCGGTCTGTGGGCTGCATAGGTTTACGGGGCGAAGCATTCCAATACAATCATCTTCTTTAGTAGCATAAGCTGTCTCGGGAATGCTGTCGCCCCTACACCCTGGATAGTCTTGCCTCTAAGAAGTTGCGTTTATTTTCAGGAGGGACCGGGGCTAAGAAAATGGCAATTTGGAGATAATGGAATTCCTTTTCTAAATATTAGAACTTTTAATAAGGGAAGAATTGACAAGTCAAAGTGTCAGTTTGTTATTCTAGAAGAATTTAAGGGCAAATATGAACATTTTCTGCTTGATGAAGGAGACATAGTAGTTTCGAGTTCTGGTACAATCGGAAAGCTTGCAGTAATAAGCAAAGTTGATTTACCTGTAATGCTAAATACTAGCATTATAAGATTTCGTTCGTTGTGGCCAGATCGTTTACTGCAAGAATATCTGAAATACTACTTGCAGTCCGAGTCTTTTTTTTCGCAAATTACCTCTTCTGTAACCGGAACTGCTATTTCTAATTATGGTCCTTCACACTTGAAGCAAATGTGGATAGTTGTTCCGCCCCTCAACGAACAACGGCGCATCGTCGCCAAACTGGAAAAGCTGCTGGCAAAGGTGGATGCCTGCAAACAGCGACTGGAGAAAATCCCCACTATCCTGGCTCGTTTCCGTCAGTCGGTATTGGCTAGAGCTTGTTCCGGTCGCCTTACCGCCGACTGGCGCGAACAAAATCCCGCTCTTGAATCAGTTGAAGATAGACTAAAAGGTTTCCAAAAGGCACGCTTGTCTTTGGCTACCAATGAAAGAGATTATCAAGCCTTATTTAAAAAATTCAATCAACTTGTTGTATATGATTCTAAACTGCCAGAGGGTTGGATTTACTTGTCTGCAGAATGTTTGTGCGATTTCATTACTAAAGGGACAACACCAAAAAAATCAGAGCTTTTAGAGAAAGGTGACATCCCTTATCTTAAAGTTCAACACATTGTTAACAATAAAATTAATTTTTGGCCTTTGCCATGCTTTGTATCTTGCCACACCCACGAAGAATTTCTCAAAAGGTCTAAGGTCTTTCCAAGAGATGTATTAATGAATATAGTTGGACCACCGTTAAACAAAGTTGCAATCGTTCCAGACGAATTTCCTGAATGGAATATTAACCAGGCTTTAGCGATATTTAGACCTATAAATGGGATGACACCAGAGTGTTTGGCAGTGATTTTATCATTCGAGGGTACTACCGAAGAGGTTTTAAGGAGAACCAGAGGAGTTGTAGGCCAAAGCAACATTTCTCTAGGACAATGTAGGAATTTAAAAATACCCGTTCCCCCTCTAGCCGAACAGCAAGAAATAGTCCGCCGAGTTGAGAGCTTGTTGCAAAAGGGCGATCGCATCGAGCAAGGCTACCAAAAAGCCAAAGCCAAAATCGACCAATTAGAGCAATCGATTCTCGCCAAAGCTTTCCGAGGGGAACTCGTCCCCCAAGATCCGAACGACGAGCCGGCTTCGGTTCTGCTCGATCGCATTCGGGAGGAGCGCGCCAAGGAGCAAAAGGCGAAAACCGCTAAAAAATCTGCAAAGAAAACTGCTAAGACAACTGGCAAGCGGGGAAGAAAAAAGGCAAAATCTGAATAGCCAGAAACCCGGTTTTCTCAGAATCTTATCGCGGCTTCGACTCCGCTCAGCCCGAACGGCAGATTGCGTGCAGCTTAATAAAGAAAGTCTCCTCGGTTAGCGGCTTCGACTCCGCTCAGCCCGAACGGCAGATTGCGTGCAGCTTAATAAAGAAAGTCTCCTCGGTTAGCGGCTTCGACTCCGCTCAGCCCGAACGGCAGATTGCGTGCAGCTTAATAAAGAAAGTCTCCGGGAGCATTTCACTTTTGTTACTGGGAGCCCTTAAGGGCTTTGTTTGTGTAGCCGCGCCTTTAGGCGTCAGGCGGCAGCTTGCGAAATTGAAATGCTCCCAAGTCTCCTCGATTATAGGAGAGGTATTGCTGACAATAATCACAAGCGCTTTAATTCTTGCAGAGTTTTCAGGTCTTCTCGAAAATCCTCTACATCATAATGTATGCAAATATTGCGACTGGCGAGGAGCTGTTGAAAATTCAGTTGATTCATGCCAGCCAGACGACTGGCATTGCCGAGGGTAAGTTTTTGTGGGGGTGTGGGGTGTGGGGTGTGGGGTGTGGGGTGTGGGGGAAGACAAGGGGACAAGGGGACAAGGGGACTTGAGGACAATGCCCAATGCCCAATGCCCAATGCCCAATGCCCAATTCCCCACACCCTACACCCTACACCCTACCGCTAGCTTTAGGCCAAACGCTCTAGAGACAAAGTTGCTGCCCGAGCTACTTGAGGATTGCTGTCTTTTTCCAAATATTTTAGAGCAGAAATACTTTTGGCTACGGGAAGATTGCCCAAGGCATCGGCAAGACGCTGTCGCACTAACCAATCATCAGAATCGACAAAATGGAGAATATTATCTAGGGAATCGATAGATTTAATTTCCCCTAAAGCAGCGATCGCCGCCTGTTGCAAAATTACTTCTTCGCTATCGAGCGCCCCAATCAATACATCCTTGGCTCGGGGATTTTTGAGATTGCCCAAAGAGACCGCCGCACTGAAGCGCACCAGCCAGCTCTCATCTTCATAAAAAGACCGCACTAAGCCTTCAAAAGCTCGCTCGTCTTCGAGATATCCTAGGGCTCCGGCAGCACTGGCGCGAACGCCGTAATCAGAATCGGTTTGTAGCAACTGCACCAACAATGGATAGCTTTCTTCCGTGACTTTTAGTCCCAAAGCAAATACCGCCATCGATCGCACCGGAACATTCTCGTCATCTAAAACCTTTTTTATTAACGGGACCGCTTCAGCAGCAGGCACATCTCGCAGGGATACTAGGGCTAACAGGCGATCGCGGGAATTCTCGCTTTCTAGATCCGCCGCAATTTTCTCAATATTTAATTTCTCAATATTTTGTTCCGTCATAGCGATCTTAACTAGCTAGGGTGTGGGTTGTGAGGTGTCGGGTGTCGGGTGTCGGGTGTGGGGTGTGGGGAAGAGCGAACAGTGAACAGTGAATAGTGAATAGGCGATCGCGCCAATCTGGGTTGATTTTTTTCACTTTTCGCTTTTTACTTTTCACTTTTCACTTTTCACTTTCCTTTACACCCTACACCCTACACCCTACACCCTACACCCTACACCCTACACCCTAATTCTTGCCTACACCCCAATTCTTGCGGCGAAAGCGACCCAAAAGCTCTTCTCCTTCTCGCCTAGGCACGGAATTGGTAACGGGAGTTAGAGAGAGAATCTCGAAACAAGGGGCAAAATACTCCTCGATTTCCGCCGCAGTCGATCCAAAAGGAGATTGGTTCGGGCTATCGCCAGTAAAAAATATACCAATTAGCTCGCCATCGGGACGCAAGATAGAATGCACCATCCGCACATATGCCTCCCGCTTCGCAGGGGGAATCGCACAAAAGCAAGTATGCTCTACAACATAATCAAATTCACCGCCAAATTCCCCAGGCAGCTCAAAAATATCGCGCTGCAAAAATTCGACTTTTAACGGAGTATTTAACGAAGCTTTTTCGGCGAGACGGACGGAGGCAGAGATAGCCGAGGGGGCAAAGTCAAACCCCACTACGTCGAACCCTCGGGAGGCAAATAGTACGGCATCATAGCCGCGACCGCATCCTAAAACTGCAGCACGACCGGGGGGCGGCGCTTCTGGGGACTCTAGCAAACCGGCCAGGGGCGGCGAGGCCAAGCCCAAATCCCATCCAGTGGTTCCGTTTTGATACCGTTCTTCCCAATAAGAAGAGTTTGCGCATTCTTGCATAATTGTCGTTTTTAACAATACTGAAAATTATATCCTATTTTATAGGATTCAGATCGCCGTATATTTATATTTACAGTAAAATATTGTACAATAGGTTATATCAAATCTGGTTAAACACCCACAGAAAAAATTTGGAGTCTCCCGTAGGACGGGCGTCCCGCCTGTCCGCCATACCCGGTCAGGGACAGGCGGGACGCCCGTCCGGAGCAGAAATTGACTTTTTTTGGGGCATTCAAACCGACATGATATTACGACTCAATCTCTATCTTTAGTTTGCGATTTGCGCTCCTGCAGTTTCAGCCTAATTTCAGCATGGAAATCCCGAGTAATTGGATAGAAGTAAGCCAAAACCAAACTGACGATTAAAAACAAAGTGGGTAGAGGAGCGATACTCATGCGAATTGCTTGGAGCGCTTCTAGAGGTTGCTCCGGTATGCCTTGTCCGGGAATGCGCTCGATAAATCCAGATGCTTCTAGGCCGATGCCGACTAAAAACAATCCCAGAGCCAGACCGATTTTTTGCAAGAAAACCATAAAGGCATAGAATATGCCTTCCCGGCGCTGGCCTGTTTTCAGTTCGTCTAGTTCGATAACATCGGGCACCATCGACCAAGGGATGAGATAAGCGGTGGAAACCCCAAACCCTGCCATTCCTGCTAAAACGTACATGAGGGCAATTTGTTGGGGTTGGAGAAAAAATAAGCCAGCTTGAGCAATCATCCAGAAGCCCGTGCCTATAAAGTAGGTGGCTTTTTTACCAATGCGATCGCTCGTCCATCGCCAGAAAAAGAGCATGACCAAGGCAGTACCTTGAACGGCGATCGCCACTTGCGGAAACTGCGATTCTTCAAGCCCCATACAATTGACGACGTAATAGGGGAGGATAGATGCAGTGAGCTGTACCGCCAGCCAACAACAAAGATAAATACCAATAACAAACAAAAAGGGACGATTGCTAAAAGCGATTTTTAACTGTTTTACAATAGAGAGACTTTCGGCTTCTTTTGGCTCGGCGCTACTAAAGCTGGAACTACTAGAAAAAAACTTAGCGCGATCGCGAGTTCCCAAAAAGCACCAATAGACCGGGACTACCGAAATTACCGCACATATCCCAGCCACAACAATATACTGCTGGATTGGATCTTTGATTTGGCTAAAAACAATTCCAGCTAGGACTAATGATAAAATGCTACCGCCAATAGAAAAAGCAAAACGAAAGCTATTGAGGCTGGTACGCTCGTTGTAGTCTTGGGTCAGCTCTGGGGTCAGGGCGGCATAAGGTAAACTAACGGCCGTATAAGCTATGTTAAATAAAAGCGCGATTATTGTATAATACCAAAATAAAGCCCATCGATTGACAATTGGATCGCTGCTGAAGTGAGGAACGATCCATTGCAAAAAGAAAAAGATCCCAAAGGGAATGGCGCCAAAAATCATCCAGGGATAGCGGCGACCCCAGCGCGATCGCGTCCTATCGCTGAGTATCCCTACAACCGGGTCGTTTACGGCATCGCCAATCTTACCAATCATCAGAATCCAGCCTGCTAACCCCGCTGGCAGACCGGCGACATTGGTAAAGAAGTACATCATATAAAATACCATCAGATTAGCAGTTATGGCCGTTCCCAGGTCCCCGGCTCCAAAAGCTAACTTGGTCCAGAAGTCGAGAGGAGGCGCAGTCGCCTGCCTAGAAGATGAACTTGAATTTCCTGAATTGTTCGTCATATTGAACTAAGGGGGCATGTTCGCATGGGGCTAAAAACTAGGGTGTGGGGTGTGGGGTGTAGGGTGTAGGGAGAAGAAGGGGAGAAGAAGAAGGAGACGAGGGGAGTATAAGCATCTTTCATCTTTTGCCTACACCCTACACCCTACACCCTAACTATGGGCATGTTCGCATGTTCGCATGTTCGCATGTTCGCATGGGAAAAAATTGCAAAACTATTCAAAACTACCCAAGAGCGATCGCTCTTTTAGAATGACACAAGGGGCGATCGAAGGATTTCATAAAACTCAAGACATTCTACAGCTCTGGGGTATCGACCTGGATTTCTCAGATACGGCGAATAATTTATGATTGCTATATCTATGCTATAGATAAAAGAAAACTATAGCGGTTCTCAAATTGATGTAAGGTGTCTGGGGCGAAGCATCCCAATATGAGGGTTGCCGTTAGGAGCGTGCGAGATTGTCGCTCATGATGCTGTCGCCCCTACATTTCTAGGGTCCGATCGTTTATTACACTTATTTGAGAAACGCTATAAATGCTGTAATCTTCGCCCGATGCCCGATGCGCCATGCCCCATGCCCAGCAGCCTGCTTAACTGAAAAATATTGTATTAGTTAGAACTAGATATGCCAGATCTTCATATCTCTTGGCCAGAGTATCGCGAAAAAATAGAAGAACTTGCCGTCCTAGTTTATCAATCCGGTTGGGAGTTCGACCAAATTTTATGTCTTGCCCGGGGTGGATTGCGGGTGGGCGACCTGCTCTCCCGCATTTATGAAAAACCCCTGGCAATTTTAGCCATTTCTTCATACGGCGGCTCTGGAGATAGACTGCGCGGAAGTTTAAAAATAGCGAGCCATTTGACCGCGATCGGAGATAGCCTGGGTAGGAGAGTTCTCTTAGTGGATGACTTAGTAGATTCTGGCGTCTCTCTAGAGCAAACCCTAGGCTGGCTAAAGCAACATTATAGTGCCGATATCCAGGAAATCCGTACTGGCGTCCTATGGTATAAGGCTTGCTCTAAATTTAAACCGGATTACTATATAGATTACTTGCCCGACAATCCCTGGATTAATCAACCTTTTGAAATCTACGACCAACTTAAAATTGAGGAACTGAGTAAGAAGCATTCGGCAGTTAGGGTTTAGTTCTTGCTGCCCCGCAGTGGCGCAAGCTTATGCCAGCGATCGGCGATCGGCTTATAGCAGTAAGCAATTAGCTGTCAGCCATCAGCTTTTAGCAAGGCGATCGCCTGGGGTATGGGGCCGCCATCGGCTTGGACTGTGGCAGGACTTACGCAACGACACTATCGATTGGGGCAACCACGGGGGGATTGCCCCTACAAATACTAGATATGGACAGGCAAGCGTAAGTCCTGTGTGGGTGTCCTGTAGCGCGTCCTGTAGCGAAAAGCATCTATAGCGAAGGTCCCCCGGCATAAGCTAAAAGCTAACCGCTAAAATTACTAGGTTAGTCCCAGTCTAATAGTTATAATTGAACTTAACTAAAGGAGTAGGTCTTTTGGATAAAGCCGGTTTGTCTGCAAAAACATTAAAGCCCGGGGCTCGGACCCAAGGAGATATCCCCCAGGCAGTACGGGACAATCCCATCGATGTGCCCGCGAAACCCGAGTCTGAGTCGAAGTCGCTCGCTTTTATAGGGGGGGTTGTGGGATTGGTAGCTTTGGCGCTTGGCTTGGGAGCTTGGTTTGGCTCGCAGACTTTGCAAGCTCCAGTAACCGCAGAGCGAGAAAATAACCCGACTACTCTCACGCCGGTTGCCGAGAATTCCTCGAACTCAGCTTCTGAGGATCCATCGGCAGAGAATTCTACTAGCAACTCGGAGAGCGAAGATGGGCTACTCGGACATTTTGCTTACGACGAGGCTCCGCCCGAAGAACTCAAGGCGATCGTTTACGATGGCAGCATTAAACTGCGAACTGCTGCGGCTGATGCTTTTCTAGAAATGGAAGAAGCAGCGCGACGCGAGAATATTATTTTGAGACCGATTTCGGGGTTTCGCAGCGTAGAGGATCAAGACTATTTGTTTTTTGAAATTAAGGAACAGCGCAAACAAGCAAATCAAGAAAGAGCCCAAGTGAGCGCTCCTCCAGGATATAGCGAGCATCACACGGGCTATGCTATAGATATTGGCGATGGCGATGTGCCAGCCACGGATGTGATGGAAAGCTTTGAAAAAACCAAGGCTTTTAAATGGCTTGATGCAAATGCTTCTTCCTATAGTTTTGAGCTGTCATTTCCGAAAAATAACCCTCAGGGGGTAGCTTACGAACCCTGGCATTGGCGCTTTGTGGGCGATCGCCACAGCCTGGAACTCTTCTACAAAGCCCGCAACAAGCAAGAATAGCTGCATCCAGTCTCATCTAGTCTAGGAAAATACTGACTACAAACCTACAATCTAGCCATAATTTTTTAGCAGGCTTTTTATAAAGCTAATCATTCAAACATATAGGTGTATCGAAGAGCGGCCAAAGCCAATGAATCAAATATCCCTGAATGTCCTTGCCATTAGCATCTTTGTCCTTACTTTTTCCGTTTTACTAGAACCAGTATTGCCTTATCCTCCGGCATTGCCCGCTGCAGTTACCTTTGGTATCTTGGTATTGGCTACTGCAGATACTCTTGCCTGGGAAAGTCAAGGGGCAACTTTACTTTTAGACTTGTTCGATCGCCAGTCTCCCGAGCGGCAAAAGCGGGTTGCTCGCCATGAAGCTGGCCATTTTTTGGTTGCTTACCTATTAGGTATTCCCATTGCTGGTTACGCCCTTAATGCTTGGGAAGCTTTTAAGCAAGGACAAAAAGCCCAAGGGGGAGTTCGCTTCGAGGATGCAGAATTACTCTCCCAACTTCAGAAAGGAAAGCTGCGCTACGATTTACTAGATAAATATTGCACCGTTTGGATGGCTGGGATTGCAGCGGAAACCTTGGCATATGGCAATGCTGAAGGAGGGGCAGAAGATAGGGCAAAGCTGCAAGCTGTTTTAAAAGCAATTAAAAATAGCGCTATGGAAGATGCCAATAGCAAAGCTCGCTTTCATTCTCTACAAGCTCGGACTTTGATAGAATCCAATCAAGATGCTTACGAAGCCTTGGTTGCAGCTCTGGAAAAACGCTCTCCTGTAGCTGAATGTTATAAATTGCTCGAAGAAAGAATTTCATAAATTGTTGTATCGGATCCGTTTAATCCCTCTAAAAAAGCGTGCCTACCCCGATTGGCTTGGAGCGGGCACGGGGCGGGCACGGGGGCACCGCCCCTACCGGATTTTATGAGTAACTAACTGGATTTGAAATAAGCTATTTTGCCGTTTATGCCCTACTGGCGCGTCCAGCTTAAAATTGTGGCCAACTACCTCAATAGCCCCCCTTTTTAAGGTGGGTTTGGGGGTATCTAACCCACAATTTTAAGCGTCGCCTTGCCACTACACCCTACACCCTAAACCCTACACCCTACACCCTACACACTACACCCTACACCCTACACCCTACACCCTACACCCTACACCCTACACTCTCATTAATTATCGCATTTCCCTGCTTTTTTCACCTGTCCTTGGTATTCGCATTTGAACCCTTTTTGGCACCAATCATTCAGGTTAACTTCTGTTATCTTGGTCGTTGCCGAGCATTGGGGAGGGGAATAGACTTGGGAAATAGTCGCCCAGATTAAGCTGCGCCCGACATCTAATATAGTTTTTAAACCGGACTCCCGATTGCCGGGAATTCCTTGCTCCTGTACTAGCTCTACTTCTACCCAAATATTCCGAGCGGCGAACAGAATCTGTGCCAGCCACTTGGCTCTGGGTAAATGGGTGGGAGAAGTAATAATTTTTACCTTACGGGTGCCCCACTGTTTGAGAATCGGGACGCTAAAATAAAAGTTGCCAAAAGTAGATTTAGCACATTTTTCCAACCAAACTCGATCTTGCGGTGCTAGTTCCCGCTCAAAAATAAATTTGATGCAGGGCTCTTGGGAGCCGCTGGAAATTAAAATAGGAATTTGGGGATTGTCTTTAGCCAGTTTAGTAACGTAAATTTCCCGAGCAATGCTACCTCCCAAGACTAAAATAGCATCCGCCGGATTTTTAGCTGCCGATCGCATAGCTCCCCAATCCACAAAAAGCAGCCAGCTCCAGGAAAGTATTGCCCAACCGACTAAGGGCGCTAAAGCTAGCCAAAAAACTCTGCGCTGCCATTGCCGGTTTTTTGGCCGGTTTTTTGGCCTATTTTTTGGCTGGTCTTTCCATTTCATTGCTTGTCCTCAGACTCGGATCGGCGTCTAACAAAACTAACCTCACCATTTGGCTCGACTTTTTTGGTAGCGCCCAACTTCAATAGTTCTTCTTCTGCTTTTTGGCGAACCTTATCGTTAAGGGCATTGTAATAAACGTCGCTCCAAGCCCAGAAACGGACGTTTTCGCTATTGGGGTTGCCTTTCAGGAAAGCCGCCATTTGCTGGAATGGTGTAGCTAGCGCCTCATCGGGAGTGCCTTTGACCCATTCCGCTGCCATTTCATGGGCGCGAATCGAGCCGGGAATATCGCCGAGGAGAAGTAATTTGTCTATGCCTTTGTAGCGCCAGAGCAGGTAGGCTCTCTTGTCTCGCTCTGGATTGGCAGCAGCGATCGCTCGCTCCATCAGCTCTATAGCAATTTCTGGTTTCCCTTGAGAAAAGGACACTGCAGTGGAAATAAATAAATAAGCTTCGGTAAAGCGGGGGTCTCTTTTAGAGATTAGGTCAAAATAGTCATCGTTTAGCGCGTAGCTGTTGGTCTTAGCTCGCGCTTGGTCGTCGCCGAAATAGATGAGAAATTTTAAAAAAGCCCAATCTGCTATTAAATTATCGAAGCCCAAAGTAGGCAATCGCTCTATTAATTCTAGTTGTATTGCTTCTTGTTGCTCCGCTAGCTCCGGGTCTAGCATCCGAACGTCTGCCCCCTGCTGTCGCGGAAGCTGCATGGCAACGATACCAGCGAAAGCTAATAGAGCGATCGCCAGATTACTCGCTAGACCCAATCCCGGTCTGATTTCCGTTTTGACTTTAGATTCCACAATAGCTTCTTATATATATGGGAATGGGGCATTGGGCATGGTGGGAGTTGTGGGAAGTGGGAGGCTCCCATCGAAATTTAAGGATAATTTTGTTTAGGTGATTTCTGGTAATAAAAGTACCTTATGGATCGGAGCTTCTGCCCCCTCTCGGGAGGCCTCTCGGGAGGGGGTTGGGGGTGGGTACTGCGACCGGGTAAGAACCCACCCCCAACCCTCCCAGGAGGGGAAGCGGTACATTCTTTCTCATAAGTCTCCTTAATTCTTGCAAATCCGCACCTTTTCCTAAATTTTAGCCCAATGCCCAATGCGAACATGCCCCATTCCCAATGCGAACATGCCCAATGCGAACATGCCCCATGCCCCATTCCCCATGCCCAATTCCCCATGCCACAATCCAGTCTCTCCGGGTATCTAGGTAGCTTTGCTCTCGATCGCTGTCGCTCTTGTTTATTTTAGCTACACTGAAGATTAGCTGGAGTTTTTACCCGCCTTTCAATGGACAAATTGAGTATTTATACTCTGTTTGCGTTATAGATCGCGTTATGTTTATGTGAGGACCTTTGCCCTCGCGAGGGAGGCAAATAGGGTCTCGCTAGAATACTAACTCGGGGTCGGGAAACTCCAGAGGTGTTGATTCGAGTCAGTTAAATAGAAGAGGGTGTAAGCATTGGCTCGCCTTTTACTGAGCCGGAATATATTAAAAATATTTGCCTCTACTTCAAACATAGTAAAGCTCTGTTTTGCTAGCTATGGCCGTGGCTAGCTCTGGATATCAGTTTATTTTTTGTTACGGTTCGATAGGTCCCGTAACAGTTTTATGACCGTAAGAGTCGCTCCCACACACTAAAACACCAGCTTTTCCAAAGGCATAGCTGCCAATAAGCTACAGACAAAAGGCTGTTGCAGTCCACCCCAAAAGAGAGTCAAATCTAAATGGCAAAGAATCAATCCCCCAAACGCGCCGAATGCCTCCAAAAAACACGCCTCCAAAAAACCCTGTTGACTGGAGCGATCGCTGCAGCTGCTACTCTGTCGTTGTGGGGTGCGGCTTGGTGTCGCACTGGTTTAGCAGCGCTACAAGATAGTCCAAAAACGATTGTAGATGAAGTCTGGCAAATTGTTAACCAGCATTATGTGGATGGCACTTTTAATCAAGTGGATTGGCAAGCAAAAAGAGTCAGCCTGCTAGATCGCGAATATTCTTCCCAGGAACAAGCCTACGAGGCAGTAAGGGGAGCTTTAGCAGACTTGAACGATCCTTACACGCGGTTTTTAGACCCGACCGAGTATCGACAATTAACAAATAAAACAGCGGGCGAACTTTCTGGGGTGGGGATGCTCCTAAAACTCGATACTCGAAAAGGACGGATTGTGGTGGTGGAACCGATGGAAAATTCCCCGGCGTCAAGGGCGGGTATCAAAGCAGGGGATGAAATCTTAGCAATAGACAATCGATCCACAATTGGCATGAATGTCGAAGAAGCAGCTAAGCTGATACGAGGTCCAGTGGGAACTGAAGTCGAGCTTAAGATTTCTCGACCGGGGGGCGACGACTTCGAGCTGGCTCTGACTCGCGCTCGAATTGAAGTGGCAGCAGTTCACTATACCCTTAAAGAAGAAGGCGCTAGTAAAATTGGCTATATCCAGTTGGATGAGTTTAGCTCCCATTCTGCAAAGCAAATGCGCAAGGCGATTGAGGAACTAAGCGATCGCAATGTCGATGCTTTTGTCCTAGATCTGCGAGGCAACCCCGGCGGCTTATTATACGCCAGCGTTGAAATTGCTCAGATGTGGGTGGATCGCGGTGCTATTGTCCGCACGGTGAACCGACAGGAAAAAAGCCATGATTTTGAAGCCAATCGCACGGCGCTGACAAAACTGCCTTTAGCAGTTTTAGTCGATGGTAATTCTGCCAGCGCTAGCGAAATATTAGCTGGAGCCCTAAAAGATAACGGGCGCGCTACGATTATCGGCTCTCAAACTTTCGGTAAAGCTCTAGTTCAGTCAGTCCATCAGCTATCGGACGGCTCTGGCTTGGCGGTGACAATAGCTCATTACTATACCCCCAACGGTACGGATATTTCCCAGAAGGGAATTACTCCCGATATCACAATTGACTTAACTCTGGAACAACAGCAGCGCCTCTCTTCTAATCCAGAAGCGATCGCATCGGAACAAGACCCCTTCTATACCCGGGCACTCTCTAGCTTCCGCGCCCAAACTCGGCCTAAACCCTTAGCCGTGCAGTAGAGTTTTGAGTTTTAAGTTTTGAGTTTTGAGTTCGAGCGCTTGAGAGTTTTAAGTTTTTTAGCTTCAAGGTTAGAGTTTCAAGATTGGGCATTCAGCGCCGTACCTGCAGAGCGGGAATTGGCCATGAGGAATTGACAATCTTGCCTTGTTCCAAAAAAAAACTTCAACTCAAAATTCAAACCTCAAAACTTAAAACTTAAAACTTTCTCTTCCGAAAGGTCCCTTAGAGCGGGAGAGACGGGAGGTACAGGCGGGACCTACCAAAACGATCGCTCTCGGGTGACAGATGGTATGTGGAGGCTAGAAGCCTCGGCATTAGCCCGCTTTTGGCTTCAACGACCGATTGAGCATTGCACTACATACAACCAAACAGTTAGTCGCACATTAAATTTTTCAAGTCAAAAAAAAAACGCCCGTTTTTTTGGGCGCTTGCCATCAGGGTGCATCTACAAGATCTAATATAACACCAAAATGAGGGGTTTGACCCATCATTTTGGAAAATTTGAAAAAATTTTTTTATGACTTACGCAATGAATCTTATTGTAGTGTGCGTTAGGCGCACCAGACTCTAGATGTAGCGTATCAAGCCGACTATTTGCGTAAGTCATAAAAACAGGACTGAAAGCCGATCGCAGCCAAAGAGGTCCGCATTAAATTGTCGCTACATATTTTCAAGGCAAAAAAAAACGCCCGCTTTCTCGGGCGCTTGCCATCAGGGTGCATCTAATAAATTCAATATAACACATATATAAGGGGTTTCACCCCCGATTTGAAAATTTTTTATTGGCATATGAGCAAAGGACTGGGGGACCGAGAGAACGGGGACTTGGGGAAATGGGGACCGTGGGAATTGGAGACTTGGAGACTTGGAGACTTGGAGACAAGTTTCTCTCCCTCACCCGGTTCCCATTTTTCTCGATCCCCATGTCCCCCAGTCCCCATGTCCCCCGGTCTCCCTCTCTCCCCACACTCCCCACACTCCCCTGCTCCCTTGCCTGGTCCCGTTCGCCAATTTAATCGCTGTTGTCGGGAAAGGCTTCAACCGTACCATCGGGCTTGAGAACTACGCGAATCCCTAGGACTTGTTGCTCTTGGAGCGGCGAAACAAAAGATTGTCCCAGGGAGGGTATGTTGCTAATTTCCAAATGAGTTTCAGAAGCCTTGCCCAAAGGGACTACATCTTTAATAGTCCCTTCTGGATTCAGGATGAGACGATATTCCAGAGTTTCGCTAAAGCCATCGGGAGGCTGCCAGCGTTCTTGAAAGTATTCCCGAGCCTGCGCTACTTGGGGAGGGTCGCCGAAAAAAGAGCCAGTATCTTTAGCAGATTCGCTCTCATTTTCTCCAACAGAAACATCGCTTTGAATATCCCCCGAGGAAGCTCTAGGACGTTGTCTCAAAGACCTAGCACCGCTGGCGACTTCTCCAGAATCTCCCGAAGCGATCGCATTCTCCCCAGAGTTATCGCCAGAATTATCGCCAGAGTTATCCCCAGAATTATCGCCAGAGTTATCCCCAGAGTTATCCCCAGAATTATCGCCAGAATTATCGCCAGAGTTATCGCCAGAATTATCGCCAGAGTTCTCCCCAGAGTTCTCCCCAGAGTTCTCGCCAGAGTTCTCGCCAGAGTTTTCGCCAGAGTTTTCGTCGGTTCGTCTCCGATCGCCCTGCCCATCTCGCTGGGAGGAACGAGATTCTCTCTCGCTGCTAGAGTCCCGAGCCAAAGCTGTCTCGGGAATAGGTGGCGGTTCTACCGATTCGTTTATTTCATTTTTATCGGTATTGCGATCGCCCGGTTTGGGTCTATTTTGGCTCTCTGGCTCTGCCGATTCTGGTTCTGCTGTTGCTGGTTCTGATATTTGGTTGCTATCGGTACTGCGATCGCCAGGTTTGGTCGCATTTTCGATTATTGGTGCAGATTCTGGTTCTGATGATGCTTCTGATATTTGGTTGCTATCGGTATTGCGATCGCCAGGTTTGGTCGCATTTTCGATTATTGGTGCAGATTCTGGTTCTGATGATGCTTCTGGTATTTGGTTGCTATCGGTATTGCGATCGCCAGGTTTGGTCGCATTTTCGATTATTGGTGCAGATTCTGCTGCTGGTGCAGATTCTGTTGCTGGTTTTGCTGGTGCAGATTCTGTTGGTGGTTTTGCCGGTGCAGACTCTGTTGTAGATGAAGGATCTATTAAGACGGATTCTGTCTCGGGAGTTTTAGGAGGGGAAACCTCTCTAGGGCGATCGGAACTAGAACTTTGAGCCCGAGGGTCGGATTTTGGCGGGGGAATCTCTGGGGTTTCGGAATTAGGCGAAGATGCTGGAGGCACGGGATAAATTTCTGTAACCTGGGGAACCCGAGCTGGTTTCGGTAGAGGCTGAGGTATAGCGGCAGGGGGACTCGGCGGCTGCTCTGTCGTTATTTTTTCTGTTGTTATTGGCTGCTGTAGTCCTTGACCAGGATTATCGATCGCCTCCTCTGGATTTGTCTTTGGAGCTGAGGCCGAGCCTGCAGTTGAGTCTGTCCCCTGCTCTGGCTCTGGGACTGGCTCTGGGACTGGCTCTGGGACTGGCGTATTGCTAGATATCCCTTGGCCGTTCGGTACAGAAGCGATCGCCTCTTCTTCCGTTATGCTGTCTTCTAAGTCTTCTTTCTTTTCTAAGTCTTCTGACTCTTCTGAATCTTCTGACTCTTCTGACTCTTCTAATCTTTTCTCCGACTGGGGTTTGGAGATAGATTCTAGATTATCCTTCGTAGTTGTTTCTGATGTTATATCTGGTGCCGAGGAGATTTGTAGAATCGAGGGATTTTGCTCTATAAGTCGAACCGCCGCAGCACTTACACCCACCGTAACTAGAGCGATCGCCGCTATCTGCAATCCCGATCCATGCCACCAAGACTTGCTAGCCCCGCGCAGATTTGGTAAAGCCATTATTTCCGCTGCATAGGCATCAAGGGCTGTCGCTAGGTCGAATAATTGTAGAGTGCCTAGGGAAATCGTCGCTCCCGATTCCTCCGTAGCTAAGGAACCTAGAAATAAATTATGAGCGAGCATACCTCGCTGTTCTAAATAAATTGCGTTCGCGTTCCTAGAAGAAAAATTCATTTCTAGAGAAACGACATTTTCCTCTGCCACTGGCATAGTCTCCTCTGCCACTGGCGTAATCTCCTCTGCCACTGGCGTAGTCTCCTCTGCCACTGGCGTAATCTCCTCTGCCACTGGCGACAGTTCCGGTTCTAATCTCAATAGCGAGCTTACGCCATCTTGGCCGCCGGGATAGAGGAAGTTTTGCAAGTAGGCCGCGATCGCTTCATATAATTCTTCTAGCTGGTCGCGATCGCCCCGAATTACCAAGGGTTTTAGTTTTTTTTCTACAGATTCCTGGGACTGCTCGAAACTGAGTCTAAATTTTAGTTCCTTGAGAACTGGCTTGCCCGTCCATTCAGACAGAGGCGATCGTCTCGCCATAATTTCTAAAGTGCAAGTAGGAGGCGCGTACCGTCGCAGAACCGAGTTAAACGGAGGCATGGAAGAGTTTTAAGTTTTAAGTTTTAAGTTCTTAGCTTGAGACTTCTTAGCTTGAGAGTTCTTAGCTTGAGAGGTTTGAGTTTTATATTTTTTATTTATTAGGTTGAGGAAACCCGACACCCGACACCCGACACCCCACACCCCACACCCGACACCCCACACCCGACACCCGACACCCGACACCCCACACCCGACACCCCACACCCCACACCCCACACCCC